>NZ_FNTZ01000001.1:0-1456250 GCF_900105555.1 Pseudomonas coleopterorum
AACTGCCGTGGTCGGCGCTGACCAAGGATATCGAAGAGCCTGCCGTGTGGGTGGTCGGGGAAGGCGACAAGGTCAGTCTGCGCAAGGTCGAGGTGGGCCGTTACCTGACTGCCAAGGTGGTGATCGCCAATGGCTTGAACAATGGCGACCGTGTGGTGGTGGCCGGGGGCCAGTTGTTGCATCCCGACATGCAGGTGGAAATTGCCCAGGAGCGTCAGCCATGAAAGCGGTGATCGCGTTGTCTGCGGCCGTGCTGTTGCTGGCAGGCTGTTCGAAGGAAGAGCCGGCCCCCGAGCCCATCCGTCCGGTGTTGTCGGTGGAGGTCGAGGGCCTGGACCAGCAAAGCCTGGGTCGCTTCGCCGGTAATATCCAGGCGCGCTATGAAAGCACCTTGGGTTTCCGCGTGTCCGGACGCATTGCCCGCCGGGCGGTGGATGTCGGCAGCCAGGTGGAGAAAAACCAGTTGCTGGCCACCCTCGACCCCACCGACCAGCAGAACCAGTTGCGCGCCAATCAGGGCGATCTGGCCCGCGTCCAGGCGCAGTTCATCAACGCCCAGGCCAACGCGCGACGTCAGCAGGAACTGTTCGACCGTGGCGTCGGTGCGCAGGCCGGGCTGGACATCGCCCAGACCGACCTGAAAACCACCCAGTCTTCGCTCGATCAGGCCAAGGCCGCCGTCAGCCAGGCCAAGGACCAGTTGAGCTACAGCGAACTGCGTGCCGACCATGCCGCGGTGGTCAACCAGTGGAAGGTGGAAGTCGGGCAGGTGGTCAGCGCCGGTGAAGAAGTGGTGGTCCTCGCCCGTCCCGACGTCAAGGAGGCGGTCATCGACCTGCCCGCCGGGCTCGCCGAGACCCTGCCTGCCGGCGTGGAATTCCACGTGCAGTCCCAGCTTGACCCCAGCGTTGCGACCACGGGCACCTTGCGCGAGCTGGAACCACGCCCCGACAGCTCCACGCGTACCCGTCGCGCACGCCTGACCCTGCGTGAGAGCCCTGCGGGCCTGCGCCTGGGTACGGCGATCAGCGTCACCTTGAGTTCAAGCATCGCGCAGCGCCTGGAGCTGCCGGAAACCGCCGTGCAGGAGATCGACGGCAAGACCCAGGTGTGGCGGGTGGACGTCCAGAACAAGACCGTGAACCCGCAACCGGTCACCGTGCTCAGCCGCGACCGTGGCATCGTGGTGGTGGGCAGCGGTGTGCAGGCGGGCGAGCGCGTGGTCAGCGCTGGCGTCAATAGCCTGAAACCTGGGCAGAAAATCAAACTGGACGAGGCGAGCCGGCAATGAAGGGAAGTTTCAACCTGTCCGACTGGGCGCTCAAGCACCAGTCCTTCGTCTGGTACCTGATGTTCGTCGGCCTGCTGATGGGCGTGTTTTCCTATTTCAACCTGGGCCGTGAAGAAGACCCGGCGTTCGCCATCAAGACCATGGTCATCCAGAGCCGCTGGCCCGGGGCGACTCAGGAAGAGACGCTCAAGCAGGTCACCGACCGCATCGAGAAGAAGCTCGAAGAGCTGGACTCGCTGGACTACGTGAAGAGCTACACCCGCCCCGGCGAGTCCACGGTGTTCGTGTACCTGCGCGATACCACCAGTGCCAAGGCGATCCCGCAGATCTGGTACCAGGTGCGCAAGAAGGTCGACGACATTCGCGCGACCTTTCCCCAAGGCTTGCAGGGACCGTCGTTCAACGATGAGTTCGGTGACGTGTTCGGCTCCATCTATGCCTTCACCGCCGACGGCCTGAGCATGCGGCAGCTGCGCGACTACGTGGAACAGGTGCGCGCCGAGATTCGCCAGGTCGACAACCTGGGCAAGGTCCAGCTGGTAGGTCAGCAGGACGAAGTCATCTACCTGAATTTCTCCACGCGTAAACTCGCAGCGCTGGGCCTGGATCAGCAACAGGTGGTGGGTGCGCTTCAGGCGCAGAACGCAGTGACGCCGGCGGGTGTGATCGAGGCGGGACCAGAGCGCATTTCGGTGCGAACCTCGGGGCAGTTCAAGTCCGAGAAGGACCTGGAAACGGTCAACCTCAGGCTCAACGACCGTTTCTATCGGCTGACCGACATCGCCGACATCGAACGTGGCTACAAGGACCCGGCCGCGCCGATGTTCCGCTACAACGGCCAGCCTGCCATCGGCCTGGCCATCGCCATGAAGGACGGCGGCAACATTCAGGAATTCGGTACCGCGCTGCACAAGCGCATGGACGAGTTGACCGCGCAACTGCCCGTGGGCGTGGGTGTGCACAAGGTGTCGGACCAGGCCGAGGTGGTCGAGAAGGCGGTCGGTGGGTTCACCAGCGCGTTGTTCGAGGCCGTGGTGATCGTGCTGATCGTCAGCTTCGTCAGCCTCGGCGTGCGCGCCGGTCTGGTCGTGGCCTGCTCGATTCCGTTGGTGCTGGCCATGGTCTTCGTGTTCATGGAGTACAGCGGCATCACCATGCAGCGTATTTCCCTGGGGGCGTTGATCATCGCCCTGGGCCTGCTGGTCGACGATGCGATGATCACCGTGGAGATGATGGTCACCCGCCTGGAGGCAGGTGACAGCAAGGAGGAAGCGGCTACCTTCGCCTACACCTCCACCGCATTCCCGATGCTCACCGGCACGCTGGTCACCGTGGCGGGCTTCGTGCCGATCGGTTTGAACGCCAGCTCGGCAGGTGAGTACACCTTCACCCTGTTTGCCGTGATTGCGGTGGCCATGCTGGTGTCGTGGGTGGTGGCGGTGCTGTTCGCGCCGGTCATCGGCGTGCATATCCTGAGCAAGAACGTCAAACCCAAGCCGGAGCAGCCCGGGCGCGTCGCGCGCTGGTTCCACAGTGGGCTGCTGGGCTGCATGCGCCACCGTTGGCTGACGATCATCGGCACGTTGCTGCTGTTCGCCGTCGCACTGTTCTGCATGCGCTTCGTGCAGAACCAGTTCTTTCCCTCGTCCGACCGGCCGGAAATTCTGGTGGACCTGAATCTGCCGCAGAACGCCTCGATCAACGAGACGCGCCAGGCGGTCGATCGCCTGGAAGCGACGCTCAAGGATGATCCGGACATCGTTCGCTGGAGCACCTACATCGGTCAGGGCGCGATTCGTTTCTACCTGCCTTTGGACCAGCAACTGGAGAACCCTTACTACGCCCAGTTGGTGATCGTCAGCAAGGGTCTGGAAGAGCGCGGGGCCTTGACCGAGCGTCTGAAAAAGCGTCTGCGTGACGACTTCGTGGGCATCGGCACCTATGTTCAGGCGCTGGAAATGGGTCCACCCGTGGGGCGGCCGATCCAGTACCGGGTCAGCGGCAAGGACATCGATCAGGTGCGCAAGCACGCCATCGAACTGGCCACCTTGCTGGACCACAACGCGCACATCGGCGAAATGATCTACGACTGGAACGAGCCGGGCAAAGTGCTGCGCATCGACATCGCCCAGGACAAGGCCCGGCAGTTGGGGTTGTCGTCCGAGGACGTGGCGAAGCTGATGAACACCATCGTCAGCGGTTCGGCGGTGACCCAGGTCAACGACGATATCTACCTGGTCAACGTGGTGGGCCGGGCCAACGATGCCGAGCGTGGCTCGCCGGAAACCCTGCAGAACCTGCAGATCGTCACGCCCAGCGGGACGTCGATTCCGCTCTTGGCGTTCGCCACCGTGCGCTACGAGCTGGAGCAGCCGCTGGTGTGGCGGCGTGATCGCCTGCCGACCATCACCTTGAAGGCGGCGGTCAGCGACGATATCCAGCCGACCGACCTGGTGGCCCAGCTCAAGCCCGAGATCGAGAAATTCGCCGCAGACCTGCCGGTGGGCTACAAGGTGGCCACCGGCGGTACGGTCGAGGAAAGCGGCAAGGCGCAGGGCCCGATCGCCAAGGTGGTGCCGTTGATGCTGTTCCTGATGGCGACCTTCCTGATGATTCAGCTGCACAGTGTGCAGAAGATGTTCCTGGTGGCCAGCGTGGCGCCGCTGGGCATCATCGGGGTGGTGTTGGCGTTGGTGCCGACCGGGACGCCCATGGGCTTCGTGGCGATCCTGGGGATATTGGCCCTGATCGGTATCATCATCCGCAACTCGGTGATTCTGGTGACCCAGATCGATGCCTACGAGCGTGATGGCTACAAGCCCTGGGACGCGGTGCTGGAGGCGACCGAGCATCGTCGTCGGCCGATCCTGCTCACCGCAGCGGCGGCCAGTTTGGGCATGATCCCGATCGCTCGTGAGGTGTTCTGGGGGCCGATGGCCTACGCGATGATCGGCGGGATCGTGGTGGCGACCTTGCTGACCCTGTTGTTCCTACCGGCGCTGTATGTGGCCTGGTACCGGATCAAGGAAGGTGAGGGCGAGGGGAAGGAGGCCTGATGATTTGAGGTGTCTGGCAGGGCCTCTTCGCGGGTAGAGGGCTCGGCCGCCCGCCCCGCTCCCACAAGGAACGCGTAACCCTGTGGGAGCGGGCTCTGCCCGCGAAGGGGGCGCTGCGGTATGGGAACTAGCGCTTGTTGAGCACCCGCGCCAGCCGGTCGCCGCTGAACTGGATCAAGGTCACCAGGGCCACCAGCAGGACGATCACCGTGAGCATGATCTGACTGTCGAAACGCTGGTAGCCATAGCGGTAGGCGATGTCGCCCAGCCCACCGGCACCGATGGCGCCTGCCATGGCCGATGAGTTGATCATGGTCACCACGGTGATGGTGAAACCGGCGACGATGCCGGGCCGCGCCTCGGGCAGCAGCACGTGCCAGATGATGTGCCAGCGTCGGCAGCCCATGGCCTGCGCGGCCTCGATCAGGCCATGGTCGACCTCACGCAGGCTGACCTCGGCGATGCGCGCAAAGAACGGCGTCGCAGCGATGGTCAACGGCACCACCGCCGCCCACACCCCATAGGTGGTACCCACGATCAACCGAGTGAACGGTATCAGCGCCACCATCAGGATCAGGAACGGCACCGACCTGAACAGATTGACGAACGCGCCCAGCACGCGGTTCAGCGCCGGCGCCTGGTAAATGCCGCCTCGGTCGCTGGTGACCAGCACCACCGCCATCACGACTCCCACCGGCAACGCGATCAACGACGAAACGCCCACCATCAACAAGGTGTCGAGGGCGCCCTGCAGCAGACGGTCAAACCACATAGCCCAGCTCCTCTACCTGTTGTGCCCATTGCCGGGCGCGCTGCAGCAGATGCTCACGGTCATGGGGCGAATTGCTCACCGCCACGACCAGGCTGCCCAGCGCCCGCCCTTGAATGCGTTCGATCCCGCCCTGCAGCAGGCTGACCTGCCCGCCCAGCAGGTTGAACAGCGAGGATAGATCCGCTTCACCCGTCTGTGCCCCGGTTACGCCCAAGCGCAACACCAGCGCGGCCTCGGGTGTCGGCGCCGTACTGCGCAGACGTGCTCGCAGCTCATCGGACAGGCCGTGTTGCAACGGTGCCAGCAGAGTGCGGCTGACCTCATGCCGAGGGTCGCCGAAGACCTGCCACACTGGCCCCTGCTCGACCACCTGGCCGCCCTCGAGCACCACCACGCGGTCGCAGATGGCACGGATCACGGCCATTTCGTGGGTGATCAAAATGATCGTCAGCCCCAGGCGCCAATTGATGTCGCGCAACAGCGCCAGGATCGATTCGGTGGTCTCCGGATCCAGCGCCGAAGTGGCTTCGTCGCACAGCAGGATCTGCGGGTCGTGGACCAGCGCGCGGGCGATGCCGACGCGCTGCTTCTGCCCGCCGGACAGCTGCGCCGGGTACGCGTCGCGCTTGCCCTGCAGGCCGACCAGTTCGAGCAGTTCACCGACCTTGCGCCAGCGCTCGGCCTGGGGCACGCCGGCGACCTTGAGCGGCAGCTCGACGTTCTGCCACACGGTTTTCGCCGACATCAGGTTGAAGTGCTGGAAGATCATGCCGATGCGTCGCCGCAGCGCCACCAGGCGATCCTCGTCGAAATCACCGATGTCCACCTGATCGATCAGCACGCGCCCACTGCTGGGCTGTTCCAGCCGGTTGATGGTGCGGATCAGCGACGACTTGCCGGCGCCGCTGCGGCCGATGATGCCGAACACTTCACCCCGCTCGATGGTCAGGTCGATACCTTGCAAGGCCTGCACCGGACCCTGCGCGCCCTCATAGGTCTTGCCGACGCCGATGAAGCGCACCAGGCTGTTGGCCAGTTGCGGGTGCAGCTCCAGGGGTTCGGCAGGCTGCCGGGCAAGGCCGGCGGTATCGGCCAGACGGCGTTGGACATTGGTGGTGGGCATACTCACTCCTTCCAGCCGACTTGGTAGAGCTTGCCGTTGATCTTGTCGAGCGAAGCGCGCACGACGGGCGAGTGTTGGTAGATATCCACGAACTTGGCCAGGCGCGGATCATCCTTGCGCTCGGGCTTGATCACGAACTGGATCACGTACTCGGGATGGTCGAGGCCGTCGAACAGCAAGGCCGAGCCGGCATCGAAGGTCTTGGCCAGGCGGATGTAGGCCGGGTAGCCCTGCACCAGATCGGCGTCGTCGTAGGCGCGCACCAGTTGCACGGCTTCGACCTGAAGAATCTTGATGCCCTTGGGGTTGGTGAGGATGTCGTCTTCGGTGGCCTTGTAGCCAACCCCCGGCTTGAGGGTGATCAAGCCGGCCTTGGCCAGCAGTTGCAGGCCGCGACCGCTGTTGATCGGGTCGTTGGCGATGGCCACGCTGGCGCCCTTGGGCAGCTCGTCAAAGCTTTTGTAGCGTTTGGAATACAGCCCGACGTTGTTGATGATGCCCGGTGCATAGGGCACCAGGTCGGTACCGGCCTGGGTATTGGCGTTTTCCAGAAAGGGGATGTGCTGGAAGTAGTTCACGTCGATGTCGCCGGCGGCCAGGCTGACGTTGGGCGCGATCCAGTCGGTGAACTCCACCAGCTTGACGGTCAGACCTTGTTTCTTGGCTTCCTCCACGGCGGTTTCCAGGGGAATGGCGAAGGCGGCGGTGGTGCCGACGATCAGGGGCTTGTCATCGGCGGCGTGGGCCAGGCCGGTGAGGAGGGTGAGGGCGAGTAGCAGGGTGGGTTTGAGCATGGTGTTGGTCCATTGGTTTTTGTGGGGTTGGGAGGGCCTCTGCCGCGAAGAGGCCCGGTCAAGCACCGCGCTTGCAACTGAAACCGGCATGCCCCTCGGGCAACCCCGGGCCTTGGCCGAAGACCTTTTCGCGCAACGTGCCCTGGGCATAGGCGGTCTTGTACGAACCGCGCGCCTGAAGCACCGGAATCACCAGATCGATGAAGTCGACGTAGCTTTCCGGCGTGACCGTGCGGGTCAGGTTGAACCCGTCCAGGCCGGTCTCGGCGATCCAGGCTTCGAGTTCGTCGGCAACCTGTTCCGGGTCGCCGACCAAGGTGATGTAGCGTCCGCCCAGAGCGTGCTGGTCGAGCAGTTTGCGGCGGGTCCAGTCGTTGTTCTGCAGGGTCTTGGTGGCCGATTCGATGGCGTTGCCCTTCACGTACTGAATGGGCTCGTCGAGTTCGTAGCGGGCAAAGTCGATCGCGGTGGAGGCGGCGAAGTGGGCGACGCCGGCCTCGGCGCTGGCGTAGCTCAGGTATTCGTCATGCTTGGCCCAGGCCTGGGCCTGGGTGGCAGCGACGATGACCGTGATGCCCATAAAGACCTTCACGGCCTGGGGATCGCGGCCGGCTGCGCGGGCTGCGTCGCGCACCTTGTCCACCTGGGCGCGGGTGGCCTGCTTGTTCTGTCCGCTGATGAACACGCATTCGGCATGCTGACCGGCGAACTGCAGGCCCCGTGACGAGCTGCCGGCCTGGAACAGCAGCGGTGTGCGCTGTGGCGAGGGTTCACAGAGGTGGTAACCCTGGACCCGGTAGAACTCGCCTTCATGCTGCACCTTGTGGACCTTTTCCGGCTGGGCGTAGATGCGCCGCTCGCGGTCTTCGACGACAGCGTCGTCTTCCCAGCTGCCTTCCCAGAGCTTGTAGAGCACCTCCAGGTATTCGTCGGCCTGATCGTAACGGCGGTCGTGCTCCACCTGCTGGGTCAGGCCCATGGCCTTGGCCGCACTGTCCAGGTAGCCGGTGACGATGTTCCAGCCGACCCGACCGCGGGTCAGGTGATCGAGCGTGGACAGGCGTCGGGCGAACAGATAGGGCGCTTCGTAGGTGAGGTTGGCGGTCAGGCCGAAACCCAAGTGGCGGGTGACCGCGGCCATGGCCGATACCAGCAGCAACGGGTCGTTGACCGGCAGCTGGATCGACTCCTTCAAGGTCACATCGACCGAATCCTGATAGATGTCGTAGACCCCGACGATGTCGGCGATGAACAGCCCATCGAACAGACCGCGCTCCAGCAATTGGGCCAGCTCGGTCCAGTATTCCAAGGTCTTGTACTGGCTCGACGTGTCGCGCGGATGGGTCCACAGGCCGTGGTTGATGTGGCCCACGCAGTTCATGTTGAAGGCGTTGAGGAGGATCTGCTTCTTGCTCATCAGATCGTCCCCCGGCGGGGTGGCAGCTGGTCGTTGAGGTAGTAGTTGCCGATCGCGTGGTACTTCCAGCGCACCGGGTCGTGCAGGGTGTGCACGCGGGCGTTGCGCCAGTGCCGGTCCAGGCCATGCTCGGCCAGGGTGGCCTGGCTGCCCGCCAGTTCGAACAGGGTGCTACCGGCGGTCAGGGAAATTTCGGTGCTGAGGGCGCGGGCTTCGGCCACGGCGATCGAGGCGGCGCCAACGTGTTCGGCGGTGGGCTCGACCTGGGCTTTGTCGAGGATTTCGCCGGCACGCTCCAGCAGCGCTTCGGCGGCGTGCAGGCGGATGGCCAGATGGCCGAAGCTCTTGAGCGACAGCGGATCTTCCACTGCCTTGTCGCTGGTCGCGTCGATCCACGGCCGGGTACGGGTGCGGACGAATTGCAATGCGTCCTCGAATGCCCCGCGCGCGATGCCGGTGTCGATCGCGGCGTGAAGAATCTGCGCGAACGGGCCGACCGTAGTGGGCCGTTCGAACGCGCTTTGAAACGGTACGATGGCGTCGGCGCTGACCCAGACGTTGTCGAACACCACCGAGCCGCTGCCCGTGGTGCGCTGGCCGAAGCCGCTCCAGTCGTCGATGACCTGGACTCCGGCACTGTCGGCGGGCACGAAGGCCAGTTGCTGTACGCCCTGTTCATCGATCACCGAAGTGGGAATGCATTGGGCATACAGCGCGCCGGTGGCGTAGAACTTGCGGCCATTGATGCGGAAACCGTCGCCGTCGCGGGTCAGGCGCGTAGTGCGGTCGTGGGCGGTGCGGGTGCCGAGTTCGGCCAGGGCGTTGCCCAGCCGCTGGCCTGCCAGCACATCGGCGTACAGGCGCTGCTGCTGCGCCGGGCTGCCGTTGATGCGCAGCACTTCCAGGGCATAGAAGTGATTCTGCGGGATCTGTCCCAGCGAGCCGTCGGCAGCCGCCAGCAGAGCGATGACCTGGGCCAGGGTCACGTTGGACACACCGGCTCCGCCGAACGCCCTGGGCACACTGATGCCACCCAGGCCGGAGCGGGAGAACAGCGTCAGTTCGGTGTGGGGCAACTGCCGCTCGCGGTCGCGCAGGGCGCTGTCGTGCTGCAACTGGGGGGCCAGCTGCCGGGCAACCTCCAGCGCCTGCTGATCGTTGGCGATGCGTGCGACGCCGTCGAGGGGGTGGGGCAATGAGCTCATGCTGATCTCCAGCGGTCTGGTCAAATCCAGGAATGGCGTGCAGGCAGGCTGCCGTTCAGGTGATAGGCGCCGACGGCGTGATATTTCCAGCGCACGGGATCGTGCAGGGTGTGCACGCGGGCGTTGCGCCAGTGACGGTCGAGGTTGAACTCGGCGAGGGTGGCGCGGCTGCCGGCCAGCTCGAAAAGCTTTTCACTGGCCTGCAGGGCGACTTCGGTGGTGATCACCTTGGCCTCGGCCACGGCGATCGAGGCCTGGCCGGCGAGGGCGGCGTCCACCGGCCCCTGGCCAATCTGGTCGAGCGCGCGGGCGGCCTTGCGCAGCAGTGCCTGCGCGGCGTGCAGTTCCAGCTTCAAGCGACCGATGTCGGCGATCACGAACGGATCATCGCTGGCACGCTCGACCCCGGCATCGATCCACGGGCGCGATTTTTCCCGGACGAAGGCGATGGTGTCGTCGATCGCCGCTTCGGCAATCCCGGCGTCGATGGCGGCCTGCATCAGTTGCGACACGGCGCCCTGAATGTTCGGTTGCTGTGCCTGGCGCCAGATCTGCACCACATGGGCGTCGGGTACGTGCGCATTTTCGAGCACGACAGTGCCGCTGGCGGTGGTGCGCTGGCCGAAGCCGGACCAGTCGTCGACGATGCGCAGGCCAGGTGTGCCGCGGCGTACGAACGCCATAACCAGACGCTGTTCATCGTCCACGGCCTTGACTGCTACCCAGTGGGCGAACAGCGCGCCGGTGGAGTAGAACTTTTGCCCGCTGATTCGCCCGCCGTCATCGTCGCGGACGATGCGGGTGTTGATTTCCAACGTGTTGCGGGCGCCGCGTTCAGGGCCGCCGTTGCCGATGCGCGCGCCTCCGAGCACGGCAGTGAATAGCGCGTGCTGCTGCGCTTCGGTAGCGGTGCCGCGCAGCATCTGCAAGATGCCGAAATGGTTCTGTGGGATCTGCCCCAGAGCTGGATCGGCGGCGCTGATGACGCGGAAGACCTCGGCCAGGGTCACGAAACTGACGTCGGGGCCACCGAAGGCGCGTGGCACGGTGATGCTGCCCAGGCCGCTGGCGGTGAACTGCTCGATCAGTGGCCAGGGCAGTTCACGTTGCTGGTCTCGCCTGGCAGCGTGGGTGCGGGCACTGGCGGCAAGCGCCTGCGCGGCTTCGAGTGCGTCGGCGTCGTTGCGCAGGATCTGCGCAGGCAAGAGTGCCGGGCCGTTGTCGGTTGTTGTCTGTGGTTGGGGGTGTTCGAGGGAAATCGAGTGGTTGACCATACCGTCCTCACGTCATGCAGGGCGTATGTCGCCTTGCTTGGATGTACGCAGGTCCGGTGGTCCGGTTCATATACCCTAATCGTTTGTTAAATTTAAATGAACTAACGATTGGGAATATGGATAGATGTGTTTTTTTATGGCTGTACAGTGACCCTTGTGGGAGCGGGGCGGAGCCCCGCTCCCACATCTGGGGTGTGTCAGAGACGCCGCGGCGCGCCCTTCGCGGGCAGAGCCCGCTCCCACAAGCTGCGGTGTGTCAGGTACAGCGCAGCGTGTTCTTCGCGGGCAGAGCCCGCTCCCACAAGCTGCGGTGTATCAGGTACAGCGCAGTGTGTCCTTCGCGGGCAGAGCCCGCTCCCACAAGCTGCGGTGTGTCAGGTACAGCGCAGCGTGTTCTTCGCGGGCAGAGCCCGCTCCCACAAGCTGCGGTGTATCAGGTACAGCGCAGCGTGTTCTTCGCGGGCAGAGCCCGCTCCCACAAGCTGCGGTGTATCAGGTACAGCGCAGTGTGTCCTTCGCGGGCAGAGCCCGCTCCCACAAGCTGCGGTGTGTCAGGTACAGCGCAGTGTGTCCTTCGCGGGCAAGACCCGCTCCCACAATCGAGGGTCAGGTGGGGCGGGTGAGGGTCTTGACGCCTTCGCTGGCGCCCAGCAGCAGCACATCGGCCGGGCGGGCGGCGAACAGGCCATTGGTGACCACGCCGACGATGGCGTTGATCTGTGTTTCCAACGCCACCGGGTCGGTGATCTGCATGTTGTACACGTCGATGATGATGTTGCCGTTGTCGGTCACCACACCCTCGCGGTAGACCGGGTCGCCGCCCAGTTTCACCAGCTGGCGCGCGACATGGCTGCGGGCCATCGGGATGACTTCCACCGGCAGCGGAAACTCGCCCAGCACCGGCACCAGCTTGCTGCCGTCGGCGATACAGATGAACGTGGTGGCCACGGCCGCGACGATCTTCTCGCGGGTCAACGCAGCGCCGCCGCCCTTGATCAGGTTCAGGTGCTCGTCGCTTTCATCTGCGCCGTCGACGTAGAACTCCAGGTCGCCCACACTGTTGAGTTCGTACACCGGAATGCCATGGCCCTTGAGCCTGGCCGCGGTCGCTTCGGAGCTGGCCACGGCGCCGTCGAAGGCGCTTTTGTGCTGCGCCAGCGCGTCGATGAAGCAGTTGGCGGTGGACCCGGTGCCCACGCCGACGACGCTCTTTTCGCCCAGCTTGGGCAGAATGAAATCCACGGCAGCCTGGGCGACGGCCTGTTTGAGTTGGTCCTGGGTCATGCAAGCTCCGCAGCGGCAGTTGGGGCTCTAGTGGTTGTGGCCCCGAAGGCGCGCATTATAAGGGCAAAACCTTGGTTTTGCCGTGGTCGTTGGCTTAGACTCGTCGGCCCTGCCCGTTATCGTCAGTGATGTCCGCCATGCTCGAACAGTACGTAAAGATGATCCTCACCTCGCGCGTCTACGACGTTGCGGTGGAAACCCCTTTGCAGCCCGCCGGGCAGCTGTCCGAGCGCCTGAACAACAAGATTCTGCTCAAGCGCGAAGACTTGCAGCCGGTGTTCTCGTTCAAGATTCGCGGCGCCTACAACAAGCTGGCGCAGCTCAGCGCAGAGGAACTGGCCCGTGGCGTCGTCACCGCCTCGGCCGGCAACCATGCCCAGGGCCTGGCGCTGGCGGCGCGCGAGCTGGGGATCAAGGCCACCATCGTGATGCCCAACACCACCCCCGAGATCAAGATCGAAGGCGTGCGTTCGCGCGGCGGCATCGTGGTGCTGCACGGCGACTCGTTTCCCGAGGCCCTGGCTCATTCGCTCAAGCTGGTGGACGAGCAGGGCATGGTCTACATCCATCCCTACGACGACCCGTACACCATCGCCGGCCAGGGCACGGTGGCGATGGAGATTCTGCGTCAGCATCCGGGCGATCTCGACGCGATCTTCGTGCCGGTGGGCGGCGGCGGTCTGATCGCGGGCATCGCCGCGTACGTCAAGTACCTGCGGCCGGGCATCAAGGTCATCGGCGTCGAGCCGGACGATTCCAACTGCCTGCAGCAAGCCATGCGTGCCGGTGAGCGCGTGGTGCTGCCGCAGGTCGGGTTGTTCGCCGACGGTGTGGCGGTGGCGCAGATCGGCCAGTACACCTTCGAGATCTGCAAGGATCACGTGGACGAAGTGATCACCGTCAGCACCGACGAGATCTGTGCGGCGATCAAGGACATCTACGACGATACCCGCTCGATCACCGAACCTGCCGGCGCGCTCGGGGTGGCGGGGATCAAGAAGTACGTCGAGGCACGAGGTGTGTCGGGGCAGACCCTGGTAGCGATCGATTCGGGTGCCAACGTCAACTTCGACCGGCTGCGCCACGTGGCCGAGCGGGCCGAGCTGGGCGAGGGGCGCGAAGCCATTATCGCGGTGACCATTCCCGAGCGTCCGGGCAGCTTCAAGGCCTTCTGCGAAGCCATCGGCAAACGGCAGATCACCGAGTTCAACTACCGCTACCACACCGGTCACGAGGCACACATTTTCGTCGGCGTGCAGACCCACCCCGAGCGGGATCCGCGGGCGGTGCTGGTGCAGACGCTGCAATCCCATGGCTTCCCGGTGCTGGACCTGACCGACAACGAGCTGGCCAAGCTGCACATTCGTCATATGGTCGGTGGCCATGCGGTCCGGGTCAGCGACGAGATGGTCCTGCGCTTCGAGTTCCCGGAGCGTCCGGGTGCGCTGTTCAACTTCCTCGACAAGCTGGGCGGGCGCTGGAACATCTCGATGTTCCACTACCGCAACCACGGCGCCGCCGATGGGCGTGTGGTGGCTGGGCTACAGGTGCCTGAAGAGGAGCGCCATCTGGTGGCCGGCGCGCTGGCCGAAATCGGCTACCCGTTCTGGGACGAGACGGACAACCCGGCTTATCAGTTGTTTCTGGGGTAGTGATGCGGTGCCTGGATTGAGTCCGTAGTGTGCCATTCGCGGGCAGAGGGCTCGCCGCCCGCCCCGCTCCCACAAGAGCGACCCCGGCTTATCAGTTGTTTCTGGGTAGTGATGCAGGGCCTGGCTTGAGTCCGTGGTGGGTCATTCGCGGGCAGAGCCCACTCCCACAAGAGCGACCCCGGCTTATCGGTTGTTTCTGGGTAGTGATGCGGTGCCTGGCGTGGTGGGCCATTCGCGGGCAGAGGGCTCAGCCGCCCGCCCCGCTCCCACAGGGTGAACTCGACGGGTGCTACGCTTGTCGATGATGAATCGTCAATGCCCATAGGGATCACGCGTCATGGAAAGCCTGGCGATTTTGAAAGTATTTCACGTCGCTGCTACGGTCGTGCTGCTGGGCAGCGTGGTGGCCGTCATCTACCGTGCCTGGCGCAGTTGGAAAGGCGGCGACCGGCTGCCCTTCGCCAGTACCCTGCAACGGCCCTGGGTGTACGCCTGGGTGGTCATGGCCGTGAGCCTGGTGAGTTTTCCAGTGACCGGCTGGTGGCTGGTGCACCGGGTCGGCTGGCCTTTGGGGCAAACCTGGATTCTCACCGCCGCGGTGTTGTATGTGATCGGCGGTGGGGTCTGGCTGCTGCTGATCAATCGGGTGAATCGCCTGCGTCTGGCGACGGGACTCGATGAGGTCGTCGTTGCGGCCAAGCGGCGCAATGTCTTGATCATCGCGACCATGGCAGTGGTGGTGCTTTTGTCGATCATCGGACTGATGGTGACCAAGCCTGCCTGAGGCTGCGCATTCAGGCAGACCGCGGCGTATTCTTCGCGGCCGATGACCGCTCCTACGGTTGGCCGCGATCCCTGTGGGAGCGGGCTCTGCCCGCGAAGAGAACCTCGCGGTGGATCAGACAGACCGCGGCGCATTCTTCGCGGGCAAGCCCGCTCCCACAGTCAGGCAGACCGCGGCGCATTCTTCGCGGGCAAGCCCGCTCCCACAGTCAGGCAGACCGCGGCGCATTCTTCGCGGGCAAGCCCGCTCCCACAGTCAGGCAGACCGCGGCGCATTCTTCGCGGGCAAGCCCGCTCCCACAGTCAGACAGACCGCAGCGCATTCTTCGCGGGCAGAGTCCGCTCCCACAGTCAGGCAGACCGCGGCGCATTCTTCGCGGGCAGAGCCCGCTCCCACAGTGAGCAGTGAGCAGTTATCAGCGCAGGGAGATTTCCTTCCAGCCGCGGCGCTTGGCTTCTTCGTGCAGGCGGGGGTCCGGGTCGACCACCACCGGGTGGGTCACTTGCTCCAGCAGTGGCAGATCGTTCATCGAGTCGCTGTAGAAATAGCTGTCGTGCAGATCGTAGCCGTTTTCTTCCAGCCAGCGGTTCAGGCGCGTGACCTTGCCTTCCTTGAAGCAGGGCACATCGAAGCTGCGACCGGTGTAGCGGCCGTCGACGCTTTCCACTTCGGTGGCCAGCAGCGTTTCCACGCCCAGGCGCTCGGCGATCGGGCCGGTCACGAAGCGGTTGGTGGCGGTGATGATCACCAGCTTGTCGCCCGCGTCGCGATGCTGTTGCAGCAAGGCGGCGGCCTTGGGCAGCATGATCGGCTCGATGCAGTCACGCATGAAATCGCGATGCCATTCATCCAGTTGCGCCACGTCGGTCGCCGCGAGGATTTCCAGGGTGAAGTTCAGGTACTCATTCAAGTCCAGACGGCCTGCCAGGTAGTCCTGATAGAACTCATCGTTGCGTGCCTTGTAGGTGTCGGCATCGAGAATGCCGCGGGCGCACAGATAATCACCCCAGGCATGGTCGCTGTCGCCGCCGAGCAGCGTGTTGTCGAGGTCGAATAGGGCCAGGCGCATGAAATGACTCGCATTAAATGGGGAAAAGGCCCACAGAATACGGACTTTTCACATGCGTGCACATAAGCTACGCGGCGTCGTTGCTGCCTTCACAGGCTTTGTGGAACAATGCCAGAACATGCGTTTACGAGGTTGTTGCCGTGATCGACCCCGATGGTTTTCGCCCTAACGTTGGCATCATTCTCACCAATGACGCCGGTCAGGTGCTATGGGCTCGGCGTATCAATCAGGACGCCTGGCAATTTCCGCAAGGGGGTATCAACCCTCAGGAAACGCCGGAAGAGGCCTTGTACCGCGAGCTGAATGAAGAAGTCGGGCTGGAACGCCAGGATGTAGAAATACTTGCCTGCACCCGCGGCTGGTTGCGTTATCGTCTACCCCAACGCCTGGTGCGCACGCACAGCCAACCGTTGTGCATCGGCCAGAAACAGAAATGGTTCCTGCTGCGCCTGGTATCCAACGAGCAGCGCGTGCGCATGGACCTGACCGGCAAACCCGAGTTCGATGGCTGGCGCTGGGTCAGCTATTGGTACCCGCTGGGCCAGGTAGTGACATTCAAGCGCGAGGTCTACAGACGCGCGCTCAAAGAGCTAGCCCCGCGCCTTCTCTCGCGCGACTGACGACGGAGTTCGACCCCGAGCCATGCTCAATACGCTGCGCAAGATCGTCCAGGAAGTCAACTCCGCCAAGGATCTCAAGTCGGCGCTGGGGATCATTGTGCAACGCGTCAAGGAAGCCATGGGCAGCCAGGTCTGCTCGGTGTACCTGCTGGATCTGGAAACCAATCGCTTCGTGCTGATGGCCACCGAAGGCCTCAACAAGCGCTCCATCGGCAAGGTCAGCATGGCCCCTAACGAAGGCCTTGTAGGCCTGGTGGGCACGCGCGAAGAACCGCTCAACCTGGAAAACGCCGCCGGCCACCCGCGTTATCGCTACTTTGCCGAAACCGGCGAGGAGCGCTACGCGTCCTTCCTCGGCACGCCGATCATTCACCACCGGCGCGTGGTGGGGGTGCTGGTGATCCAGCAAAAGGAGCGGCGTCAGTTCGACGAGGGCGAAGAAGCCTTTCTGGTCACCATGAGCGCGCAATTGGCGGGGGTGATCGCTCACGCCGAAGCCACCGGCTCGATCCGTGGCCTGGGACGTCAGGGCAAGGGCATCCAGGAAGCGCGCTTCGTCGGCGTGCCCGGTTCGCCCGGCGCGGCCGTGGGGACCGCAGTGGTCATGCTGCCGCCGGCCGACCTGGACGTGGTGCCCGACAAGAGTGTCAGCGACATCGATGCCGAACTGGCGTTGTTCCAGAACGCGCTGGAAGGCGTGCGCAACGACATGCGCACCCTGTCGGCGAAACTGGCCACCCAGCTGCGCCCCGAAGAGCGGGCGCTGTTCGACGTCTACCTGATGATGCTCGATGACGCTTCGCTGGGCAGCGAAGTGACCAACGTGATCAAGACCGGGCAATGGGCCCAGGGTGCGCTGCGCCACGTCGTCACCGAGCACGTCAACCGTTTCGAATTGATGGACGACGCCTACCTGCGCGAGCGCGCCTCCGACGTCAAGGACCTGGGGCGGCGCCTGCTCGCCTACCTGCAGGAGGCGCGTCAGCAAACCCTAGTCTACCCCGACAACACCATCCTGATCAGCGAAGAACTGTCGCCGGCAATGCTCGGCGAGGTGCCGGAAGGCAAGCTGGTGGGCCTGGTGTCGGTCCTGGGCTCGGGCAACTCCCACGTTGCCATCCTGGCGCGCGCCATGGGCATCCCGACGGTGATGGGCCTGGTCGACCTGCCGTATTCCAAGGTCGATGGCATCAAGATGATCGTCGATGGCTACCACGGCGAGGTCTACACCAACCCCAGCGACATTCTCAGCAAGCAGTTCGCCGATGTGGTCGAGGAGGAGCGGCAACTGGCGCTGGGCCTAGACGCCCTGCGCGAATTGCCCTGCGTGACCCTCGACGGCCACCGCATGCCGCTGTGGGTCAACACCGGTCTGCTGGCCGATGTGGCCCGTGCGCAGCAGCGCGGCGCCGAGGGCGTGGGCCTGTACCGCACCGAAGTGCCGTTCATGATCAACCAGCGCTTCCCCAGCGAGAAGGAACAGCTGGCCATCTACCGTGAACAGTTGGCCGCCTTCCACCCGCTGCCGGTGACCATGCGCAGTCTGGACATTGGCGGCGACAAGTCGCTGTCGTATTTCCCCATCAAGGAAGAGAACCCGTTCCTGGGCTGGCGCGGCATCCGCGTGACCCTCGACCACCCGGAAATCTTCCTCGTGCAGGCCCGCGCCATGCTCAAGGCCAGCGAGGGTTTGAACAACCTGCGCATCCTGCTGCCGATGATCTCGGGGACCCACGAGCTGGAAGAGGCTCTGCACCTGATTCACCGGGCCTGGGGCGAGGTGCGCGACGAGGGCACCGACGTGCCGATGCCGCCGGTGGGCGTGATGATCGAGATCCCTGCGGCGGTGTATCTGACCAAGGAGCTGGCGCGCCAGGTCGACTTCCTTTCGGTGGGCTCGAACGACCTGACCCAATACCTGCTGGCTGTGGACCGCAACAACCCGCGCGTGGCCGACCTCTACGATTACCTGCACCCGGCCGTGCTGCAGGCTCTGCAGCATGTGGTCACCGAGGCGCATGCCGAAGGCAAGCCGGTGAGCATCTGTGGCGAAATGGCCGGCGACCCGGCTGCGGCGATACTGTTGATGGCGATGGGTTTCGACAGCCTGTCGATGAACGCTACCAACTTGCCGAAAGTGAAGTGGATGCTGCGTCAGGTCAATCTGAGCAAGGCCAAGGAACTGCTGGCCCAGTTGAGCAAGATCGACAACCCGCAAGTTATCCACAGCTCGCTGCAGCTGGCCCTGAAGAACCTGGGCCTGTCGCGGATGATCAATCCGAGTACACCGAAGAAGCACTGAAGCGCCTGACCTGTGGCAGCCCTCTATGTGGCTGCCACAGGTTTGCCGCTAATAGCCGGTGCCCGGTTCCACAAGACCGACCATGCCCTCACCTCGTTGATGCCTGCGGATGTTCTCCAGCAGTACCTCGAAGGCCGAGTGCGGATCGGTCATGGCGCCGATGTGCGGGGTCAGCCAGATTTTCGGATGGTCGAGGAAGGGGTGATCGCTGCGTGGCGGCTCTTCTTGCAGCACATCGACGATTGCATGGGCCAGATGGCCCGAGTCCAGCGCCGCCAACAAGTCCGCTTCCACCAGATGGCCACCACGGCCCAGGTTGATCAGGCTCGCGCCCGCGGGCAGCGCGGCGAAGGTCCGGGCATCGAGGATGCCGGCCGTGTCGCTGGTCAGGGGCAACAGGCACAGCAGGATGTCGCAGTTGCCCAGGAACTCCGGCAACTGGTCGCGGCCGCCGTAGCAGCGTACGTCCGGGAGGGTCTTGAGTGTGCGTGACCAGCCACTCAAGGCGAAGCCGAACGGGCGCAGCGCTTGCAATGCCGCCTGGCCCAGGTTGCCCAGGCCCATCACACCTACCCGACGCTTGCCGGCGGCCAGCAGTGGATGGGTCTTCCATACGCCTTGGCGCTGTTGCTGCAGGTAGGTTGGCATCTGTCGATGCAGGCCCAGCACGGCGAAGCCGACGTACTCGATGATGCCTTGGGCGATGCCGGGGTCGAGCATGCGCACCACGCTGACCGATTCGGGCACATGGGCAAGGTCGAACTGGTCGACCCCCGCCGAGGTGGCAAACACAACCTGCAACTGCGGGAATTGCTTATACAGGTCCGCAGGCGGCTGCCAGGCCGCGAAATAGCGCACCTGCGCCGGGTCGCCGATGTCCGGCCAGAAGCGCAGGGGGATATCCGGTGCATGCTCGGCGAACAAGGCTTTCCAGGCCGACGCACGCTCGTCGGGGACTTTGAACAGCAGCGTCATAAGGCGGGCTCTCATGGACCATCGGGGTTTACACCGACGATGCCAGATCGCGGCGCAACATTCTCCCGAATCGAGCGGGTCAAACAGAACAGTCGTCCGTAAGAGCGGTGCCGTGTGGGAGCAAGACTCTGTGGGAGCGGGCTCTGCCCGCGAACGGGGCGCCGCGGTGTGTCAGAGGTACCGCAGCGCTTGCTTCGCGGGCAGAGCCCGCTCCCACAGGGGCGCTGTGGTGTGTCAGGGGTACTGCGGTGTTTTTTTCGCGGGCGGAGCCCGCTCCCACAGGGGCGCTGTGGTGTGTCAGGGGTACTGCGGTGTTTTTTTCGCGGGCAGAGCCCGCTCCCACAGGGAGCGGTGATAGCCTTTTCCCACGGCGCACTGCCGATAATCTGTGGAGCATTGGCACCTTGTGGGAGCGGGCTCTGCCCGCGAAGGCTTCACTGCAGTACACCTGACGCACTGCGGCGCTTGTTTCGCGGGCAGAGCCCGCTCCCACAGGGGAGCGGTGATAGCCTTTTCCCACGGCGCACTGCTGATAGCCTGTGGAGCATTGGGACCTTGTGGGAGCGGGCTCTGCCCGCGAAGGCTTCACCGCGGTACACCCGACACACTGCGGTGCCTGTTTCGCGGGCAGAGCCCGCTCCCACAGGGGCGCTGGGGTGCGTCAGAGGTACTGTGGCGTCAACAGGCGGCGGCGATGGCCTCGCCCAAGGCGCGGGTGGTACCGGTGCCGCCGATATCGGCGGTAAGGGGCGCCTGTTCAGGGCCCATGGCCAGGACCTTTTCGATGGCCGCCAGAACTGCCGCACCTGCCTCCGGATGGCCGAGGTGTTCGAGCATCATGGCGCCGCACCAGATCTGCCCGATCGGATTGGCCACGCCCTTGCCGGCGATGTCCGGCGCCGAGCCGTGCACCGGTTCGAACAGGCTGGGGAAGGTGCGCTCCGGGTTGATGTTGGCCGACGGCGCAATACCGATGGTGCCGGTGCAGGCCGGACCCAGGTCGGAGAGGATGTCGCCGAACAGGTTGCTGGCCACCACCACATCGAACCAGTCCGGGTGCAGCACGAAGTTGGCCGTGAGAATGTCGATGTGGTACTTGTCGACGTTGACGTCCGGGTACTGCTTGCCCATTTCGGCCACGCGTTCGTCCCAGTACGGCATGGTGATGGCAATGCCGTTGGATTTGGTCGCCGAGGTCAGGTGCTTCTTGGGTCGGCTTTGCGCCAGGTCGTAGGCGAACTTGAGAATGCGGTCCACGCCAACGCGGGTCATCACCGTTTCCTGAAGGACGATCTCGCGGTCGGTGCCGGGGAACATCTTGCCGCCTACGCTGGAGTACTCGCCTTCGGTGTTCTCGCGCACAACCCAGAAATCGATGTCGCCAGGCTTGCGATTGGCCAGTGGTGCCTTGACCCCAGGCATCAAGCGGCAGGGACGCAGGTTGACGTACTGGTCGAACTCGCGGCGGAATTGCAGCAGCGAATCCCACAGCGAAACATGGTCGGGCACCACATCGGGCCAGCCCACGGCACCGAAGTAGATCGCGTCGTAGCCCTTGAGCGTTTCGAACCAGTCATCGGGCATCATCTTGCCGTGAGCCAGGTAGTAATCGGCACTGGCGAAGTCGAACCAGTCCCACTGCAAGTGCAGGTCGTGGCGGGCGGCCACGGCGTCGAGCACGCGAACCCCTTCGGGCATGACTTCCTTGCCGATGCCGTCACCGGGGATCACCGCGATCTTGTAAGTGGACTTGCTCATGCTGCACTCCAGTCATTGATGCATGGGTTGATGAACCTGTGGACTCAGTGTAATCAGTGTCAAAGGATTAATAATTGGCCTGCCGGTTAAGCCATTCTTAGATTCAGGTAAACAATCCATGAGCATGATCGATGACCTGAGCTTCTTTCAGCAGGTGGCGACTCGCGCCAGCCTGACCGACGTCGCGCGCCACTTGGGTCTTTCACTGCCGGCGGTGAGCAAGCGTCTGAGCCAGCTGGAGCAGCGCCTGGGCGTGCAGTTACTGCAACGCACGACGCGACGCTTGTCGCTGACCCCCGAAGGCGAGCTGTACCTGGAGGGCGGGCGGCCGATTCTGCGCCAGCTCGATGAACTGGAAAGTGCGCTGGGTACGCGTCAGCCGACGCTGCATGGCCGGTTGCGGATCAATGCCACCCTGGGCTTTGGCCGCAGGCACCTGGCCCGGGTGGTCTCGACATTTGCGCGCCTGCACCCTGAATTGGAAGTGTCCCTGGAGCTGAGCAGCCAGCCGATGAGTCTGCTCGACGATCAGTTCGACCTGGGTGTGTTCATGGGCGAGCCGCCCGATTCACGGCTCATCGCCATCCGTCTGCTGGAGAATCCACGGGTGCTGTGCGCGGCGCCCGGATACCTTGAGAACATGCCTGCACCGACTCAGGTGGCCGATCTGGCGGCGCACAATTGCATCGTGCTGCGCCAGTTCGGCAGCGATTACGCCATCTGGCGCTTTCACAAGGACGGCCGCGACTATGCGCACAAGGTCACTGGGACGCTGTCGAGCAATGACGGCGAGGTGGCGCTGGGCTGGGCGCTGGACGGTCACGGTGTGATCCTGCGCTCGCGCTGGGATGTGCAGGCGCATCTGGAGAGTGGCCGGTTGCAGGCGCTGCTGACCGACCACCAGGCGCCGCAGGCCGACGTGTACGCGGTGTACCAGCAACGGGGTCACACGCCCCAGCGCATCGTCGCCTTCATGCATTACCTGCGCGAGGCGCTTGGCCAACGATTGCCGTTCGCTATGCTGGAACACGGCTGACCGGCACCTGCGTCCCGTAGCAGCGGCGCGAGCCGCGTCCGGCCTGCATGCGGTGGGTCAGGTGTACCACGGCGTTGGTGACGCGGCTCGCGCCGCTGCTACAGGGGCTTGTTTTGCGTTTGGGGTCCATGCGGTGGGTCAGGTGTACCGCGGCGTCGGTGACGCGGCTTGCGCCGCTGCTACAGGGGGTGTGCCGGGGTTGGGGCTCATAACCTGAGATCATGGTGATACTGACTAATGGTGCATTGTCGTCCTGGGTTTTCGTCTTGTACCTTCCAGCGATCCCGCTCGGTCGAACAAAAATACAGAACCGGTGCAAACATGGGTTACCCGTCGAGGTTTTTGTCGCTGCCGAATTAATCTACCTACAGGATGATTTGCCATGAAAACCTTGTCTTTCGGTGCTGTTCTATCCCTGTTGTACGTGGCCATGGCGTGCGCAACGACCGCTCAGGCCGAGCAGATTACCTTCGTCTCCCAAGGTGGCGTCTACCAGGAAGCGCAAACCAAGGCCATCCTCGACCCGGCCGCCAAACTGCTGGGTATCACCATCAAGCAGGACAGCGTTCCGGACGCCTGGCCCATGGTCAAGGCCCAGGGCGAAACCGGCAAGCCGGTGTGGGACGTGATCGACACCCCACCTTCGAACTGCCTCCGCGGCGGCCGCGAAGGCCTGATCGAACCGCTGGACCTGGCGAAGATGCCCAACGTAAAGGGCATGCCCGAAGCCTATCGCACGCCGTATTCGGTGGCCTATGAGTTCTATTCCTCGGTCCTGGGCTACAACACCAAGACCCTGAAGAAGGTGCCGCAGAGCTGGGCCGACTTCTGGAACGTCAAGGACTTCCCCGGCACCCGCGCCTTGCGCAACGACCCCATGGGCACCCTGGAAGCGGCGCTGATCTCCGACGGTGTGCCGCGCGACAAGCTCTACCCGCTGGACGTCGACCGCGCCTACAAGCGCCTGGCCCAGATCAAGCCGGACATTGCCGTGTGGTGGAGTTCAGGCGGGCAGTCGGCGCAGCTGCTCAATGACGGTGAAGTGGACATGCTGATGATCTGGAACGGCCGCGTGGGTGCGGTGAAGAAAGACAACGCCGATGTCGACTTCACCTACAACGACGGCATCCTGCAGAACACCCAGCTGTGCATTCTCAAGAACGCGCCGAACCTGGCCCAGGCGGTCAAGTTCGTCGACACTGCTGTGTCGCCCGAGCTGCAGGCCGACCTGCCCAAGTACATCGATTACGGGCCAGGCAACCCGGCCGCCTTCGCCACCGGCAAGCTCAGCGCCGAACGGGGCAAGGAGCTGCCGAGCTCGCCGGAAAACGCCGCCAAGCAGGCGCTGATGTCCGAAGAGTGGTGGTCGTCGGCCGAAGGCATTGCCGCCAAGGACCGTTGGTTGAAATTCGTCCAGTAAGGCGGCCGCAAGCGTGATCGACTATCTGATTCTCGGCGGTGGCAGCGCGGGCTGCGTGCTGGCCGCGCGGCTGTCCGAAGACCCGAACAAGCGCGTGTGCCTGGTGGAAGCGGGGCGTGACATTGCGCCGGGCAAGATGCCCGCGGCCATTGCCAGCCGGTACCCCGGTCGTGCCTATCTGGATGTACGCAACATCTGGCAGCGCCTGACCGCGCGCATGGCCGCCCAGGGCAGTCGTCGCTACGAGCAGGCGCGCCTGCTCGGGGGTGGCTCGGCGATCAATGCGCTGATGACCAATCGCGGTGCGCCGGACGACTACGATGAGTGGGGACGGTTGGGCGCCGAGGGCTGGAGCTGGGACAGCTGCCTGCCGTACTTTCGCAAGCTGGAAACCGACTGTGATTTCAGCGGACCCTTGCACGGTGATACCGGACCGGTGCGCATCCGGCGTACGGCACCGGCGTTCCTGTCGCCCTTCGTCAAGGCGGTCATGGGGGTGTTGGCGTCCCGTGGCTTGCCCATTCGGGCGGACCAGAACGGAGAGTGGCAGGATGGCGTCTACGTGGGCGCGATCGGGGTGAGCGAGCAGGGCGAGCGGATTCCGGTGTCAGTGTGCTACCTCACCAACGAGGTTCGTGCGCGGCCCAACCTGACGCTGCGTACCGAGTGTGTGGTGGACCGTGTGTTGTTCAGGGGCACGCAGGCCGTCGGTGCGCGCGTGCTGGATCGGGCTGGCGCGGTCGAAGAGCTGCACGCGGCAGAGGTGATCGTCTGTGCCGGGGCGATCCACAGTCCAGCGCTGTTGATCCGCAGCGGGGTCGGACCGCTGGACCAATTGCTGGACCTGGGCGTGCCGCTGGTGGCAGACCGGCCAGGCGTGGGCGGCAATCTGATGGAGCATCCGTCGATCGCTGTGTCGGCGCTGCTGACGACACAAGGACGCACGCCGCACGTCGACGAGCATCACGAACAGGCGATCGTGCGTTTTTCATCCGGGCTGCCGGGCACTGTGCCGGGTGACATGCACGGGGCGATCCTCTCGCGTTCCGGCTGGCATTCGGTGGGTTACCGTTTGGGCACGATGTTCTTCTGGGTGAATAAATCCTACTCGCGCGGACGGGTGCAGGTGACGTCGCTGGATCCGTTGCAGGAACCGGATGTCCGTTTTTCGATGCTGTCCGAAGCACGCGACCTGCAGCGTTTGAAGCAGGCCCTGCGCATGGGCGCCGAGACGTTGTCGGCACCGGGCCTGAACCCATTGCGCTCCGTGGTGTTTCCATCGAGCTACTCGCCAAGGGTGGCCAAGGTGGCCATGCCGGGACGCTTCAATGCCTTGCAGCGCGGGGTGTTAAGCCTGCTGCTGGACATAGCCGGCCCCTTGCGCGGATGGGTGGTGCGTGGCCTGGTGACCCAAGGGGTCACCCTGGACAAGCTGTTGGCCGACGATCGAGCATTGAGCGAATTCGTGCGAGCCAACGTGGGTGGCACCTGGCATCCGTCGGGTACCTGCCGCATGGGCCGGGCGGACGATCCCCAAGCCGTGACCTCGAGCGATGGTCGGGTGATCGGCGTGACGGGATTGCGGGTGTGCGATGCGTCGCTGATGCCGGCGATTCCGTGCGCCAACACCAACGTGCCGACCATCATGATCGCCGAGCGCATCGCGGATCTGATCAAGGCGGGGTGACGCTGCGGTGTTTCAGGCCCCCCAGCCGACGATTCCCTTCACCTCCAGAAACGCTTCCAGGCCCCACTCGGCATATTCGCGGCCATTGCCGGACTGCTTGTAACCCCCGAATGGGGCTGCGGGATCCCAGCTGGGGTAGTTGATGTAGACACTCCCGGCGCGCATCTGCAAGGCCACCTGGCGAGCGCGCTCCAGGCTCGCTGACTGTACGTGCGCCGCCAGCCCGAACACGCTGTCATTGGCCATGCGCACCGCGTCCTGTTCATCGGCATACGGCTGGATCACCAGCACCGGGCCGAAGATCTCTTCGCGGGCAATGGTCATCTGCGCATCCACCCCGGCGAAGATCGTCGGCTGCACGTAGTAGCCAGTGCCCAGACCGGCTGGCCGGCCCAGGCCGCCGCACACCAACTGCGCGCCTTCGTCGATGCCGATGGCGATCATCCGCTGGATCGCCCGGTATTGCCGCTCGCTGATGACCGGGCCCAGGGTTGTCGAAGGATCGTCGGGCGCGCCGACTCGATGGGTCGATGCCGCCTGGCGAGCGATGGCCACGGCGCGATCGTGCAGCGCGGCGGGCACCAGCATGCGTGTCGGTGCGTTGCAGGACTGGCCGCTGTTGCCGAAACAGCCGTTGACCCCCGCCGTCACGGCCGCCTGCAGGTCCACATCGTCGAGCAGGATGTTCGCTGACTTACCGCCCAGTTCCTGATGCACGCGCTTGACCGTCGGCGCGGCCAGGCGCGCCACTTCCACGCCGGCCCGGGTCGAGCCGGTGAACGAGACCATGTCCACGTCCGGATGACACGCCATGGCGGCACCCACAGTGGGGCCGTCGCCATTGATCAGGTTGAACACACCCGCGGGCACTCCGGCGTCGTGCATCACTTCAGCGAAAATGAGTGCGTTGATCGGCGCGATTTCGCTGGGTTTGAGGACCAGGGTGCAGCCGGCTGCCAAGGCGGGTGCCACTTTGCAGGCGATCTGGTTGATCGGCCAGTTCCAGGGGGTGATCAAGGCCACCACGCCAACGGGTTCTTGGTTGATCAGCGTGGTGCCGCGGCTCTTGCGAAACTCGAAGCTGTCCAGGGTACGCAGCATCTGCTCCAAGTGCCGCTTGCCGATGCCGGCCTGCCAGTCATGGGCCAGGGCCTGCGGCGCGCCGACTTCCTGCATGATGGCGGCGGCGATGTCGTCGTAGCGGGCCATGAACGACTCGAGAATTCGTTCGAGCAGCGCCTTGCGCTCGGCTGGAGTGGTAAAGGCAAACTCGGCAAAGGCCCGCCGCGCCGCCGCAACGGCTGCATCGACATCAGCCTGCTCACCCAAGGCGATTTCGGCAAAGGCCTGCTCGGTGGCCGGGTTGATCACCGCCAGGCGCCGCGCGCCGGAGGGCTCGACCCAGCGACCGTCTATATAGAACTTCAACGCGTTGTCCAAAATCGCTCTCCACCCATGATGAAAAAAACCGATGCCCCTGCGTACCCGTAGCAGCGGCGCGAGCCGCGCCCGGGGTTGTGCGGTGTGTCAGGCATACCGTATGTGCCGCCGACGCGGCTTGCGCCGCTGCTACAGGGACAGCGCACGCGTCCGGGGGTGTGCGGTGCGTCAGGCATACCGTGTGTGCCGCCGACGCGGCTTGCATCACCCCTGTAGCAGCGGCGCGAGCCACGTCCGGGGGTGTGCGGTGTGTCAGGCATACCGTGTGTGTCGCCGACGCGGCTTGCGCCGCTGCTACAGGGGACCGCGCACTTGGTTGGGGTTGTGCGGTTTGTCTGACAGACCGCACGCGTCGCCGACGTGTCAGGATAGGAAGGGTTTCAGTGTCGCGGCAATTTACTAATAGTTTTCCCAGGCATAAACTCAGGTCATGTCCAATCTTCGTAGAAAGCTGCCCAGTTCCGGCTCCTTGTTCGTTTTCGAGGCGGCGGCGCGTTGCGGCAGTTTTACCCGGGCGGCCGACGAGCTGTGCGTCAGTCAGCCTGCGGTCAGCCGCATGCTTTCGCGGTTGGAAGATCATCTCGGGGTGCAGCTGTTCGAGCGTGTCCGTGGCGGCGCGCGGCTCACCGAAAGCGGGACCATTCTCTATCGCCGGGTCCAGGAAGGCTTCGACACCATCGAATCGGCCATCAGCGAAATCTCCGCCCGCGCCACGGGTATGGAGACCATCACCCTGTCGGTGTCCACTGCGTTCACCACTCACTGGCTGATGCCGCGCATGAGCCGTTTCAGCGAACGTTTTCCTTCGGTGGACATGCGCTACCAGCTGATGTCCGGGCGCATCGGCGGGCCGTTGATGGATGTCGACCTGGGCATGCGCTACCTCGACGTCGGCAGCGTCAAAGCCGCAGACAGCCTGGTTCTGCCGGAAATCACCCTGCCTGTGTGCAGCCC
This sequence comes from Pseudomonas coleopterorum, assembly GCF_900105555.1. NCBI lineage: Bacteria > Pseudomonadati > Pseudomonadota > Gammaproteobacteria > Pseudomonadales > Pseudomonadaceae > Pseudomonas > Pseudomonas coleopterorum. The sequence goes on from NZ_FNTZ01000001.1 coordinate 27,914, forward strand.
CCAGTACCGCTCCGCAGTGCCGGGCGGCAAGGGCAAAAGTGCAGCCCCGGCGCTGATCCACATGGACAACCAGGACCGCGCCTGGGCCGCGCCTTTCGACCACGGCGGGCGTATCGACAGTGCCCTGGTGTTTTCCGATTATGCCGTGGTCGTGCAGGCGGCTTTGCTCGGTCAGGGTATGGCACTGGGTTGGCTCAACGTGGTGTCGCACTGCCTGGCCAACGGACAACTGCTGCCGGTGGGCGATGCGGTGACCGTCAGTGCCCGGCGCTGCTGCCTGGTGACCCCGGCCAACCGTCCCAGCCGGCCGATCGTCGACAGCGTGCGCCAGTGGATCATCGAAGAGATGCAGGCTGACATCGCGCGAATCGACCTGCTTTATCCTCAGCTGGACCTGGCCGGAAAGATCGCCGAGGCCTCCTGAACCCAGGTATGCCGCGATCGCGGGAAAAACGGTAGGTTATGCCCTCAGGTAAGGACAAAACAGAACATATGGCGATTCACCCGGCTGATAATTGAACCACACCCAGCACCTTCCCTTGGTTCATCCTGCGGAGCGCCCTATGTCATTCAAGCAGTTCAAAGCCCTGACGTTCGATGTTGTCGGCACCCTGATCGATTTCGAAGCCGGCATTCTCAACCACGTGCGCGAAGTGGCCGGTGAAGCGGGCAAGGCGTGCAGCGACGACGACATTCTCAAGGCCTACCGCGAAGCCCGTGCCATGCCCGATTCGGGTTGGTGGCCGGACGACCTGGAGCGCTGCTACCACCTGATCGCCGGCAAGCTCGGCCTGCCGGACAACGACGAATATGCCCGCGGCCTGGCACTGGCCGTGGAAAACTTCCCCGCCTTCCCGGACTCGGTCGAAGCGCTCAAGCGTCTGCACAAGCACTTCAAGCTGGTGGCCACCACCAATTCGCAGATCTGGGCCCTGAACCACATGGCCAAGACCCTCGACGAGCCCTTCGATGTGCGGGTGACGGTCGACGACGTGCGCTTCGAGAAGCCCGATCCGCAGTTCTTCGCCTACACCCGTGGCGTACTGGCCACGCAAGGCATCGTCTTCGAAGAGATTCTTCACGTCGCCCAGAGCCAGTACCACGACATCGGCGTGGCCATGCGTCTGGGCTACCAGACCTGCTGGATCGAGCGTCGCCACGCGCAGAAAGGCAGCGGCGGCACCCTGGAATCCGAGCACACCAAGCCGCATTACCACTTCACCTCGCTGGCGCAACTGGCCGACGCGGTCGAGCAGGAACTGGGCTGACAACCGCGGCGCTCATCTGGAGCGCCGCCTCTCGTGGAAACCGGCTATGACTGTGAAGAGTTTGTGGGCGGCCACCGCCCGACCGGGGCCGGCACTGCAAGCGCTGCAGGGCGACCGGCAGTGCGACGTGGTGATCGTCGGCGCCGGCTATACCGGGCTCTCGGCGGCGCATCACATTGCCCTGAGCGGTCGCGAGCCGTTGATTCTGGAAGCCAATACCCTGGCCTGGGGGGCCAGCGGCCGGAACGGCGGCGTGGTGTCGCCCAAGTTTCGGGTCGGCTTTGCGACCCTGATGCAACGCTTCGACCGTGACACGGCGTTGCACATGTACCGCACCGGCTATGCCGCTGTGGACAGCCTGGTGGAAATGGTCGAAAGCCTGGGCATCGAAGACGCCCAACTGCACATGGGTGGGCACATCGCCGCGGCCCACAACGAGCTTGCCCTGACCGGGCTGCGCAACACCGCCGAGTGGATCAAGCGCGAAACCGGCGGCGAGTCGTCACGGATGATCGATGCCGCCCAGGTGCAGGAAATGACCGGATCGAGCATTTTTCACGGTGGGCTGCTGACGCCGAAGGCGGGCGGCATTCACCCCCTCAACTACGCCCGTGGCATGGCCAACAGCCTGCACGAACGGGGCGTGAAGATGTTCATCAACAGCCCGGCGTTGCAGGTTCGCCAAGAGGCTGACCGGGTGATCGTGCAAACGCCTCAGGGTCGGGTCAGTGCCAAACAGGTGGTGTGTGCCACCAATGGCTATTCCGACCAGAGCGCCGCGACCGACACCCTGCATCGACGACTGATCCCGTTTCGCAGCGCCATCATCGCCACCGCACCACTGCCCGCCGACGTACTGGCCAGACTCATGCCCGGCGGTCAGGTCTGTGGCGACACCAAGCGCATGCTGCGCTGGTTCCGCGTGGTTGGCGACCGGCTGATCTTCGGTGGCCGCGGTGCGTTCGGCAAGAACGACTCGGACAGTGCCTTCGCCACCCTGCAACGCAGCATGGGCGTGGTGTTCCCGATTCTGCGTGACCAGCCCGTGACGTTTCGCTGGTCGGGCCTGGTGGCCATGACCCTCGATTACCTGCCTCACGCCGGTCAGCTGGACCCGCGCAGCTTCTACGCCATCGGCTACAACGGCGGCGGTGTGGCGATGTCCACCTACATGGGCAAGCAACTGGCGGCCATGACTGCCGGCGAGCCGGTGCAGCTGGGGCTGCTGGCGGGCGATACCTTCAAACCCATTCCCCTGCATGCCTTCCGCGCGCCCGGTGTACGCCTGGCCGCCGGTTGGCAACAACTGCTGGATGCCATCGGCCGCTGAGCCGCGAACCTCATTGCCAAGACGAGCCTTATGCCCCCGATCCTGCATTACTCACAACCTCCTGCGGACCGCCAATTGCCCCTGGCAGCCTTTGCCTTGCAGGACGACCCACTGGCGGCCGGGCGTACCGTGCATTTTCATGATCCGCGCACGGGTTATGCCGTGGGTGCCTCGACCAGTGTCGGCGCCAACCTCTTGATCGAAGACTTTCCCTGGGTCGAGTTGGGGATCGTAGAAGCTGGCGAGCTGACCCTGCAAGGCGAGGGTTTCGACCTGCGGTTGAAGGCCGGCGATTGTTTCGTGGTGCCCCGTGGCGTGGCGGTGCGCTGGCAGCATCGGGGGCAGTTGCGCCGCCTGTTCATGGCCTTTCCCGGTTTGCCGCCGAGCAACGACATGCCGAACGCGCCGCTGAAGATCGACTTTACCCAGTCACTGCCGCCCAGCGATCCACCGGCACCCACCGTGCTGCTCACGCCGACCCCCAAGGCCTGGAGCGAAACGCTGTTCAGCGCGGCCAATCTGCGCATTGGTCTGTGGCAGTGCGAGGCCTATGCGCGCAAGCAGGTGCAGCCAGGCTACAGCGAGCTGATGTTCATCCTGGAAGGCGCCATGACCCTCACGCCCGAGCAGGGCGTGGCGTGCACGGTGAGCGCAGGGGAGGTCGTGATAGTGCCGGCAGGCGCGACCAATGCCTGGGCCAGCACGCAGACGGTGCGCAAGGTGTTTTGCATATTGAGTTGAGACGGTGGGACCAGCGGACGCGGCTTGCGCCGCTGTTACAGGGGATTGGTGTGCTGGCTGGCGGTGCGGCTGTCAAACCGCCCGCACCAGACTGCGCAACGGCACGGCGCTCTTGAGCACCGGGCTCTTGATGACGATGTAGCTGAAATACTTGTCGATGCCGATGTTCTTGTCGAGGATCGACTCCATCAATTCCTGGTAGTGCTGGATGCTGCTGCACAGGAACCGCACCAGGTAGTCATACCCACCGCTGATCAAATGGCATTCGAGCACCTCGTCGATGTTGCGGATGCTGGATTCGAACTTCACGAAATCGGCGCGCTTGTGGTCCGACAGAGTCACCTCGGTGAACACCGTGACGGAGCTGGCGAACTTGGCCAGATTGACGTGCGCTTCGTAGCCACTGATGTAGCCCGCCGATTCCAGGCGCTTGACCCGTTGCAGGCAGGGGCTGGGTGACAGGCCCACCGCTTCGGCGAGGCTGACGTTGGTCATGCGCCCGTCTTTCTGCAGTTGCACCAGGATATTGATGTCGATGCGATCCAGTTTCGTTGCAGCATCCATGGGGTGGACCTCGTCAAGTCAGAACATGAACGTGGGCCTCAGGCGTGCAATGCCGTTTGATGGGCATGGGCGAGGTCCGCAAGGCTGGCGTACTCACAGCGCTTGCCGTCCAGAGCCTGGGCCGAAAGATTCCATGGCTGGCGATGATCGCGATGCAGGGTGCACACCGGAAAATCCACACGCAGGTTCCATGGGTCATCCGTTTCGGTACTGCGCACCGGCAGTAGCTGCGAACGCTCCAGGTCCAGGCGCTGCAGCTCGCTGGCGAGGCTGCTGTGCCAGGCATCGTTGCAAGGCTCGATGACCGCATCGAATGCCACCGGCAAACGTTGGGTCAGGGCGCCGACATCGATGCCCTGGGGTGGGGCGATCAGTATCAACCGGTAGAACTTGCTCAGGTATTGCAGGGCACCGGGGGCGTCTTCGAAGATCGGCCAATGGGCTGACGAGCTACCGAAGGCAACACTTTCATCCCAGCCGGGAATCACATGCAATCGGTGCGCCATGCGTTGGTACAGCTGGCCGTGGAAAGCGCTGGCACTGGCGTTGCCGCCCGCCTGGCCCAGCTCCTGGGCGATCTCGCGATAGGCGTCAAGCAGTTGCTCGTCGCTGCTGGGCGTGCGGCTCTGCACCGACAAGGGTCGCAGACCTTCGAGAATGCCCCGTTCACGGTCGACCAGGGTGGCATAGGAGAACCCCAGCGCCTTGTACTGTGTTACTTTCATGATTGGCTCCCGAGCGACGGTATGAGTGGCTTCCCTGCAGACTTCTACAGCTTTTCCGGCGTAGGAGCGGTCCGTGGCCGCGAAGAGGTTGCTGCGGCGTATGAGAAAAACCGCGGCGCCTTCTTCGCGGGCTGAGGCCAAAAGGCTCGCGTCGATCAGGCCCCGGCTTTTGCCAATGCCTTGTCGAGCATCTGCAAGGCCTCTGCCACCTGCTCCTCGGTGGTCACCAGCGGCGCCAGGAAACGCACCACGTTACGGTACAAACCACACTTGATCACCAGCAGCCCCGCATGGCGCGCCTCGTCGATGACGCGTTGGGTGAGGTCGACATCCGGGCTGTGCGCGGCATCGTCCTTGACCATCTCGATCGCCAGCATGAAGCCCAGGCCACGCACTTCACCGATGCGCGGGTAACGTTTCTGCAATGCCAGCAGGCCCTCGCGCAATTGCAACGCGCGTTGCTCGCCCTGGGCCAGCAGGTCCTCACGTTCGAACAGGTCCAGCACCGCCAGTGCCGCCGCGCAGGCCACGGCGTTACCCCCATAGGTCCCGCCCAAACCGCCTGGGGTCGGTGCATCCATCATCTCGGCCCGACCGACCACGCCCGACAGCGGCATGCCACCGGCCAGGGACTTGGCCACGGTGACCAGATCCGGCTGGATACCGGCATGCTGGAAGCCGAACATTTTCCCCGTACGACCGAAACCGGCCTGGATCTCATCGGCGATCAGGACGATGCCATGTTGCGTGCACAACGCGCGCAGCGCCTGGAGGAATTCGACCGGCGCGGCCAGAAAACCGCCGTCGCCCTGCACCGGCTCGATCAGGATCGCCGCCACGCGATCCGGTGCCACGTCGCTGGCGAACAGTTCGTGCAACTGCGCCAGGGCGTCCTCGCTGCTGATGCCGCGGTAGGCATTGGGGTAACTGGCGTGATAGATCTCCGCCGGGAACGGGCCGAAGTTCTGTTTGTAGGGTTGGCTCATGCCGGTCAGGGTCACGCCCAGCAGGGTGCGGCCGTGGAAGCCCCCGCGGAACGAAATCACCGCCGGCCGGTTGGTGTGGCTGCGGGCGATCTTGATGGCGTTTTCCACCGCTTCGGCGCCGGACGTGAACAGCACCGTTTTGTAGTGCTCATCCCCGCCAATCAGGGCATTGAGCCGCGCCGCCACGTCGATGTAGGTCTCGTAGGCCGCCACCTGGAAGCTGACATGGGACACCTTACCCACCTGCTGACGCACCGCCTCGACCACGGCCGGGTGATTGTGGCCTACATTGAGCACGCCGATGCCGCCGACGAAATCCAGAAAGCGCTTGTTGTCCACGTCCCACAACTCGGCGCCCTGGGCGCGCGCGGCGACTACCGGGTGGGCGGTGGCGATGCCACGGGGAACGTGTTGTTCGCGCAGGGCAAGCAGGCGTTGATTTTCGGTCAGTGCAGAATTCATCTCGATCTCCGTGAGCGCCGAGCATGGCGGGTGATGTGATCAGGATAAGGAGTGGCGCTAATCACAAGCACCGAAGTTGCGGGCTGTGGTGGGGTGTTTGCCTGTTTTTTGCGGGTGGGGCGGTAGATTCGGTTGTTTGGGTTGTTTGGGTGGTGGGGTGGAGGGGTGTCAATGAGGGCCTCTTCGCGGGCAGAGCCCGCTCCCACAAGGACCTGCACAACTGTGGGAGCGGGGCGGGCGGCGAGTCCTCTGCCCGAAGGAGCCAGCACTGAACTCCTCAAACCCCGGCGCGGGGCACTACGATGGTGTCTTCGGGGTGCAGGCGCATCAGCATCGGCGAGCCGATCGGTGGCAGGCTCAGGTTGCCTTCGTGGTGGCTGGGCTGGCGCAGGCTGACCGTTGGGCCGCCGTCCAGGTCGACGAAAACCTTCAGGCTTTCGCCCTGAAAGACGATGTCGGCGACCCGCCCGCTCAAGCGGTTCCACTCAGGCCCGGCGCTGGCGCTGTCCAGCAGCAGCTTTTCCGATTGCAGCGCCAGGAACACATCGCCCGAAGCCGGGACCGGCCGGGTAGTGCGCAGCGGCGTGGCGCCCAGGGTCAAGCCGTTGTCCGCGCCGCGTTGCAAAGGCACCAGGGTGCTTTCACCGATGAAGCTGGCGACGAAGTCGTCCGAAGGGTGATCGTGCAGGCGGCGAGGGGTGTCGACCTGGACCAGTTGCCCGCCGCGCATGATGGCGATGCGGTCGCTCATGGTCAGCGCTTCACGCTGATCGTGGGTCACGTAGATCATGGTCGCGCCCAGGCGCTTGTGCAGGGCGCGCAATTCGATCTGCATGGTTTCGCGCAGCTGCTTGTCCAGGGCCGACAGCGGCTCGTCCATCAAAATCAGTTTGGGCTCGAAGACGATGGCCCGGGCCAGGGCCACGCGCTGGCGCTGGCCGCCGGAAAGCGCTGCGATCGAACGCTCTTCGTAGCCGCCCAGTTCGACCGTGGCCAGCGCCTGCTTGACCCGGTCGCGGCTCTTGCTCGCGCTTTCGCCGCGGGCGCGCAACGGGAAGGCCACGTTCTCGCCCACGGTCATGTGCGGAAACAGGGCGTAGTTCTGAAACACCACGCCGATCTCGCGCTTGTGCGGCGGCATCAGGGTGACGTTGCGCTCGCCGAACAGGATGTTGCCAGAGCTGACCCGGATGAAGCCGCCCAGGATGCTCAGCAAAGTGGTCTTGCCTGAGCCCGACGGGCCGAGCAACGACATGAACTCGCCGGCTTCGACCTTGAGGTTGACGTTGTCCAGCGCCTTGAGGCTGCCGTAGTGCTTGCTGACCTGGTTGACGCTGACCGATTCGAAACCTTCAGTGAAATTCATCTGTGGTGCTCCAAGAGATCAAGAATGTCGTTTCGGGAGGGTGTCAGGGGCGGCCTCTTCGCGGGCAGAGACCCGCTCCCACAAAAGCGCGCACGCTGTCTGTGGGAGCGGGTCTCTGCCCGCGAATGAGGCCCGTCATGACACCCCGCCTTCACCCCAACCCGCCGATATGCCAGGCCTTCACTTCGAGGAATTCATCCAGGCCGTACTTGGAACCCTCGCGGCCGGTACCCGATTGCTTCATGCCGCCGAACGGCGCCACCTCCATGGAAATGATCCCGGTGTTCAAGCCCACCATGCCGAACTCCAGGCGCTCGCCCACGCGCCAGGCCCGACGCATGTCCTGGGTGAAGTAGTAGGCGCCCAGGCCGTAGGGCGTGGCGTTGGCCAGTGCCAGGGCTTCTTCTTCGGTATGGAAGCGGAACAGCGGCGCCACCGGGCCGAAGGTTTCCTCACCGGCCAGCAGCATGTCGGCGTTGGCCTCCAGCAACACCGTGGGCTGTACGTACAGGCCATCGTTTTGCGGCAACCCGCCGATGGCCACGGTGGCGCCTTTTTCCACCGCGTCGCCGATGTGGCGCGCCACCTTGTCCACCGCCGCGGCATTGATCAATGGGCCGATGGTCACCCCTTCGGCCAGACCATCGCCAACTTTCAGCTCGGCCACGGCCGCCTTCAGGCGTTCGGCGAAACGGGCATAGATGCCGTCCTGCACCAGGATGCGATTGGCGCACACGCAGGTCTGCCCGGCGTTGCGAAACTTGCTCTGCATGACCCCGGCGATGGCCAGGTCCAGGTCGGCGTCGTCGAACACGATGAACGGCGCGTTGCCGCCCAGTTCCAGGCTCAGGCGCTTGATGGTCGAGGCGCACTGGCTCATCAACAGTTGGCCCACGCGGGTGGAACCGGTGAACGACAGCTTGCGCACGGCCGGGTTGCTGGTCATTTCGCCGCCCACGCCTGCCGGCAGGCCGGTGAGCACGTTGAACACCCCCGCCGGAATGCCCGCGCGCTCGGCCAGCACCGCCAGGGCCAGGGCCGACAGCGGGGTCATCTCCGAGGGCTTGACCAGCACCGGGCAACCGGCGGCCAGGGCCGGGGCGCACTTGCGGGTGATCATGGCATTGGGGAAATTCCACGGGGTGATCGCCGCGACCACGCCGATCGGTTGCTTGAGCACCAGAATGCGGCGGTCGGCGGTGGGTGAAGGAATGGTGTCGCCGTAGATGCGCCGGGCTTCCTCGGCGAACCATTTGACAAAACTGGCGCCGTAGGCGATTTCGCCGCGCGACTCGGTCAGGGGCTTGCCTTGTTCGGCGGTCATGATCAGCGCCAGGTCTTCCTGGTTGTCCATGATCAGCTGGTACCACTTTTCCAGGAGCTTGGCGCGCTCGGCCGCCGGCGCTTCGCGCCAGGTGGCGAAACAGGCTTCGGCCGCCGCGATCGCGCGTTGGGTTTCGGCGCCCTGCAGGGCCGGGACGTGGGCGATGGTGCTGCCATCGGCGGGGTTGGTCACCGCCAGGGTGGCGCCGTCATCGGCATTGATCCACTGGCCGTTGGCGTAGGCCTGCTCGACGAGCAGGGAAGGGTCACGCAGTGAATGCTTCAACATGATCAGGGTGCCTTTGCAGTCCGAACGATGGACCTAGTGTAGAAATGTCCGCGCAGTGGCCGATGCCGAGATGGGGCACGCGGCGGGGCGTGGATGCTGAATTGCGGTGGGGTGGCGGCAGGCTGTGCTGGGGGGTGTCAGTGCTGGCCTCTTCGCGGGCAGAGCCCGCTCCCACAAAGGATCTCCAATAAAGCGCGGTTCATGTGGGAGCGGGCTCTGCCCGCGAAGAGGCCGGATCAGTCACCCCTGCTTGTTCCGCCCAGCCACCACCACCAGAATCAGCGACGCCAGGATCAGGATCGAGCTGATCGCCGCGATCGTCGGGTCGATCTCGTCGCGCAATGCGGTGAACATGCGCTTGGTCAGGGTCTGGTTGTCGCCCCCGGAGATGAACAGCGCCACCACCGTTTCATCCAGCGACGTGATGAACGCGAACAGAGTTGCCGAGATCACGCTGGGCTTGATCTGCGGCAAGGTCACCGCCATGAACGCGCGAAAGCGGTTCATGCCCAGGCTGCGCGCGACCATTTCCTGGGACATGTCGAAATTGCGCAGCCCGGCCAGCAGGGCGATGATCACGTAGGGCAGGGCCAGCATGATGTGCGCCAGCACCAGGCCGGTCAGCGAACTGATCAGCCCTACCCGCGCGTAGACGAAAAACACCCCCGCCGCGATCAGGATGATCGGCACCATCATGGGCAGCAGCAACACGATCTGCAGGGTGCGAATCACCTTCAGGCTCGAGTTGTTGATGGCGTAGGCCACGGCCATGCCGATCGGCAGGCTGACCGCCGTGGTCACCACCGCGGTGATCAGGCTGACCCGCGCCGCCGACATCCACTCGGCGCTCTGGAAGAAGGCTTCATACCAGCGCAGCGACCATTCCTTGGGCGGGAACTGCAGAAAGCGCGCCTCGGAGAACGACATCGGCACCACGATCAGCACCGGCACGATCAGGTACAGCAGAATCGCCGCGACCAGCACGGTGAACAGCACGTGCGACAGGCGGAGCTGGCGCAGGTAGGCAAGCGTATTCATCAGCGTGCTCCCAGGATGCGTTCGATGGGGATGAAGCGGTTGATGCCCCAGAAGATCAGGAACACCACGAACAACAGCACCAGGCCCACCGCACTCGCGGCGCCCCAGGCGTGATAGAGCTCGACGTTGCGCTGCACCAGCATCGACACCAGGATGGTGCGGCCACCGCCCAGCAGTTCAGGGGTGATGAAGAAGCCCAGGCAGATCACGAAGACCAGGATGGAACCGGCCATCACACCGGGCGCGGCCATGGGCAGGAACACCCGACGAAAGGTGTAGAAGGGTTTCGCCCCCAGGCTCTCGGAGGCCTGCATCAGGTCTTGCGGGATCTTCTTCATCACCGAATACAGCGGCAGCACCATGAACGGCAGCATCACGTGCAGGGTGCCGATCACCGTGCCGGTGGTGTTGTGCATCATGTTCAACGGCTGGTCGATGATGCCCAGGTCCAGCAGTGTCTGATTGACCACGCCGCGCCGTTGCAGCAACACCAGCCAGGCGTAGGAGCGCACCAGCACGCTGGTCCAGAACGGCAGGATCACGCAGATCAGAATCAGGTTGGCCCAGAAGCCATGCAGGCGCGAGGCGGCGTAGGCGATGGGAAAGCCCATGACGATGGACAACAGGGTCACGATCAGGCTGATCTTGAACGTCAGGTAGAAGGTGTCCCAGTAGATGCGTTCTTCGAAGATGCGCGCGTAGTTGGCCAGCGAGAAGCCTTCTTCGGTCTGCACCGACTGGAACGCCAGCCAGCACATCGGCAGGATCAGCAGCACCACCACCATGAACAACGCCGGGGCGAGCAGCAGCAACATCGAGGTGTTTTCCCGACGCTCCTCGCGTACCAGGGCATCGGCATTGCTTGCCGGTGGCTCACGGTGGGCGTCGGGCAGGGATTTGGCGAGATAGGCGTTGGACATGGAACGATTCCTCACGGCCGAGCGCCGGTGGACCAGCGCAAGCAGCTTGTTGTCGGTCGGTCAGGGCGACCCTCAGGGTTCAATGTACCGACAAGCCAAAGAACGAAGCGGGCTTAAACGGCCCGCGCGCAAGTGGTTTGTTTCGTATTGAGGGCGGGCGACAGCAGCAACTGCGTTGGCCCCTTCGCGGGCAGAGACCCGCTCCCACAAAAGCACGCACGCTGTCTGTGGGAGCGGGGCGGGCGGCGAGCCCTCTGCCCGCGAAGAGGCCCGCCCTGGCACCGCTACTTCTTCTGCACAAACGAGAGCCAGCGCTCTTCAGCCTTCACCCCTTCCTGGGACGCCCACCACTTCGCCGACAGCAGTGCCTGACGGGAGATGTTCTGCGGCGACGACGGCAGCTTGGCCGCGCGCTCGGCGGGAATGGTGCCGGTCTTGAAGGCTTCCGGGTTCAGCGGGCCGTAGTCGATGATCATCGGCAGGGCTGCCTGCAACTTGGCATCGATGGCCTCGTTGACGAACTTCATCGCCGCCGCCTTGTGCGGTGTGCCCTTGAGCACGCACAGCGAGTTGGTTTCCAGCACGCCCTGGTTGTAGTCGAACGCCACCGGCGCACCGTCGGCCTGCACGGCCGTGATGCGGCCATTCCAGGCCTGGATCATGTCCACTTCACCATCGCTGATCAGCTGCGCCGACTGCCCGCCCGAGGTCCACCAGGTGGCGATATGCGGTTTGATTTCCTCGAGTTTCTTGAAGGCGCGCTCCACGTCCAGCGGATACAGTTTGTCGGGCGCCACACCGTCAGCCATCAGGGCAATTTCGAGGGTAGGGCGCGGCAGGTTGCGCAGCGAGCGTTGTCCGGGAAACTTCTTGGTGTCCCAGAAATCCGCCCAGGTCTTGGGGACGTTTTCGCCCTTGAAGGCATCGGTGCGGTAGGCCAGCACGGTCGAGTAGCTGATGTAGCCCACGGTGTAGTCGTCTTTTAGCTCCGCCGGAAGCTGCGCGGCATTGGGGATCAACGCTGGGTCGAGCTTTTCGAACAGGCCTTCGGCTTCGCCGCGCAGGCAGTCGCCGGTGGGCAGGTCGACCACGTCCCAGCTGACCTTGCCGCTTTCCACCTGAGTCTTGATGATCGGGTAGGCCTTGGGCGAACTGTCCTGCTTGAGGGTCAGGCCCAGCTTCTTGGCCGCCGGCTCCAGGATCGCCTTGCTCTGGGCTTCCTGGTAGGCGCCGCCCTGGGATACGAAGGTGATGTCCTCGGCCCAGGCCTGCCCGAAGGCGCCGACCAGCAAAGCCAGGCCGGTCAGTTTGAATGCGCGCAGCGTCATCGATGTCATGTACAGGACTCCCGAAAGTTGGCAGGTTGGAGGCGCGAGACGGTTGTCATGCGGTCGCTCTGCAGGACCTTGGGTATCCAATTTACCGGTAACGCTGTACTGCAAACGGTCACAAATTCGCGTCGAGGAAGCGTTTTATTGCAAAAACGCAGGGCTGCGCAGCACATTCTGCAGCGCGGTGGCAGCACGCCCGCCAGCCGGGCCACCACCCGGCTGGTTCTGTTGCTACAGCGGTTTGATCAGCTGCAATTGCTGGCGGTAATCGTCCGTCACCTGGCGTGCCTGACTGTTGCTGGTGACGACCCTGGGCGTGATCAGCACGATCAGCTCCGTGCGGTTCTTGCTCTTGCTGGTGTTGCCGAACAGCCAGCGCAAGCCGGGCACCCGGCCCAGGTAAGGCACGGCCGAGACGGTATCGCTGTTGTCCTGCTTGATCAGCCCGCCGAGCAGCACCGTCTGCCCGCTCTGCACCGCGACCTGGGTGGACACCGAGCGCGTGGAAATCCGCGGGTTGCCATTGCTGTCCGCACTGCCGTTATTGTCGGCATCGCTGACCTGCTGCTGGATGTCCATGTACACCAGGCCACCGGGATTGATCCGCGGCACCACGTCGAGAATTACCCCGGTCTGGATGTATTCCACACTGCTCAGGGTAGTGTCCGAGGTGTTGGTATTGACCGTGGTCTGGCTGATCGGGATGTTGTCGCCGACCTGGATCTGTGCCTGCTGATTGTTCATCACCACCAGCGAAGGCGCCGACAGCACCTGGGTACGGCCGCTGGTTTCCAGGGCATGCAGGGCAAACTGCAGGTTGCTGCTGACGAACGAGTAGAACAGCGAATCGGCGGCGCCCAGCCCGGCACCACCGCCGCCCAGCGCGCCCTGGCTGCCTGCGGTGTTGGCCACGGTGGTGCTGCCGGAGTTGCCCGCCAGCCGGCCCAGGTACCACTGCACGCCCAGATCCAGCTCGCCGCTGAGGCTGACTTCCAGGATGCGCGTCTCGATCTGCACCTGCATCGGCGCATTGTCCAGGCGCTTTATCGCCGCTTCGATCTCGGCCCACTGCGCCGGACGGGTGCGGATCAGCAACTGGTTGCTGCTTTTTTGCGCCGTGATGCGAGTGCTTTCATCCAGGCTCTTGGCCGTACCCGATTCGGCACCGGCAGTGCCGCCTTCCAGACCACCCTCGTCGGTGGTTTCGTCCATACCTTCTTCGCCGCTGTCCTCCTCGCCGTCCTGCACCTGGCTCTGCAGGTTGCCGTTGCCCTGGCCCTGACCCATGCCGCCCATGCCGGTGGACGCAGTGCCGCCCATGCCGCCGTTACCGTTGAGTGACGACAGCGAGCGCGTGCGCAGCCCCGGCGCCACCTTGGCGGCGCTGTCGTCCTTGATCTGGCCGTTGCCGTAGATCTGCCGCAGGTACTTGGCCAGGTCCGTGGCCTTCATGTTGCGCACGTCGTAGACGTACATCTGCGGCTCGTTGCCGCCGCCCTCGTCGATAGTGTGAATCCAGTCACCGACTTCGCTCAGGTACTGCGGCTGCGAGGAAATCGCCACCACCGAATTGGTCCGCTCGATGGGCAGGAAACGCACCATGCCTGCCAGCGGCATACCGCTGTCGGGGCCGAACATCTTCTGCAGTTCGGGCATCAGCTCGCCCACGGTGGCCCGTTGCAGGCCATAGACGCCGATGGACATGCCCTTGAGCCAGTCCACATCGAAGGTGTCGATGGTGTCCTGGTAATTGGCCAGCTCATCCGGGGTACCCGCCAGGCTCAGCACGTTGCGCGCCGGGTCCACCAGCAGGAAGGCGTTGTCGCGGGCGAACGGCTTGAGCAGTTTCTGCATCTCGGTGGCCGAGATATAGCGCAGCGGGAACAGACGCGCCGACAGCCCGCTGGACGGCTTGGACACGGGCATCTGCGGCACCAGCTTGCCGGCCACGGCCTGGTTCGACGGCAGGATGACGTAGCGGTCGCCCTGGCGAATCATGGCGTTGTCGGTCCAGGACAGCAGGGTCTCCAGAATCGACAGCGCCTGCTGCTTGTTCACCGGTTGTGAGGTGGAAAAGCTGACGTTGCCCTTCACACCCTGGGCGATGCTGTAGTTCTCGTGCAGCAGGTCGCCCATCACGCTGTTGATCACCGCCTCGATGGGCTGGTCGGTGAAGTTGAACACGATGTCGCCACTGGTTTGCGCGGTCCCCTTGGGCGTATTGGCCGCCGGCGCAGGGCCGCGGACGAACGTCTGATTGCCCCGCGTGATCTGACGGCGCGCGGCAGTAGTGGCCGCTGGCGTCGTCGGGCTTGCGGTGGCTGCAGGCGGATCGACCATCGCCGTGCGTTGCGAACCGGTGCCGTTCAATGCTTCCTGCATCAGCGCCGGGTCGTTTTCGAAAGGCTCGGGGGTGGAGGCGCAGCCCGCAAGGGCGACGGCGGTGGCCAGGCACAGCAAGGGGCTGCGCAGACGGGAGAGTTCAGGGTAGCGATCGTTCATGGTGTGGTTACGTTTGGAAGGGTGATGGCGGGGGCCTTCGATGGCGGCGGAAGGCGTAGCACGGGAAGGCTCAGCTGTTGGCTCTGGCCCTGATGCAGGAAGGTGGCGGTTTGTGGCGTGACGCTGGTCAGCGTCCAGCCGTTGTCCAGCGTGCTGCCCACGGCCAGCTTGAGCGTGCGCTGGTTGGCCAGGCGCAGCAGCGCCCACTGGGCCTGACCGTCGATGATCACGCCGCTCAGGCGGATGCCGGCCAGGGAGGTGGCCTGGCTCTTGCCGGTGGCCGCATCGGGCTTGCGGTCGGGGCTGAACATCGATTGCTGCCAGGTCAGGGCCAAGGTGTTTTCAGGCAGCGCCGCCAGGCTGACGGGCTTGGCGGCGGGCGGTTGTTCATGGGGATGGCTGGCGGGCAGCCAGTCGACGGTCCGGCCGGCGCCCAGCAACAGGCTGCTGGCCACGCCGATCAGCACCGCCGCCGTCGCCAGCAGGGTCAGGCCTACGCTACCCAGCTTCATGTCGCAGGCTCCTTGGCCAGGGTTACCGGCGCCGGTTGCAGATAGCCGCGCAGCAGCAGGTGCACGCGCAGACGCCCCGCGCCGCCGACCGAGGGCGCCGTGCTGGTGCGGCGAACGCTCAGGTTGTCGACGAACAGGAAGGGCTGGCCGTACTCCAGATCCCGCAACAGCCGGGTCAGGGGTTCCAGCGCGCACTCCAGGGTGAGGCTGACTTTGACCTGGCGGTACGGCTCGGCCGTGTCCTGCTCCGGGGTGATGGGCATGCGCTGTGTCACCTGGCAGCCCGGGCCTTGGTCGGCATGGGCCTTGACCAGGTCGAGGCTGCGTTGCATCAGGTCGGCGGCCACGGCGCTGGGGTCGGTGCCCGGCAGCAGGCTGCTGCGGCTGGACGGATCGCGCCGCGCGGCCTGCAGGCGCTGTTGCAGGTCATCGCGCTCGGCCAGCACGCCGGCGTAGCGCTGTTGCTGCTGGCGCAAGGTATCGGCCTGTTCTTCGATCGCGGCCAAGGGGTCCAGGAACCAGCTCTGTACCAACAGGTACCAGGCCAGCCACAGCACCGCGGCAAGGGCTATCCAGGCGGCGCCGCGGCGTTCGCGTGGTGTGAATTCACGGCGCATCGGCAGGCTCCTTGCGCAACTGGGCGCGCAGCGAAAAACGCTCCTTGGCGGTTTTTTCGTCGGGTTGGATGATGCCCTGGAATCGCGCATCGACCAGGGTCTGGCAGGCTTTGACCCGGGTGATCAAGGTGCTGGCCTTGGCGCTCTGCCCGCTGATGGAAAGCGTGCCGTCCTCGGCGATTTCCAACTGCTCGATCCAGGTGTCGGCACCCAGGCAACCGGTCAGGTCCACCAGCACGCTGGTCAGGGTCGGCTTTGCGGCTTTCTGCTGCGCCAGATAGCGCGCAGCGCCCTGGGTGTTGGCCAGCTCCTGACGCAACGCCTGCACTTGCTGCACCTGCTCGCGCTGGGCGGCCACGCTGTCCTGCATGCTGGCCAGGCGGTCGCTGCGGGCGTCCAGCCACAGCAGCATGCAGGCCAGGGTCAAAGCCACGCACCCCAGCGCCAGGTAGCGGGTCAGGCGGTCATGTCCGGAGCGAGGGGGGCGGCGATCCGCTGGCAACAGGTCGACGCCCAGAGGCTGACCGGCACGGTCCAGGCCGTCCACGGCCACGAACGTCAGGCCACGGTCGCGACACTGATCCAGCATCTGCGTCAGACGCTCCTGCACGATGGCCACCAGCAACACCTGCGCCTGGGTCTTGCCCCGGCTTTGCAGGCGCGCCACGTAGTGCATGCGCTCGCGGGGGAAGGGCGTGTACTTGTCCAGCTCGAAACCCACCACGCTGTGCAGGTCGCGAATGGCTGCCAAGGGCAATTGCAGGGTCTGGGCCATCACCGTGTCGGCGGGCAGCAGCAGCACCAGGCGCTCGCCCGGAGCGCTGTCGAGAGGCTCTGACAAGGGCCAGCGAATCGAGCGCTCGCTCACCTGCGGCAGCAACCGATCGCGCCAGCGGGCGGGCAGCGACTGGCGCAATTCGTGCAGCCATGCCCGCCACAGCCCAGGGGCCGGCGATGCGCGCCACTGGCTGTGCAAGCGTGCCTGCAGCGGCGCCAGGCGTTGTGTGAGTCGTTGCTTCATTCTTGCCAGCGCAGGACCCGGTAAGGTCGTGCCCCCTCCTTCGATGGGTTGAGTAACAGGGTGACGCGCAGCGTCGTGGTGTAACCACCCGGCAGCGTCGCCTGGCTGCGGATCGTGACGATGGGCCCGGCGTCTTCGCCCATCGGCCCGCCCTGTGGCAGGTCCAGTGCGCGGCGCAGCCATGGCGCCGCCAGGCGTGGTTCGGGGCTCGGCAGGCCGCTCCACAGGGTCAGGTAGGGCGCAGCGCGCCGGTACAGCGACTGGTCCATGCCCGGTATCGCGCGCAGTTCTTCGAGCATGCGCAACGGTGCATGGCCATCGCCCCGGCGCTCTTCCAGCGCTCGGGCCAGCTGACGCGCCTGCTCGGCGCTGGCGCCGGCGGCCTGCAACAGCCGTGCGATCTGTTCGGCGGAACCGGCGTTGAGGTCCAGCTTGCCTTGCTCGCTGCGCAGGCTGACCGCCAGTTGCGCACCGTTGAAGCTCAAGGCGTGGGCTTGCCCATCGGCCAGCCAGTGCCGTTGCGGATCGCGCTGCAGTTGCGCCACCACCGCCATGCCCACACCCGCTTCGGCGGCCAGCAACGCCTGGGTATGCTGGCGTTGCCACAGCGCCTGGCGGTTCTGCAGGTGCACCCAGCCCACCAGGCCGGCCAGCAGAGCGCTGAGCAATGCCAGCACCCATAGCACCAGCAGCAGTGCCACGCCGCGCTGACGACGCATCCCACTTCGCGCCGTCACAGCGCACCAGCCTCGCCGGACAGGTCCAGACGCAGGTTCACGCTTTGCAGCGGCCAAGGCACTGGCCCTGCCAACCGGACATCGATGCGTACCCCGCGCGGCAAGCGGCTGGGCCATGGCCAGTGGTCCAGCCAGCCGGTGGGCTGGCCTTGCGGCGTCAGGCCGCGATAGCTCAACTGCAGCGTCTGCACCCGATGGAGCAACACCTGTGGCTCGCCGTGGGGTTGCAAGGTCTGCCCTTGCAACCGTGCCAGCGTGAGTTGCAAGCGCTGGCCCGCCAGTTCCAGACTGTGGCGATACACGCCGCCTCCCAGGCTGGGCGACAGCGGTGCATAGAAACGCACGTGCTGTCCGTCGCCTTCGAAAATCGCCTCGGCGGGCTGCCCTTCCAGCGCGCTCTGCCCGGCACCCGCCGCCAGTGGCAGGGCCTGCCCCAGCGCCGTGCGCAGAAAGTTCTGGCCGGCACGTACTTCGTCCAGGGCCATGCTGTAGCGCTCGGCCTTGGCCATGGCGCGGTTGGCGCCCAGGATGGCGCCTGCGATCAGGCTCAGCAGCACGCCCAGCAGGCTCAATACCACCAGCACTTCGAGCAGGGTGAAACCATGGCTGCGCGCTTTCATCGATTGGCGCCACTGGCGCGGCTGCGCACCTGCAGCGTGCTGTATTCAGCCTGACGGGCACCCTGACCGACCCGTAGATCCAGGCGCCAGACGTCTACCGGCGCCTCACCGGCGGGCAGGGCGCTGATGGCCAGCCGCCAAGGCAGGCCACTCCAGCGCCCTTCGGTGCTGCCTGCCTGCAATTGGCCCGCGCTGGCTTCGTCAAGAATCGAGCGCGCCGCCAGGCTCAGCTCATCGCTGCGCTGGGCCTGCTGCAGGGCGCGGGCGCTGTTGCCGAAAGCCAACACCAGCACCGTGCTGCACAGCGCCAGTATCAGCAGCGCCGCGAGCATTTCCAGCAGGGTGAAACCGCGCTGGCCGATCAATTGAGGCTGCGCAACTGAACGTTGCCGGTCAGCCAATTGATGTCCACGCGCCAGCGTTTGTCATCGCGTGCCAGCAGCAGGTGCCCACCGCTGGCGCCGCCATCGGGGTAGAACTCGAAGGCCGGCCCCAGCCCGTCGGCAGTCTGCAACTGCACGTGCATGTCACCGGGCAATTGCCGGACCGGCTCGCGCGGCCCCTGGAAGCGCCCGGCGTTCAGGTCGAAGCGGGTCCGCGCCGGCTGGCCGGTGACGATGGCCTGCACCCTGGCGGCCCGCAGCGACTGCACCACTTCACTCAGCGCGCGTCGCTCGCTGGCCGCGTGCAGGCCACGGCCGACGCCGAAGCCGACCAGGCCGATGGCGATGCCGATCAGCACGATCACCACCAGCAGTTCGAACAGGGTGAAACCACGGTGGCTGCGCGGGCGGTTCATGCTTACTGCCAGTTGCCGATGTCGGCCTTGTAGCCGTCACCGCCGGGCTGGCCGTCCTGGCCGAGGAAAATCAGGTCGAAGCTGCCATGCTCGCCGGGGTAGCGGTAGGCGAAGGGGTGGCCGAATGGATCCTTGAGGTCCGACGGCTTGGCATAGGGGCCGGCCCAGCCGACGGCGTTGGCCGGCTTGCTCACCAACTGCTGCAGATTCGCCGGCGGCGAGCCGACGTCCAGGCCGTAGCTCTCGATTTTCATTCCCAGGCTGGCGAGCTGGGCCTTGCCGGCACCGTACTTGCCCTTGTCGACATTGCCGCCGACCTGGCGCACCACGATGGTGGCGACGATGCCCAGCAGGACGATCACCGCGAGCATTTCCAACAGGGTGAAACCGCCCTGGCGGGTGCCGCGGGCAGAGTTGAATCGGGACATCGCAGTTTCCTCAAATGTTACTGGTAAGACTCATCAGCGGCAGCATGATGGCGAGCATGATCACCGCCACCATCACCGCCATCACCACGGTCAGGCTGGGCACCAGGGCGGCCAGCAAGCGGTCGATGCCACGCTTGGCCTCGACGTCGAACACGTCGGCCACCTTGAGCAGCATGGTGTCGAGGTTGCCGGACTGTTCGCCCACCTCGATCATCTGCAAGGCCAGCTCCGGCAGCAGCGGCTGCTCGCCGAAGGCCTGCGCCAAAGTGCCGCCGCCCTTGACCCATTGCGTGGCCTGTTCCACCTGTTCGCGCAAGGCATGGTTGCCGCACACCTGGCGCACGATGGTCATGGCCTGCAGCAAGGCCACGCCGTTGTTCAGCAAGGTGCCCAGGGTTCGCGCCAGCCGCGCGACTTCGATGCGTTGCAGCAACGGGCCCAGCACCTTGACCGACAGCACACGACGGTCGTGTCGCTGGCGCCGCTGGGGATTGCGTCGCGCCACGGCAACACCCCAGACCAGCGCCACCAGGGCGGCGAGCAGGAGCAGCCCATAGCCGCTCAGAAATTCACCCAGGCCAAGGATCGCCTGGGTGATCAGAGGAATGGGCACGCCCAGGTCGCGGAAGATGGGCACGAACTGCGGCACCACATAGGCCAGCAGCAAGGCCAGCGAGCCGAGCACGCCGACCACCAGGAAAATCGGATAGATCAGCGCGTTGATCACTTCGCCACGCACTTTCTGGCTGCGCTCCAGGTAGTCGGCCAACTGGTGCAGGGTGTGCTCCAGCGAGCCGCCTGCTTCCCCGGCGCGCACCATGCTCAGGTAAAGACTGGAGAACTGTCCGTGTTCCTCTTCCAGCGCCTGGCTCAACGGCTTGCCGGCCTTGACCTGCTCGCGCACACGCTCCAGCAGGGCCCGGCGCCGAGGTTCGCCAGCCTGTTTCAACAGGATGCCCAACGAACGCTCCAGCGGTTGCCCCGCCCCGAGCAGCGTTGCCAGTTGCTGGGTAAAGCCGACCAGCGCGGCGGCATTCATGACACCGCGCTGGCGCGTACCGCCAAGGCTGGCCTGAACATCGCTGTCCAGACTCAGCAGCAACAGCCCACGCTGTTGCAGTACCCGTGCGGCGGCATCGCGATCGCTGGCTTCCAGGCTGCCTTGACGGCTGGTGCCGTCGGCGTCCACTGCCCGGTACTTGAAATAGGCCATGATCAGTCGCCGCGCGTGACGCGCAGCACCTCTTCGAGCGAGGTGATACCGGCCACCGCCTGGCGCAAACCTTCTTCATACAAGGTACGCAGGCCACCGCGGCGCGCGGCCTGTTCGAGGGTGGCGGCATCGGCCTGGCGCATGAGCAACGAGCGCAGCTCTTCGTTCATGACCAGCAACTCGGTGAGGGCGCTGCGGCCGTGGTAACCGCCGCCGGGCAGCTCGCTGGCGGGTCGGTAGAGCATGATCGGGCGCTGCGTCGTGAAGCGCTCCAGCCCATGCTCGGCGATCAGTTCGAGCGGTGCCTCGAAGGGCACACGGGTCTGCGGGTCGAGCCGGCGCACCAGGCGCTGGGCCAGAATGCCCTTGACGGTGGACGCGATCAGGTAGCTTTCCACGCCCATGTCCAGCAGGCGGGTGATACTGGCCGCGGCGCTGTTGGTGTGCAGCGTCGACAGCACCAGGTGGCCGGTGAGCGAGGACTGGATGGCGATGCGGCAGGTTTCCAGGTCGCGCATCTCACCGATCATGATGACGTCCGGGTCCTGGCGCACGATGGAGCGCAGGGCCCCTGCGAAATCCAGACCGATGCTGGGTTTGACCTGAATCTGGTTGATGCCTTCGAGCTGGTACTCCACCGGGTCTTCGACGGTGATGATCTTGCGCTCGGCGGTGTTGAGCCGCGACAGCGCGGTGTACAAGGTGGTGGTCTTGCCCGAACCGGTGGGGCCGGTCACCAGCAGAATGCCGTGGGGATTCTCCAGCACGTCCAGGAACGTGCTCAGCCGCTCGCCATCCATGCCCAGGCTGGGAAAGTGGAAGCTCACGGTCTGGCGATCGAGCAGGCGCATCACCACCGATTCGCCGAAGCTGGTGGGCACGGTGCTGACCCTCAGGTCCAGCTCCTTGCCTTGGATGCGCAGCATGATGCGGCCGTCCTGAGGCAGGCGGCGTTCGGCGATATCCAGGCGCGCCATGATCTTGAGGCGCGAGATGATCGCCGCCGACGAGGTCGATGGCGGGGCCTCGGCCTCGTGCAGTACGCCGTCGATGCGATAGCGCACCTTGAGCTGGCTCTCGAAAGGTTCGATGTGAATGTCCGAAGCCCGCTGCTCCACTGCGCGTTGCAGGATCAGGTTGACCAGGCGGATCACCGGCGCTTCCGACGCCAGGTCGCGCAGGTGCTCGATATCGTCTTCGGCACCGCTGTGCTCGTCGAGGGTTTCTATCAACGAACCCATGGCCGACCGCCCCTGGCCATAGAGCTTCTCGATCAAGGCGTCGACCTCACTGGCGGCCCCCACCGACACATACACCGGTCTTTCACAGGCGTAGCGCAATGCCTGCAAGGCATAGTCGTCGCCCGGGTTGGCGGCCAGTACATGAATGCCGTCGCCATGGATGCCCAGCGGCACCAAGCGGTAATGACGCAGAAACCGCTCGTTGACGGTGGGCAAGGGCTCTTCGCAAAGCTGCACGGCGTCGGCCAGCAGCAAAGGCGCCTGCAAGGTCGCGGCCCACGCCTTGGCCAGGTCCAGTTCGGACACCAGCCCCAGGCGGGTCAGCAATTCCACCAGCGTGCTGCCTTCCGATTCCTGTGCCAACCACCGTGCCCGCTCCAGGTCGCTGGCCTTGAGGTGGCCATTGTCCAGCAGCCAGGCACACACCTGCTCGACACCCTGTGTCGGCAAGTAATGGCTATCGATGGGGGCGACGGATAAAGACACGGTGGTGTACTTCAAATGATCAGGGGCCACTTTCGAGGCCCCTGAGGTGTAATGACTACAGTAACTAGGCGCGCTGCGTTAGTTTGCCGCAGGCTTGCTCTGCTCTGTAGGGCGGCCACGCTGATTTTCATCGGACTGCTTTTGCTGCTTCTGTTGTTTCTGCTCCACTTTGACGTTCTTTTCCTGTGTCATGACCGTGGAGTCGCTGACGCCTTGAGCGTTTTGTTCAGTGCTGGATTCGGCTGCGAAAGTGGTGCCGGCAGCAACAAGAGTGAACGCGGCAATAGTGCCCAGTAGTGGCAATTTCATTTCAAGCATCTCCAAGGTTTGTATCGAGCCCGTCCGCCTCAGCGGATTGATGCTCGCGATCGTTTGCCGAGTTTCGCTCAAAATGGCCGCTGTACGAGCGTTTTTGAGGGTCGATCGACAAAAATGCTAAACCTACAGACCGGAAGGTTTAGCGATGGTTCCCCATGTGTAACAAAAAAATACCGAGAAAATACTAAAACCGCCGAAGTTCACCTTTTCGTTTGACTTCGTTTGTAAACAATTGTCTTAATTTAAAGGCGCGGGCACGTCTCGTGATAATTACTGGCAACTTGCCATTCACCTTAGTTATCCAGGGAAATATCGCCTCAGAACTATCGTAAGTCGAAGTGCCACTAGCGGTGATCTTCCGTGCTTCCTGCGAAGTTGCGGTATAGGCCCACTATTGCCTGAAATAAAGGCGTGCAGTACATCGACTGCGACAAATGAGCGCGGGGGTACCTGATACTTGGAGATCGTCTTCACATGCTAAATCGGAAAACCTTGGGTGCTCATTCGGCCCTGGCCCTGCTGAGCCTGGCCGTCGGCCATGCCAATGCATCGACGACCATCAGTCCGAAACAACTCGCCGCCAATGAGCTGCGCGCCGACAAGGCCGCCGAACGAACCCTGGCCAAGATGACCCAGGAAGAAAAACTGGCCTACATCGGCGGTATCGGCGGTTGGGACGTCAAGCCACTGACCCAGTACGGCGTGCCGCAGATCCACGGTGCCGACGGCGGTGCAGGCATTCGCTACACCAGCGAAGGCAACGATCCGGGCGTGGTCTACCCTTCGGGACCGAACCTGGCAGCGACCTTCAACCCGCAGCGCGCCATCGACTTCGGTCGCGCCCTGGGCTACGACACCGCCACCGGCGGCTACCAGTTCGTCACCGGCCCGGGCATGAACCTCTATCGCATGCCGTGGAGTGGTCGTGCCTTCGAATACCTCTCCGGTGAAGACCCGTTCCTGGGCGCGAGCCTGGCTCCGGCGGTGGTCAACGGTATCCAGCAACGTGGCGTGTGGGCCGAAGCCAAGCACTACGCAGGCAACGACCAGGAGACCAACCGTTTCATCCTCGACCAGACGATGCCCGAGCGCGTGCTGCGCGAGCTGACGCTGCCGGCGTTCGAGTCCTCGGTGAAGAACAGCACCGTGGCCATGATGATGTGCTCGTTCCAGAAGGTGAACGGCGAGTACGCCTGTGAAAGCAAGCACCTGATCGCCGATATCCTGAAGAAGGAATGGCGCTACAAGGGGCTGGTGCAGAGCGACTACAACGCCGTGGTGCACGGCCTGCCTGCGGCCCAGGCCGGTACCGACCTCGACATGATGGGCGGCCAGATGAACAGCACGGTGCTCAAGCCGTACCTGGACAGCGGCGAGCTGGACATGGCGACCATCGACGACAAGGTCCGCCGCATCCTCAAGAATATCTACCTGTACAAGTTCGACAAGATCGACCCGCAGACCACCCACGACATGAACAGCGCTGCCAGCAACAAGGTCGCACTGAACATCGCCCGCGAAGGCATCGTGCTGCTCAAGAACCAGAACGACGTATTGCCGCTGGACAAGGCGAAGGTCAAGCGCATCGCCGTGGTCGGCAACCTGGCCAAGTACGCGCCGCCTACCGGTTTCGGCAGCGCCCACGTCGACGCCACGCACTACATCAGCGAGCTCAGCGGCCTGCAGCAGATGGCGCCGAACGCCAAGGTCGAGTTCCTCGACAGCCTGTCCCTGGATCCGGCAGCGTCGCAATGGACCACCACCGACAGCAAGGGCAATACGGTCAAGGGCATGAAGACCGAGTTCTTCACCAACGCCAACTGGTCCGGCGACCCTTCGGCCACCCGTATCGACAGTCACGTCGACATGGACTGGTCCACCGACGATATTCCCAGCAACGGCGACACGGCCAACACCTCGATCCGCTGGACTGGCCAGGTCACCCCGACCATCAGCGGCGAGCAAGTGTTCAAGGTCCGCGCCGACGGTGCGGTGCGCGTGTGGGTCGACGGCAAGAAGATCATCGACAACGGCGACGGTGAAAACATCACCAACAAGAGCATTCCGCCGACCATTCCCGAGTCCGGCAAGATCACCCTGGAAGCCGGCAAGACCTACGACGTGAAGCTCGAGTATTCGCGCCGCGATGGCTACCTCTCGACCATGGGCGGCCTGGTGGGCGTGCAGATGGCCTGGGCCTCGCTGGCCGCGCCGCAAGACCTGTCCCAGTACGATGCCGTGGTGGTTGCCGTCGGCAACAGCAGCGAATACGAAGGCGAAGGGTTCGACCACAGCTTCGACCTGCCCGAGTATCAGAACGAGCTGATCCAGAACATCGCCAAGGTCAACCCGCGCACGCTGGTGGCGATGCACGGCGGTACCGCACTGAAGATGAGCGACTGGATCGACCAGGTCCCGGCCGCGCTGCATGCCTTCTACCCAGGCCAGAACGGCGGCCAGGCCCTGGCCGAGATTCTGTTCGGCAAGGTCAACCCATCGGGCAAACTGCCGATCAGCATCGAGCGCAACATCGAAGACAACCCGCTGTACGCGGATTTCCCGAACTTCGACAACACCCGCACGCTCAAGGACCTGAGCTACAAGAACGATCTGACCATGCTCGGTTACCGTGGTTACGACAAGACCGGGACCAAGCCGCTGTTCGCCTTCGGCCATGGCCTGTCGTACACCCAGTTCACCTACAACAACATCTCGGTGACCCCGGGTGTGGCGGTAGGCAACACGCCGATCAAGGTCTCCTTCGACCTGACCAACAGCGGCCAACGCGCCGGTGCCGAAGTGGCCGAGCTATACGTCGGTCAGCAGCATCCGAAGGTGGAGCGCGCCGTCAAGGAGCTCAAGGGCTACAAGAAGGTCTTCCTGCGGCCGGGTGAAACCCGTCGTGTCACCATCGAGCTCAACGATCGCTCGCTGGCGTACTTCGACGAGAAGAGCAAGCAGTGGGTCGTCGATGCCGACACCTTCGATATCAGCCTGGGTGCAGCGTCCGATGACATTCGTCTGAAGGGCCGCTTGGTCAATCCGTTCCGTCAGGAACTGTCGACCACCACCAGCAACCCACTGCCACGTTCGGCGTTGAAGTCGACCAAGGTATCCCAGTCGCACGACAACACCGGCGGTGTGTTCGAGCAAACCGAGAGCGAGAACGAATCGAGCGGAAACAGCGAGTACGAAAACGCCGCTTACTAAGTGAAACCGACGCGGCTTGCACCGCTGCCACAGAGGATCGCAACACCCCTGTAGCAGCGGCGCAAGCCGCGTCAGCGTTCCGTGCAGTATCCCTGACTCAACGCAACACATCTGGACGCGGCTCGCGCCGCTGCTACAGGGTCAGGCCGAGGGGGCTCGGATATCACGTTCTACCTGAGCTATATAACTGTCGAACCGCTCCACCAGATCGACAGTCTCCGGAAACCGCAGCCACTGCAACTGCAAGCCATCCATCATCGCCAGCAACTGGTGAATCAGCGCATCCAGGTCCACATCCCCACGCACTTCGCCAATGGCCACCAGATGATCGAGGCGCGTGCGCATACGCCCGTGGATAGCCGCATAGCGTGACTGGAACCACTCCCAGCCCGGATGACTGTCCACCAGGCTTTCGGCATTGAGCATGCTGAAGGCGCGGATCACACCCGGCGCGGTCGCGTTGGAACGGTTGATCTGCTGCAGACCTCCCAGAAAACTGCTCAGCGTCAGCTCGCTCTGCAAGGCGTCGCTGATCTTCTGATTGACCTCGTCCCGGCGCGCCAGCACACCCATCAGCAATGCAACCTTGTTGGGAAAGTGGTGCAGCACGCCGGCCACCGAGATCCCCACCCGGTCGGCGATCCGGGCGATCGACGCACCGCTGTAGCCTTCCAGGGAAAACAGCTGCAACGCCGCATCGAGCAATTCCTCGCGGCGCTTCTCGCCTTTGGGCGCGCGGCGAGTGCGGGGGGCGATGTCGGGGGTACTGTCGGTCATGTCTGTCATGGGCACATCCTGTGTGGGGTATTTCCTGCGTCAGGTGCTTCCTGACATGGAACATCCTGCGGGGGGCTGAGGGGTCGGTTCGAGCAAACCCGGTTTCGAGCAAACCTAATGCAGATGGCCTGCGCCCTGCAATGGTGCGCCAGGGCAAGCCACGTTCAGATGTGTCAGCGACGAGCGACATTAAGTTCAGAGAATCCCGCCGCCGCGCCGTCGAACCGGGTCGGCACTCTCTCGATTGGCACTTACTCAATTGGTACCTACTTGATTGGCACTCTGGTCGATGCGCAGGGTCACCTGCTTACCTCTTCAACAAAACAGGTTCGACCCATGATCACCGTTCACCACCTGAACAACTCCCGCTCGCAACGCATCATCTGGCTGCTGGAAGAGCTGGGCGTGCCCTACGAGATCAAGCGCTACGAGCGCGATGCGAAAACCAATCTCGCGCCCGCCGAGCTCAAGGCCGTTCATCCATTGGGCAAATCGCCGATGATCCAGGACGGTCCGCATACCATCATCGAGTCCGGCGCCATCGTCGATTACCTGATCCGTCGTCATGGCCATGGCGCGCTGCAACCTGATCCGGCCAGCGCCACCTACGACGAATACGTGCAGTGGCTGCACTTCGCCGAAGGCTCGGCGATGCTGCCGCTGATGCTCAATCTGTACGTGGGCCGTCTGGGCGACGCTGGCGCGCCGCTGCATCCACGTATCGAATCGGAGTTGGAGAACTACCTGGGCTATCTGAATACCGCCCTCAGCCTGACCCCTTACCTGGTGGGCGAAGAGCTGACCGGCGCCGACGTGCAGATGAGCTTCGTCGGCGAACTGGCCAAGGCCCAGGGCAAGCTGGATGCCTATCCGCACCTGTCGGCCTGGGTCGAACGCCTGCAGGCGCGTCCGGCTTACCAGAAAGCGATCGAGCAGGGCGGCGAGTACAAGTTCGCCAAGTGACCGCGGCATGCGTCAGGCCGGCAGCAGCTTCTTGCAGCCGTCCTTGCGCGTCGGGTACTGGGTGCACTTGCGCGCCAGTTCCTTGACCTGCGCATCGTCCTTGAGCTGTTGGTTCGCCGCCAGCTTCTCGGTGATGAACAGCTCCTCGGAACCCAGCGTGCGTTCGGCCTGAGCGATCATCGCCAGGGCCGCATGCGGATCCTTGTTGAGCAGATGATGGGCAATCATCAGGTCATACAATTCGGGGCTGGCCAATGACCAGTCCTTGATCGCCTGCAATGCCTGCAACGCCTCCCGGCGCTTGCCTTCGGCCATCTCCACACTGAACTGCGCACGACGAATACCCGGCTGGTCGCGCACCGGCGAGGCCAACGCACGTTCGCTGAACAGGCGAGCTTCCCGCACCTGTCGCTGTTCCAGGGCCACCGTGGCGGCGTAGGCATCCTTGTACGCCTGCAACGACGGCGCCACCGCAGTGGAGGCGCGCAGCTGCTGCCAGCCATCCGCATTCACCCGTGCGCGGCGCTGCCCGTCGTACTGCCGTTGCAGGTACTGACGCAGTTCGGTATCGCGATCCAGCGGCGACATGTGCGAGCGCTGAAAGTATTGACCTGCGGCGCTAATGCCGGTGGTCAGACCCTGATTGAGGGTGACCCCAACCTCCTTGACCAGACGATCGACCTGCAGATTTTTCACCGACTCCTGCAGGGCGTCCTTGCGCGCCGTGGCAAAGCTGCCGAGCAAGGATTGCTGCTTGCCTTGGAAATCGCTCAGGCGTTGCAGGCTGTGGCTGGCCGCCCGCGGCGCGTAGCCAGCCTTGATCATCAGGTCCGCGCCCAGCAGATCGGCCTGATCTTCCTGGGTGCGGCCCCAGGCGGTGCTCCAGATGTTCTCCGAAAAGCTGTTGATCAAGGCGGTGTACAGCACCGTATTGCTGACGGTCTTCTGGGTGCGCTGGGGGTCCTTGCTGACGAACTTCAACGTGTCCGAGCGATGATCGACCCGGGTATCGGCGACCTTGGCCGCGAGCACGATCGAGGTCGCCACGTTGGTCAGCATCGCGTTCTGTTGCTGGAAGGCCGCGCGTCGGTCGTGGTGGTGCAGCAGCACATGGCTCATTTCATGGCCCAGCATCGCGGCGATTTCGTCTTCGCTCTGGACGTTGTCGAGCATGCCCAGCGGCACGAACAGATTGCCGAACGGATCGGCCGAAGGACCGAAGCCGTAGCTGTCGATCACCTTGACCTGCAAGGCCGGCAGCTCGCCGGGCCAACCCTTGCCCAGGCGGGTGACGATGCCTTGCAGATACGCCTGCAAGGGCGGAATCAGCACCACGTTGTGCTGACGGATCTCGCCGGCCGGGATGGCCATACCGTCGTAGCTCAAGCGCTGCGCCGTGACCCGCTGCGGGTCGAGCTTGTAGTACTGGCGCACGTCGGCGGTATCCAGGTAGCGACCCTGGACCTGGGACTGGGTCGAAGGCCCTACCAGATTCATGAAGGCCGCATCGGCGCCCTTGAGCGTGCCGCAGCCGCCAAGCAGAAGGCAGCCGATAGCGCCGAATACCAGGCCGATGCCATGACCGCGCGGGTGTGTCATTGGCCGGATCATGGCTTGTTGCAGCCTGAACCGAAGCCGATGGTCGAGGCATTGCGGGTGTCGGCTTTCTGGCTGTTGGACAGGCGCTCGCACGGCGTGGTGACGATCTTGCCTTCATTCAAGCGCAGGTCCATGGTGTCCAGCCAGACCTTGCGTCCGCCGAGCTCGACCTGCACCAGCTCCAGGTTCGGATTGCTCTCCAGCACCGGTAGCGGCGGCTTGGGCGCGTCCTTGAGGGCCAGCGTACCCTGGGATTTGCCGTGCGCATCGAGCAGCGTCAGCGGATCCGCCTCGAAAGCCTCCACGGTGGCGGCAAACACGCCGGGGCTGCACAGCGCAGCCAATAGCAGAAAAGTGGTTCTGGTCATCCTTGAGTTCCTTTGAGAAGTGAAATACGGACGCGCCTGCGTCGAGCGAAGCCGCGCAGAAGCGACCGCCATTGCCGCCTGACAAACTGGCTGATCGGCTCTGCAATGATGGAAAGGGACAGCACGGCGATGGCCAGCACATTGGCCGGACTGATGTTGTTCCTCCACAGCCCCCAGCACATCGCGGCCAGCGCCACCTGGACGACGGCCCACCAGAACAGCGGTGCGCGCCAGCTTCGGGCGCGGCGATGACGGCGCCGCCGGTACCAGGCGCGCAAGCCGACGATGACGATGACAAAACCCAGTTGCACCAGGTCCAGCCAACTGATCGACAGCCAGGCATAAGGCTGCGGATCGCGTTGATACGTGTCGTGGTAGGTCACCAGGTTGTCCAGCGCCATGGCGTGCAGGTACACCCCCGGCAGCAGGCCGTGCACCGGCGTTTGGGCCAGGTCACCGGCCGACGTGATCTCGGCACCCACCAGCACCAGCTTGTCGCCGAGCATCTGCCGCAACAGCGCACGATCCTCCGGCGAATTGGCTTCCAGGGCACTGGCCTTGAGCGTGAGGGTGTAGGCGCAGCTGGCTGGGGCGCTGTCGCCGAACTTCCAGAAGATCGCCTGCCACAGCTGGATGTACCAGGCGGTGTCGTCAATCGAACACTCCGCCACCGAGGTAGACCGCGCTTGCAGGGGCGACAGCGTCGTTCCCCAGCGCAGCGCCATCGGTGGGCGTTGCGCGGCCTCGGCGGCATCCACCGGCAGCCCGGCACAG
Organism: Pseudomonas coleopterorum; assembly: GCF_900105555.1. NCBI lineage: Bacteria > Pseudomonadati > Pseudomonadota > Gammaproteobacteria > Pseudomonadales > Pseudomonadaceae > Pseudomonas > Pseudomonas coleopterorum. Next base: position 58,442 of record NZ_FNTZ01000001.1, read on the forward strand.
TCGCGGTCGCGGCAGAACTCGCGGTACAGGCCCAGTGCTGGGGTTTCGAGCAGTCCTTGCGAAGTCTCGACGGCCAGCGGGTACCTGTCGCCAACATCGCTCCACTTGACCAGGGCGCGACGGGTCATCCGATCCAGCGAGTCCAGGGCATTGGCCTGGCCGTCGACGCCGCGCCGGTCGCCGGTATTGGCCAGCAGCAGCGCGATGCCTTGTTCCCGATAGCGCTCGAAGACATTCACCAGCAGCTGGCTGCCGTTGTCGGCGTCATTGGGTGCATGGTCGTGGCTGTACATCAAGTCCACGAACACAGCCCGTGGCTTGTAGGCGAGCAGGCGTTTGAACAACTGGCTTTGCTGCGCGTAGGGCAGGGGCCAGAAGGTGGCGTTGTGCATGAGGTAGGCGTCGTCGATCAGCACCACGACCACCTGCTGTTGACCGGTGTCCGGGTAGCTGCTGGCGGTGATGCGATTGATCCACTGCGAAGACGCAGCATCGCTGGCACTGGACAGCCCGAAAGGATCGAGCAGTGCAATGCAGCCTATGACCAGGCCGAGCAGCACTTGCCCCAGCCAGAAGCGAAAATAATTAGCCTTCATCCGTGGCCTGATCAGCGATTCCTTGTGTGTCGGCTTTGTAAAGGAAGTGGACAGATGATGTCAAGGCGATGGCAGGCGGCGTTGCGCGCGGCTGAATAGGGTTATTCTTTAATTCCCTTGCCAAACTCATGCACCGCGTCGGCGCGATCAAGAACAAACCGGCCTCCAGGCAGATTTACTTTTTCAAGGACGCCAAGCCGTTGCAGGGGAGTTGAGAGCAGCGCAGTCAGGAACCCCGCACTGCAAATGGCTCGATCGGCGGCTGCTCGCGGTGCTCCGCCTGCCATAGATCCCAATCGGCCTGAATGGCCAGCCACGTCCGCGCCTTGCCGATGCCGGCACGTTCCAGGCGTACGGCGAGGTCCGGACTGATAGGTGCATGGCCGTGCAGGATTCGCGACAGGGTTTCCCGGGCATAACCCAGACGACGGGCGAATTCGGCGATCTTGATGTTCAAGGCCGGAAGTACATCTTCCAGCAACGCTTCGCCGGGATGAGGAGGGTTGTGCATAGGCATGGCGCATTAATCCTTAGTGATAGTCGAGGTAATCAAGCAGTTCGACGTCGCCGTCATCGAAGCGAAAGATCAGCCGCCAATTACCGCTGACTGTCACCGACCAAAATGTCACGAGATCGCCCTTGAGCGGGTGGAGTCTCCACCCAGGTATATCGACGTCGCCAGCATCGATGGCGCGATCGAGAATCGGTAGGATGCGGGCCAGACGTTTGGCATGATCGGCGCGGATACCTTTGGTTGATCCGGTCTCGAAATAGACCTTGATGCCTTTGTGTCGAAAGCTTTTTATCATGCTCACTCCGTGATGTAAATGATCACGCTTCCGGTGCGTGCCTGGCACAGCCTACCGCCATTTCGGAAAGTCTCTGAACATCTGGCTGTTTCCAGATATGGTTCGAAGCCGGATGCCCAGGCATAAAAAAGCCCCGTCCATCACTGGCGGGGCCTGGGTCGATCGCGCTGCGAATTACTTTTTCTCGGGCGCCTTGATCTCGTCCGGTACGTCCGAGGACAGCGCCTGATGGCGGTCTTCGGTCACGCGCTTTTCGCGGGCCTTGTCGTGTTCTTCGGCGGCTTCGGCTTTTTCCTCGGCGGCTTGCTCAGGCTTGCCCTCGGCTTGCTTCTGGGCGGCGGCTTCGGTGTGCTCGTTGGCTTTCTGCACGTGGTCTTCGGACGTCTTGTCACAGGCCGCCAGGCCCAAGGCAGAAATCATCAGCAGAGCGAGGGAAAGTTTCTTGGGCATGGGACGCAACCATTGTTCTGAATGAACCCCTTTGAAACCGGCGCACGGCGATTGGTTCACCGCCAACGCCAGGCGCGACGCTCTGCCGCAGGCCATCAGCTCACGTTCAGGCGATCCAGCAGGCTATACCAAGCCACGCCGGCGCCGATGTAGAAACGTTGCAGTCCGTGCATCGGCAGCTTTTGCAGAGGGCTCACCGGGTAGGCGAAGTCGGCCTGGCTGTCGCACAGGCTGGTCGCCAGTTGCTGCCCCAGGCTGGTACACAGGGCAATGCCGCGACCGTTGCAGCCCAGCGCCAACGTCAGGCCCGGCGCGGGTTGATGCACATGCGGCATGAAGTCCCGGGTGATGGCGATGCGTCCGGCCCAGCGGTACTCGAAATCCAGCCTGCCCAACTGCGGAAACAGCAACGCCAGCGAGCGTTCCAGATGAGCGAAATCCTGGGGTGCACCGGGGTCGGCGAAGGTGCCGCGGCCGCCCATGAGCAGGCGCCCATGGCTGTCCTTGCGAAAGTACAGCAACAGCCGCTGCGCCGTGGACACCGTTTCCTGTCCGGGCAGAATGCTCTGAGCCGCAGCGCCCTGCAGCGGGCGGGTGGCGACGATGAAGCTGTTCGCCGCCAGGACGCTTTGCGCCATGCCCGGCCACAAGCCATCGCTGTAACCATTGGTGGCGAGCACCACCTGGGCTGCGTTGATTGTGTGGCCGCTGGCGGTCTGCACCTGCCAGCCCGACGCGACCGGCTGCAGCCCGATCACCGGGCTCTGCCCGTGAATGCTGGCACCGGCCGCCTGGGCTGCCCTTACCAACCCACGGGCATAGGCCAACGGCTGAATGGCCCCGGCACGGCCATCCAGCCAGCCCCCGGCAAATGCCTGGCTGCCCATGCGCGTCGCCACGTCGGCGGCATCCAGGCACTGCACCGGCACACCGCGACGTTCCCACTGCGCGGCCCGCGCGTGCAGGCCGGCAACGCCCTTGTGCGAATAAGAGACCTGCATCCAGCCCTTGCGCACCGCAGCGCACTCAATGCCATGGCGATCGATCAGGTCGAACACCAGGTCGGCCGAGCGCGACACGGTATCGATCAACGGTTCCGCCACGGCCGCGCCATACAGCCGCACCAGTTCGTCCGGGTCATGCTTCAAGGTCGGATTGACCTGCCCGCCGTTACGTCCCGATGCCCCCCAGCCCGGCTCCCGTGCTTCCAGCACGCACACGCTGACACCTCGCTCGGCCAGGTGCAGGGCAGTGGACAAGCCGGTGTACCCGGCACCGACGATCACCACATCGTACGTGCCCGATTCGCGCAGTGGCGGTGTCACCCGCGCGGGGGGCGCGGTCGCGGCCCACAGTGAAGGCACGTCGATCATGGCTGGCTCCGCGTGCTGGTGGTCGGATGCAACACCCGGCGCAGGAAATCCTGGGTACGCGGATGTTGCGGATTGCCCAGCACTTCTTCGGCCGGTCCGGTTTCCACCAGGTAATCACCGTGCAGAAAGCACACGCGGTCGGAGACTTCCCGGGCAAAGCCCATCTCGTGGGTGACGACGATCATGGTCATGCCCTCGTCGGCCAAGGTGCGCATCACCTGCAGCACATCGCCCACCAACTCCGGGTCCAGCGCCGAGGTCGGTTCATCGAACAGCATCGCCTCGGGCTTCATCGCCAGCGCGCGGGCAATCGCCACGCGTTGCTGCTGGCCACCGGACAACTGTTCTGGATAGGCATCGGCCTTCTCCGCCAGTCCGACCTTGTCGAGCAACGCCAGTGCCTCGCGGCGCACCTGCGCGGCCGGCTCGTTTTTCACGTAGAGCGGCCCCTCCATCACGTTTTCCAACACCGTGCGATGGGGGAACAGATTGAAGCGCTGGAACACCATGCCCATGCGGCTGCGCAAGGTATGCACCGTCTTGCTGCCGCGCTGCACGGTTTCGCCGAAGGCCAGGATCGAGCCGCCTTCATAGGTTTCCAGCGCATTGATGCAGCGCAGCAAGGTCGACTTGCCCGACCCCGACGGGCCGATCAGGCACACCACTTCGCCTTTCTGCACCTGCAGATCCACCCCGTGCAGCACGCGGTGGTCGCCATAGTTCTTCTGCAGTCCACTGATCTGGATCATGCCTTTTTCCTCCGGCTCAGACGCTGCTCCATGCGCCGCAACCCGTACACCAGCGGCAGGCTCATCAGCAGGTACAGCAAGGCCACCAGGGTGTAGACGGTCATGTTCTGGAAAGTCGACGAGGCGATGAGCTGGCCCTGGCGGGTCATTTCAGCCACGGTGATGGTCGACACCAGCGACGAGTCCTTGAGCATCATTACCAGCGTGTTGCCGTAGGGCGGCAGCGCGATGCGAAACGCCTGGGGCAGGATCACCCGGCGCATCATCATGAACGAACGCATGCCCAAGGCTTCCGACGCCTCGCGCTGGCCCTGGTCCACGGCAATGATGCCGGTGCGAAAGTTCTCCGCCTGATAGGCCGAGTAGGCGATGCCCATGCCGATCACCCCGGCCTGGAAGGCCGTCAGGTGAATGCCCATGTCCGGCAGCACGAAATAGATGTAGAACAGCTGCACGATGATCGGCAGCCCACGGATCACGTTGATCACCGTGCTCGCCGCCCACGACAGCGCGCGGATCGACGACAGCTTGAGCAGCGCCAGCACCAGCCCGATGGCGCTGCTGAGCAGGAACGACAGCACCGTGATCTGGATGGTCACCCACGCGCCCTGAAGCAGAATCGGCAGGAAGTCCTGCGCGTTCTGCAAGAAGTCAGCAAGCTTCATGGTCGCTCCTCAGCCTACACGCCCCACTTCTGCACAATGCCCTGCAGCGTACCGTTGGCCTTGATGGTGTCGATGGCCTTGTTCAGGCGCTCCAGGGTTTCGCTGTCACCCTTGCGCACCACGAAGCACACATCGCCTACCTTGGCCGCCTTGTAGTCGGCAGCCAGCTTCACCCCTTTGAAGGTGTTCTGGCGAATCTGGTAGGCCACGATCGGCTGATCGGCCACGGCCGCCTTGATGCGGCCCAGAGACAGGTCGCGGACCATCTCGGCGATCGAATCGTAGGTGCGCACTTCCTTGAAGATGCCCATCTTGTTGACCAGGTCGTAGAACGCGGTGCCCGCCTGGGCGCCGATCACTTCACCCTTCAACGCCGCCAGGTCGGGGTAGGCGGTGTTGTCGTCGGCACTGACGATCAGGCCTTCGCCGTAGGAATAGACCGGCGCGCTGAAGTCCACCACCTTGGCCCGCTCGTCGGTCTTGAGCATCCCTGCGGAAATGAAGTCCAGCTTGCCCGAGGTCAGGGACGGTATCAGCGCTGCGAAGTTGGTCTGCTCCATCTGAGTTCCGAAGCCACCGGCTTCACCGACCGCCTTGGCGATATCCACCATCATCCCCTGAATACTGTTGCTCTTGATGTCCAGGAAGGTGAAGGGTGAACCCGTGGCGGTTGCACCAACCTTGTACAGCGGTGCCTCGGCGGCGTGCACCAGGGATGCACCAAGGGTCAGGCAGATACCGAACGCGAAACGGCGAAACAGAGGGGAGAGGCTGTTCATCGGGTCACTCCAGAAGGGATCGGAAGGTGGAGACCGCCAGGCGGACTTGACCGAAGTCGCAAGCTCTATGCCATTTCACACCGAAATCATCGATTTTCAGTGACTGGAAATCGATAAACATCACATTCGTATCGGTATCCGATTTTCAGGCGCGTAAATTGCTGTCTCTTTGCTGTTGTCCGGGTCCATTCGCCGAATATTGCCTCGAGGCTCTCATGTCCGAAGATCGCAACAGCCTGTTCAATCAATCCCTGGAAAAAGGCTTGGCCGTGCTGCGTACATTCAGCGCCAAGCGCCGCAGCATGAGCCTGGCAGAGATCGCCGAAGCCTCGCACATGACCAAAAGCTCGGCCCAGCGCATGGTCTTCACCCTGGAAAGCCTGGGTTACCTTCGGAAACACTCGCGCACTCGGCATTACCAGCTGACACCCCATGTGCTGGAACTGGGCTTCAGCTACCTCGATGCTCATTCCCTGATCGAAGTCGGCAACCCGTTCCTGGCCGAACTCACCCGACTCACCGGCGAGACCGCCTGCCTGACCGAACCCACCGGCATGGAAATGACCTACATCGCGCGCTTCGTCAGCGCCCGTTTCGTACCCGTGCACATGCCCATCGGCAGCCGCGTGCCGATGTACTGCACCGGCTCCGGCCGCGCCTACCTCAGCGCCCTGCCCGAAGCCGAAGCGCTGGCGCTGGTGCAGGGCAGCACTCGCGTTGCCCACACCCCGCACACCCACACCGAGGTGGACGACATCATGGCTTCGCTGCAAACGGTGCGTGACTGCGGCTACGCCGTGAACACCCAGGAACTGTTCCTGGGCGACATGACCATCGCCGCCCCCGTCATCGGCGGCAACGGCCGGCCCGTAGCCGCCGTCCACGTGGTAGCCCCCACCAGCCGCTGGACCCGCGCCGACGCCGAAAGCCAACTGGCACCGGCCTTGATGCAGTGCGTGCAGGTGTTGAGCAATTCGGCGCGGAGTTTGGGGTAGGGGAAAATGGAGGCTGTACTCTAATATTGTGATATCGCCAAATTGGCGATACGATCAGGCATGTCTACCAAATATCGATTTCGCGATAAATACCGTATCGAGTTGCGGGAGAGAGACCATCTGCCTCCGCATGTGCACCTCACTGGCGGTGGTTTGGATGTCCAGATCAGTCTGGAACCCGTTGCAGTTACCCAAGGCAAAGCACCTCAGAAAATCTTGCAGGAAGCCTTGGCGTGGATCTCGGCCCATCAAGCCGAACTTTTGAAGGAGTGGAAGCAATGGCATCGATGAAACGCCCCCGCCTGCGGGCTGTGCAGGCACATCCAGGCGCCATACTTGATCTGACGTTTACCAGCGGTCAGCAATTTCGCCTCAACATGCATGACGATTTGAAAAAGTATCCTGGCCTGCGCCCACTGGCCAAAGGCAAAGCCTTTGAAGGCGCTGTGATGGGTGATGCAGGTTGGACGGTCGAATGGCCTGCGCTCGATATTCAGATCGGTGCCGACACGCTGTTTCTGGACGCACTGGCGCAATCGGCGGTGGACGAAAATACGCGCCTCTTTATCCAGTGGCGATTGAAACACCGCCTTACACTGGATCAGGCTGCCGAGGCTCTAGGGGTGAGCGCTCGCAGCATCAGCCGATACAGCAGTGGCCGAGAGACAGTGCCGCGGACCTTGGCGCTGGCGTGCCTGGGGTGGGAAACGCTGGATCATCCAGATGCGGCTTGAAGGGTGGCTAATCTGCTTCCGATCTAGCAGTTACCAGGTGTTCCCCACATGATCCAAGCGCACGAACACCAACTCGGTTGCCGGTCGTGAGCCGAATACGCTTGGCTGCAGGGCAACAGGATTCTAGATAAGGGATGACTATGTTTGATATCACCAACTTTTGGCTTTTTATAGTTGCCGTTTTTATGCTTTCCATAACACCAGGCCCCGACATGGCTTACGTGGTGGGGCAAAGTGTTGCAAATGGTCGGCGTGCGGGCGTCATCTCAGCGGCTGGCGTGGCCTTGGGCAGTTGCACTCATGCGTTGGCGAGTATTGTCGGGCTCACGGCCCTGATTGCGGCCTCGCCTGTCATGTTTACCCTGGTTAAATATGTTGGCGCGATCTACCTGATCTACCTGGGTGGAAAGTTGGTGCTCGAGACCTTTGGTCGCGCACGCGCAGAAGCCGCTGAAAGCGCTGACATCAAAAAAGATGCGGATCTTTATGGCCTCCTGTCAAAGGGGTTCATAACGACCCTGATGAATCCAAAGGTTCTGCTGTTCTTCATTTCATTCTTTCCACAATTCGTAGCGCCTGGAGGCGAGCACCACACCGCGTCTTTCCTGGTGTTGGGATTGACCTATGCGCTGGTAGCCTTTTTAACCGACGCAACCTTTGCGATCCTGGCTGGAAGTGCCTCAAGCGGCATGTCACGCAACCGATCGCTGCAGAAATTGATGGATCGTGTCGTCGGAGGTGTGTTCATCGCGTTAGGCATCAGGCTTGCGCTGACTCGTACATGAAAATGCCTAGGTAATCGCCGGGTTCTGCAGGTGATCACGAATCACATCCCGTGACGGATGCAGGCCACTGTTCGACGCCGCAGACTCATCGACTGCCGTGCATCCCCCGATGCGCGGCAGACTGGGTCATTACACCGCGAACGTCGCCCCACGCGCATTCACGAACAACGAATAGATCGAGTGACTGCTGGCCATGAACAGCCGGTTTCCCTCGCGCCCGCCGAAGCACACATTCGGGCAGCGTTCGGGCAGGGAAATGTGCCCGATGGCCTTGCCCTGTGGATTGAACACGCGCACGCCGTCGAGTTTTTCCAGGTCGGCCTTGGGATCACCATTGCCACCCCAGCCGCACCACAAATTACCCGCCTCGTCGCACTTGATGCCGTCGATGGCGGCGTAGTCCAACCCTTCGATATGTTTGCGGCGCTCGCCCAGAGTACCGTCGTCCTTCACATCGATCGCCCAGATCAGTCGATTGGGCTTGGCCCGGCCTTCGACGACGTACAGCAGTTTTTCATCGGGTGAAAAACACAGGCCATTCGGTCCGTTGATGTCGTCGATCACCCGCGTGACTTTCCTGCTCTCGCCGTCGATGCGGTACACCGCATGAGGTTGAGTGGGGGTGATCTTGTGGCCTTCGTAGTTGTTGATGGTCTGGAAGGGCGGATCGGTGAACCAGATGGATCCGTCGGTTTTGCAGACGACGTCATTGGGGGAATTGAAGGGCTTGCCGTCGAAACTGTCAGCCAGGACGGTGACGGTGCCGTTGTGTTCAGTGCGCGTGATGCGGCGGCCTTCACTGGTGGTGGTAGAGCCTTCGCAGACGATCAATCGCCCCTGGCGATCCTGGCACATGCCGTTGGAGAAGTTGGAGTGTTCGCGGTACACGGAGAAGGTGTCCGTGATTTCGTCCCAGCGCATGATGCGATTGTTGGGGATGTCGCTGACCAACAGATAGCGACCAGCGCCGATCCACACCGGCCCTTCGGCCCAGCGCAGGCCGGTGGCCAGTCTTTCGACGCTGGCGTTGAACACCCGCAACTCAAGGAAACTGTCGTCGAGCACGTGCACCAGCGGGTCAGGGTAACGCTGACTCAAGGGCTCGGCGGCACTGGACAACCGGGGCAGCGCAGCGCTGCCCACGGTGGCAAGTGTGGCGGAAACCGCGAGGGATTGTTTCAGAAAACTGCGGCGGGTATTGCCCTTTGCTCGGTCGAGCCGTTCAGGCTCGGCGGACGAGAATGAGTCCATGTAGCGATCTCCGTAGTTTTGTTTTTATGAGGAGACGTAGTAATACCTTGTGATAGGACATCGTACAAGTATTTGGCCTTGTTTCGGGTCCCGGTTTTTTGCTCAACGCCCTAGTTTTTCAAGTGCCGCATCGGTCAAGAAAGAAGATCGACTTTTGACATTGTGCTCACGAACAAATCGGTCGATCTGCGAAATCACGAATCCAGGCAGTGTGACGTTGACCTTTTCGGTCTTGCCCAAGTAAGGCGTTATATCGATATCGAGCATTCCCCAGCCCATGTCCGTGTATTCGGCGTCGTTACGAAGGACTGCCGTCGCGCTTGGGAGAGGAATACGCTCTCCACGAGCCGCAAGTTCCTCCAGCATGATATGAGCGATCTCGATCGCAGCACCGTAGGCCTCTTCGAACGTGTCGCCAGCGGTGATGGCGCCAGGAATGTCGAGCACCTGAATTCCGACGGCTGTAGGTTCATCGCCCCACTCGATGCAGATTGGGTAGCGCATGGCATCTCCAGACACTTTTTGTACATAGGTTTATAGAATTGAATGCGCTTGGGCTTCCCTGATTTGCCCCAAGCCTTTTCAAGATAACGGGTATGCCGTTTCGCCTGAAAACCCTGGCGTTTCAAGAAATGTCCAACCAGCAGCCTAGATCCCCACAAACCCGACCACCTGCATCAAGTCCACCTCCCCATGGCCGATAGCGAAAGCAATGCAGGCCACGCCCCGCGTGCGCTGTGCAACCTTTCCAGCGAGCCATGTGATGAATCTCTTCAAACGCTTCAACCCCGCCCGCGCACTCAGCCAGGGTGCCGTGAGCCTGAGCTGCACGGCCAATGAGCTGGACCGCGGTCTGGCCGGTTTGCGGGCGGATCCTGTGCTGGTGACAGGCTTCGTCTCGCCTCACCTGGACATCGACAAGGTCGCGGCCAGCGTTCGGCAGCGCTTCCCCAATGGCACCATCAGCCTGTGCACCACTTCAGGCGAGCTGTGCAACAGCGCGGATGGTCTGTACTGCGCGGCGGGCGAGCACTGGGACCGCATCGTGCTGCAGTGTTTCGAGCGCAATGTGATTACCTCGGCGGAAGTGGTCATGGTGCCGCTGGAGTGCGAAGACATCCGCAACGGTGGCAAACGCATGGAGATGCGCGAGCGCATCGCGAAGCTGGTCGCCAACATCAAGCGCGTCCAGGTCAGTACGCCCATCGACCACCGCGATACCCTGGCCTACGTGGTTTTCGACGGGCTGTCGGCTTCCGAATCGTTCTTCATGGAAGCGCTTTACGAGTCGGGCCGCTTTCCCTGCCTGTTCGTCGGCGGCTCTGCGGGCGGCAAATCGGATTTCCAGAAAACCCTGATCCACGACGGCCAGCGCAGCTACCAGAATCACGCCCAGATCGTCTTTCTCAAGACCGCACCGGACATCCGTTTCGGTGTGTTCAAGAGCCAGAACTTCGAGCCGGCCGGGCTGACGTTCAGCGTGCTCACCGCCTCCGTCGAAGACCGCACCATCGATCAGGTGATCGACAGCAGCGGCAACATCATGAGCATGGTCCAGGCCCTGTGCAACGCGTTCAAGTGCGACAGCCATTCCCTGGAAAAGAACCTGGCCGAGTACTCCTTCGCCATCCGCGTCGGCAGCGAATTGTTCGTTCGTTCCATTGCCCGTATTGACCATACCCAACAGATCATCCAGTTGTTCTGCGACGTTGCGCCGGGCGAAGAGCTGGTCATGGTCAAGCGCACGCCGCTGCGTCAGGCCACGGAAAAAGACTACCGACAGTTCCTGCAAGGCAAGGGCGGCCAACCGGTGGCTGCCATTCTCAACGACTGCATCCTGCGCAGGCTCAACAACGCCAATGACCTGGGCAGCATGCGCGGCCTGTTTGGCGACGTCCCGGTGGTGGGCTTCTCTACCTTCGGTGAAATCCTCGGCTTGAATCTCAACCAGACCCTGACCGCGATTTTCTTCTTCCGCGTCGCCAAGGGCGCATCGTTCACCGACGAGTATGTGGATAACTTCATCGCCCACTATGGCGAGTTCAAAGCCTTCTTCCTGCGCCGCCAGCTCAAGAAAATGGTCGGCCTCAACCACGTGGTGGTGAAACAGATCGAAGCCTTCAAACGCAACGATTTCACCAGCGCCCTCGACACCCGCGGCCTGGACACCGGCATCCTCCCCGTTTTCAAAGGGCTCGCCGCTCTGGGCCAGGTGCTCGCCGACGCTGGCGAACACCAACAGCAGATGGCCACCCAGATCAACCATTATTCCGGCGAGCTGCACCTCTCCATGGACGATCTGGCCGCCACCATCGACCGGCAGAATACCGTTTCGACCCAGGCCGGCAGCACCGTCGAAGATCTCGCCCGGCAGGCCGACCAAGCAGTGATCGGCGCGCGTGCCCTGGCCAGTTCGAGCCTGCAGATTCAATCCATCGTCCAGGTGATTCAGCAGATCGCCGGCCAGACCAATCTGCTCGCGCTCAACGCCGCCATCGAAGCAGCCCGCGCGGGCGATCTGGGAAGGGGCTTCGCCGTGGTGGCCGACGAGGTCCGCAAACTGGCGGAGATCACCCGCAAGAATGCAGCGGACATCGGCGTGGATGTCGATCTGCTGTCGAGCGAGATCCAGCGAGTGGCTCAGCAGATCGAAGATCAGTCCACAGGAGTGAGTGCGTTGAGGGAGATGCTAGACACCTTGGAGGCGTCGAGCCAGGCAACCGAGGGGACGGCGAGGCGGACCAAGGGGATTGCGGATACGTTGACGGGGCTGACGCGAGGCTGATGATGAGACGAACCATGCACCGCTGATCCTGTCTCGCAGCGGTGCAGTCACACTTTGGTGATCTCCAGATAAATCACGTTGAGGTAGGGGTCGAAGTGCAGATATGACTTGGCTACTTGGCTAGCCGGTATCAACGTGCGCATAGCGTCTTTGGTTCTCAGGATCAAATGCCAATCCATGACGGTTTCCATATACCCGCGCCCCCAATTGTCCGGGGTGAAATTGGCGATGAGAAGTGTGCCTCCGGAGGTCGTTCGCTTTAGAAGTGCGGTGCACAACGCCGTTGCAGCACGATCTGGAAGGTAGTCGAACAAACCTGCCGAATAGATAAGATTAAAGGATCCCAAGCTCGAATCGGTGGCGATGTCTTTAACATTCATTCGTACAGGTGTTACGAACCCTTTCAGACTGTTTCGGACAACTTCGAGGCTTTTGGCATCCTGATCCAAAGCGATAAGGCGCTTTATTCGGGCTTTGGTTGCAGGCTGCAGCATCAGGCCTTCGCGGCAATGACCGCACGCCACGCTGAGCACGGACAAACTGCTTCGACGCTGGGCTTCACGGGCAATCAGACCGGCGAGATACTCGCATCTCCAGCGCACGCTCGCGCCATTGGGGCTGGCGACCACAGCCCTGAAAATACGCTCGCCCAGTTCGCTGCACCCACGGGGAGGTTGCTGAAAATTCATGTAGTCCATCATGACTGCATCGCCAGCGTAACCTCGGGGCTTCTCCAAGGCGCGGCGAGTGTAGGGATCCTCCTGCAAAATCCGAGCGAGGGGATGGGACCTGAAAACCTTGAGAACCTGAGCACTCCAGTCGTCCTTGTTCAGCTTCAAGCGGTGCTCTGTCAATTCTTCCGAAAGCTGGGTAAAGCCCTTGACGAGATCGCCGTTTTCAATTTCATCACGGCACGCGTTGAATAACGTCTGCATAGCTGACATGTGAGAAGTTTCCCGTTCAAGTAGGCCAGCGGTAAATTGCATTGCGCACTTTAATAACGCTAGCACAGCTTCGAGCCGAATCGGCGGAATGATCAGTAAATGAAATGAATGTTTATTTTTTTACAATTACGAAGTCAATGAAAAGGATATTTGAATGCTGAGTGGCGTGGTTCTGGCCATTGAATAAAAACTCATTGGTTTTGGATATGCTGTATATCAACAATCACCTTGGAGTCATCCGGGCGGTACTGGCATCGTTTCGTGGTCTTTTTAGAGGATCCTGCAGTTGGCGGGCCACGAACACCCGCTCGATCAAAGCCTGAACCCCTCGACGATATGCTCGGCCAACGCATCGATCATTGGCGACCGGGTATCGGGGTTGCGCAGCAGCATGATGCTCGCCAATGGCAACAAGGGCATGCCCTCGGCTTCGCCGATGATCCGCAGCCCCGGCGTGATCAGGCTCTGCAGCTGTGCGGTGACCGCCAGACCAACGCCGACCGCGGCCATTATCGCCGCGAGGCTGGGGCTGGAGTAGGCGATCCGGTAGGGTTTCTGCCCGGCGTCCAGGGCATTGCACGCCCATATCCGGCAAAAACAATCGGTATTGAACATCGCCAGTGGCACGGGCGTTTGTTCATGGAGAAAAAAGCCCTCGGCTTCGGCCCACACGAAGCGCTCCTGACGCAGCAACTGGCCGACTTCGCGCCCGGGCTCACGGGTAACGATCGTCAGATCCAGGTCCTTGCGTTGCATCAACTGCCGGGAGCTCTCGCAATGCACTTCCACCTGCACCAGCGGAAACGCCTGAGCAAAGCCCGACAAGATCCCCGGTAGAAAGCGCATGGCGTAGTCGTCCGGAGTACCGATGCGCACCGTGCCGACCATGTGCGGCTCGCGCAGGGTGGTGAACACTTCGCTGTGCAATTTGAGAATGCGGCGCGCATAACCCAACAGAATCTGCCCTTCAGCCGTCAGCTTCACCTGCCGGCCATCGCGCTCGAACAGTTGCCGACACAGCACGTCTTCCTCGAGCCGCTTCATCTGCATGCTCACCGCCGACTGGGTGCGGTTCACCCGCTCACCGGCCTTGGTGAAACCGCCCTCATCGGCGATGGCCACGAAGGTACGCAGGACTTCCGAATCGATGCTCTGGTAGTGGGACATTGATCAATCTCTGAGATGCACTGCATTCAAAACATTCGTTGGATTGATGTTAAGCCTGAACCGAAAATCAAGCCATCAACCCGGAGGATGAGCAGATGAAAGGTCAAACAGTGAGTGCTTGTGCTTCGCACAGCTGCTGCACCCAAAGTGAATCAGCCAAGCCTTTTGCCAATCCATGGAAGCGCATCACGCGCTGGTATGAACTGGCTCGGCAACGGCATCAACTGGAGCAGATGAGTGACGCCGGGCTCAAGGACCTGGGCTTGAGCCGGGCGGATATCTATAAGGAGATCGAACGCCCGTTTTGGGATGATCCGTTTTGCAAGTAAGGTCTCGGGCGCTGAAGGAATGGCACAAATTGGAATAATCCGCTCGGCCATCGCCAGCTCAAGACAAACGACGCCGTCATCCGTCTTATTGGCAACCGAGCGCATTCTCCGCCGCGTGGGTTTGCCGGTCGGCTTCTTCTGAGGTCTACCCCCTACGCTCACGTGCCTGCACAGTAAGGAACACTCAGAAACATGATCCGCAGAGTATTCACCGTATTGAGCGCATGGTTGCTCGGTGCAGCGATGGTCGCTCAGGCGCAGCCGGTTGCGCTGGACGGCACCGAGCAATGGACGATGAAAAGCGAAGGCGGGCGGGACTACCGCATCATGATCAGCCTGCCCGAGGGCGATGTTCCTTATACCGGTGGTTATCCGGTGATTTACCTGTTGGATGGCAATGCCTATTTCCCCGCGTTCCATGCCGCCAAGCGCGCGCAGGCCAAATTGCGCGGCTCGATTCTGGTGGCGATCGGGTATCCGAGTGACACGCCGCTGGACTTCGCCAGGCGCGCGTTCGATCTGACACCGCCTGCACCGCAAGATCGCAACACGCCGGCACAGGGTGGCCAGGATCTGTTTCTCGACTTCATCCAGAAACGCTTGATGCCCAAAGTGTCCGAGCATTTCAAAGTCGACGAAGATCAACGCAGCCTGGTCGGGCACTCATTTGGTGGCATGCTAGGTGTGTACGCGGTGTTCACTCGGCCCACCCTGTTTCAACACGTTGTAGCGGTCAGCCCCAGTCTGTGGTGGCGCGACCAGTTCCTGTTGGCGCCCGAACGCGCTTTCGACGAGCGCGTCCGCGCCGGACAACTCGATATGACGCAGACAAGCCTGAGCATCGTGATGGCCGAGCGCGATTCGGTTCAGGCGATCCAGGATGCCAGCGCGTTGTATTCACGCCTGCAAGCATTGTCAGGCTTCGGACTGCGAACCGGCTTTAGGGTCGAACCTGGCGAAGACCATGCGTCTATACCCTTTCGCATCCCCAACCAGGCGCTGGGTGAGCTGATCGGGGCGAGGCGCTTTTAAGGCAGGGATATACACGGTTGTGTGAATGCGGGCAGGAGCGCGCAAGCGCAAATGATTCTCTTTGTGATATTTTCCTGCCCTTGCCACTCCGCCTTTCAAGGTTGCGTTCATGTCCGGCTCAGATCTCAAGGCGCTGTACCTCGCCCACCGCAGCGAAATCCAGGATTACCTGGATCGTCGCTTGCGTTGCAAAGAGACCGCCGCCGACCTGACTCAGGACACCTTCATTCGCCTGTCCGAACAAATGGGCCGCACCCCGATTGCCAATTTCCGCGCCTATCTGTTCTCCAGCGCCCGCAATCTGTTCATCGACCACACCCGACGTCAGGAGCATCGCAAAGGCGAGACCCTCGATCCCCAGACAACCTCCAGTTTCGAGCCGTCCACGCCGACCCTTGAACAAGCGGCGATTGCCCATCAGCAACTGAATACGTTGAACGACGTGATTCAGAATATGCCCGCGCCGTGTCGCGAGGTGTTTCTGATGGTGCGCGTGGAAGGCCTGACCTACGTGGAAATAGGGCAGCGCCTGGGGATCCCGTCGAAGACCGCTTACAGCCGCATGGTTCGTGCCTTGGACCTGATCAAGATCGGTATGTCCGAATGAGCGCCGAACCCCCACCAGTGTCGCGCGTTGACGACATCAGCCATCAGGCGAGCGCCTGGTTCGCGTTGGTTCAGGGCGGCTCACCCACTGCCGCCGAGCGGGCGGAGTTGGTAGCATGGCTCGATGCCGACCCCCGACATGCCGAGGCCTACGCCCAGCTCGAGCACCTGTGGGCCGCTTCCGCGCAGTTGCACTCACTCGCCATTACACCGGCTGCCCCGCAACTTTCCCGCCGACGTTTCGTCGGCTTGGGCATCGCCGCCAGCGCCGTCGCCGTTACCGCTTGTGCATCGGCGCTATGGCTCAAAGATATGGGCCTGCCGTTCGCCGATATCCGCAGCGCCGTGGGCGAGCGTCGTACCGTCACGTTGCCCGATGGGTCCTCTGTCGATCTCGCCGGCAACACCGCATTGAATGTGGAATTTTCACCGACCCGGCGCGCCGTGGAACTGCTTCACGGCGAGGCCTATTTCAATGTGCTGCCCTCGGCGGCCGGCGAGTTCACGGTCAACAGCCGATCGGGGCAGGTGGTAGCCGCCGACGCTGGATTCTGTCTGTCATGCGATGACGCCTCGGCGCTGCTGGCAGTGAACCGCAAAACGGTGCGCGTCGTGACGGCCAGCCAGCAGGTCGATTTGGGCGAAGGCCTGTCGATGCGCTTCAGCAGTGATCGTACCGGCGCCATCCAGTATGCCGAGCTTGAGCAGATCCTCGCCTGGCGCAGCGGACGATTGGTGTTTTTTGACAAGCCTTTGCTCAGCGTCATCGATGAGTTGCAACGCTGGCGCGAAGGCCGAATCTTCATCATGGACAAGCAACTGGCCATGCGCCGAGTCAGTTTGATACTCAACCTGAACAAGCCCGAGCAGATGCTCGACGCCATCACCAAAGCCCTGGCCGTTCGAGTGGATCGCTACACCGACCTGATCACCCTGATCTATCCCGCCTGATCCCGCTGTAAATAATTCACGCGACCTTAGGGAATTGCGCTCGCTCATGCGTCTTAGCCTGACTGATTGGTATTCGCATCTTCGAGCACTCCCTGGGGAACGACCGCAATGGCAACGCAACTCAACCATGAATCCAGAATCGACAGCCGCTGGCAGCGTCACGCATTGGGCACCGCATTGGCGTGCACGCTGTTCGTCGGCGCGCTTCAGGCTCATGGGGCACAGGTCCATCCGGCGACGGCGTCCATAGAGCGTCTACCCCTCAATATCGCTGCCCAACCTCTGCGTCAGGCCTTGCTGCTGTTCAGTCAGCAGTCGGGCCAGAACGTGTTGCTCGACGGCAACCTGGACAGTGCCCTGCGCAGCACCGCAGTGGAAGGTCGCTACTCCACGGAAGAAGCCCTCGCGAGGTTGTTGCAAGGCAGTGGCTACACCTTCGCCCGAACCGATGCCACGACCGTTTACCTGGTCCCGGTTCAAGCCGAGCAGGCCAACAGCGAAATCTTGCTGGCGCCCACGCAGATCCAGTATCAAGACAACGCAGGCGTCAGCCCAAGCCAGAGCTACCGGGCAAACCCTGTGTCCAGCACCACGCGCCTGGGCCTGAGCGACAAGGAAACGCCGCAGGCGATCACCGTGGTGACCCGCCAGCAGATGGACGATTTCCAGCTCAATAGCGTGAAAGATGCGTTACGCAATGCACCGTCGGTAACCGTGGAACAGTTCGAAACCGATCGCACCGCCTTTACTTCACGCGGCTTCAAGATCGAAAACTTCGAGTTCGACGGCATGAGCCTGCCGTTCTCCGGCGGTGTACTGGTCGGCGATCAGGACATGACCGAATTCGAACAGGTCGACGTGCTGCACGGCGCCAACGGCCTGATGAGCGGCACCGGCGATCCGTCCGCCACGGTCAACCTGGTGCGCAAGCGGCCTACCGACACGCTCCAGGCGCGGGTCGACAGCAGCGTGGGTTCATGGGACAACCGCCGCTTGGGCTTTGACGTGTCAGGTCCGCTCAGTCAAAGCGGGAATGTTCGCGGACGTTTCATCACCTCCCACGACAAAGGCAATTCCTACCTCGATCAGTACGGCCATGAGGTCAACGTGGCGGCGGGCCTTTTGGCCTTCGACCTGTCCGAGGCCGACACCCTGACCGTGGGCTTCACCCAGCAGAACAGCTACTCCAACGGCAGCACCTGGGGCGCCTTGCCCATCGCCGATTACCAGCGTAACCGCATTCACTACAGCAGCCGCAGCTCCAGTGTCGGCCAGCCCTGGACCTACTGGGACGTGAAGACTCAGCGCGCCTTCGCCGAGCTGACCCACGCGTTCGACAACGGCTGGAGCAGCACCCTTACGGTGGCCGGGATGAAGCAAGATTCCGACACCAAGATGCTCTACGCCATCCCCGCCACCGCCGACGAGGCCTACGCCTATATCAACCGCACCACCAGCAAGGAAGAGCAGATCACGGCCGAAGCGAAACTGTCCGGCCCCTTCGCGCTGTTCGGCAGGCAGCATGAGTTGACCCTGGGTGCCAACTACGGACGCACCCACCACGACGAGGTCGGCCATTACAGGAACTCATCCGGCTACCAAATGGAGAGTTTGATCGACGTGCTGTCCGGGAATGTCGTGCAACCGCCGCTGAACTACACCGACGACCTCAATACCCAGCTGTTCACCGACCGCCAAAAAAGCCTGTTCGCCGGCGCGCGCTTCAGTGTTGTCGATGACCTGCACTGGATTGCCGGCGCGCGCATGCTCAGCGCCGACGGCGATGGCGCCGGGTATGGATCGCCCCACGACACCCGGGTCCACGGCAAAGTCACCCCTTACACTGGCCTGGTCTACGACCTCACGCCGCAGTGGAGCCTGTACACCAGTTGGACGAAAATCTTCAAACCGCAATACCTGCGCAGTACCGGCGGGGGCTTGCTCCTTCCACTTGAAGGCAAGAGCCTGGAAGTCGGTATCAAGGGACTCGTGCTCGACGAGCGACTCACCCTGACCGCTGCGGCGTTCAAAACCGATCAGCAGAACGTTGCCGAACTCACCGGAGAAGTCGTCGGCGGTCAGTACCTGTATCGCGGCACCAACCTTAAAAGCCGTGGCTTCGAGCTGGGTGCATCGGGAGAAGCGTTACCAGGCCTGGACATAGCAGGTGGCTATACCTTCGTGCAGATCGAAGACGCCAATGGCGATGAAACCCGCAAGTACATCCCCACCCATACCCTGCGCGGCAGCCTGACCTACCGCCTGCCCGAGATGCCCAGCGTCAGAGTGGGCACCCGTTTCCAATGGCAAAGCGCAACCGAGGTGGACACCAACCGCAATGTGCGCCAAGACGCCTACGCGCTGGTGGACCTGATGGCCAGTTACGACATCGACGACAACTGGAGCACGTCGCTGAACCTGAACAACGTCACCGATCGCAAGTACTTGCTGTCGCTATATCAATCGTCCGGTTCTACCAATTACGGGGCGCCGCGCAATTTGACGGCGTCGGTGACGTGGAAGTATTGAGCTGTTGGGGACCGCTTGGTCATCACCTGGCAAGCTAACTCGTCGACACTTTCGGTGGGCTAAACGGACTTCTTGGCGGGGGTGGTGAGCGTCTGCAACAGGACGCTCACCACCTGCTCAGCGCTACTGGCCTAGCGCCCGGTAACCCCCTTCGCCACTTGCACGCGGAGTACCTTGTTGGCAGCGGTGATATAGGCCCAACTGCCTTGTTCATCCGAGCAGAACGTTAGGTTGCTGGTATCGCTCGCGCTTACCAGCAGTTTACCCAGCAACTTGCCGGCTGCGGAAAAGACCTGGATGCCTTCCTTGCTGCTGCTCCAGACGTTGCCAAGCGCATCCACCTTGATACCGTCGGGAATGCCGGATTCGATCTCGGCAAAGACCTTGCCGTTGCTCAAACGACCGTCGCGGACCTGATAGACCATGATGCGGTGCGCCAACGTCTTGTTGCTGAAGTCATGGGCCATTTGCGAGTCGGCCACATACAACAGCTGTTGATCCGGCGAGAAGGCCAGCCCGTTGGGTGAATGCACTTCTGGCGTCTCGAGACGGGTGATCTCACCGGTCTCGGGCACATAGCGATAGACGAACTCCCCGCCCTGTTCGGGCGTGCCGCCGTAGCCTTCACTTTTGCTCAACACCCCGAAAGTGGGGTCGGTAAACCAGAGCGTGCCGCTGTTATCGGCCACCACATCGTTCGGGCTGTTCAACCGCTTGCCCTGGTACGTGTCGACCAGGGTCCGCCACTCACCGTTGGCCTCCTGCCGCACGATACCGCGCTTGCCGTGAGACGCCGCGACCACACGGCCCTGCGCGTCCAGCGTATGCCCGTTCTGGAAGTCGGCCGGTTCCAGCCAGGTCGACACGCCATCCTTCGCTTGCCAGCCGCTGACCTTGTTCGCCTTGATATCGCTCCATATCAGACGACCATCCTGCAGACACAGCGGCCCCTCGGCCCACTTCGCCTGATCGGTGAGCAGCTCGACCCGGGCCTTGGCGTCGACCAACTGGCTGAACGCCGGATCGGTGACCACTTGCCGGACAGGCGCCGCTGCAGTGGCAGCGCTGGCAGAACCTGCGACCAGAATCGCGCTGCCCAACAACCAGGACGAAGGGCTCAGGAACAGTTTTTTAAAGGTTGGATTCATGTGTTCAGGTCCGTTGGAAATCAGTAGGCACAGCTGCCGTTGATGCGCTTGTCAGCCGCACCTGGCTTGAGTTTGATGATCAACTGAACATTGGGTTCATCGGCTACGGTGCGGGTCAGGGACCGAGCGCCGACACATCACTGCAGGAATAACTTTCCGGAGCAGGTAGGTTGGTCAAATTTGAGGTAGTGTTTCTAACGCACCAGACAAGCCCCCAGGCTGGAAAAGCAAAACCCTTGTTCATAGACCGAGTGAGCTTTCATGAATCGCCGCAATTTCATTCTAGGCGCCGGCACGGCAGTGTTGATGTTGAAAGTAGCGGCCATTCAGGCCAAAGATCCAACGGCCAACAGTGAAACAGTCCAGCTGTGGAGCGACGTCCCGCCAGGGGGCGGCGGACCCTCGGGCAACCACCTGCTCACATCCCATGGCTCGCTAAGCAACGTCACCCGTCCATACCTACAGATCTTCAGACCCGTCAAACCCAACGGAAAAGCGGTGATCGTCGCTGCCGGTGGCGGGTACAAACGAATCGAACTGGGGATCGAGGGATGGCCCTTGGCGGATTGGCTCACGGAGCGCGGGTACACCGCGTATGTGCTGGCCTACCGCTTGCCGAGTGAAGGCTGGAACGCCGGCAACATCGTCGCACTGCAAGATGCACAGCGCGCCCTACGCATTGTCCGCAGCCGGGAGAGCCACGTCTCGCTACTAGGCTTTTCAGCCGGTGGCCATCTGATGGGCATGACCGCGACGCTTGGCGATTCTCAGACTTATGCTGCGCAGGACAGCATCGACTCGATATCTGCCGTGGTTGAAGGAGCGGCGTTGATCTATCCACCTATTACGTTGGAGCGGCCTTACACACATACCTCGACCCACAAGGTACTGGTGGGGCCAGACGCGTCGGCGCAAGAAGAGGCTGAGTGGTCTGTGCAGAATCGGGTGACGGGGAGCACACCGCCCGAGTTCTTGGTGCAGGCGGAGGATGACTCGGTGGTGGATCCGCAGAATACGTTGATCATGGCTGCGGCTTGTAAGCAGCGTGGGGTGGCTGTGGAGATGCATCGGTATGCGACAGGGGGGCATGGGTTTGGGTTGGGGAGGGGGGATGCGCCGACTAAGGAATGGCCTGGCCGGTATGAGGCTTGGTTGGGGAGGTTGGGGGTGGTTGGAGTGAGGAGTGGCAGCCGAGATCAGTCTTACGGTTCTTAAAACGCTGCGTTTGACGAAAATTCACAAGCGACTTTGGGGCATGGGCTGTCCAGCGTAGGTAAGCTGGGCAGGAGACATTGCACCATAATAAAAAAAGCGAAAGCTGCCAGCTGTGTGAAGAACTCATTTCGCATGGTTATGGCGTCGTATCAGGAATCGAAAAAAATTGTAAAGTTATGACTTATATTAAGTATTTACTACGAAGAGGCTGAGTTTGTTTCCAGAACTATCCTTTGATAGCCGACGGATCTGGGTCTCCTAGAAAAATTTCAAATAGTTTGGTCTGGAGGAACTCCTGCAATCTCGTGACAATCGTGTAAGGCGTACGATTTTCCACTGTTTGAGCATCAAAATTTGGCTATGCGGAACTTGCGTTTATTGAGTTCTGCTAGGTTGGCGTACCGCACAGAAAGTGCGGCGCGCCTAGAGTAAGAAATGAATTAAATAAGTCTTAATACGGAGGCATCTCCGAACCATTTTTTGGCTGTTGCTAACGCTTTTTGGCTAGGGTTGCGATAGTACACGACTAAGCTTTTTTTAGAACGCGTAGTGCAGACATAGAATAGTTTTTTTGTCCGCTCAAGGACAGATGGGGTGCCAGCTTCTTCGAACAGGTAATTAAAGTTGTATTTGGTCCAATTCCCATTATCCAATACAACAAGTACGTTCTCGAACTCGGCACCTTTTATTTTATGCTGAGTTGAGAATGGAGTGTACCCCTCTAAGTATTGATATAATTTTTTAAATTCATTGAATTTTATCTTTATCACTCTGTCATAAACATAACGATTGTGTGCAATAAAAATAGAAAGTTTATCGTCCTTTCTGCAGATGCCAAGCTCATCGGCTCTGTCGATGACTGCGCCAATCGAAGCATTCGACATTTTTCTCAACTCGTCAATGATGTCTCTAAGTCTTTTTTTGTCATCGATCGAGCGTATTTTAAATTCCGTGCGCTTAAGAAATTCATTGAATTTCTTATCCTCATAAAGACAAATTATGTGTTGAATTTTGAATAGGTGCTTAATCAATGCGTCACGTTTACTACCAGCCTTTGGGGATCCGTCAGGGTCATCTTTTTTATCGTCTATAAGCGCATCTTTGGACAAGTATATGCGTTTGAAAATTTCGTACGGCTCCGTAAGTGCACGGTTGTACAGCTCAGGATTTAGATCTATGAACTGCTGCATCCCCGCTGTAGGGGATAGATCGGATTTCTGGGCTGGGAAATTATCAATTAGGTTGTCTATGACCTGTCCGAAAGTGAAACCCGAGAAGTCAGTAAGTAGTTTGCGGCTCTTGATAAATCTTTTAATGCGATCGCGGTATTCTAGTATTTTATCTCCGTCATAAACAAGCATCAATTCTGGGAATCCAGCTTTAGGTGCGATTAAGTTATGAGTTAGGTTTAATTCTTTGTTTTCTTTGCTGTGACCAAAGTCCCAGCCCAGTGAGTCTTTAACCTGCTGCAGTCTATCATCTGGTCCTTCCGTATAAATTAGCCGTATTTCACCATCTATAACAACCCCATTTAACATATTAGGAGCATTATCGTCGAGCGATGCAGTCTGTTGTAGGTTGTCGGTTCTTAGCCTGTTGGCAAGCTCAAAGACTAGTCTTGGATTTCTTCGGTTTTGTTCTTTCTTTACCTCGTAAACATATTGCTGCGTGATGTACTTGTCTAGATTCCCCACGCCGTCATCATATATTGACTGCATCGCATCCCCAAAAAAACCTACAATATTTTTTTTCACACCTTTTTGGAAGTGATCGAGAAGTACTTCTATTACAGCAGCCGATGTATCTTGGTACTCGTCGACGAATATAAACTTGTATCTATCTTTAGCTATGTCACAAAGTTTCGGATGAGACTTGAACATGTCATGAGCGATAATCAACAATTCGTCATGAGATATAATTCCTTCCCGAATCAATGTGTATTCTTTATATTTTACCTCTCGCCCCTTCAACACGGAGGGGTCAAAATCTTTGTCCGGATTAACGATAGAACTTTTGGCTTCACTCTCCAGAGACTGTATTAGCACATCCATAAGCTCCACCCTATAAGGGCGTATCAAGTCCCATAAGAATTCATGGATGGTGCCTACGCTCAGCCTATGATCGCTTACCCGGCTACGAATCTCTGCGACAGCTGCATTTGTATAAGTCATACAAGCAATCTTGCAGTTTAAATTTTCGCTTAACACTTGCCTTATGCACTGCACCAACGAATATGTCTTACCGCTACCTGCCCCTCCACTGAGCAAGAAATTTTTTCCTTCATCAATTAGATTAAATATCTCCTGGACTTCACGCTCTAGAATTAGTCTTGCTTCAGCCATTTTAGAGCCTCCTTAATATAGCTAGGGGTATTCCAGTTGGCAAATTCCATGGAGACTGTTTTAGGATTGCCAGACTGAGCGTCTGTGAGTGTGACTTCATGGCTCGAACTATTTAACAGTACTTCCATGGCGAATGATGGTTTGCTACCTATTGCTTTTTCAGCACATGTATAAGCATCGGTGGTGAAATCCGCGAAATCTTTTAGATGTTTTTGAACTAGTGATGGTAGTGTTGACTTTCCGATAAACTCATTCTTGTCGTCGTATGTTAGGCTTTTTATGAAATCTGTATTTATATGGAAGAATGCGTCCTCGAAGCTACGGGCGTGGTATCCCTCACCAAGCTTATTTTTTTCTAATGTTTGATAGGCGCAAAGGAGTTCTCCCTTTTCGCATTGGCTCCATGGGACATTAATTTTCTTTGTTAGTCTTTTGTTTGCCATTTCAAGCGCGCTGTAAAAAGCTAAATCATCTGTATTATAGAAAAAGGCCAAGGAAGCATTTGTGGTATGAGTGCCCTCTATAACGCGACATTTTTTTAATTCCGTTTTGGGGTCGCCTTGCTTATTAAGTTTTTGATTGCCTTTGTCGTCTAGATCCGGAAATTCTTTAGCCGAGTCAATGTCAGTGATGATTAGTGACCGGACACCAATAAAGCTGACGAACTTCTCAAAAATATGTGAGTAGGCACCTACCTCAATCATTGAGATGTTTTGGGAAAGCAGTGGGATTTGGCTTATTGCCCCCGATTTTATACTGTCTACCAAATCTTCTTGGTCAATTTTCATCATCATGGCAGGAAGAAGAACACGCTCGGTATCTCCTTCGATGAAAATTGCTTTGTCTGCAAAGAATAGCTCAGATCTATGTATTGTCAGGTACTGCTTAAGAAAAGTGTAGTGCTGTGAATCTCCATAATAGTCTTTGAGGTCTTTTAAGTTTTTGGATGTCACGCATCCATCCGATTTTTTGAAATATTTAATATCTTCAAAATCGCTTTCGGACACTATGTATGAGGAATGAGTGCTTAGTATTGTTTGAAGAGACCTGCTGATTCCGTCAGCACGACTGATTCCTGGGCTCAGTAACGACTTGATATTTTTTATAAAAATTCTTTGGAGCTGAGGATGTGTATGAGCTTCTGGCTCCTCGATAAATAACAAATTGACATCG
This sequence comes from Pseudomonas coleopterorum, assembly GCF_900105555.1. NCBI lineage: Bacteria > Pseudomonadati > Pseudomonadota > Gammaproteobacteria > Pseudomonadales > Pseudomonadaceae > Pseudomonas > Pseudomonas coleopterorum. Next base: position 83,849 of record NZ_FNTZ01000001.1, read on the forward strand.
GAAGGGGACTCGCTAATTTCTTTTTGAAAGTCATGAAGTTTGAGCTTTATTTCATAAATCATACTTATTAGGTTTAAGTAACCCAATCCATTATAGTTTTCGGGCAGGTCGTGTTCGCCACTACCCAATCCATACATAACGGTGGTGTTCTCTTCAAGGAGGTCTCGATGTTGCAGCGAAGATACGATTTTTATTATTGATTCGTTTTGGTTGATACCCCCGAATTTCTTAACATCGACAATCACGTCCTCAAAAATTTTCTCATACACTAAGTTGAGCTTTGTGTCAGTCGTACTTAACGTATCTTTGAAGTCCTCTACGATGTTTTGGTCTGGATTGCTAGCCTCAAGCTTTTTATATATTTTAGCGGACAACATAGATAGTGAGTTGTCAGTGTCTTTGTTGGAGACGTTTCTGCGTGCGCTAATCCATTTGAAGTTTATTATTCTCGATATATTGACGCCTTCTGCATCTAAGTCTACGAAATCGCTTTCATCTTCCGTATTTGATGTTGTGTCAAATCGCAGACTACGCCTTGTTGTTGAGAAGTATTTCCCATGACTTTCCCTCAAGTAGTCGAATAGGTTTTTATAGGGTTTTCCTTCGGCTATTTTTTTGGCTTTGATGTTGTGAAAGTCAGTTGCAAGACGATTTATGTCCTCTTGCGTTGCGCTATATTCAAAAGCTAGAACAATGTATTGGTTGTCAGGGTCTAAATCCATTATAACCTTGTCACCTATGTGCTCAAGGTCGTCTTTTTCATCGTACTGAATAAATATCTTTAATGATATTGCAATCTGTTGATCATTCGGTAGCGTTCCTTCGATCACTTTTAGAAGAAAATCTTTTGTGTCGCTATTTAGATCTTCAAATGTAAATTGATTTCTTGTTGCGCTACCGCCAATGAATTTTTCCAGACATAAAAGAAATGAAGTTTTCCCACAGTTATTTTTGCCGATTATTAAGGATAGATTTTTCTCAATGTCTACCGTTGTATTCTTTAGTAATCTAAAGTTTTTGATTTTGATTTTTGTAACTCGCATATAGCTTCCTTTCATCAGCGACACATTTATTTGCAGAATTTGCCTCGCGTCTTTCTGAGTCAGCAGCAGACTGACATGTAGGTCAGTTTCGCTAAAGATACGCACTAGAAGAGCCGAGTATTTTTAAGGTGAATGCCAGATCCGTCCTATAGGGGCCTCGCCAAATCAGTAGCATGGTGATGGCACATTAGACCTATAAGAATTTTAAGGCAAGCCGAGTCTAGGTCCGCTCCTACTGGGGTTGTGCGCGGATCGGACACCCACAAAAACCACAAACAAAAGGCCCACCTTGCGGTGAGCCTTTCTCGTCAAACTATGGTGACGGCACTAGACGAACGGTCTGTTTCGGTGAGGCCAGGTTTTCGAGCGTCTGGATTTCGGTGGAAAATTCGGCGTACCCCAGCTAGTAACTATGAACAAATCAGCTGGTTATGGCGTTCGGTGGAATCGAATTCGGGATTCTTGATATGTCAGGACGTTGTCGGTCTGCAAGTAATTCAGAGCCGCATACGGAATGGTAAACCTCCTGAGTTCGAACGTTGTCGATCATTCCCTCCGTAGAGGATAGGCAGGAGCCCGCCAAGAGCTGCCCGTGGCGACAGGTTGAATCCACAGCCAAAAGCTGCCCGTTACGAATCCGCAGATGTTTACGAATATGTTCACGCTACGACTGCTGCCGAGAGTGTTGACGTGAACGCTCTGGACCGAAGGTCAAGAGCAGACCACTTCCCAACCAGGGCGGCCTCTATCGGCAGCTTTTGGCGAAAAAACATAAAACGGTGGCTGTTTAGTTCAGTAAATCGCCCGCTCCGTCCCCTTCCCTGCTCAGCGCCTGTGGATGAGCGACATGTGCTGTCGCCCTCGCAAAGCAATCTTGCAGCACCGAAGATTGCAGGAGGTAGCCATGCTCATCTCATCACTCCCTCTCACTCTTGTCTGTCTCGAATGCTCTTGGAAAACGACCGTCTTGCCTTGGTGTGATTCACGACCGACCGTTTTGCCGCCTCCCACGCGTTGCCTGGCTTGCCATGACCTGCCGCTCGGATACCGGGAAGCAACCAACAAAGAGGTGCTGAAGGCGCGTCTGGAAGAATTTCTGGCCCTGAACAACGAAATAGGGCGCGACACACCTCGTCGCCCTACTGAAGACAATGAATGAAAACAAGGCGTCCCTTATGAAAAACCTGGTAGCAGTGATCGGACTGTGTGTCGTTCTGCAGAAAAGTTACGCGTTTTATCGCAAGTACAGCGATCTTAAACGCGATGCCCAGAGCCGCTGTTCCCGCGCTTGAACCGGCGCAGACAACTGCGTCATTTTGAAAATCCCCGCCCTCTATGTCGAGACTTTAGTGGTATGGCAAACATGAAAGATGGCACTGAGCCATTCAGTCCCGTAGCATCGACGCTAAGTTGGCGCCAGAATGGTGACCATCCGTTGAATCGGCTTACAAGGTAGTTGCCATGTCTCAAGCGAAGGATACGCTCCTGCGGCTGTTCGCATTGCTGCGTTTGATGCCCACCGAGCCGCAGCGCATCGCCACCTCGACTCTGCTGGAAAAGCTCCGGGACAAGGGTTTCTCCGTGACGCTGCGCTCCGTTCAGCGCGATCTGAACCGATTGTCCATTCCCTTCTCGCTGCAGTGCGACGACAGTGAAACTCCCTTCCGCTGGAGTTTTACCCGCGATGCGCCGCTGAAACTGGAAGACATGGACACCCCGACAGCGCTGGCGCTCTACCTCTCCGAACGACATCTGACCACACTGCTCCCGCAAGTTGTTCTGGACCAGCTCGGCCCCCAATTCAGGCGCGCCCGAAATTTTCTGGGCGGTCTGGGTGACAACGGCTTGGCGGATTGGGCAAAGCGGGTCCGAACGGTTCCCAACGGAAAAACCTTGCTGCCTGCCAGCATTGCACCGCAGGTCTGGAGTGAGGTTTCAACCGGCTTGCTGGAGCGCCGGAAACTGGAAGTGGCGTATCAGAGCCGCAGCAAAAGCGAACTCAAGCAGTTCCGTCTGCACCCCGCCGGACTGGTGTCGCGACATGCCATCAGCTACTTGGTGGCATCGGTTGACGGCTACGACGATCTTCGCCAGTTTGCCCTGCATCGCATTCGCGAGGTCAGGGTGCTGGATGAAGTGGCGGAGCTGCACGCTACGTTCGACGTCGACGACTACATCGACACAGGAATTTTCAACCATCGACAAGCCGATGCGCAGGTCGAACTGGTCGCCGACGTTCACCCGCAGATCGCCGCCTTACTCAGTGAGACACCGCTGAGCAGCGTGCAAAGCCTCAGCGACCTCCCTGACCACAGCTGGAAACGCTTGCACGCTCAAGTGTCGCTAGACCGGGACACGCTTTGGTGGATTTTTGGGCTCAACGACAACATTCGGGTCCATGCGCCACAGGTCTGGGTCGATGAGATTAGCCAGAAGCTGAACAACTTGCGAACCCTCTATTGCGACGCCGTCTCAACAAGCACCTGATGCCCGACAGCGCGCCGATCAACCCTCTGTATCTAGATGATGCCAAGGAAGCTTCATGGACAACCAACGTAAAAGGGCATTGAACAGCTCAGTCAGCCTCTGCCCGATCTGGCCCACCCAGGCGTCGGAAAAGATTGGCCACATGCTGGGCGAAATCAATCACGCGAACGCCATCATCGACAAGATTACCGGAACCGCGCAAAACAGCGCGATCAAAGGTGGGTTCGCCGCAGAGACATGGCACGCCGAATCATTCAACCTAGACGCGATCCTCAAGGACAAGGAAGTCCGCGCCTTCACTGACAACTTCACCAACACCCCGTTGGCGAAGAATCACACCACCCACGATATCGTGGTCATGAAGGGCGACGAGCAACTGCTCGGAGCGCAGTTGAAATATTTCAAGAATGGCGATGCCACGCAGAAGGCATTCAGATCCACGAAAGACGGCATTCATCAGTATCAGGACAGTGATGCATTCATCGGGCCTGCAGATCAGATCGAACAGATCAAGGAAGCGGCCAAACGAGACATGCAGAGAAACCAGCAAACGCGGCCGGAAGTGGCCAATGCCGCCAAAAAGGTTCGCGAGAAGACGACGGGCAACCTCGATGTCGAGGGCGTTCAGTCAACGCCTCTGGGCAAACGGGACGCCGAGCATCTGGGCAGCGGCACCGAGGCAGGCAAGCAATTGCATGAAAAGATGCAGAACGGTTACCTGAACAAGGCCACCATTCAACAAAGCCTTCACGCGGCAGGTTCGGCAGCTGTCATCACTACGGTGATCGCGGGCAGTATTAATACTTTCCAGTCGATCAAACAAGCCCGCGACGGCGAAATCACGGTGGAGCAAGCGATTTTCCAGATTCTCCAAAACACCGCAATCGCCGCCGGTGACAGCGCGCTGAAGGCAGGCATCGCGACTGCGACGGTCAGCATCACAGCACGCAACTTGCCTGCCCTGTTCGCGGGCTCGGCGTTCAAGCGCACCTTCGCCAAAAATGGTGTGGCTGCTGCTGCGGTATGTGCCGTGGACGTGGTGCAGAACGTGGTGCTGTTTGCCACCGGCAAGATCACAAGCGAAGAGCTGGAAACCCGAACGGGCCACAATTTACTGCAGACTGGTGCAGCTGTCGTCGGCAGCTCGGTGGGCGCTGCAGTGGGCACTCTCGGTGGACCGATCGGTGCGCTGGTGGGCGGCATTATCGGCGGCCTGATCACTACGATGGCCATGAGCATCGCTATCGACAACCACATCGAGAAAAGTTTCCGGTTGACGCTAACCGCCACCGAACACGTGGTGGGTACCGCAATGATCATGCATGACTCGCTGGAATACCTGCAGATGTCGCAGTCGTTCTATGCCGAATTTCACAAGGGCCTGTACTTGTCCGAGCGCCACTTTGCTGGCCAGGTCAAGACCATGGCAGCCCAAAGCACACAGTTGAAGAACCTGATCGATAATCTTTAAGGCATATTTTCAATGAGCGAAACGGTCGAAGCAGTACCTCAGGAAATCTTCAATCAACCGCTGAACGCCTCGGAGCAGGAAGCGCTTGAGGCACTGGTTGCTCAGCATCAGAACAACGCAGCGCTGACCCAGCAACTGGCAGTGGATGCTTCACGGCTGGTCACGTGCAGCGAGGAACGCCTGAAACAACAAGCCGAGAGCGGATTCTTCAAGCGGTTTGCCGGTGCATTCAGCGGCAAGAATCGCCAGAAGCAGTTGCAGAACCAAGTTGACGCGCTGCACATGCAGAAATTCGCATGGCACTACCTCAAGCAACTGCAGCAGCAGAACCTGATCAACGCCCAGAGTATTGCGGTGATACGCAACAACTTGGGCACAATGAACGAATACATCATCGAAACCCGTAATTTCGTCTTGGTGGCGGTCGACAAGATCAATCGCCGCCTGGTTCGGGTTGAGAACAACACCAATTTTCACCAATGGTCGCTGAACATCGAAGCGAACAAACGTCGCTACAAATCGATGCCCAAGAGGCTGCTGGTACTCAACCTGGCGTATGACTTCATACGAAGCCACCCCGGCGTCATGCTGACCACGCAAGACATCAACCACCTGATCGTCACGCTGGAAAAGCTGGACGTGGACTGTGACGAAGAAGTCCAGCTATTAAGTTTCATCATCGACCTGATCGATCAGATCGAAACCACCAGCATCGAACGCTACCGCTCGGTCATCGAGCTATCGTTCGAAGAACACGTCGCCGATTCGTACTTCGTCCAGAAAAACATCTCGGGTTTGGCGTTCAACTCGCTGTATTACCTCTCCGACGAGTACGACCGCATCATCGACATGATCTCGGATGGCGAAGTCTGTGACAGCGACGAGAAGCGCGAGCGAATTATTTCCAGATTCTTTGGCAAGGCGTTTTCCGGCCTCTATACCCAGTACCGGTTGCGCGACCTGATAGAGGAAATCATCGGCGGCAGCCTGCTGACTCTGGAGATTTACAAGGATCAGCACGGTCTTAACGCCTTGCCCGACGAACCTGCCGAAGATGCCCAAGCCGAGCCGGTTGCACTGGTGTCGTCGTTGCCGGAGATCCACTCCCACACCTTCTTCGACACCACTGACGATCTTGACGCCCGACACAACTATCTGTTGCTGTTCGCTCTGTGCATCGAGAACTCGGCGTCATTGAACAGACAGGGCCGGGAGTTTCTCGAGTTGCTAGCGCACAAGGCCGGGTGCCCGCAAGCGCCAATTGAAATCGCAGTACTGGCGGACAATCCCCGCAAGGTTCAGGACTACTTGCCGATCCTGCAGGATCTGCTCAAAGGCGACGACAAGACCTACACCTGGCTGCTCGATGCGTTTTACCTGCTGACGCTGTGCCAGAAACAGATCGAAGGTCCTCATGTGCTGCGTATCCTGAACGCGCTCAAGCCCGCACAGTTCAAGGAAAACTTCGCCCGTGGGCTGGTGATCAGTACCGAACAGGATGAAGAGCACGTGCTTGCGGCTGCCGAGAAGTTGCAGCAGCAGACCAACGGCTGGAAAAACATCGTTCGCTACCGCGAGCTGCGTTTTGAGCAGACCTTCACCGAGGCTCGCGCCAGACTGCGCACGGTCGGTCATGAGGCCGGCAGTCTCTCGTTCGATCTGGCGAAAGCGACTCTGAAAGCCTCTGATTACTCGTTCTTCATGGAAGCATGGGACGACTCGTTCCTGAGCAAGGTCAGCAGCAAAGTGGAGGGAACGGCTTACACTCTTGGCCGTGGTTCCTGCCTGTCCGCGCTGAACGAGATGCGCAAGAAAATCAGCGATTTCATCTCCGGACATTCCAGCGCGCTGAACCAAGGTAATCGTATGCTGGCGCGCTGGGGCCTGCCCACGATCTCCTTCAAGGACGAATCCGGCTATGCCGATTTCGAGCTGGACAACTCCGCAGCTAACGCAGACTGGTACGACCAGTTCAATCACTTCGAGCGCCAGCTCGACGACACACTTAGTGCCTTTTCAAATGCCTGTGCGGACGTGGCCGAACAGCTCGCGCAATTCATGGAAGGTCGATTCGACGAGTCCGTGGTTGAGCGCAAAGCAAAGCAGCGTGCCGAGCGACTTTATCAGGAACAGCAGGAAAAGCTGGCCAAACAGTCGGTCGTCATCGAAAAAGATGACCGGGATCATTTGTTCAGCATCGAATGGGGTCAGGTACAGCACGCTCCCTGCGACCCCGAGAAAATCCAGTACATCAAGACCGATGGCATCACGTGGTTGATCGTCGACCATGACAACCATGTGTATCGCAGCCTGGATCGAGAGCACTGGCAGAACGTGCGTCTCAGCGCCACCGATAACTTACCCGCAATCTCCCAGCTGTATTTTGTGGGTGGAATATGGATTGCTATAGCGGGTTACAACGATGGGTTCTATTACTCCCGCGATGCGCAGAACTGGAAACAGACCCGTTTCCCGGATGCGCAGGGCTGGGAGTTCACCCAAACTGAAGAGGTCATCCGGTTCAACGGCCTGTGGCTATGGAGATTCAAGGAGCGCAAGGAGTACTCCTACGTCGAAAAAGGGCTGATTTTCGACTCTACAAAGACCGGCATTTACGACGAGGTCGCCATCTTCTGCACCGCCGACCTCGACGGCCCATGGCTGCGCTGGGAAGACGCACCGAGCTTCTCGGAGGGAATCGAAGTAGAAAGCATCCAGCCGCTGCCCGATGGAAGCAGCTTACTTGCATTCTGCAAGTACAACTGGGTATTCAAGTCACTGAAGAAGAAGAACAACGCGGCCTCGTTCGTCAGCTATTACGTTGTCGGTAAAGGCTGGCGAATCTGTACCTGGGCGAGCGAAGACGACAGCTACGATGCACCGCTCATCACGCGTATGGGACAGACTGTGATGTGTTTCTACTCGGATCGTGTCATGACGTCCGACAAAGGCTATGAGTGGAAACTTCAATCCAAAGACATTCGCATCAATGCCAGCGCTCATCTGCGAGATGTCAGTCTATTTACGACACGCTGGGGGCGAGAGGCGCTATACGTGAGCCAGACAGGAGAAAACTTTGCGGAACTGGTACTCGAAGAAGGCGATTGGAAGCACTTCGCGGCCAACGAGCAGGGCACCTTGAGCGTCTACTCGCCGAACAAACACGAAACCTTCCTGCGAAGTGGCAACTATATCTACCAGCCGAAAGCGTAGCGCGGATCGGAGGGGGGGGGGCGTCGCCGATGCTCCCCTCTGCCGTCAATGCGCGATTTGCGCTCAATACCCCGCCATCAACTCGACGATCCAGTCGATGAACACTCGCAACTTGAAACTGATGTGACAATTGGGCGCGTAGGCCACGAACATCGGCATCACCTCCAGTTGCGAGTCCTTAAACAGCCGCACCAGCTCGCCCTTTGCCACCGACGTGTTGACCATGTACGTCGGTAGCTAGAGCACGCCCATAATGCCCTACGCCAAACAGATCACGTAGCACCTGTAGCCCGGCATAACTCAGTTGCCGTCCATACCTAAAGTTCCGTCCATCCCGTCTGCCTACCAATACCATGATCAAACTCCTAACCTTTGAAACCTTCTCCACGTCATCCCGCCAAGAATGTTGAGTGTTATCAGGGATCGAGGCCCCTGCGACCTGTGAGGGTTGTCCAATAACGCGGGACTTGCGGCTCCTTACGACCGGGAGCATGGGCACTCATGATCTGGCCTTCTGAGCACCGTTACCAGTGGGCGGGTGGAGGCTGCGCTGGCTGACGAAACCAGCGCCGCGAGATCCTGAGTCGGGTGAAGGCAGCGGTGCGATGACCGGGGTATGGCTGGCTGTCAGCTGGGTGTAGTCCAACCCGTGGTCTGCAGCACCATGATCTGCATCGCTGTTGCTGGTGACTTCTGTAGTCGTCAGGCCGATTGTCATGAATATAACTGCGGCAAAGCCCCGCGAGAGATCTCTATCAGCTGGGATCGACCAGCTCAACCGGTGGTAGCCAAGCGACTTATAGGCCACCTATCGATCCGCGCCCTTCAGACGCGGCATAACTAGTGAGATGCCCGAGCTTGCTGTGATAGGAACTGATAGTCAGCGAAAAGCTCCAGCTGTCCCGCTTCTTCATAAGAAAGGTAGAAATTCTTGTCGAAAATTTTCCGATGGATTACGTCATATCTAGCATGCCACTCCCCAAGGGAGGTGATCAGTACACATGGGAGACGTACATCGTATTGGTCAGCGGTGATGTCAACATTCAGTCCGTCGATGCTCAACCAAACATGTCGGCTCTGGCGATCACCCACTAATTCCCCAGTCACCAATTCGACCTGAATATCCGGGTGCTCCTCGACAAGAAACCAAGCTAGCAGGAGGCTGGCATATTCACAGCAGGCTGTGGGGAAGCTCGTAAGTAGCTCGAAGGCGAAGTCGTCACGGGGTCGCTTTCGGAAGGCGTCGGAGAATGCAAAAGCGGATTGGCTGATTGTGGAGTGCTTCATGCCAAGAGATCGAGTCTACGGATGGTTTGGATGCTCAGTATGGGTTATAGCCCTCACGGATCATAAGCTGGCAGCTATTGATGTTGATTCCGTTGCAGCCGGGTGCCACAGCGAGTGGCGATATGGATATTTAGATCTGCGGGGTTCAATAGCTTCGAGCCTACGAACAGCGAGTGAATGAGGCGGGAGGATGCGGCGACTAAACCGACGCCTTCGCGGCCACTGGCCGCTCCTGCAGGGGGTGCGCGTGGGCCAGACACCCACAAAAACCACAAACAAAAAAGGCCCACCTTGCGGTGAGCCTTTCTCGTCAAACTATGGTGCCGGCACCAGGAATCGAACCCGGGACCTACTGATTACAAGTCAGTTGCTCTACCATCTGAGCTATACCGGCAAGTGAGGGCGCTGATTATAGCCATTCGATCGCCCGAGTAAACCCCCCTGCGGCATAATTTCTTCGTCTTTAGCTCTTAACCCGTCAGTGCTTATGCACATTCGGCGTGCCAACCTGGTCGACCGTTCGCCGATTAGGTCGTTTTGATGACATCGTTCGCAAGCTACTGTTTTCGCTGGCGAATCGGACATGACCGAAAAATGACCAGTCTGCATTCCAGCGTTCTGGCGCAGCACCGATGCGTCGCGTCACACTTCTACCCACAGAGTTATCCACAGGTTGCGCAGGCTTCAGGTGTGTTCGGCGATGATCATCAGATTGCGGGGCGTCAGGGTTTCCGGGCAGAAGGTGCCGACCTGTGGGGTGTACTGGCGTTCTTGCAAGTACAGGGCGCGGTCGAGCACCAGCCACAGCTCCAGCGGCTTGCGGAACAGGCCGCGCAGTAGCTCGAGGTTGCGGACTTGGGCAAGTCGTTGCCAGCCGCGCGCTTCGAGGTCGTCGAAGTCCACACCATGCGCTATGGGTACGCTCTGCAGTGTGGCCAGGTCGCGGCAGTAGTCGGCGAAGGGTTTGTCCAGCCAGGCGGCGGGCAGGGAGGGGCAGGGCAGGTAGTGGTCAGTGCCGCGTTGCTCGCGCTGCAGCAGGTCGAAGGCGAGTCGGCGGGCCATGGACTGGTCGCGCTGGCGGCGCACGCGGGCGCCGGCGGTGACGGTGGCTTCCAGGGGCAGGCCGAGGTCTTCGAGGGTGAGGGAGAGGGCGGAGGGCTCGCTGCACAATTGGCGGTAGGCGCCGTGGGTGCGGTTGTAGCAGCAGGGTGCGAAGGCCAGGTGCTGGCAGCCTGCTTGGGTGGCGCGCTGCATGAGCTGGACGTGCAGCTCGCCGCAGGCGTGGAGGGCGACGGGGGTGGTGGAGGCTGGCAGGCGCAGGTCGTCGGCCATGACGTCTTGCAGCTGGTGGTGGGCGGGCAAGGCGTGATGGCTGCTGAGTTGGGCGCCGCTGGCGACCAGTGCGGGGTCGTATTCCAGGCAGGTGAGGTGCTGGCCATCGCGCAGCAGGCGGCGGCCGAGGTGGCCTTTGCCGGCGCACCAGTCCAGCCAGTGGCTGGTGGAATCGGCGAAGGACAGGGCAGCGGCGAAGGCTTCGATCTGCTGCCATTTGCGGCCGGGCACGTCGACGTTGAGTCGGGGGCGGGCAGCGGGCACGTCAGTGGTCGGCAGCGGGCCTACTGCGCTTAGCGCATGCGCTTGTTGGGCCAACGCAGGAAAAGGCGCGGGGGCGTCCAGGTCGAGCAGCGAGTTATGCACAGCCTCGGCTTCGGCCAGGGTGCGGGCGCGCAGCCAGCTGGCAAGCTCGGGATACTTGGCTTCCCAAGGTAAGGTCAGTTGGATGAAGGGCTTGGGCCGCCACAGATCGACATGCGCGGCCAAAAAGGCGTCCAGTGCGTGAAAGCGCTCACGCAGCTGGTCGCCTTGCAGGGTCAGCGGCCCTGGCACGCGTCCACGCGCAGCCAGCGCTCGAGCAGTTTGAAGGCCTGCACCAGCACGAACGACATGGCCAGGTAGAACATGCCGGCGGCGAAGAAGATTTCCACCGGCAGGTAGGTGCGGGCAATGATCGTGCGGGCCATGCCGGTGAGTTCCAGCAGGGTGACCGTGCTGGCCAGCGAGCTGGCCTTGAGCATCAGGATCACTTCGTTGCTGTAGGCCGGCAGGCCGATGCGGGCGGCACGTGGCAGCATGATGTGCACCAGCGCCTTGCTGCGAGACATGCCGAGGGCGCGGGCGGCTTCGATCTCGCCCTTGGGAATGGCTTGCAGGGCGCCGCGCAGGATTTCTGCGATGTAGGCGGCGGTGTGCAGGGTCATGGTCCCGGCGGCGCACCAGAACGGGCTGCGCAGGTAGGGCCACAGGCTGCTCTCGCGCACGGCGTCGAACTGCGCCAGCCCGTAGTACACCAGGAACAGCTGCACCAGCAGCGGCGTACCGCGAAAGAAGAAGATGTAGGCGTAGGGCAGGCCGCTGATGTACCACTTCTTCGAGGTGCGGGCGATGCCCAGCGGGATGGCCAGAATAAGTCCGGCCAGCACCGCGATGGCGACCAGTTCCAGGGTCAGGGTGGCGCCTTGCATGAGGCGCGGCAGCCACTTGATGATCACTTCCCAGTTCATTGCGAAGCCCTCGCGAAGCCGCGCGCGGCACGTTTCTCCATGAAGTGCAGGGCAACCATGGCGACCACGGTGAGGCTCAGGTACATCAGGGCGGCGACCATATAGAAGGTGAACGGCTGTTTGCTGACGGTGACGGCGTTCTGCGCGTTGCGCATGATTTCTTCCAGGCTGATGACGGAGACCAGCGCGGTGTCCTTCATCAGAATCAGAAACAGATTACCCAGCCCCGGCAGGGCGATGCGCCACATCTGCGGCAATACCAGGCGGATGAAGATCCGCGACGTACTCAGGCCCAGGGCCAGGCCGGCTTCGCGATGACCTTTGGGGATGGCCAGGATGGCGCCGCGGAAAACCTCGGTGGCGTAGGCGCCGAAGCACAGGCCCAAGGCAATCACGCCAGCGGCGAAAGGGCTGAGTTCCAGGCTCCCGACACCCAGCGCCAGGCCGAAGCTGCGCAGGCCGTTGACGGTGCCGAAGTAGATCAGCAACACCCATAGCAGCTCGGGGATGCCGCGTACCAGTGTCGAGTAGAAACCACCGAGCCACTGCAGGGGGCGGTTGCGGGAGGTTTTCGCCAGAGCCCCGGCGAGGCCCAGCAGTAGCCCCAGGCACAGGGCGCTGAGGGCCAGTTTGACGGTCATCAGCGCGCCTGCGGCAAGCGCAGGGCCGAAGCCATAGAGATCGATGTTCATGGGCAGGCTTGTTCAGGGGCAGGTGTCGGCCTTTAGGTCGACGCCTGCCGGGCTGTCAGAGAATGCTGAAAGGGAAGTACTTGTCGTTGATCTTCTTGTAGGTGCCGTCAGCGATGATTTCCTGCAGTGCCGCGTTCAGCTTCTCGCGCAGGGCGTCGCCCTTGCGGACGGCAATGCCGATCTTGTCGCTTTCCTCGACCGCATCGCCCTTGAACTCGAAGTCTTGGCCGGCCTTGCTTTTCAGCCAGTCGTAGCTGGCGTACTTGTCGGCCAGGATGGCATCGAGGCGGCCGCTGCTCAGGTCCAGGAAGGCGTTTTCGGAGGTGTCATAGAGCTGAGCCTCGATACCGTACTTGTCTTCCAGCCAGGTGCCGGACAAAGTCGCGCGCTGGGCACCGATGGATTTGTTCTCCAGGCTTTCGCGGTCGATGGGGAAATCCACACCCTTCTTGGCGATGAACTGCAGCTTGTTGCTGTAGTAGGGGTTGGTGAAGTCCACCACTGCAGAGCGCTCGGGGGTGATCGACATGGACGACACCAGGAAGTCGAACTTCTGCGACTGCAGCGCGGGGATGATGCCGTCCCAGTCGGAGGTGACCACTTCACATTCCACTGCCATCTTCGCGCACAGGGCCTTGCCGATGTCGACGTCGAAGCCCACGACCTGGCCGCTGGTGTCCTTGCTGTTGAACGGTGGGTAGGCCGCTTCCACGCCCATGCGCAGTTTTTCGGCCGCCATGGCCGCGCCGTTGACCAGCAGTGTGGCGGCAACCGCCAGAAAGAGTTTCTTGATGTTCATATTGTTATTGCTCCGTTAGCGGTTGCTGGACATGAACTGCCTGCAGCGCGCCGACAAGGGGTTGTCGAATACTTGCTCGGGCGTACCCTGCTCTTCCACCAGACCTTGATGCAGAAACACCACTTCGCTGGAGACTTGCCGGGCGAAGCCCATCTCGTGTGTCACCAGCAGCATGGTACGGCCTTCTTCGGCCAGGTTGCGAATAACCGAGAGCACCTCCTGGACCATTTCCGGATCCAGCGCCGAGGTCGGCTCGTCGAACAGGATAACCTTGGGCTGCATGGCCAGGGTGCGGGCAATCGCCGCACGTTGTTGCTGACCGCCGGAAAGCTCGTTCGGATAGGCGTGGCGCTTGTCGGCGATACCGACCTTTTCCAGCAGCGCCTCGGCCACCTCGACCGCTTCGGCGCGGCTCTGTCCGAGCACGCGGCGCGGCGCTTCGATGATGTTGTCGAGCACGCTCATGTGCGGCCACAGGTTGAAATTTTGAAACACAAAACCGATCTGGCTGCGCAGCCGGTTGATCTGACGATTGTCGGCGGCAATCAGCTCGCCGTTGCGTGCGGCCTTGAGCTTGAGCGCTTCACCGGCCACCAGGATTTCGCCCTGGTGAGGGTTTTCCAGCAGGTTGATGCAGCGCAGCAGGGTCGACTTGCCGGAACCGGATGAACCGAGGATGGAGATCACTGCGCCGTCGTTGGCGGCCAGCGATATGCCTTTGAGCACGTCCAGTGCACCGTAGCGCTTGTGCAGGTTACGGATTTCCAGAGCGGGCGTGGCCTGAGCCATGTGCGGTCCTCATATAGGCGGGTGCGGTCTGCCATCGTCGACATGAACAGCCAGGCGCACAGCTAGCATAGCGCGGATGGCGGGACTGAACGTGCAGCTGGGTTCTCGAGTGCCTGATGCACGGTGCAAGGGCACTGTGGCAGGACTTCGGACGGGCAGGGCGCGGTAAAAAGGCGCGATGTTGCCAGTTTTGCCGGGACGAGGAAAGCGCGAATGCAGCGGATGTTCAATGGCGCGATGAGAGGCAGGTGGCACGAAGTAGCACCTGAGCCGTGCATCGTCCGCGCAAAAGTTGCGCCTTTAGGTTGCACTGTTTTTGTGCGAGGGTGTTACCGGCGTCGTTTTTTGGTGCGGCATAACGACCCAGGCTGAGTAGTTCGGTAATGCGCAGGAGCCACAAGAGCAAACCTCAACGGATTCAATCCCTTGCCACGATCGGTCGAGAGGTCCGATTCAGGGCGGCAGGATATACCTTGGTACAATTTGGCGCAATTATTGCGTAAAAGATATGGAACGGGGTGTAGCGGACTTTGCACAAGGGTCGCGACCACCGCCGGACAGAACGCTATTTTTCGCAAAGGTAGTTTTATGAGTACGCAGAATTCCACAGGTCTCGCTCAGGGACTCAAGCCGCGTCATGTAACTATGCTGTCGATCGCCGGTGTGATCGGTGCCGGCCTGTTCGTAGGTTCCGGCCACGCCATCGCCGCTGCCGGCCCCGCCGTGCTGCTGGCCTACGCCGCTGCCGGTAGCCTGGTGGTACTGGTCATGCGCATGCTGGGTGAAATGGCCGTTGCCTCGCCTGACACCGGTTCGTTTTCCACCTACGCCGACCGCGCCATCGGCCATTGGGCCGGCTTCTCCATCGGCTGGCTGTACTGGTGGTTCTGGGTGCTGGTAATCCCGCTGGAAGCCAACGCCGCCGCCTCGATTCTGCACGCGTGGATTCCCGACGTTGCGCATTGGGTGTTCGCGTTGGTGATCACCCTGGTGCTGACGGTAACCAACCTGTTCAGCGTGAAGAACTACGGTGAATTCGAGTTCTGGTTCGCGCTGATCAAGGTGCTGGCGATCATCGCCTTCATCGTCGTGGGCCTGGGCGCGGTGTTCGGCTTCATGCCCAACAGCCAGGTCAGCGGTGTCAGCCACCTCACCGACACCATGGGCTTCATGCCCAACGGGCTGGGCGCCGTCGTCGCTGCCATGCTGACCACCATGTTCTCGTTCATGGGCACCGAAATCGTCACCATCGCCGCCGCCGAATCGAAGAACCCCGGTCAGCAGATCTCCAAGGCCACCAACTCGGTGATCTGGCGGATCTTCCTGTTCTACCTCGTATCGATCTTCCTGGTGGTGGCCCTGGTGCCATGGAACGATCCGCGCCTGGCCGAGCTGGGTTCCTACCAGACCGTGCTGGAGCTGATCGGTATTCCCAACGCCAAGCTGATCGTCGACATCGTGGTACTGGTCGCGGTAACCAGCTGCCTGAACTCGGCGCTGTACACCGCTTCGCGCATGCTGTTCTCCCTGAGCAAGCGTGGCGACGCGCCGGCTGCCGCACAGAAAACCTCGAAGTCGGGCACCCCGTCGGTAGCCGTGCTGATGTCCACCGCCGCCGCCTTCGTGGCCGTGATCGCCAACTACGTCGCGCCAGCTGCCGTGTTCGATTTCCTGCTCGCCACCTCCGGCGCCATCGCATTGCTGGTGTACCTGGTGATCGCTGTGTCGCAACTGCGCATGCGCCGCAAGCGCGAGATCGCCGGTGAGAAGATCGACTTCAAGATGTGGCTGTTCCCCGGCCTCACCTACCTGGTCATCCTGTTCATCGTTGCGGTACTGACCACCATGGCGCTGCGCGAAGACCACCGCGTGGAAATCCTCGCCACGGGCGGCCTGGCCATCGCGGTTGTGGTTGCGGGCCTGATCATCTCCAGCCGCCGCAAGGCTGGTAATGCGCGAGTAGCGCTGAGCCGCTGATCGATTGGACCGCTGGAATGCAAAGGCCGCTGTCAGTGATGACAGCGGCCTTTGTCGTTTCAGGATGGACAGGTCACTGCCCTGACGGTCCTCGCAGACTGTGTTCTTTTTGCCCCATGTCGCTGTTCTTCGGGCCTGCCGGAGGCTTGAAGATATCCTGCTTCCAACTTGGCCAGCGAGCGACAGCTTGTCGACACATGGATACGTGGTTTAGAAATTCCTGCTTCTTGGTCGTCATTTAGGTTCCCTCTATGTAGGTAGACAGCAGATTCGCTGCTGCTGCTTCACGATCCATGTAAGAGCACGGAAGCATCTGGGTCCTGAGCTTTGCACTCTCTTCTTTCCACTCGACGATTTCGCCGTCGTCGTTCTTGCGTGCCACCGGGTAGCCGCTGCCGAGATTCGTCGAGAATAGGTTGAAAAAGCTCCGCGGGCCAACCCCGATGAAAGGTTCGAATACGACATTGTCCGGGTTGTTCCCGAGCGAGATGGCGTCGGAGTGAAATTCCAGAGCCTTGCTCTTGGGGTAGGGTTCTACGTAGACCACCCGTTTGATACCTGCAGCCACAATGTGCTTGGCGCAGTTGTGACAGGGGAAAGTCGTGCAGTACAAGTCGCTGCCCGAGCAGTTCACACCCGAGCGGGCGCTCGACAGCAAGGCCTCCATTTCGGCATGCACCACCCGGCCATATTCGGTGATGTCCTTGATCTTGCTCCTTCTGATCAATGGCGCGAGTTCCTGGTGATACTCCTGGGGAACCACCGCAAGGATATCGTCGATGATCAGCCTTTTCTGGATGGCATTGGAGTCTTGACCGCGCATGTAATCACGCCCGTCAGGCGCATCCACGATGCCGTGGGTGTCTGGATCCTTTTCGGGCCAGTAAAGGCCTCCGTGGGCCTTGGGAACATCATTGGCCCCGGTGGCGATGATGCAGCGGTGCTTGGTCAGGACTGCCCCTACCTGACGCGACAGGTCGGCAGACCTCAACGAGGCGGAAAACGCCATGAACATCGCGTATTCGTCGAACGTCGGGGTGATGTAGGGGCGACCGAAAAGCAGGTCGAGAATACGCCACGTCTGTTTCTTCAACGAGTCGGAGTTGCCATTGTAGTCAATGAAGAAGTCGGAGAGATGGTAGGTGTTGCGGGTGTGCTGACCATGTTCGTCGCGCTCGTCCGCATCACGCTCGATCAGGCGCGATGCCTGCTCCTCCGTCATGGACAGGTCCTTCACCAGATACTCATGGCGTCGTGTCAGATCGGCGTGGACGCCGACCAGAAAAAAGCCATCCGAATAGATCTTGCGCAGACGCTCGACTTCCGCAGGGCTTTTCAATGAGTTGATGATGAACGCCCGGCGACGCATGGGGGCCGACTCGCTTCGCAGCTTGTTGATGTGCACCGCCGCGCCCAATGCCAGTATGGCGTTGTCCTTGCTCTTCTCGCGCAGCCGGTTCCCTTCTTCCATGAAGCTGCTGATGCGGTCGTACTGATGGGTGGTGTCGGCAGGGGAGCCGATGCTGGCAATGACATCCGTAGAGACTTTGATGGTGCAGGTTTCGTAGCCGAAAATCTTGAGCCGGTCGCCGATCAGCTTCGACACCTCCGGGAGGTCGGTTCCGATCGTCCCGACCAGCCCGATGATGAGCTCGGAATCGGAATAGGTATCGTCGATGAAATAGGATGTGTCCGGTGCAGGTTCCTGGGAAAGCTCTGCCAGCATTTGCGCTGCATCGTCAGGTTGCGTGTGCTGCGCTCCGTAGTGGCTATTGAGCAAAGGCTCGACCATTTCCTGGAGCTTCGATGCCGCGTGGGGTTTGCCCTGGAAGTGCAGGGTGCCAGTAGACGGGTACCAGTTGAGAATGCCTTTGCTGCGAGTCTTGAATTGATGCTGGTTTTCGTTGATTACCCGCCACTCTCCAGCGGGCAGAATGCTTTCGAGCTTTATCTTCAGTTCTTCGAACGTGCCATCAAAGCGCATGGTGACTCCTTGTTCTTGCTGCCGATCAATCCGTTGATCGAGGGGGCTCTCGGTGACTTTCGAGAGGTGGGACGTGAAGCGAATAAAGATAGCCCATCAAGACGCGAGCGTACGGTAACCAGTCCTGCGATAGGTAACAGCATGTGTGAGTCACCCAAGCCATTCCCGAACTAGCTCAACGAGGCCACGAGAATCCTCAAACCCAAAACGACTTAAATAGAAATGCGAATCACTCCGTGCTAGATTCTCCCGCTTTTTTGAGATATGTCGACACAAAAAAACGGCTGGTCTTCGCAGGATCTTCAGGGGAGAGGATGGTAGATGGCTCGCAATAACAAGATTAATTCCAGCGCGAACTCTGTGGCTTTACTCGTTGCCACACTCAGTTGGCAGGGCATTGCCGCTGCTGACCAGGCGCCTGCCACACCTGCAACCAAAGATGCAGTTCTACAGTTGCAGAACCTGGTCATTACCGAACAAGCACCGGAAAGCCAGCAGAGTACGGGTTATCAAGTAAAGAACAGCACGGCGGGCACCAAAACCAGTACGCCTTTGCCCGAGACGCCGCGTTCTGTCTCGGTGGTCACGCGCCAACGCATCCAGGACCAAGGTTCTCAGACCCTTACCGACATTCTCGGCTACGTGCCGGGCATCTTCGCGCCGCCTTTCGCCGTGGGCGATGGTTTGGCCGGTGATCTGTTTTCCATCCGCGGCTACAACGCCACGGACTATGGCTATGGCTTGCTGAAAGATGGTTTGCGCCTGCAAGGAAACCGATACGACACCACCACCGAGCCCTATGGGCTGGAGCGTACCGAAGTCTTTCGAGGCCCAAGCTCGATTCTCTACGGGGAAAATGCGCCGGGCGGACTGGTCAATCTGGTCAGTAAAAAGCCGACCGAAACCGCGCAGGGCGAGGCCAAGCTCACCTACGGCAGCAACAATCGCCGCCAACTCGGACTCGATGTTTCGGGTCCGTTGACGGACGACAACCGTATTCTGGGCCGGCTGGTGATGCTGGGCCGCAATGCCGATACGCAAGTTGACTCGGTGCCGGATGACCGCCTCTACATCGCGCCGTCGATGACGTTCAACTTCAGCGAAGACACTGCACTGACCTTGCTGTCGACTTACCAGCGCGACCGCACCAAGTTGCTGTTGGGCTATCCGGCAGCAGGGACGCTGCTCAATAACGTCAATGGCAAGATCGGCAAGGACCAGTTCAACGGCAATCCGAACTGGGACGATTTTGAGCGCGAAACCTGGACCTTGGGTTATGAGTTCAGCCATCAGATCAACGACGTCTGGCAGTTCCGTCAGAACTCGCGCTACATGGAATCGCGCTTGAACCGTCATGAAACCTGGCCAAACAATCTGAACCGAGCCGGCTTTGGCAGTACGTTGAGCAGCACGGCTTATGATCGTGACAACAAATCGATCACCTATTCAGTGGATAACCAGTTCGAAGGCCACTTCACTTCGGGGGCGTTGGATAACACAGTGCTGCTCGGCGCAAGTTACGACCGCACCTCGTTCAACCAGGATTGGAACGCAGGCTTGGGCGGTACTTACAACGTGTTCAACCCGGTGTTTTCGGCGGTGCAACCGAACGCCTCGCAATACGTGCAGAACTCCCAGCTCGATCAGCACATGTACGGTGCGTATGGCCAATTGCAAAGCAAGTACGACAACTGGATCTTCCTGTTGGGCGGGCGCCAGGACTGGGTGCAGAGCGAATACCGCAACCGTGCCAGCGCGGCGCGTCCAGGCAGCGCAGCAATAGCGGCCACGGACCTGGATGGCTGGGATCACCGGTTCAGCTGGCAGACGGGTTTGATGTACCAGTTCGAAAACGGCATCTCGCCCTATGTCAGCTATTCCACGGCATTCACCCCCGTACAGCAATCGTCCCAGCCCAATGGCGATCTGCTCGACCCGATTCTCAGCAAGCAGTATGAAGTGGGTGTGAAGTTCGAGCCCAAAGGGTGGAACACGACCTTCAGCGCGGCTGTTTTCGACCTGACCAAATCACGCGACGTGGTCGCAGGCAGCAGCGGCTTCAGCCGGCAAGTGGGCGAGAGCAAGTCTCAGGGCTTGGAGCTTGAGGTCAACAGTGACGTGACGCCCAATCTCGGTCTGGTTGCGTCGTACACCTACACGGACGCGCGGGTGACCAAAGATGCGCCAGGGTCATTGTTCGAAGACCATCAACTGACGGGCATTCCACGCAACCAGGCGTCGACCTGGGCGACGTATCGCTTCCTGGATGGCGCGCTGAGCGGTCTACGCCTGGGCGGCGGCGTGCGCTACTTCGACAACACCTTTGCCTACACAGCCCCGACGCTGTACGGCAAGCTGAAAACCGGCGATGTGACGCTGGTGGATGCGTTGGTGGGGTATGACATCAACGAGCATTGGTCGGTGGACGTGAACGCGAAGAACCTGTTCGACAAGGAATACGTGTCGGGCTGCAACAACGCGGGTCGCTGTTATTGGGGCGAGGAGCGAACGGTGCTGGGGACCGTGGCGTTTCGCTGGTAAGTCACCCAATTTGGCCAAGGAAGGCGCGCCGGACGTGTGAGTGGATCCGAGGACCGAACTCGATCCACTCCCATGCCCACGGGCTTTCACGAGGTGTAAAACGCCAGACAACAAAAAGCCCGCACTAGGCGGGCTCTCTGTGTGTTTTCAGGTACTGCGTACACCACCTGAAAACGGAAGGTGGTGCCCAGAGACGGAATCGAACCGCCGACACGGGGATTTTCAATCCCCTGCTCTACCGACTGAGCTATCTGGGCAACGGGGCGCATTAAACTGGTTTTTCGACGGGTCGTCAAGCGTGATGTCGAAAAAAATTTTAATTAATACCGTCGCTTACGATTTTGCTGGGTTATTCGGCGGGTGGCACGTAGCCGTCGGCCTTGGCGTATTCCTCGCCGGACAGGTACTTGTCCATCTCGCCCTGCAGGAATTTGCGGTCTTCGGCGTTCATCATGTTCAGGCGGCGCTCGTTGATCAGCAGCGTCTGGTGTTTCTGCCAGTCGCCCCAGGCTTGCTGGGAGACATGGTTGTAGATGTCTTCGCCCTTGGCGCCGGGGTAGGGCGGGCGCTCGAGGCCGGGCAGTTCTTCTTTGTACTTGCGGCACATTACGGTGCGGGTCATTACAGATCTCCTGCGTTCAAGGCGTCGGCTGCGTGTTGCAGCAGCTTCTTCACCGGGGCTGCCAGGCCCAGGCGCGGCGGTGTGGCGAGGTTATACCAGAGCCAGTCGGCCTCGGCCACGTGGTGGGCGGTCTGCTCGACCTGCACCAGCCACGGGTCGATGGCCAGCTGGAAATGGCTGAAGGTGTGAGTCAGGGCAGGTAGCTGGCGCCGGCCGAGCAGATGCAGCGCGTGCTGGTCGGCGAGGTGGTCGAGGTCGCTCAGGTCGTCGAGCTGGGGAAGGCTCCACAGGCCGCCCCACAGGCCGCTGGAAGGCCTGCGGTAAAGCAGGATGGCGCCTTCGCGGTTGGCGAGCAGAGGCATCAGCGTTGCGCGTTGCGGAACGGCCTTGCGCGGCTTGGGCACCGGGTAGCGGATTTCCAGGCCGAGCATGTGCGCTTCACAGCTTTTTTCCAGTGGGCAGAGCAGGCAACTGGGCTTGCTGCGCGTGCACAGGGTGGCGCCCAGGTCCATCATCGCCTGGGTGTAGTGGTTCACTCGGGTCTGCGGGGTCAGGCGCTCGGCGGTGGCCCACAGCGCCTTGGCCACCTTGGGCTCGCCCGGATAGCCTTCCTGCGCGGTATAGCGGGCGAGCACGCGCTTGACGTTGCCGTCGAGGATCGGCGCGCGCAGGCCCATGCTGATGCTGGCGATCGCCCCGGCCGTGGACAGACCGATGCCGGGCAGTTCGACCAGTTTCTCCACGTCGCGGGGAAACTCGCCGCCGTGCTCGGCCATCACGATCCTGGCGGTTTTCTGCAGGTTGCGGGCGCGGGTGTAGTAGCCCAGCCCGGTCCACAGGTGCAGCACTTCGTCTTCCGGCGCCTCGGCCAGCGCCTGCACGGTGGGCAGCGCCGCCATGAAGCGGTCGAAGTAGTTCAGCACCGTGCTGACCTGCGTTTGCTGCAGCATGATTTCCGAGACCCACACCCGATATGGGTTGATGTCCTGCTGCCACGGCAAATCATGCCGGCCGTTGCGGTCGTACCATTCCAGCACGGCGCTGGAAAACTGCTCGGGACTCATCGGTTGAACAGACCTCGCAACGCGTCTTTGAGTTTGGGGTCGACCTTGTCGCCCAGTTTTTCTTCGAGCTTCTCGTCGATCTTGTCGCGAATACGGTCGCCGGCCAGCTTGGCAGCCACCTGGCCCAGGCCGTCACGGTCGATGCGGCAGGCCTTGGCGCCCATCTCCAGCGGGCCGCGGCAGCGCAGCGGCAGTTCCACGCCGACGAAACGTTCGCCCACCTGACAGGCCGGATCGGCGCTGGTGCCCTGTTCGCCTTCCACCACCACGCCCACGCGGTAGTCCATGCCCAGTACGCGCAGATCGACGTCGCCGTTGCCCTTGACGGTCAGGCCGGGAATACGCACCAGCAGGTCCTGGTTGCTGGCCACGCCGTTGCGGAACACCAGGCTGCCCTTGAGCTCCTTGAACGGTGTGTCCTTGCCTCGCGGTTCGCCGTTGAGGGTCTTGCGGTTGAGCACCGAGATACCGCGGCAGATCTGCTGCTCCAGGTTGGCGTTGACCAGTACGCCGTCGTTGAGGACGAAGCTGGCGGTGCCGTTGAGCGATTCGACCAGCGCTTTCTGGCTGTTGCCCGAGCCGCTCAGGTTGCTGTTGAGGTTCAACAGGCCCCTGACCGGTGGGTTGGCGTTCTGCGATTTGATGAAGTTTTCCACAGGCACCTTGTCGATGCGCGTCTGCAACGCCAGCAGCGGCGTTTCCGGACGCACGTCCAGGGTGCCCTGGGTGGTGAAGGTGCCGTTGTAGAGGCCACCGGCCAGGGTTTGCAAGGTCAGCATGCCGCCCTGGCCCTGGGCCTTGAGGGTGGCGTTGCGCACCGGCAGGCCCTTGAGGGTCAGTTGGCCGATGGCGAGGTCGGCTTGTACGTCCAGAGCTCGCAGGCGCTCGACGGGCAGCAGGCGATCGTCGCTCCAGGCGCCGCGGGTTGGCGCGTCGGGCAGCGGCGATTCACCGGATGCCACGGCGGCCGCTTCGCTGTTCTGCACCTCGGCCTGGCGCGCCGCGCTGGCGTTGGCGGCCTTTTCGGTCTTGGCCGGCAGGTAGCGGTCGGCGTTGAAAGTGTCGCCCTTGAGCTGCAGGCGCAGTGCCTGGCGGGCGAAATCTTCCACGGCGATGCGGCCGGTGAAGGTGCTCTCGTCCAGTTTCAGTGTCAGGTCTTCCAGGCCCAGGCTGTCGCGGGTGCCCTGCAGCCGGCTGACCAGTTCGAACTTGCCGAGGCTGCCCGGGGCCATCGCTGGCAGCGGTTGGCCGATGCTGTCGAAGAAGGCACGCAGATCCAGCTCGGCAATCGACAGGCCGCCGGTGAGCTGAGGCTCGCTGTCCAGATTGCGCACGCGCAGTTCGCCCAGCGCACGCATCTGGTTGGCGGCCAGCTTCAGGCCGGTCCATTCGGCAATGTTGGCGGACTGGTCGAGCAGCAATTGCCCCTGGGCGCTGAAGGTGACCGTCTTGCCTTGCAGGGGATCGCCCGAGGCCTCACCGCTCAGGCGCATGTCCTCGAGCTGGTAGCGCTTGAGCACGCGGTCGAAGCGAAGCTCGCCGGCCAGTTCGGTACGGGCCCGCACCACGGGCTGGTTGGTGCCCAGGAACGCGGTCAGTTTCAGCGGGATGTCGGCGCCTTCGTGCACGGCGCCGGTGCTGAGCTGGATGCTCTCAGCGGTGTACATGCGGCCGGTGCGCGCATCGTGGTACTGCACGCGGGCGTTGTTCACGGTGAGGCTGTCGATGTCCAGCTTGACCGGGCGCGACGGTGCCTGGGGCTTGCCGGGTTCGGTGACTGCCGGGGCGTTCGGGTCGTTGGGGTCTGCCGTGGTGGTGGGCAGGGGCTTGCCGATGTCTTCCCAGTTGCCGTGGCCGTTGGCGTCACGCTCCAGGGACAGGTTCAAGCCCTCGACCCGCACGTCGCTCATCTGCACTTCCTTGCGCAGCAGTGGCAGCACGCGCACCGAAAGGCCGAGCATCTGCAGGTCGGCGAAAGGCGTCTTGGGGTTGGCGAGCGTGGCCACGCTGGCGTCGTGCAGTTCCAGACCCAGCCATGGGAACAGGCTCCAGCCGATGTCCCCGTTGAGGGTCAGCTCGACGTGAGCCCTGTCCCGTGCCAGTTGGCGAATCTCGTCCTTGTAGTCGTTGGGGTCGAAGAGGTGGGTGAGGGCGAAACCCAGGGCCACCAGAATCAACAACAGACCGAGAATGCACAGGCCGAGGATTTTGCCGAACGCTTTCATGGGCGAGTCCTTTAGTCCGAAATTTGGAAGTTAGCGGGAGAGTATAACGTTGTGCGTCTGGCGATGTGGGCGGTCTGTCGGTGCCGTTGCATCGGGCGTTCGCCGCTGCGTTGCGAGAGCGTCGCGAGCGCTTTGGCGCGCAGGTTTCGGCAATCCAGGGTAAATCCTCGGGACCGTTCGGGAGGTTTTGCCAACCATCCGGCAGTTCATTGAAATAAAGGGATAGCAGTTTGCTTCCATTGGTTACATCTGGTGGTAATCTTCTCGCCTTCGACTGTCCGCTGCGACTTTATGTCGCGATTTGCCAAATGCTGCCGATAAAACAATCGATCGCCAACGTGCATGAAGGATGTGGGCGCATTTGTGTGCAGACAGCTGAATTACAAAAATCAACGGGGGTTACGAAATGAGCAGTAGTCTTTCGGGCGGCGGCGCGGGTGCCCAGCCAGGATTTCTGTCCAAGGAGCGGATCATCGCCAAGCCTGGCTTCAACCGCTGGCTGGTTCCACCAGCCGCGTTGGCCATTCACTTGTGCATCGGCATGGCGTACGGTTTCTCGGTGTTCTGGTTGCCGCTGTCCAAGGCAATCGGCATCACCGCACCAGTGGCGTGCGCGCCCGACCTGAGCTTTTTCAGCCAAGTGTTCTCATCATCCTGTGACTGGTCGGTGTCGATGCTGAGCTGGATCTACACCCTGTTCTTCATTTTCCTGGGCTGCTCGGCGGCCATCTGGGGTGGCTGGCTGGAACACGCCGGGCCGCGCAAGGCCGGTGTCGTGTCGGCGCTATGCTGGTGCGGTGGTCTGGTCATTTCCGCGTTGGGTATCTACACCCACCAGATCTGGCTGATGTGGCTGGGCTCGGGCGTGATCGGCGGTATCGGCCTGGGGCTGGGCTACATTTCCCCCGTGTCGACCCTGATCAAGTGGTTCCCGGACAAGCGCGGCATGGCCACCGGCATGGCGATCATGGGCTTCGGCGGCGGTGCCATGGTCGGCGCCCCTCTGGCCGCTGCCTTGATGGGCCATTTCGCATCCCCTACCAGCGTTGGCGTGTGGCAGAGCTTCCTGGTGATGGCGGCGATCTACTTCGTCTTCATGATCGGCGGCGCGCTGTCGTACCGCGTCCCACCCACCGGTTGGAAGCCTGAAGGCTATGTTCCTTCGGCGAAGAAGGCCAAGGGCATGATCACCAACCGCCACGTGCACGTGAACGTGGCCTGGAAGACCCCTCAGTTCGCACTGGTCTGGCTGGTGCTGTGCCTCAACGTTTCCGCCGGTATCGGCATTCTGGGCATGGCTTCGCCGCTGCTGCAGGAAGTGTTCGGCGGCAAGCTGCTGGGCGTGGACCTGGCGTTCAACCAGCTGGACTCGGCGCAACTGGCGCAGATCGCTGCCATTGCAGCGGGCTTCACCGGTCTGCTCAGCCTGTTCAACATCGGTGGCCGGTTCTTCTGGGCTTCGTTCTCCGACTACATCGGCCGCAAGGTGACCTACTTCGTGTTCTTCGCCCTGGGCGTGGCGCTGTATGCCTCGGTACCGACCCTGGGTCATTCGGGCAACATCGCGCTGTTCGTGGCGGCGTTCTGCATCGTGCTGTCGATGTACGGCGGTGGTTTCGCCACCGTGCCGGCCTACCTGGCCGACCTGTTCGGTACGCAGATGGTCGGCGCCATTCACGGTCGCCTGTTGACCGCCTGGGCCGTGGCCGGCGTGTTGGGCCCGGTGCTGGTGACCAACCTGCGTGACTACCAGCTGGCTCACGGCGTAGCCCGTGCGGCGGTGTACGACACCACGTTGTACATCCTCTCCGGCCTGCTGGTGCTGGGCTTCATCTGCAACGCGCTGGTACGTCCGGTGGCCGACAAGTACTTCATGACCGATGCCGAGCTCAAGGCCGAGCAGGCGCTGGGCCATGACAAGGGCACCGATGGCACCACCGTGCTGGAGTGGAAGGCCAATCCTGCGTCCAAGCCTCTGGCTGTCGCGGCCTGGCTGGCCGTGGGCATTCCGTTGGCGTGGGGCGTGTGGGTGACCCTGCAGAAGACGGCGGTGCTGTTTCATTGATGTAGACGTTTGAATCGGTGGTGCGGCCTTCGCGGGCAGAGCCCGCTCCCACAGGATCAACATTGATCTATGTGGGAGCGGGGTGGGCGGCTGAGCCCTCTGCCCGCGAAGGCCGCACCGCCAATCCCCCTCTGAACCTCTTCTGTTCCTGTTTCCCGCCCGCGTGCCTATAATGATCACCTTTTTCGCCCAACGATTTTGCGGAGCTGGTGATGGCCGAACGTATCGCGTTCGTCGAGCGCAACACTCTGGAAACCCAGATCAAAGCCTCGATCAACCTGGATGGCACCGGAAAGGCCCGATTCGATATCGGCGTTCCTTTTCTTGAGCACATGCTTGACCAGATCGCCCGGCACGGGCTGATCGACCTGGACATCGAGTGCAAGGGCGACCTGCACATCGACGACCACCACACCGTGGAGGACGTCGGCATCACTCTGGGCCAGGCGTTCGCCAAGGCCATCGGCGACAAAAAGGGCATCTTTCGCTACGGCCATGCCTACGTCCCGCTGGACGAAGCGCTGTCGCGCGTGGTCATCGACTTCTCCGGCCGCCCCGGCCTGCAGATGCACGTGCCCTATACCCGCGCCACCGTTGGCGGCTTCGACGTCGACCTGTTCCAGGAGTTCTTCCAGGGCTTCGTCAACCACGCCAATGTCTCCCTGCACATCGACAACCTGCGCGGGCACAACACCCATCACCAGATCGAAACCGTGTTCAAGGCCTTCGGCCGCGCCCTGCGCATGGCCGTCGCCGTCGACGAACGCATGGCCGGGCAGATGCCGTCGACCAAGGGCGTGCTCTGATGCAGACCGTCGCGGTAATCGACTACGGCATGGGCAACCTGCACTCAGTGGCCAAGGCCCTGGAGCACGTGGGTGCCGGCAAGGTGCTGATCACCAGTGACGCCAATGTCATTCGCGAAGCCGACCGCGTGGTTTTCCCCGGTGTCGGCGCAATCCGCGATTGCATGGCCGAGATCCGCCGCCTGGGCTTCGATGCGCTGGTGCGCGAAGTCAGTCGGGACCGGCCGTTTCTGGGGATCTGCGTCGGCATGCAGGCGCTGATGGAGCACAGCGAGGAAAACGCCGGCGTCGACTGCATCGGCGTGTTTCCCGGCAAGGTGCGCTTCTTCGGCAAGGACCTGCACGAAGACGGCGAACACCTGAAAGTCCCGCACATGGGCTGGAACGAAGTGCAGCAGGCGGTGGATCACCCGCTGTGGCACGACATTCCTGACCTGGCGCGCTTCTACTTCGTGCACAGCTACTACATTGAGGCCGGCAAGCCGGGCCAGGTCGTAGGGCGCGGCCATTACGGTCGCGACTTCGCTGCGGCACTGGCCGAAGGTTCACGTTTCGCCGTGCAGTTCCACCCCGAGAAAAGCCATACCCATGGCCTGCAGCTGCTGCAGAACTTCGCAGCCTGGGATGGACGCTGGTAATGGCCAAGGCCAGCAAGCCGCCCATTCTGACCCTGACGCCGGAGCAGGAAAGCGAAGCGGCCGACAAGATCAAGCGGTTCATGCGCGACCGCTTCGATCTGGACCTGGGTTCGTTCGAGGCCCTCGAGGTGCTCGAGCTGTTCACCCGCGAAATGGCTCCACACTATTACAACAGGGCGATTTTCGATGTGCAGGCGCACCTCAGCGAGAGGTTCGAAAGCATCGAGAGCGACCTGTGGGCGCTCGAGAAGAACTGACTTCCGAGCATCGCCGTTCACCGACCCCGAAGGTTTTTGCAGATGCTGATTATCCCCGCTATCGATCTTAAAGACGGTGCCTGCGTGCGCCTGCGCCAGGGCCGCATGGAAGATTCCACGGTGTTCTCGGACGATCCGGTGAGCATGGCGGCCAAGTGGGTCGAAGGCGGCTGCCGTCGCCTGCACCTGGTCGACCTCAACGGTGCCTTCGAAGGCCAGCCCGTGAATGGCGAGGTGGTCACCGCGATCGCCAAGCGCTACCCGCACCTGCCGATCCAGATCGGCGGTGGCATCCGCTCGCTGGAAACCATCGAACACTACGTCAAGGCTGGCGTCAGCTACGTGATCATCGGTACCAAGGCGGTCAAGCAGCCCGAGTTCGTCGCCGAGGCCTGCCGTGCGTTCCCCGGCAAGGTCATCGTCGGCCTGGACGCCAAGGACGGTTTCGTCGCCACCGACGGCTGGGCGGAAGTGAGTACGGTGCAGGTCATCGACCTGGCCAAGCGCTTCGAGGCCGATGGCGTGTCGGCGATCGTCTACACCGACATCGCCAAGGACGGCATGATGCAGGGCTGCAACGTGCCGTTCACCGCTGCCCTGGCGGCCGCGACCCGGATTCCGGTGATCGCTTCCGGCGGTATCCACAACCTGGGCGACATCCGTGCCCTGCTGGACGCCAAGGCCCCGGGCATCATCGGCGCCATCACCGGCCGGGCCATCTACGAAGGCACCCTGGACGTCGCCGAGGCCCAGGCTTTTTGCGATTCGTACAACGCGTAATGGCTAAACGCGGCCCGCGCCCCGGCTCCCTGTAGCAGCGGCGCAAGCCGCGTCCGCCGGCACCTGTGTCCTACTTTAGCGGAGAACCCCCATGGCCCTGGCCAAACGCATCATCCCTTGCCTGGACGTGGACAACGGCCGCGTGGTCAAGGGCGTCAAGTTCGAGAACATCCGCGACGCCGGTGACCCGGTCGAGATCGCCCGGCGCTACGACGAGCAGGGCGCCGACGAGATCACCTTTCTCGACATCACCGCCAGTGTCGACGGCCGTGACACCACGCTGCACACCGTGGAGCGCATGGCCAGCCAGGTGTTCATCCCGCTGACCGTAGGCGGCGGCGTGCGCACGGTGGCGGACATCCGCAACCTGCTCAACGCCGGTGCCGACAAGGTCTCGATCAACACGGCGGCGGTGTTCAACCCCGAGTTCGTCGGCGAAGCGGCCTCGCGCTTTGGCTCGCAATGCATCGTGGTGGCCATCGACGCGAAGAAGGTTTCCGGGCCGGGCGAAGAGCCGCGCTGGGAAATCTTCACCCACGGTGGTCGCAAACCGACCGGGCTGGACGCCGTGCAATGGGCGCAGAAGATGGAAGGTCTGGGCGCGGGTGAGATCCTGCTGACCAGCATGGATCAGGACGGCATGAAGAATGGCTTCGACCTGGGCGTGACACGCGCCATCAGTGACGCGCTTGGCATTCCGGTGATCGCCTCCGGTGGGGTGGGCAACCTGCAGCACCTGGCCGATGGCGTGATCCAGGGCGGCGCGAGCGCGGTGCTGGCCGCCAGTATCTTCCATTTCGGCGAATACACCGTACCCGAAGCCAAGGCCTTCATGGCCAAGCAAGGCATCGTCGTACGCTGACCCTGTAGCTGCGGCTGTAGCAGCGGCGCGAGCCGCGTCAGGCCTCACCGCGTTCTTCCAGGCCTCACCGCAGTGCCCGCCGACGCGGCTCGCGCCGCTGCTACAGGAAATCGCAGTGCCTGTAAACGCATTCTGAGTCGCCGCAACCCCTGTAGCAGCGGCGCAAGCCGCGTCGGCGGGCGCCGCGGTAGGCCTGACGCGGCTTGCGCCGCTACTGCGGGGAGCAAGGAGTTGTGTATGTACCATGGCGAACGAATGAACGCCTGGACCCATCTGGTGGGCGCCGTGCTGGCGGCGGTCGGTGCTGTCTGGCTGCTGCTTCTGGCGGCGTTTGAAGGTGACCCCTGGAAGATCGTCAGCGTGTGCATCTACGGCGCCACGCTGATCGTGCTCTACAGCGTGTCCACGATCTACCACAGCGTGCGTGGGCGCCGCAAAGCGATCATGCAGAAGCTCGATCACCTGTCGATCTACCTGCTGATCGCCGGCAGCTATACGCCGTTCTGTCTGGTGACCCTGCGCGGGCCCTGGGGCTGGAGCCTGTTCGGCGTGGTCTGGGGGTTGGCGGTGCTAGGCATGTTGCAGGAGATCAAGCCGCGCTCCGAGGCCCGTGTGCTGTCCATCGTCATCTACGCGGTGATGGGCTGGATCGTGCTGGTCGCGGTCAAGCCGCTGCTGCACCTGCTCGGGCCAGCTGGGTTCGCCTTGCTGGCTGCAGGCGGTGTGCTGTACACCGTGGGCATCATTTTCTTCGCGCTGGACAAGCGTCTGCGCCATGCCCACGGCATCTGGCACCTGTTCGTGATCGCGGGCAGCGTGCTGCACTTCATCGCGATCTTTTTCTACGTCCTCTGAAGCCTAGAAATCCCCCCACAGCTGCTGGGCCACCGCCAAGGCGACCACCGGCGCGGTTTCGGTGCGCAGCACGCGGGGGCCGAGGCGGGCAGCGTGAAAGCCGCCGGCCTTGGCCTGCTCGACTTCGGCATCGCTGAGGCCACCTTCGGGACCGATCAGGAACGCCAGGCTGGCAGGCTTGGCGTGGCTGAGCAGCGGCTCTGCGACAGGGTGCAGCACCAACTTGAGCTCAGCGTTGCTCGCGGCAACCCAGTCGGCCAACACCTGCGGCGAATGAATGACCGGCACGCTGGAGCGACCACATTGCTCGCAGGCGCTGATGGCCACCTGTCGCCAGTGGGCCAGACGCTTGTCGGCGCGCTCGTCCTTGAGGCGGACCTCGCAGCGTTCGCTCACCAGCGGTGTGATCTCGCTCACGCCCAGTTCGGTGGCCTTCTGGATCGCCCAATCCATTCGCTCGCCACGGGACAAGCCCTGGCCCAGATGGATGGCCAGCGGCGAGTCGGGTTGGCCGGTGAACTGTTCGTCGAGGGTGACGCTGACGCGTTTCTTGCCCACTTCCAGCAAGGTACCCAGGAATTCCTGACCGCTGCCGTCGAACAGCTGGACCTTGTCGCCGGTGGCCATGCGCAGCACGCGGCCGATGTAGTGGGCCTGGGCTTCGGGGAGTTCGTGTTCGCCCAGGCTCAGGGGGGCGTCGATGAAAAAGCGGGACAGTCGCATGGGGGGTGTCTCTGGTGGTTTTGTGGTGTTTATTCTGGCCTCTTCGCGGGCAGAGGGCTCGCCGCCCGCCCCGCTCCCACAGGAAGTTTCGGTCGCTCATGCGGTCCTTGTGGGAGCGGGCTGTGCCCGCGAAGAGGCCGGTACAGGCACTGAACAACCTCAACCCGGATCGCGAAACCCGGGATGGAAATCTTCAGCCACCTGCACGCTCACACTGCTGCGCGTGGCGATATCGATCCCCTCGCTGGCCACTTCGGCCAGGAAGTCGATCTGCTCCGGCGTGATCACATAGGGCGGCAGGAAATACACCACGCTGCCCAGCGGTCGCAGCAGCGCGCCACGCTCCAGGGCGTGGTTGAACACCTTGAGTCCGCGTCGCTCCTGCCAGGGGTAGGCGGTCTTGCTGGCCTTGTCCTGGACCATTTCGATGGCCAGGACCATGCCGGTCTGACGCACCTCGGCCACGTGGGCATGGTCGGCCAGGTGCGCGGTGGCAGTGGCCATGCGCTGGGCCAGGGCGCGGTTGTTCTCGATGACGTTGTCCTGCTCGAAGATATCCAGCGTGGCCAGCGCCGCAGCACAGGCCAATGGGTTGCCGGTATAGCTGTGCGAATGCAGGAAGGCGCGCAGGGTCGGGTAGTCGTCGTAGAAGGCGCTGTAGACGTCATCGGTGGTCACACAGGCCGCCAGCGGCAGGTAGCCACCGGTCAGCGCCTTGGACAGGCACAGGAAATCCGGGCGGATGCCAGCCTGCTCGCAGGCGAACATCGTCCCGGTGCGGCCGAAGCCCACGGCGATCTCGTCGTGGATCAGGTGCACGCCGTAGCGGTCGCACGCTTCGCGCAACAGCTTGAGGTACACCGGGTGATACATGCGCATGCCGCCCGCGCCCTGAATCAACGGCTCGATGATCACGGCGGCCACGCTTTCATGGTGTTCGGCCAGAGTCTGTTCCATGGCCTGGAAAAGGGTGCGCGAGTGTTCTTCCCAGCTCACTCCTTCGGGCCGCAGGTAGCAGTCAGGGCTGGGGACTTTCAGAGTATCGAGCAGCAGGGCCTTGTAGGTTTCGGTGAACAATGGCACGTCACCGACCGACATCGCGGCGATGGTTTCGCCGTGGTAGCTGTTGGTCAGAGCCACGAAGCGCTTCTTGTTCGGTTGACCGCGGTTGACCCAGTAGTGAAAGCTCATCTTCAACGCGACTTCGATGCACGAAGAGCCGTTGTCGGCGTAGAAGCAGCGAGTCAGCCCTTCGGGCGTCATCTTGACCAGACGCTCGGACAGCTCGATCACCGGCTGATGGCTGAAACCGGCCAGGATCACGTGTTCCAGCTGATCGACCTGATCCTTGATGCGCTGATTGATGCGCGGGTTGGCATGCCCGAAGACATTGACCCACCAGGAGCTGACCGCGTCCAGGTAGCGCTTGCCCTCGAAGTCCTCCAGCCACACGCCTTCGCCGCGTTTGATCGGGATCAGCGGCAGCCGCTCGTGGTCTTTCATCTGGGTGCAGGGGTGCCACAAGACCTCGAGGTCTCGTTTCATCCACTGGTCGTTGAGTCCCATCTTTCTCTCCCGCGGCAACACGCTTGGCAAACAGTCGCGCAAGCCTATGCAATGAGGCCTCGGCTAACAACCCAAACATGCTCGATGGCGACACTGGCGGGCACTATGCCGCTGGCGTATGCTGCGCGGCAATTTGCCACTGCCGGGGCTCGATCCGGCCATTTCGCTTGCTCTGCCGGAGTTCTCTGCATGTCTGCTGGTTGGTTGCGCGCCTGGGCGCTGATAGTAGTAGGGCTGTTCAGCGCGCAGGCGTTGGGCAATGACAAGGCACAGACGGCGATCGTCGTCGGCGGCGGTCTGGCGGGGCTGACAGCCGCCTACGAGCTGCAGGCCAAGGGCTGGCAAGTCACTTTGCTGGAGGCACGACCCAGCCTCGGCGGCCGCTCGGGCCTGGCCACCAGTGAATGGATCGGCGGCAGCAAGATCCAGCCGGTGCTCAATGGTTACGTGAACACCTTCAAGCTGGCCACCCAGCCGGCGCCGGAATTCGTCCGCAACCCTGGCTACCTGATCGACGGCGAATATTTTACCGCCGCCGACCTGGCCACCAAGCAGCCAGCGACTGCGGAAGCCCTCAAGCGCTACGAGAAAACCCTGGATGACCTCGCCCGCTCGGTCAAGGATCCGGAAAACCCCGGCGCGACCAGCACCCTGTTCGCGCTGGACCAGATCAACGTGTCCAACTGGCTGGATCGCCTGCAACTGCCCGCCACCGCGCGGCAGCTGATCAATCAGAAGATTCGTACGCGCTACGACGAACCGTCGCGTCTGTCGCTGCTGTATTTCGCTCAGCAGAACCGGGTCTATCAGGACATCGACGACCGTGATCTGCGCGCCTCGCGCCTGATCGGTGGCAGCCCGGTGCTGGCCCAGGCGTTCGTCAAGCAGATCAAGACCATCAAGACCGATTCACCGGTGTCGGCCATCAGCCAGGACAAGGACGGCGTGACCGTCAAAGTGGGCGCCGTGGGTTACCAGGCCAGCTATGTGGTCCTGGCCGTCCCTCTGCGTGCACTGGGCAAGATCGCCTTCACCCCTGCGCTGGACAACCGCCAGCTGGCGGCAATCAAGGGCACCAACTATGGCTGGCGTGACCAACTGCTGCTCAAGTTCAAGACGCCGGTCTGGGACAGCAAGGCGCGGATGTCCGGCGAGATCTACAGCAACACCGGGCTCGGCATGTTGTGGATCGAGCCCGCCTTGAAGGGTGGCGCCAATGTGGTGATCAACCTGTCCGGTGACAACGCCCGCCTGCTGCAGGCCTTTGGCGACAAGCAGATGGTCGACCAGGTATTGATCCGCCTGCACGCATTCTATCCACAGGCGCGCGGTGCCTATACCGGCTACGAGATCCGTCGCTACAGCACCGATCCTTCGTATGGCGGCGCGTACCTGGCCTACGGACCGGGGCAGATCAGCAAGTTCTGGAAGGTCTGGGAGAAGCCTCAGCAGCGCATCGCCTTCGCCGGTGAACACACCGACTCGCTGTACCCCGGCACGCTGGAAGGCGCACTGCGCAGCGGTCAGCGTGCTGCCGGCCAAGTGGTTGATCTGGCGGCAGGCAAGTCCTTCGAACCGGTCAAGGTCGCGCCGCCTGCAGCAGCGCCGGTCAAGGCTGCCGAGAGCAAGCCTGGGTTCTTCTCCAAGTGGTTCGGCGGCGGTGAAGCGCCGGCAGCCAAGCCCGTCGAGCCGGCACCTGCGCCAGTACCGGCGCCGGCACCTGCTCCCGTTCCTGCGCCGATGCCTGCACCTGTTCCAGTGCCTGCCGTCGCGCCCGCGCCGGTCAAGGCAGAGCCTGCGAAGAAAGCTGCGCCGGTGAAGAAAGTGGAAACGAAAAAACCGGAGCCCAAGAAGGCGGAAACCAAGAAGCCCGTGGTCAAGAAGCCGGCCGAAGCGAAAAAACCGGTTGAATCCAAAAACAAGGTAGAAGTAACGAAACCTACAGTGCAGCCGTAGGTTTCGCACCGCAGCCGTCGGCCTTTTCGCGGGTCGGCGGCGTCTTTACGCGTATAAAACCGCGTTCCTGGCCTCAGAGCAGTGCGCTTAATACTGTCTTAATCAACTTTATCGATATTTCAAAGCGAGATTTTCCGCTTTAATCCGATAGATAAGTCAGTCATCTTGAGCGCAGTTCTTACAAGGTCCAGGCACATGCAACTACGTAATTCCACTTCACGCTATGGTTGGGTCAGCATCGTCCTGCACTGGGGCGTCGCGCTGACCGTATTCGGGCTTTTCGCTCTTGGGTTGTGGATGGTGGACCTGGGTTACTACGACCCATGGCGCAAGGCCGGCCCTGACCTGCACAAAAGCATCGGCCTGGTGCTGTTCTTCTTCATGCTCGTGCGCGTGGTCTGGCGCTTCATCAGCCCACCCCCGCCGCCCACACCCAACCAGGGCAAGCTGACCCGCACGGCGGCTCATCTGGGGCACCTGTTTCTCTATGCGGACCTGTTCCTGGTGATGAGCGCCGGCTACCTGATTTCGACCGCAGACGGGGTGGGCATTCCGGTTTTCGGGCTGTTCGAAATACCCGCGCTGGTCAGCGGCCTGCCCAATCAGGCGGAAACCGCCGGTACCGTGCATTTCTACCTGGCGTGGGTACTGGTGATATTCGCCGTACTGCACGGCTTGGCTGCATTGAAACACCACTTCATCGATCGTGATGCAACCCTCATCCGTATGCTGGGTCGCAAAGCTTGACTGCCGTACCTATCAAACTTCAAGAGGAATACTCCCCATGTTGAAAAAGACCCTCGCTGCACTCGCCATTGGCACTGCCCTGTTCACCGCAGGCCAGGCCATGGCCGCTGACTACACCATCGACAAGGAAGGCCAGCACGCTTTCGTCGACTTCAAGATCAGCCACCTGGGCTACAGCTTCATCACCGGTACCTTCAAGGACTTCGACGGCAAGTTCAGCTTCGATGCCGCCAAGCCCGAAGACGCCAAGATCGACGTGACCCTCAAGACTGCCAGCGTGTTCACCAACCACGCCGAGCGTGACAAGCACATCAGCAGCAAGGACTTCCTGGACGTGGCCAACTTCCCGGAAGCCACCTTCAAGTCCACCAGCGTCAAGCCGACCGGCAAGAGCGCCGATGGCAAGACCACTGCTGACGTGACCGGTGACTTGACCCTTCACGGCGTGACCAAGCCCGTCGTGATCAAGGCCACCTTCCTGGGTGAAGGCAAGGATCCATGGGGTGGCTACCGTGCCGGCTTCGAAGGCACCACTTCGATCAACCGCAAGGACTTCGCACCCAAGTCCATGGACCTGGGTCCACAGTCGGACACCGTCGAGCTGTACTTCACCTTCGAAGGTGTGAAAGCGAAGTAAGCGCTTCGCTGACATGAAAAAACGCCGCAGCCTGTGAGGGCTGCGGCGTTTTTTTGTATCCGGCATGGGCGCCGTGGTGAAGCCTTCGCGGGCAGAGCCCGCTCCCACGGCGGGGCGAGCCAGCCTACCTCATGCTCAGCCTTCGCGATTGCGCGTCAGCAGTGCAGGTTTTTCACCCCGCGGGCGGCTTGGCAATTGCTCCAGTTGCTCGGCAGTCGGGAAACGATCGATCTTCGATTCCTTGTGCACGATCACCGGTTGGCTCGGGTTGCGCGAGTTGCTCACCGCCGGTTCCTGGCGTGGCTGCTCGTCGCGTGCCGGGCGACGGTTGCGCGGGTTGCTGTCGCGACGTGGCTGGCCGTCACGAGCGCCACCCCCGTTGCTGCGCGGACCGCGCTTGGCGCCGGCGTTGTCGCCAGTGCCGGCCGAACGTGCGCCGCCACCGTTGCGCGGTGCGCCACCGGCAGGGCGACCCTGGCGAGGCGCTGCTGCTGGAGCAGTACCACCGGCCGGTGCAGAGCCTGCAGGACGACGACCGCGACCCTGGTTCTTGCCCTGATAGGGGCTGACGTAATCCGCACGGTTGCCGAAGTTGTCCACTTCGTCATCGAGGAATTCGTCCGGCGCCCGGTTGGCGGAAACCGCCGGTTCTACGGCCGCGCGTGCAGCCTGTGGCTGACGTGGCTTCTGGTCACGGGGTTGGCGTTCAGAACGCGCCCCGGCGGGCTTTTCCTTGCCTTTGTCCTTCCCTTTGTCCTTGCGACCGCTGCTGGCGTTGCTAGTGCCATCGCCGCGAGGTGCGCGAGCACCGCGGGCATTGTTGGCCTGAGGACGCTCGCGCACCTCGGGTTTTTCCGCTTCCACGGTGCTGGCATCGAACCCCATCAGATCACCGTCCGGGATCTTCTGCTTGGTCATGCGCTCGATGCTCTTGAGCAGCTTCTCTTCGTCTGGCGCAACCAGCGAGATCGCCTCGCCACTACGACCGGCACGACCGGTACGGCCGATACGGTGCACGTAGTCTTCGTCGACGTTGGGCAGCTCGAAATTGACCACGTGTGGCAGCTGGTCGATGTCCAGGCCACGCGCGGCGATGTCGGTGGCTACCATGATGCGTACGGAGCCGGCCTTGAAGTCGGCCAGGGCCTTGGTGCGCGCGTTCTGGCTCTTGTTGCCGTGGATCGCCACGGCGCTCAGACCGTGCTTCTCCAGGTACTCGGCCAGGCGGTTGGCGCCATGCTTGGTACGGGTGAACACCAGCACCTGCTCCCACGCGCCCTGAGTGATCAGGTGCGCCAGCAGCGAGCGCTTGTGGCTGGAGGCCAAACGATAGACGCGCTGCTCGATACGCTCGACCGTGGTGTTGGGCGGCGTGACTTCGATGCGCTCGGGGTTGTGCAGCAGCTTGCCGGCCAGGTCGGTGATGTCCTTGGAGAACGTCGCCGAGAACAGCAGGTTTTGACGCTTGGACGGCAGGCGCGCAAGGACCTTCTTGACGTCGTGCACGAAGCCCATGTCGAGCATGCGGTCGGCTTCGTCGAGCACGAGGATTTCAACGTGGGACAGATCGACGCTGCCCTGACCACACAGGTCGAGCAGACGGCCGGGGCAAGCCACCAGCACGTCGACGCCGCGGGACATGGCCTGTACCTGCGGGTTCATGCCGACGCCGCCGAAGATGCAGGCGCTGACGAACTTGAGGTCGCGGGCGTAGAGCTTGAAGCTGTCGTGAACCTGGGCAGCCAGTTCGCGAGTGGGGGTCAGGACCAGTACGCGCGGTTGGCGCGGGCCGTGACGTTGGGATTTGTCCGGGTGACCACCTGGGAACAGCCGCTCCAGAATCGGAAGGGCGAAGCCGCCGGTCTTACCTGTACCTGTCTGAGCGGCGACCATCAGGTCGCGGCCTTGCAACACGGCGGGAATGGCCCGCTGTTGCACCGGGGTGGGCTGGGTGTAGCCCGCTGCCTCGATGGCGCGGACTAGAGCCTCGGAGAGACCGAGGGAAGCAAAGGACATGAGTAATCCTGTTCTAGTAGGGGCTTATGCCCGAGGGATAATCTTGCCTGGCGCGACGGGTGTGGGGTGACACTGTCGCGTCCGGTCCTGCTGGGGTTGCAAAGTGCGCTTCACGAAGCGGTGCGCGGGCTCAGGCCCAGCGGGCAGGTGCTTCGGGAGGCCTTGGCAAGGCCGAGCGGCCGGACGTAAGCCTGGCACAAGGGCCGAGTATAACAGAGCAATCACATTGCGCTGCTTTCACGCTGCCCAGCGGTGCCTGCGGGCGTTGGCTGCAATGTCTGCGGCGCAGCGGAAGGTATCGTTTTACCACTCATTGGCCCAACGGCATAGCGTGCCAGTAGCTGCTCATAAGCAGGCTCCTGCTTGAACCGGCGCAGTTCGGCAGCGAAACGCTGCACCAGCAGATCCATTCCAGCGCCTCGGCGCACCGCCAGAAACTGCGGATTGCTACCGACTTCCATAGGCAGCGAACTGACTCGATGCTGCAGGCCCAGCCGCTTGACGGTGTACTCCCCCACGCGGCGGTCGGTGATCAACAGGTCGATGCGCGCCTTGGCCAGCTTGCCGAAGTTGGCTTCCTGGCTGGGCCCGCTCTCGCGGGTGACACCGGGCGCCTGTTCGAACTCGTCACCATAGTCGTAGCCGGCCGTAATGCCCACGGTCAGCCCGTCGAGGTCGGCCATGCTGTGTACCGGGTGCGGTCGATCATTGGCCTGGTAGAACACCCATTCCACTTCCGACAGCGGTTCCCTGGCGTAGAACAGGCTGGCATCGCGCTCGTTGGTCTGGAAGATGTCGAGGATCCCATCCGCCTGTCCTTGGTCGAGCATGGCCAGGCAGCGCTTCCATGGCAGGAACTGCCACTGCACCTGGATGCCCAGGCGTTCGAAGATCAGCGCCGTGATGTCGTAGTCGATCCCGTGCGCGGTGCCGTTCTCTTCAAAAGCATAAGGCGCCCATGAATCGGTAACGATGCGCAGCGTTTCGCCATGGGCCTGCAGGCACCAGCAAAGGAGAAGCGCAGAGGGCAACGAGCGGAGGATGGCAACCATGGGCCGGAGATTACGACGCCTTGCCCTGCTTGAAAAGGTCTGCGCCGGGCTTTCAGGACTTTTGCCGACTCGTCAGGTGCTGATAGATGGAAGTGCGACGACGGCCCAGCAGTAACCGAACCCCCGGATGGCCCAGCCATTGCTCCAGTTGCCGGGGCTGCAACGGCGTGCGCATGCGCCGCTCGACGTTGTCCTGGGCCTTCTCCCACCACACGGGTGCACAGGCCTGGTCGAACTCGTTGGCATGGGGGTAGCAGCCATACAGCACTTCGCGCACGAATTGCCGCTGATCACCGGGCAGCATCAGGGTCAAGGCCTTGAACAGCAGGCGTTGCGCAGCGGGCGGACGAGGCAGTTGCGCGGTAACCTGGCGGGTCTCGTCCAACGCGACGGGGTCGAGCGGTACGTCCTGATGCTTGCGCAGCCAGGCCATGACCTTGGCGCGAAACAGTTGCTTGCGGCTCCAGTAATGGTGAATCAGGTCGGGGCACTCGCGGATCGAGTAGCGTTTGTAGGCGGCGATGCCCAGGCAGAACTCTTCGAGAATGTAGGCACCCTCGGCGCGCGGATACAGATCGTCCATCAGCTCGATGGAGCGCTCCAGCAGGCCGGCATCGTTGGCGTGCAGCCCGATGACACCGGAATTGATCAGCGGCATCTGGTCATCGGCCAGCCCACGTGCCAGTAGCTCCGCACTCAGCGCGGAGTAGAGCACGCTCTCCGGGCATTCCCCGTAGCGAATGCCAATCGAATTGCACAGCAGGCTGCCCGGCGTGATGCGCTCGAACAGCGCCAGTGGCGATTGATGGAAAAAGGTATCGGTATCGATCAGCAGGGCCACTTCGGACTCGCGCAACACTTCGCGCAGCGCCATGTGCTTGATGCGGAAATGATAGCCGTGCGGCTGCATCCAGGCTTCGCGGGTGGCCGTATCGAAATTGCGTACCCGCACCGGCAGGTCGCGATAGGGCGCCGGGTCATCGGTGAATACCTGGATGTCGAGGCCGTGATCGGGGGTTTCCCGCAGGCGCGCCAAGGCGCTGCAGATGCTGAAGACCGCTTCGCGATGGTAGGTGTCGGCACCGAACACCAGGTAGACCAGCTGCGGGCGTGAGGAATCGATTCGAGTGTGCATGGACTTGATTCTACTGCTGGTGATCGACAAAAAAAGGCCCCGGCAAAATGCCAGGGCCTTGGGCCGCCTGAAAGACTCAGCTGCTGAGTTTCAGATTGTTCCATACGGCCAGGCTGGGTTCTGCCTGGTTCAGGGTATAGAAATGCAGGCCGGGTGCGCCGCCTTGCAATAAGCGCTCACACATCTGAGTGATCACTTCCTCGCCGAACGCCTGGATGCTCTTCACATCATCGCCATAGGCTTCCAGCTGCTTGCGTACCCAACGCGGGATCTCTGCGCCACATGCATCGGAGAAGCGCGCCAGCTTGCTGTAGTTGGTGATCGGCATGATGCCCGGCACGATTGGGATGTTCACGCCCAGCTTCTGCACGCGCTCGACGAAGTAGAAGTAGCTGTCGGCGTTGAAGAAGTACTGGGTGATCGCACTGCTCGCGCCGGCGTTGGCCTTGCGCGCGAAGTTGACCAGGTCGTCTTCGAAGTTGCGCGCCTGCGGGTGCATCTCGGGGTAGGCCGCCACTTCGATGTGGAAGTGGTCGCCGGTTTCGGCGCGGATGAACTCGACCAGGTCATTGGCATGGCGCAGCTCGCCGCTGGACATGCCCATGCCCGATGGCAGGTCGCCGCGCAGCGCGACGATGCGCTTGATGCCGGCCGACCGGTACTGGTCGAGCAGGCCGCGCAGGTCCTGTTTACTGTCGCCCACGCAGGAAAGGTGCGGAGCGGCGGGAACGTTGACTTCGTTTTCCAGCTGCAGAACGGTGTTCAGGGTACGGTCGCGGGTCGAACCGCCGGCGCCGTAGGTGCAGGAAAAGAAATCGGGTTTGTAGGCAGCCAACTGGCGGGCGACGCCCATCAGCTTTTCATGCCCGGCATCGGTC
Source organism: Pseudomonas coleopterorum (assembly GCF_900105555.1). NCBI lineage: Bacteria > Pseudomonadati > Pseudomonadota > Gammaproteobacteria > Pseudomonadales > Pseudomonadaceae > Pseudomonas > Pseudomonas coleopterorum. Next base: position 125,577 of record NZ_FNTZ01000001.1, read on the forward strand.
TTGGTGGGAAAGAACTCGAAGCTTAAGGGACGATCGTGAGACATGGCAGTTTCTCGGTAAACCCATCGAGCGGGCCAGCGTTGACTGGCCCGCCGTATCAAGAGCCTGAACGCTTAGTAGCGGTAGGCTTCTGGCTTGAACGGACCTTCGACGGTCACGCCGATGTAGTCGGCCTGCTGCTGGGTCAGTTGAGTGACCACGCCGCCGAAGCCGCGGACCATTTCCAGGGCCACTTCTTCGTCCAGTTTCTTCGGCAACACTTCGACGGTCAGGCGGGCAGCCTTGCCGTCGGCGTCCAGGTCGGCGTACTTCTGCTCGAACAGGAAGATCTGCGCCAGCACCTGGTTGGCGAACGAGCCGTCCATGATGCGGCTTGGGTGGCCGGTGGCGTTGCCCAGGTTCACCAGACGGCCTTCGGCCAGCAGGATCAGGTAGTCGTCGTTCTGCGCATCGAAGCTACCGGCACCGGTACGGTGGATCTTGTGGACCTGTGGCTTCACTTCTTCCCATGCCCAGTTCTTGCGCATGAAAGCGGTGTCGATTTCGTTGTCGAAGTGGCCGATGTTGCAGACCACGGCACGCTTCTTCAGCGCCTTGAGCATGTTGGCATCGCAGACGTTGACGTTACCGGTGGTGGTGACGATCAAGTCGATCTTGCCCAGCAGTGCCTTGTCGATGCTTGCCTCGGTGCCATCGTTGATGCCATCGATGAACGGCGAGACCAGCTCGAAGCCGTCCATGCAAGCCTGCATGGCGCAGATCGGGTCGACCTCGGAGATCTTGACGATCATGCCTTCCTGACGCAGCGACTGAGCCGAACCCTTGCCCACGTCACCGTAGCCGATCACCAGTGCCTGCTTGCCCGACAACAGGTGGTCGGTACCGCGCTTGATGGCGTCGTTAAGGCTGTGACGGCAACCGTACTTGTTGTCGTTCTTGCTCTTGGTCACCGAGTCGTTGACGTTGATGGCCGGGATTTTCAGCTCGCCCTTGGCCAGCATGTCCAGCAGGCGGTGCACGCCAGTGGTGGTTTCTTCGGTCACGCCGTGAATCTTGTCCAGCATGGCCGGGTATTTCTTGTGCAGGATTTCGGTCAGGTCGCCGCCGTCGTCCAGGATCATGTTGGCATCCCATGGCTGGCCATCCTTGAGGATGGTCTGCTCGATGCACCACTCGTATTCTTCCTCGGTTTCACCTTTCCAGGCGAACACCGGGATACCGGCGGCGGCGATGGCGGCGGCGGCCTGATCCTGGGTGGAGAAGATGTTGCACGAGGACCAGCGAACTTCGGCACCCAGGGCGACCAGGGTTTCGATCAGCACGGCAGTCTGGATGGTCATGTGGATGCAGCCCAGGATCTTCGCGCCCTGAAGCGGCAGCTGGCCGGCGTATTTGCGGCGCAGGCCCATCAGCGCGGGCATTTCCGACTCGGCAATGATGGTTTCGCGACGGCCCCAGGCAGCCAGGGAGATGTCGGCGACTTTGAAATCGGAAAAACCAGCAGGCGTAAGTACAGCGCTCATTAAGAGCCTCCATTCGTAGGTTCGAATGGGCGCCGTTGTATGCGTTTGGCGTCCCCAGGCAAGACCTGTAGGGACAACGCCCCATCCGAGCCTGACAGGTCGAACCTGCTGCAGCGCCCCTCGGACGGGTGGCGGGAACGGCCGGGAAATGAAGAAGGCCGTTGAGTGAATCGCTGGCGATTATATAGAGGTGTGGCCAGCTTCCAAAGTATTTCTGACGATTACCGCCGGATGGATAATGGTATTGATAGGCAAAGCTCAATGGAGGCGGGCGCTGTGGTCTGCCATGATTCGACACACTTAGGTGAAGAGCAGAGGAGCCAGCATGAATTTTCATACGCGCAAATGGGTAAAACCTGAAGACCTCAACCCCAACGGCACCCTGTTCGGCGGCAGCCTGCTGCGCTGGATCGATGAAGAAGCGGCTATCTATGCCATCGTGCAACTTGGCAACCAGCGGGTGGTGACCAAGTACATCTCCGAGATCAATTTCGTCAGCGCCTCGCGCCAGGGCGACATCATCGAACTGGGCATCACCGCCACGGAATTCGGCCGGACCTCCATCACCCTGACCTGCGAGGTGCGTAACAAGATCACGCGCAAGAGCATCCTCACCGTGGACAAGCTGGTGTTCGTCAACCTGGGCGAAGACGGCCTGCCGGCACCCCATGGGCGCACCGAAATCCGCTACATCAAGGATCAGTTCGAAACCATCGACTGAACCCGGCCCATGTAGCGCTCGTCCCGTTCCAGGCCGCGTGTGGCCTGGCTTCTAGCCGACCGGCGGCGTTGATGAAGGGCCTGTATTTCTGTACTGTACATAAAAACAGTATCGGGAAATTTCATGCAATTGATCGATAAGCTCAGCATCCTCGCCGACGCCGCCAAGTACGATGCCTCGTGCGCCAGCAGCGGTGCGCCCAAGCGCAGCTCCGAAGGCAAGGGCGGGCTGGGTTCGACCAACGGCATGGGCATCTGCCACAGCTACACGCCGGATGGTCGCTGTGTATCGTTGCTCAAGATACTGTTGACCAATTTCTGCCTGTTCGACTGCCAGTACTGCGTCAACCGCCGTTCCAGCGACGTGCCACGGGCGCGCTTCACGCCTGAAGAAGTGGTGCGCCTGACCGTGGACTTCTACCGGCGCAACTGCATCAGCGGCTTGTTCCTGAGCTCCGGCATCATCCGCTCGGCCGACTACACCATGGAACAGCTGATCCGCGTGGCGCGCCTGCTGCGCGAGGAGCATCAGTTCCGCGGCTACATCCACCTCAAGACCATTCCCGAAGCCGACCCGGCACTCATCGAAGAGGCGGGTCGCTACGCCGATCGCCTGAGCGTGAACATCGAGCTGCCCACCGATGTCAGCCTGCAGACCCTGGCGCCGGAAAAGGACGTGAAATCGATCAAGAAAGCCATGAGCACCATCTACACGGGCCAGCAGACCGTGCTCAACGAACCGCGCGCGCCACGCTTCACGCCGGCCGGGCAAAGCACGCAGATGATCGTCGGTGCCGACCAGACCGACGACAGCACCATCCTGCACAGCGCTGAATCCCTGTACGGCAACTACGGCCTGAAACGGGTTTACTATTCGGCGTTCAGCCCCATCCCCAACAGCCCCAAGAGCGTGCCGCTGGCAGCACCGCCACTGATGCGCGAGCACCGCCTCTACCAGGCCGATTTCCTGCTGCGCAGCTATGGCTACAAGGCCGACGAGCTGCTCTCCGGTCCGGGCGACCTGGCGCTGGACATCGATCCCAAGTTGGCCTGGGCGCTGGAAAACCGAAGCGTTTTCCCATTGGATCTGAACCGTGCGGAACCTGCACTGATCGCCCGCATTCCCGGCATTGGCCTGCGTACCACCAAGCGCCTGGTGGAGCTGCGTCGGCAGCGGCGGATCCGTTATGAAGACCTGACCCGCCTGCGTTGCGTACTGGCCAAGGCCAAGCCGTTCTTCATCACCAGCGACTACCACCCACAGCAGGCAGAAATCTCTACTTTGCTGTTGCGCGACCAGCTGCGTGATCGTCCGCAGCCCCAGCAGTTGGGGCTCTGGGGATGATATGCCTGGACTGCGACGACCTGTTCGCCACCTGGCGGCAACAGGCGCGCTGGCTGCTCAGCCATCAGATCGATCCGAGTCATGTGGGCTGGAACACCGTAGCGGACCTGTTCGCCACGGACGAGCATTACCCGGAGGAAATCGGTCCTTTCCAGGCGCGCATTCCCGTGGCCCTCATCGAGCTGCTGCAAAGCGCGGCGCAGTACCGTGGCGAGCAACGCTGGAGCCTGTTATACGAAGTGCTCTGGCGCGTCAGCCATGGCGACCGCACGGCCATGCTGGCCGGTGATCGCCTGGGCAGTGAGCTGCACCGGCGTATCAAGCAGGTTCGGCGCGAGAGCCATCATCTGCATGCCTTTCTGCGCTTCGTCGAGATGCCGGTCGCGACCGAGGGTCCTCCCGGTCCTGAATACGTGGCTTGGCACGAACCGGCTCATGACATCCTGGCCTTGGCCAGCGAGCATTTCATCGGGCGCATGGGGCGCAGCCGCTGGCTGATAGCGACGCCTCAGGACGGTGTCTATTACGACGGCACCCAGCTGATCCACGAACGGCGATGCCCATTGGAATGGCAGCAACTGGCGCAGCAAGCCCACGACCCGCAGGGCGAGCTGTGGCTGACCTATTACAGCCACATCTTCAACCCGGCGCGCTTGAACCCCAAGGTCATGCAAGGTCACTTGCCCACTCGCTTCTGGAAGAATCTGCCTGAAGGCGCATTGATTCCCGGCCTGATCAGCGATGCGCGCACCGGCAAGCAGCGTGATGGCCAGGCTCGCGACATCGGCAAACGCCAGGGCAAGCGCATCGGACGCTCGGTTTAGCGCTCGCTAGACCCCCTGCAGATGAACTTCACCCAGCACACTTCCCAGCGGACCGAAGCTGCGCTCGATCATTTCCCGATGACCCTCGGCGTCAACGATAACTACCGTACTGGCGCGCGTTCCGTAGCTGGCACCGGTAATGAACACACTCGACAGCAGCCGCTCGGTGGCCAGGCCCACGCCCGTATCAGGTAGCGCATGTTCCGGTGCCTGGTCGGCATCGGCCAGCATTGCCAGTAATGCGTCAGGCTGGCTACCAGCGACCTCCAGCCCGTGACAGGCTTTCACCAGCTTGGGCCATGGCGTGTCGAGGCTGGCATTGGACAGCCCGTAGGTGCCTGCCTCCAGATACTGCGGCGTGCCTGCAGCGGAGTGCAGGTAGCACAGGCGCTGACCATCACCGAGCAGCAGATTGAATCCGGCGTATTGGTCCAGGCGATCCGTGACGGCCTGCAGATAAGCCTCGATCGACAGTTCACCGGTCAGAAAACCCGCCACCAGATCACCTCGGGAGCGGCGCGCGGGTGGCTGGCCGGGGCGCCGGATATTGGTCAGCGCGGCGATACGCCCGTTCGGCCCGATCCCCAGCCAGCTACCGCCTGCTTCCAGGTCCCGACCGGCGTACACCCCGCAAGAATCCCGCCACTGGGACAACGGCGCCGTGGGTCGGGCGTGGAATTCGTCACGGTTGCCTGCCAGTACCAGCGGTGTGTCATGGCCGGGCTGCCAGGTGAAAACGATCAGGCACATACGTGGAAATCCTTGCAGTTTGGCTTCACTCTACCGATCCGCTGTCGGTCTATCCATCGCTGCAAGGTGGAGCGTCAGGGCCCGGTTCCGGTACCATGCCGAACGGTTTGCGGGCGCAATCATGAAATTGCGATGTACCTACCGCCCGGTGCCTGCACGGTGCCCTGGCCCAGCGTATAGTTCCGAATTCGCCCATGCGCCCGCCTTGGCATGCATCGCCATCACCGTCTGGTTTCGCCAGATACGCTGCGCGCCGGGCGCACAGATTATCGTTCAAGGTGCTCAAACACCTGTTCGCCGCGCTGCCCTTCGGCGTCGGCATGAGTTTTTTGCTTAGCTGAGGAATTGCAATGCTGCCTTACCCGCAGATCGACCCGGTGGCACTGGCCATCGGACCGCTGAAAATCCACTGGTACGGCCTGATGTACCTGGTGGGCATTGGTGGCGCCTGGTTGCTGGCCTCACGCCGGCTCAACGGGTTCGACCCGACCTGGACCAAGGAAAAACTCTCGGACCTGGTGTTCTGGTGTGCAATGGGGGTGATCCTCGGCGGCCGCCTCGGCTACGTGCTGTTCTACGACCTGGAGCAATACATCGCCAACCCCACCTTGATATTCGAGGTGTGGAAGGGCGGCATGTCGTTCCATGGCGGGCTGCTGGGCGTAATGCTGGCCACGTGGTGGTTCGGCAGGAAGAACGACAAGTCGTTCTTCCAGCTGATGGACTTCATCGCTCCGCTGGTGCCGATCGGTCTGGGCGCCGGGCGCATCGGCAACTTCATCAACGCCGAGCTGTGGGGCAAACCCACCGATGTGCCCTGGGCCATGATCTTCCCGCCTTTCAGCGATCCGGCGCAGTTGCCCCGTCACCCTTCGCAGCTCTACCAGTTTGCGTTGGAAGGCGTCGCTTTGTTCGTCATCCTCTGGCTATTCTCGCGCAAGCCGCGGCCGACGATGGCCGTATCGGGCATGTTCGCCCTGTTCTACGGCATCTTCCGCTTCATCGTCGAGTTCGTCCGCGTGCCCGATGCGCAGTTGGGCTACCTGGCGTGGGGCTGGCTGACGATGGGGCAGGTGCTGTGTCTGCCGATGATCCTGGGCGGTCTGGGGCTGATCTGGTTGGCCTACCACCGCGCGCCGGCGGCTCCGCGCCCGGCTGTTTGATTCTTTTTTGCCTGGGCGCGACCAAGGTTGCGCCCTGAACGATGCAGGTACGTCATGAAGCAATATCTGGAACTGGTCGCCCACGTCATCAAGAACGGCACCTTGCAAAGCAACCGCACCGGCGTGCGCACCATCAGTTTCCCGGGTGCCATGCTGCGGTTCGACCTGCAGGAAGGCTTTCCGGCGATCACCACCCGGCGCCTGGCCTTCAAGTCGGCCATCGGCGAAATGGTCGGGTTCCTGCGCGGCGTCAACAATGCCGCCGAATTCCGCGCCTTGGGCTGTAAGGTCTGGGACCAGAACGCCAACGAGAACGCCCAGTGGCTGGCCAACCCCTTCCGCCAGGGTGAAGACGACCTGGGCGAGATCTATGGCGTGCAGTGGCGCCAGTGGCCAGCCTACAAACGCATCGCCCTGAGCAACCCCGCGGCGATCGAACTGGCCGTCAGCCAAGGCTATCGGCAGATTGCCCAGGCCGAGGAAAACGGCGAGAGCTTCGTGGTGCTGTACAAAGCCATCGACCAGATTCGCCAGTGCCTCGACACCATCATCAAGGACCCAGGCAGCCGTCGAATCCTGTTCCACGGCTGGAACTGCGCCCAGCTCGATGAAATGGCGCTGCCGCCGTGCCATCTGCTGTACCAGTTCCATCCCAACCCGGAAACCCGCGAGATCTCGTTGACACTGTACATCCGCTCCAACGACCTGGGTCTTTTATACCCCCTTCAAGAACCTGCACAGTACGCAATGGCTGCGTAGCAAAGCTTTACCTTCCAGGCTCATTTATTGTGCCCCAACGCTAATGCACATTGTGTATAGTGCGGGCCGTTTTGAGGAGAGTGGAAGGAATGAAGGTAGTAGCAGTACGGGGTCAACCTCTTGATCTCAGTGAGTCCCCGACCAGGCGGGACGATGTTTCCAATGAGTACCAGACTCAGGAAGCCTTGAAGCTTACAGGGGCAGCCGTCTTCGATGACGATGAGCGTCTGATGCCTCTGATCTCGGGGTTCCTATCCCACGAGCTCCGGAACGCTCTGATCTCCCAGCAATCAGCCCTTACCTATGGCAGGAACCTGGGGTACTTCCATGAGTACCTGATGGGGCGTCGTGAGTTCGCAGACTGTGAGCGCGACTCAGCCTTCTTGGAAATCCGGACTCACGTTATCGAGGAGTACTTTGCTCACATCCGTGAAGCCGAGGAGATTTCGAAGAAGACTGTGCGCAACCGCGATTCATCCCTGATGGCTTTCTTCAACAAGTCCTTGTGCCGAGGAGTAGATGATCTTCCGGCTCCTCGAACTGGGCCTAACCCCTACGTAGGTGGCTTGCTGTCGCCCCGGCCAAACAAGAGATTGGTGATCGCCTGCTCGCTGGACAACCTCAGAGAGCTCATCTTGGCCACGCAAAGTGAGCGTGAACGCTGCCTGCTGCAGTTCATCTACGATACCGGCGTGCGACGCTCAGAAGTCCCGCGGGTAACTCTGAAGGCGATTGATGACGCCCTTCGTTTCCAAGACACCTTGTTCGTCTCGCCTGGTGCTTCTGTCAGCGTCAATGCTGATTACTGCCCCATGCGTATCGATGGCAGCAAGGGCTCTGCAGACTCTTTCAAACCGCGTGACACGTTAGTGAGCCGAGCTACCCTGCTGCGCGTAAAAAAGTACCACTCCTCCCCGCTATACAGGATGTACAAAGGCCAATTCCGCAATGCGGAGGACACCCCCGCTTTCCTGAACGCTGAGGGTGGCCAATACACTGCTCGCTCGATCTCAAAGCTCCTAGAGCGCACCTCGAAGCGTGCCCTTGATCTATTGAGGATCGACAGGATGATTTCCCCTCACAAATTGCGCCACGGAAACGCCTACGCCCTGCTCAGGACGCCGGACATCGGTACTGATTTCCTTGATCGGATGGTCGCCGTGCAGAAGACGCTGGGCCACTCGCGGCTCACAACGTCGGAAACCTACACTCAGATTCCTCACGACCTTTATCAAAAGCTCGTCCGCCCTGGCACTGAAACCAAAACGAAAGCAGGTGAGATGGCCGAGCTTTCCCAACAGACGCGCCTGAGAATTGATGCTGGAGATATGAAATGAGTAGTCGGTTGAATAGTGCTCAGGTAGATGCAGTCATCGAATCGTTTGTGGCCCGTGCAACAGATGATCGGGCATCATTGCTTAAGGTTCGCTTAAGCCCAAACGCTAGCGTGGCTGTGTCCGCTAATTATGTGATTGAACAGACCAATCTGAGCCCGGCTGCAATTTCAAAAAGATCTTCATACTTCGAGCCGGTCTTAGACGCAATGCGTGCCGAAAGAATAATCGTCTCAGGGCATCCTTCAGGGGCTTGCGAGTGGCGGCGACGGCTCTTGGCCTGGTACGAGGGTATGTCCAAGGAAGAGCAGCTATCCATTCCCGTTTATGCTAATTCCATTCTATATCAGGGGTTCATAAGTGAAATTCCTGAGCTGGCGGGATTCTCTGGTGCAAGGACAAACTATGAACTTGTACGGCAGACGTTAGAGGAGATTCTTAGTGATCTGCGAGAACTCGGTGTTCTTGACGAAAACTACCAGACTGTCGAGCAGCGCATTGCCTCGAAAAAGCCGGTCGAAAAAACGGAGTCGTTGAAAGATGCTTTCCGAGCACTGCGCACGACCCACATACATATATTTTCCGATATTGCACTGCCAGAGCCTGAGCGGCCATTTGACCACCTCCTTCATTTGTTTAGCGTCTCATCGATGCTGAGTAGTAGCAGTTCAGGCCAGAATAACTTCATTGAGGCTTTCAAATACTATCGAAATTTTCTTGAGGCTTCTGGCTATACAGGTCTTGAAGATATTCGTGAATTGGTGACACCTTACACGCTTCCAAAATTCAGAGGTTATCTTGAAGAAAAGATAATAGAACGCCTGTTGTCGACTAGTCACTGCAGTTCGATGATGAGCTCGGCTCGAAAGATGATGAATCGCGCACTCCAGATTGAAGGCTTGGGGCTGACTAATTTCATGCCAGCGCAGGGCTTCGATACAGAACGCGAAACCGATAAATACAAACCTTATGCAGCACCCATCCGGGCTCGCATAGCCGATGCCATTGTGCAAGAAATTGCAGAAACTAACCGTCTAGCACAACCCTATACGCTGGGCAGCGTAGGTGAAGATCCTCTCGAAGATAGTGGGAAAATTCGCAGAGGGTGTGCGGAGCTCGATAATGCTCGATGGATATTTGAAAACAAGCTAGCGTGTAAGCCCCTAAGTTTTAACTCTGTCGATCAGGGAAATATTTACGAGAAAGCTTTCATCAGCATAGTCGCGAAATCATCGAAGTCGATATTTCAAATCTATAAAGATTGGGGCGTTCTTTATCAAGTTGATAGTCGAGTGCTGGCTCCCTACATGGCTAGGCTTGCTCAGGTTACGGGCATGAACGCAGACTCGCTGGTTGGGCTTGAGTTGGATGACTTTATTGAGAATCATGATTTGACAGATCGGCCTTGTTTACTCTATTGGAAGGAAAGGTCTGAAGGTGAAAAGATGTATCCTCTTGATCTTTTCCATGCGGAAATTTCATGGTTGACTATGTCTCAAGGGCGGGCCGTCAAGCAGATTTTCGATGATGTTAAGTTCCTTACTCGTCATATCCGTATGGAGGCTCCGGCGTTAGTAAGCAATAAACTATTTATCTATCGATCAAGTTCTCCAAGGAAATTTGGCGTGATCGACTCTGTCGAAAACTCCGGCCAAAGCCTACTTAATAAGATCTTGGAAAGGTTTTCGGTTGATCATGGCTTAGTTGACGAGGAAGGTGAGCGGCTCAGACTGTCACCCTCCCGCTTCCGGCCAAGTTTCGTGAGTGAGCTGATTGAGCGTGGAGTGTCCCCTCGTGAAATCCAGGCCCTGCTAGGCCATAAGAGCCTGAGCACCACTATGGCTTATCTAGATCAGATGGATTTCAACCCCATGGCGCGCAGGATGTTGAATAAAGTGCTCCATGAGATGCACCAAGACACCCTGAACGAAACGGCAACTATCATTCCAACCCGGACAATCGAGCCCACCCCAAAGAGTATGCCGTTGGAAACTGGAAGTGTTACGTGCATGAACGTGTTCGATCCACCGGATTTTATCAAAAGCCTCACGGGCTACGACCCCAGTAAGCCTTGCACGCTGTTCAACAAATGCCTTTCGTGCAGTAACAGCATCATCACCGTCTCCCACTTGCCAGAGCTCTTTGCCAGGCGGCGCGACTACCATCGCATGATCGAGGTCAATCGGGTGCTCGATACGCCCTATGGAGTCGTTATCCTGGACAACCTTGACGTGCTTAACAGCATTCTCGATCCAGGGACGTCGGATTTCTCAGCAGAAGAGCTTGCCAAAGCCGAGCGACTTTCTGAAAACCTTCAGACCAATATCCTCACAGAAGGAGTCGCGCTATGAGTGAGGTCATGTTTCCGGAGCTTGCAGCCTACAAAAAATGGCGGGATGTGGCGCATGTCCTTTTGGTCGGTATCCAGCGGGAAGGCTCTGGAACCAGCGGGGTGCCGTTGGAAATGCTTTCTTGGTACAACGCGCTCATGGCTTTGCCGGTAAGCAAACGCTCGACGCTTGGTGATCCGATTTGGGACTTCAATGATGACTACCCTAATGCTGCCAGAAACATCAAGGGCGCCAAGCTGCGGTTGAACTTCGAGCTGTACCCAGCGCTTAACCAGTCAGCAATTCTCGAAGTGAAGGTCGCCATGTACTGCTGGCTGAAGATACCTTCCAGCCTAAGATCACTGGCGAATTCTGGGAGAAACGTCAAGGCCAATACCGTCATCCCGTGTATCAAGGCGGGCCTGAGCTTTCTGAGCTCGATGTCAGAGCAGGCGCGCCAGCTCATGACGGATGAGTTCTTCGAGGTTGGTTACCATGGTCTGACGTATTTCGATGCTGGCATGTATCGTGCCGCAGCCGTTGTTCACCCCCACGCTTTTGGCCCTGATATCAAAAGATTTTTCAACTTGGTCAGGTCGCCTTTTCTCCAGGAGCAGATTTTCGACAAGCCTCTACCCTATGTTGAGCTTGAGTCTCTGTCTTGGGCCAAGGTGATTAAGCACACCGAAGAGGCTGACAGAATATATCGAATCCTTCCAAGCGATGTGTTTGAGAAGGCCTCCCGCGAAGCCTCGTTTGCTGTCGTCGATTTCCTGAGCGTACTGGGCGAGCCTGTCGATGACTTGGTTGCCCTGACTCGTCAAACCGCCAAGGAGTATTCCTTGGGCAAATCTCAGGGGCTGTCGCGTTACAATTTCGATCTTTACGTAGCGCTGCGGCTTCGCAGGAAGGGCTATGATTTTCACGCGATGTCTGAGGCGATGGTTCAGGTGCGACCAGAGTTTCATTCGGATCAGTACCTAGATACTTTCAAAGCCCCTGTGAACCTGATCCAGCTTACCGATGTGCACCTTGGGGATGATTTTCGCCAGTACATTAACTTTGTTTCCTATAGTGCCTGCTACCTTGTGGCTCAGTACACGGGTATGCGCCCCTCAGAGCTCGCCGAGATCTTGGTTGAATCGTGCATAGAGCAAGAGAACGATTATTGGCTGCTGATCAGCAACGTAATCAAGCACCGCCAAGGATTGGCAAAGTTGTTTGACGATAAGTGGATCGCTATTCCCATCGTGCGCGACGCGATTCGTGCTGCGTGTTTGATCGCAAAGGTCAAACAAAACCCATACCTGTTTTCTAACGTGGACACCGTTGCTCAAGGAGCAGAGCCGACATCGATGACCTCGACGGGTATCACATTTCAATTTCGGGCGTTCTTCGAGGAGATTCTGACTGACGAGGAATATGAGACGCTTACATTTTCTCCCTACACCTTGCGCCATACCCTGGCTCACCATATGGCCAGGGCTGAGCTTGGGTTGCCCTTTATCTCTCACCAGCTGAAGCATTTTGGCGACCTAGTAGGTGGGGCGGGTCAAAACAAGGCGTTTAGTGAAGTCTCGCTCGGCTATGGCGCCATCGCGGCAATCCTTTCCAAAGGAGGTCGCTCGGGTGGAAAGACGCCTCTCCAAATGGCAGAGGAAGAGTACATCACGAGCTTTTGCGATCCCGATGGAAACTATGCCGGCCCGAATGCGCAAATCCATAAGGCCCGGATGAAGAAGGTATTTGATGGGTACATGGCTGCTGGTTACACCAAGGAGCAGATCATTACCCAGATGGTGAAGAAGCGTCTGGCGATCATCAACGTTGGTCAGGGCTTCTGTTACGGCATGAAGCGTGAGGAGCATGATGAGTCGCTGCCCTGCATTGGATCGTTGCGTTGCAATCCCATCCGTTGCAAGAACGCCGTGGTCTCTAAGGTTCATGCACCGAAATGGCGGGAAGTCTATGTCCAGAACAGCCTTGCATTGAGTTCTCCGGCGTCGGCACAGGTCGAAGAAGAGCTTCGTGCCGCCATGGAAGAAGCCAAAGGCGTCTTAGAGTATCTGGGCGAGGAGGTTGAAGTATGACCGGCCAAGCTTTTGATGACAAAAATAAGCACGACTTCGACAAGAACACTGAGCTGCTGGCTCAAGGGATCATGCAGATCGCCTCTGACAAGTCGTTGAAGCCTACAGCTGCCGAGCTCGGTCGGATCACGGGCATTCATCGCAACACTATTAGGCAGCGCCGATGGCCCCTGGAGCGTCTTGAGGCCATCAAGGACACTCGACGCATGGAGGTGCTTGCTCAACGGGTCAAGGCAGAGAAGAAGCAGGATCCCAAGACGATTCTCATGCAACGGCTTGAAAAGAGCCGACTGGAAGTGCTTTATTGGTTTAATAGGTTCCAGGAAGCTGAGAGCTCATTCGCCTCGATCGATAAGCGGTTGTCTACCGTCCGTGAGTCCAGGGACTACTACGTCCAGGTCACCGAAGAGCAGCGATTGACGATCAGACAGCAGGAAACTGAAATTCAAAAATTGCGTGATGCGCTGCATATGGTCAGCGTAAATCTTGAGGAATCGAAATGAAGGTGTACCACGAGTTGCTGGCCGACGTTCTGGAAAACGGCGTCGAGAAAGGCGACCGGACAGGAACGGGCACGCTGAGCGTCTTTGGTCGCCAGTTCCGTCATAATCTGGAAGAGGGTTTTCCCCTACTCACCACCAAGAAGCTGCATTTCAAGAGCATCATCAATGAGATGCTTTGGTTTTTGAACGGCGACACCAACACCAAATGGCTCAAGGAGAATGGTGTCAAAATCTGGGATGAATGGGCGACTGAGGACGGCGAGCTTGGGCCAATCTACGGTAAGCAGTGGACTGCTTGGCCGACCCAGGATGGCAAGACCATCAACCAGATTGACTACGTCGTCCATACGCTCAAGACCAATCCGAACAGTCGGCGCATCCTCTTCCATGGATGGAACGTCGAGTACCTGCCCGATGAGTCAGTGAGCCCACAAGAGAATGCTCGTAACGGAAAGATGGCACTGCCGCCTTGCCATTTGCTTTACCAATTCTACGTGGCCAACAATAAGCTGTCGGCGCATTTATATATTCGATCGAGCGATCTACTACTCGGAAATCCCTACAATTTGGCTGGCGTTAGTTTCCTGACTCACATGCTGGCTCAGCAATGTGATTTGGGTCTGGGTGAAGTAGTAGTAACCATGGGCGATGCTCATATTTATCTGAACCATATTGAGCAGGTGAAGTTACAACTTACTCGCGAGCCGCGCCAACTTCCGAAGCTGGTTCTCAAGCGTAAGCCAGCTAGCATTTACGACTATAAATTCGAGGATTTTGAGATCGTGGGCTACGATCCGCATCCTCATATACCCGCTCCTGTATCCATCTGAGCCATTACGGCTGTAAGGTAGCGGTGGTTACCTCGCCTATCCCAGCGAGGGCGCCGCTGCATTGGTATAGGTCGGATGGTGAGCATCGCTGTCCCAAGCGGGCAGGCTGATCGTAAACGTCGTATGACCTGCCCCGGAGGCACATCCAACGGTGCCTCCATGAACATCAACCAGCGATTTTACGATTGCCAACCCTAACCCCGCGTTGTTGGTGGCGCCTTCTCTGCGGGCAGGGTCGGCTCTGTAAAAACGGTCAAACAGCCGGGGCAAATGCTCTGCCGCTATCTCTTCGCCGGGGTTTTGCACTGACAAGCTGATCATGTCGCCATTTGGGTTGATTCTGACGGAGATCGCAGAGTCAGGTGGGGTATATCTGAGCGCATTAGACAACAGATTAGAAATCGTCCGATCCAACATCGTGCCATCACCGTACACTGCGCCATGCCCGGAGACTTGTAGCTTTACCCCGGTATCGTCTGCCAGCAACTGGTAATACTCGAAGAGCTTTTCGACGACCGACCGTAGCTCTATTTTCTCTTTGGCTGGCAGAACCAAACCGTTATCCGACTTGGCCAAAAACAGCATGCCATCAATAATGCTTGAGAGCCGGTTCAGATCCTCCAGATTGGAATAGAGATTCTCTTCATAGATCTCGGGCGCACGTTTTTTTGCGAGGATGACTTCGGTGTGCGTTCGCAGATTGCTGATCGGAGTGCGCAGCTCGTGTGCGATATCAGCCGAAAAGTTGGACAGCCGAACAAATGACTCTTCAAGGCGAGCAAGCATGGCGTTGAACGAAGAGACAAGGCTTTCAAGCTCGCGAGGTACCGCGTCCATCGGGATGCGCTCTTTCAGCGATCCGGCTGACATCGAGGCCGCAACTTGGGTCACCTGTGCTACCGGCTTCAGCCCACTGCGCGCCACCAGCCATCCTAAAGCTGCGCTGACCAAAGCACTGATCGTCAGCCCGATCACCAGCCACCACCGTAAGGTTTCGACGAAATGCAGATGGCTGGTGATATCTAGACTCAACCAAGCGGTCAGTGGCTCGGCTTCGTTTACTAAGCGAACCTGGGCCCGCATGCCTCGGTACATATGGTCGCCAGCTGTCCACTCCCACATGTCTTCTCCAGGGACGCCCGAGTAGGAAGGAGGATGCTCAACTGCATTCGGGGTCGCGAAGATCGTCTTCCCATCCTTGGTGGTAATCGAGGCCGAGAGTTCCTGATGAGCACCAAGCAACGCCTGTAATTGCAACACGACTTCTGATGAGTCTGCGGAGCCAGCTTTGCCATCCATAATTTGCCGGATGGATTCGAGCTTTTCCGTCATCGCCTGACGGTCGAGCGCCTTGAAATGATGTTGGCTAAACGCATCGAAGGTAAAGCCTGCTACAACCAGCACGGCGACGACAGCACAGACAAACATCATGCTCAACCGCAGGGTAAGAGATGCTCGCCTCATTCTGTATCGGGAGTGTCTAGCATGTAGCCCATTCCCCTCGTGGTCTGAATCAGTTTGGTGTCGAAGTCATCGTCAATCTTGGCCCGAAGCCTGCGAATGGCGACTTCGATCACGTTGGTATCGCTGTCAAAATTCATATCCCAGACCTGCGATGCAATCAGTGATTTTGGCAAAACTTCGCCCCTACGGCGCATCAGCAGTTCAAGTAGCGAAAACTCTTTAGCCGTGAGGTCTATCCGGCGACCAGAGCGCATGGCGCGGCGCTTCAGAAGATCGACTTCCAGATCCCCGATCTTGATTGATGTCTGGTTGGGCGCGGCGGAACCTCGGCGAAGCAAGCTTCTGACGCGAGCAAGCAACTCGGAAAAGGCGAATGGCTTAACCAGATAATCGTCAGCTCCTAGCTCCAACCCCTTGACCCGATCATCAACTCCGTCCCTGGCCGTTAGAAACAGCACAGGAACTGCTCGCCCGGCTGCGCGGATGCTTCGGATGACTTCCCAGCCATCAATGCCCGGCATCATTACGTCCAGAATTAGGAGATCGTAGGTCTCGCTCAGTGCTTGATGCAATGCCTGCGTCCCTGTCACAACCCTGTCGACACTGAAGCCGGCTTCCACCAAGCCTTGCTGAAGGTAAATTCCGGTTTTGGGTTCGTCTTCTGCTACCAAGAGTTTCATGCTTGGGCTCCGGTTGTGAGGCCTTCGAGTGTGCGACCAAATTGGCCGCTATGCGCAAGCTGACGCAAATGTAATCGTCTCGAAGCCTGCGGATAGCTTCCCTTGAAGGCAGGTCGAGGTGAGGTAGACACGGTCAAAGCAGCGAGCAGGCGGCTTACAGAAATATAATCGGCAATCTGAGTATTTGCGCTTAACCTACCCTGTAGTCGGTGCGTAAGCGCGACTCGCGGCTTAGCCATCACATGAAGCAGACAATCCTTCCTAAGTCGGCTGCATAACTAAGAGCAGAAAGCACAACGCCCGGTGATCAACCGGGCGTTTGTACCTCAGTACACGGGCACCATATCTGTGCCGCATCACCCTTATCGCTGTCGGGCGCACGTAGCGACGACCTGTTTAATGAATCAACGGTTTACAGATCAAGCAGTCAACGGACGTCATCAGCGATGCCCCGTCTACACCATGGAGACACTTGCCTGATGTCATCGATAAATAATCGAACGTTGAATTTAGTGGCACATGCCCTAACATCGCTTGCAGGTCACGAGTCGTGAATGGGGGGGGCAGCACCGGCATTTGCTGCTTAGGCCTGGCCGTTAGAGTATCCATATAAGCATCAATGAGCTCAGTCTTTACTGCTTGACCGACTACCCGATTGTCCGCATGCCCGTAGTGGTTACGGTAGGTACTCAATTGCAGGAACGGCCATTGAAAAATCTGCTCCTGAAGCTCGCCAATGTTGAGTACTCTGCATTGGCCAGATTCCATTAGCTCAGCCGTCATTGTAGCCAGGCATTGAGTCATCACGTTAGCGAGAGGCGCGAATTCAGCACTGCCTTGCTTGGCATTACGCTTCATGTCGTGAAGATTCGAGTAGCCGAGGCACCTCGACATCAACTCGCTCGCCTGAGACAGGCTGATCGGTTCGATACCGAGCCACTCGCGCTTCAAGGTTCTAGCAAGCCGAATAAAACCGGTGCCGGCCACGAGGTCATCAGGATGGATTGGAACACGCATAATCATTCTCCATATGTCTACGCGGTGTCGGCTGCCCGCAATGACTGATGTCGAATGCACGTGACAGGATGTGGAGCGACGTCTGTGGGTTACCTATGCGTGCCGACCGCTTGATCCAGACTGACCAGTTTTTGATCCTATCATGAGGAGAATTTTGCGTCCCATTCAAACGTTGTAGTCCTGCAGCAGGCGAGCTCATCGACCACACCACAGCCCAGGAAAGCCTGAAGTCAAGAACGCCTGACTTGGTTCGACTTTGAGCCGCATTAGGAACCGCTCAGATCTGCTTTTAACTCACCCTTGAGCCATGTCGATAGACGGGCTCAGTGTCCCAAGCCAAGCCACCAAGACGACGATGGCCACAGCACAGGTCGATTCAAGCACCACGCTTGTTCTCAAGGCAGTCACTGCCAGAGAGTAATCACCGGCCTGCGCAGATCGCTCAAGGGCAGGACTCAGGTAGAAACGATTCAGGGTAGCAAGTCCGATCATGCCCACGAACAGCACGAGTTTCACGAGTAGAAGAACACCATAGGTGCCCGATATGACATCGACCACTGTCGGCCCAACGATGAAAAGATAATTAGCGACGCCGGTAACTATGACCGTGCCAACGATCAGTGCGCCTGCTGTTTCGAATCCGCTGAGCGCTCGTGGCAGCACCCGGACGAGTAGCTCTGGATCAGAGCTTTTCATCCTTAGCATCAAACCAAACGCCGCGAGAGCTCCGATCCACCCGCCAGCGGCAAGTAGATGCAGGATATCAGCGGCAAAGTGCCAGAACCGCTTGGCACCCTCATCCATGGCCCCATGACCTGTCCACGCGAGCGTCGCCAGGGCGATGCTGCCAGCTAAGGTAGCAACCCATAGACTCTCTGTTGGCCATCGCTTGCTCTGGCTTGCGACAGCAATGACCACCGCTAGCGAGATCATGCGCGTCACCCAGCTAAAGCCGATCTCGGTCTCGTACAGCATCATTTCCAAGTGTGGCCGCAGCCCCGTCCAATCGGAGGCGCCGCTCATGTTGCTCGTCATAACCACGAAAGCTGCTATGGACAAAAGCATGCCTATAGCAGCGGTGCCGGGCAGTATCCACCCAAAATGCAACACTGCTCCGGACACACGCTCTTTACCCCGAAAGCTGTACAGTCCAAAGACCGCCAGGCCGAACAGGAGCATCAGATCGAGATAAAGCGCGAAGCGCAGCGCCACATTCAACGGGTCGCCCATGCTTATTTCACTTTGAACGTAACGCTGCCGGTAATCGGATGGGTATCGGAGGAGACCGCTCGCCATTCTACTTTGTAGGTGCCAGCGGTGAGGGGGGCAGCTGGAGTCAGGATCATTGTTTTTGGATCGCTACTTCCTGCAACGCTGGCTTTCATGGGCATAGGGGAGTGAGACATACCAGGCATTTCCGTCATGACCAGCTTGGCTCCGGAAAACTGGGTAACTAGGTTTTCAGAAAAGTGCAGTTCAATCTTCGCAGGAGCAGGGCCGCTCTCGCCTTCAGCTGGAGTGGAAGACAGCAGCTTCGGGTGAGCCTGGGCAACTGCGCTGAGCAGAAGGCTGGAAGAAAGAGCGACGGCCACAAAACAGGATTTAAATACTGACATGCAAGGCTCCTCACAGCGCGTAGCTGTTGTAATGAGGTTAGATAATTATTGTTGCCGCTAAGTTTGATTTAGAACCACACCCGGATACCGAGCACCAGGCGTGCTTCGTTACTGTCTTCGCCTTCATCGCGGGCGTAGTCAGCGGTCTTTCCATAAGCCCGATTCCAAGTCACACCGACGTAAGGTGCGAACTCTGGGCGGATTTCGTAGCGGAGCCGCAGACCAATCGCACTTTCAGACAGTCCTGAGCCAACGCCCCGCTGGGGATCGTTTTTGCCATAGAAGTTGAGTTCTGCCGTCGGTTGCAAAATCAGCTTATTGGTCAGGAGAATGTCGTAGTCTCCTTCCAGCCGGGCAGCGGTCTGACCACCTTCACCCAGGTAAGCAGTAGCCTGAGCCTCGAAGTTGTAGAGCGCCATGCCGTGGATACCGAAAGCTGCCCACGTTTGAGGGTCGCCTGGTTTGAAGTCTTGACGAACTCCGCCGACCAGATCCCACCAAGGGCTGATGGAGTGGCCCCAAAGCGCTTGAACCTCGGCTTCTTCAGTCTTTCCGTTGGTGCGCTCACCTTCGGAGCGCAGCCATAGGCGATCAACATCGCCACCTATCCAACCTTGGGCTTCCCAGTTGAGCGCGCTTCCATCATCAGCGTCCTGCCATTCCAGCTTCTCAAATATAAAAAAAGTATTGAGAGCAGTGTCATGGACTTCGTGACCACCAGGCGCCTTATAGACTGCGGCTCTGTCAGCGTCAGTTAAAGGCGGTATTGGAGTCCGGCTTTTGGTCTGTGTCTGCTGCTTGGCGGGCTGCATACCCTCCATTTGGCTGTGATCCATGCCCTGCATCTGGCTATGATCCATACCCTGCATTTTGCCGTGATCCATACCCGGCATCTGTCCGTGATCCATTGTCTGCATCTTCCCGTCTTCCGTGCCCTGGCCGGGTTCAGCGGCTACAGGCAGGATAAAACCAGCGGTTAGAGCAACCGTGAATACAGCTGAATGCATGCGAGTCCCGCAAAAGAAATTGCTCATAGTCAGCTCCTTATTCCTCTACACGCACTTCGCGGAACATACCCATTTCCATGTGGTACAGGAGATGGCAGTGGTAGGCCCAGCGTCCCAGCGCATCGGCTGTCACTCGGTAGCTGCGCTTTGAACCTGGCGGCATATCGATGGTGTGTTTGCGGACAAGGAATTGCCCGTTTTCATCTTCAAGGTCGCTCCACATGCCATGCAAGTGGATGGGATGGGTCATCATCGTGTCGTTGACGAGAACGATGCGGACTCGCTCGCCATATTTCAGTTTTAAAGGCTCGGCGTCCGAAAATTTCACGCCGTTGAAAGACCAGGAAAACTTCTCCATATGACCGGTCAAGTGCAGTTCGATAGTTCGACTTGGCTCACGGCCATCTGGATCCTCAAACGTGCTCTTTAGGTCAGAGTATGTCAGTACCTTTCGGCCATTATCGCGAAGGCCCATACCGGGATCATCAAGCTTTGGCGACGTCGACATGGCCTGCATATCGACGAGAGGGTTGTTGGACTCTGAGGCCGGGTGCTGCTGCATTTCTCCCATGCCACCCATAGACATTTTGCTGTGATCCATCCCAGTCATACTGTCCATGCCGGGCATGTCTTGCGTAGCGCCATGATTCATACCTTTCATGTCGCCGCCGTCCATCCCCGACATACCCTGCATTGAGCTGCCTTCCGTACCGGCCATCTTGCTGTGATCCATTCCAGCCATGTCGCCCATACCACCCATCGCGCCATGATCCATACCGGCCATACCCATGTCGGCCATGGTGACGAGAGGACGAGGGTCAAGTTCAGGTACTGGCGCAGCCATACCGGGCCGGACGGCCAAGGTGCCTCTGGCGTACCCCGATCGATCCATCGACTGCGCGAACAGCGTGTAAGCGTCCTGAGTCGGTTCAACGATCACATCGAATGTCTCAGCTGTGGCGATCCTGAGCTCATCCACGGTCACAGGCTTGACATACAAGCCATCGGCGGCTACGACGGTCATCTTCAAGCCCGGAATACGGACATCAAAGTAGGACATGGCCGACCCATTGATGAATCTCAATCTGATCTTTTCGCCGCGTTTGAAAGTGCCCGTCCAGTTGGAATTAGGAGCCAGGCCGTTCATCAGATAGGTGTATGTCGCGCCGCTGACGTCTGCGATGTCAGTGGGATTCATCTTCATCTCGGCCCACATCTTGCGATCAGCGACGGTGGCTGACCAACCTTTGTCCGCTACGTCTTGGATGAAGTCACCGACTGTCCGCTTGTGGATGTTGTAGTAGTCCGCCTGCTTCTTCAGCGTTTTCATCAGCGAAGCAGGATTTTCATCCGTCCAGTCAGTAAGCATCACCACGTGCTCACGGTCATACTCAAAAGGCTCGGGCTCTTTTGCTTCGATTACCAGCGGGCCGTACACACCTACCTGCTCTTGGAAGCCGGAATGACTGTGATACCAGTACGTTCCGTTTTGCTTCACCTTAAATCGGTAAACGTACGTGCCATCAGGCTCGATCCCATGGAAGCTAAGGCCCGGCACACCGTCCATATTCGCGGGAAGAATGATCCCGTGCCAGTGGATGGAGGTCATGTCCTTGAGGCGATTCTTGACCCGCAAGGTCACGGTATCTCCTTCACGCCAGCGCAGCAGAGGCCCCGGAATTCCACCATTGATGGTCATGGCCGTACGGGAATTGCCAGTGATGTTTACCGGCGTTTCTCCGATGAATAGGTCAAATTCTGTACCTGACAGGGCACTGGTCTCGCCCAAGCTTGGAGCCGCCCATACAGGCGTACGCCATAGCCCTAAGCCACCGAGAATTCCGCCTGCGGTGAGACCTTTCACGAAGGTGCGCCGAGAAGTTTTGGATTGCATACCGATTCATGTCCTGTGAGTCAGGTGCACGCACTGCAGTGTATTCCTGAGGGTTTGCCCTTTAGATAGCTAGTGCGCTTGATACATCGAAGATGCCATAAGCGAACAAACGGCGTAATTACATTTCCGTAAGCTGGGCGGCTCAGCAGTGATGAGTCTGCGTAAGCGTCCGGCCAACACGCCTTCAAAATTTATTAAGTGGAATTTAGAGGCGGCGTATAGCCGAGCTGCTGTCGTCTAACCGGAATCGCTCGGCGAAGGTAGAAGGGCTCGTTTACACAGTCGATCCGCGCATAAACATGGCTCATGTGGTGATAAGGGCAGCCCTGTCGCTCGGGGTCTACCTGCAGTGCCGCTTGAGCTCCACAAATGCGCGGAAATCCCCGTAGGGAATGGGCAGTTTACCGTGGAAGAAAATGGACGATGCCTGGTTGTAAAAGCCGTGCGGTGATTTTACATACGCTTTTGCTCTAGCTCGGGCTGCTTGAATCATTTCGCGATTACGGTACCCGGCTTTTTCTACCTGGTCGGTGACGATCTGCTCTACGACTTCAGCACGCCCTGCAGCGTTGAAGCTGGTCACCATAAAAGTGGCTAGGGTTCGGTAAAACCATTCTCCGCAGTGGAATAGCTTCAGAGGGGCAGCTAACAAGGCAAGCCCTGCCTGCAAATCGCCAGACTGAACGACTGACTTGTAGAACGCTGGAATGACGTCTCGAAGGTAGCCAGCTTGCACCTCATCAGGTGCCGCAATGAGATAGTTGAATGGGCAAGGCGCCGTGATGCTTACAAGCTTTGAAATCTCCAACCCGTGGCATACAGCTAGCACTACCGCCGTGTTATTACGGGTCGCCTGGTTAATCGCCGCAATCTCCTGGACAAGCTCTTCCCATCCGACATATTCATTGCTGGCGGGCAGGAAGATTCCTTTCGCAGGATCTCCATGGCACTCGAAATGTAGTACGGGAAAGAGAACGCCTGATCTGCATTCCGTCTGCACCATCCTCAGTGCTGCAATCAACATCTGCTTGCTTTTGATCTTGTGGAAACTGCAGTACCCCGCTCGGCCAATAGCGGTGGAGTGGTCGAGCAAATCCTCGTAAAGCCGCAATCCTGTTTGCATTTCGCTTTCACCGAGCGCATCGAAAATGATCAAGCCGTTGTTTTGGCATATCGAGGTATAAACCAGCTCTTCCATAGTCACGATTATCCAGGTGGTACGGGTTTCGTATCATGCCTGCCGCGCCCCAGCGGCGCACGCAAGGCGTCACGCCGTCCATGACCTACGAGGTTCCCCAGGGGGATACGTTCCTCTGCGGCTGCCTTTCGTTTTTGTAATCCTACCTCCACCTCGCCGTTATGTTCGACTCGTCAAAATGCGCCTGCTGGCAGCTCGCATAACAAAACAAGCCAGATCGACATTGACAAAAATCTGCCGATTCGAACGGAGCGCACATGACTCACTTGAAGAAACTATCCCTGGCCTTGATTTCAGCAGCAGCCAGTTTTACACCCGTTACCAGCTTTGCGGATGAGGAAAAGGAGGGATTTATCGAGGGCAGTACGCTCACGGTACTCACCCGGAATTTCTATATGAACCGTGACCACCGAAAGGGGGAGTCAAGCCCCACAGGCAATGGGTATTCCGAGGCATGGGCACAAGGAATCATTGGCCGATTTGAATCTGGCTTCACGCAGGGCACCTTTGGTGTTGGGGTTGATGCGTTTGCGATGACGGGTATCAAGCTCGATACCGGTGGAGGCCGTAACGGCGCCAGGAGCTCATTTGACGTACTACCGGTTGATGGCAATGGCGATGCCGAAGATGAGTACACAAAACTGGGTGGTTCGATCAAGGCACGGGCTTTCGATACCGTTGTAAACATGGGAGACGTGTTCCCTA
Source organism: Pseudomonas coleopterorum (assembly GCF_900105555.1). NCBI lineage: Bacteria > Pseudomonadati > Pseudomonadota > Gammaproteobacteria > Pseudomonadales > Pseudomonadaceae > Pseudomonas > Pseudomonas coleopterorum. The sequence goes on from NZ_FNTZ01000001.1 coordinate 149,329, forward strand.
CGACCCCAGTCGTGTCCTTCGGCGATTCGCGCCTGCTCCCAGAGAGCTTCCGAGGGGTGACCGCTGTGAACAACAGCATCAGCGACTTGACCCTTCAAGCAGGGCGCCTTCATGCAATGAGCCAGCCTGCGTCCAGCGGGATGCAGGATGATTTTGCTACGTTTTATGCAGGCTCAGTGGACTCACCATGGGTTGGGTACTTCGGAGGCGAGTATGACGCGACTGATCGGCTAAGCCTCAGTCTTTACGGAAGTCGTTTGAAAGATGCGTGGGATCAAACCTACGTCTCTGCTTCATATGTTCAACCCATCACAAACGCGCTTGCTCTCACCGCTGACTTCAACTACTACAATGCAAAAGATGAAGGAAGAAAACTTCTTGGCGAGTTCGATAACGACATCTGGAGCGCGAAGCTTGGAGTCAAGTACGGCGCACATACGCTGTCGCTCTCACACCAGCGTAACCAAGGCGATGATGACTTCGATTATCTGCGTCAATCCGATTCGATCTATCTCGCGAACTCGATCCAGTACAGCGACTTCAACTCCCCTAAGGAAAGATCATGGATGATCACCTATAACATCGAAATGTCACCGTTTGGCTTGCCTGGTCTGTCGTTCATGACCCGTTACGCCAAGGGCACCGGAGCGGATTACTCGAATGCGAATAACGTCTATATGCGTCGAGATGGAGAAGGAAACCCCTTGACCGATCAACATCGCTGGGAGCGTGACATTGAGGCCAAGTACGTCGTCCAAACAGGATCTATGAAAGACTTGTCACTGCGAATGCGTCAGGCCACGACACGAGCTACGGCCTTTGAATCTGACCTAGACGAAGTCAGGCTGATAGTCGAGTACCCACTCAGCATCCTGTAACGCCCTAACCATAACGCCTGGCGCTATGGTGACGTTATAGCTGAGTAACAAAAGAAAAGGCGCCCTATACAAGGCGCCTTTATCTGCGGAATATAAAATACTTAATGCGTTAGTCCGGTAGGCCGTTTTAAGTCCTTGCCGTCCGCTCATCGGGTCAGTGTTTATTGCGGCATTCGCTTAGCGCCATGTACTGCACTGTCATTAGCTCACCCGCTGAGTTCTCATAAGTCATAAGTCGCGGTATGACCTGGCAGCTTTTTGTATCCGGTGTCTGTCGTACAACTTTCGCTACGTCCAGTTTCATGCCGTACTTGTATTCGATAATCTCTGGCATGGGCTTGTCTTTCTTATCTGCATAGGCCTGGATAGCAATTTGATGCTTCTCAATAGACTCCTGAGCCAAGGAGTCGCCACTGAGTGCATAGGATGGCAGAGAAGCTAAAGAAATGCAGGTGGCTATCAGTGCGGACATAAGGCGCATAGTGTGAACCTCTATTAGTAAGTATCCCCATTATATGAAGGGGGGATTACCTGGAGGTTGCCCAAGAATTACGATTCGGAAATCTATATCCTCCGAACGATTGCCGCTACCTTTGGCATAACAATATTGTAATCTTGCGATCATGTTGCTGTTAGCAGGCGAGGGTTATGCTTTACCTAATCTCTACAGAAAGGAATTCTGACTTCTGGAGCCGCCCAATAATTTTCCGGTGATATATATGAAGCTCGTGAAATCGATCCTGTTCGTGGCCACAACTCTTTCTTGCGCCCTGGCCTTTGCCCAAGATGGCAGCGAGCGCTCCATGCAAGCGGCTCAGCAGTTCCGTCTTGCCCAGCAGGAAGCCCGCGAAAAGAATGAATTGCGCGTTGAATCGCAGCGGCTGGTAAAGGACGAAGATAAAACGGAAAAACAAGTGTCGGAGAAATCCGAAGGTTAACCACATCACATCGGATTCACCTTAGAAGCTCAAGAGCTCCTTTGGAAAAGGTGAATATTTAAGCGTCCTTCGGGGCGCTTTTTTTTGCCTTTTCGGAACTGTGGTGAACACCTCCAACACGCGTCTGTCTCACAGATACAAACTGGTTTGCACTTCTTTTTATCTGATGCAAGGAACACATTATGAGCGCAGGTCACAGCCATGGGCAGGTACGCGCAGGGCATGAAAAGAAGCTCTTGATGGCACTGGGCCTGACCACTGGATTCATGATTGCAGAAGTGATCGGCGCATGGATAACCGGCAGCCTGGCATTGCTTTCTGATGCTGCTCACATGTTCACAGATTCTGCGGCACTGGCCATCTCGTTGATGGCTTTCCAAATCGCCAAGCGACCTGCTGATCGGAATCGAACATTCGGGTACGCGAGGTTTGAGATTCTGGCCTCAGCGTTCAACGCGATCCTGCTGTTCCTCGTGGCTCTTTATATTCTCTATGAGGCTTACCAGAGGCTCTTCAATCCCTCCGCCATTCAATCGACTGGCATGTTGATTGTGGCCGTCCTAGGTCTTGTGGTTAATCTGATTTCGATGCGCCTGTTGGGCGCTGCAAGTGGTGAAAGCCTGAATGTGAAGGGCGCTTATCTGGAGGTCTGGAGTGACATGCTCGGCTCGATAGGGGTGATCGTTGCCGCTATCGTGATTCGGTATACCGGTTGGGCATGGGTGGACTCACTGGTCGCTGCGGCCATAGGCTTATGGGTGCTTCCTCGCACCTGGACGCTACTACGCGAGAGTATGAATGTGCTGCTTGAGGGCGTGCCCAACGGCATCGATTTAGACAAAGTAGAACAAGCCATACTCTCTGTGACGGGTGTCCAAGCTGTCCATGATTTACACGTTTGGTCGGTCACCAGCGGCAAGAACGTGATGAGCGTCCATGTGGTCATTTCGCAAAGCTCTATGGACGGTCAGTCCATTCTGGCGTCAATTACCGCTTTGGTTACTGAGCAGTTCGAGATCGGCCACTGCACCATCCAGCTGGAGCATGACGGCTTCCACGATGATGATCATTCAGCGGACGATCATCATGAGGATGGGCACCTGCACCATTCCTGACGCTCGCGGCAGAGTTGCCGCGAGCTTGCTTTGAGGGGGGAGGCTCGATCAGTCCTCCTCCCGGCGATATGCCCATTGGTACAGCGCCGGGAGCACCAGTAAGGTCAGCGCCGTCGACGACAGGATGCCGCCGATCACTACGGTGGCCAATGGGCGCTGAACCTCAGCCCCTGTGCCGGTAGCCAAGGCCATGGGTATGAACCCGAGCGAGGCAACGAGGGCCGTCATCAACACCGGGCGCAGGCGTGTCAATGCCCCGATGTTGATAGCGTCGCTCAGAGAGCGCCCTTCTTCTCGAAGATTTTTGATAAACGCGATCATGACCAGCCCGTTGAGCACTGCGACGCCAGACAGCGCAATGAAACCAACGCCCGCTGAAATGGACAGTGGTATGTCCCGAAGCCACAGCGCCATGACGCCACCGGTCAATGCAAACGGAATACCGGTAAAGACCAGCAAACCGTCCTTGAGGTTGTTGAACATCATGAAAAGCAGGGCCAGCACCATCATCAATGCTACTGGTACCACGATCTGTAGCCGCTTGGCCGCAGATTGTAACTGCTCAAACTGCCCGCCCCATGTTGTCCAATAGCCTGCCGGTATCTGCACGCCATTTTCGATGGTGTCGGCAGCTTCCGATACAAATGACCCCAGGTCTCGCCCACGGACATTGGCAGTGACGACGACTACGCGCTTTCCATCTTCCCGGCTAATTTGGTTAGGCCCTAGTACCAGATCAAGGCTCGCGACTTGCGATAGCGCGATGAAACCAATCTGCTGATCAGTACTGCCCGCGCTGGCCGGGACAGGAATCAACAAGCTCGATAAGCCAGCAACATCGGTTCGAAGCTTCTCGGACAGGCGCACGACCATGTCGAATCTGCGGTCACCTTCGTACAACGTTCCCGCCTGTCGACCACCCACAGCGATCGCAATGGCGTCTTGGACATCTCCCACATTCAGGCCGTAGCGAGCAGCCTTGTCCCGGTCAATATTGATTGTCAGCACCGGCAGGCCGGTGGTCTGTTCTACCTTGACCTCAGAAGCTCCAGGCACTTTTTGCAGGGCAGCGGCGATCTTGGCTGCCGTCTGGTTCAGTACCTCCATGTCATCGCCAAACACCTTCACCCCAACGTCGCTTCGAACCCCGGACACCAGTTCGTTGAAACGCAGTTGTATGGGCTGGGACAGCTCATAGTTACTGCCCGGCACACTCGCGGCAGCCTTCTGTAGATCGGCAATCAATGCCTCCCGTGACTTTCCTGGATCGGGCCACTCACTCTGTGGTTTGAGCATGACGTAGCTGTCGGAGATGTTGGGCGGCATTGGATCGGCTGCGATTTCAGCTGTACCGGTTCGAGCGAACATCCGCTCTACTTCAGGCACCTTCTCGATGACCGCTTTCTCCAGGCGTTGCTGCATATCCACCGATTGACTCAGGCTTGTTCCTGGCACCCGGAGTGCCTGCAAGGCAAAGTCACCTTCGCTCAAGCTGGGGATAAACTCGCTGCCCATTCGGCTGGCGGTAAAACCCGACAGGACGATCAGCAAGAACGCGGCTGAGAAGGCTATCGAGCGGTGGCCAAGCACCCATTTCAGCACAGGTTCGTAGCGAAGGCGTGCTGTGCGCATGACGACGCCTTCTTCTTCCTTGACCTTGCCGGTGACGAACATGGCGATCGCAGCAGGGACGAATGTCACGGAAAGAATCATGGCGCCGAGCAAAGCAATGACGACGGTGAATGCCATCGGGTGGAACATTTTGCCTTCAACGCCCGTCAAGGCAAAGATCGGCAGGTAGACGACCATGATGATGAGCTGACCAAAAATCAGAGGTCGACGTGCTTCTTTTGCGGCAGCGAAAACCTCATGAAATCGCTCCCCTCGGGTCAACATCCGTCCATGCTTTTGCTGAGCATGAGCCAGCCTGCGAATCGCGTTCTCGACGATTACAACGGCTCCGTCGACGATGATGCCGAAATCCAGTGCGCCCAGGCTCATGAGGTTGGCACTGACTTTGTTGGCAAACATACCTGTGAAGGTAAACAACATGGCCAGCGGAATCACCATCGCCGTAATCAAGGCAGCCCGGATGTTCCCAAGGAACAGAAAGAGGATCGCGATGACCAGGATTGCCCCTTCAATCAAGTTCTTCTTGACGGTTGCGATGGCCTTTTCAACAAGATTGGTGCGGTCGTAGACCGTTACGGCCTGGACACCTTTGGGCAACGTTCGGTTGATGTCTGCCAGTTTGGCAGCTACCGCTTGTGAAACGGTGCGGCTGTTTTCCCCGATCAGCATGAAGACCGTGCCCAGCACTACCTCACGCCCATTCTCGGTCGCCGCGCCTGATCGTAGCTCCTGGCCGATACCTACATCCGCAACGCTTTTGACGCGGATAGGCGTGCCCTGCACGTTAGCAATTACAATGTTCGCAATATCTTCGGCAGTGGCGAGCTGACCAGGTGCCCTAATCAACAGCTGTTCCCCACCGCGCTCAATGTAGCCCGCTCCGACGTTCGCGTTGTTGCGCTCCAAGGCCACTACCAAATCGTTGAGCGTCAGCTTGTAAGCGGCCAGTTTTTTAGGGTCTGGAGCGATCTGATACTGCTTAGCGAAGCCGCCGATGGTATTGATTTCAGCCACGCCTGGGACGTTGCGCAGTTGCGGCTTGACGATCCAGTCCTGAATGACCCGCAGGTCGGTCGGGGTGTAGGGCGTTCCGTCCTCCTTAAGAGCGCCCTCGGCTGCCTCGACTGTCCAAAGGAAGATTTCCCCCAGACCCGTCGAGACCGGCCCCATCACTGCGTCAACGCCTTCAGGAAGCTGATCCTTGGCAACCTGCAGCCGTTCGCTGACCTGCTGGCGAGCAAAGAACAGATCCGTACCGTCTTCAAAAATGACGGTGACTTGCGACAGGCCCGACCGTGACATCGAACGTGTCTGCTGGAGCCCTGGCAAGCCGGCCATGCTGGTTTCAATCGAATAGGTGATCCGTTGCTCTGTTTCGAGCGGCGAGAAACCTGGTGCAGATGTGTTGATCTGTACCTGGACATTGGTAATGTCAGGGACTGCATCAATAGGAAGTTTCTGGTAGCTGGCAATGCCTAGCCCAGCCATCAGCAGGACAGCCAGCATTACGACAATGCGCTGTTCTATCGCGAATTGAATCAACCGTTCAAACATGGGTTTGTACTCGTGCGACGCGGATCAATGGGCGTGCTCAGCCGAGCCTTTACCAAGCTCTGACTTGAGAATGAAGCTGCCTGTAGAGGCCACTTGGGTACCTGCGGCCAGGCCTTGAACGACTTCTACGTAACCACCGTCACGTCGACCCATGGTCACCGGCTGTAATTGAAATCCCTCTGGATTGCGCACGAACACCGAAGGCTTGTCCTCAACGGTTTGAATAGCTGACTCAGGAAGGCTGACAGCCGCTTGGGCCTTGTCCGCTGTCACGTCGATTGATACAAAAAGCCCTGGACGCCAGGCACCCTCAGGATTGGGCAAAATGACTCGCACCACTGCAGCCCTTGTCTGTTCGCCCAGCAGGCTGCCGACGTAGCTCACACGGCCTTCAACTTTTGCGTCCAGATCAGGTGCGCTGACTGTCACCGGCTTGCCAACGACGACCTTGTTCAAGTCTTTTGGTGTGACGCCAAAGGTTGCCCATACACGCGTCAGGTCTGACAAAGTGAACGCGGTGCTGGCCTCATTCACCATCTCACCGATACTCAGATGCTTTTCCACGACCACGGAATCAAAGGGGGCCACGAGCTCATACCGGTTTCCTGCAGACGCGTTCAGATTTGCCCCAATGGCTCCGAGTTTCTGCCGCGCATTGGCCAGATTGATCTCTGCCTCTTGATACGCCTGGCGGGCCAGCAAGTAGTCCTGTTCGGCAGAAATCTTGTTCTGCCACAGCTCTTTCTCGCGCTGCATGGTCAGCCGTGCCAGTTCAAGGCGCCTCTGGATAGCGCTCAGCTCGCTTCTCTGATCCGAGATCTGTTGGCTGGCAATCACAGCCAGCACCTGGCCTTTTTTCACGGTCTGCCCCAGGTCAACCCTCACAGACTCGACTACGCCGCTTACGCGAGGCACTACGTGAGAGGTGCGGTCTTCATCGAAGCGAATTTCGCCGGGGAATGTCACAGACGTACTCATCTGTCGAGGTGCAGCGGCTACGACCTCAATACCAGCGGCAGTGATTTGCTCAGCCGTCAGCTCAAGGTGGCCTTCCTCTTCGTGGGCTCCCTCTGATGCAGCTTCTGTGTGGCCTTCCTTGCCATGGCCTTCATCGCTATGTTCTTTTTCCCCATGGCCAGTTTCTTTTTCTCCTGCTGCACCGTGCTCGTCCTTGTCATGTCCGTCTTCGCCGTGAGCGTCACCGGATTCCTTGTCATGTCCATCGCCAGCAGCTTGAACCTCAGCCACAACCGGCGGCATCTTGCCGCCTACCGCAACGCTACCCAGACCAATGATGGCAACGACCGCCACAGCGATTGTTATGCCCCGTGTTTTATTCATGAATGCTCCTGACGACCACCTGCATGCATCGCATGCAATGTGCCCGATAAGTTCGGATTAGCGAGATTTACGGATTAGGGGACAGGCGACTGAGATCGCCATAGATGCGCTCCACGGTTACCCTGGCATCAGTCGCCGTAGCCATGGATTCCAGGTACTGGGTGCGTGCATCAATGAGCGTGCGCTGAGCGTCGAGTACTTCCAGGTAACCGAATTTGCCCATTTCAAAACCGCGTGTGGCAGTGTCTACAGCGTTTTGGGCTGCCGGCAGGATGACTCGATTGTAGGACTCGACCTCCCGTGAAGAGGTTGTCCATTGATCCAGAGCCGATTGGACTATGGTGCGAAGTCTTAGCTCTGCGGCGTTGCGCAGATCTCGGGCCTGATCTGCACGACGAGAGGCGGCCAAGACATTGCCTTGGTTACGATTGAACAGCGGAAGGGGCATGGACATGCCAACGACGTTTACCTGCTCTCGGTCTTCGCGGCTGTACTGGCTGCCAACGCTAACGGTCAAATCCGGCACACGTTGTGCTCGTTCCGATCCTAAGGTTGCTTCAGTTCGCTGTATTTGCGCTTCAGCCAGGCGGAGCTCGGCGGACTGACTCAGCGCGCTCAACAGTTTCATTGAGGGCGGCGCTACAATCTTCGACAGATCAGCACCGTCCAACCTGTCGAAAGAGATCACAGCAGATCCCGTTGCCTTGGCCAGTTCTCGATAAGCGTTGATTTTAAGGGTCAGTGCCCGCCGCGCTTGAAGGTCTGTCTCTGCAAGCTGCACCTGGGCTCTGGTGGCCTCGACTGGTGAGGACTTACCCGCACGAACTCGACCTTCGGCTACCTCCAAACCCCTCTGTGCGAGGCCCTGCGACTGCTTGGCCAGATCAAGCCCGGTCTGTGCCCTAAACGCTGCAAAGTAGGCCTGCACCACATCGGCGCGCAACTCATTGCCCCGACGCTCCAGCTCGATCCTTGCCGCATCTTGCCCACGATCTGCTACGTCAATGCGGGCGCCCCGCTTGCCACCCAGCTCAAGTGCCTGACTCAACATGACCGTGGTGGTGCTGGTGCTGCGGCGGGTATCTTCTACCTCCCACGACAATTCGGGATTTGGCATCAGCCCGGCCTGTTGTCTCTCCCCCTCGGAGATCTGGATCTCCCACCGGGCAGCAGCAAGATCCGGGTTGCGTGAAAACGCAGCCTCAATTGCCTCTTGCAAGGATATGTTTTGCGATTTGTCCAGCGCCGCAGCGCTAAGTGGCACCATCAGAAGGGACAAGACGCCGAGTGCGTAAGCACATCTTAAAGTGCGCGTCGCTACTGAAAAATTTCCAAGCCCAAGCACTGCACTTCTCCAGTCGTTCAACAGGGTCAGCTCGATACGAGCAGGCGAAACTCGGTCTATAGCTAGACAAAGTAGGTGCGAGGACTCTAGAGATCTGCGGCTATCACAAGGGTTGCAGGAAAATTACAATTTCGTTATCTGGCAGCGGGTTTCTTGGGTTTGGATTAAGGTAGTCAGGTAGCAGGTCTTCGACGGAAATATGGAGTAACACCTTAGTTGTTTTCTGCATGGGTAGTCGGGTGCAGTCAGCGTGCACCGGGCCAATTCTTTATGTCAGGAACCTTGACCCTGAACCTGCTACAGGCTTTAAAATCCCTTTACGCACAGGGTCTTGTGAAAATTCTGTGAAAATAACGGCGCCGGGCATCTAAAAAAATCTATAGCTCGTAAGTCAGATAATGTAATTTATAGAGGATGTCTTCTATGCGAATCCTTGTTGTAGAGGACGAGCTCAAAACTGCCGAGTACATGCATCAAGGTCTGTCGGAAAGTGGCTATGTAGTTGATATAGCTAAAACTGGCATTGATGGTCTGCACCTTGCTCAAAGCCAAGTTTACGACATTGTAATTTTGGATGTTAACTTGCCGGTGATGGAAGGCTGGGAGGTGTTGAGAGAACTTAGAAAAACTTGCAATACGCGAGTTATAATGGTGACGGCGCGTGGACGCTTGGAAGAAAAAGTAAAAGGTCTCGAAATGGGTGCCGACGACTACCTCGTCAAGCCCTTTGAGTTTCCCGAGCTATTGGCCAGGATCCGGACACTGATGCGCCGAAGCGAGCAGTCGGGGCTGCCCGAAGTGCTCCGCGTGGCGGATCTTGAGCTTGACCAAGGTAGGCACCGAGCCTTTCGCGGCACCCAGCGCATCGACCTAACTACCAAAGAATTCGCTCTTCTTCATTTGCTGATGCGCCATAGCGGTGAAGTCATGTCCCGGACACAAATCATTTCTATGGTATGGGACATGAATTTCGACTGCGATACCAACGTAGTAGAGGTGTCGATACGTCGACTCAGGGCGAAGATAGATGACCCGTTCGACCGCAAGCTGATTCACACCCTGCGCGGTGTTGGATATGTGCTGGAAGCTCGGGAGTGAGGCCTACCAGACTGTCCATGCGCTTAGGGCTGACAGTGAGTATCTTCTGTGCGCTCCTGGTGCTGATTATGGCGACGTTAGCGTATGCGACCCTTTCGCGCCAGCTTGATGCGCGGGCTGTGGATGCGCTTAATGAAAAGCTTAGCCAGATCGAGCATAGCTTGGCGGAGGGCTTAAGCTCGGTGGCCGAAGTAGTTCTGCACCCGCATAACCTTCGCGATCAGATCATTGGCCATGATGACTACACGCTGACAATCCTGGATTCCAGTTCGCCAAGAAGACAGCTGTTGTCCTTAGGTGGCGATGAGGGAAAGGAGCTGCCTATTCCTGAAACAGATGGTCGGTCTAAGGATTTCCTACACCTGACAAGCCCAGAAGGCCAAGAAACCTTAATGGCCTACAGGGTGGTACGGCTGCTCAATGGTCAGCATGTGCTCGTGCTGCTTTCCCTGGACAGGAAAAGCGACGTCGCTCTCCTAAACGCTTATGTGAAATCTTCCCTCTTTGCGGTTCCACTGATCCTTCTTTTGGTAGGCGGCGGCGCCTGGTGGTTTGTTCATCGAGAGCTAAAGCCGCTGCGTGCGTTTCGGAAAGTCGCTGCGATGGTATCTGCGCGTGATCTCTCTCATCGGATGAAAGTGGATGGCCTTCCTGATGAGCTCCGAGATCTGGCCCACGCTATCAATTTCATGCTCCATCGGCTCGATAGTGACGTGCAGCAGCTTGCACAGTTTTCTGACGACCTTGCCCATGAGCTCCGCTCGCCTATGAACAATCTGATGGGCAAGGCTCAGGTGACGCTTTCAAGAGAGCGTCCGCCTTCGGAATACAAGCAGGTGCTGGAATCATGCACTGAAGAGCTGGAACGGCTCTCGCGCATGGTTTCACAGATGCTATTCCTAGCGAGCGTCAGTCAGCCATCTCTGCCTCTAGCGACCGCGTCGATTGATCTGCGCAGCGAAGCGGAGAAAGTGACGGAGCTGTTCTCGCACTCGGCTGAAGACAAGGGTATGTCTTTGGTCATTAGAGGGTATGCACATGCCCATGGTGAGACGCTGATGATACAAAGAGCGATCTCAAACCTTCTCTCGAATGCTATCAGGCACGGCCCTGCTGGGAGCACAGTCGCATTGGAGCTTGCAGAAAGCCGAACCGAGGCCTTACTGGCGGTACGCAATACTGGGGAGGGAATCGCAGCTGAGCACCTGCCTAGGATTTTTGACAGGTTTTACCGTGTCCACCCTAGTCGCTCCAGGCAACAGGGTGGAACTGGGCTGGGTCTAGCCATCGTGCGAAGCATCATGAGCCTCCATGAAGGCCATGTGACCGTAGAAAGCGAGCTCGACGGCCCGACGACGTTCAAGCTGATATTCCCCAAAAGCGCATAAGCTTAAACACTCAAAAACGGTGAGCGGCAGACCGGATTGACGGATACAACGTGTTACATATTCATGGCTTGTAGTGCGCCGTTTTCTCCATGAGGCTGCATTGAGCCAAGTGCGACGAGCCCAGGCTGTATTTTCTATATTAACGTGAGCACACACATGAAATTGCCAAGTATGAAAATCGCAGGGCGTCGCATTGCCATGCTCATTGCAGTAGGCACTGTGTCACTGGTTCAAGCTGCTCCAGCCCAGACCATTGACGTACACCGAGATCCGAACTGCGGGTGCTGCTCCAAATGGATCGCCTACCTGCGAGACAATGGCTTCACGGTGAACGATCACCTGGAAGACAACATGAGTGCAGTCAAGGCCAAGCTGGGCGTGCCCGATAAACTGGGCTCATGCCACACCGGCGTAGTAAATGGGAAGTTCGTAGAGGGCCATGTGCCCGTGCAGCAGATTGCCGAGTTGGCTAAGCGCTCAGATCTCATGGGTGTCGCCGCGCCAGGCATGCCCATGGGTTCCCCTGGTATGGAATCAGGCAATCGTAAAAGCGCCTATCAGGTCATTGGTTTGACCACGCAGGGTAAAGAGCTGGTCGTGGCTGACTATCCCGCGCAGTGACCCTCCATGGTATCGAGTCGAGCCTTTTGGGACTTGACCCTGTAGCCACTTCAGGGTGTTTACTCGCAGCATGACTTGCTGAGGGTAACGAAATGAAGAAGTGCTGCGGCGAACCGAACGGTTCCCCCGCCGTCGCCGAAAAGGCTGAACGAGCGGTTGAAACATGGGTGCCAAACCACGAGAGCACGGTCAGCGGGCTGGGCAGCGCTGTTTCGCCCTACTGCGGCACTCGCGATGGCTTGGCGTCGGATGCTCCGGCAGCGACGTGCTGCTCTTCTGGCTCGCAAACTCAGTTGGCATCTGCCGGTTCGAGCCAGCTCTACACCCTCAGCGAACCAGCTAATTCAACTAAGGAGATGCGCAGTCCGATGCCCAGCGTCGAGCGTGCTCTTGGTGGCTGCTGCACGCCCTCTGAAAGTGTTAAATCACAATGCTGTGTGACACCTGAGCTAGCCGACCTAGGTGATACACCCCAAAGCCAATCCTCCGCAGGTGCGTCGTTCAATACTTTCCATATCAGTCAGATGTGCTGCCCCACAGAACAGGCCATGATCGAAGGCAAGCTGGGCAAGATGGCGGGTGTCGAGAAACTCGAATTTAACATGATGAAAAGAACGCTCGGCGTGTGGCATACCCTTGCGGATACGACTGTAATTGCCAAGGCAATCTCTACCCTGGGAATGACTGCGCAGCGGCTGGATGCCGCCAGAACCACGAAGATCCAAGTCGCCCAGCTGGACTGCTCGGCAGAGGAAAGTCTCATTCGCGCCAAGCTCAAAACACTTGCGGGAGTGGAGGGGCTGGAGTTCAACATCCCTCAACGCGCCGTCATTCTTACGCATCAGCCAGAGACTCTTGATAGGGCGTTAGAAGCTATTCGCAGCCTGGGGATGTCGGCTGTGGTTGCAGAAGAAGGCGGCAGCCAGCCGGCCCCAGCAGCCCCGAAGACTCCGTGGTGGCCTCTAGGTGTGGCAGGTGTCGCAGCGGTCGGTGCTGAGATCTTGCATTTGACGTCAGCTGCGCCGGAATGGGTTGTGGCCATGGTTGCCCTGCTTTCCATAGCGATCTGCGGGCCGGCCACCTACAAAAAAGGCTGGATTTCGATCCGGCATTTGAATTTGAACATCAATACGCTGATGTCCATTGCGGTCACAGGCGCGGTGCTCATTGGCCAATGGCCAGAAGCGGCTATGGTGATGTTCCTCTTCACCATAGCGGAGCTGATAGAGGCAAAATCGCTGGATCGTGCTCGAAATGCGATCCAAGGCTTGATGAGCCTGTCGCCTGATCGCGTGACTGTGAGGCAAGCAGAGGGGCAATGGGAGGAAGTGGACGCGAAAACTGTGGACATCGGCGACCTCGTTCGCACGCGTCCCGGTGAGCGAATCGGCCTGGATGGCGAAATCGAACGTGGCCACTCGACAGTGAACCAAGCCCCGATTACCGGCGAAAGCATGCCCATCGAGAAAACTCTGGGCGACAAGGTATACGCGGGCTCGATCAATGAAGCCGGTGCGTTTGAATACCGTGTTACTGCAAAAGCCAATAACACCACGCTGGCCCGTATCATCCATGCTGTAGAAGAAGCCCAGGGCTCGCGTGCGCCCACACAGCGTTTTGTCGATCAGTTCGCGAAGTACTACACCCCGTCAGTATTCTTTTTCGCGCTGGCGGTTGCAGTTATCCCACCCATTTTCATGGGCGGGGCCTGGTTCGACTGGGTTTACCGAGCCTTGGTCTTGCTGGTAGTGGCTTGTCCGTGCGCCCTGGTCATTTCGACCCCGGTGTCGATTGTCAGCGGACTGGCTGCTGCGGCGCGTAAAGGGATCCTGGTCAAGGGCGGTATCTATCTTGAAATCGGTGCCAAGATGGATTACGTCGCGTTGGACAAGACCGGCACCATCACTCATGGCAAGCCAGTGCTGACTGACTTTTATAGTTTGATCGACCGACCTGAAGCTGAATTGCGCACGATCGCGGCAAGCTTGGGCGGCAGGTCTGATCACCCAGTTTCGCTGGCGGTTGCGCGCGATCAGGATGCGACGCAGGCCAAGCAAGTCGATGACTTCTCCGCATTGCCAGGGAGAGGGATCAGGGGAACCATTGAGGGTAAGCAGTACCACCTGGGTAACCACCGGTTGCTGGAAGAGCTTGGGCTGTGCAACGCCTCGCTGGAATCGCGTGTGACTGCTTTGGAAATGCAGGGAAAGACCGTTGTCGTGCTGAGCGATTCATCTAGCGCGCTGGCCATATTTTCAGTTGCTGATACCGTCAAGCAGTCGAGCCAGAAAGCGATTGAAGAACTGCATCAACTTGGTATCAAGACCGTCATGCTCACGGGTGACAACAACCACACGGCAGCGGCCATCGCTCAAGCGGTGGGTATTGACCAAGCGAAAGGAAGCCTGTTGCCAGCTGACAAGCTCACGGCCATTGCAAGCTTACAGTCGGACGGCCATGTCGTAGGAATGGTAGGGGACGGCATCAATGATGCACCTGCCCTAGCCAAGTCCCAGATCGGTTTTGCAATGGCTGCAGCAGGCACCGATACGGCCATCGAAACCGCCGACGTGGCGCTGATGGATGATGACCTCAGAAAGATTCCGGCCTTCATTCGTCTCTCCCGTCAGACCGCGAGCATTCTCAAGCAGAACATCGTGTTCGCGATTGGCATCAAGGCAGTGTTTTTGGTCTTTACCTTGGTAGGGATGGCCACGATGTGGATGGCAGTGTTCGCCGACGTTGGGGTGAGCGTTCTAGTAGTGCTGAACGGACTGCGCTTGCTTAAGAAGTAATCCATAAGCCTCCAGCGCAGGCTGTTGCACGGTGTGCTGTGAAATGCACGCTCGCCACGTTGCACAAACAACCCGCGCTGAAGGAGCCTCGGCGAATGTCGAGGGTGCGGGAATTGACCAAGATGGAGATACGAAGCTGCCGAGACGTGACCATTTCTGCAGACCTGACCCTGAGTTCAAGAGCGAGGTCTGGCTGTAGTTGTGAAATGGAGGAACGGTCAACAGGTGCTTAGCCCACCTGTTTCGGTGCTTGATCCAACGACAGGGGCAATGCCGCTGGCCTGGTTCTCAGGAAAAAGTCGTTCGACAATCACGCAGTCGATCCACTGACCATCAAGGCAGGCATGTTTCTCATACACCCCCACTTGGCGGAAACCGCATGCTTTGCACAATGCAAGGCTGGCACGGTTGAAGCTAAATACGCGGGAAAGGACTTTCCAGAAACCCCGTGCTTGCGCCTCTTTAAGCAGTGCTTGAAGCAGATGCCTGCCCAGCCCCTGACCTCGAACCTCACCGCTCAAGTAAATTGAAAAGTCAGCAATGCCGTCGTAGCAAGCGCGAGCGCGGTATACGCTCAGACTCGCCCACCCTATAACCTGGTCGTCCACGTTAAGTAATACCAGGACAGGGTAGCGATCACTTGCCTGGAGTCGTTCAAGCATGTCTTTTGGGTTTCGAAGTGTCGTCTCGAACGTCGAACTTCTTTCCTCAATCCCTTGGTTGTAGATGGCAGCTATCGTAGGTGCGTCACTGGGCTCGGCGGGACGGATGCGCATAGGTAACTCCGTTGGTTGGTAGTAGCAACATTTAAGGCAAAAAAACAGCTCTAACTCGGTTGCTTGGGGTCTGAGCAAGTCCCACTTGAGACGCCACACCGTTTTTCGGTAGCTCGGGTGAGTTGTCTGACCACGGTCAGCGCTCCCTGCCTGGCTTCGGCTGAAAGGTTCTCAATCATTGCTTTCTCTTCAGCGACCAGGCCGTTCCTAATTTTCTCGTAGAGCTCCCTGCCAGCGCCCGTGGCCTGAAGCTTCACAGCGCGGCGGTCTTCACCATCCTCAACGCGTGAGACGTACCCTTTGCGTTCGAGCGCATCGATTACCCGGCTCGCCGTGCTCTTGTCCAAAAACATCTCTTCAGCCAAGACGTGGAGGCGCAGGGGCCCTTTCTTGACCAGCGTTTCGACCGCGTAACATTGTGTGACCGAAACGTCGTAACAGCAGATTCGGTCTCGGTCTCGAAACTGGTAAACGCGGACAAGCTGGTTTAACGCCTCGTACAGATCCTCGGCATCTTGCGACAACTGATCTTTTTTCCGCTTAGGCATAATCGTCACACATTTGTTGTTAGCTGCAACAATAATCGCGTGAGTGGTGCACCGTCAACGAAGCTATGTTGGCGGACAACAGCCCCATCACTCCAGTACGGCTAGCCAACCAGAACGAGTTCAGCCAGTGAGTCTTCCCGAGGTGTTACACCCTGCGGTCAACCGAACCAAGCTCGTTTGGGCAATGGGTATCAATCAGATTCTTGCGTGGGGCTCTACCTACTATCTGCCTGCAGTTCTCGCCGCTCCGATTGCGAGGGAGACGGGCTGGTCGATCACCAGTGTCGTTGGAGGTCTGTCGTGGGGGATGTTGCTCGCGGGAGCAACGTCCCCCACCGTAGGGCGGCACATCGACCGACACGGGGGCCGAGTGGCGATGGCGCTCAGCTAATTTCTTCTTGCCATGGGCCTTGCCACGATGGGGGTGGCTGAAAACCTACCGACGTATTATTTCGCATGGAGTTTGATTGGCATCGCTATGGCGGCAGGGCTTTACGATGCGGCCTTTTCAACCCTGGGGCGGCTTCTCGGCGAAGGGGCCCGAACATCGATCACAGGCTTAACGCTGCTGGGTGGATTCGCCAGTACGCTGGGCTGGCCCGCAATGGCCGCCATGGAGGAGTGGCTTGGCTGGCGGGGAACCTGCCTTTGCATGGCCGCCGTCCATTTGCTTATCGGGTTACCTGTTCATGCCCTGATGATCCCCAGTAGCGCAAAGCAACCCGTTAGGCCTGTGATAACCGGAAATGGCCACACGACGCGTACCCCAAGGCAGGCTAGCGGATTGTTTCTGCTCATCGGGATGATGCTGACTGTCTTAGCGCTGGTCGTATCGAGCGTCTCTGTACATCTTCTGGACGCTCTCAAGCAGTTAGGGATTGCGACCGCCGTTGCCTTGGCAATTGGCATGGTGATCGGCCCGGCCCAAGTCGCGGCGCGGATCGCAGAGTTTTCAGTCGGCAGAAACCTGCATCCGACATGGTCGGCACGTGTGGGCGTGCTCCTTTGCCTGTTCGGGGTTGGCTTACTGATCGCGGGAAAACCGTGGCTCTCATTCGTCGCAATTGTCCTCTATGGAGCAGGTAACGGCATTCTCACAATTGCTCGCGGAACACTGCCTCTGGCATTGTTTGGTGCTCAGGGGTACGGGTCACGAATGGGATTGCTGGCCCGCCCAATTTTGATTGCTCAGGCTTGCGGCCCTATCCTGGCCGCCTTGGTGCTGGATACATTTGGCCCAGCACCAATGTTAAGTGTGCTTTGCTGCTTGCTGATGATTTGCGTGGTAATCAGTTTTCGCCTACCAGCAAGTAGCCATCCGACTGCATGAGGGCGAAGCATGCTCACGCTTGCTTCCTGGGGCGTAACATTGGCTTAATCCGCACTTGCTGTGATTGCCTCTAAGCGATCGGTTTGGGCTGGCCAGGCTGCCCTTATTGTCCTTGTGGTGCTCATCCCCTACAGTGCAGTGGTATGAAACGTTATCTGCGGTTGTGCCTCATTTTTCTGATCAGCCTCACGCTTCCTTTAACCGGGATGGCGGGTGTTCAGGCACCCACAGAACCTTGCCCTATGAAGACCACGGGCATGGTGATGATGGCCGACATGGGGATGGACTGTTGTAACGACATGAAAAGCTCTGCTGATCACAGCAAACCCTGTAAATCAGGTCAAGAGTGCAAGAATGGCAGCATCGTCGAAGTGCTGGCCTTCAGGCCGCCTGCGTCTCCCCTTAATGCCGTTATGGGGTTTTTTGTTAGCGACTCCGCGCCTGTAGGCACTTCATCCGGTGTGTGGCGACCGCCACGCGCTTAATTCCTTTTTGACATTAAGGCCCTTTTTGCCCTCGCGAAATGGACAGGCCGTGCGCGGTTATATTTCGCATGCGGTGGATGATCACAGGAATAAAACTGATGAATGCCAAGTGCTATCGCATTGGCTGGCCCGCCGTGGTCGGTTTGATGGCAAGCGTAATGGCAGCGCACGGCTTTGCTGGCACCCTGACGCTTGATGAAGCGTTACGCCTGGCAGATACGCACGCGCCCTCGCTCGCCGCACAAGATGCCAACATCCGGGCCGCCAGCAGCGCAGCCATACCCGCCGGCGAATTACCCGATCCCAAACTGATAGCAGGCCTGCAAAACTACCCAATCGGAGGCCCGGATCGCTGGAGCGTCAATGATGATTTCATGACTATGCAGATGGTCGGAATCAGACAGGAGATGCCCAACAGCGACAAGCGCCGAGCGCGCATTGAGGTGGCCGATGCGGCCATCGAGCGCGCCGCAGCCGAGCGCCAGGTTGAACGTCTCAACGTTCGCCTGTCGACGGCGCTGGCCTGGATAAGCAGCTATTCGGTCGAACGCAAGAACGCGCTGTTTCAGGAGTTCTACCGGGAAAACGGACTGTTCGCCGAAACTGTTAAGGCGCAGATAGCCGGTGGTCGAGCACAACCCGCCGAAGCAGTCTCGCCCATGCAGGAGGCAGCACTGCTCGCAGAGCGACAAGATGATCTGGATGTTCAGCGGACTCGGGCGCGGGCGGCCCTCAAACGGTGGATAGGCCCGGCAGGCAATGACGAACCGGTAGGCAGCCTGCCGGAGTGGCCCACCGACACGTCTGGCTACTCGCACAAGCTGCAACACCATCCTGAACTGGCAGCCTTTGTTCCAATGACCCGAGAGGCACAGGCAAAGGTGCAAGAAGCCGTCTCGGAGAAACGCCCTGACTGGAGCTGGGAGCTGGATTATCAGCACCGGAATCGTGAATTCGGGGACATGGTCAGCGTGCAGTTTTCATGGGATCTGCCCCTGTTCACCGACACCCGGCAGAATCCGAAGATCGCTGCTAGACAGGCAGAACTCAGCCAAGTTGAGGCACAACGCGACGCCCTGGCCCGAGAGCACGTAGAGCAACTGGAGCGCGATTTGGCCGACGACGCCCGGCTGAATCGCGCCGTGCAACGCGGTCGGGAAAGCTTGGTGCCCCTAGCCCAGCAGAAAGTTGAACTCAGTCTGGCCAGTTATCGAGCAGGCAAAACCGATTTAAGCGCTGTCGTCACGGCCCGTCGTGAAGTCATTGAAGCGCGGCTCAAGCAGGTGGACGTGGAGGAGCAACGGGCGCTGACGAGTGCCCGTCTGTATTTCGCGTATGGAGAGGCACGTCCATGAGCCGACAGTGGAGTTCGATTTGTATTGCGGCGGTTTTCATGGGCTTAGGTGCGGCGGGCGGATACTGGTTCGCAGAACGGCCTCACGTCAATGCTTCTCCGGCAACCGTTGTACCTGATAGCCGTGGTTCGCAGGAGCGTCAGGCGCTGTATTGGTACGACCCCATGTACCCGCAGCAGAAGTTCGACAAGCCGGGGAAGTCGCCCTTTATGGATATGCAGCTGGTTCCTCAGTATGCCAGCGGCGCCGATGATCCAGCGGCCCTCAATATCGATCCTGGCGTGACGCAAAATCTTGGTCTTCGACTTGCCACCGTCAATCGGGGTGCGCTGGACGTGACGCTCGACGTCACGGGCGTCGTGAACTTCAACGAGCGGGACGTCGCGGTGGTTCAAGCGCGTACCAATGGGTTTGTCGAGCGCGTATATGGGCTCGCGCCGGGTGATGTCCTTCCAGCCAACGCGCCACTGGCCGAAGTTCTTGTACCGGACTGGGTAGCTGCTCAAACAGAGTTCCTGGCGCTCAAGGCCCGAGGTGACGCAACGCTTCTCGCAGCAGCGCGGCAGCGGCTGCGGCTGACGGGCATGCCACCGGGCCTGATTGCTCAAGTGGAGCGCAGGGGTAAGGTTCAGCCCTACGTGACGATCAGCAGCCCCATTGGGGGCGCCCTTCAGGAGCTGAACCTTCGCACGGGCATGACCTTAACTGCCGGTGCAACGCTGGCCCGTATCAATGGTTTGAGCAGCGTCTGGCTGGCCGTCGCCGTTCCAGAATCTCAAGCCGGATCGCTCCAGACAGGGCAAATCGTCGAGGCTCAGTTCCCGGCTTTTCCAGGCAAAACCTTGGCAGGTAAGGTCAGCGCTATTCTGCCCGAGACAAACCCTGACAGCCGCACGATTCAAGTGAGGGTCGAGCTTCCCAATCCCGACGGACAACTCAGACCAGGTCTTACGGCACAGGTACGTCTGCGCAGCACGAGCGAGCACAGCGTACTATGGGTGCCCAGCGAGGCTGTCATTCGAACCGGACGGCGAGCGCTAGTCATGCGTGCCGAGGATTCGGGTCACTACCGTCCGGTGGAGGTACAGCTAGGACAGGAGACCGATGGCAAAACTGCAATTGTCAAAGGTCTGGAAGAAGGACAGAAGGTCGTCGCATCGGGCCAGTTTCTGCTGGACTCGGAGGCCAGCCTGAAGGGCATCATCGCATCGGCTCACGATGACTCAGCCCTTGGGGCGTCGCCTCGTTTACATGAGGCAGATGGGCAGATCGTCGATATAGACGACACCACAGTCACGCTCGCTCATGGGCCCTTCAACACCCTCGGCATGCCAGGCATGACGATGACGTTTCCGGTCGCCAACCCACTTCTGGTGAGAGGCCTGAAGGCGGGCGACAAGGTTCGGATAGCCGTTAGCCAGACCGATGATGGGTTAGTGGTCGAGCGACTGAACAAGATGGGGAGTCAGCCATGATTGCTGCCCTTATCAGGTGGTCGGTTGTAAACCGTCTGCTGGTGCTTCTGGCGACGATGTTCGTCACCGCGTGGGGCATCTGGTCATTGCAGGGTACCCCCATCGACGCGCTGCCCGATCTGTCCGATGTCCAAGTGATCATCCGCACCCCTTACGCGGGTCAGGCGCCGCAAATAGTCGAAAACCAGGTGACCTACCCTTTAGCGACCACCATGCTTTCCGTGCCCGGCGCGAAGACAGTGCGCGGTTACTCTTTTTTCGGTGACAGCTTCGTCTATGTGTTGTTCGAGGATGGCACGGATCAGTACTGGGCTCGGTCGCGGGTATTGGAATATTTAAGTCAGGTACAAAGCCGCTTGCCCGCGAACGCAAAGCCGGCGTTGGGGCCCGATGCGACAGGGGTCGGCTGGATTTACCAATATGCATTGGTGGATCGCACTGGCGTGCACGACCTTGCGCAGTTAAGGGCTTTGCAGGACTGGTTTCTCAAGTTCGAACTCAAGACTATTCCCAATATTGCAGAAGTGGCCACTATTGGCGGCATGGTCAAGCAGTATCAGGTGGTGCTAGATCCCCTGAAGCTCGTCAACCTGCGGGTCACTCAAGCAGAGGTCACTGCCGCTATCGGCAAAGCCAACCAGGAGACCGGGGGGGCGGTGCTGGAAATGGCGGAAACGGAGTTCATGGTGAGAGCTTCCGGCTATCTGAAGACGCTTAATGACTTCCGCGCAATCCCTTTGAAATTGGGAGCTGGCGGTGTGCCGATCACGCTGGGTGACGTCGCCACGATCCAACTGGGCCCGGAGATGCGCCGTGGCATTACCGAACTCGACGGAGAAGGTGAGACCGTAGGCGGTGTTGTAGTACTGCGCAGCGGCAAGAACGCTCGCGAAACCATCGCAGCGGTCAAGGCGAAGCTGGAGGAACTCAAGCCCAGCTTACCGGCAGGGGTAGAAATCGTTACTACCTATGATCGCAGCAAGCTGATCGATCGTGCAGTAGATAACCTCAGTCACAAGTTGATAGAGGAATTTATCGTCGTTGCCCTGGTGTGCGGAATATTTCTGTGGCACTTGCGCTCGGCGCTGGTGGCGATCATTTCGCTGCCTGTCGGGGTGCTGATCGCTTTTATTGTCATGCGTCATCAGGGCATCAACGCCAACATCATGTCGTTGGGCGGCATCGCCATCGCCATTGGCGCGATGGTCGATGCCGCCGTGGTCATGATCGAAAACGCCCACAAGAAAGTTGAAGCGTGGCATGTCACCCATCCCGGTGAGGTTTTGCAAGGAGAGCGCCGCTGGCAGGTGATGATCGACGCAGCAACGGAAGTCGGCCCAGCCCTGTTTTTCTGCCTGTTGATTATCACCCTGTCGTTCATTCCTGTGTTCACGCTGGAAGCTCAGGAAGGCCGCCTGTTCGGGCCGCTGGCCTTCACCAAGACCTATGCCATGGCGGCAGCGGCGGGTTTATCAGTCACACTCGTCCCGGTATTGATGGGCTACTGGATTCGCGGTCGGCTTCCTGAAGAGCAACAAAATCCACTGAACCGCTTCCTCGTCCGTGTTTATCAGCCTGCGTTGGACGCTGTCCTGCGTCGGCCCAAAACGACATTGCTGATCGCAGCGCTCGTGTTTGTCAGTGCGCTTTGGCCGCTTTCCCGACTGGGCGGCGAGTTTCTGCCACCGCTGGACGAAGGCGACCTGCTCTACATGCCGTCTGCACTTCCAGGCTTGTCTGTTCAGAAAGCGGCTCTGCTGCTGCAACAGACCGACCGACTGATCAAAACCATCCCCGAAGTCGAGCACGTGTTTGGCAAAGCCGGTCGCGCCGAAACAGCCACGGATCCCGCGCCGCTGGAGATGTTCGAAACGACCATCCAGTTCAAGCCGCATGAGCAATGGCGTGCGGGCATGACCCAGGAGAAGTTGGTGGCAGAACTGGATCAGGTGGTGAGAGTTCCGGGGCTGACCAACATCTGGATACCGCCCATCCGCAACCGGATCGATATGCTAGCCACCGGGATCAAGAGCCCAATTGGAATCAAGGTGGCGGGTTCCAACTTGGCCGAGATCGATACCGCCACTCAAGCCGTAGAACGGGTGGCCAAGACGGTAGCAGGCGTCAGCTCCGCCCTTGCAGAACGCTTGACTGGCGGGCGTTACATTGACGTTGATATCGATCGTAGCGCGGCTGCTCGGTACGGACTGAATATCACCGACGTGCAATCCTTGGTGGCGGGCGCGATCGGCGGTGAAAACATCGGAGAAACGATTGAAGGGCTGGCACGCTTCCCGATCAATGTACGTTACCCGCGCGAATGGCGAGACTCTGTCAGCGCCCTGGAACAACTACCGATCTACACCCCGCTAGGCACTCAGATTACGCTGGGGACAGTGGCGAAGATCAAAATTACCGACGGCCCTCCAATGCTCAAAAGCGAAAACGCACGACCCTCAGGGTGGGTGTACATCGATGTGCGCGGCAGAGATCTAGCCTCAGTGGTGGGCGATCTGCATCAGGCCATAAGCCAGCAGGTCAAGTTGCAGCCCGGTATGAGCCTGAGCTACTCGGGTCAGTTTGAATTCCTTGAACGGGCCAATGCTCGATTGAAACTAGTCGTGCCGGCCACACTGCTGATCATTTTCGTGCTGCTGTACCTAACCTTCTCCCGAGTCGATGAGGCGTTCCTGATCATGGCCACACTCCCGTTCGCACTCACCGGTGGAGCTTGGCTTCTGTACGTCCTCGGTTTCAACCTGTCGGTTGCGACGGGCGTCGGTTTCATCGCACTGGCGGGGGTTTCCGCCGAGTTCGGCGTCATTATGCTGCTCTATCTTAAGAATGCCTGGACAGAACGCCAGGATGCGGGTGACTGCTCGGAGATGGGGTTGGGGGAAGCGATTCGGCATGGTGCCGTCCAGCGCGTGCGACCCAAGGCAATGACTGTCGCAGTCATCCTTGCGGGGTTGCTCCCGATTCTGATGGGAGGTGGCACCGGTGGCGAAGTCATGAGCCGTATTGCAGCCCCGATGGTAGGCGGCATGGTCACCGCGCCACTGCTCTCGCTGTTCGTGCTGCCTGCTGCCTATCGCCTGATGCGCCGAAAGTACACATCTGACCACTGCAAAAACCCACATGGAGAAACCCTATGAAAAGATCTCAATCTGCACTCGCAGCTGCCATGCTCGCGCTATCCGTTTCTGTCTGGGCCGACGATATGGCGGGCATGAAAATGGACGGAACGAATGCCTCACCTGCAAACTCCGCTCAAGTTGCAAACGCCGAGGGAGCGATTAAGGCCATTGACCGTGAAAAGCACTCCGTGACCATCGCACACGGCGCCGTTCCTGAAGTGCAGTGGCCGCCGATGACGATGGCATTTTCGGCTTCGGACGATCAGATGAAGGGGCTTCAAGTGGGAGACAAGGTGGCCTTCTCCTTCGCGCAACCTGGGGGCAAAGCCACCATCATTTCAATAAAAAAATGAAGTAGCCCCTGCCTTCGGTTGCTGCCAATTACCTTATGGCAGCAATCCCAAGGCCTTCGGGGATGAACGTCACGAACTAGCAAAGCGCTAGGGCGGTGAATCGAATCACCCCGCATGGAGGCTAGCCATGCGGGGTTTCAGAAAAATCGATAGTCCTAGCAAGCGTCTCGGTGACGGATAGGAAAAGGCCAAACAGTGTTGTGCCCGTATATTGCGTGTTTACGCAATGATGAACAGTACGAGGATGCTCCTTCGCGTCCATGCGAAGAGGTTTTGCCGAACGCTTCGAGGCATGCGCTGATAAGCTGTCGCCATGCGGTTGGCGTGGTGTCCCGATAGGGTCGAGGTCAGGACGGCTTGAACAGACTGCTTGCGGCTCCACGCGGTGAGCGCGTGGGTTCATGCCTTTGGGGTTGCGTATAACAATCCAGGCCACGACCGCGACTTTGAGTCGCCATAGCGTAAGCGGTTAAGTTAGTTGACCTGCGAGGTTAAAAATGAAAATAGGGCAACTTTCAAAAATGGTAAATTGTCCAGTGGTTACCATTCGATACTATGAAAGCATAGGACTCTTGCCCGTCCCTGAACGCTCCACAAGCGGTTCCAGAGTTTATTCAAACTCCGATGCTGAGCGCTTGGCGGTGATCCGAAATTGTCGGGCATTTGATATGTCGCTCAGCGATATACGTATCATCCTGGCGCACAAAGACAGACCTTCGGAAGACTGCGTTGAAGTTACTGAACTGGTGATTAGCCAAGTCAGAGCGATTGACGATAAGATTCAGGCACTTTCAAAGCTCAAAGTGCAGCTGGCTGATTTGGGATTAAGCTGCCCCAGTGGTAGCGAAGGAGCGGCTTGTAAGATTATCAGTCAGCTGGGACGTAAAGTGTCCAGCGAGAACAGAAGCAAAAGTGCTCCTGTCCTGAATGCGGACGACTAGCAGGTGAGAGGGATCATGATGCTTGGCTGTTTTGCGGAAGCTTCGTAATGCCCCTATATGGCTGGAAGTAAAGAAGTAATGCTGCTATCAGGTAGACGCCCCACGCGATAAGCGAGCTGATCGTGGGAGTATCTTGGTACCCTAGTACGCCCGCCAGAACCGCGCCAATGGGGCCATCCGCAGGCAACGTTTCACTCCAGTCAAACACAATTTGTTGACCAGCGTTCCACAGGCCCGCTTCATGCAGGGCCTTGAAAGCATTGGCCAAGATGCCTGCTGAAACGAAGATGATAAGGATCGACGTAGCCTGGAAAAATCGACTCAAGTTGAGACGTAGGCTGCCCCGGTATAGGCAAATGCCGATTACGAATGAAGCTGCAATTCCAAGCAGTGCGCCAGCAGGCGCACTGAAGCTATCGCTTTGCTGAATCAGCGCCAGAAGAAAAAATAGGGTTTCGAGCCCTTCCCGAGCTACGGCAAGAAACACCATGAAAATCAATGCGAGTGCATGGTTACGCTTGTTGTCGAGGGCGTTATCGACGGCGGATCGTAAGTGGCCTCCAATTGACTTTGATACTTTTTTCATCCAAAGCACCATTGAGCTTAATATGCAGACTGCCACTATGCCCACCACGGCTTCAAACAACTCAACTTGCTTTTGCGGAAATTCTGCTGTGGCATACTCCAGCGCACCACCAATTAGTAAGACCATTGCCAGCGCAAGAAAAATCCCTACCCAGATGGCTGGCAACCATTGTTGTCGTCCCGTTTGCTTCAGGTAGCTGGCTATAATGCCTACCACAAGAGCTGCTTCTATACCTTCGCGTAAAACTATTAAAAAAGCTACGAGCATATTATCCACGCCTTGTTTTAAAAGCCGTTACAGGCTAACTCATGATTTATCGGTTGGAACATGCAGCATGTGTCAGCTCTTTAATATGAGCAGAGATTCCCGGCCATGTCGGCAATCCTTCTTAAGGGCAGTTCCTTTGTACTGCTCCGTAACCTGTCGTCGGCAACATTCGGATTGGCGTCATTGCAACTGGCACTGCACGTGCCAGTCTGGCTGGTCTGTCGCACATGGACGATTAGCTCGCTTGGAAAACCTTAGTGGACACCCTATAGCCGCTATAGGGTCAAGGGCAAAAGCGGTGCGAGAGCTTGATCCAGGGTATCTGAGCGCGCGCAGGGCCGGCCATCAAGCAGCAGGCTTTGTCGCCCGTGTATCTGCTTTACTGAATATGCGGAAATGCGTATATTTGAAGTTCGACTCATGAGCGATACCCCAATGTCATTGTGAATCAACGTACTTGCTGTCTGCGTAGCTAACTCATTGCGCTCGCAGCTAGCAGAATCGTCGCTGAGCCGTGGTGACCCATGCGCTGCAGCGTTCAGCCGGCTCTCAACCGCCAGGTCTTGCCTCCAGCGGTCGCAGCTTTGAAGAACGTCGTGGTGGAGGCGTCTGGACTCCGAAGTAATCCATCAAGCTCTTCGTACAGATCAAGACCACACCTCCCGGAGGATCAATGAAAGAGCCTATGACCCCCACCTCGTTGTTCAAGTGTTTGGCCGATGACACTCGAACCAAGATCACGCTCCTCATCGTAAGTGAAGGCGAGCTGTGCGTTTGCGAGCTCACTGCTGCGCTCGACCAGAGCCAACCCAAGATCTCTCGCCATCTGGCGCTGCTTCGCTCAGCAGGTTTGCTAATGGATCGTCGTCAAGGCCAGTGGGTGTACTACCGCTTGCATCCTGGGCTGCCCGAGTGGGTGACAGCGATCCTGAAGGATGTCGTGGACGCAAACCAGCGATGGTTGGAAGCCGAAGCCAAACGTCTGTGCGACATGAATGGCCGACCTACCAATCAGGCCATTTGTAACTGATGCTGCGCCTACAGAGTCTCTGAAATGCTGATTGCCATACTGATTTTCATTGCAACTATCGTGTTGGTCATCTGGCAACCTAGAGGTTTGGGAGTCGGCTGGAGCGCGACCCTTGGCGCTGTTTTGGCGCTGCTGACTGGCGTCGTCAGCCTTGGGGACATCCCAGAGGTCTGGCACATTGTCTGGAATGCCACTGCGACCTTCATCGCGGTGATCATTATCAGCTTGCTGTTGGATGAGGCAGGTTTTTTCGAGTGGGCTGCGCTTCATGTCGCTCGGTGGGGGAAAGGGAGCACCAGAAAGCTTTTCGCGTTCATCATATTGCTGGGCGCCGCCGTATCGGCGCTCTTTGCCAATGACGGCGCGGCGCTGATTCTGACGCCCATCGTGATCGCTATGTTGTTGGCCCTCCGGTTTTCTCCTGCAGCCACTTTGGCATTCGTGATGGCGGCGGGATTTATTGCCGATACGGCGAGCTTGCCGTTTGTGGTCTCCAATCTGGTCAACATCGTCTCTGCCGATTACTTCAACATTGGATTCGCCGAATATGCCTCTGTGATGGTGCCGGTGAACGTTGTGAGCGTCTTGGCGACACTGGCGATGCTGCTGTGGTTCTTTCGCAGAGAGTTACCTGCGACCTACGATCTTGCGCAACTGCATCAACCTTCTGAAGCAATTCGCGACCGGCCAACATTTATCGCGGGCTGGCTAGTCCTGGTGATGTTGCTGGTAGGTTTCTTCGTGATCGAACCCCTAGGTGTTCCGATCAGCGTCATAGCTGCAGTCTGTGCACTCATCCTCTACGTAGTCGCTGCCCGTGGTCACGCCATCGACACCGGGAAGGTACTCAAAGGTGCGCCGTGGCAAGTGGTGGTCTTTTCATTGGGCATGTACCTAGTTGTCTACGGACTCAAGAATGCTGGGCTAACAGATCACATCGCACAGATCCTCAACGTCTTCGCGGGATATGGTATCTGGAGCGCTTCGCTTGGAACCGGCCTTCTCACGGCGCTTTTGTCTTCCATCATGAACAACATGCCGACCGTCCTGGTCGGGGCTTTGTCGATTCATGACGCCGAAGTCGATGGTGTCGTCCAGCAAGCCATGGTGTACGCCAACATTATTGGCTGCGACCTAGGCCCGAAAATCACTCCAATCGGCAGCCTGGCCACGCTGTTATGGCTGCACGTGCTGGCTAAGAAAGACATCAAGATCAGCTGGGGTTACTACTTCAAAACCGGAATCGTGCTGACCCTGCCCATCCTCGTCGCCACCCTATCTGCCTTGGCACTGCGCCTCAGTTTTTGAATCAAGGAGTCTTCTGATGAAAGTCTTGTTCATGTGCACCCATAACAGTTGCCGCAGCATCCTGTCCGAGGCGCTGTTCAATCACTTGGCGCCCGAAGGCATACAAGCGGTCAGCTCAGGAAGCTTTCCCAGCGGTCGAGTGAATCAGCGGGCCTTGCAGACGCTTGAGGCAGCGGGGATCCCTACTGCAGGCTTGAGCAGCAAGGCTTCGGATGAGTTTGAAGGCTCGCCTCCAGATATTGTTATCACCGTCTGTGATCGGGCTGCGGGTGAGGCATGCCCCATCTTCTTCGGCCCGGCCTTGAAAGCGCATTGGGGCTTAGCCGACCCGTCCGAAGCTACTGGATCGGAAGGCGACATCAGCACCGCATTTGAAACCACCCTTGCCAAAATTCGTGAGCGGGTTACGGCCTTTCTTGAGCTGCCGCTCAAGACGATAAGCCCTGACCAACTGAAAGCCGAACTGAACCGCATCGGTTCGCTTTAAAGATCAACCGAGGCGGCTTTCCATTTCGCGCTGCTGTAGGAGTCTATATGCAAGACACATTGCCGAACGTGCAGGCCGAACTAATCGACATCCCTTCGCTGGAACAACTGGAGCCGCGTAAACCCTCGCTCCATAAGCCACGAATTCTTCTTCTGTACGGCTCAACGCGAGAGCGCTCCTTCAGCCGGCTGGTGACTCAGGAAGCCGCACGCCTGCTGGAGGAGTTTGGCGCCGAAACCAAAATCTTCGACCCCTCGGGTTTGCCGCTGCCGGACGATGCTCCCGATACGCATCCCAAGGTCGCGGAGCTACGCGAACTGATGCAATGGTCTGAGGGGCAGGTGTGGTGTTCCCCTGAACGACACGGCTCTATGAGCGCGGTATTCAAAGCCCAGATCGATTGGGTTCCGCTTGCGATAGGCGCTGTACGCCCTACGCAAGGAAAGACCCTTGCGGTGATGCAGGTCTGCGGAGGGTCGCAATCTTTCAATGTCGTCAACCAGCTACGCGTACTGGGTCGGTGGATGCGGATGTTCGCCATCCCAAACCAATCTTCCGTGGCCAAGGCGTTTACCGAATTCGATGAGGCAGGTCGGATGAAGCCTTCCTCCTACTACGACCGTCTGGTGGACGTTATGGAAGAGCTGATGAAGTTCACGCTGCTGCTGCGCGATCGCCAGGACTACCTTGTTGATCGCTACTCTGAACGTAAAGAGTCCGCCGAGGAGCTGTCCAAGCGCGTCAACCAGCGCTCCATCTAACACCAGTGTGAGAAACCTGCATGAGCCAGATCACGATCTACCACAACCCCAACTGTGGCACCTCTCGTAACACCTTAGAGTTGATCCGCAACAGCGGGGAGGAACCGACAGTCATCGAGTATCTGCAGACCCCACCTGACCGCACCACGCTGATCGGGCTGATCAAAGATATGGGCATTGAGGTGCGAGCCCTTCTGCGCATCAAGGGCACTCCCTACGAAGAGTTGAGGCTGAGCGATGCATCCCTGACTGACGAATATCTAATCGATGCCATGATGGCTCACCCCATCCTGATGAATCGGCCCATCGTCGTGACGCCGTTGGGCACACGCTTATGTCGTCCGTCAGAGGCCGTTCTCGACATTCTCCCTCAAGCGCAGCGCGGCAGTTTTGTCAAAGAAGACGGGCAAGTCGTCATTGATGAGAATGGCCACAAGGTTTGAACCGATACGAAGCGGATTGGCCTGGAGGGATGACGGTGAATCAAAACCCAATACTTGATGTTGTGGTCATTGGCGGTGGTCAGTCTGCGCTGACAGCGGCCTACTTCCTCAGGCGCTCAGGTCTTTCCTACGTGTTGCTCGATGCCGAGACTGCACCTGGAGGCGCATGGCGACATGGATGGGATTCGCTCCGTCTCTTCTCTCCGTCCGCGTGGAGTTCAATTGCAGGCTGGCCGATGCCTGCTGTGTCGAAAGAAACGCCTCATCGTGACGAAGTCGTCGACTATCTCACCCAGTACGAGCGTCGTTATGATTTTCCGATCGTCCGCTCCATGCGGGTGACCCGCATCGAGAAAATCGAGGGCGGACTGCGCGTTCTCTCTGAGGATTGCTGCTGGGATGCCAGGGTAGTCATCAGCGCAACGGGCACGTGGGGCTGCCCGTTTGTTCCAACCTACCCAGGACAAGAAGTGTTCAAGGGGCAGCAGATCCATTCCGCCCAATATGAGAGGCCCAGTGAGTTCGAGGGAAAGACGGTTCTTGTCGTAGGTGGTGGCAACTCGGGTGCCCAGATTTACGCCGAGGTTTCAAAAGTGGGTCAGGCCACCTGGGTGACTAACGAGGCACCAAAGTTTCTTCCAGATGACGTCGATGGCCGTGTCTTGTTCGAGCGAGCCACAGCTCGGTTGAAGGCGCAGCAAGAGGGCGTGGAGCCCCAGAAGCCTGTGGGAGGGCTGGGCGACATCGTCATGGTGCCACCGGTATTAGAAGCTCGCGGACGAGGTGTCCTCAGCGCAGTACGGCCATTTACGCATTTCACTTCATCAGGTGTGGTATGGCCGTCGGGAGTCGAGACGAAGGTTGATGCCGTCATCTGGTGCACCGGATTTTCTCCAGCGCTCGACCACCTGCGTGACCTAGGTGTCGTCGGTCATGACGGCAAGGTAGCCGTAGACGAAAACCGAAGTGTTGATTTACCCAATCTTTGGCTGGTGGGTTACGGGGATTGGACAGGGCTCGGATCGGCCACATTGATCGGGGTCACCCGCACTGCCCGAGAGGTAGTGAAGCAAGTGCAAAGCTATCTTGCAGGTCTAGCCTGATGGCCTGTGACGCATAGCATGTACACCTACTTGGATGCTTCCAGGAGGGCTCTCGACAGGTGAATCGCGCTGGCCTGGATTTTGACGATTCGAGGCGCGGACTCACTCCGGTGAGCCGGTCGCGGGGAGTGAATTTGCCCAGGCCTTAACGCTACGTTGATAAGCGTTGCAGAGCCTGAGATGGGCGAGAGCTTTTGGGTGTAGATCTAGGACTTTAGATCTTGTCTCCCCGAGAGCATGGTGAGAAGCGGAGGGTTATCTCGGTCACTGGAGAGGAGCAGCTGCTGGCTTAGAGCCCGAGATCCTGCGCAATCTGGACATCAATCATTTTGCTGTCGGCCCAGCCATCTTGTATCAGTTTCCAGCGCAGGCTCCTTGAGATGGCCTTGATGCGGGCGCTCTCGATAATTAGGGCGCGCTGGTAACCGCTTGAGCTACGCTGCCTTCGCTCGCTTAATCCCCCGATGTTTGTGTGGCCCAAAGCTGCACTCTTGTTATCACGTTGCCACGCGGCCTGTAGCCGGAGCAATTCGATTTCCAGCTGTGCGTGACCGTAATTTTCGATCCAGGCTTTCTTCAAATGGCGCAGCGTCGTTCGTGCGGATCTTAGATCCGACAACGCGTTGACTCTGGCTGCTCTGAGGGCAGGGCTCAAGGGCATACTCACCGCATTTCCAGCATTAATGCACGCAGTATGCGCATGAAACATGTTGCCTGGTGACGATGAGCAAACACCTATTTGAGAGCTAATGATCTCTGGAACCATCATCTGCGTGCAGCTGGTTTTTTTGATCATCTCGCGCCTCCGTCTACATATCACAGAGATTTTCTAGTCGGACTGATGCTCATGCAACCTCAGATTCCTCAACTGACATTTTGAACACAGGTCAGGTGGGCCAGTGCTTTTGCAACGTTGACCATGGAATCTTCAACATCTGCATTGCCTCAGATCCAGACGCTCTTGCCCCCTCGCTGAGGAAGATCAGTCAGGGTAGCTGCGCCGACAAGGCCGCCACACGCTCATCTCCTTGGGAGATGAGCGTGTGGTTCAGAGTGCCAATAACGCTGGATGGTAGAGTGAGACAAGCCCAGTTCACGCTTAGCCTCGGCTTGGGTTTTACCTTGAGCCTTTAAAGCCTGTACGGCCTGCAGGTTTTGAATTCGCAATGGCTGACCAGGAGATCTTTTGGCCAGCTTTTCACCATCCATTTGCTGATGGAGTAATTCAACGCCGCCTGCCGCAGCGAATCGCTGAAGCTCTTCTTGAGCTGACGCAAGTGTATTTTCGAAACTCTCGCCGCGTTGCAAGGCCACGCACAGGGTTATGAACGCAACCGGATCAAATTCCAAGCCTTCAGCAAGTTCTATGAGCTTGGCGATGCTCACTCCGGATTTGCCCCTTTCCAGCAAGCTGAGCGTAGTACGAAAGGCCACATCGCCCAAATTGTCGTAGCTGAGCTCGCGCTGCTGCCGGATAGCCCTCAGCGTCGCAGCTATCTCTGTTTTTAGGGGCATAAGCATCCAAAAAACAAGGATAGAGCCACAGGGTGGTCGGCCCAATAAACAGCGTATATTGTGTGTAGTGGGTGGTTGTAGGTATCATGCCACGCCAGAGCCGCTGTCTTGGTTGCGAGCTGATCACACTGTTGATGCATGGCTCGGATCTCACCGTGACTGGGTGAGTTATCAATTTACGCCTAAACCGACTAAGGAGGCGTCTGTGAAGGTTTACGTCCTGTCCGACCTGCACGCCGAGTTTGAGCCATTTGTGCCGCCGTCGTTGGAGGTCGACCTGGTAGTGCTCGCTGGGGACATCAACAAGAAAACGCGAGGGATCGAGTGGGCTAACGACACCTTCAGCTGTGATGTTGCGTATGTCATGGGGAATCATGAGTACTACACGGGCCATTTTGACCGAACGCTCGACAAGGCACGCAAGGCCGCCGCTAGTCATGTGCATGTGTTAGAGAACGAGACGTTCGTCTGGAGGAATACCCGCTTCCTGGGTTGCACTGCGTGGACGGATTTCTCCAGCACCGGTGATGTAAGCGCCGCAATGTCAGTGGCGCGAGAGACAATGACGGACTTCCGAGCGATCAGAGCGGATACCAACTTTCGACGTTTGCGACCTGATGATGTTGCTGCGCGCAATCGCCAAGCCAAAGCATGGCTGACAGCAGAGCTGCACAGACCATTTGATGGTCGGTCGATCGTCGTCACCCATCATGCGCCTGTTCCGGAGGTCGCAGGCGATGAGCATGGAGGACATCTGAGCGCCGCTTACTGCAACGCATGGCACTCGCTGCTCCTGCAGGCAGACGGCTGGATTTTCGGTCACACGCATCGCGCTGTAGATACCGTTCTGGGAGGTTGCCGCACCGTGAGCAACCCCAAAGGTTATCCAGGCGAAGATACCGGCTTCAACCCCAGCAAGGTCATAGAATTTCAGTAAATGTGGAGACATTCGTGGGCTTTGGTAACGCTACAGGAATCCCCGATGGGGTTGAGAAAGCCAAGGGAATCGACTGGGGAGTGCCCATCGATGCATATCTCATGAACGCTGCGCGGGTCGGCAATCGATTCGCTGCCTCCGTGTATTGCGACCTGTCGGGAGCATCTGCCAACGGGATGACCATCTTGACGCCGCCTGTTCGGCATTTAGCTACGGTGGGAAAGTTTGAGATGCTCCAAAGCTTGAACGGTAATGACCATTACGTCGTTGTGACGCGATTCAGTAGCGAGGAAGCATGAGTACTCGCGAGCCAGTACCAGGAGCTGTCCTTGAAGCTGAGACGATTAGCTTCGAGCTAGGAATCACCGCATACCTCTTTGAGCCACAGCTTGTTGGTTTCTGCTTGGAGGGAACCATCTATTTGGATAGAAAGGATAGATTCCAGTCCGGTCGACTTATACGTACTTCAGCAGTAATGGAGTTCGAAACGTGCGGCGGCTACGTGGTTGCTGTGACATGGAGTGGGAGCCGCTATGTCCTTTTGGCAGAGGATGGGCCTTGGGTGCTGACGTTGCCGCACAGGAGATTGGATGAGCCTGCCCCGTATAGCTGAGCTGCTTTGCCTGGATGGTGAGCGGGTGAGCGGTGCGTCGATGGCCAGTAAAGCGGCTATCGAGCAGAAGCTCAGACTAACGAGCAAACCCTATTGTGTTGTGTCCGCATGGATACTCATTGATGTCGCAGGTGTTGACCCTGTAGTCACTCAAAGCACTCATCTGATGCCTACTGTCCTGTACGTACATCACGTGCTCTCACACAGTAGCGGTCAGTTGTCTGGAGGGGATTCGGTGATGACCGGGTATGCGGCCTATATGGATCCGGCAGGCATTTTTGAAACAGTCGATACGGTCTACATCCTGTTGTCGCACGGCTTTCGCAAGTCAGCGGATATCGAAACCGTGCGCACTGCTCAAGCCCAAGCCAACAGGATGGCAAGCGTGTCGTTTTCACCTAACGGCCCTCTTGATGAGTAGCCTCCAGACCCGACCTCCTTGCCAGGGAACCTGATGAAAATCGCGGCAGTAATCTTCGATGCGTTCGGCACCCTTGCCCGGATAACACGGCCAATACATCCCTATGGTCAGCTGCTGCGCGAAGGCAAGCGGCAAGGCCGCAAGTTTAGGCCAGACGATATGCAGACCCTGATGACCCACAGGCTGTGCATTTCAGAGGCGGCTGCACGTTTTGGTATCAAGCTGACGCCTGACCGGCTCGGTTTCCTGGAGCAAGCCCTCAAAGCCGAGCTTGCGAGCATTGAGCCGTTCCCAGATGCCTTGGAAGCCATAGCGATGCTCGGGGCTGCGGGCATGCGGACAGCTATATGCTCAAATCTGGCCATGCCATATGGCCCAGCGATTCAACAGATATTTCCGAACCTCGATGGCTACGGGTTCAGCTACGAGATGGGTGCCATGAAGCCTTCCCCGATCATCTATCGACATACCTGTGATTTAATGGGTGTCAGGCCTGGTGATGACTTCGGCAGTCACGGACGAGTCGTGATGATCGGCGACTCGGTGCGATGCGACAGAGACGGCCCTCGCCGATGTGGTATCAGCGGCTTTCTCTTGCGCAGGGAGCGGGCAGAGCGATTTTCGAGCCTAACCGACTTCGCGCAGGTTGTGCTCGCCTACGCGTAGTTGTGCACGTTGAGTTGGGCTGATGCTTACCAAACCACTACATTTTGCGCCAAATCAACGCAGGAATTACTCGGATGTAAGTAAGCTCGCTGGTTGCATCGAATGCAATCGGGATCGTCAATCCTGCAATGAGACATCTTAGGTGAGATGAGTTCGCCGGGCGCTTACAAAATTCGGGCCTGTAAACCAAATTTTTAAACTGTAAACCCCTGCGGTTAACACGTTAAAAAATTAGTTTATAGGTGCATCTGGATTCTGGCCGCGCTTGGCCATGTTGCCAATTTTTTGATAATGAGAGCCGGCGTCGGATCCTAAGACCCCACTGACTGATGGTCAGCTCTGGTCTCTTGCCTGCAAAGCCGAGCTTCCCGTAACCCCGTGGGCGTCAGCGGCCCAGTAGCTTTCTGATCCTGCATGGCGCTTCATTATAGGCTCAGCAGCGGCCCAGATCTTCATCGGTTAATCTCCACTGATCACAAAACGGAGTCGAGCTCGTGACTAGAAATCCAGTTGAACGGGCTCTCATGGCACGAGGGGTAGACAGTGCGTTGGCCAGGAGGCTGAGGGAAGAGAAATGGACACTCGCGAAGCTTCAATTACAACGTCCGGAGAAACTGCTGGAGCTGGGGCTCAGTGAATCGGTCGTGCCCAAGATCCTCGGGAAAGGCAGGCCACCGATACCACTGGATGTCCTCATCAAGACCCTTTACGACAATCGCTGGGTTTGCTGTGTCTGTCGAGACGCTGAGCGCCCGGTCATCGTTCACCACATCAAATCATGGGCGGAAAGTCGCGATCACTCGCCGGCCAACCTCGCAGTCCTTTGCTCTATCCATCATGGGGAGGCGCATTCCACGCATGCTCTGGAGCTTACGCTCACCGCTGATCGGCTCAAGGCGGATAAGGCGGTGTGGGAACAGGATGTGAGCCGGCTCGATCCTTTGGCCATATTCAAAGCCACTCCAGCTAATGAGTTGCCAGTGGTGGTACTTCAATCACCTCAGGGTTTTCGAAATTGCCGAACACGTCGGAGTGGATGTTACGAAGCTCCAGGGATATCAAGCGGCTCTTCGCAATGGGGTCTGTGACGAGGATGGCTACCTTTGCACCAGAGAGGGTCTGTTGTACGTCGGCCAGGCACCATCGCACAGCTTGCACCGTTACATGAGCAATATGTTGCGGGCCGCCATGGATCATGCCTGTGTCAGGAATATCTCGGATGACCTAGATCGGAGCACGCTCGATATTCTGGTCACCCCTGGTGACCTGGTGTTCGTACAGGGCTCCTATCATTTCACGGATATGCCTCCTGACGGCTCCGGCGCGGACATGGTTCGGGGGCGACGACGCGTCAACAAAGTCGAAATCAAGTTCGTCTTCGATAGGAATGAAGGAACGTCCAGCTCAGCACGAACCGAGTGGCTTCTTGGCGTGCACACCTTGGGCTGTCTGTTGCGCGTGAACAAGTTACAGCGAGATCTCAACGGTGTGTTGCATCTCGCTGCTACCGTCTTGGCGATTCGCAGCGCTCATGAAGAGTTGAAGTCGAGGATGTATGAGATTGGCCTTTATCAAAGCGGCCTGATAGGTCATGAGGATGAGGAATTGGAAGATTTCGATTCGGAGCACGATGAGGAGAGTGACGATGCGCTTCACTTCTAGCTCGGACAAGACCTGAGGCCACAAGCTGTGGGACTTCTATGAGGTCATTTGCCGCAGCATTTTTTGAATTTCTGATCACTCCCACAAGGACATGGAGCATTTCGCCCGTATTTTT
Source organism: Pseudomonas coleopterorum (assembly GCF_900105555.1). NCBI lineage: Bacteria > Pseudomonadati > Pseudomonadota > Gammaproteobacteria > Pseudomonadales > Pseudomonadaceae > Pseudomonas > Pseudomonas coleopterorum. The sequence goes on from NZ_FNTZ01000001.1 coordinate 186,348, forward strand.
TAGGTCGCATCTCTCGCTCCAGGGCTTTGAGTGCAGTCCCCGCGCTGGAGGGTGGTACAGCGTCCTTTACCAACGCTTCCACCCCATCGTCTTTCTCCCAAGGGAAGGTGAATGACACGCCGAACTGCAGGCGGCCCTCGGGGCTCACTGAGACACCAAACCAGCGGGAGGCACGTTGCAAGTACTTGCGTTTGAGGCAATGGGCTTGCAATACCTTTACCGCCTTTTCACCAGGGAACGGGTTGCAATGGAAGCAGATGCCGGTTGTTCTATCGTCCCCCTGGATCGTGAAATCATGTGCAGACCCGTCGCTACGAGAGCGAGCAGTGATCGCCACCAGACCGCGATCAATGTTGCGGCAGGTTTGTTCCCCTAATGCGAGCAACTGCAGCCCCAGGCTTATGATCGAAGGGTCGTTTTGCCATTCAATCTGAGAGATGAGTTTTTCGTACAGTGTGCTCACCATCGCCGTGAGTATCCCAGGCGGCGTCCGCTGCCCGGGAAAACCGTCGCGTCTCACCATCATCGCGACGTCAAGATCTGTCGAGATCGAGTCCTCCAGCATGTGCATGTTGTACGCGGGGTCGAGCCAAAGATTACGGCGAAGATGAAACGCCAACGTGGTCAGCTCATGGCTGGCCATGACTTCATCTATTGCAGCTACACGTAAGCCGATATAGCTCAGAAGTCGAAGCGGTGATGACAGCATCTCCACCAGAACGTCGAGCAAGAAAACGTCCATCACGAAAGGAGGGCGAATGATCTCTGTGGTGATGTGTTTCAAATATTGCCCCGCTTGGAATGCTAACGCTGGGTAGTGATCTGAGACCAAGCAAATGGGGTAGACGTCTTTGATAACCCCAGGCAGCTTGATCTCAGCACCTGAGCTATCAACAAGATGGCACCGACCACTTAGAATCGCCTGTGCACACTCATACCCCTGGTCATAGGCATTCTGAATGGCTGCCGCGAAGTCGCTTTTGAGCTGCCCATCGTTTCCCTTGCGAGCAGCAAGCGTCAGCTTCTTTGCTTTGGCTTGAACGATGATCAGTTTGTCGGCGTATATAACGAGTACGTCTGCTTCGCCAGCAATATCCTTGCCGTCAAAGATGTTGACGTTGGAGTGCACTCTGCCCTGGCCGAAAATTTCAGCCAGCCGACGGTGCGCGAACTTTTCCGCGAAGGCGCCACGGTTGTCTGACGCGGTCGCTCTGTAGGTTTTGTCAGCAATCATCCAGAAGAATGGCGACTCATACAGCGCTTCATAAATTGCGTACTGCTGGAACAAAAGCACCGATCCCCGTCCGGTGGGCAACAGTGGTGTAGCGCAAACAGCGTTGAAGTCGCCAATTTCCCTAAATTGGTCATTAGTGGAGTCAAGCGTCAGCGCGCGGAAGACGTTTTCAACAATTTCCAAGGTTAGGTGGCTTCGTTCCGCCACGGCCTGAGCGGTGAATTCATAAGGCAGCAAAATGTCGCCCAGCCGATCAGGGGCGCGGGAGGGCGTTTGGTTAACCCGGATATTCATGAGGGCGCACATTGATCGGGCAACAATCTGCGCTTGCCCGCTTGTGAACCCTTTGTTCCTAATAAGCCATTGATCGTCAGGAGCGTGTTTCTCAACGAACAGATCACGGTATTGGAATGGGTACGCCGACTCGCTGCCGTAGAAGATGGGCTCCCGCATCGCTGCCCCCTGCCAAACCTCATCCGGGTTTTGGCTACTAGAAGCTGCGAGTATCGAAGCCATCGAGGGCTGGTTCATTGCGTGATGCAGTTCCGACATGAGCGCATCCGTGCGGCTGACCAGCTCCTGCAGCTGCTCAACCGTAGGCTGTTGCAGATCGATCGGCTGGCGAACCATCAGTCCCAGCAGGGTTGTGATTTCGGTTCTGATCAACCGCTCAGTGCCCCGAAGTCGCTCCAGGTTCTCTGCCAAGAGCTCATCGCCATACATCACCAAGTCGTCCCTGTGGCAGATCGTGGCCAGTGCGTAGACATAACCCGGCTGAGCAGTGAGACGCATCAGCTCAGCAACCACTTCTTCCTCAGATCGATACTGAACCACCATTCATACCCCATCGCATCCAATTCGCTCACCTGCTCTGAGGTTAGAATATCATTTCACGGATATGGCCAGCGACGGCGCTGGTGGGGACTTGGTCAGGGGATGTCGCAGGGTCAACAATGTTGAGATCACGTTCGTGTTCGACAGGAACGAGGGCACGTCGGGTTCAGCCCGTAACGAGTGGCTCGTAGGGGATCCACTTATGGAAAAAGCTTGAACGAGCTTTCTGGATAGCGCTGGGCCGCCGTCAGATCGCTGGTGTCCAGTCCGTAGGTACGCAATAGCCATCGAGATTCGCCTCCTGCTTCCCCACCGACCTCGCTACGCCCATGCAAGCCTACGCGATTGTTTACGACCAAAAGATCGCCAGGCGAGATGACAACCGAGGTCGAACAGGCCAGGCATGCTTTCTCAAACCGATCCAGTACCTGTTTAGGCAGATCTGAATCGAAATCCGCATCGCCGGCGCTGTGACTGTACCGAATCCAGTATCCATCCCCCGCCTCGAAAAGCAGTTGGATGTTTTGAATTGGTTTGGCAAGTGGGTGCCGTGTACCAAAAAGGCTATCCAGGCCAAGCTTGAAGGTTTTCTGGGGGCGAAGTACGTACTGAGGCTTTATCAGCTCGGCGATGTCCTCAGCTGAAAGCTGCTTCAGAACCATTTCCAGTGGCATGACGTTTGTAAAAATGCTGTCCGGGTTCCGGAGGCCGCTCAAGCAAACGAAGTCTGGTGAAGGCGCCACTCTCGGGTCGAATTCGTGGGGCTGACCACGGAGCGGAAATGATACGCCGTCGGTATGGCCGCGCATGTCCTTTTTGGACTTTTGCGCGAAGTCATCGTCGCCTGGCATAACGACAAGGTTTACAAACAAATCCCCGCCATTCTCCGAACCGTAAGACACGGTATCCGAATTCAGCGCAGCCAAGCAGGCCACGGCACAGGCTCTTGCTGCAATGGTTGTAGCAACGTCTGGAACAGGAGTGAAAGCGAAAGGGGTTTCAGGCAGATCTCGATGCAGTTCAAAAACTGCCCGCAGGTGAATTAGCGGATTCGTCCACGCATGCTCTTGGACGTCATAAAGCTCAATACCGACCTTAGCCAAAGAGGACTCGATGGCAGGAAGCAGAACGGCGCCAAGACGCGAGGGGTGATCAAGAGCTGAAAGGCAGGTATCGAGTGAATTTTCGAGCATCCAGCCGCTCACTGCGCCGTGGATAGCCCGTGAAAAATGAGCGTTGAGCAATTGCGTCCCTCCATGGCCAAGTGATATAAAGATGATATACGAACGCTCGTAATCACTGTGTTCCTACCATCACGATGGCCAAAGTCTACCATGAAAAGTAATGTCAATTTGACTTCTTCGTCCCTTCGAGCTTGGGCCGATTATCTCGCGTGGGTCTCTTGCGCGAGTGATTTTCAGGAGGTGGACGGCATCCATCAATGCACGGTACCTCTGCCAAGCGGCGATGTGCTGAAGGTGCAGGCGCAGTCTCCCGATTTGCTCGCCAAAAGGGTCATGGCGGAGTTGACGTCTAACGTTGTAGTTCCTCCACACTTTGCCAGTTCGCCAGAACCATCGAGTTCATCGCCTGTCCAGGTTGTGTCACAAAAGGATGTGTCGCTTAAGGAGGTGTCTATGCGTAGTCGTTACGAACCAGCGTTGCCTCGTGCTTCAGAAACGCCTCGGACGGGGCCAGTGACCAGCACCAAGGACGTCCTACAGACGTTTGGTGTTTATGTGCCAGAGTCCATGCATGAAGCGCTGAAATCGGCTGCTACTATTCAAGGGAAGAAGTTTTCAGTGCTGATCCGGGAGATGGTCGAAACCGGCTATGGCCGTTTCGAGGAAGCACTCAAGCAGCGCAGTGGTAGAAAAGTCCTCGATGGGTATGAGCAGAAAGTCGCGGCCTACAGCGGTGAAAACTACCAGTGGATGGCCAGGCTCGACCGTACTCTAAGCTTGGATATCAAGTTAACCGCTAAGGAATACGGTCGCTCGGCGTCTCAGATTGTGGGAGGTTTTTTGGCCGAGGAGCTTTCCTACTGCCTGCAGCCCCAAGCAGCGACTCTCTGCACAGCCGTAGAAGTGGAGCAGGCGCAGGCCGCTATGGCGCAGTTCGTGGGCCCTAAGGCTAGCGAGTTGGCGGTGGCTCTCGGGCTGCCGGGCAAGCGCAAGCTGGTGAATGAATTGGTTTGCGGGATAGTACGTGCTCCTAGTGTCCTCTTGGATCGTGCTGCACAGTTCTTCAAGGTCTCCCAGCAAGCAATAGCTCAGGCGGCCAGTATCAATTTCCGTCAGTTGCAAGCACCGTCTTTCAAGGCACCAAATGGTCGACCTAGGATTCTGACGGAGCCTGTATCGTGGGAAGAGGCAGTGAAAGCGCTCGATCTGCCTCACGATGAGGAAGCTCAACTGTTGGCCTTGGGAGACTAGGATGAATCCTTTCGACCGCGCACGAATTCAGGCAATGAACGCGCGGGCGAAACTCATCGCTGCGTGTGGTGAGAACTATCCAACTAGTCAGCAGTTGCTCGCAGTCGTCGAGGATACTTTGGGCTTAGCGATCGAATGGGTAGCTCCGGACGATTATGCGCTGGGCGGGGGAAATGCCCTCATACAGCGATCCATGCTCACGATCTTGGTTCGTAATGATGTTCGCCAGGAAGAGAAAGCCTATCTGTTAGCTCATGAGCTCGGCCATTGGTATCTCGACGCTCCCCAGCAGTCGCAAGGCTCATCCTCATCGTCCTTCCTCGATGAAGGTGCCGGGCAGTCCGCTGGGTCTGCAGTGGTGGATGGGTATGGAGCTTGGGAGCGCCAGGAGCTCCAAGCCAACGTCTTTGCACGGGAGCTCTTATTACCCAAATCGACGGCAAGGGCGCTGTGGTCAAGCGGATGGCGCTCTCGGCAAATTGCCGCGCACTTTCTTCTGCCCTTGGAGGTAGTACGGCAGCAACTGGCTGACGCTTTGCTGCTTCCCGATGTTCCCCCTGCGCTTCCTGCGCCTGCGCACCCCCCAAGTGATGCTCAGCGCCAAGCGGCTCAGGCGACCGAGAAGTACGTCAACGTCGTGGCAGGGCCAGGCACAGGCAAGACAACAACGCTCGTACATCGCGTAGCCCACCTCATCGGAACGGGTGTGCCTGCAGATAAAATCCTGGTCATGACGTTCACCAACCGCGCAGCGCAGGAGCTGGTAGAGCGACTCACAGCGGCCAATGTTCCGAGCGCCGCACATATTTGGGCAGGCACCTTCCATTCCTTCGGCTTGGAATTGCTGCGCAAACATCATCATCTCTTCGGATTGACCCCTCAGATCAAGGTCGCAGATCTGCTGCAGCAGGTCAGAATGATGGTCGAAGAGCTCCCTAATCTAGAGCTGAAATATTTTTTCAGGTTGCGCAACCCTTACGACTGGCTGCCCGATGTCTTAAAGACTATCCATCGGCTGAAGGAGGAGCTCGTCTTTCCTGATGACTATTCCTCCATCCTTCAGACCCTTCCTCCAGTCGACCCAGACGTTTCGCTTGAGCGTGGCGATATTGTCACCCTCTACAAAGCCTACGAGGATGTCCTGCGCCGGGAGGGATGGGTCGATTATCCAGACCTGCTAGTGCGGCCCACCGTCAGAGCGCGAGAGGATCGCCCCTCTTTGGCAGCCTTCCTTGACCAGTACGATTATGTCTTGGTAGATGAGTACCAGGACGTCAACCATGTCATGGTTGAGTTTGTTAAGAAAATCGGTTCTGCGCAGCGCCATCTCTGGGTCGTCGGCGACATACGCCAAGCAATTCACCATTGGCGCGGAGCATCGATTCAAAGCCTGCTCAAGTTTGATGAAGCCTACGTTGTTAGGGGGCAGACGGATTCGATCAAGCGTTACAGCCTGGATATCAATCGCCGTAGCTCGCCCGAAATTCTGCGCGCAGTCGAAAGGGCTGGCACTCACCATGTCTTGCAGACGCTGGTGCCTCTTGACCCTGTCTCACCTTCTCGTTCCTTAAGTGGCGTTATGCCAGCCTTGTTCCAGGTGGCAAGAGATGCCCAGAGCGCCAACATCATTGCGCAGATCGGGCAACGTCTGATGGCTGGCAACAGTTATGGTAGCCAGGGGATTATCAGCTCCACTAACGTGCAATTGGACAAGCTAGCCCAAGACATCGAACGGGCCGGGATTCCCGTATTGCACATTGGGGAGTTGAGTCAACGAGCTGAAGTTAAAGAGCTCATGTGCTTGATGCAGCTCCTGGCACAGCGTACACCCAGTGCGCTCTTGGGGCTACTGCGGCGCCCTGAGTTCAGCATGCCGGCCTCGGATATCACCCTGCTCACTAACCTGTCTAAGCTCGGCTTCGATTACCAGCGCGGTCGTTGGCTGAAGCAGCCCGTGCCGGGAATATCACCAAAGGGGCTGCAGGTTGTCCAGGCGTTGAATACGTTGCTGGGCGCAGCAACCCGCAGCTCTCGCCCTTGGGCATTCGTATGCGACCTGATGTTTGAACAGGGTTTCGGGCTGGATAACTTGGCTGATCAGTCGCCCTCCGCGCAAATTCGGCGCTTGGCGCTGTGGCAATTCCTCTACGGTGTGCGCAATAGCGATGGTGTCGGCAGCCAGGCAACTCTTTCCAAATTTCTGGTAAGGGAGGATTTCAGGCGCTATATCGGCCAGCGGTCGGTGGAGCGATCATTGCCGCCTGAGGCCGCTGCGATTGACGCAGTCCGGCTCATGACGGTTCACGGGAGCAAGGGTCTCGAATTCGACGTGGTACACATGGCTAACGTCGATAAGTTTCGCTTCGGTGCTGATGCTCCACCGCCTCGGCAGGAGGATGATCGCCAAGCGTCTATGCTTCCTCCTGAAGTTCTCAACAGCACACCTCAGAAACGGGCTGAGGGTGAAGCCATCGAGCGTAACAACCTGCTTTATGTAGGTATATCGAGGGCCAAAGACAGCCTCAATATCTACTGCGGTACCGATACTTCGAAGATTCCCACACCGTTGTGTGATCCGTCGGTCTTCACACCGACCCGTGGATCTGCCAACGCGCTTGTCGTTGCGCCACCCCTTGCTGTTGTTCCCTTCGCGGCGCCTGCCGCGATCAATTTCTCGATGCTCAACGGGTTCATGGGTTGTTCGCTTCAGTACCACTACGCCCACGAGTTGAACCTTCCTGCAGAGCAGGAGTTGGACATCTCAATCCGGGCCCGTCGATCTGTGCTTGCAGGGCTGGAATATGTTTACCGCGATGGGGCAAAGCCGCAGGACGCATTCCTCCAAGCGTGGGGTGAGAAACCTTTGCCCACTCATGCAGAGGACAGGATGCTATCTGAGCATGCCTGGATCGCTTTTTCTCGCGGCACCATTTTACAGCCAGGGATTTCACAGTACGTGCCCGAAAGCACGGCTACCGTGAATGGGCAGGTCATCACCATGCCTTGGATGCTTCGTGACTCAAACGGTGGCTTGGTCTGGCTACGCACGGGCATTGGGCTGACTGACGTTTGCAATAACGTGCGCCCCCTCCTGGAAAACCTCGGTGGGGGTCGATGCGAAAACATCTCCATACATTCCCTAGTGAGCGGGCGCTCTGGAAGTGCAATTCCTTCTGCCAGGGCGAGCAGCACCAACGTGTTCAAGGCGATAAAGGCACTTCGTGCGGGAGAGCGCTCCGCGAGTCGTGGGAAGCATTGCAACCGTTGCGCGTATTCAACTATCTGTGCCCAAAGACCTTAACCCATTCGCCCGATGGCTTGCTGGCCGTAATAGGTCGGTACTACGGAATCATTGCTCGTATGACTGCTCGGGGCCGAGATGCCGACGTTATCTAATCACTTAAGGAAGAGCTCCACGCATGACTGTCATTAATCTGCCCCGCGATCAGCAGAACGCCATAAGCGCTGTCGATGTGAAATCCTTGGAGATGGCAATGCAAAGGTGCCTGAGCGAGGAGCGGATAGGCCCGATGCACGAGCTGCGTCTCAGTGAGTGCGGCGAATATGTCGCCTCGAACCTTGAGGCGTTCGAACGGGCAATAACCAATTACAGCAAAGCAAAGGCTTATCTCAAAGTCGAACAAACCAGGGCCGATGCGTTACGAGCGGGCGGTGATTTGGTGTATGCCATCCAGCAGATGAAAGACAGGGTCGAAACTGAACAAGACCAGGGTGAGCGGTTCTACGTGGACGACCAGATCCTGGCGCCCTATTCGTTCGGAAATCGGCTGACAGTCAGCGTTCGATATCGCTGGCGCGCTTTGCCCTCTGCGAAGTGGATCAGCGGTACGACGACGTTCGTGTATGACGCTTCGCCACTGCCGAACTATGCCCAGCCCTTGCCCAAACGCAAGCCCAGCGCAGCTAAAGCCGCTAGCGATGAGCAAGATAGGCTGTACCGCGAATGGGAATACCTGAAGGTGCAGGCGCTCTGCTCGGTGAGGGACTTCTTCCGGGACAGTGGAGACGGCAACCAAATTCCGGAAAAGTTTATGGTGCGGCCTAGCCGGCATGGCGAGGGACTAAACAACTTCAGCTGTAATTTCTGGCTGGCCTCATAAGCGGTCGTTTACCACGCGGGTTTTCTGAAGGCAGGCGTCATGTTAGATGGCAGGGCGCTGCATCTGTGTAGCCAAATTGGCTGCAGGCTGAGCCAGCGACGTAAAGTTGAATTCAGTCAACGTTGTTACGTTCGATGCCTACGTAACGCTTCCACAGCTAAAAATTTATTTCGTGCCAGGAGTGGATCATGGATAAGCCTGCGGAGTCGACAAGACTCTCCCGCCCCAACCCCAAAGACTTTTTGCGAGCGAGGCGACCGGAGGAGTTCTCTGATTCTGTAAAGCTGCAGGAGTCAGCCATCGACCGCTCCATGCTGGAGTATCATTTCGCATCACTGAATAATCGAAGCCAAGAGCTTCAGTTCGAAGTCTTTGTAAGAAAGCTCTGCGAGCGTGAGGTCTGTCCGAATCTCATTCCTCAGACCGGGCCGACGGCGGGTGGCGACGGCAAGACCGATACTGAAACGTATCCTGTCTCGAACCAGATCGCCTTCTTCTGGGGGCTCAACGATGCCCCGGAGGCTGAGCGATGGGCATTTGGGGTGAGTACTCAAAAAGCCTGGAAGGCGAAATGTGTCAAAGATGTCGAGAGCATGCTTTCTACCGGGCGTGGCTACTCCAAGATTTTCTGCGTCAGCAGCATGTATATCAAGAACAGTTCAAGGGTGGCGTTGCAAGATAAGCTCTCGAAGGAGCACGGAGTCGAGGTAACGATTTTTGACCGCAGCTGGCTGCTGGACAAAACACTTCATCCAAAAAATCAGCAGCTCGCCATTGATTACCTCGGGCTTACGGGAAGTATAGAAAGCCAAATCCAAATCGGGCCTTTCGATGCCGATAAGCGCATCCAGCTAGCAGAAATCGAACGAAAAATTGATCAGATTGAAGATCCTGGCAACCTGACCTTCTCGCAGGTTGATCTCTACACCAAGCGGGCAATTATCCACAAAGAGTTAGAGCAGGACGCCTACGCTGTTCGGCACCATTTTGATGTCGCCGTTCGAACCGCAAAAAAATTTGGAAGCAAAAGACAGCGTTTTGACGCTCTATACCAGTACGCTTGGGCAGCGTACTGGTGGCTTGAAGATATCGACCTTTTTGAGTCCTACTTTGAGCAAGCAATTGCTGTTGCCGAGCAAACTGAGAATGTAGAGGTCTGGGAAAAGGTTGTCACCTTGTACAATCTGGTGATCACTAGCCACAGGCATGGCACGTCCACTCTAGATAATCCTGCATTGGAGGGAAGGATTCGCCTTAAGTTGGACAGCTTGGCCAACGATCCCGACATGATCAGCAGTTCACTTCAAGCCCAAACCGCCTTGGGGTTTTTGGATTTGTTAAGCTGTCAAACCGAGGATCAGGTCAATGCCGTCTTTGGCAGACTGGAGACCATAGCTGGCGATGCGCATAAGCTGATAGGTTACCCTATAGCCCGACTGCTCAATTTGGTTGAAGCCCTCGACGTAGCGTTTGGTGACCTCGACACCTACAACTCGCTACTAAACAAGCTCATTGATGATGCTGGCGCTCGTGAGGGTGGTCTGGTAGTCGCAGACAGGTATCTGCGACGCGCGGCTGTCAGTTTCGACAAAAAAGACTACAACAGAGCAATCAAGCATCTGGGAATGTCGCTTTACGGGCTGTACACACCCGAAACAAAAGATGAGATGTTCTCAGCGCTTTATATGCTCTCCCATGCATATGAAAAGAAGGGGCTGCCATGGGCAGCAAGGGGCGCAGCAATCATGGCCGCGCACCTTGTAACATCGCAGGCTATCAAGGGACAACGCGGTTCTCGTCGCCAGGTAGCCATCTACAATCGTTTATTGTGGATAGAAGCGCAGCAAGGAAGGCTAAGCCAGTCTTTGCATTGGTATTCGTTATCTCGGCTGGTGGGATCAACGCTGGATGATGACCCGTGGACAGATGATCAGCGAATTAGCTACGAATGTTTACTAGGGCAGTTGTTGCTTAATGCAAGCTTTTCAGAGGTGCAGCAATTAGCCTGGCTTCCAGATAAACTGAGGTCAATGGGGCTGCACATTGTTGCCGACGCGTTGTGGGTTTGTCTTGGGTATGAGTCTAAATTATCTGAGGATGACGTCCCGTTCAACATTGAGTTTATCAATACTTGGCGTGGTATGGATTTTGGCGTCCCAGTAGCCCCTTTGGATTTGTATATGGAGCGCTGGACGACCGTTAACTCCCAAATACTGGGGTGCGCGGTCAGTGTTTCGTTTCCTATTAAATCCCCGTGCATCGAAGTGGCGCAGCAACTGCTGGCGGTAATTGAGAGCTTCTGTGCACCTATGATGGCAGAGCGTGCGGTGGCGTCGGTGCCGAGCATGACGATTGATATTTCGCTTGAACACAGTGCCTCTACGGTCATTGAATACAGCTTTGATATGGGAGCGCAGATCGCATCTGCCCACATCACGTGCTCTGCTTTCGACAGCACTCAAATGACTGCCAGCGAGCTAGAGTCTGTGCAGACCTTTTTCACTGAGTTTTGCCTTCACTTTGTTTCTGCAATTTGCCCTCATATTGGTTTCTCCAAACTAGAGGAAATGTTGCGGGACGATAAGGCTCTAGAGCGCGCTGTGACCTTCAACTCTAATTTGGGTTTGCAAACTCATATGATGGGCAAGGACGTTGACCCAAGTATAGAATCTCATAAAGACGCTTCTTATGAGCTATACCTGCCAACCAGGAGCGTCAGTTGGGCCGATCATTATGATGTGCCAAAATCTGCAGAGGTCGAAGCTAACAAAGCTCCTACGGACGAACAAGAAGTCTGGCATCCTTATAAGTTAGATGATCTGAAGCACAGCGACGTAACGGTTCATTCGTTGATTCAAAACCACCTTTGGGATCAGGCTGGGTGGCGAGGTGTCGGGTTTGGACTGGGCGAACGAAAACTGCCGCTGATGATGTTCGCTTTTGAGCAGGTAATGGTTGGCCAAAAGATTTTTTCAAATATGGCAGGGTCTATTGGTAAAGAGGATTCAGCTGGATCGCTCCGCATAACCTTGATTCGCGGTATCGATAAGGCGAACCCAGCTCATTACCGGGTCGTGGTATCGCAAAACGTGGACTACTCCAAAGCAGATTCTTCGAAGCTCCAAACCCTTCTCTCCCGTATCAATACCATGACCCCAAACTCCTCAGAGAATCTTGAGAGATTCCTGCATGAATATGGGTTGGCGAAGAAATGCTGCGTCGCGACGCCTAGTGCAGATGGAAGGCCCGTTACCCACATCATAACCACTGGCGTCGTGACGAAGTGGGCTTGGGAAATTGATGCGAACGATCCGGACATTTCAGCGATCGGTCTGGAAGACGATGTATACATTCCTGAGGGTGAGATTGACCCGCCCATCAGAAGAGCACACGCACAAATCGGTTCGTTTCGGAGGCGTTGAGATTCTAGCCCAAGGCGGGTGTTCAACAGTCCGCCCTGGCACGCGTCAGTCTAGCGATATTGAACCTCGCGGATACCCCACGTTGGAAGTGAGTGCATGAGCGTTTGCCGAGGTCAATGGACGAAATGGTCAAGCTTTCAGGCAGTGTCCGGGGCAAGGCTCTGGAACCACTGATTGGTAGCTTTCTCTATGCCCATAAGCGGTGATCTCCGGCAAAATAATGAGCGATCTCAGAGTCGGTTGTGACCATAGAATGCGTGGCTAGAAACAGCGATAGACTGTGACTATTTCGCGTTTTTTCGAGGAAGGCCTGTTGCGTTCATATTGTGCAAAAAGCTATAATGCACATATGCAGAAACGCTAGGAAGGCTTCAAAAGTTACCGTAGTGTGCAGTAATATGGGGGGAGGAGTTTTTTGGGTACGCCGTTCAACCTCACCGAAGGCGCCGCGCTGCTGTCGCTGGTCGGACGCCTGACGGGCTACACGCCGCGCTGGTTCACCTACTTCATCGGCGACGCCCATGTGTACGAGAACCATCTGGACATGCTCAACGAGCAAATGAAACGCGAGCCCCTACCGGCCCCCAAGCTGGTGATTTCCGATCGCGTGCCCGAGTTCGCCAAGACTGGCGTGTACCAACCGGAGTGGCTGGAGCTGATCGAACCGAGTGATTTTTCCCTGGAAGGCTACGAACACCACGCGCCACTGACTGCACCGATGGCGGTGTGATCGCGCAAGCTCCCGTATGCGTAGGGGTGAACCTGACAAGTCGCGGCATCTGCGCCTGCTACGAGCCCGTGTGGGAGCGGGCTCTGCCCGCGAAACAGACACCGCAGTCTGCCTGCTGCACTGCGGCCAGGCGTTTCGATGCAATTACCCCGATGCTTTGGTGAAGATATTCATCCCCCCAACGTCAGTCTCGATCTGCTCCCAGCCAAGCCGCCCGTAGTACGCCGACTTTTCCTCGACAGCACATAGATAGACCCGCTCGACACCCTCAGCTTTCGCTTTCTGCATTCCGGCTGTGAGTAATGCCGCCCCGACGCCGTCATTGCGGCTCTCGGCCTCCACCCACAGCGCCGCCAGCCAGGGCGAATACTGCACTCGTTCATCCATGTCCGAAACGATCAGCGATACCGTGCCCATGAACCGCTCACCTGCATGAGCGACCAAAGTGGTGGGAATGGGCTTGGAACGCAGGCTGTCTTCCAGAAGCGTCAGCACATCTTCCAAGGTGTGGCCGTCTTCCTTCCACCAGGCTTGCCACAGCCGCTCGCCCACGATGGCAAGAAAACCAGGTTCAGTGCGCAGATCGGATATTTGAAAGGGGGTTGCGGTGCGATTCATGACAGGTTCTTTTTGTTGGACATGTGCAACGAACCTATAGGCAGGCTTTGCAATAGCGAAACTAGGATTGTTTCAAAACCTTGCTCGCTGATTCAGTTAAGAGATCCGAAAGTCCGCATGCAGGTGTTGCCAATGCTGGTGCAGGATCGCTTGCTGGTCCGGCCTCATGACATTGGCGGCAAGGGCCTCAGCCGACCAATTACGAATGCAGCGTCAGCTTCAAGGCCGCTACGGTTTCTACACTCATGGCAGATCATCCCAAGGATTTTCCGGATAGTTATCCACAGGTCGATCATCCTCGAAATACACCGGCGCGCCTGCGAGGATCTTTTCGATCAGTTTGAGTTGGTCCTTGGGCACCAGGACCATGCTTGCATCCAGACCTTCGGCAATCAGGTCCAGGGTGTTGAGGCGCGGGTTGCCGTCCTTTTCGATCTTTCCATATTGCTGGCGGGTGAGGCCAGTGCGCAGGGGCATGTCCTGAATCTGAAGACCCAGTTGTTGGCGGCGGTTGCGGATCTGTTGCAGAAGTGTGGTTAACATAGGCTGAGTATGAGCCTGATATGGTTCATGTCAAATGAAATGAGCCATATATTATTCATATTTCTTGGGCGATTCGCATGCCAGGGTGTATCTGCTGAACCGCGACGTATTTTTTTCAATGCCCGTGACTGCGGCCCACATGTGAGTGCTCAGCATCGGGGACGGTGACGGCGCCGCTGACTTCCAAACGCTGGAGAATCGCGCAGTGCTCCTCGGCGGTACCGCCATGGCATTTCTGGCGCAGAGCAACGAGCTGCTCCTGCAAGGCTACCAGGCCGTCTATCCGCGCCTTGACGTGATGGATGTGTTCATCGATCAGGTCGTTGACGCTCTGGCACTGGTCCTGGGGGCTGTCGCGCAGGGTCAACAGGTTGCGGATCTCGTCGAGGGTCATGTCCAGGATGCGACAGTTGCGGATGAACGTCAGCCGTTCGACGTGAGCCTGGGTGTAGAGGCGATAGTTACCGTCGCTGCGGGCAGGGGGCGGCAAGAGGCTTTCGCGTTCGTAATAGCGGATGGTTTCGACTTGGCAGTCGGTGATTTTCGCCAGTTCGCCGATTTTCATGCTCATAACCCTGGAAGATGCTTGACCCTATAGTGGCTACAGGGTGTTCACTTGGCAACCTGCACTTCAGGGAATTGCGACCAATGAGCCACCCCACTTCCGGCCATGCCCACGATCATAAGCACGAGCACGAGCACGAGCACGAGCACGAGCACGAGCACGAGCACGAGCACGAGCACGAGCACGAGTACGAGACCAGCCCTGCGCCGTCGGGCCATTGCTGTTCTGGCAAGGCGGCCATTCCGTCGACCGTCCAGTTGGCACCCGGCGGCAGCCAGGAGGCCCGGCTGAGTCAGTTCCGCATCGAGGCGATGGACTGTCCGACCGAGCAGACGCTGATCCAGAACAAGCTGGCCAAGCTGACAGGCGTGCAGCAGCTGGATTTCAACCTGATCAATCGGGTGCTCGGCGTGCGCCATTCGCTGCCCGATACCCAGGCGATCGAGAGCGCCATTAAATCACTGGGCATGCACGCCGAACCCATCACCGGGGACGAACCTGCTACCAACGACCTGCCGGCGCCGCGCAAACCCTGGTGGCCGCTGGCGCTTTCGGGTGTGACGGCAGTGGCGGCCGAAGTGGTCCACTTCACCCAGGCGGCGCCGACCTGGGTCGTGGCATTGCTGGCCCTGGTGTCGATCGCCAGTTGTGGTCTGGGCACCTACAGCAAAGGCTGGATCGCACTCAAGAACGGCAACCTCAACATCAATGCGTTGATGAGCATTGCGGTGACCGGCGCGGTGCTGATCGGTCAATGGCCGGAAGCGGCGATGGTGATGTTCCTGTTCACCGTAGCCGAATTGATCGAGGCCAAATCCCTGGATCGGGCCCGCAATGCGATTGGTGGTCTGATGCGCCTCACGCCGGACACGGCCACCGTGCGCCAGGCCGATGGCCAATGGCTGGAACAGGACGTCAAGATTGTCGCCCTGGAGGCCATCGTCCGCGTGCGTCCGGGGGAGCGTATCGGTCTGGATGGTGAAGTGATTTCCGGTCAATCCAGCATCGATCAGGCGCCCATCACCGGTGAAAGCCTGCCGGTCGAGAAAGGGGTGGGCGACCAGGTGTTCGCCGGGACCATCAATCAGGCCGGCTCGCTGGAATACCGGGTCACGGCCGCCGCCGGCCAATCGACACTGGCGCGCATCATCCACGCGGTCGAGCAGGCCCAAGGTGCGCGCGCGCCTACCCAGCGCTTTGTGGATAACTTTTCGCGGGTCTACACACCCGTGGTGTTTGCCTTGGCCCTGCTGATCGCGGTGGTGCCGCCGCTGGTGGGGTTGGGCGCGTGGTTCGACTGGATCTACCGCGCGCTGGTGCTGTTGGTGGTCGCCTGTCCGTGTGCGCTGGTGATTTCCACGCCCGTCACCATCGTCAGTGCCTTGGCCGCTGCTGCGCGCAAAGGCATCCTCGTCAAGGGGGGCGTGTACCTGGAAGGTGGTCACAAGCTGGACTATCTGGCGCTGGACAAGACCGGCACGCTGACCCATGGCAAGCCAGTGCAGACCGACTACGCGCTGCTCGATTCCGCCTTCGAAGGCCGGGCACAGGCGATTGCCCAGGCGTTGGCGGGACGTTCGGACCATCCTGTGTCGCGAGCCATTGCTGCTGACGCCAATGGGGCGGCTCTGACCTTGGACAACTTCGAGGCCTTGCTTGGGCGAGGCATCAAGGGTCAGGTGGAAGGGCAGACCTATCACCTGGGCAACCATCGCCTGGTGGAAGAGCTGGGTCAGTGCTCCCCGGCGGTGGAAGCGCAACTCGATCAGCTGGAGCGTGAAGGTAAATCGGTCGTGGTATTGCTGGGCCCGCAAGGGCCGGTGGCCTTGTTCGCGGTGGCCGATACGGTGAAGCAGATCAGCCGCGAGGCCATTGCCCAGTTGCATGCGTTGGGCATAAAGACCGTGATGTTGACCGGAGACAACCCGCATACCGCCAAGGCGATCGCAGCTCAAGTGGGGATCGATCAGGCGATTGGCGACCTGTTGCCTGCTGACAAGCTCAAAGCTGTGGAGCAGTTGTACGCTCAGGGTCACCAGGTCGGCATGGTTGGCGACGGGATCAATGACGCGCCAGCGCTGGCGCGGGCGGAAATCGGTTTCGCCATGGCGGCCGCAGGTACTGATACCGCGATTGAAACGGCCGATGTCGCCTTGATGGACGATGATCTGCGCAAGATACCGGCGTTCATTCGGCTGTCGAGGCAGACCCGTTCGGTGCTGTTGCAGAACATCGTGCTGGCCCTGGCGATCAAGGCCGTGTTCCTCCTGATGACCGTGGCCGGCATGGCGACGCTGTGGATGGCGGTGTTTGCCGACATGGGTGTGAGCCTGCTGGTGGTGTTCAACGGGCTGCGGTTGCTGCGCAAATAACTGCGGCGTCAGAGCTGCTGGGCCAGGGCTTCGATCTGTTCTTCACGCTCGCGCTGGGCCAGGTGCTTGTGGCCGTTGAGCGAGGACCATTTCGGGTAGGCTCGGGCCTTGTTCAGGGCTTCGGGCAGCTTGCCTTCGCGCCAGGTCTGCTCCTGTGGCGCCGCTACCTCGATGGTGCCCATGGCAGCATGGCCACGGGCATCGAGCGCTTTCACCAGTTGCTGCTGACGCAAGGCCAGCAGCCGCAGCACGTTGTCGTCCACGGTCAGTTCGCGCTCGCCCTTGAACTTGCCCAACAGGCGCGCGCCATAGCCACGGGCGGTCTGCAGGGCGCCGCCGGCAATGGCGCCAGCGATGGCTGCCATGCCCAGGGTCAAGCCGCCCACCAGCAGATCGACGCCAGCGCCCGCCGCCGCACCGGCCGCAATGCCGCCGCCGACCTTCACGCCCAACTGCTTGAGCGTATCGGGATTGAACAGGTCGTCGCCCCAGCGCCCATCTGACAGTGGCAAGTCGCCGGCCGACGCATCCTGGCTGCGAAAGGCATACAGCTTGAGCAAGGCTTCCACGCAGCGCTGCTCGCGCTTGCGTACCGCCTGGCGAAGCTCTTCGATGGCGCCTGCGGCCGCTTCGCTGGTCACACTGCGGCGACAGGCTGCGCAGTCGATCAACAGTTCGGCGATCAGCCGCCGCGCGCTGCCCTGGCGCGCCAGTCGTTGCGCCTGTTGATCTTCGATCAGCCGCTGCAATGCTGGGCGTGAATGTTCCAGCAGCAACGCCAGACTTTCATACAGCCGCCGCTCGCCATCCTCGGGCGGTGCCACACTGTCGAAGCGAACCAAGGCGTGCAGACCGAGGCGGGCCAGTGCCTCGCGCCAATCCCCCTCGCGTTGCTGGCTGCTGCTGACGAAGTTGAGCACCGGCAGCAACGGTTTCCCGCAGCTGGCCAGCACTTCCAGTTCGTCGCGGTACTTGGCCAGCACCGGCTCGCGCGCGTCGATCACATACAGGCCGGCATCGGAGGCCAGCAACTGGCGCAGCACCTTGGCCTCCTGCTCGAAACGTTGGCGCGCCTCGCTGCCCTGCAGGAACCGCTCGACCCGCGCCGGGCCGTCGAGCCGCTCGCCGGGGCGATCCAGGCGTTCGAGGAAATCCAGCAGGGCGATGGCATCTTCCAGGCCGGGGGTGTCGTAGAGTTCCAGCAGGGCGTCGCCATCGACCGAAAGGCGTGCGCCTTCCACATGACGCGTGGTGCTGGGCCGGTGCGACACTTCGCCGAAGCCTACGTCGCGGGTCAGCGTGCGCAGCAGGGAGGTCTTGCCGACATTGGTGTGGCCGACCACGGCCAGGGTCAGGGGCTTACTCATGGCCGGTCTCCAGCCAGTGCAGCGGTGTCGATTCATCAATGGCCAGGCCCAGTGCATCCAGGCCGGTCCGCCAATCGCCGAGCCGTTGCGGGTCGAGCACCTGGCCGGGCGGTGCGGGCAACAGCCACACGCGGGTGACCGTGGCGCAGCGGGCCATTTCGGCGATCAGGCCGAGGCTGCCGCGGTCGGGCGAGCGCCGCGGATCGCAAGCGATCACCAGCCGCGCGGGCGGGAAGCGGGTCATCTGTTCCAGCAGCCGCTGGCGCGACTCGCGGCTGTCGAGCACGCCAGCGTTCTGAATGCCGGTGGCCAACGCGGGCGGCCACGGGTGCTGGCCGTCGAGCTCCAGACCTACCAGCACCGCGCCATCGCTCGGCTCGCTGGCTGGCGCCGTCGTAACCTGGGGCAGGGCGTCGGGCGCCTCATCGCGCACACCAAGGCGCTCACTGCTGGGCATCAGCCGTTCACGCAACTGGCTGTAACCCGGCAGAGTGGTATCCAGCGTCAGGCGTGCCCGGCCTCGGCGCCAGCGCCACTGGCAAAAGGCGGCCAGCAGCAGGCGTGGGCCGATTCCATAGACCAGCAGCACGCCGACCAGCCAGCCGGCCCAGGCCTGGCGTGCCCCTTCGACGTTGGTCGCCTGATCGCCACTGGCGCGGATCATGTCGATGTCCGGTACGCTGAAACCCAGCAGCGCGGGCACGGCGCCCAGGGTCCGGGTCAGGCTGATGAAGGTGTCCGCGCCCAGAATGGTGGTCTCCCAGACGAAGCCGTAGCGCCGGGTGGCCAGGAGCAACAGCAGCACGGCCAGCGCACTGAGCAGCGCCAGCAGCCACAAGCCATGCACCAGCGTGCCCAGTGCCCAGCGGTTGAGCCGACGACGTTGCAGCAGCAGTACCAGCGCCGGCGCCAGGTGCACGGCTTGCGCATCGCGCGCCAGTTTCTCGCTGAGCCACAACCACAGCCGCCCCAGTACCGCGCCGTGGCCACCGGCAGCGACCAGCCCCAGCAACCAGCTGAGCAACAGAATGAGATTGAGCCCCAGCAGGCTGCCCAGCGCCCAGAACACATTGACCGGCTGCTGGCCATCGCCCAGCGCCGCGAACGCTAATCCGGCACCACTGAACACGGCCAGCACAGCCAGCAGCAGCATCGCCAGCCGTGCACCCTGCAACCAGTGGCGCAGGGCCTGGCGCTGGCCATCGCGGTCGGCCAGTATCAGGGCGCGATGTTCGATGCGTGCGGCCAGGTCGCCCCCCTGTTGCCGCGCTCGGCGGTTGGCTTCCAGGTCTTCCAGGGGGCCTGCCTGTTCTTCGCGCAGGCGGATGGCTTCACTGAGCCAGAGTGTGTGCAAGGGAGTGGGTGCGCTCACGCGTTTTTCCAGGCGGCGGATTCGCCATGAGCATAACCCAAGGAGGCTCTGCTATTCTGCCGGCCATGAAGACATCTCTCCCTTTAAGCCTGATCGCGGCACTCGCCGAGAATCGCGTGATCGGCATCGACAACAGCATGCCCTGGCACCTGCCGGGCGATTTCAAGTATTTCAAGGCCACCACCCTGGGCAAGCCGATCATCATGGGTCGCAAGACCTGGGATTCGCTGGGCCGACCACTGCCTGGCCGCCTGAACCTGGTGGTCAGCCGCCAGCCGGACCTGCAACTGCCGGGTGCGGAAGTGTTCGCTTCGCTGGACGCGGCCATCGAGCGGGCCGAAGCCTGGGCTCACGAACAGGGCGCGGACGAGGTAATGCTCATCGGTGGTGCTCAGCTGTACGAGCTGAGTCTCGCTCAGGCGGACCGCCTGTACTTGACGCGAGTCGCCTTGCAGCCGGAAGGGGACGCCTGGTTTCCCGAGTTCGACGAGAACCAGTGGCAAAAGGTGTCGAGCGTGGCGAACGAAGCGGTCGATGACAAACCGGCCTACGCGTTCGAGGTGTGGGAACGCAGGTGATCGGGTTGCCTGTTCGCGCTGCCTTTACCAGAAGGCACCCGCGAACAGGCAATACCGGTTAGGCCGAGGCCAGTTCCTTGTGCTCATCGGCCGCCAGCAGCGCCTTGTCGGTCTGACCCATCACTTGGCTGGTGATGGTGCCCGCCGCCATCGAGCCGCTCACGTTCAGGGCGGTGCGGCCCATGTCGATCAACGGTTCGACTGAAATCAACAGCGCCACCAGGGTGACCGGCAAGCCCATGGCCGGCAGCACGATCAACGCTGCGAACGTCGCGCCGCCGCCGACCCCGGCCACACCGGCCGAACTCAGGGTGACGATGCCCACCAACGTGGCGATCCACAGCGGATCCAGTGGATTGATCCCAACCGTGGGCGCGACCATCACCGCCAGCATGGCTGGATAAAGACCGGCGCAACCGTTCTGGCCGATCGTCGCGCCGAACGATGCCGCGAAGCTGGCAATCGCTTGAGGCACGCCCAGACGCCGGGTCTGCGCTTCGATGCTCAGTGGAATGGTCGCCGCGCTGGAGCGGCTGGTGAAGGCGAAGGTCAGCACCGGCCAGACCTTGCGAAAGAAGCGCAGCGGGTTGACCCCGGCCAGGCTCAGCAGCAGCCCGTGCACCGCGAACATCAGCGCCAGGCCGATGTACGACACCACCACGAAGCTGCCCAGCTTGACGATGTCCTGCACGTTGGAACTGGCCACCACCTTGGCCATCAGGGCCAGCACGCCATAGGGTGTCAGCTTCATCACCAGGCGCACCAGGCGCATCACCCAGGCTTGCAGCACGTCGATCGCAGCGAGCACTTTTGTGCCCTTGTCCGCATCGTCCTTGAGCAGTTGCAACGCCGCCATCCCCAGAAACGCAGCGAAGATCACCACGCTGATGATCGAGGTGGGCTTGGCGCGCGCCAGGTCGGCGAAGGGATTCTGCGGAATGAACGACAGCAACAGTTGCGGCACGTTGAGGTCGGCAACCTTACCCGCGTAATCGCTCTGAATCGTGGCCAGGCGCGCAGCTTCCTGAGTCCCGGCCACCAGGCCCTCGGCGGTCAGGCCGAACAGGTTGGTCAGTCCGATGCCGATCAGCGCGGCGATGGCGGTGGTGAACAGCAACGTGCCGATGGTCAGGAAGCTGATCTTGCCCAGCGAAGAGGCGTTGTGCAGACGGGCCACGGCGCTGAGGATCGACGCGAAGATCAACGGCATGACGATCATCTGCAGCAACTGCACATAGCCGTTGCCAACCAGCTCCAGCCAGCCGATGGTGCTCTTGAGCACGGGGTGCCCGGCACCATAGACGGTGTGCAGGCCGATACCGAACAGCACGCCCAGAGCCAGGCCCAGCAGGACCTTCTTGGCCAGGCTCCAATCGGTGCGACGGGTTTGTGCCAAACCCAGCAGCAGCGCTGCGAAGATCAGCAGATTCAACAAGAGGGGCAGGTTCATGTCAGCTCCGGAAAATGAAGGACCGCACCTCTGCGGGCGCTGGTCAATCGCGGATGCTAACACCTTGAATCGAAAGGCGATTAATACCTGAATGGAAGATGCTTAGGTGTTTTTGGAATAAGTGTCAGGCGTGTTTCCAAGGCTTGGAGTGGATCCTCACGCTGGCGCTGTGAGGATCCATTCAGGACCACGAAACGACGGGGGCTTACAGCCCGTCGAGCATCGCCTTGTTGCGCACGGCACCTTTGTCGGCGCTGGTGGCCAGCAGGGCGTAGGCCTTGAGCGCGGTGGTCACCTTGCGTGGACGCACCTCGACCGGCTTCCAGCCCTTCTTGTCCTGCTCGGCGCGACGGGCTGCCAACTCGGCATCGTCCACCAGCAGGTTGATCGAGCGATTGGGGATGTCGATCAGCACCTTGTCGCCGTCCTGCACCAGACCGATGGCGCCACCGGCGGCTGCCTCAGGCGACGCATGGCCGATGGACAGGCCCGAAGTGCCGCCCGAGAAACGTCCGTCGGTGAGCAATGCGCAGGCTTTGCCCAAGCCCTTGGATTTCAGGTAGGAGGTGGGATACAGCATCTCCTGCATGCCCGGACCACCTTTGGGACCCTCGTAGCGAATGATCACGATGTCACCGGCCTTCACTTCGTCGGCAAGGATGCCGCGCACGGCGCTGTCCTGGCTTTCGAAGATCTTGGCATTGCCTTCGAACACATGGATCGACTCATCCACACCGGCGGTTTTCACCACGCAACCGTCCAGCGCGATGTTGCCGTAGAGCACGGCCAGGCCGCCCTCCTGGGAGTAGGCATGTTCGAAGCTGCGGATGCAGCCATTTTCGCGGTCGTCGTCCAAAGTGTCCCAGCGTGTCGACTGGCTGAACGCGGTTTGTGTCGGAATGCCCGCCGGGCCCGCCTTGAAGAAGTGATGCACCGCTTCGTCGGTGGTCTGGGTGATGTCCCACTTGGCGATGGCTTCGGCCATGCTGCGGCTGTGCACGGTCGGCAGGTCGGTGTGCAGCAGGCCGCCACGGGCCAGCGAACCGAGGATGCTGAAGATGCCACCGGCACGGTGCACGTCTTCCATGTGGTATTTCTGGATGTTCGGCGCCACCTTGCACAGCTGCGGCACGCTGCGCGACAGACGATCGATGTCACGCAGGTCGAAGTCGATCTCGGCTTCCTGGGCTGCGGCCAGCAAGTGCAGGATGGTGTTGGTCGAACCGCCCATGGCGATGTCCAGCATCATGGCGTTTTCGAACGCCTTGAAGTTGGCGATGTTGCGCGGCAGGACCGATTCGTCGTTCTCGCCGTAGTAGCGTTTGCACAACTCGACGATGGTGCGGCCCGCCTGCAGGAACAACTGCTCGCGGTCGCTGTGGGTCGCCAGCGTGGAACCGTTGCCCGGCAAGGCCAGGCCCAGGGCTTCGGTCAGGCAGTTCATCGAGTTGGCGGTGAACATGCCGGAGCACGAACCACAGGTAGGGCAGGCGCTGCGCTCGTATTCGGCGACCTTTTCATCCGAGGCGGTGGCGTCGGCGGCAATCACCATGGCGTCGACCAGGTCCAGGCCGTGGCTGGCCAGTTTGGTCTTGCCGGCTTCCATCGGCCCGCCGGAAACGAAGATCACCGGCACGTTCAGGCGCAAGGCGGCCATCAGCATGCCCGGGGTGATCTTGTCGCAGTTGGAGATGCACACGATGGCGTCGGCGCAGTGGGCATTGACCATGTACTCGACCGAGTCGGCGATGATCTCGCGGCTGGGCAGGGAATACAGCATCCCGTCATGGCCCATGGCGATGCCGTCGTCCACCGCAATCGTGTTGAATTCCTTGGCCACGCCACCCGCGCGCTCGATCTCGCGTGCAACCAGCTGACCCAGGTCCTTGAGGTGCACATGGCCCGGTACGAACTGGGTGAACGAGTTGGCGATGGCGATGATCGGCTTCTTGAAATCGTCATCCTTCATGCCAGTGGCACGCCACAGCGCGCGGGCACCGGCCATGTTGCGGCCGTGGGTGGATGTTTTCGAGCGATAGTCAGGCATGGAACGACTCCGGGCGGCTAATCGGGTTTCAGTGAGGGAGTGAGCTTTTCCTGGTCCGCGGCACGCTCGGTCGGTGTGTTGCCGTGCTTGCGGATGAGGCCGGTAACGCTGCGGGATCGCCACGCGTTCGGCCGAGCTCATAAACCCGCCGGGGGATGATTGGCGAAGAGTAGGGCGATTCTACACCCATGGGGGAAGGATGGAACGTGGGGCAGGGCAAGTAATCGCCAGTGATGCCTGACGCGGCTCGCGCTGCTGCTACATAGCCCCTGTAGCAGCGGCGCGAGCCGCGTCAAAAGCGCCGCTGCATCAGCTATTAGGCAACAACCGGCACGTGATGCTCTTGATGTACCGCGTCTCCGGAATCGCTGGATGCACCGGATGGTCCGGGCCTTGGCCGCCGCGTTCGAGCAGTTGGATGTTGCGGTCCAGGTGGCGAGCGCTGGTCAGCAGGATGTTCTGCAGGTCGTCCTCGGGCAGGTGCATGGAGCACGAAGCGCTGACCAGGATGCCGTCCTTGCTGAGCAGGCGCATGGCTTGCTCGTTGAGGCGGCGGTAGGCGCCTTCGCCGTTCTTCAGGTCCTTCTTGCGCTTGATGAACGCGGGTGGGTCGGCGACGATCACGTCGAAGCGTTCTTCGGCGGCCTTCAGCTCTTTCAAGGCCTCGAACACGTCACCTTCCACGCAGGTGACTTTCTCGGCGAAGCCATTGAGCGCGGCATTGCGCTCGACGCCATCGAGGGCGAAGCCCGAAGCGTCGACGCAGAACACTTCGCTGGCGCCGAATGCGCCGGCCTGCACGCCCCAACCGCCGATGTAGCTGAACAGGTCGAGCACACGCTTGCCCTTGACGTACGGCGCCAGGCGCGCGCGGTTCATGCGGTGGTCGTAGAACCAGCCGGTCTTCTGGCCTTCCATCACGGGGGCTTCGAACTTCACGCCGTTCTCTTCCAAAGCGACCCACTCCGGGACCACGCCGAACGCGCTTTCCACGTAGCGCTCCAGGCCTTCGGCATCGCGGGCGGCGGAATCGTTCTTGAACAGGATGCCGCTGGGCTTGATCACCTGGATCAGCGCGGCCATGACATCGGCCTTGTAGCGTTCCATGGTGGCCGAAGCGAGCTGCACCACCAGAATGTCGCCGAAACGATCCACGACCAGGCCCGGCAGCAGGTCGGAATCACCGTACACCAGGCGATAGAACGGCTTGTCGAACAGCCGCTCGCGCAGCGACAGGCAGACGTTGAGGCGATGCACCAGCAACGACTTGTCCAGGCTCAGCTTGACGTCGCGCGACAGCAGGCGGGCGCAGATCAGGTTGTTCGGGCTCAGTGCGACGATGCCCAGAGGCTTGCCGCCCGCCGCTTCGAGAATGGCCTGGTCGCCCGCCTGGAAACCGTTCAGCGGGGTCGCGGCCACGTCGATCTCGTTGCTGTAGACCCACAGGTGGCCGGCGCGCAGGCGGCGGTCGGCGTTGGCTTTGAGGCGAAGGCTGGGCAGGGACATGAAGTCGCTCCGGGTAAAAAAGAGCGGGAGTATACCCCTTTGGTCCCGGCCTCGAATGGGGGATTCGACAAATGACCCGCCGCGCACGGTGGGCGCTAGGGGCCGCAGCGGTTAGAATCCGCGCTGTCCGAGGCGTCGAGCCTGGGGCATGCTTGCCTATCGATCCGCGTTTCCCGTCAGGAGCCCCATGCCTGAATTACCCGAAGTAGAAACCACCCGTCGGGGCATCGCCCCGCACCTGGAAGGGCAGCGTGTGAGCCGCGTCATCGTGCGCGATCGACGCCTGCGCTGGCCGATTCCCGAAGACCTGGATGCGCGCCTGTCCGGGCAACGGATCGTGGCGGTCGAGCGGCGGGCCAAGTACCTGCTGATCAACGCCGAAGTGGGTACCTTGATCAGCCATTTGGGGATGTCGGGCAATCTGCGTCTGGTCGAAGCCGGCTTGCCGGCGCTCAAGCACGAGCACGTCGATATCGAGCTGGAGTCAGGCATGGCCTTGCGCTATACCGATCCCCGGCGCTTCGGCGCCATGCTCTGGAGCCAGGATCCGCTCAACCACGAACTGCTCCTGCGCCTGGGCCCCGAGCCGTTGACCGAGCTGTTCGACGGCGAAAGGCTGTTCCAGCTGTCGCGTGGGCGCAGCATGGCGGTCAAGCCGTTCATCATGGACAACGCCGTGGTGGTGGGTGTGGGCAATATCTACGCGACCGAAGCGCTGTTCGCCGCCGGTATCGATCCGCGTCGCGCGGCGGGAGGCATATCCCGTGCCCGCTACCTGCGCCTGGCGGTCGAGATCAAGCGCATCCTGACCTATGCGATCGAGCGCGGCGGCACCACGTTGCGTGATTTCATCGGGGGGGATGGCCAGCCGGGCTACTTTCAGCAGGAATTGTTCGTCTATGGTCGCGGTGGGCAGCTGTGCAAGGTCTGCGGCACCACCTTGCGTGAGGTCAAGCTGGGCCAGCGTGCCAGCGTGTATTGCCCGCGTTGCCAGAAATGACTGTGCTGCACGGACGGTGTCGAGAGGGGCAGGGATAGCCAAGCCTTCGGCTCTTCAAGAAGCGGCTCGCGCCTGTCCTGCACAATCACGAGCAACTGATATAGTTACCGCATCGCAAATCGCAGTCGCCCACGTGAGCAGAAGGATTGTGCCATGAACCTGTTTCGAACCCTGTCGCTGGCGCTGATCGTCAGTTTCGGCCTGCACGCCGTGCCGGCCATCGCTGCCGACTCGAGCATGAGCGCAAGCAGCGGTGACCCGACCTACCAGATCCAGAATCCGCCAGCCTACGCGATGATCGGCGACCTGCTGATTGCGCGGCCGTTGCTGGTCGCCGCCACCATCGTGGGCGCAGGTCTGTTCGTGATCTCGTTACCGTTCACTGCAGCCGGTGGCAACGTCGGGGCGAGCGGCAAGGCTCTGGTGGTGGATCCAGGCAAGGCAGCGTTCGTGCGTTGCCTGGGCTGTACGCAGAGCGGCTATAACAACGCCGGCAATTGAGCCGGCGTTGCTATGGGAATTCAGTGCTTGCCGGTGATCTGCCGGTACTTTGCCATCAGCTGTTCCTGGGATTCAGGGTGCGCTTCGTCCAGTGGAATGCAATCCACCGGGCAGACCTGCTGACACTGCGGCTCGTCGTAATGCCCTACACACTGGGTACACAGGTTGGGATCGATCACGTAGATCTCTTCCCCCTGGGAAATGGCAGCGTTCGGGCACTCGGGTTCGCAGACGTCGCAATTGATGCAATCGTCGGTGATGATCAGGGACATGAAAACTCCGGCCCGAGACTACGGCCCAGGCATGTGAAAACCAATGGCCGCAATTGTGCCGCATTAGCGCCCGCAGTGCACGCGGGCGCAGCACCGGATGCCTACTTCTTGCTGAAGCGCTGGGTCAAGGCCTCGGCCACGGCCGGGTGAACGAACTTGGTGATGTCTCCGCCCAGCGCGGCGATTTCTCGCACCAGCGTCGAAGAAATGAAGGAATAACGTTCCGAAGGCGTGAGGAACAGGCTTTCCACGTCCGGCGCCAATTGCCGGTTCATGTTGGCCAGCTGGAACTCGTATTCGAAATCGGACACCGCTCGCAGGCCACGCAGCAGCACGTTGGCGTTCTGTTCCTTGGCGAAGTGTGCGAGCAAGGTCGAGAAACCGACGACTTCGACGTTCGGCAAGTGCCGTGTCACTTCGCGCGCCAACTCCACGCGTTGTTCGAGGGCGAACAACGGATTCTTCTTGGGGCTCGCGGCGACCGCGATGATCACGTGATCGAACAGGCGCGAAGCGCGTTCGACCAGATCACCGTGACCCTTGGTGATCGGGTCGAAGGTACCTGGGTACAACACTCGGTTCATCACGGCGTCCTGGCGGGAATCGGTTGGGGAGTGCGATGGTATCGCAGCCGGAGAGGTCGGCCAAGCCTGCATCGCGGGCGCAATGCAAGGGTGATCGCCTGTGGCACGCTGTCGCGGTGCATGCGTGTCCGCGGTAGGATGGCGGACAGGCCGGGTGCGCTGCGTGCGCCGCCGTGCCGACTGCTACAGTGATTCATGCCGCGATGGCTGCTGTCCGAGCTGCTCCGGCGGCGGGCAGGTCCATCATTCATTCACCGCTGGAGTCCTTCATGCCCCTCGCGCAACTGATCAGCCCGCAAGCACTCGCCGAACACCTCGATTCCCCTGAATGGGTCCTGCTGGACTGCCGCTACAGCCTCGAAGACGCCGACTATGGCCAGCGCAGCTATGCCGAAGGCCACATCGCCGGTGCCCATTTCGCCGACCTGGGCCGCGACCTTAGTGCGCCGGTGATCAAGGGCGTGACCGGGCGTCATCCGTTGCCCGAACCTGCGCACTTGCAGGAGCGGTTGCAGCGTTGGGGCATCGATGCAGACAGCAAAGTCGTCGTCTATGACGACGGGCCCGGCGCCTATGCGGCGCGGGCGTGGTGGCTGCTGACCTGGCTGGGCAAGCGCGATGGCGTCTTTCTGCTCGATGGAGGGCTGGCCGCCTGGCACGCCGCCGGGCTGCCCTTGAGCCTGGATGCTGCGCCCACCGAGCCCGGCAATTTTGTCGGCACACCGGATGGCGCAAGGGTGGTGGATGCGACCGATCTGCAGGCACGCCTGGAAGATCCACAGTTGACCTTGCTGGATGCACGCGCGTTGCCCAGATTTCTGGGCGAGGTGGAGCCCATCGATCCTGTTGCCGGGCATATCCCCGGTGCGCAGTGCGCGGCCTTCACCGAAAACCTGGGGCCCGATGGCCGCTTTCTGCCGCCAGCGCAATTGCGTGAGCGCTTCGCCGCCCAATTGCAGGGCCGGACCGCGGAACAGGCGGTGGCTTATTGCGGTTCCGGCGTCACCGCCTGCCACAACCTGTTCGCCATGGCCCTGGCCGGTTACCCGTTGGCGACACTGTATGCAGGCTCCTGGAGCGACTGGATCACCGATCCGCAGCGACCTGTGCAGACGGGCTCATGAAATCGATCCACTGATTCAGCCATTGCGGTATGCGCCGTTCCAGGTAATAGCCGGGTTGGCGCAGGCTGCCCTCGACGAAACCGACATGACCGCCTCGTGCATGCAGTTCGAATTCTATGCAGGGCGACATCTCTTCGGCGGTCGGCAGGCTGTGGGGGAACACGAATGGATCGTCCTGCGCCTGGATGATCAACGTGGGTTTTGCAATGCCACCCAGGTAGTACCGACTCGAAGAGCGTCGATAGTAGTCCTGCGCGTCCTTGAAACCGTGCAGCGGCGCCGTGACTTGGCCATCGAAGTCCCAGAAGGTCTTGATGCCCTGCAATGACCCCAGAGCTTCCAGCGCCGCCAGCCCTTCGTGATGCCCTTCCTGCTGGAAGCGACTGCGCTTGTCGGTCAGGTAGGCAAGCATGGCGCGCATGAAATGGGCCTGGTACACCCGGGAAAAGCCTTGGGTCATGCGGTCGGCGCACTGATCCAGGCGGAACGGCACAGAGACCGCCACGGCGGCCTGCAACGGACTGTTCGGCCCACTTTCGCCCAGGTGCTTGAGCAGAATGTTGCCGCCCAGTGAGTAACCCACGGCGAACAGCGGCGCCTGGGGCCTCTGTGCGCCCAGGTGATCGAGTACGTGCTGGAGGTCTTCGCTGGCACCCGAATGGTAGCTTTGCGCCAGAAGATTGGGCTCGCCGGAACAGCCGCGCCAGTTGACGGCCACGCTGGCACACCCGTACTTGCCCAATTGCCTTTGCAGGCCGGCGACGTAGGGCGAGTTGGATGATCCGGTCAGACCGTGCAGTACCACCACCAACGGGGCGTGGGGTGTGTGGGGGCCGTGCCAGTCGAGGTCGACGAAATCACCGTCCGCCAGCCACAGACGCTCCCGCTCGCGCGGCAACGCCGGTTGCTTGCGCCACAAGGGGCCCCACAGCGTCTGCAGGTGTGGGTTGGCCAGCCCGAGGGCTGGGCGAAAGCGAGGATGTGCTGCGTTCAACATGAATGCCCTGACAAGCCGGTGTCAGCCACGCTGCCACAGAGAGTAGTAGACCTGCCCGGCTTTCTTCTCGCGGTGCAAGCGCCAGGTAGCCGGCATCTGCAACGCTGAGGGCGGTGTCTCGCTCTCGGTGTAGATCCAGGCGCGCTCTGCCAGCCAGCCTTTTTCTTCCAGCAGCGTGCAGGTCGCCGGCAGCAGGTTCTGGTGGAAGGGTGGGTCGAGGAACACCAGATCGAATGCGCTCGGAGTCTGGGTTTCCAGGTACTTCAACGCATCGCTTTGCAGCAACTGGCCCGTGGCGCAACCAAGCAGGTCCAGATTGTGCCGAAGGCTGGAAATGGCGGTGGCATTGGCATCCAGCGCCAATGCCATGCTGGCGCCACGGGACAGCGCTTCGAGGTACAGGGCACCACTGCCGGTGAAGGCATCTAGCACCTTGGCACCTTCGATGTGCGCTGCCAGCCAGTTGAACAGCGTTTCGCGTACCCGATCAGGAGTCGGGCGCAGGCCGGGTGCTTCCGGGAAGCCCAGCTTGCGGCTGCGCCACTGGCCACCGATGATGCGCAGGTGGCCTTGGCCACCATGGGGTTGCTTGGGTTTGACGCTGGCCATCAATGCTCCGGTACGCCGAGCGGTTGCTCGGTAGGTTTGTCCGTTGGGGCCGGCAAGGGTTGCTGCGCAACCTTGGGGCCAGCCGTGACGATCACCAGTTTATCGGCATCCAGATGTTTGTTCATCGCGGTTTTCACCTGCTCCACGGTCAGCGCCTGCGACTGCTGCAGGAAGTCTTCCATCCAGGTCAGCGGCATGTCATAGAACCCGGTGGCGCCCAGTTGCGCGACGATGCTCGCGTTGCTGGCATTGGACAGCGGGAAGCTGCCGGCCTGTTCACGCTTGGCGTTGTCCAGTTCTTCCTGAGTGGGGCCCGTCTTGAGGTAGTCGCGCAGGATGTCCTGCACCAGCTTCAAGGTGCCATCGCTGAGTTCGGCGCGGGTCTGCAGGTTTATCATGAACGGTCCACGGACCTGCATCGGGGTGAACGCCGAGTAGACACCGTAGGTCAGGCCGCGTTTCTCCCGGACTTCGCTCATCAGCCGCGTACCGAATGCGCCACCCCCAAGGATCTGGTTGCCCATGGACAGCGCGGCGAAATCCGGATCCTTGCGATCGATGCCCAGCTGCGCAATGAACATCTGCGTCTGCTTGGACGGGAAGTCGATATGGGTCACGCCGGCCGCTGGTACGGCTGGCTGTGCCGGCTTGGCCAGCGCAGGGCCCTTGGGCAGGGCGCTGGAGACTTGTGCGGCGATCTGCTCGGCTTCGTTTCGCGACAGATCGCCGACGATGGCGATGACCGCATTGCCGGCAGCATAGGCGCGCTTATGGAAGGCACGCAGCTGTTCGATGCTCAGGCCGGGGAGGCTCTTGGCGTCGCCTTCACTGGGGTGTGCATACGGATGGCTGCCATACAGGCGCGTGAACAGCTCGTTGCTGGCCAGCTTGGCGGGGTTCTGCTTCTGGAACTCGAAGCCGGCGAGCAGTTGGTTCTTGATGCGGGCCAGCGCATCGGCCGGAAAAGTCGGCTTGCCGACGACATCGGCAAACAGCTTGAGGGCCGGGGTGCGCTTGTCGGTGTCGCTGAGGCTGCGCAACGAGGCCACGGCCATGTCGCGATAGGCGCCGTTGGAAAAGTCCGCGCCCAGGCCCTCGAAACCTTGGGCAATGGCGCTGACGTCCTTGCCGGCCACGCCTTCGTTGAGCATGGCGTTGGTCAGCAGAGCGATGCCAGGGTGGTTCTGATCCTGGCTGCTACCGGCGGCGAAGGTGAGGCGCAGATCGAACATCGGCAATTCGTGCGCTTCGACGAACAGGACCTTGGCGCCTTCGGCGGTTGTCCAGTTCTGGATGTTCAGACTGCGATGACTGGGGGCAGTATTGCCCAGCTCCTTCACCGATTGCAGTCCACGCGTGGGTTGGACCGCGCTGGCGGTGTCTGCGGCCTGGGCACCGAAGGTGGTCAGCCAGCCGGCCAGCACCAGGAGGGTCGAGCCAGCCAGGAGGCGACGGGGGGTGATGGGCTCACTCATGAGCGGCTTCCTCGGGCAGAACGTGGGCGATGCTCAGGCGATCGCGGGTGAAATAGGTACGGGCGGCGCTCTGGATGTCCTGCGGCGTCACGCTCTTGAGATCTTCGAGTTCGCTGTCCATCAGCTTCCACGACAGCCCCACGGTTTCCAGCATGCCGATGGTGGTGGCCTGGCTGCTGATGGAGTCGCGGCTGTAGACCAGATCGGCGATGACCTGGGCACGCACGCGCTCGAGCTCCTCGGCCGAGGGCGGCGTGGTCTTGAGCTCGTCGAGCAGCTTCCAGATGCCTTTCTCGACGTCGGCCAGGGTCTTTTTCTTCTGCGCGTTGGGTGTCGCGGAAATGAAGAACAGGCTGTCACCACGGGTGAAGGGGTCGTACTGGGCGCCGCCACTGGAGATCAGCTCCTGACCGCGTTCCAGACGGGTAGCCATGCGTGCGCTGTAGCCACCGTCGAGCAGTGCCGAGATCAGCCGCAAGGCCTGGACATCGCGGGGCTTGTCGGCAGTGGCCAGGGCCGGAACGTTGAAGCCGTACAGCAGGCTCGGCAGTTGGGTGCGCACATGCAGCGTGGCCAGGCGCTGGCCAGGGGTGGCCAGTTCCAGCGGGATCTTCGCCGGTGGCGTGGCACGGCTGGCGATGTTGCCGAAGAAACGTTGAGCCAGCGCCTTCACCTCGTCAGGCTGGACGTCGCCCACCACCACCAGGGTGGCGTTGTTGGGCACGTACCAGGCCTGGTACCAGTGGCGCAGTTCTTCGACCTTCATGCGATCGAGGTCAGCCATCCAGCCGATGGTGGGCGTGTGGTAGCCACTGGCGGGAAAGGCCATGGCCTTGAACATCTCGTAGGCCTTGGCGCTGGGCTTGTCGTCGGTGCGCAGGCGACGTTCTTCCTTGATGACTTCGATTTCACGCGCGAACTCTTCGGCGGGCAGGCTCAGGCTGGCCATGCGGTCGGCTTCGAGGTCGAACGCCACGGCCAGGCGGTCCTTGGCCAACACTTCGTAATAGGCGGTGTAGTCATCGCTGGTGAAGGCGTTTTCCTCGGCGCCGAGGTCGCGCAGGATACGCGAGCCTTCACCTGGGCCCAGTTTGTCGGTGCCCTTGAACATCATGTGTTCGAGCGCGTGGGACAGGCCGGTCTGGCCCGGCGTTTCATAGCTGGAACCGACTTTGTACCAGATCTGGGACACCACCACCGGAGCGCGGTGGTCCTCGCGCACGATGACCTTGAGGCCATTGTCCAGGGTGAATTCGTGCGTGGGCTGTGTATCGGCGGCAAAAGCTGCCAGAGGCAGGCTGAGCGTGCAGAGCAGCAGGCCTGCGGCGCGGCGGGCGAGGACATTCATGGGATTTAGAACCTTGAGAGCTACCCGCTTGGCCTTAGCGTCTACGGGCGAGGAGGTGCTAGGATACTGATCCGGTCCGCTGGGGGCCATGCCTGGTTGGCATGAACCTGCCTGGGCAACTCGACAAAATGTTGCGCGTGAACGAGCCGGCGTAAAAGCAGTCTGTGTTGCGTCTTCGAATTTTTTCCGACAAGCCGCCTGGCGTGTCGCTACCTTGAGATAGCCGTCTTCCATGTTTGGTTCCAACGACGACAAAAAGACCCCGGCCCCGGCCGGTGAAAAGAAAGGCCTGTTCGGATGGCTGCGCAAGAAGCCGCAGACACCTGTCGCCGAACCGCCATCGCCCCCTGCCGCCCAGGAGCTCCCGACCGAAGCCGAGACGGCTGCGCAGGCTGCCGTGGCGCTCGCCCCGGAGCCGGTGCTGCCGCCCAAGGTCGAAGCCGAACCTGAGCCCGTACCGACGCCAACCGAGCAGCCCGTTGCGCACGGGTTGGTGCTGCCGGTGCCCGAGGAACCGGTGGCGCTGGTCGAGGACGATGCGCCGCAGACACCGCCGGCCATCGCCCCACGGCAGGAAGTGTCGGCCCCAGCCGCGGCAGAGCCGGTTGCCGCTCCTGTTCCGCCACCTGCTCCTGCAGCGCCCAGCGCACCAGCCCCGGCACCTGCTCCAGCTCCGATTCCAGCTCCGATTCCAGCGCCTGTGGCAACCATCGTGCCGCCCGTTATCGAAGCATCGCCCCCTGCCGTCGTTGCCTCGCAACCTGCAGGGCAGGCCAGGACCGGCTTCTTCGCGCGTCTCAAGCAGGGCTTGGCCAAGACCAGCGCCAGCCTCGGCGAAGGCATGGCCAGCCTGTTTCTGGGCAGCAAGATCATCGATGACGATCTGCTCGAAGAGCTGGAAACCCGACTGCTGACCGCCGACGTGGGCGTTGAAGCCACTTCGGTGATCATCCAGAGCCTGACCCGCAAGGTCGCGCGCAAGGAACTCACCGATGCCGCCGCCTTGTACAAGGCGCTGCAAGGTGAGCTGACGGCACTGTTGCGTCCGGTCGAGCAACCGCTGGTGATCAAGGCCGAGCACCAGCCGTTCGTGATTCTGGTGGTGGGCGTCAACGGCGCCGGCAAGACCACCACCATCGGCAAGCTGGCCAAGAAGCTGCAGCTCGAAGGCAAGAAGGTCATGCTGGCGGCGGGCGACACGTTCCGTGCTGCGGCTGTGGAGCAACTGCAGGTGTGGGGCGAGCGCAACAAGATCCCGGTCATCGCCCAGCACACCGGCGCCGATTCGGCGTCGGTCATCTTCGATGCCGTGCAGGCTGCCAAGTCGCGCGGCATCGACGTGTTGATCGCCGACACCGCCGGCCGTCTGCACACCAAAGACAACCTGATGGAAGAGCTGAAGAAAGTCCGCCGGGTGATGGGCAAGCTCGACGAACAGGCGCCGCACGAAGTGCTGCTGGTGCTCGATGCCGGCACCGGGCAGAACGCGATCAACCAGGCCAAGCAGTTCAATCAGACGGTGGCCCTGACCGGCCTGGCCCTGACCAAGCTCGACGGTACCGCCAAGGGCGGGGTGATCTTCGCCCTGGCCAAGCAGTTCGGCCTGCCCATCCGCTACATAGGCGTGGGCGAAGGCATCGACGACCTGCGCACCTTCGAGGCAGAACCCTTCGTCCAGGCATTGTTCGCCGAGCGGGAGCCTTCATGATTCGATTCGAACAGGTTGCCAAGCGCTACCCCAATGGCCATGTCGGTCTGCATGAACTGAGCTTTCGGGTCCGGCGTGGCGAATTCCTGTTCGTTACCGGTCATTCCGGCGCGGGCAAAAGTACCCTGCTGCGTCTGTTGCTGGCGATGGAGCGACCCACCAGCGGCAAGCTTCTGCTGGCCGGCCAGGACCTGGGCCAGATCACCAACGCGCAGATTCCGTTCCTGCGTCGGCAGATCGGCGTGGTGTTTCAGAATCACCAGTTATTGTTCGATCGCACGGTGTTCAACAACATCGCCCTGCCGCTGCAGATCCTTGGCCTGAGCAAGCCGGAAATCGCCAAGAAGGTCGATTCGGCGCTGGAGCGTGTGGCGCTGGCGGACAAGGCCGAGCTGTACCCCGGCGACTTGTCCACGGGCCAGCAACAGCGTGTGGGCATTGCCCGCGCCATCGTCCATCAGCCAGCCTTGCTGCTCGCCGATGAACCTACCGGCAACCTCGATCCGCGTCTGGCGGCCGAGATCATGGGGGTCTTCGAAGACATCAACCGGCTTGGCACCAGCGTCTTGATTGCCAGCCACGATCTGGCGCTGATCGCGCGCATGCGTCATCGCATGCTGACTTTGCAGCGTGGGCGTCTGATCGGTGACGGAGAGGCAGGACAATGAGTGCGACACGCAGTCCCAAGGTCGCGGACCGGGTAGCGCCCAAGGGGGGCGAGCCCCAACCGCAGAAGCCGAAGAAACGTCGCAATGACGACGATGACGGGCCGGATTTCAGCAGCCTGCTGCGCGCCTGGATCGAAAGCCATCGGGCCAGCTGGACCGACAGCCTGCGCCGTCTGGGCAAGCAGCCGATCGGCAGTTTCTTTACCTGCCTGGTCATGGCGGTGGCCCTGAGTTTGCCCATGGGGTTGTCCCTGCTGCTCAAGAACGTCGAGCGTCTGGGCGGTTCCTGGCAGCGTGCGGCGCAGATTTCGCTGTACCTGGACCTCGACGCCGGCGAGCGGGAAGGCCAGGCGTTGGTGACGCAGATCAAGGGGCTGTCGGGCGTGGCCCAGGCCGAGTTCGTCAGCCGCGAGCAGGCGTTGAGTGAGTTCCAGCAGCAGTCCGGGCTGGGTGAGGCGCTCAAGGAGCTGCCTGAAAACCCGCTGCCCGGCGTGGTGGTGGTGACGCCTCTGGAGATCGACAAGGCTGCGTTGGAGAGCCTGCGCCAGCAGCTCGCCGAGTTGCCGAAGGTGCAGCAGGCGCAGCTTGATCTGGTATGGGTAGAGCGGCTTGCAGCGATTCTCAAGCTGGGTGATCGATTCGTCTTCGGCCTCACTCTGCTGCTGGTTTCAGCGTTGCTGCTGGTGATTGGCAACACCATTCGTCTGCACATCGAGAACCGCCGCATCGAAATCGAGGTCATCAAATTGGTAGGCGGCACGGACAGCTATGTGCGTCGGCCGTTTTTGTACATGGGGGCGCTGTACGGCTTTGGTGCAGGCATTTTCGCCTGGGGTATCCTGGCCTTCGGCCTGGATTGGCTCAACGATGCGGTGACTGGATTGTCCGGCTTGTACGGCAGTGACTTCGCGCTGGGCGGTGTGCCTGTGGCGGACGGATTGTCGCTCTTGCTAGGCGCGGTATTGTTAGGGTATATCGGTGCATGGATTGCGGTCTGGCGGCACCTGCGCGAACTGGCGCCGCGTTAGCCCGCAGTATCTGTGCAGTACCTATGTAGGCTCTTTGAGTATGTAGTTGAGTTAACTTTATTGTCATGGACCGTTAAAGCGTCATAGGGAACTTGTCAACTGGTTCCCGGTCTATTTTTCGCAGTGCCTACGGGCATGAGTCATGTGAGTCGGAGGTTTTTTCGTATGACCACTTCTTTGCAACCTGCTTATGCGCTGGTCCCGGGTGCGAACCTGGAAGCCTACGTGCATACGGTGAACAGCATTCCCTTGCTGACGCCCGAGCAGGAGCGTGAACTGGCCGAGAGTCTCTACTATGAGCAGGATCTTGGAGCGGCTCGGCAGATGGTGCTCGCTCACCTGCGTTTCGTCGTGCATATCGCGCGCAGCTATTCGGGCTACGGTTTGGCTCAGGCCGACCTTATCCAGGAAGGCAACGTCGGCCTGATGAAGGCCGTAAAGCGTTTCAACCCCGAAATGGGTGTGCGCCTGGTGTCGTTCGCCGTGCACTGGATCAAGGCTGAAATCCACGAGTTCATCCTGCGCAACTGGCGTATCGTCAAAGTGGCGACCACCAAGGCGCAGCGCAAGCTGTTCTTCAACTTGCGCAGCCAGAAGAAGCGTCTGGCCTGGCTGAACAACGAAGAAGTCCACCGCGTGGCCGAAAGCCTGGGCGTGGAGCCGCGTGAAGTACGCGAAATGGAAAGCCGTCTGACCGGTCATGACATGGCCTTCGATCCGGCTGCCGAAGCCGACGACGACAGCGCGTTCCAGTCGCCAGCCAACTACCTGGAAGATCATCGCTACGACCCAGCGCGTCAGCTCGAAGATGCCGACTGGAGCGACAATTCCAACACCAACCTGCACGAAGCCTTGCAGGTACTGGACGATCGCAGCCGCGACATTCTCTACCAGCGCTGGCTTGCCGAGGAGAAGGCGACGCTGCACGAGTTGGCCGAGAAGTACAACGTGTCGGCCGAGCGTATTCGTCAGTTGGAAAAAAGCGCGATGAACAAGCTGAAGGTCTCCATCGCTGCCTGATGTGAGCCGTTGACGCGCTGCATGCAAAAGCCCCGACTGGTTCGGGGCTTTTTGTTGTCTGGCAGGGCGTGATCGCGGCCTAATCGGCCCAGGGTGCGGGGCGTGGCTGGTCAAGGCGCAGGAGGTAGTCATGGCCGCCCAATTGGCCCATCTGCTGGCGAATCCAGCCAGCGCGACGGCTCACGTAGGGGCTGGGCCGACTGGCGCTCCAGTTGCGCGGATTGGGCAGTACGGCAGCGAGCAGGCTGGCTTGCTGCCGGGACAGCTGAGCCGCATCAACGCCGAAATGATGGCGCGCCGCTGCTTGCGCGCCGAACACACCGTCGTCCCATTCGGCGCTGTTGAGGTAGACCTCGAGGATCCGCTGCTTGGACCAGAAGATTTCGATCAATCCGGTGAACCAGGCTTCCAGGCCCTTGCGCAGCCAACTGCGTCCCGACCAGAGGAATACGTTCTTCGCCACTTGCTGGCTCAGGGTGCTGGCGCCTCGCAATGAACCGCCTTCCTCGTTATGGGCGAAGGCTGCGCGGATGGCGGCGATATCGAACCCCCAGTGCTCGGCAAAGCGTTGATCTTCACCGGCGATGACCGCCACCTTCAGATCGTCGGAAATGTTTGCCCAGGATTGCCAGTCTCGCTGCAGATCGATTGGCTGGCCCTCGGCCCAGGATTCGATCTTGCGTTCGACCATGAGCATGGTGCCCGGTGGCGGGATGAAGCGAAAGATCACCACCAGAGCCACGCTTGCGGCGACAAACCAGAGCAGTGCCTTGCACAGACGACGGAAAAGGGATTGCAGCATGAAGGGCTTGGCCTGGCCGGGTGAGCGGGCCATTATACAGACCCTGCGATGCAACACGGCTTTATGAGGACAAACCTGGATGCTGCGTACGTTCATGATGCTGGCCGCGTTCTTCGGCTTCACCGGTGTGGCGCTCGGCGCGTTTGCCGCACACGGGTTGAAGAACCGGCTGAGCGCCGATTACCTGGCCATTTTCCAGACTGGCGTCAGCTACCAACTTATCCACACCCTGGCATTGTTCGGCGTCGCGCTGCTCAGCGTCCATGTGCCAGGGCGTCTGGTAGGGTGGGCAGGTGTGCTGTTCTGTCTGGGCATCGTCCTGTTCTCGGGCAGCCTGTACTTGTTGACCCTGACCGGCTTCAGCAAGCTGGGTATCGTCACCCCGTTCGGCGGTCTGGCCCTGCTGGCCGGGTGGCTGTGCCTGGGCCTGATGGCCTGGCGCCTGGGTTGATCGCACGCGTGGTCGGCTTGGCCTTGGGAATCCTCGGCGATCGGGCTAGAATAACGACCCCCAAAAAAAGATGGCTGCCGACCGCATGCGCATTCAATTGAACGGCGACCCTTTCGAACTGCCCGACGGCGAAACCGTTGCCGGGCTGCTTGCCCGCCTCGAACTGGTCGGGCGCCGCGTCGCCGTCGAGCTGAACCAGGACATCGTCCCGCGCAGCCAGCACGGTGACACCGTACTGGGCGAAGGTGACCAGATCGAGGTGGTTCACGCCATCGGCGGCGGCTGATCGAGTTGCCAGCACCTTCCACGTCCGTATCTTTACCTCAGCAGAGGAATTCCGATGAGCAATGCTCGCATTGACAAGCCATTCACCCTGGCCGGTCGCACCTTCGAATCGCGCCTTCTGGTCGGCACCGGCAAGTACCGCGACCTGGAGCAGACCCGCCTGGCCATCGAGGCTTCGGGTGCCGAGATCGTCACGGTCGCCGTGCGCCGCACCAATATCGGCCAGAACCCTGGCGAGCCGAACCTGCTCGACGTGCTGCCGCCGGATCGCTACACCATTCTGCCCAACACCGCTGGCTGCTATGACGCCGTGGAAGCGGTGCGCACCTGCCGCCTGGCCCGCGAGCTGCTCGAAGGTCACAACCTGGTCAAGCTGGAAGTCCTGGCCGACCAGAAGACGCTGTTCCCCAATGTGATCGAAACCCTCAAGGCCGCCGAAGTGCTGGTCAAGGACGGTTTCGACGTGATGGTCTACACCAGCGACGATCCGATCATCGCCCGCCAGCTGGCCGAGATCGGCTGCATTGCGGTCATGCCGCTGGCTGGCCTGATCGGCACGGGCCTGGGTATCTGCAATCCGTACAACCTGCAGATCATTCTGGAAGAAGCCAAGGTGCCTGTGTTGGTGGATGCCGGCGTGGGTACCGCGTCCGATGCCACCATCGCCATGGAACTGGGCTGCGAGGCCGTGCTGATGAACTCGGCCATCGCCCACGCGCAGGATCCGATCATGATGGGCGCGGCCATGAAGCACGCCATCATTGCCGGGCGCA
Organism: Pseudomonas coleopterorum; assembly: GCF_900105555.1. Classification (NCBI taxonomy): domain Bacteria; kingdom Pseudomonadati; phylum Pseudomonadota; class Gammaproteobacteria; order Pseudomonadales; family Pseudomonadaceae; genus Pseudomonas; species Pseudomonas coleopterorum. The sequence goes on from NZ_FNTZ01000001.1 coordinate 226,187, forward strand.
TGGCCTATCTGGCCGGTCGCATGCCGAAAAAACTCTATGCCAGCGCCTCTTCGCCGCTGGATGGTCTGATCAAGTAAGAGCCCCCGATGACTGACTCGCAAGAAACGCCAACGGCCGACGAAGGCGAACCGCGCCAGCACCGTGCTATCAAGAGCTTCGTGATGCGCGCTGGGCGCATGACCGAAGGCCAGCAACGCGGCCTTGACCAAGGCAAGCCGTTGTTCGTGCTGCCGCTGACCGACGCACCGACGGACTTCGACCAGGTGTTCGGTCGCAGTGCCCCGCGCACCCTGGAAATCGGTTTCGGCATGGGCCATTCGCTGCTGGAGATGGCAGCGGCCTCGCCGGAACTGGATTTCATCGGCGTGGAGGTGCACCGTCCCGGCGTTGGCGCACTGCTCAACGGCGTGCTGACTCAAGGTCTGAAAAACCTGCGGGTCTACGACTGCGATGCCATCGAAGTGCTCAAGCAGTGTGTGGCCGACAACAGCCTGGATCGCCTGCTGCTGTTCTTCCCGGATCCTTGGCACAAGGCGCGCCATCACAAGCGGCGCATCGTCCAGCCGGCGTTCGCCGAGCTGGTCCGCAGCAAGCTCAAGGTGGGGGGTGTGCTGCACATGGCGACCGATTGGGAGCCCTATGCCGAGTACATGCTGGAAGTCATGAACGTGGCGCCCGGTTACCGCAACCAGGCGGCCGACGGTGGCTGCGTACCGCGTCCGGCCGAGCGGCCGGTTACCAAGTTCGAACGCCGCGGCGAGCGGCTCGGGCATGGGGTGTGGGATTTGAAATTCGAGAAGGTTGATTAAGGCCTTGTGGAGTCAATGTGGGCCTCTTCGCGGGCAGAGCCCGCTCCCACAATAAGCGGGTATTGTGGGAGCGGGCTCTGCCCGCGAAGAGGCCGGTGAGGCTCACGCATCACTTGCGATCAGCGACAATCCCTAGCAGCACAAGCACCACCAACAGCACCGGCGCCAGGCTGTAGTTGTTGAACTGGCTCAACCCCTTCAGCACCCAGGGCGTGGCATAGATCAATGCCGCGCCACTGCCGATCACGCACATCAGGGCAATCAGTGGTACTCGCAGCGCGCCCGAGAGCGAGCCCAGACGGCCCTCGGCCCACGCCTTCACATCGGCGCCGAACAGCACCAGCACGCAGCCTACCAAGGCCAGGGAAATCTCCGAAAGGTTGCCTCGGCCCCAGCGTGAAACGGTGGCGAGCAGATCGAGCACGAAATCCATCAGGACAATCCTTATACCAGGAAGTATTGCAGCAGGTCGTTGAGGAACAACTGCCCGCGGGCAGTGGCGACCAGACGCGTCGGTTCGACCTGTAAAAGGCCTTTTTGTTCGGCCTCGGCGCGTGCTGCGGCCAGGGTCTGCAGGGGCAGGCCGGTCCGCTGCGCGAACAGCTCGGCGTCGACGCCCTGGGTGAGGCGCAGCGCGTTCATCAGGAACTCGAAGGGCAACTCGTCGGCAGTCAGGGTTTTCTCGCCCGCCTTGAACTGCTTGCCAGGGTTCAGGTAATCCTTGGGCAGACGGGTTTTCCAGGTGCGCACGATGCGCCCGTCGGGGTGGCTCAGCTTGCCGTGGGCGCCGGCGCCAATACCGATGAAGTCGCCGAAGCTCCAATAGTTGAGGTTGTGACGCGCGGCCTTGCCCGGCCGGGCATAGGCCGACACCTCGTATTGGCTGAAGCCATGCTCGGCCAGCAGGGCCTGGCCGGCTTCCTGGATGTCCCAGAGGATATCGTCCTCGGGGAGCTCGGGCGGCTGATTCCAGAACACTGTGTTGGGCTCCAGGGTCAGCTGGTACCAGGACAGGTGCGTGGGCGCCAGAGCGATGGCCTGGCGCAGGTCGTCCAGGGCTTCTTCCAGGGACTGGTCGGGCAGGCCATGCATCAGGTCCAGGTTGAAGTTGTCGAAACCGGCGCGACGCGCCATTTCAGCGGCGCGCAGCGCTTCGTCTCCGGTATGGATACGCCCGAGGGCTTCGAGCTTATTCGGCTGGAAACTCTGGATGCCGATGGACAGGCGGTTGATCCCAAGCTTGCGATAGGCGACGAACTTGTCCTGTTCGAACGTGCCGGGGTTGGCCTCCAGAGTGATCTCGATATCCGCCGTGAACGGGATGCGTTGTTCCACGCCCGCGAGCAGCCGGCCCAATGCCGCAGCACTGAACAGGCTGGGCGTGCCGCCGCCGAAGAAGATCGAGCTCAGTGGCCGTCCGTAGACCGCTGCCAGGTCCTGATCCAGGTCCGCCAGCAGTGCGTCGACGTATTCCTCTTCCGGCAGTACGGGACTGGCCGCGTGGGAATTGAAGTCACAGTACGGGCATTTGCGCACGCACCAGGGGACATGGATGTACAGCGCCAGCGGCGGCAGCTGCGTCAGCACCTGGCTGGGAGGCGGCGCCGCTGGGTAGATCAGTGAATCGTTCATGCCAGGCTCAGGCGTTGACGCAGCAAGGCCATGGCGCGGGCGCGATGACTCAGTTGGTTCTTTTGCGTGGGGTCGAGCTCGGCGCTGGAGCAGTTGCGCTCGGGCACCCAGAACAGTGGGTCGTAGCCAAATCCATGGGCGCCGCTGGCGGCGTGCAGGATGCGACCGTGCCAGAGCCCTTCGCAGAGGATCGGCAACGGATCCTCGGCATGCCGGACCAGCGCCAGCACACAGACGAACTGCGCGCCGCGCTGTTCGTCCGGGACGCCCTGCAGGGCATCGAGCAGCTTGGCGTTGTTGGCGGCATCGCCCTGGCCATCGGCGTAGCGCGCCGAATAGATGCCGGGGGCACCGCCAAGGAAGTCCACGGCCAGGCCGGAATCGTCGGCCAGCGCAGGCAAACCTGAGAGACGCGCGGCGTTGCGGGCCTTGAGGATGGCGTTCTCGACGAACGACAGCCCGGTTTCCTCAGGCTCGACCTGGCTGAATTCGCCGACCGAACGCAGCTGCACCGCACCGCCGAGCATGGCCTGCAATTCCTTGAGCTTGCCGGCGTTGTGGCTGGCGAGGACGAGTTGAGTGAAATTGATCATGGTTGTGAATGGGTTCCGAAGGTTTCAAAGAGCCAGTTCATGCCGGCGGCCTGACGAATCGGGTCGCCTTCTTCGCGGGCAGAGCCCCGCTCCACAAGGTGAGTTTTGCGCACGATCCTGTGGGAGCGGGGCTCTGCCCGCGAAGAAGGCGCCATGGTCGTCGAGTGTTACACCGCCACCCGATGCTCCTGCAGACCAGGGCTGCTGACCCGGTAGATGCCGATTTCACCCAGAAGGTTAGGCCAGATCTTGCTCGCCCACCCGTGCCGGTGCTGTTGATCCACCGCCAGGCGATTGAGGACCTGCGCCCGGCGCTCGCTGCACAGGGCTTCGAAGTCGGCGAAGGTGCAGAAGTGAATGTTCGGCGTGTTGTACCAGGTGTACGGCAGAAACTCTGACACCGGCATGTGGCCCTTGCTGGCCAGGTACCAGCGGCAGCGCCAGTGACCGAAGTTGGGGAAGGTGATGATGCACTGCCGACCGACCCGCAGCATCTCGTCGAGAATGCGATCCGGGTATTCCACGGCCTGCAGCGCCTGGGTCATGACCACGATGTCGAAACTGTTGCTGGCGAAGTTGCCCAGGCCCTTGTCCAGGTCCTGCTCGATGACGTTGATGCCCTTGCGTACGCACTCGGTGATGTTGTCGGCATCGATTTCCAGGCCGTAGCCGGTGACCTGCTTGTGGTCGCGCAACCAGGCGAGCAGTTCGCCGTTGCCGCAGCCCAGGTCGAGCACGCGGCTGCCGGCGGGGATCCAGTCCTGGATGATTTCTAGGTCAGCTCTCATGGATGCCTCACAGTGCAATGCGGTTCATGTAGCTGCTGAACGCCTGCAGATACCGTGGAATGGGGATCAGAAAGGCGTCATGACCCTGTGGTGCATCGATTTCCAGGTAGCAGACGTCTTTCTTGGCGGCCATCAACGCATCCACCAGTTCGCGCGAGCGGGCCGGCGAAAAGCGCCAGTCGGTGGTGAACGACATCACGCAGAACTTGGCTTTGACGTTGGCAAAGGTTGCGGCCAGGTCATCGCCATGGGCAGCGGCCGGGTCGAAGTAGTCCAGCGCCTTGGTCATCAGCAGGTAGGTGTTGGCGTCGAACCGGCCGGAAAACTCCTCGCCCTGATAGCGCAGGTAGCTTTCAACCTGGAACTCGACGCTGTGGAAGTCATAGTTGAGCTTCTCGCTCTTCAGGCCACGGCCGAATTTCTCGCCCATCGAATCGTCCGACAGGTAGGTGATGTGCCCGACCATGCGCGCGAGCATCAGGCCGCGCTTGGGAATCACGCCACGGGCCTGGAAATCGCCGCCATGGAATTCGGGGTCGGACAGGATGGCCTGGCGGGCCACTTCGTTGAAGGCGATGTTCTGCGCGCTGAGCTTGGGCGCCGAAGCGATCGCCAGGCAGTGGCGGACGCGGTCGGGGTAGGTGATGGTCCACTGCAGCGCCTGCATGCCGCCCAGACTGCCACCGACCACCGCCGCCCACTGGGCGATGCCCAGCGCGTCCGCCAGACAGGCCTGGCTGTGTACCCAGTCTTCCACGGTCAAGACCGGAAAATCGGCGCCGAACGGCTTACCGGTCTCGGGATCGATGCTGCTGGGGCCGGTGGAACCGTTGCAGCCGCCGAGGTTGTTCAGGCTGACCACGAAGAAGCGGTTGGTGTCGATGGGCTTGCCGGGGCCGATGCAGCTGTCCCACCAGCCCGGCTTGCGGTCTTCGGTGGAGTGGTAACCGGCTGCATGGTGATGGCCCGACAGCGCGTGGCAGATCAGCACCGCATTGCTGGCGCTGGCATTGAGCTGGCCGTAGGTCTCGTAGATCAGGTCGTAGGCGGGCAGCGACCGGCCGCAGGCCAGGGCCAGGGGTTCGCTGAAGTGGGCAATTTGTGGAACGACCAGACCGACGCAATCATCGGGAAAGACAGTGGACATCGACCCTGCTCACGCTTGAATGAGGCGTAAGTCTAAAGAGCGCAGGGCAGAGGGGCAAGCAGCGCTTGGCGGGGGTACAGGCGAGTGTGCAGGCAGGCTTGCCAGCTGCGCGAGCGCTCGTAGGAGCGCTGGCGCAGCTGGCGTGCAGCGGTCAGATCAGCAGGCGCAGAATCTGCGGCATGCCGGTGGTCATGGCCAGGTTGTTGATGACCAGCATGTCCAGCAGTTTGAGCACCATGAAGGCCAGGATCGGCGAGATGTCGAGGCCGCCCAGGTTGGGCACGATGCGCCGGAACGGCGCCAGCGCCGGTTCGCAGATCTGGTTGACCAGCTCGGCGCCGGGGTTGTGGCTCTGCGGCGCGACCCAGGAGAGGATCACGCTGATGATCATGGCGAAGAAGAAGATCTTCAGGAACAGCGCCGTCACCCCGATGATCGCCCACACCAGCAATTGCAAGGGGTTGCCCGTGGTGCCGTAGGCCAGCAGCAGGGTCAGCGCCATGATGATCATCTGGATGACGATGGCCAGCAGCAGTGAGGACATGTCCAGCCCGAACAGGCTGGGAATGATGCGCCGCACCGGTTTGAGCAGCGGCTGCGTGGCGCGCACGATGAATTGGCTGAGCGGGTTGTAGAAGTCGGCACGCACCAGTTGCAGCACGAAGCGCAGCAGCATGATCAGCAGGTACAGACTGCCCAGGGTTTGCACGACATAGATTGCCGCAGTATTGAGACCGTACATGAAAGCTCCTTATTGACCCAGCTGCTCGGCCAGTTCGGCCGAGCGCCGGGCTGCCGCGTTCAGGGCGTTCTGCACCAGGGTTTCGAAACCCTCGGACTGGAATGACTGGATGGCCGCCTCGGTGGTGCCGGCGGGTGACGTGACGCGACGGCGCAGCTCGGCGGCATCGACATCGCTGGCAACCGCCATGTGTGCGGCGCCCAGCGCGGTCTGCAAGGTCAACTTGGCTGCCGTCTCGTGGGGCAGGCCGAGTTTTTCCCCGGCGGCGGTCATGGCCTCGATCAGCAGGAAGAAGTACGCCGGGCCGCTGCCGGACACGGCGGTGACGGCATCCAACTGCTGTTCTTCGTCCAGCCACAAGGCCAGGCCGACCGCGCCTAGCAGGTCTTCGGCCTGTTGGCGTTGTTCGGCGTTGACGTCGGCGGTGGCGTACAGGCCGCTGGTGCCCTGGCGCAGCAGTGACGGTGTATTGGGCATGCAGCGCACGATTGGCTGTTGCTCGCCGAGCCAGCGTTGCAGGCTGGCGCAGTTGATGCCAGCGGCGATCGAGACCACCAGCTGACCGGGTGCGAGGCTGGGCGCCAGTGCCTGGCAGACCTCTTTCATTCCCTGCGGCTTGACCGCCAGCACCACGACGTCGACCCCTTCGATCGCTTGGGCGTTGTCGGCGAACACGTCGATGCCGTGTTCGGCCGCGACCTTGTCACGCTGCTCGGCGCCGCGATCGCTGGCGCGGATGTGGCTGGCTTCGACACCCTGCGCACGCAGGCCGCCGATCAGACTGGCGGCCATGTTGCCGGCGCCGATGAAGGCAATACGAGTCTTGCTCATGAAGGATCCTTGGTGAAAGGTGAAGGGGCCACGCCCGTGTCCGCTGGTGGAGTGTGCTGGCCGTAGTCGCGGGCGCCGAACAATGCCGTGCCGATGCGCACCCAGGTGGCGCCCTGGGCGATGGCAGCCTCCAGGTCGTGGCTCATGCCCATGGACAAGGTGTCCAGCGGCAATTGCAGGTCGTGTTGCAGCGCGCGAACGTGGGCAAAGGCAGCGTTCTGCGCCGCCGGATCATCGGTGGGTTCCGGAATCGCCATCAGGCCACGCAGGTGCAGGTTCGGCAGCGCTGCAATGGCCGTGGCCAAGGCGTGCACATCGTCGGGCGCGCAACCGGACTTGCTGGCCTCGCCGCTGACGTTGACCTGAATGCAGACGTTGAGCGGCGCCAGGGTGCTCGGGCGCTGCTCGCTGAGCCGTTGGGCGATCTTGAGGCGGTCCACGGAATGTACCCAGGCGAAGTGTTCGGCGATGGCTCGCGTCTTGTTCGACTGAATGGGGCCGATGAAATGCCAGATCAAGGGCAGGTCGACAAGTTCTTCCTGCTTGCTCAGCGCTTCCTGCAGGTAGTTTTCGCCGAAATCGCGGACACCTGCAGCGAATGCCTCGCGGATGGCCGTGGCCGGTTTGGTCTTGCTGACCGCGAGCAGGCCGACTTGGCTCGGCTTCCGCTGCGCCTGCCGGGCAGCGGCTGCGATTCGGGCACTCACTTGCGAAATGTTGTCTGCTATCGTGGACATTGAATTCGTGCCGGCGGGTTTCAGGTCTGCGGCATTCTACCTGCTTGTCTGTATTTGGGGAGTCTCATGGACATTACCGAGCTGTTGGCCTTCAGTGCGAAACAAGGCGCATCCGATCTGCACCTGTCCGCAGGCCTGCCGCCGATGATTCGGGTGGATGGCGACGTGCGCCGCATCAACTTGCCGGCGCTGGACGACAAACAGGTCCAGGCGCTGATCTACGACATCATGAACGACAAGCAGCGCAAGGACTTCGAGGAGTTCCTGGAGACCGACTTTTCCTTCGAGGTGCCGGGTGTGGCGCGCTTTCGGGTCAACGCGTTCAACCAGAACCGCGGCGCCGGTGCGGTGTTCCGGACCATCCCGTCCAAGGTGCTGAGCATGGACGACCTGGGCATGGGAGATGTGTTTCGCAAGATTACCGAAGTGCCACGCGGGCTGGTGCTGGTCACCGGGCCGACCGGTTCGGGCAAGTCGACCACCCTGGCCGCCATGATTGACTACCTCAACAGCAACAAGCACCACCACATCTTGACCGTTGAGGATCCGATCGAATTCGTCCATGAGTCGAAGAAGTGCCTGGTCAACCAGCGTGAGGTGCATCGCGACACCCTGGGCTTCTCCCACGCCTTGCGCTCGGCGCTGCGCGAAGACCCGGACGTGATCCTGGTGGGCGAGATGCGCGATCTGGAAACCATCCGTCTGGCCTTGACCGCGGCCGAGACCGGGCACCTGGTGTTCGGCACGCTGCACACCACGTCGGCGGCGAAGACCATCGACCGGGTGGTCGATGTGTTTCCGGCCGAAGAGAAGTCGATGGTGCGTTCGATGCTGTCCGAATCGCTGCAGGCGGTGATTTCCCAGACCCTGCTGAAGAAGATCGGCGGCGGGCGGGTGGCGGCGCACGAGATCATGATCGGCACGCCGGCGATTCGTAACCTCATCCGCGAAGACAAGGTCGCGCAGATGTACTCATCGATTCAGACAGGCGGGTCGCTGGGCATGCAGACGTTGGACATGTGCCTGAAGAACCTGCTGGCCCAAGGTGTCATCAGCCGCGACTCGGCCCGGGAAAAGGCCAAGTCGCCGGACAACTTCTGATCTGCATCAATCCGGCTGGACGGCGGTGTTCCTTTCGCGGCCACAGACCGCTCCTACGGGGTACCTCAGCATCCCGGGGGAACGGTCAGCCACCGCGAAGGACTCCTGTAGGAGCGGTCAGCGGCCGCGAAGGGCGCGCCGCAGTCGATGGGGATCAGCGTTGCACGATGCGCAGCGCAGGTTCCTTGGGCAGGACGCGCTTGGCGACGGCGTAGTGGGTGTTCCAGTACGGCTTCTTCAAGGTGTCGATGGTCACGGCCTTGCCGCGGCGTGGGGCATGGATGAAGCGGTCGTTGCCCAGGTAGATGGCAACGTGGTTGACCTTGCGGCTCTTGATGTTGAAGAACACCAGGTCACCCGGCTTCAGGTCCTTGCGCTCGACCTTGACGCCGTGGCCAGCAGCCATGGCGGTGGACGTGCGCGGCAAGTCGACGGCCTTCACATCGTTGAAGGCATACTTGACCAGACCGCTGCAGTCGAAACCCTTGCTCGGGCTGCTGCCGCCCCAGCGATAGGGCGTGCCGAGCACGTTGACGGCGCGGCTGAGCACATCGCTGCTCTGCCTGGAGGCAGAGGTGCCGACCTTGACGGTGGTGACCTTGGCCAGGGCCTGGTTGTTACCGGCGGGGCGGGTCACGACGATGCGTGGCGCACGTTGCGATTGTTCGGAAGCCGGCTTGGCGGTGTAGCCATTGAAGCCAGCGGGAAGTCGTTGCTCACGATTGGTGGCGTGGGCGGCCAGGGGCAATAATAGGCAGATGGTCAGCCATGTCTTGAAAAATGGACGCATTCGGCAGGGCTCATATGGGTAGGCGCGCGACTTTATAACAGCTTTTTGTAGGGTTTTTAATCCGCTGGTCGAGGCTCGAAGGTCGCAAATGGCACCATTTCGGCGCAGAATTGTCTTTTGTGCGGCACGCAAGTCAGGTGCTGCAAGGGTTCAGCCGATGTCGGTCACAGAAATGCCATACGTCGGGACGGGACAAAAAAGTCACAAATTTGTTTAGAAATTTTTTATATCAGAGGACTTGCATCGAGAATGAACACCTATCGGATCCATGATACCCACAGCAAGATCATGGGCTATCTGCTGTGGATTTTGGGCTTCACCGGCGCTCATCGCTTCTATTACGGCAAGCCGGTCACCGGAACGATCTGGTTCTTCACCCTGGGCCTGTTCGGTATCGGCTGGATCATCGACCTGTTCCTGATCCCGGCCATGGACCGGCAGGCCGACATGCGCTTTCACAGCGGCGATACCAACTACAACGTGGCGTGGGTGTTGCTGACGTTCCTCGGTTTGTTCGGTGTGCACCGCATGTACCAGGGCAAGTGGATCACGGGTGTGATCTACCTGCTGACCGGGGGATTGTTTCTGGTGGGTGTGCTGTATGACTTCTGGACCCTGAATGATCAGGTGTCGATGAAGAACGCGCAGCGTCGGTAGCTGGTGCCAGGCCATGGGGCTTGTTTGTGATCCAGCAGATAGATTGCGGTGAGGCCTTCGCGGGCAGAGGGCTCAGCCGCCCGCCCCGCTCCCACAGGGTACGCCGCCCTGCCCGCGAAGGGTTCGCTGCGGTATCAGTGACTGAAGCTGATATGCCCGTCCACCAGGGTGTAACGCACGGCACCCGGCAAGGTGTGACCGAGGAACGGACAGTTGGCGCCCTTGGACAGCCAGCGCTCGCCGGCCACCGTCGAGACGTTTTCATCGAACAGCACCAGATCCGCCGCCGCGCCCACTTGCAGGCGTCCAGCCGGTAGCCGCATGGCGTCGGCCGGGCCTTGACCCAGGCGCGCCAGCAGGGTCGGCAGGTCGAGCAGACCGTCCTGTACCAGGGTCAGTGCCAAAGGCAACAACAGTTCCACACTGCTGATGCCTGGCTCGGTCGCACCGAATGGCGCCAGCTTGGCGTCGCGATCGTGCGGCTGGTGGTGGCTGGCAATCGCCTGCACCACGCCCTTCTTCACCGCCGCGCGCAGGCCTTCACGATCCGCTACGGAACGCAGTGGCGGTTGCACGTGGTACAGGCTGGAAAATCCGGTCAGCGCTTCGTCGGTCAGAATCAACTGGTACAGCGCCACGTCAGCCGTGACCGGCAGGCCGCGCGCCTGCGCCTGTTCGATCAGCTCCACACCGCGGGCGGTGGTCAACTGGCTGAAGTGCGCGCGCACGCCGCTCTGCTCGACCAGCAGCAGGTCGCGCGCCAGGGCGACGGTTTCTGCGGTGGCGGGAATGCCCGCCAGGCCCAGAAAGGCAGCGGTTGGCCCGTCGTGGGCAAGCCCGCCCGCAGACAGATCACGGTCCTGAGAATGGAAGATCACGGTCAGGTCGAAGGTGGCGGCATATTCCAGCGCGCGGCACAGCGTGCGATTGTTGCCGAAGCTGTTCAGGCCGTTGCCAAAGGCAATGCAGCCGGCATCGCGCAGGGCAATCAGCTCGGCCAGTTGCTCCCCTTCCAGACCCTTGCTCAAGGCGCCGATCGGGAACACCTTGGCATGGCCGGCTTCGCGGGCGCGATCCAGGATCAGTTCGGCCACCGCCGAGGTATCCAGAATCGGTTTGGTCAGCGGCGGGCAGCACAGGCTGGTAACGCCACCGGCCGCGGCGGCACGGGTTTCACTGGCGATGGTGCCCTTGCGGCTGTAGCCGGGCTCGCGCAGCGACACGCTGAGGTCGACCAGGCCGGGGGCGGCGACCAGGCCAGTGGCGTCCACGCGCTGGCTGGCGGTGAAATCGGCGGGTGCGTCGCCGATCGCCACGATCCGGCCCTGGCTGATGTGCAGGTCGCTGATCTGGTCCAGGCCGCTGGCCGGGTCGATCACCCGGGCGCCAAGAATACTGAGGCTCACTGGGCGTTCTCCTGCTCGAATTGACGCTGGGCTGTCTGCCCGCTCATGGCCATCGACAGCACCGCCATGCGGACCGCGATGCCGTAGGTGACCTGGTTGAGAATCACCGAATGGGGGCCGTCGGCGACGGCCGATTCGATCTCGACGCCGCGGTTGATCGGTCCGGGGTGCATGACGATGGCATCGGGCTTGGCGCCAGCCAGGCGTGCGGTGGTCAAGCCGTAGAGCCGATAGAACTCGCCTTCGCTGGGCAGCAGGCCACCGCTCATGCGCTCACGCTGCAGGCGCAGCATGATCACCACGTCGACGTCCTTGAGGCCCTGTTCCAGGTCGGTGAACACCTTGACGCCATACTGCTCGACGCCCACGGGCAGCAGCGTCTTCGGCCCTATCACGCGGATGTCCCGGCAGCCCAGGGTCTTGAGCGCGATCATGTTCGAGCGGGCCACGCGCGAATGCAGGATGTCGCCAACGATCGCCACCGACAGGTTCTCGAAGCCGCCCTTGTGCCGACGAATCGTGAGCATGTCGAGCATGCCCTGGGTCGGGTGGGCGTGGCGGCCGTCGCCACCGTTGATGATGGCCACTTCCGGGCTGACGTGCTCGGCGATGAAATGCGCGGCTCCGGAGTCGGCATGGCGCACGACGAACATGTCGGCGGCCATGGCTTCGAGGTTGCGCAGGGTGTCGAACAGGGTTTCACCCTTGCTGGTCGAAGAGGTCGACACGTTCAGGGTGATCACGTCGGCCGACAGGCGCTGGGCGGCCAGTTCGAAGGTGGTGCGGGTGCGCGTGGAGTTCTCGAAGAACACGTTGCACACGGTCTTGCCGCGCAGCAGCGGGACTTTCTTGACCGCGCGCGCGCCGACTTCCAGAAACGAGTCGGCGGTGTCGAGCACTTCGGTCAGCAGTTCGCGGGACAAGCCGTCGAGGGAAAGAAAGTGGCGTAGCTGGCCCTGGTCATTGAGCTGCAGCGGGCGCTTGGCGTCGATAGGCGTCATGGCGGGGGCTCTTAAAGGCTGGAGGCGGAAGCGAGGTCCTGGCGCTCGAGGGCGAGCGGGGACGGGCCGAGCAATTTTACCCGCTCATGGGCGGCCAGTGACAGGGTGGCGCCGACGATGTCGGGACGAATTGGCAGTTCGCCAGCGTCCAGGTCGAGCAGGCAGACCAGGGTCACGCTGGCGGGGCGCCCGTAGTCGAACAGCTCGTTGAGGGCTGCGCGGACGGTGCGGCCGCTCATCAGCACGTCATCGATCAGCACCAGATGTTGGCCCTCGATCTCGAAGGGCAAGGCCGAGGGGCGCACTTGCGGGTGCAGACCGTTCTGGCTGAAGTCGTCGCGGTAGAACGACACGTCCAGGGTGCCCAGCGGTGCTTCGCTGTCCATGGCCTGGAGCAACGCTTGAGCGACCCAGACACCGCCGCTGTGAATGCCGATGTAGCGCGGCTCGGCAATGGAGCGCCTGGCCAGATGGGCCTTGAGGTCGACAGCCATCGCGCCGATCAGCTCGGCCGGGTTGGGAAGGCTCATGTGTGCTCCTGTGATTGATAGCGTCCAAAGAGAGGGTGCAACGTGGCGCGGCTTGCACCCCACCTGCGGCAGCGGCGCAAGCCGCGTCGGCGGTCGTGCGGTGTATCTGGAAGAATGCGTCGAGGCCGGACGCGGCTTGCACCGCACCTGTAGCAGCGGCGCAAGCCGCGTCGGCGGTCGTGCGGTGTATCTGGAAGAATGCGTCAAGGCCGGACGCGGCTTGCACCGCTGCTACAGGGGGGCGGGGTGCGGCGGCTGTCATCTTCAGGCGTCGCCACCCAGCGCATTGGCCTCCAGCCAGCCTTGCAGCAGCAGCTTGGCGGCGATGGCATCGACCGGGTTGTCACGGTAGCTGCCACGCTGGCCACCGCGGGCCATGCGTTCGCCCTTGGCTTCGAAGGTGGTCAGGCGTTCGTCGTGGGTGTGCACCGGGATGTTGAAACGGCCGTTCAGGCGGCGGGCGAACTTTTCCGCGCGCTCGCTCATTTCGCTGGGGCTGCCGTCCATGTTCAACGGCAGGCCGACGACGATGGCGTCCGGCTGCCACTCCTTTATCAGCGCTTCGACACGAGTCCAGTCAGGCACCCCGTTCTGGGCCTTCAGGGTGCACAGTTCGCGCGCCTGGCCAGTGATCACCTGTCCCACCGCGAAGCCGATCTGCTTGGTGCCGTAGTCGACGCCGAGCAGCAGTCTGGGGGCGGCCATCAGGCGTGACCCGCCTGGCTGGTGAGCAGGCTGAGATTGATGCCCAGGCGTGCTGCGGCGGCGCCAAGGCGCTGTTCGCTGTCGGTGTTGAAGAGGATATCGGGGTCGAACGGACAGGTCAGCCAGGCGTTGTCGGCCAGTTCGGCCTCCAGCTGGCCGGCTTCCCAGCCTGCATAACCCAGGGTGATCAGGCTTTGCGCCGGGCCTTCGCCGTCGGCGATGGCGAACAGGATGTCCTGTGAGGTGGACAGCGAAACCTCGCCCAGGTCCACCGTGGCCTGGAACACCGGGCCGCTGGGGTGCAGGACGAAACCGCGGTCGGTCTGCACCGGTCCGCCATTGTAGATCGGCACCTGTTGGCAGGAGGCTGCGGGTTCGGTTTCCGGTCGCAGTTGCTCGAGTATATCCGCCAGGTTCAGGTCCTGCAGGCGATTCACCACCAGGCCCATCGCGCCATTGGGCGTGTGCTCGACGATGTAGGTCAAGGTATGGGCGAAATTGGGGTCCGCCATGTGTGGCATGGCGATCAGGAACTGGTTCCTGAGGTAGCTGGTTTCGAGGTTTTTCATACTTTGTAGTGTGGCGTTGCCTCGTCGGCCTGACAAGCGTGGGGGCACAGTTTCATCCGCTTCAGTTGCTTTGCAGACGGTCGCCCTTGGCGAAGCGCCAGGTACGGATGATCTCCAGGCGATCGACGTCGGCCAGATCGCCGGTAAATGGTGCGAACGGCGCAGCCAGGCGTACGATGCGCTGAGCGGCCTGGTCGAGCAGCGGCTGGCCGGACGACTCCAGCACCAGCACCTCGTAGAGCGACCCGTCGCTGTTGATCGAGACCATCAGGCGCAGGCTGCCGTAGATCTGCTGGCGCCGTGCTTCGTCGGGGTAATTGAGGTTGCCGATGCGTTCGACCTTCTTGCGCCAGTCGTCCTTGTACCAGGCGCCCTTGTCGCGCATGGTCGAGGCCGCACTCAAGCGGTGGATGCGCGGGCGCTTGGCATAGGCCTGCTGTTCGTGGGACAGCTCGGCTTCCAGGCTGGCGATCTCGCTGGACAGCTGCGAGCTGTCGAATTCGGGGGTGGCGGCCTTGGGCTTGGGCTCGGGCTTGACCGGCGGCGGTCGCGCCTCGGTCTTCACGGGTTTGGGCGCCGTGGTGGCGATGGTCTTCTTGACCGGCGCAGGCTCGGGCTGGGTGACCGGCTTGGGCGCGGGCGGTGGCGTCACCTTGTTGATCTTGTCGTCCTGGAAGGGCGCCACTTCGGTGGTCTTGGGCACCGCCTTCTTGTCCAGGGTGCCGCTGCCCTGCTGGTTGTCCTGGGCCAGAAAGTCCGCATCCTTGGGCGCGGTCTGGCTCTTGAGCGGTGCCAGGGTCACTTCCAGCGTCTTGCTGATCTGAGTCGGTGGCTCGATGCCGAAGCCCACCCCGGCGATCAGGGCAACGTGCAGCAATGCCGCAAGAAACAGGGTAAAACCCAGCCGATCCGCAGGGCGAGCACCGATGCGGGTCAGTTCAGCAGGGAGGTCGGCGGGCAGCGTCATGAAGAATCCGGCAGGCATGCAACCCGGGCGACGATGCGCGCCCGGCAACTGAAAGGGCGTGCATCATAACCCGTAGCAGGGACGTAGGGTCAGCGTGCCTTGAGCTTGCGATCGATGGCTTCCATCAATTGGCCACCGATATCGGTGCCGAAAGCCGCGTCGATTTCGCGAATGCAGGTGGGGCTGGTGACGTTGATTTCGGTCAGGTGCTCACCGATCACGTCCAGGCCGACGAACAGCAGGCCCCTGGCGCGCAGCGACGGGCCGACCTGTTCGGCGATCCAGCGGTCCTTGTCGCTCAGCGGGCGCGCTTCGCCGCGACCACCGGCGGCCAGGTTGCCGCGGGTTTCACCGCTGGCCGGAATGCGCGCCAGGCAGTACGGCACCGGCTCGCCGTCGATCATCAGGATGCGCTTGTCACCGTCCTTGATCGCCGGCAGGTAGCGCTGCGCCATGATCTGTTGGGTGCCCATGGCCGTCAGGGTTTCGAGGATCACCGACAGGTTCGGGTCGCCCACCCGATGGCGGAAGATCGAGGTGCCGCCCATGCCGTCCAGCGGCTTGAGAATGACGTCGCCATGCTCGGCAGCGAACTCGCGCAGGATGTCGGCGCGGCGGCTGACCAGCGTGGGCGGAGTCAGTTGCGGGAACAGCGTGGCGAACATCTTCTCATTGCAGTCGCGCAGGCTCTGCGGCTTGTTCACCACCAGCACGCCAGCGGCTTCGGCTTGTTCGAGCAGGTAGGTGCTGTAGACGAATTCGAGATCGAAGGGTGGGTCCTTGCGCATCAGGATGACGTCGAGATCGGCCAGCGGTGCGTCGAATTCCGACTCGAACTCGAACCAGTGCTGCGGATCGGCGAAGACCTTGAGCGGACGCATCCGGGCGCGGGCCTGGCCCTGGCCTTGATACAGGTCCTGGATTTCCATGTGGAACAGCGACCAGCCACGCGCCTGTGCGGCCAGCAGCATGGCCAGCGAGCTGTCCTTCTTGTAGGAGATGTTGGCGATCGGGTCCATGACAATGCCGAGGCGAACGCTCATGGGGTAGCTCCTGTACGCGGGACGTGCCGCTTGCGAATGGGTCTTGGAAAGTGGCGTCAGGGTGGCGCCGCGTGGCCCGCAGGTCAAGGGGCAGCGGCCATGGAACGCCGTGGGAGAGTGTGCTAAAAAGGCTCGGGCATCTCTATTGGCCGGATGGCCCTTTCGCGAGTCGTCTGCCCGCGAACGGGCCCATCGGAAAAATCGCACACCAGAGCCTCCATGAAAACGCCTGACGCCTTCAAGATCATGGTGATCGACGACTCCAAGACGATTCGTCGCACCGCCGAGCTGTTGCTCGAACAGGCAGGCTGCCAGGTGATCACGGCCCTCGATGGTTTCGACGCCTTGGCCAAGATCGTCGACGAGCGTCCCGATATCATCTTCATCGATGTCATGATGCCGCGCCTGGATGGCTACCAGACCTGCACGCTGCTCAAGAGCAACAGTGACTTCAGTGCGATTCCGGTCGTGATGTTGTCGTCGCGTGATGGCCTGTTCGACAAGGCCTGCGGCCGCACCGCAGGCTCGGATCAATTTCTGACCAAGCCTTTCAGCAAGCAAGAACTGCTCGCCGCGATCCGTGCCCATGTGCCGGGTTTCGCCGCGTAGCGAACGATGTCCGGCCCTGGCGCGTGCCAGGGTCTTCACCGCATGGGGAACAGCATGGCTCGAATCCTGATCGTCGATGATTCGCAGACGGAAACCTACAAACTCACCGGCATGCTGGAAAAGCACGGTCATGAAGTGCTCAAGGCTCAGAACGGTGCCGATGGCGTGGCCCTGGCCCGGCAGGAAAAGCCCGACGCGGTCCTGATGGACATCGTCATGCCGGGCCTGAACGGCTTCCAGGCTACACGCCAGTTGCATAAGGATGAAGAAACCGTGGGCATTCCGGTGATCATGATCACTACCAAGGATCAGGAAACCGATAAGGTCTGGGGCACCCGTCAGGGCGCCAAGGGCTACCTGACCAAGCCGGTGGATGAGGAGACCCTGATCCAGACGTTGAACACCGTACTGGCCGGTTGACCCGCCCCGATGCTGGAGTCACGCACCGCATTCGACCTGCTGCTGGATATCGACCAGCGCTGCCGTTTGCTGGCCGCCGAATTGCCTTCTCAGGAACTGCGTCTGCAGACGTGGAGCGGCATTGGCTTTCGCCTGGCCGGGCACTGGTACGTCGCGCCGATGGGCGAGGTCGCCGAAGTGCTGCCCGAACCCCGCAGTACCCGCCTACCGGGCGTCAGGCCTTGGGTCGTGGGTGTGTCGAATCTGCGTGGGCGCCTGTTGCCGGTCATCGACCTGGGCGGCTTCTTTGGCCATGCCCTGTCGCCGCAGCGCAAACAGCATCGAGTATTAGTGGTGGACCGCGCGGACATCTTCGTCGGCCTGCTGGTGGACGAAGTGGCCGGCCTGCAGCACTTCGGTTCCGCCAGCCACGAGCCTTCAGTGCCTGACACGGCACTCCCTGCGGCCGTGCCGTTCCTGCAAGGGCACTTCGTGCGTGAACACCGCTGGTGCGTGTTCAGCCCGGACCGCCTGGTACAAGCCCGCGCTTTTCTGGATGTAGCACTCTGAGCATGCCTATGCGTATCTCCATCTTTTGCACCGAATTCTTCCTGCGCAGGTTTGCACGATGATCAAGCGCTGGCCAGGCAACTCCCTGCTGGGCTCCCGAGCCGGTGCGCAGATCATCGGGCTGTTCGTGGCCCTGGTGATCTTCATCGTGTTGTTGTTCGCCAACTTCACCTACCTCAACACCCAGTCCACCTACGACAAGCAGTACATCGGCCATGCTGGCGAGTTGCGCGTGTTGTCTCAGCGCATCGCCAAGAACGCCACCGAGGCCGCCGCCGGCAAGACCGCAGCGTTCAAGCTGCTGGCGGATGCGCGCAACGATTTCGAGCGGCGCTGGGGCTTTCTCAAGGAAGGCGACAGCGCCACCGGGCTGCCTGCAGCCCCCGCGGCGATGCGTGAGCAGATGCGCCTGGTGCAGCGTGACTGGGACGAGTTGCGACAGAATGCCGATGCCATCCTGGCCAGCGAACAGACCGTGTTGTCGCTGCACCAGGTGGCCGCGACCCTGGCCGAAACGGTGCCGCAGCTGCAGGTCGAATACGACAAGGTCGTCGACACCCTGCTGCGCGGGGCAGCGCCTGCCAGCCAGGTGGCCGTGGCGCAACGTCAGTCGCTGCTGGCCGAGCGCATTCTGGGGGCCGTCAACACGGTGCTGTCCGGCGATGAAAGCGCGGCCCAGGCAGCGGAGAGCTTTGGTCGCGACGCCAACCGCTTCGGTCAAGTGCTGGGCGGCATGCTCGACGGCAATGCGCTGATCCGGGTGACCCAGGTGCAGGACCCGGAAGCCCGTGCCCGTTTGCGCGAGATCGCCGAGCTGTTCCAGTTCGTCTCGGGCAGCGTCGACGAGATCCTGGAAACCTCGCCCGAACTGTTTCAGGTACGGGCTTCGGCCAGCAACATTTTCAACCAGTCGCAGACCCTGCTCGAAGAAGCCTCGCGCCTGGCCAGCGGCTTCGAGAACCTGGCCAACGGCCGTTCTGCCGGCACGGTCGGAGGCTATATCCTCGGCCTGTTGGCGTTGGCTTCGATCATTCTGATCGCGCTGGTGATGGTGCGAGAAACCAAGCGGCAGTTGCGCCAGACCGCCGAGAAAAGCGAGCGCAATCAGGCCGCGATCATGCGCCTGCTCGACGAGATCGGCGGGTTGGCCGATGGCGACCTGACCGTGACCGCCTCGGTCACCGAAGAATTCACCGGTGCCATTGCCGACTCGATCAATCACTCCATCGACCAGCTGCGTGATCTGGTCGCCACCATCAACCTGACCGCCGAAGAAGTGGCGACTGCCGTCCAGGACACCCAGGCCACCGCTCACCAACTGGCAAGGGCGTCGGGGCATCAGGCGCAGCAGATCAGCGACGCGTCGGTGGCGATCAGCGACATGGCCCAGTCGATCGACCGGGTGTCGACCAACGCCTGGGAATCGGCCAAGGTCGCCGACCGTTCGGTGACCATCGCCAACAAGGGCAGCGAGGTGGTGAACAACACCATCCAGGGCATGGACAACATTCGCGAGCAGATTCAGGACACGGCCAAGCGCATCAAACGGCTGGGTGAATCGTCCCAGGAGATCGGTCACATCGTCAGCCTGATCGACGACATTGCCGACCAGACCAGCATTCTCGCCCTGAACGCGGCGATCCAGGCTTCCATGGCGGGCGAGGCCGGTCGTGGTTTTGCTGTGGTGGCGGATGAAGTGCAGCGCCTGGCCGAGCGCTCGTCCTCCGCGACCCGGCAGATCGAGACGCTGGTGCGGGCGATCCAGGCCGACACCAATGAGGCGGTCACTTCCATGGAACAGACCACCTTCGAGGTGGTGCGCGGTGCGCGCCTGGCCCACGATGCTGGCATTGCCCTGGAAGAGATCGAAGGCGTATCCCAGGATCTGGCCGAGCTGATCCAGATCATTTCCAGCGCGGCCCAGCAGCAGACCAGTTCGGCAGGGCAGATCTCGCACACCATGTCGGTGATCCAGCAGATCACCGAGCAGACGTCCTCGGGCTCCAGTGCCACGGCTGAAAGCATTGGCAACCTGGCGCAGATGGCCAGCGAGATGCGCCGTTCGGTGTCCGGCTTCACCCTGCCTGCGCCCAGCCCCGATGCGAACCCGGAGTGATCATGGCTGAACGGCACGAATACGTACTCCCGGCCTTGTGCGAGGAGTTGCTCAAGGTCAAGTCGCAGCTGGACCTGTTCGTGCGCGGCGGGCGCGAGTACACCCAGGAACTGAACGCCCTGATGGCACCTTTGCGGCAGATTGCCGACGCCTTGGCGGTGCTGGGTTTCGGTCAGCCTCGCAAGGTGATCATCGATCAGTTGGCAGTCATTCAGGGTCTGATGCAGGGCACGCGCGAACCCAACGACGCGGTGTTGATGGACGTCGCCGGAGCCCTGCTCTATGTCGAGTCCACATTGGCTGGCATGGCCGGCCCCAATGATGCTCCCGGGCGCGACGAGCCGCAGGCGTCCAGCACCGACCTGATGCAGATTCGCCATGTGGTGATGCGCGAAACCCGTTTCGGGCTGCAGGAGGCCAGGGATGTCCTGACCGACTCCACCGACGGGCAATGGGATCTGCCACGCCTGCAGGCACTGGCCCCGCTGCTGACGCAGTTGCGCGGCGCCCTGGTCATGCTGGCGCTGCCCCGGGCGGCTGCAGTGCTGCAGGCTTGCAACCAAGTTGTTCAAGACAGCCTGCTGGCCGGCCCGCAGGCTTCATGGGAACGGGTCGTGACCGGACTGGCGGCCGTCGAGGACTATCTGCAGCGCACCAGCGAGGCACCGCAGCTCGCCCACGAGCCTGTGTTGGAAGTGGCTGAGACGGCCTTGGCAATGACGGCGCCGCAAGCCGAGCCACTTGCCACGCCAGCAACCGAGCGGGGCCTGGAGTCCGAGCCGCTGGATACGCAACTGCTGGAGATCTTTCATAGTGAAGCCCTGAGCCACCTGAGCGGTGTCGAACGGTTTCTCGCGCTGGACGAGCAGGGCAACGATGTCGCGGTCACCGATGAGTTGCAGCGGGCCCTGCATACGCTCAAGGGCAGCGCGCTGGTGGCCGGGGTCACGCCGTTGGCCGAGCTGGCCACCGCGTTCGACGTCATGGCCCGCGAGCTGCGTGCCCACCGGCTGCCGTTCCAGGGCCAGGAATTGAGCCTGCTGGGCGACGCCCACTATCTGATGCGGCAGAAGCTGCTGCAGTTGCCCGCGCAGCCCTTGACACCCATCCCTGGCGCCGCCGAATTGATCCGAAGCGTGCAGGAATGCACCGCCGAGCGCCTGCAGGGCGTGCAGGCGCAAGGTGATGCCCGGCAGGTCCAGGCGCCGCAACTGATCGAGCGGCTGCTGGACGAGGGCATGGATATCCTCCTGGATGCCGAGCGTCTGCTGCAGCGCTGGCAGCAGCATCCGGACAGCCGTCAGGAGTTGCCGATTCTGCTCGACCAACTGACGCTGCTGGGCGAACAGGCGCAATTGACCGATGTGCAGGCGCTCGACGAGCTGTGCGAGGCCTTGCTCGACCTCTACGGTGCGGTCGAAGAGAGCAGCCTGAGCGTCAGTCCCGGCTTTTTCCAGGAAGCCGAGCAGGCCCAGGAAGCCATGATCGGCATGCTCGACCAGTTGGCCGCAGGCCAGGAGGTCAAGGCGCAGCCCATCCATGTGCGGGCCCTGCGCACATTGCTGCAGGGGTCTCTGGACCCGCACGCCATGGGCGTGGTGCAGCGCGACGGCGGGGCGATGATCGATCTCGCCCGGCTTGGCAGCGGGGTTGCCAACGCTGGCGACGAAGAATCGATTGAACAGACCCAGCGGCGCTGGCTGAGCGAGTCGGACGCTGACAGCGAGGCCGAGGACGCCGACGACGGCGAGTTGTTGAGTATCTTCATCGAAGAAGGCCTGGACATCGTCGAAAGCGCCGGCGCTGCGCTTCTGCGCTGGCAGGCCGAGCCCGCCAACCACCTCGAAGCGGAAAACCTGCTGCGCGACCTGCACACACTCAAGGGCGGGGCGCGGATGGTGGAGATCGGTCCGCTGGGCGATCTGGCCCATGAACTGGAATCGGTCTACGAACGCATCTCTCAAGGCCAGCTGCAGGCCTCGACGCAGTTGTTCGGCTTGCTGCACAAAGGTCACGACCGTCTGGCGCAGATGCTCGATGCGGTTCGCTCCGGGCAACCCTTGCCGGCGGCCGGGAAGCTGATTGCCGCGATCGCCGAGTTCGCTACGGGCAGTGAGCCAGCGCCTGCCAACCTGCCCAAGCCTGCGGCTGCCGAACCGGTGGCGGCGGAGCGTGGTCCGGTCGATGTGATCAAGGTCGGCGCCGAGCTGCTCGACGAGTTGGGCAACCTGGCTGGCGAGACATCCATCTTTCGCGGGCGCATCGAACAGCAGGTCAATGACGCGCAGGTGGCGTTGCAGGAAATGGAAACCACCATCGAACGCATGCGCGACCAGTTGCGCCGTCTGGACACCGAAACCCAAAGCCGCATCCTCAGCCGCCAGCAGGTGGAGGGCCAGGGTTACGAAGATTTCGACCCATTGGAAATGGATCGTCATTCGCAGTTGCAGCAGCTGTCACGTGCCTTGTTCGAATCGGCGTCGGACCTGCTCGACCTCAAGGAAACCCTGGCCGGACGCAACCTGGAGGCGCAGACCTTGCTGCAGCAGCAGGCGCGGGTCGACAGCCAGTTGCAGGAAGGCCTGATGCGTACGCGCATGGTGCCGTTCGAGCGCCTGGTGCCGCGCTTGCAGCGGGTGGTGCGGCAGGTCGCCGAGGAGTTGGGCAAGGAGGTCGAGTTCGAAGTCAGCGAGGCCCAGGGCGAGATGGACCGCAGTGTGCTGGAGCGCATGATCGCGCCGCTCGAACACATGCTGCGCAACGCCGTCGACCATGGCCTGGAGCCGGTCGAGATGCGAATGGCGGCCGGCAAGCCCGCCGTGGGGCACATTCGCCTGGCCTTGCTGCACCAGGGCGGCGACATCGTCATCGAAATGAGTGACGACGGTGCCGGGGTGCCCCTGGCTGCGGTGCGGGCCAAGGCGATCAAGCGCGGCTTGCTGGATCCGCACAGCGAGCTCAGCGATCACGACGTGCTGCAGTTCATCCTGCAACCCGGTTTCTCCACGGCCACCAAGGTCACACAGATTTCCGGCCGGGGCCTGGGCATGGACGTGGTCCATGAAGAGGTCAAGCAGTTGGGCGGCGCCATGAGTATCGACTCGCGGCCAGGGCAGGGCGCACGGTTCCAGATTCGCCTGCCGTTCACTGTGTCGGTCAATCGTGCCTTGATGGTGCAGTGCGGTGAGGAACAGTACGCGATCCCGCTGAACAGCATCGAGGGCATCGTGCGGGTCTTGCCCGGCGAGTTGCACGACGCCTACCAATCCGCTCCACCGCGCTACGGCTACGCCGGGCGGGTCTACGACCTGCGCTATCTGGGTACCTTGCTGCATGGGCTTGCCGTGCCCTCGCTGACCGCGCAAAGCCAGCCTTTGCCGGTGCTGCTGGTGCGCGCCTTCGATCAGCAGGTGGCGGTGCAGGTCGATGCCCTGGCCGGCTCCCGCGAAATCGTGGTGAAGAGCCTGGGCGCCCAGTTCGCGGCGGTACCAGGCCTGGGTGGGGCGACCATTCTCGGCGATGGCAGCGTGGTGCTGATTCTCGATCTGCTGGCGCAGTTGCGTGCCCGCCAAGGGGTGGCTGCGCCCCGCACCGGCTACCAGCACGGCGCGCAGGTGCGGCGCTTGCAGGTACTGGTGGTCGACGACTCGGTGACCGTGCGCAAGGTCACCAGCCGCCTGCTGGAACGCCACGGCATGCAGGTGCTGACGGCCAAGGATGGGGTCGATGCCATGGCGCTGTTGCAGGAATACAGCCCCGACATTCTCCTGCTGGACATCGAGATGCCGCGCATGGACGGTTTCGAAGTGGCGCGGCGTGTCCGCCGGCATCCCACGCTCAGGCATCTGCCGATCATCATGATCACCTCGCGCACCGGCCAGAAGCATCGCGAGCGGGCGATGGCCATCGGCGTAAACGAATACCTGGGCAAGCCCTATCAGGAGAATCAGTTGCTCGAATGCATCGAACGCTGGGGTGAACCCCATGCTTGACCGGGCGATTGGCCGCCGCGACAGCCTTACCGCGCTGTTGTTGCCCCTTGCCGACCGCAATCTGCTGCTGCCCAACGTGGCGGTGGCCGAGTTGATCGACTACCTGCCCGGTGAGCCGGTGTTGGGAGCCCCTCGTTGGCATCTGGGGATGATCGAGTGGCGCAACCTGCGCCTGCCGCTGGTCAGCTTTGAGGCTGCCAGCGGCGGCGAGGCGGTGATCGGCGAGCGCGCACGCATCGTCGTGCTCAACGCCTTGGGCGAAACCTCGATGCGTTTCATCGCCGTGTTGATCCAGCACGTGCCTCGCTCGTGCCGGGTCGACAGTCAGTTGAGCTACGTGGACGTGCCGCTCAAGCCGCTGGAAATGGCCGCCGTGCAGGTCGGCGAAACCGTGGCCCGGGTGCCGGACCTGGCCGCTCTGGAAAACCTGCTGCACAGCGCGTTGTAGACACATTGTCGCGTAATCGTTGCAGCGCTTTACAGCGGTCGGCGCGCCCGGCACTCTGGCCATTGTCATTGTTGCAGGGACCTCGTAATGCTCCACCGCACCTTTCTCGCCTTCGCCCTCTGTGCTGCGCTGTTCAGTGGCAGTGCCGTGCGCGCCGAAGTTCCGGCGGGCTATTCGATGGTGTTGCTGACCGAGAACTTTCCGCCCTACAACATGGCCAGCAACGACAAGAACTTCGCCCAGGAAGACAACATTCGCGGCATCGCGACCGAGCTTGTGCAGGAAATGTATCGGCGGGCCGGGATTCCCTACAGTATGACCCTGCGCTTTCCCTGGGACCGTATCTACAAGCTGGCCCTGAACAATCCCGGCTATGGGGTATTCGTCACCGCCCGTCTGCCCGAGCGCGAACAGGCCTTCAAGTGGGTCGGTCCTCTGGGGCCGGATGACTGGATCATGCTGGCCCGGGCAGACAGCTCGATCACCCTGGAGAATCTCGACCAGGCCCGGCCCTATCGGATCGGCGCCTACAAGGGCGATGCCATCGCGCAAAGTCTGGCCGAGCGGGACATGCGTCCGATCCTCGCGCTGCGCGACCAGGACAACGCGCGCAAGCTGCTCGACGGGCAGATCGACCTGTGGGCCACGGGTGACCCGGCGGGTCGATACCTGGCTCGTCTGGAAGGGATCAATGGGCTCAAGACGGTGCTGCGTTTCAACAGCGCCGAGCTGTTTCTGGCGCTGAACAAGGAGACACCGCCGGAGGTGGTCGAGCGCCTGCAGCGAGCGCTCGATGACA
This sequence comes from Pseudomonas coleopterorum, assembly GCF_900105555.1. Lineage (NCBI taxonomy): Bacteria > Pseudomonadati > Pseudomonadota > Gammaproteobacteria > Pseudomonadales > Pseudomonadaceae > Pseudomonas > Pseudomonas coleopterorum. Next base: position 251,168 of record NZ_FNTZ01000001.1, read on the forward strand.
TGCGTCGCGAAGGCGTGGTCGATCGGGTCTTCGCCAAGTATCTATGACACTCGGCAGCGTGGATCAGTGGTAGATCCCGCCCTTGCCGTGAGCGGCCGTCGCGCGGTTGCCGCGCTCGCCGATCATCTGCCGGACCGGTATCCACTCCACTCCCTTGGCCTTCAAGCGCGGTAGTTCGCGCTCCAGCACTTCCAGGGTCTGTGGATAAGGGTGGCCGATGATCACCACCGTGCCCTGCTTGTGCGCCAGGGCAATGGCTTTCTCGAGCTGGCCAGCGATCGCCTCGACGGTGCGCGTGTCGTCCAGGAAGACATCCCGCGACAGGCTGGCCAGGCCAATGCTCTGGGCCTTGGCGGCGGCCACGGTGGCTGCGCTGGTGCGGCTGTCGACGAAGAACATGCCGTGCTGCTGCAATTCGTTCATCAGCAGGGCCATGGCCTCGGGCTGCGACGTCATGCGGCTGCCCTCGTGGTTGTTCAGGCCGGCGGCATAGGGCACGGCTCGCAAGGCAGCCTGCAGGCGGCCAAGCAATTCACTGGCAGGCATGTCGGGACGCCAGGCGAACGGGCCGGTCGCGGGGTCCATGGGCATGTGCACCATCACGGTCTTGCCGGCCTTGTGCGCCTGACGAGCGAAATCGGCCGCATGCGGGGTATCGGGCATGATCGCCAGGGTCACCGGACCGGGCAGGGCCAGGGTGCGACTGTCTCGGGCCGGCGACTGGCCAAGGTCGTCGATGATCAGGCTCAGGTAAGCCGGACCGGCGAAGGCCGGTCCGGCCGTCAGCAGCAACATGGCCAGCAACAGAACGCGGCGCATGTCAGTTGCCGCGCGTCACGCTCAGGCCCTTGAGCAGGCTGAGAGCCTGGCTGATCTGGAAGTCGTCGTCCTGCGGCCGCGCCTTGCGGGCGCCGATCGCTGTCTTGCCCGATGGCCGGTCGGCGCCACCGTTGCCGTTGCCAAGGTGACCCTGCAGGTCGGCTTCCTTGAAGCTTTCGGTATCGGCGTCGCGGGTCACCTTGCCCTGGCGCACTTCGACGTCCGGGACGATGCCCTGGGCCTGGATCGAGCGACCATTGGGCGTGTAGTACAACGCCGTGGTGATTTTCAGGGCGCGGTCGTTGTTCAGCGGCAGCACGGTCTGCACCGAGCCCTTGCCGAAGCTGTCGGTGCCCATGAGGATGCCGCGCTTCTGGTCCTGCAGCGCACCGGCGACGATTTCCGCCGCCGAGGCGCTGCCGCCGTTGATCAATACGACCAGAGGCACGCGCTCGCTGGCGTCTGCCGGGTCGGCGGAGAAGCGCAGTTCAGAGTTGGCGATACGGCCCTTGGTGTACACGATCAGGCCCTTGGTCAGGAAGTGGTCGGCCACCTCGACCGCGCTTTGCAGCACGCCGCCGGGGTTGTTGCGCAGGTCGAGGATCAGCCCCTTGAGCTTGCCGTTGTTGTCCTTGCGCAGCTTCGCCAGGGCCTTGCCGACTTCTTCGCCGGTTTTGACCTGGAACTGAGTGATGCGCAGGTAGCCGTAGCCGTTTTCCAGCAATTGCGCCTTGACGCTCTTGACCTGGATGGTGGCGCGCGCAAGCGTCACGTCGAAGGGCGTGCCACCGTCGCGCACCAGGGTCAGGGTGATCTTCTCGCCGAGCTTGCCGCGCATCAGGTCGACGGCTTCGGTCATGCTCAGGCCCTGGGTGGGCTGGTTGTTGATCTTGACGATCAGGTCGCCCGCCTCGATGCCGGCCTTGGAGGCTGGCGTATCGTCGATGGGCGAGACCACCTTGATCATGCCGTTGTCGCTGCCCACTTCGATGCCCAGGCCGCCGAACTCGCCGCTGGTGCTTTCCTGCAGCTCCTGGAAGTCCTCGGGGCCCAGGTAGGCCGAGTGGGGGTCCAGGTTGCTGAGCATGCCCTTGATGGCGTTTTCCAGCAGGGTCTTGTCATCCACAGGCTCGACATAGGCCGCCTTGATGCGGTCCATCACCTCGGCGAAGGTCCGCAGCTCGTCCAGCGGCAAAGGCGCTGCGGCCGGGGCCGCACTCGCCGCCCGGGCGGGCTGGGGGGACAGATCGGCAGCGACCACCGCAGGGGCGGCGGTGGCCACGGCGATCGTCAGGGCCAGCGAGGTAAGGCGGGACAGATGCGGCATGTCTAACAGACTCCTGATACGGGTTCGCGCCTTTGAGGGCTGCTTTTGAACGACTGCGCCAGTCAACCGCGACACCACTGCGAAGGGTCGGTCGGTTTGCCTTGCTGGCGTATTGCAAAATACAGCGCTGGCGTGCTCTGCCCGCCGCTGGTTCCTACGGTGGCGATGGCATCACCGGCCTTGACCACGTCGCCGGCCGATTTGAGCAGGGTCTGGTTGTGGCCGTACAGGCTGAGGTAACCGTTGCCATGGTCGAGAATGACCAGAAGCCCGGCGCCGCGCAACCAGTCGGCGAAGACCACGCGGCCACCGTGCACCGCATGCACCTGGCTGCCGGCCGAGGCACTGATCATCACCCCATCCCATTTGGTACGAACGTCGTCACCGCGGGTTTCCCCGAAGCGTGCCAACAGTCGACCATCGACAGGCCATGGAAGTTTTCCCCGCGCCGAGGCAAATGCACCGCCGAAGCTCTCGCCGCTGCTCGACGCCATGGGGCCCGTTGGTGCACGAGGCGCCTGGGGCGCGGGTGTCGGCGCCTCTCGGGCGGCGGCTGCAGCCGCTTCACGCTGGCGACGCTGTTCGGCCTCCTGAGCGGCGAGCAGGGCCTTCTGCCGCGCTTCCTCGGCCTCGCGTGCCTGGCGGGCCAGGGTTTCCTCGATGGTCTTGAGCACCTTGGCCAGGTCTTCCTGATCCTGTTGGCGGGCCTGCAGCTTCTGATCGCCTTGCTTGTACTGGTCGTTGAGCTTGGCCAGGGCGACCTGGCGCTCCTTGCGCACCTTGTCGAGGTCTTCGCGCTGGCTGTCCAGGTTGCCTTGCTGCACCAACAGCTGCGCCTGCTGCAGATTGATGTCCTTTTCCACACCGGCCAGCTTCTGCAAGGTCTGGTTGAAGCGTTTCAACTGTTCCAGGCGGGCCTGGCTCAGGTAGTCGTAATACGTCAGGGTGCGGGCGAACTTCTCCGGGTTCTGCTGGTTGAGCAGAAGCTTGAGGTATTCCTGGCGCCCGCTCTGATAGGCCGCGCGGGCCTGGATGGCAATGAGGCGTTGCTGTTCGACCCGGGCGGCCTGGAACTTGGCTTTCTCGCCATCGAGACGCTCCAGCTCGCCCTCAGTCTTTTTTAGTTCTTTCTGCAGGGCCTCCACCTGCTTTTCCAGCTTGCCCATCTCGGTTTCGGTCGTGCGCAGCTCTTTCTGCACCCCGGATCTTTCTGCCTGCAGCGTGCCAAGGGTTTTCTGCAGCTCGGCGATGTCCTTGCGGGTGGCATCGATCTGCTGCTGGGTTTGCGCGCGCTCGTCGGCGAAGGCCGGGCCGAGCAGGCAGGTCAGGGTCAGGAACGTCAGGGCGCGGAGCATGGGTCAGCCTTGTACCAGGATCGAGGTGCCGGTCATTTCTTCGGGCTTGGGCAGGCCCATCAACCAGAGCATGGTCGGCGCCACGTCGGCCAGCACGCCGCCTTCGCGAACCTTGACGTCGCGCTTGCCGACGTAGATGAACGGCACCGGCTCGGTGGTGTGCGCGGTATGTGCCTGACCGGTGCAGACGTCTTCCATCTGCTCGCAGTTGCCGTGGTCGGCGGTGATCAACGCTTCGCCACCGACCTTGTCGAGTGCGGCGGTGATACGGCCTACGCAGGTGTCCAGGCACTCCACCGCCTGGATCGCGGCGGCCATGATGCCGCTGTGGCCTACCATGTCGCCGTTCGCGTAGTTGACCACGATGACGTCATAGCGCTGCTGCTCGATGGCTTCGACGATGCGGTCGGTCACTTCCGGCGCGCTCATTTCCGGCTGCAGGTCGTAGGTTGCAACCTTCGGCGAGGGCACCAGAATGCGTTCTTCGCCGGGGAACTCTTCTTCGCGGCCGCCGGAAAAGAAGAACGTCACGTGGGCGTACTTTTCGGTTTCGGCGATGCGCAGCTGGGTCTTGCCGTTCTTCGCCAGGTACTCGCCCAGCACGTTGTTCAGGCCGGTAGCGGCAAATGCCGCCGGTGCCGGAATCTTCGCCGAGTATTGGGTCAGGCCGACATAGCCGGCCAGCTTGGGCTGGCGTGCGCGTGGGAAATCGTTGAAATCGTCTTCGACGAATACGCGGCTGAGCTCGCGCGCGCGGTCGGCGCGGAAGTTCATGAAGATCACGGCGTCGCCGTCTTCGACACGGACGGGCTCGCCTACCGTGGTGGCCTTGACGAATTCGTCGCTCTCGCCACGCTCGTAGGCGGCCTGCAAACCCTGCACGGCAGTGGCGGCATGGAATTCCGAGGTGCCGTCGACAATCAGGTTGTACGCAGCGCTGACGCGATCCCAGCGGTTGTCGCGATCCATGGCGAAGTAACGCCCGATCAGGCTGGCTGTGCGACCGTGGCCGAGACGGGCGAAGGTCGCGTCCATCAGTTCCAGCGAGGCCTGCGCACTCTTGGGCGGTGTGTCGCGACCATCGAGGAAAGCATGCAGGTAGAGCTTCTGCGCGCCGCGACCGGCGGCCAGCTCGGCCATGGCGACCAGGTGGTCCTGATGGCTGTGCACGCCACCGTCGGACAGCAGACCCATGAAGTGCACCGCCTTACCGGCTGCGACGGCCTTGTCCACGGCCGCGCAGATGGTGGGATTGGTGAAGAACTCGCCATCGCGGATGGCCTTGGTCACGCGAGTGAAGTCCTGATACACCACACGCCCGGCGCCCAGGTTCATGTGGCCGACTTCCGAGTTGCCCATCTGCCCGTCGGGCAGGCCGACATCCATGCCCGAGCCCGAGATCAAGCCGTTGGGCTGGCTTGCCGTGAGTGCATCGAGCACCGGCTTGCGAGCCGAATAGACCGCGTTGTACTCGTGGTTTTCGCTGTGACCGAAACCATCGAGGATGATCAGGACCAGGGGTTTGGGCGTGGTTGTCATGGATCCCACTCGCTATGTCAGAAGAGCATTCAGGAGAAGCCCGGCATTTTAGGGCATTGCGGGGCTGTGTGACGAATCATGGCGGTTTATTTCATCGCGGACGCAAGAACAACAAGCACAGACCCGCAATGAGGCCGAGCGGTTCCGTCCGGCGGGCTTTGGCCGGACTTGGCGGCTGTGTATACTGGCCGACATTTTAACGCCCTGGAACCCGCTGATGGTTGCTCACCTGATTGAATTCGCCACAAATCACTATCTGCTCGTGACCGCGTTCGTGGTCCTGCTGGTCATGCTGATCATGCTGGAAATGAGCAAGGGTGCCAAAAGCCTCAGCCCCCGCGAGCTGACTGCGCTGGTCAACAGCGAGCAGGGCGTGGTCGTGGACATCCGCAACAAGAAGGAATACGCCGCTGGCCACATCGTCGGTGCCTTGAGCATTCCTCAGGACAAGCTGGCCAGCCGCATCGGCGAGCTGGAAAAGTACAAGGGCAAGACCCTGATCGTGGTCGACGCCATCGGCCAGCACGCCGGCACTGCCTGTGCCGAGCTGGTCAAGGCCGGCCACACCGCCGCCAAACTGGCCGGTGGCGTATCGAGCTGGCGTGCCGACAACCTGCCCGTGGTGAAGTGACATGAAGCCGATCGTCGTCTACTCCAGTGACTATTGCCCGTACTGCTCGCGCGCCAAGTACCTGCTGGAAAGCAAGAAAGCGAAGTTCACCGAGATCAAGGTCGACGGCAAGTCCGATCTGCGCCGCGAAATGGCCGCCAAGGCCGGCCGCACCTCGGTGCCACAGATCTGGATCGGCGACTTGCACGTCGGCGGCTGCGACGATCTGTTCGCCCTCGAGCGCACCGGCAAACTGGACGCGTTGCTGGGGGCCTGATTCGGTCCCCTCTACCCCCACACCTCTGAAGATCACAAGGATCAGCGATGACCGATCAAGCGAACAATGGCGCTGCCGCCGAAAACGAACCGCAGTTCTCGCTGCAGCGCATCTACGTGCGTGACCTGTCGTTCGAAGCCCCGAAAAGCCCGGCGATCTTCCGCCAGCAGTGGGAACCCAGCGTTTCCCTGGACCTGAACACCCGCCAGAAAGGCCTGGAAGGCGACTTCCACGAGGTCGTGCTGACCCTGTCGGTCACGGTCAAGAATGGCGAAGAAGTGGCGTTCATCGCCGAAGTGCAACAGGCCGGTATCTTCCTGATCAAGGGTCTGGACGAAGGCTCGATGAGCCACACCCTAGGTGCTTTCTGCCCCAACATCCTGTTCCCGTATGCCCGCGAGACCCTGGACAGCCTTGTGACTCGCGGTTCGTTCCCGGCGCTGATGCTCGCTCCGGTGAACTTCGACATGCTCTACGCGCAGGAACTGCAACGCATGCAGGAATCGGGCGAAGCCCCTTCTGCCCAGTAAGCATGGCCGTGCTGTGAACGAAAAGCGCCTTCCGGGGCGCTTTTTTTGTGTGTGCGTGCTGCCTCTTTCGCGGGCCCTCTGCCCGCGAAGAGGCCCTCAAGCCCTACTCAAACCCCAGCTGTCGCCACGCCTCATACACCGCCACCGCCACGGTATTGGACAGATTCAAGCTGCGGCACCCCTCGCGCATCGGCAGGCGCAACTTGTGCTGGCTGTCCAGCGCGTCCAGCACCTCGGCCGGCAGCCCACGGCTTTCCGGACCGAACAGGAATGCATCGCCCTTCTTAAAGCTGGCATCATGAAACGGTCGCGAACCCTTGGTGGTGAACGCGAACACCCGTGGCTGCCCCAGGCTTTCCAGGCAACTGGCCAGGTCGGCATGGCGCTGCAGCGTGGCATATTCGTGATAATCCAGGCCGGCCCGACGCAAGCGCTTGTCGTCCAGCTCGAAGCCGATCGGCTCTATCAGGTGCAAGGCACAACCGCTGTTGGCACACAGCCTGATAATGTTGCCCGTATTGGGTGGAATCTCTGGTTGAAAAAGGATCACGTGAAACATGCGCGGCACCGAACTGAAGGACGGGCAGCATTCTACTCCTGATCCGAGCGAGCGTTCGCAACTGTGGCCACGGGTCTTGGGCTCGCTGGCCCTGTTCGGCCTATTGATCGGCCTGATGATCGGCCGCCTGACCAATCCCGAGCCTGCTCGTCTGGACAACATCGAAGTGCACCGCGACCAGTTGGTGCTGTGGTTCAACGACGAGCCGAAGGTGCATGCCGAGGTGGTCGAAGGAACGGTGGCGATGCTGTTCGACGCCACGGGTGCGCCGGCCAGCGGGCGGTTGCTGGTGGACGGCAAGCCGGTGACCTGGCGCATTCAGCGCAGTGAGGAGGGGTTGTTGTTGACCGCCGTGGCGGCGCGTCCCTTGCAGATGCAATGGCGCGCGGTGCAGGTCGATGGACGTTGGCAAACCACCATCGAGCTGGGCGAGCAATAAAAGAGGGGACTCCAGCCTGCCTGTACCGAAGCCCCCCAAGCGGGGATGAAATACCTGGCGCGGGGCCAGGTGTTTCGGTGTAAAGAAGGGGAGTCCCGGCCTGCCTGTACCAAGGTCCCCAAAACAGTTGTGCGGTATTCCAGCCTTGGCTGGAGTCGCGGTGTAAAGAGGGAATCCCCGGCCTGCCTGTACCAAGGTTCCCGAAACTGGGTAATGATTAGTACATTGCAGCGCGCGTGCCAGTTTTGTTGCAGAAGCTTTCTGAGCACCCCAGAAATTTTTATATGCTTTCTATCTGATTGAAATATAAGAAAAAATAATTTTTCTCGGATATCGGTCTTTTAGCTCATTGAAACGAACGAGGTTTTATCCGAACGGTCAGCGATGTTCAGCAGCGCATCGTGTGGGTGCACTGCACAAGGCCAATGCACAAAAGCGGAGAGTTTCTACAAGCCCCTGTAGCAGCGGCGCGAGCCGCGTCGGCGGTATATGCGGTCTATCTGACCCACCGCGGTGAGGCCGGACGCGGCTTGCGCCGCTGCTACAGGGATCGGGTATGCCCGTGGCGGTGTGCGCGACGTCAGGCTTCCTCGACTTCGTCCTCGTCGGCGCCATCGACTTTCATGCCCAGCTCCTTGATCTTGCGGGTCAGGGTGTTGCGTCCCCAACCCAGGAGCACGGCGGCGTCGCGACGGCGTCCGGCGGTGTGCTTCAGGGCCGTCTCGATCATGATCCGCTCGAAACTGGGCACGGCGCTGTCGAGCAGGCTCGACTGGCCGCGTGCCAGGGCCTGGTCGGCCCACTGTCGCAGCGCCTGCTCCCAGTTGGTTACCGGTGCTGCGTCCTGCGGCAGGCTCAGCAGTTCGGGCGGCAGATCGCTGGTGTGCACTTCCCGGCCCGATGCCATCACGGTGATCCAGCGGCAGGTGTTCTCCAACTGACGCACGTTGCCAGGCCATGGCAGGTTCTTCAGGTATTCCTCGGTTTCGCTCTTGAGCAGCTTGGGCTCGACCGCCAGTTCCTGGGCGGCACGGCTGAGGAAATGGCGGGCCAGGGTCGGGATGTCTTCGCGGCGGTCCGACAGGCGCGGGATGTGGATGCGGATCACGTTGAGGCGATGGAACAAGTCTTCGCGGAACTTGCCGGCGTGCACCAGGGTTTCCAGGTTCTGGTGGGTGGCGGCGATGATACGCACGTCGACCTTGACCGGAATGTGCCCGCCAACGCGATAGAACTCGCCATCGGCCAGCACGCGCAGCAGGCGCGTCTGGGTATCGGCCGGCATGTCGCCGATTTCGTCGAGAAACAGCGTACCGCCGTCGGCCTGTTCGAAACGTCCACGGCGCAGGTTGGCTGCGCCGGTGAAGGCGCCCTTTTCATGGCCGAACAGCTCCGACTCCATCAGGTCCTTGGGAATCGCCGCCATGTTCAGCGCGATAAAAGGCGAAGCGGCCCGTGGGCTGTGCCGGTGCAGGGCGTGGGCGACCAGTTCCTTGCCGGTGCCCGACTCGCCGTTGATCAGCACGGTGATGTTGGAGTGGCTGAGTCGGCCGATGGCGCGGAAGACTTCCTGCATGGCCGGCGCTTCACCGATGATCTCGGGCGTGCGGGTCAATGCCGGGACCTCGGTCAGGCCCTGCTGTTCCTGCGCGTGCTGGTTGGCGCGCTTGACCAGCGAGACCGCCTCGTCGACGTCGAACGGCTTGGGCAGGTACTCGAAAGCGCCGCCTTGGTAGGAGGCTACCGCGCTGTCCAGGTCCGAATGGGCTGTCATGATGATCACCGGCAGGCGCGGATGCTGTTCCCGAATGCGCGCCAGCAGGTCCAGGCCACTGGCGCCGGGCATGCGGATGTCGGAGATGATCACGTCGGGCTGCTGGCGTGCCAGCCGGCTCATGACGCCATCGGCGCTGTCGAAGCTTTGGGTGGTCATGCCTTCTTGCTGCAGGGCCTTTTCCAGTACCCAGCGGATGGAACGGTCGTCATCGACGATCCAGACAGTTTCACTACGGCTCATGACGAAGCGGCTCCTTGTTCCAGCGGCAGGAAGATCGAAAAAGTGGTGTGGCCGGGGTGGCTTTCACATTCGATCAAGCCTTGGTGCTGACTGATGATGTTCTGGGTAATGGCCAGCCCCAGGCCGGTGCCGTCGGGACGACCACTGACCATGGGGTAGAAGATGGTTTCCTGCAGTTGGGCCGGAATGCCCGGACCGTTGTCGGTGATCTCGATCTTGCTCACCAGGCGGTGGCGCACATGGCCGATGGTGAACTGGCGCATGGCGCGGGTGCGCAGGCTGATGCGGCCCAGGCGCAGCTCGTTCTGGCCGCTGATGGCCTGCATGGCGTTGCGCACGATGTTGAGCACCGCCTGGATCATCTGTTCGCGGTCGATCAGGACATCGGGAATGCTAGGGTCGTAGTCGCGCACCAAGGTGATGCAGCCCTGGCTTTCGGCCTCGACCAGATTGGCCACCCGCTCCAGCACCTCGTGGATGTTGGTCATGGCCAGCGAGGGCAGCTTGTTCGAGCCAAGCATGCGGTCGACCAGGTTACGCAGGCGGTCGGCTTCCTCGATGATGACGTTGGTGTAGTCCTTGAGACTTTCCTCGGGCAGCTCGCGGGCCAGCAGTTGGGCAGCACCGCGGATGCCGCCGAGTGGGTTCTTGATTTCGTGGGCCAGGCCGCGCACCAGCATCTTGGTGGTTTCCTGCTTGGACAGCTGAGCCTCTTCCTTGGTGATGCGCAACAGGCGATCGCGCGGGTGCACTTCGAGCAGTAGCCACGTTGCGCCGTTGCTGAGAATCGGCGTCACGGCATAGTCGACCGTCAGCGTCTGGCCAGCCAGCGCGGTCAGCATCGCTTCGCGCTTGGTGAAGGGATGCGCCTGCTCCACGGCTTGGCGCAGGGAATTCAAGGCTTCGGTCGATTCGGTGAACAGTTCGCTGATGAATTGACCATGGCTGCGCTGGCCACTGATCGCCAGCAACATCTCGGCTGCGGGGTTCATGTACTCAAGGCGCAGGTCGGCATTGAGCAGAATGGTGGCAGTGGTGAGGTTGTCGAGTAACAGTCGGTGCAGAGCATCGCTGATGGTCATGGGGACAGGTGACCTCTTTTGGCACAGGGCGCCCGTGGCAATGCCCGGGTTCGCGCGCGAAACAAACTCGCTGGTGCAGGGAAAATGCAAGAACCAAACCAAGGCTCCGAAAAGAAGCGTCGATCGTACAAATGAGTGCTACAGGTGCTCAGCACCAGCGCGAAAACCCGCGGGGTGCAGCGAGATCGAACCAAAATGGCCCGTTCCGACATTCGGCAGCCGTGATAGTGCACCAATCAAGTGCGCCAGTGTTAGCCGCCGGGTCGCGGCTCAGTCGTCTTCGGGTTTGTCTTTGAGCGGGCATTCCGGACGTACGCCGTAATCGGCAGTCCGGCAAGGATGAACACGGCGCTTCTGGATCAGCGAGATGCGCTGCAGATGAACCGGCTGGGCAGGTGTGCGCTCGATCACATGGTCCTCCTGATCGATGATCTCGGCAGCCAGGGTATGGGTGCCGCGGTCAACATTGCTCAGGGCGAATACCGGGCTACGGCCCGGAGCCTGCGCGATTTCACCGTCCAGCAGCAGGCGGTAGCGATGGTTCGGCTGCAAGGCCGGCTCGCTGGTGAGGGTGACGATCAGTGAACCGTCTTCCTCGCGCACGGCGGTGTCCGGCAGCGGGCCGAGGATGCGCAGCATCTGGTAGCGCATCACCGTCGATTTGCTCGGCACGACCACCTTGCCGGTGCGTGGCGGTGTGACGGTCGCCGGTGCGCTGGTGCCGGAGCGTGTCGGCATCGGCACGCGTTCGGCGCCTTTGCCGGGCTGGTCGGTGAACACCCGGTTGCCGTTGGCGTCGACGTAGGTGTACACCGCAGCCTGTGCGGATGCAGCGATCAATATCAGCCAGAGCAGGGCAGGGTACCTCACGGCAGGTGAACCCGCTGCACCGTGAAGGTGACGGTGGCGCTTTCCTGGATGACCGCTTCCTGGCTGTCGACCACCTGCACCGCCAGGCTGTGTTCACCGCGATCGACGTTCACCAGTTGCAGGCGCGGCACGTTGGTCGGCTGACCATAGGGCTGGCCGTCGAGGACCAGGCGTAGCCGGTCTCCCGAGCGCAGGCGGGGCACGATCGCTACGCCGACATCGAAGGTACCGTTATTGGCGCGCAGGGCTTCGTCACTCGGCAGGCCGGTCAGTTCCAGCTGGCTGTACTGAGTCTGCGGCACCTGGACGGCCGTGCTGGGCAGGGTCACCGGCGCCGGCTTGCGCGGCGAGTCGACGCTGTTGAGCGGCGGCAGTTCGACCGTCTGGCTCGCGCGCCCCTCGGGAGGCTGGTTGCTGTAGGCGGTGTTGCCCTGGGCATCGGTGTACTTGTAGATCTGCGCGGCGGCAGGCAGCGAACACAGCAGTAAAAGCGAGGCTAGGGGTGAGCGCATGGAAACTTCTCTGAGTGGCGCTTGCATGAAGGCCAGCATAGAGCAAATGGCAGGTCGGGTGCACCGAGGCTGTGGCGACCGCGCAACGAAAAAAGGCCACCCGAGGGTGGCCTTTCTGTCACATCACAGGGATCAGACGCTGTAGTACAGGTCGTATTCCAGTGGGTGTACGAAGGTACGGACCTTGATTTCTTCTTCGCTCTTCAGAGCGATGAAGGCATCGATGAAGTCGTCGCTGAACACGCCGCCCTTGGTCAGGAACGCACGGCCCTTGTCCAGCTCTTCCAGGGCTTCCTTCAGGCTGCCGCAAACCTGCGGGATTTCCTTGGCCTCTTCAGGCGGCAGGTCGTACAGGTTCTTGTCGGCGGCATCGCCAGGGTGGATCTTGTTCTGGATGCCGTCCAGGCCAGCCATCAGCAGGGCCGCGAAGGCCAGGTACGGGTTGGCTGCCGGATCCGGGAAGCGGGCTTCGATACGACGGCCCTTAGGGCTGTTGACGTAAGGAATGCGGATCGAAGCGGAACGGTTGCGAGCCGAGTAGGCCAGCATCACTGGTGCTTCGAAGCCTGGGACCAGACGCTTGTAGGAGTTGGTCGACGGGTTGGTGAAGCCGTTCAGTGCCTTGCCGTGCTTGATGATGCCGCCGATGAAGTACAGGGCGGTATCGGACAGACCGGCATAGCCTTCGCCAGCGAAGGTGTTTTTGCCTTCCTTGGAGATCGACATGTGCACGTGCATACCCGAGCCGTTGTCACCGTACAGTGGCTTGGGCATGAAGGTAGCGGTGCGGCCGTAGGCGTCGGCAACGTTGTGCACGACATACTTCAGGGTCTGCACTTCATCGGCCTTGGCGACCAGGGTGTTGAACTTGACGCCGATTTCGTTCTGGCCGGCAGTCGCCACTTCGTGGTGGTGAACTTCGACGACCTGACCCATCTCTTCCAGTGCGTTGCACATGGCAGTACGGATTTCGTGGTCATGGTCGACCGGTGGCACTGGGAAGTAGCCGCCTTTCACGCCTGGACGGTGGCCCTTGTTGCCGCCGTCGACGTCCTGGTCGGTCATCCAGGAAGCCTGTTCCGAGAAGATCTTGAACATGGAGCCGGAGATGTCCGACTTGAACTTCACTTCGTCGAAGATAAAGAACTCAGGCTCGGGACCGACGAACACGGTGTCACCGATACCGGTCGACTTCAGGTATTCCTCGGCACGGTGGGCAATGGCGCGCGGGTCGCGATCGTAGCCTTGCATGGTCGACGGTTCGATGATGTCGCAGACCAGAATCAGGGTCGGCTCTTCGGTGAACGGGTCGAGCACGGCGGTGCTGTCGTCGGGCAGCAGGATCATGTCGGAGGCTTCGATGCCTTTCCAGCCTTCGATGGAGGAGCCGTCGAACATCTTGCCGACTTCGAAGAAGTCGTCGTCCAGTGCATCGCGCGCTGGCATGGTCACGTGCTGCTGCTTGCCTTTGGTATCAGTGAAGCGCAGATCAATCCACTTGACGTCATGATCTTTGATGAGTTGAACCGACTTCGACATGTTGTCCTCCGGGGTGGAATAGGGCCGATTATGGTGAGGGCCCCAAATATGAGTGATGCCGGGCCCGATAGTCGGCCAAGGCAACCTGCCTCACAAGGGAGCAATTTGCATGCCAGTGCCCCGTGATGGGCGCAATGCCGCTGTGCCTGATCCCTATGTTCGAGCACATTCCCCTGTAGCAGCGGCGCAAGCCGCGTCATGCTTTGTTTAAGGCATCGATGTGTATAAAGGCGGGACGCGGCTTGCGCCGCTGCTACAGGGGGCGGTGGTGAATGTGGGTGCGCTGGTTTGGTGCGGGGTGTTTGTGAGCGGTCCAGAATGGTGCGTTCGGCCGTTCGTACGATAACTGGTCAAACCTTGAGCAATTTCCGCTATAATCCGCGCCCCTCTTTTCAGGCTGGCATTTCGCGCGCTGTTTTCATGAAACTTATCGTAAAAGTCTTCCCAGAGATCACCATCAAGAGCCCGCCGGTGCGCAAGCGTTTCATCCGCCAGCTCGCCAAGAACATCCGCATGGTGCTCCGTGACCTGGACCCGCAGCTGGTGGTCAATGGCGTGTGGGACAACCTTGAAGTCCAGACCAAGCTGACGGACGCCAAGGTGTTGCGCGAGATGACCGAGCGCCTGAGCTGCACGCCAGGTATCGCGCATTTCCTGCAAGTGGACGAATACCCGCTGGGCGATATGGATGACATCGTGGCCAAGTGCAAGGCGCACTTCGGCCCGCTGCTGCCTGGGAAGATCTTTTCGGTGCGCGCCAAGCGTGCCGGCAAGCATGCCTTCAGCTCGATGGACGTGGAACGCACCGTCGGCAGTCAATTGCGCCGTGAGTGCGGCGCTGCCGGCATCGACCTGAAAAAGCCCGACGTCGTGGTGCGCCTGGAAATCCGTGACCAGCGCCTGTTCGTCATCCATGACCAGCACGATGGCCTGGGCGGCTACCCGTTGGGTGCTCTGGAACAGACCATGGTTCTGATGTCCGGTGGTTTCGACTCCACCGTCGCGGCCTACCAGATCATGCGTCGCGGCCTGATGACCCATTTCTGCTTCTTCAATCTGGGCGGTCGCGCCCATGAACTGGGTGTGATGGAAGTCGCGCACTTCCTGTGGAAGAAGTACGGCAGCTCCCAACGCGTGCTGTTCATCAGCGTGCCGTTCGAAGAAGTGCTGGGCGAGATTCTCGGCAAGGTCGACAACAGCCACATGGGCGTGATCCTCAAGCGCATGATGCTGCGTGCCGCCACGCGCCTGGCCGACCAGTTGAAGATCCCTGCGCTGGTCACCGGCGAGGCCATCTCCCAGGTCTCCAGTCAGACCCTGCCCAACCTGTCGGCGATCGACAGCGCTACCGACAAATTGATGTTGCGTCCACTGCTGGCCAGCCATAAACAGGACATCATCGATCAAGCAGTTGAAATTGGGACTGCCGATTTTGCCAAACACATGCCAGAATATTGCGGCGTGATTTCGGTCAACCCGACCACCAGCGCTAAACTGCCGCGCGTTGTCCATGAAGAGAAGTCTTTCGACATGGCCGTGCTCGAGCGAGCGCTGGAGCGTGCCAAGCTGGTGTCCATCGATGAAGTCATCGACCAGCTGGGCCGGGATATCGAAGTCGAAGAGGTCAGCCAGGTGCTGCCCGGACAGGTCGTCATCGATATCCGCCACCCCGATGCGCAGGAAGACCAGCCATTGTCACTGGCCGGCATCGAGGTCAAGGCAATGCCTTTTTATGCCCTGAACAACCGCTTCAAGGAACTGGACTTCACACGCCAGTACTTGCTGTATTGCGACAGGGGCGTCATGAGCCGACTGCATGCTCACCATTTGTTGAGTGAGGGACATGCCAATGTGCGCGTTTATCGTCCGACATAGAGTTCCGGGGTTGAATGGCGGATCCATCCGCCATCGCCCTCCCGATTGCAGGTAGCGCGGGAGTCACTGCGCCGCTTGACCGAATTCGCTGTTTATTAATATTCGCCACGTAGAATGCGCGGCAACCGAATCCTCTGATCGAGATACACAAGTGATCGAAAATCTACGCAACATCGCCATCATTGCTCACGTTGACCATGGTAAAACCACCCTGGTAGACAAACTCCTGCGTCAGTCCGGCACTCTGGAGCGCAACGAGCTCAACGACGAGCGCGTGATGGACTCCAACGACCAGGAAAAAGAGCGCGGCATTACCATTCTGGCGAAAAACACCGCCATCAACTGGAACGGCTACCACATCAATATCGTGGACACCCCGGGCCACGCCGACTTCGGTGGTGAAGTAGAGCGCGTGATGTCGATGGTCGACTCCGTGCTGCTCCTGGTCGATGCCCAGGACGGCCCTATGCCGCAAACCCGTTTCGTGACCAAGAAGGCGTTCGAAGCCGGCCTGCGTCCGATCGTCTGCATCAACAAGGTCGACCGTCCGGGCGCGCGTCCTGATTGGGTTCTGGACCAGATCTTCGATCTGTTCGACAACCTGGGTGCCACCGAAGAACAGCTGGACTTCAAAGTCGTCTACGCCTCGGCCCTGAACGGCATCGCCGGTCTGGACCACAACGACATGGCCGAAGACATGACCCCGCTGTACCAGTCGATCGTCGACAACGTTCCAGCGCCAGCCGTGGACCGTGAAGGTCCATTCCAGATGCAGATTTCCGCTCTGGACTACAACAGCTTCCTGGGCGTCATCGGTGTTGGCCGTATCGCCCGTGGTTCGGTCAAGCCGAACACCCCGGTTGTGGCCATCAGTGCCGACGGCAAGAAGCGCAACGGCCGTATCCTCAAGCTGATGGGTCACCACGGTCTGCACCGTGTGGACGTCGAAGAAGCCGCTGCTGGCGACATCGTCTGCATCAGCGGTATGGACTCGCTGTTCATCTCCGACACCCTGTGCCACCCGGACACCGTCGAGGCGATGAAGCCACTGACCGTCGACGAGCCGACCGTTTCGATGACCTTCCAGGTCAACGACTCGCCGTTCTGCGGTAAGGAAGGCAAGTTCGTCACCAGCCGTAACATCAAGGACCGTCTGGACAAGGAACTGCTCTACAACGTGGCTCTGCGCGTTGAAGAAGGCGACTCGGCCGACAAGTTCAAGGTCTCCGGCCGTGGTGAGCTGCACCTCTCGGTACTGATCGAAACCATGCGTCGCGAAGGCTTCGAAATGGGTGTTGGTCGTCCGGAAGTGATCATCCGCCAGGTTGACGGCGAGAAGCAGGAACCGTTCGAGAACGTCACCATCGACACCCCTGAAGAATCCCAGGGCAAGGTCATGGAAGAAATGGGTCTGCGTAAAGGCGACCTGACCAACATGGTGCCGGATGGCAAGGGCCGTGTTCGTCTGGAATACAACATCCCTGCTCGTGGTCTGATCGGTTTCCGTAACCAGTTCCTGACCCTGACCAACGGTGCTGGCATCCTGACCTCGATCTTTGATCGCTACGCTCCGATGAAGTCGGGCCACATGTCCGGCCGTCAGAACGGCGTACTGGTTTCGGTCGAAACCGGTAAGGCGCTGACCTACTCCCTGGAAACCCTGCAGGCGCGCGGCAAGCTGTTCGTCGAGCACGGTCAGGAGATCTACAACGGTCAGATCGTCGGCCTGAACAGCCGTGACACCGACATGGGCGTCAACCCAACCAAAGGCAAGAAGCTGGACAACATGCGTGCCTCGGGTAAAGACGAGACCATCGCTCTGGTTCCGCCGGTTCGCTTCACTCTGGAACAGGCCCTGGAATTCATCCAGGACGACGAGCTGTGCGAAGTCACGCCGAAGTCGATCCGTCTGCGCAAGAAGATCCTGGACGAAGGCGAGCGTACCCGCGCTGCCAAGAAAGCCAAGAACTGATTCGTAGTTCAGGCTGATCGAAAAAGCCCCCGGCGCGAAAGCGTTCGGGGGTTTTTTTATGGCGGTGGGTGCTAGCAGGTCTGGCTTCTTCGCGGGCAGAGACCCGCTCCCACATTAAGCTTGGGGTGTGTCAAGGAGGGCGAGGTGCGGCCTTCGCGGGCGGAGGGCTCGCCGCCACTGTGGGAGCGGGTCTCTGCCCGCGAAGAGGCCGGCTTTGGCACCGCAAAGCCCTCTATCGTTCGCCCTCCAGTTTTCCACCCCCAGGCCGATAGCGCAGGCAATATCGATTCCCTCCGAAGGGGGCCCATGCGCCTGCTACCCACCAAGATCATGTCCCGCTTCAGCCTGGGCATCGTGTTTATCCTGCTGGTAACTGCGGCCGCCATCTATGCGGTCATGGTGCTCAGCGGCGAGCCCAAGCTGATCCAGTCCAACACCAAGAGCGCCGAGCAGTCGGCCACGGCCATCGCGCGGCAACTGTCGGTCGAACTGGCCGAGATCGAAGGCCGCGTCGCTGCCTTGGCGAGCCTGGGAGCGACGCTGCCAGCGGATGTCGAGCTGGTGAAAGGTACCTTGGCTCCAATCATCGATTCCCAGGGCAATACCGCCATCGCCGGCGGTGGCCTGTGGCCCGAGCCGGACGCATTCAGCGCAGGCGTGGCCCGTCGCAGTTTCTATTGGGCGCGCAGCGGCCAGAGCCTGGGGTATTCGGAGGAGTACAACGCCAGCACTGTGGATGACTATCACACCGCCGACTGGTACTTGCAGGGCAAGGCCTCCACGCCCGGTCGCTGCGCCTGGTCGGATGCCTACGAGGACCCGGTCAGCAAGATTCTGATGACCACCTGTACCGTGCCCTACAGCCACGACGGCCGTTTCGCCGGCGTGGCGACTATCGACCTGACCCTCACGGGCCTGGCCGACTTCCTCAAGTCCAATGGGCAGGTCACCGGTGGCTATGCCTTTGCGATCGATCCGTCCGGCAAGGTCCTGTATTTCCCGGCCACCGGCGAGCAACCGGCGCCTGCTGACGAAACGGCACTGCTCGCCGCCTATCCCTGGTTCAAGGCCGTCACCCAGTGGCGCAGCAGCGGCCAGCGTGAGGCGCAGACCTTTCAGGTGGATCATGATGCGCAGCTGGGTGGGGCAGGTTACATCAGCCTCACGCGGGTTCCGGCCAGTGGCTGGACAGTGGGCCTGGCCACGCCCCAGGCACACATGACCGGCATTGCCAGCAAGTTGACCATCGATATCCTCACCACCCTGCTGCCGATCCTGGCACTGGTATTTGGCCTGGCTTGGCTGGCCGGACGCGCGGTGTTCAGTCAGATCAACGAAACCACGGCACAGATCGACAAATTGGGCGAGCAGGGCGGTGGCACCAGCGCAGAACTGGACGTGGCACGGGCCGATGAGATCGGCCAGTTGCGCGGCGCGGTCAACCGCTACGCCGGCAACCTGCGCAACATGCTCAAGGCGATTGCCGATGAGGCGCTGCGCTTGCAGCAGCAGTCCGATGATGTCGCGCGGCTGTCAGTGATCATGGCCGAGCGCGCGGAAACCCAGCGCCAGGACAATACCTTGCTGGCCACCGCGATCACCGAGATGTCGTCCAGCGCCCAAGAGGTTGCCTCCAACACCACGGAGTGTTCCGACACCGCGCAGCTGTCGCTGTCAACGGCGCGCGAGAGTCAGGGGCATGTGGAGCAGAACAGTCAGACGATCGATTCTCTGACCGGCGATATTGCCAGCGTGGCTCAGGCCATCACCCGCTTGGGTCAGGACATCGAGAGCGTCAGCGGTGTGCTCGACGTGATCAAGTCGATTTCCGCGCAGACCAACCTGCTGGCGCTCAACGCCGCCATCGAAGCGGCTCGCGCGGGCGAGCAGGGCAGAGGCTTTGCGGTGGTCGCCGATGAGGTGCGCACTCTAGCCGGGCGCACCCAGGCGTCGGCCGACGAGATTCAGCAGATGATCGGCGAGCTGCGTCAGGCGTCGGTAAAGGCGGTCGATACCATGGTGGCGGGCGAGGACCGGACGCGCACCGTGGCGCAGCAGGCCGGTGTGCTGAGCGTATCGCTGGGCAGCACGGTGGTGGGTTTCGACGACATCGTCCAGCGCACCCAGCAGATCGCCGTGGCGGCCCAGGAGCAGAGCCATGTCACTCAGGAGATCACCGAGCTGGCGGTGCGCATTCACGCGGCCAGTGAGGACGGCGCGCGTGACGCGTCCAGTCTCAGCGAACTGAGCCAGGGCATGCAGGCGCTGTCGACGCGGCTGGCGGGGTTGAGTCGGCAGCGGTGACCGGCGGTCATTCGGCGGCGCCCCCTTCGCGGGCAGAGACCCGCTCCCACAGATGATCACCGCCATTGTGGGAGCGGGGCGGTCTGCCTGACACACCGCAGCTCAGTGTGGGAGCGGGCCTCTGCCCGCGAAGAGGCCGGCTTTGGCACCCTGCGCTCACATTGAACTGGGGTAGGTCAGGCAGGCCCTGCTCAGGGCGTGTGGCGACTCAGCCTTGGCGCGATACCGGCTTGGGCTGGTAGGCGCAGTAGCCGGGGCGAGGTCCGATCCTGGGGTGGTTGCGGCAGGTGTCCGGGCGCTTTTCGTAGATCGTGCACAGGCGGCTTTTCTTGTCCAGGTACAGGCAGTCGTTGTTGCTCATGCGCGTCAGGGTGAAAATGCCCGACTTCTGGTTGAAACGCTCGACGATGCCTTCCTTCTGCAACCGCTTGGCGACATTCTTGGGCGGATCGCCTTTCTCGAACTCGTCCACCACACCGATACGGATCAGGTCCTTGATCTTCACTTCCACCGGCAGCGTGCAGCAGGTCGAGATACAAGCGCCGCACATCGGCGCAGAATATTTCTGCCAGGTGTCCAGGCGGTCCACTTCGGCGGCGGCAATCAAAGAGCTTTTCATCGTCAGGTCATCAGGCAAGATGGATCAGGGCGCGCGATCATACCGGCATTGGTGAAAAAGTGAACAACCTTCTGCCCGAAACCCCGCGAATGGTGCAAAGTTACGAACCTGAGCATTGAGTGTGTGTCGAAGCGTCTAGGCTCAGGTATTCCATCCAGTATCGTCAATTTCCCCGAGGACGCATTGCATGTCTCAGGAACCGCTTGTCCGTGACGCCGAGGTGGCCGATTTTCGCGCTGCTGTACTCGCCAAACTCACCTACGCGGTGGGCAAGGACCCCGATCACGCATTCGACCATGACTGGTTCGAGGCCATCGCCCTCGCAGCGCGCGACCACATGGTCGAGCACTGGATGGATCACACCCGGCAGATCTACCGCAAAGGTCAGAAACGGGTCTATTACCTCTCCCTGGAATTTCTCATTGGTCGGCTGCTCTACGACAGCCTGAGCAACCTCGGCCTGCTGGACATCGCACGTGAAGCATTGACCGACTTGGGCGTGGATCTGGAGCGCATTCGCCTGCTCGAACCCGATGCGGCGCTGGGCAACGGCGGCCTCGGACGCCTGGCGGCCTGCTTCATGGAAAGCATGTCGACCCTGGGCGTCGCCGCCCACGGCTATGGCATCCGCTACGAACACGGTCTGTTCCGCCAGGCCATCGTCGATGGCTGGCAGCAGGAACAGACCGAAAACTGGCTCAATTTCGGCAACCCCTGGGAGTTCGAGCGTCCCGAGGTGATCTACCCGATCAGCTTCGGCGGCCATGTGGAAACCGTCACCGACAGCGAAGGCCAGCAAAAGCAGGTCTGGTGGCCCAGCGAGACCGTACGCGCGATCGCCTACGACACCCCAGTGGTCGGTTGGCGTGGTTCCAGCGTCAATACCCTGCGCCTGTGGCGCGCGCGGGCGATGGAAGACCTGCACCTGGAGCGCTTCAATGCGGGCGACCACCTCGGCGCCGTGGCCGAAGTGGCCCGTGCCGAGAGCATCTCGCGGGTGCTGTACCCGGCCGATAGCACCGAAGCCGGCCAGGAGTTGCGTCTGCGCCAGGAGTACTTCTTCGTTGCAGCCTCCCTCCACGACTTGTTGCGTCGTCACCTGAACGGCAACGACAGCCTGCTCAACCTGGCCGACAAGGCTGCGATCCAGCTCAACGACACTCACCCGTCCATCGCCGTGGCGGAATTGATGCGCCAGTTGGTGGACGAACATGGTCTGGCGTGGGAAACCGCGTGGGAAATCACCGTCAACACCCTGGCCTACACCAACCACACGCTGTTGCCCGAGGCACTGGAAACCTGGCCGGTGGGCCTGATGGAGCGCGTACTGCCGCGCCACATGCAGATCATCTACCTGATCAACGCCTATCACATCGACTCGCTGCGCGCCAAAGGCCAGCACGATGTCGATGTCTTGCGCGCGGTCTCGCTGATCGAGGAAGACAACGGTCGCCGCGTGCGTATGGGCAACCTGGCGTTCCTCGGTTCGCACAGCGTCAACGGGGTGTCCGGCCTGCATACCCAGCTGATGCGCAGCACGGTGTTTTCCGAGCTGCACAAGCTCTATCCCGATCGGATCAACAACAAGACCAACGGCATCACCTTCCGCCGCTGGCTGTATCAGTCCAACAGCGAGCTGACCGCGATGCTGGTCGACAAGCTTGGCCCGGAACTGCTCGACAATCCGGAAGGGCTGCTCAAGAACCTCGAGCCGTATGCCGAGCAACCCGAGTTCCGCAAGGCCTTCGCGGCGCAGCGACTGAACAGCAAGAAAGCGCTGGCTCGCATCATTCATGAGCGCGTCGGCGTGACGGTCAATCCGGAGGCGATGTTCGACGTTCAGGTCAAGCGTATCCACGAGTACAAGCGTCAGTTGCTCAACCTGATGCACACCGTGGCGCTCTATCAGGCGATTCGCGCCGAGCCGGAAACCGCCTGGGTACCCCGGGTGAAGATCTTCGCCGGCAAGGCGGCGGCCAGTTATCACCAGGCCAAGCTGATCATCAAGCTGGCCAACGACATCGCTCGGGTGGTGAACAACGATCCGACCGTACGCGGTCTGCTCAAGGTGGTGTTCCTGCCCAACTACAACGTCAGCCTGGCCGAAAGCATCATTCCGGCGGCCGACCTGTCCGAGCAGATTTCCACGGCCGGCTACGAAGCGTCGGGCACCAGCAACATGAAGTTCGGCCTCAATGGCGCGTTGACCATCGGTACGCTGGACGGCGCCAACGTGGAAATGTGCGACTTCCTGGGCAAGGAGAACATGTTCATCTTCGGCATGACTGCTGCCCAAGTCGAAGAGCGCAAACATGCCGGGGGCTTCAGCGCCCATGGTGATGTCGCTGCTTCTCATCGTTTGAACGACGTTCTGCAGGCCATTCGTGGCGGTGTGTTTTCGTCCGACGATCCATCGCGCTACGCCGGTCTGGTCGACTCGTTGACCAGCTATGACCGCTTCCTGCTGTGTGCCGATTTCGATGCGTACTGGGATGCGCAGCGCAAAGTCGAGGAGACCTGGCACGACGCCGACAAGTGGTGGCGCATGGCCGTGCTCAATACGGCGCGCATGGGGTGGTTCTCGTCCGACCGGACCATTCGCGAGTATGCGCAGGACATCTGGCAGGCGCTGGAGTAAGGCCTGGAACCGCGGTGTGCCCTTCGCGGGCAGAGCCCGCTCCCACACGTGCCGACTGTGGGAGCGGGCTCTGCCCGCGAAGGACGTGCGGCGGCGCACTTGATACATCCTGCTCCCACACCTGCCAACTGTGGGAGCGGGCTCTGCCCGCGAAGGGCATGCGGCGGTGCACCTGATACACCTCGCTCCCACACGTGCCAATTGTGGGAGCGGGCTCTGCCCGCGAAGGACGCGCGGTGCTACCCCTGATACACCCTGCTCCCACATGTGCCAACTGTGGGAGCGGGCTCTGCCCGCGAAGGGCATGCGGCGGTGCACCTGATACACCC
Organism: Pseudomonas coleopterorum; assembly: GCF_900105555.1. Lineage (NCBI taxonomy): Bacteria > Pseudomonadati > Pseudomonadota > Gammaproteobacteria > Pseudomonadales > Pseudomonadaceae > Pseudomonas > Pseudomonas coleopterorum. The sequence continues at coordinate 274,380 of NZ_FNTZ01000001.1, forward strand.
CCTTACCGAACTATCTCCATTGATAGCCATCTGATAGCTGCCGCGGCGTGGCTAGCGCTCGCTAGGTTTGACCGCACCCGTGTAAACTGTGCGGGCTTTCCCCAACCCCCTTTTCTACTCCGGAGTCGTCCATGTCCCGCGTTACCCTGAGTCGCTACTTGATCGAGCAGACCCGTAGCAACAACACGCCGGCCGATCTGCGCTTCCTGATCGAAGTGGTGGCGCGCGCGTGCAAAGAGATCAGCCATGCGGTGTCAAAGGGCGCCCTGGGTGGCGTGCTTGGCAGCATGGGCACCGAAAACGTCCAAGGCGAAGTGCAGAAGAAGCTGGACGTGCTGTCCAACGACATCCTGCTCGAAGCCAACGAATGGGGCGGTCACTTGGCCGGCATGGCGTCCGAAGAAATGGATAACGCCTACCAGATTCCTGGCCAGTACCCCAAAGGGGCGTACCTGCTGGTGTTCGACCCCTTGGACGGCTCCTCCAACATCGACGTCAACGTCTCGGTCGGCACCATCTTCTCGGTGCTGCGCTGCCCTACCGAGCACCTGAGCCAGAACGACAGCCTCAAGGAACAAGCCTTCCTGCAGCCTGGCACCCAGCAGGTCGCTGCCGGTTACGCCATCTACGGCCCGCAGACCATGCTGATCCTGACGCTGGGCAACGGCGTGAAGGGTTTCACCCTGGACCGCGAGATGGGCAGCTTCGTGCTGACCCACGAAAACATTCAGATCCCGGAAACCACTGCCGAATTCGCCATCAACATGTCCAACAAGCGCCACTGGGAAGCCCCGGTGACCCAGTACGTGGACGAGTTGCTGGCCGGTCAAGAAGGCCCGCTGAAGAAAAACTACAACATGCGCTGGATCGCTTCGATGGTCGCCGATGTGCACCGTATCCTGACCCGCGGTGGCCTGTTCATGTACCCACGCGACAGCCGCGAGCCGGAGAAGCCAGGCAAGCTGCGTTTGATGTACGAAGCCAACCCGATGTCGTTCCTGGTGGAGCAGGCCGGTGGCGCTTCGACCGACGGCCGCCAGCGCATCATGGACATCAAGCCCGAAGGCCTGCACCAGCGCGTCGCGGTGTTCCTGGGCTCCAAGCAGGAAGTCGAGCGTGTGACCGGCTACCACACCAAGTAAAGGTCGCGCGGCTAGCACGCTCCGGCAGATTCCCGCCCCCCCTTTTGTGGGAGCGGGCTCTGCCCGCGAAGGCTTCACCTCGATCTGCCTGATATACCGCGCTGCTCTCTTCGCGGGCAGAGCCCGCTCCCACAGGCCACAACCCCCAAGCCACAAGCCATGAGGGTCGCAATTGGAACCCGCGCCGCTTGCGCTCTTCTAAGCAGCACACACCCTGTGTCTGCCGTTCAAGGAGAGCCCCCATGTCGTTGCGCAAGTTCGCCTTGCTACCTTTGTGCCTGTCGCTGATGATCGCCGGCTGCAGCAACGCCCCCGACGCCAGCATGGCGCCACGCACCGTCGACAGCGTGGACCTGCAACGCTACCAGGGCACCTGGTACGAAGTGGCCAGATTGCCCATGTTCTTCCAACGCAACTGCGCCCAGTCCGAAGCCCACTACACCTTGCAAACCGATGGCAATATCGGCGTGCTCAACCGTTGCCGTACCGAAAGTGGTGAATGGAGCGAAGCCAAGGGCACGGCGTCGCCACAGGTCCCGGGCAAGACCGACAAGCTGTGGGTAGTGTTCGATAACTGGTTCTCCCGGATGGCGCCAAGCCTGGCCAAAGGCGACTACTGGGTTTTGGACGTGGACGACAGCTACCAGCATGCGCTGGTCGGCAGTCCAAGCCGCAAGTACCTGTGGCTGCTGTCACGTACTCCCCAGGTGTCCACCGCAGTGCGCGAGCGGATGTTGGCGAAGGCACGTCAGCAGGGCTATGACACCAGTCGCCTGATCTGGCGCGCGGCGGATGCCGACATCGGCAAATAAGGCCTGTCGCGACTTGCGCCCGGCACGAGTGGCGTTACAGCCCAGGCGCGAGTCGCGTTACAATGTCGCTCGCTGTGCCCTACGAATCAATCAAGGAATTCCCGTGCCGACTCCGCCTGTTGTCCCTGCGCTGGCTGCCCAGATGGGCGAAAGTCCGGCGCCCTTGTATGCCCGCGTCAAACAGATGATCGCGGTGCAGATCCTCAACGGCACCTGGCCACCGCACTACCGGGTGCCGTCGGAAAGCGAGCTGGTCAATCAGCTGGGCTTCAGCCGCATGACCATCAACCGTGCCCTGCGCGAGCTGACGGCCGAAGGCCTGCTGGTGCGCATGCAGGGCGTGGGTACGTTCGTGGCCGAGCCGAAGAGCCAGTCGGCGTTGTTCGAGGTGCACAACGTCGCCGACGAGATCGCCGCTCGCGGCCATCGTCACAGCAGCCGCCTGGTGCTGCTGGAGGAGGAGGCGGCCGGTGCCGAACGCGCCCTGACCCTGAACATGCGCGAAGGCCAGCGGGTGTTTCATTCGATCATCGTGCACTACGAAAACGACATCCCGGTGCAGATCGAGGACCGTTACGTCAACGCACAGATCGCCCCGCAGTACCTGCAGCAGGATTTCGTCGAAGAAACCCCCTATGCCTACCTGACTCGTGTGGCACCTTTGACTGCCGGCGAGCACGTGGTCGAAGCCATGCTGGCCAACCCCAGCGAGTGCGAGCTGCTGCAGATCGAGCGTGGCGAACCATGCCTGCTGATCCTGCGGCGTACCTGGTCGGGCAAGACACCCGTCACCGCCGCGCGCCTGATCCACCCCGGATCGCGCCATCGCCTGGAAGGCCGCTTCACCAAATAGGCCTCCCCACAGCACAAATATGCCAATCTGCCGTTCGTCGCGCAGAACAATGGCTCATCGTGCGGTCACACCCATAGATCGCCGTGACCATGGCCTATGTGGAGCAGGACCCGATGAAACTGAACAAGACCCTCCTGGCAACGACCCTGTCCCTGGGCTTGCTGGCCGGTGCCACCAGCAGCCAAGCCGCTGGCTGGTGCGAATCGGGCAAGCCGGTGAAATTCGCCGGCCTGAACTGGGAGAGCGGCATGCTGCTCACCGACCTGCTGCAATTCGTTCTCGAACACGGCTATGACTGCAAGACCGACAGCCTGCCCGGCAACTCGATCACCATGGAGAGCGCCCTGGGCAGCAACGATATCCAGGTGTTCGCCGAGGAATGGGTCGGCCGCAGCGAAGTCTGGAACAAAGCCGAGCAGGCGGGCAAGGTGGTCGGGGTCGGCGCACCGATCACCGGCGCCGTGGAAGGCTGGTACGTGCCGCGCTACGTGATCGAAGGCGACGCCAAGCGCGGCCTCGACGCCAAGGCCCCCGACCTTGCCGCCATCGCCGACCTGGGCAAATACGCCAAGGTGTTCAGGGACCAGGAAGAGCCGAGCAAGGGCCGTTTCTACAACTGCCCGGCCGGTTGGACCTGCGAGCTGGAAAACAGCGAAATGCTCAAGAGCTACGGTCTGCAGGACAGCTACACCAATTTCCGCCCCGGCACCGGGCCAGCCCTGGATGCGGCTGTGCTGTCGAGCTACAAGCGTGGCGAACCGATCCTGTTCTACTACTGGTCACCGACCCCGCTGCTGGGTCAGGTCGATGTGGTCAAGCTGGCGGAAAAGCCCGGTGTGGACAAGACCATCAGCATCAAGGTCGGCTTGTCGAAAGCCTTCCACGAAGGTGCGCCGGAATTGCTTCCCGTGTTCGAGAAGGTCAACCTGCCCATCGACCTGCTCAACCAGAACCTGGCGCGCATGAGCCGCGAGCGTATCGAGTCGCCCAAGCTGGCGCGCTTGTTCCTCAAGGAGCACCCGGAAGTCTGGAAGCCATGGGTCAGTGAAGCGGCAGCCAGCAAGATCGAAGCGGCGCTTTGACCTTGCCTGCTGTTTTGACGAAGCCCCTTGCACCGAGAGCGCTCAATGTTTCCTGAGAGTTTCACCTTCTCCATCGCCGACTGGGTCAACGACGGCGTCGATGCGCTGGTCACCCGCTACGGCGATGTGTTCCGGCAGATTTCCGACACGCTGCTGTGGGCCATCGTCAATCTGGAAAGCCTGCTGCGCATGACGCCTTGGTGGCTGATGCTGGCCATCGTCGGCGGCATCGCCTGGCATGCCTCGCGCAAATGGCTGACCACCGTGGTCATCGTTGGCCTGCTGTTTCTGGTGGGAGCCGTGGGCTTGTGGGACAAGCTCATGCAGACCCTGGCCTTGATGCTCGTCGCCACGGTGATTTCCGTAGTAATCGCAATACCCCTGGGCATTCTTGCCGCGCGCAGCGACCGGCTGCGTGCGGTGTTGATGCCGCTGCTCGACATCATGCAGACCATGCCCAGCTTCGTGTACCTGATCCCGGTGCTGATGCTGTTCGGCCTGGGCAAGGTGCCTGCCATCTTCGCCACCGTCATCTACGCGGCACCGCCGCTGATTCGCCTGACCGACCTGGGTATTCGCCAGGTGGACCGTGAGGTCATGGAAGCGATCAACGCCTTCGGCGCCAACCGCTGGCAGCAGCTGTTCGGCGTGCAACTGCCGCTGGCACTGCCCAGCATCATGGCCGGTATCAATCAGACCACGATGATGGCGCTGTCCATGGTGGTGATCGCCTCGATGATCGGCGCGCGCGGCCTGGGCGAAGACGTGCTGGTCGGCATTCAGACACTGAACGTGGGCAAGGGCCTGGAGGCAGGGCTGGCGATCGTCATTCTGGCGGTCGTGATCGACCGCATCACTCAGGCCTATGGTCGTCCCCGTCACGAGGTAGGCCGATGAACCCACCCAAGATCCAAGTGCGCAACGTCTACAAGGTATTCGGCAAGCGCGAGAAAGAGGCGCTGGCGCTGAGCCAGCAAGGGCAAAGCAAGGAGCAGGTGCTGGCCGCAACCGGTTGCGTGGTCGGCGTCGATGACCTGTCGTTGTCGATCGCAGCGGGCGAGGTGTTCGTGATCATGGGCCTGTCCGGTTCGGGCAAGTCGACATTGGTGCGGCATTTCAACCGACTGGTTGACCCTTCCAGTGGCCAGATTCTGGTGGATGGCGAAGATATCCTGCGCTATGGCATGCCAGCGCTGCGCGAATTTCGCCGTCGCAAGATCAGCATGGTGTTCCAGAGCTTCGGCCTGTTGCCGCACAAGAGCGTGCTCGACAACGTCGCCTATGGGCTCAAGGTTCGCGGCGAGAGCAAGGCGCTGTGTCAGGAGCGGGCGCAGCAGTGGGTCGAGGCGGTCGGTCTCAACGGCTACGAGCGTGCCTATCCCCAGCAGCTGTCCGGCGGCATGCGCCAGCGCGTGGGCCTGGCACGGGCACTGGCGGCGGACACCGACATCATCCTCATGGACGAAGCGTTCAGCGCTCTGGACCCGTTGATCCGCGCAGAAATGCAGGATCAGTTGCTGGAATTGCAGACCCGCCTGCACAAGACCATCGTGTTCATCACCCACGACCTGGACGAGGCGATTCGCCTGGGCAACCGGATCGCCATCCTCAAGGATGGCCGCTTGATCCAGGCTGGGACCGCCAGGGAAATTCTGCACAACCCGGCTGATGATTACGTCGACCGGTTCGTGCAGCGTCGCAGCGTTGCGGTTTGAGGCAACCGGTGGTGGGGTCTGGAACGCGTCTGCCGACATCGCTGCCAGACATTTCTGTCGGAAGTTTCTGAAAAGTGCCTCTTTCAGAAACTTCCGATTGTTGTCCCGCAGTACCCTGCCTAGCGTGCAGGCATCCGTTCAGGAACAAGGAATGCCTGCATGCCCGTCACCAAGCACTACCTCAGCCATGAAGCCATCCACAAGGCGTTGCGCATTGCCGACTTGACCGATGCCTGCGAACCGCCCCACGCGGTACGCCTGCTGGTCAGGGATCTGCTCGCGGGTCTGGTGCGCCAAGGCTGGCCCCTGGCCGAAGTGCACAAGGGACCGCGGATCATCTCCGCAGTGGAAAACTTTCAGCTGTGCGGTGACGATCCCCAAGTGATGGATGAAGTCAGCACTCACAGCTGTTGGGTCGATGATGAATTGCTGCTGCGGACCCAGACCAGCAGCGCGGTCATCACCGGCCTGCAGGCGGCGGCGGGGCGTCGCGCGCCGGGCGAAACCATCATGCTCGCCGCGCCCGGCATCACCTTCCGTCGCGACATCCGCGATCGCTGGCACTGCGCCGAACCGCACCAGATGGACATCTGGGTAGTGGGCGACGCCGCGCTGGGCAATCGTCAGGAGCTGCTGCGGCTGGTAGGCGACGTGCTGGACATCGCCGTGCCGGGACGCATGTGGGCGCACAGCTCGGGCGTCTGTGGTTTTACCCGCGATGGCCTCAATGTCAGCCTGGTCACCCGCCAGGCGCCGGTGGACATTCTGGCTTGCGGTTGCATCTGCCCGGCGTTCCTGCAACGCCTGGACGTCGATCCCCAGGCCCATGGCGGTCTGGTGCTGCGCCTGGGGCTGGATCGCCTGGCGATGCTGCGCAAGGGCGTTCCGGACATTCGTCTGCTGCGTGACGGCCATCCTCAGGTCCAGGCGCAGATGGGCGACCTCAAGGCCTGGCAACCGCTGTATCGCCAGCCTGCCATCAGCCGTGACCTGTCGCTGGCGGTGGAACCGGGATTGGGTATCGAGGACATCACGGAGCATGTCCTGCAGGTGGCCGGCTATCGCGCCGGCTGGATCGAAGAGCTGCACATACGGGGCTGCTGGTCGTTCGAGGAATTGCCTTCCCCGACCATCAAGCGTCTGGGTATCGTGCGTGGACAGCACAACCTGGTGCTGCAGGTGGTGCTGCGCGACCATGCCCAGTCCTTGACCGCGCAACAGGCCGATGACCTGTACCGGGACATCCGCGCTGCCCTTCACCAAGGCGTGCCCGGTGGCGCCTATCTGGTGGGGGAGCGCTTGTGAAACCCTGCAATGGATAGGGAGAATGCGCCGAGTGGTCATTCGGGTTTATGATGGCCGACGGCAGAGACCCAACTTCCAACGGAGCGCACGATGCAAACCTTGTACCCGCAGATCAAACCCTACGCCAGGCATGATCTGGCCGTGGAAGAGCCGCACGTGCTGTATGTCGACGAGAGCGGTTCGCCGCAGGGCTTGCCGGTGCTCTTCATCCACGGCGGCCCGGGTTCGGGGTGCGACGCGCAGAGCCGTTGCTACTTCGATCCCAACGTCTATCGCATCGTCACCTTCGACCAGCGCGGCTGCGGCCGTTCCACCCCCCATGCCAGCATCGAGAACAACACCACCTGGCGGCTGGTGGCAGACATGGAGCGCATTCGCGAACACCTGGGCATCGACAAGTGGGTCCTGTTCGGCGGCTCCTGGGGCTCGACCCTGGCGCTGGCCTATGCCCAGACGCACCCCGAGCGCGTGCATGGCCTGATCCTGCGCGGAATCTTCCTGTGCCGCCCGCAGGAAATCGAATGGTTCTACCAGTGCGGCGCCAGCCGCCTGTTCCCCGACTACTGGCAGGACTACGTCGCGCCGATTCCACCGGAAGAGCGCGGCAACCTGTTGCAGGCCTTCCACAAGCGCCTCACCGGCAACGACCAGATCGCCCAGATGCACGCTGCCAAGGCGTGGTCCACCTGGGAAGGCCGTACCGCGACCCTGCGACCCAACCCGTTGGTGGTCGACCGCTTCTCCGAGCCGCAACGTGCACTGTCGATTGCCCGCATCGAGACCCACTATTTCGTCAACAACGCTTTCCTGGAGCCGGATCAATTGATCCGCGACATGCCGCGTATCGCCCATTTGCCGGCGGTGATCGTGCATGGCCGCTATGACGTGATCTGTCCGCTGGACAACGCCTGGGCGCTGCATCAAGCCTGGCCCAACAGCGAACTGCAGGTGATTCGCGACGCCGGCCACGCCGCCTCCGAGCCGGGCATCACCGATGCGCTGGTGCGTGCCGCCGAACAGATGGCGCGCCGTTTGCTGGATTTGCCTCTGGAAGAGGCATGAAGGGGCTGCTGCAGCGGGTCAGCCAGGCCCGTGTCGAGGTCGCCGGGCAGACCATAGGCGCCATCGATCAGGGCTTGCTGGTACTGGTGGCCGTCGAACCGGACGACACGGCCGCCAGTGCCGACAAGCTGCTGCACAAACTGCTCAACTATCGGGTGTTCAGCGATGAGCAGGGCAAGATGAATCTGTCGCTCAAGGACATCGGCGGCGGGTTGCTGCTGGTGTCGCAATTCACCCTGGCGGCGGACACCCGCAGCGGTCTGCGCGCAGGCTTCTCCACCGCAGCGCCGCCGGCCTTGGCGCAGGCGCTTTTCGACCACCTGGTCGAGGCTGCAAAAAAAGCGCACGGGCAGGTTCAGGTGGGGCAATTCGGTGCCGATATGCAGGTAAGCTTGACCAACGATGGGCCTGTAACCTTCTTGTTACAAATTTAGTGGCCTATTGATGGCGAGTTTGCGGTCGTCGACCTCTCTTCGTAGCATAAATACTTGGGCTACCCTGATGCGTTGTGACGCGACGTACTAGATAATCGCGCGCCAGGGGGGCCACGTTTTGCTACCCGGTATTTCCAGTTTGAAGCGCGTCTGGCTCCGCTTGGGGAATCATTAAGCCCTTTTGGAGTCGGAACAGTGCTCGCCAACCCGGCGCAAGATTGCTGGCCGTTGGTTTTTCGATATGTTTTCGGCGAGGGTTGCTCGTGATTGTTAGTCCTTTAAATGCTTCAAGAACACCCCGCACTCGGTTGCGCAAAGCGATGCTGGCCGGGTCTGCACTGTTCTGCCTGTTCAGCGCCAGCCAACTCTGGGCCTTCAGCCTGGACGATGTTGCCGGACGCGCCAAGGAGCTTGCCGGTCAGAAATTCGAAACCCCGCGCAGCAACTTGCCCAAAGAGTTTCGCGACATGAAGTTCGCGGACTACCAGAAAATCCGTTTCCGCAACGAGAACGCAGAATGGGCCGATGCCAAGACCCCGTTCAAGCTGTCGTTCTATCACCAGGGCATGCATTTCGACACGCCGGTGAAGATCAACGAAGTCACCGCCACTGCTGTCAATGAAATCAAGTACGACCCTGCGCGTTTCGATTTCGGCGACCTGCAGTTTGATCCCAAGTCCACCGAGCAGCTGGGCTACGCCGGTTTCCGTGTGCTGTTCCCGATCAACAAGGCGGACAAGCAGGACGAGATCATGACCATGCTGGGCGCGAGCTACTTCCGCGTCATCGGCAAGGGTCAGGTCTATGGCCTCTCTGCCCGCGGCCTGGCCCTGGATACGGCACTGCCGTCGGGTGAAGAGTTCCCGCGATTCCGCGAATTCTGGGTAGAACGTCCGAACGAAGGCGACAAGCAGCTGGTGATCTTTGCCCTGCTCGATTCGCCACGTTCCACCGGCGCCTACAAGTTGACCCTGCGTCCGGGCAAGGACACCACCGTCGACGTCGAGTCGCGGGTGTTCCTGCGTGACCGCGTCAGCCGCCTGGGTATCGCGCCGCTGACCAGCATGTTCCTGTTCGGTTCGAACCAGCCGTCCCGTGTGCAGAATTATCGCCACGAGCTGCATGACTCCACCGGCCTGTCCATCCATGCCGGCAACGGTGAGTGGCTGTGGCGCCCGCTGAACAATCCCAAGCACCTGGCCGTGAGCAGCTTTACCGTCGAGAACCCCAAGGGCTTCGGCCTGCTGCAGCGTGGCCGCGAGTTCTCCCGCTACGAAGATCTCGACGACCGCTACGACAAGCGCCCAAGCGCCTGGATCGAGCCGAAGGGTGATTGGGGCAAGGGCACCGTCGACCTGGTGGAAATCCCTACCGCGGACGAAACCAACGACAACATCGTGGCGTTCTGGAACCCGGAGAAGATCCCGGAGCCGGGCGTGGCGCTGGAGCATAACTACCGCCTGCACTGGACCATGGACGAAGACGAGTTCCATTCGCCCGACATTGCCTGGGTCGACCAGACTCTGCGCTCGACTGGCGACGTGAAGCAGTCCAACCTGATTCGTCAGGCCGATGGCAGCATCGCCTTCCTGATCGACTATCAAGGTCCGGTGCTGGCCGCTCTGCCTGAAGACGCCGCCGTTCGCAGCCAGGTCAGCGTCGATGACAACGCCGAGCTGGTCGAGAACAACGTCCGTTACAATCCGGAAACCAAAGGCTGGCGCCTGACCCTGCGGGTCAAGGTCAAGGATCCGAACAAGGCCGTGGAAATGCGTGCGGCGCTGGTCAAGGATCTGCCGGTAGAGCCCGCCAAGGCTGCCGAACCGGTCGAAGACAAGGCTGCGCACAAGCATGACAAGGTGCACGGCAAGACCGACAAGCCGGCCGAAGTGGCCCAGGCCCCTGCAGCGACCGCGCCGGAAGCCGCTGCCGAAACCGCTCCTGTCACACCTACCGAACCGGTCAAGACCGAACAGGTCCTGACTGAAACCTGGAGCTACCAGTTGCCCGCCGATGACTAATTCTCCAGCTCGGCCAGAATCGCTTGGCGAATACCTGGCTCAATTGCCCTTGGGGGACGCACAGCGCGCAGAACTTGCCGACTGCACGTCCTTCACCGAACTGCACGAGCGCCTGTCCGGGCGCCCGGCGCACGATGCCGTGCTCGGCGCACAGAACTCGGTCGAACAGCGCCTGCGGCTGGATTCGGCTGCCGAACTGGAAGAGGCCGAGATGTTCGGCGTCGACGCCAGCGGCCGCCTGCAGCTCAAGGCCACGCCACCGATCCACCGCACGCTGGTGGTTCCCGAGCCGTGGCGCACCAACGTCCTGGTTCGGGCATGGCGCAAGCTGACCGGCAAGGCCAGCAAGCCCGAGCCCACCAGCGACAAGCGCGAGCTGCCGAAAGCGCGCTGGCGCTGGGTCGGCTCGATGCGTCGCTACATCCTGCTGGTGCTGATGCTCGGCCAGACCATCGTCGCCGGTTGGTACATGAAAGGCATCATGCCGTACCAGGGCTGGGGCATGGTCGACCTCGACGAAGTGGTTCGTCAGCCAATCATGCAGACAGCCACCCAGGTCCTGCCGTACTTCCTGCAGACCAGCATCCTGATCCTCTTCGGTATCCTTTTCTGCTGGGTATCGGCGGGGTTCTGGACGGCGTTGATGGGCTTCCTCGAACTGCTCACCGGTCGCGACAAGTACCGTATTTCAGGTGCCAGCGCGGGCAATGAGCCGATCGAAGCCGGGGCGCGTACCGCGCTGGTGATGCCGATCTGCAACGAAGACGTGACGCGCGTCTTCGCCGGTCTGCGCGCCACGTTCGAATCGGTGAAGGCGACCGGCGATCTGGATCGCTTCGATTTCTTCGTGCTCAGCGACACCAATGACCCCGACATCGCCGTTGCCGAGCAACAGGCGTGGTTGCAGGTGTGCCGCGAAGCCGGTGGTTTCGGCCACATCTTCTATCGTCGCCGTCGTCGTCGGGTCAAGCGCAAGAGCGGCAACCTCGACGACTTCTGCCGTCGCTGGGGCAGCGAATACCGCTACATGGTCGTACTCGACGCGGACAGCGTGATGAGCGGCGAATGCCTGACCAGCCTGGTGCGCTTGATGGAAGCGACGCCGGACGCCGGCATCATCCAGACTGCGCCGAAGGCGTCGGGCATGGACACTCTGTATGCACGCATGCAGCAGTTCGCCACGCGCGTGTACGGTCCGCTGTTCACGGCCGGTCTGCACTTCTGGCAGTTGGGCGAATCGCACTACTGGGGCCACAACGCGATCATTCGCATGAAGCCCTTCATCGAGCACTGCGCCCTGGCGCCGCTGCCGGGCAAGGGTGCGTTCGCCGGTGCGATCCTCTCTCATGACTTCGTCGAGGCGGCCCTGATGCGCCGTGCCGGCTGGGGCGTGTGGATTGCCTACGACCTGCCAGGCAGCTACGAAGAGTTGCCGCCCAACCTGCTCGACGAGCTCAAGCGCGATCGCCGCTGGTGCCACGGCAACCTGATGAACTTCCGCCTGTTCCTGGTCAAGGGCATGCACCCGGTTCACCGGGCGGTGTTCCTGACCGGCGTGATGTCGTACCTGTCGGCACCGTTGTGGTTCTTCTTCCTGGTGTTGTCCACGGCCCTGCTGGCGGTGAACACGCTGATGGAGCCGACCTACTTCCTGGCGCCACGACAGCTGTACCCATTGTGGCCGCAATGGCACCCCGACAAGGCGGTGGCGCTGTTCTCCACCACCATCGTGCTGCTGTTCCTGCCCAAGCTGCTGAGCATCATCCTGATCTGGGCCAAGGGTGCGAAGGAATACGGCGGTCGCTTCAAGGTCACCCTGTCGATGCTGCTGGAGATGCTGTTCTCCATGCTGCTGGCGCCGGTGCGCATGCTGTTCCACACCCGTTTCGTGCTGGCCGCGTTCCTGGGCTGGGCGGCTACCTGGAACTCGCCGCAACGCGACGACGACTCCACTCCATGGAGCGAAGCGATCAAGCGTCACGGCTCGCAAACCCTGCTGGGTGCGGCCTGGGCTGCCTTGGTGATCTGGTTGAACCCCAGCTTCCTGTGGTGGCTGACGCCGATCGTGGGTTCGCTGATGCTGTCGATTCCGGTATCGGTGATTTCCAGCCGGACCAATCTGGGTGTGCAGGCTCGAGAGGAGAAGCTGTTCCTGATCCCCGAGGAGTACGATACGCCGCAAGAACTGGTTTCCACCGATCGCTACACCCAGGAAAACCGCGACAACGCGCTCAAGGATGGTTTCGTACGTGCGGTTGTCGATCCGCGCCAGAACGCCCTGGCCTATGGTTTGGGTACGGCACGACACGGCAAGGCCGCACCGATCGAGAGCATGCGTGCGCAGTGGGTCCATCAGGCTTTGCAAGGTGGTCCGCAGAAGCTCGATAACAACACGCGCATGTCGCTGCTCAGCGATCCGGTGGCGATCTCGCGTCTGCATGAGCATGTCTGGGCCGATCAGAACACGGCCTGGCTGGATGCCTGGCGTCAGTCAAAGCAGGCGGAACGGCAGTCGCCGACTGTGCCAACGCTGGACACCGCTCCGGCGGCAGGCTTGCAGAACGCCTGACCGTGTCGACCTCATTCGCGGGCAGAGCCCGCTCCCACAGAAGTGCTTTTGCTACTTGTGGGAGCGGGCTCTGCCCGCGAATGAGGCACCTCGATATTCCTGCCATGCCCCTCACCAGTGCCATCCGGCACTAATTTCAGTACCAAACTTTGTCCAGCCCCCCGTTTGAGTTAGGATCGCACCCCGAAATGGTGCGCCCAGGCCGGGTCGTGCCCGAAGTTGGCTAGGGGAATTGGTGATGAACAAGTATCTGTCGATGCTGCTGCTCGGCGTCATGGCCATGGCGGCCGTGGGTTCGGCGCACGCGGGCGCTATCGATGAAGCGGTCAAGCGCGGCACATTGCGCGTGGGCATGGACCCCACCTACATGCCGTTCGAGATGACCAACAAGCGTGGCGAAATCATCGGTTTCGAAGTCGATCTGCTCAAGGCCATGGCCAAGTCCATGGGCGTCAAGCTGGAACTGGTTTCGACCAGCCTGGACGGCATCATTCCCGCCCTGATGACCGACAAGTTCGACATGATCGGCAGCGGCCTGACCCTGACCCAGGAACGTAACCTGCGCATCAACTTCAGCGATCCGTTCATCGTCGTCGGCCAGACCCTGCTGATTCGCAAGGAATTGGCCGAGAAGATCAAGACCTACAAGGACTTGAACTCGGAGGACTACCGCATCACTTCCAAAGTAGGCACCACCGGTGAGTTCGTGGCGCGCAAGCTGATCGCCAAGGCGCAATACCATGGCTACGACAACGAGCCAGAAGCGGTACTCGATGTGGTCAACGGCAAGGCCGACGCATTCATCTACGATTCGCCCTACAACGTGGTGGCGGTGGATAAGGTCGGCAACGGCAAGCTGGTCTACCTCGACGAGCCCTTCACCTACGAACCGCTGGCGTTCGGTTTGAAGAAGGGCGACTACGACAGCCTCAACTTCATCAACAACTTCCTGCGCCAGGCCCGTGAAGACGGCAGCTACGATCGTATCCACAAGAAGTGGTTCGTGAACAAGAACTGGCTCAACGAAATGCAGTGACTGCGCCTCTGGCCAGACTCTCCCTGACGCGCGGGTTTTGTCCGCGCGTCGGTCTTCTAGCGGATTGAACCCCCTGTGATCAAACACCACAAAGCCCAATGGCCCTGGCACGGGCTGACCGCGCTGGTGCTCATCGGCCTGGCTTTCAGCTTGTACGCCGCGACCTCGCGCATCTCCTACGAGTGGCACTGGAATCGTGTGCCGCAATACTTCGTCTACCAGGCCGAACAGCCGCAGCGCGCCGAAGGTTACGGCAGCGTCGAACGGATCACTCGGCAGGGTGGGCAGGCGCAAGTGACCCTGCGCGACGAGGACGGCGGCGAGCAGGTGTTGCGGGTGGACGCCAGCAGTGTCGTGCTGCAGGAGGGCGATGACGTGTCCGAAGGCGACCAGATCGGCGTAACCCGGCACTGGACGGCCGGACCGATCGCCTGGGGCTTGTGGACCACCCTGTGGCTGTCGCTGGTGTCGGGTGTGGTCGGGCTGCTGCTGGGTTTGATCACCGGTCTGTGCCGGCTGTCGAGCAACCCCACCCTGCGCCATCTTTCCACCGTGTATGTGGAGCTGGTGCGCGGCACGCCGCTGCTGGTGCAGATCTTCATCTTCTACTTCTTCATCGGTACCGTGCTCAACCTCTCGCGCGAGTTCGCCGGTGTTGCGGCACTGGCGCTGTTCACTGGCGCCTACGTCGCCGAGATCGTGCGCTCGGGCGTACAGTCCATCGCCAAGGGGCAGGGCGAGGCCGCCCGTTCGCTGGGCCTGGATGCCGGCCAATCGATGCGTTACGTGATCCTGCCCCAGGCGTTCAAGCGTGTATTGCCACCGTTGGCAGGGCAGTTCATCAGCCTGGTCAAGGACACGTCGCTGGTTTCGGTGATCGCCATCACCGAGCTGACCAAGAGTGGTCGCGAGGCCATCACCACGTCGTTCTCGACGTTCGAGATCTGGTTCTGCGTGGCAGCCCTGTACCTGGTCATCAACCTGCCGCTGTCGTATTTCGCCAGCCGGCTCGAGCGGAGGCTTGCGCAAAGTGATTGAAGTACGCGACCTGTTGAAGGTGTTCAATACCCGCGGTCAGGTGGTACGTGCGGTGGATCAGGTCAGCACTCAGGTGGCCAAGGGCGAGGTGCTGGTGGTCCTGGGTCCTTCGGGTTCGGGCAAGTCCACGTTCTTGCGCTGTCTGAATGGCCTGGAGGCGTTCGATCAGGGGTCGGTGAGCATCGACGGCCTGCGTCTCGATGATCCCAAGACCAATATCAACGCCTATCGGCGCGAAGTCGGCATGGTGTTCCAGCACTTCAACCTGTTTCCGCACATGACCGTGCTGGAAAACCTCTGCCTGGCGCAGAAGGTGGTGCGCAAGCGCGGCAAGGCCGAGCGCGAGGCCAAGGCCCGTGCGTTGCTGGTCAAGGTCGGCATCGGCGAGAAGGCCGATGCGTTTCCGTCACGGCTGTCCGGCGGCCAGCAGCAGCGCGTGGCCATTGCCCGCGCGTTGTGCATGGACCCCAAGGTGATGCTGTTCGACGAGCCGACTTCGGCGCTCGACCCAGAGATGGTCGGTGAAGTGCTGGAAGTGATGAAGACCCTGGCCGAGGAAGGCATGACCATGGTGTGCGTTACCCATGAGATGGGTTTCGCTCGGGAAGTGGCGGACCGGGTGCTGTTCTTCGACCACGGCCGCTTGCTGGAAGACGCGCCTCCGGCCGAGTTCTTCGATGCACCCAAGGACCCCAGGGCACAGGCGTTCTTGCGGCAGGTGTTGTAGTTCTGCTGCTTGGGTGACCGTAGGGCCTCTTCGCTGGCAGAGGGCTCGCCGCCGCCCCGCTCCCACAGGAGTACGGCGGGATTTGTGGGTCTGTTGCCTGCTGACTGGCTGTTGGCCTCTTCGCGGGCAGAGACCCGCTCCCACAGGAGTACGGCGAGAGTTGTGGGTCTGTTGCCTGGCTGCCTGGCTGCCTGGCTGTGTTGGCCTCTTCGCGGGCAGAGACCCGCTCCCACAGGAGTACGGCGAGAGTTGTGGGTTTGTTGCCTGGCTGACTGGCTGTTGGCCTCTTCGCGGGCAGAGACCCGCTCCCACAGGAGTACGGCGAGAGTTGTGGGTCTGTTGCCTGGCTGATTGGCTGTGTTGGCCTCTTCGCGGGCAAAGACCCGCTCCCACAGGAGTACGGCGAGAGTTGTGGGTTTGTTGCCTGGCTGACTGGCTGGGTTGGCCTCTTCGCGGACAGAGATCCGCTCCCACAAGAATCTGCGGCGATCTTGTGGGAGCGGGTCTCTGCCCGCGAAGAGGCCCGCAAGCCCACCACCCAACCTCAAACCTTGAACTGCCCCACCAACCCCTGCAGGTGTGTCCCCAGCCGCGCCAGCTCGATGCTCGACGCTGCGGTCTCCTCGCTCGCCGCCGACGTCTGCTCGGAAACCTCGCGCACATTGAGCACGCTGCGGTTGATCTCGTCGGCCACCACGCTCTGCTGCTCCGCCGCTGCGGCGATCTGCTGATTCATGGCCTGGATCGCCGACACCGTGCGGGTGATGTCGCTTAACGACTGGCCGGCACGGCGAGCCAGTTGCACGCTGCTGTCGGTCATTTCCCGGCTGCTGTCCAACGCGCTCGACACCTGATGAGTCCCGGTTTGCAGGGACGCGATCAGCGCCTGGATCTCTTCGGTCGATTGCTGGGTACGTTGGGCCAGGCTGCGTACTTCATCGGCCACCACGGCGAATCCACGACCGGCCTCGCCGGCGCGGGCCGCCTCGATCGCCGCGTTGAGGGCCAGCAGGTTGGTCTGCTGGGCCACGGAGGTGATCACATCGAGCACACCGCCGATCTTGCTGCTTTCCTGCTTCAACTGGTTCATGGCTTCGCTTGAATGCAGCACTTCGGCCGCCAGACGTTCGATCTGGCCCACCGCCTGGCTGACCACCCGATCGCCTTCGCGTGCCTGCTGATCGGCAGCCACAGCGGCCTCGGACGCTTCTTCGGCATTGCGCGCGACTTCCTGCACGGTAGCGGCCATCTCATTCATGGCGGTGGCGACCTGATCGGTTTCGACCTTCTGCGCATTGACCCCGGCACTGGTCTGCTCGGTGACCGCAGACAACTCCTCGGCCGCGCTGGCCAATTGCGTCACGCCTTCGCTGATGCCGCCCACCAGTTCACGCAGGTTCAAGGTCATGCGCTGCAAGGCCAGCTGCACCTGGCCCAGTTCATCACGCCGGGTAATGGCGGGCGACTGCCTCAGATCACCGGACGCAACCCGTTCGACGCTGACCAGGGTCTGACGCAAGGGGCCGACGATCTGCGCGGTAATGGCCCATGCCGCGGCAATGCCGAGCAGGGTCGCCAACGCTGCCGCTGTGGCCAGCCACGCTTTGGCGCGGGCCGTATCGGCATCGCGCTTGGCGGTCTGCGAATCGCCGAGTCGGTCGCTCAGATCGAGCAGCGAGGTCCCCAACGTCGTCATCTTGTCGATGCTCTGAAGAGTGGCCTGCTGATTCTCGCTGAATTGCGCCACCGCAGCGCGGTAGGCGCTCAAGGCTTCCCCAGCCTGCTGCAGGCGCCCGATGAGTTCACTGGATACGCTGGCCTGTGCAGCGGCGACCGAGGCGATCGCCTGGTCGATGGCCGTCAGGGCCGGCTGGCGCGCGTCGTCCTTGGCGCTGTAGGTGTAGCCACGCACCTGGAAGCGAGCTTGCTGAATCAGCCGACTGGTTTCCACCAGCGTGCTGAAAGCCGACAGGTCGCCTTGGCCGAGCAGGGCTGCCTGAACCTGATTGACTTCGGCGACGGCGCGGTCGGCGGTGCTGCCCAATTGGCTGCGCGCGGCCTCGCGACCCTGGATCGACAGCAGCGACGCGGCGAACGCCTGGCGATAGGCTTGCGTGGCGGCTATCTCCTGCTCGACCAGCGCAATGTCTTCGGACATCACGAGGGTGTGCTGTGCGATCACCAGGTTGGCATCGAGGTCATCGAGCAGGCGATTGACGGTGTCGGCACCGGAACTGCCTTTCTGCAATTCGAACGATTGAGCGGCGATGCGCAGGTCGCGCATGCGGTCATCGAGTATGGAAATGCTGGTGATCTTGTCGGCCCGCTCGATCAAGCGGGACAAGCCAAACCAGCCGGTGGCGGCGATCAGCAGCGTAAGCAGCAGCACCAGCCCGAAACCGATCCCCAGTTTCAGGTTGACGCTCAGATTGCCCAGGTAACGGGCAAAGGTGTTCGACATGATTGAAGCTCCCTTTCAGGCCGACGGCGTGATTGTCGGCAGTTCAAGGGCATCGGCGTGAATGGAAGAAACTCGATAGTGGCATGTAACTAAATGCGGCCGGCGCTGTTGCTCCGAGCCATGGCTGCTTCAGAACAGCCGGGCCAGCAGTACCGCCACGGCAGTTTCAACCCGCAGGATGCGTTCGCCCAGCTGGACAGGCTGCAGGCCCGCCTCCTTGAGCAGATCGATCTCGTAGGGAATCCAGCCGCCTTCCGGGCCGATAGCCAGCGTGACCGGCTCGACGAGCTGGCGCGGGCAGGGCGGATAGTCGCCGGGATGCCCGACCAGGCCCAGGGTGCCAGCGCACAGGGCCGGCAGGCGATCTTCGACGAAGGGTTTGAAGCGCTTTTCGATCACCACTTCCGGAAGCTGCGTGTCGCGGGCCTGTTCCAGACCCAGTACAAGCTGTTCGCGAATGGCGGCGGGCTCCAGAAACGGGGTCTGCCAGAAGCTCTTCTCGACCCGGTAACTGTTCACCAGCACCACCTTGGCGACCCCCATGGTGGCAATGGTCTGGAATACCCGACGAAGCATCTTCGGCCGGGGCAGCGCGAGGATCAGGGTGAGCGGCAGCTTGGCCGGTGGTGCCTGGTCGAGCACCACGTCCAGCTCGGCTTCGTGACCCTCGAGGCGGACCACTTCGGCACGGCCCATCAGGCCGTCGAGCTTGCCCACCCGCAGGCTGTCGCCCAGCTCCACGCGGTGCACGGCCTGCATATGGGTAAAGCGGCGGTCACGCAACACCACCTTGTCCGGCGCGATGAAATCGGCCGTTTCGAGCAGCAGCAGGTTCATGCCCGGGTCGCGGGCGGCTGGTCGTTGCGATCGTCTTCCTGGGCGGGTTCGTCACCCCGCTTGCGGATCAGGGCGCCGAACAGGATGCCGATCTCGAACAGCAGCCACATCGGCACTGCCAACAGCGTCTGCGAGAAGATGTCCGGTGGGGTCAGGATCATGCCGACCACGAAGCAACCGATGATCACATAGGGACGAATCTTGCGCAGGTACTTCACGTCGACCACGCCGATCCACACCAGCAGCACCACTGCTACGGGAATCTCGAACGCCACGCCGAAGGCGAAGAACAGCGTCATGACGAAATCCAGGTAGCTGGCGATGTCGGTGGCCATGGTCACGCCCACGGGCGTGGCACTGGCGAAGAACTTGAAGACCAGCGGAAAGACCAGGAAATAAGCGAAGGCCATTCCGGCATAGAACAGAAAGATGCTCGATACCAGCAACGGTATGGCGATACGCTTTTCATGCTTGTACAAGCCCGGCGCGATGAAGCCCCAGACCTGATGCAGGATGATCGGCACGGCCAGGAACAGCGAGACCATCATGGTCAGCTTGAACGGGGTGAGGAACGGCGAGGCCACGTCGGTGGCGATCATCGTTGCGCCAGCCGGCAGGTATTCGCGCAGCGGCGCCGATACCAGGGTGTAGATCTGTTGGGCAAACGAAAACAGCCCGGCGAAGACCAGAAAGATCACGGCAACACAGCGCAGCAGCCGCGTGCGCAGTTCGGTCAGGTGCGAGACCAGCGGCATCGGCTGGTCATTTTCCGGAATTTCGCTCATGGGGCTCGCGGTGGCTGTGTAGGTTCATTGGAGGTGACGGGTATCGCGACCGCTGCGGCGCTGCTGGTATCGCGCTCGAGCACGTCGGCCTGTTGCGCGGCAGTGGCCACGCTGGTCGGGGTGACGGCGGCGCTCACCGCATCGCGGTCCAGCACCGGCTGTGCCTGAGCTCCGGGCGCGATGGGATCGGCCAGTGGCGCAGGAGGCTCGCTCGGCCGCGCAGGACGCTGCGGGTCGAGGATCTTGCGCGCCTGCTCCTCCAGCGACAGCACGTGCTCGTTGTGCAATTGACGACGAATCTCGTCGGCGCCTATCTCGCGTTCGACTTCGGTCTTGATCGCATTGAAGCTGCGCTTCAGACGCCCGATCCACAGCCCTGCGGTTCGCGCGGCACCGGGCAGCCGTTCAGGGCCCAGCACCAACAGGGCGATGAGGCCCACGAGCATGAGTTCACTGAAGCTGATACCGAACATTGATCAGTCTTTCCTGATGGATTCTTCGACTTTCTGATGCTGGCCGTCGAGGGTGTGCGGCGGGGTCAGCGGCGAGCTGGCCTGCGGGTGCACCGGCTGGGTGGGCTGTTCGGCAGCCGGTTTGTCATCGTCGTTCATGGCCTTGCGAAAGCCTTTGATCGACTCGCCCACGTCGGTGCCCAGGTTCTTGAGTTTCTTGGTGCCGAAGACCAATACCACGACGATCAGGATGACGATCCAGTGTTTCCAATCAAACAGACCCATGATTCAACTCCTCCAAAAAGACATTTCAGGCTGACGGCAGGCGGGCGGCTTTTTCATCGTGACCGGACAGACCGAAGCGGCGGTCCAGTTCATCGAGTACAGCCTGTGGGTGTTGGCCGAGTTGTGCAAGCATGACCAGGCTATGGAACCACAGATCGGCGGTTTCGTAGATGACATCGCTGCAGTCGCCGCTGTGCGCGGCGTCCTTGGCGGCAATGATGGTCTCGACCGATTCTTCGCCCAGCTTTTCCAGAATCTTGTTCAAACCCTTGGCGTACAGGCTGGCGACATAGGAACTGTCGGCGCTGGCGCCCTTGCGTTCTTCGAGTACCGCGGCAACGCGGTCCAGGGTGTCATTCATGGCCATGGCCTGTGTGATAGATGGCGTCGGGGTCCTTCAGAACCGGATCGACGACGGTCCATTGGCCGTCCTCGAAGACCCGATAGAAGCAGCTTTGGCGGCCGGTGTGGCAGGCGATGTCGCCGATCTGTTCGACGCTGAGCACGACCACGTCGGCGTCACAGTCCAGGCGCAGTTCATGCAGCTTCTGCACGTGTCCGGACTCCTCGCCCTTGCGCCACAGCTTGCCACGCGAGCGTGACCAATAGATGGCCCGGTTTTCGGCGGCGGTCAGCGCCAGTGCTTCGCGGTTCATCCAGGCCATCATGAGGATGCGCCCGGTCTTGTGATCCTGGGCAATCGCCGGCACCAGGCCGTCGCGGTCCCATTTGATCTCGTCCAGCCAGTCTTTCATGTGCGACTCCGACAACAGAGAGGGCTAGTGTGCCAGCCGATGGCGCCACTGGCTATCGGCGCACGACCAGGTACAAGCCCGATGCCAGCATCAACCAGGCCGGCCAAGCCTGCACACTGTCCAGGGCAATGCCGGAGACGGCGGTCACTGTCCCGCCCACCAACAAGGCACCGCCGAGCAGCCGCAGGGCCCACCGATCATGGCGTTGCTCCCAGGGCGGTGGTGGATCCTTGCGATGAGGCTGAGACATCCGTTCGAGTAGATCGCGGGTCATGTTGGCCAGATGCGGCAATTGCTCGACCTGCGATTGAACATTCTGAAACAAAGATTTCGGACTGACCCGCTCGCGCATCCAGCGTTCGAGGAACGGCTGGGCGGTGCTCCACAGGTCCAGGTCCGGGTACAGCTGGCGGCCCAGGCCTTCGATATTGAGCAAGGTCTTCTGCAACAGCACCAGTTGCGGCTGCACTTCCATGTTGAAGCGCCGCGCGGTCTGGAACAGACGCATCAACACCTGGCCGAAGGAAATGTCCTTGAGCGGCTTCTCGAAGATCGGCTCGCACACGGTACGGATGGCCGCTTCGAATTCGTTGAGCTTGGTTTCTGCCGGCACCCAACCCGAATCGATGTGCAATTGGGCGACGCGGCGGTAGTCGCGCTTGAAGAAGGCGAACAGATTGCGCGCCAGGTAATCCTGGTCTTCGGGGGTCAGGCTGCCGACGATGCCGCAGTCGATGGCGATGTAGCGTGGGCTCCAAGGCGCCACGGTACTGACGAAGATGTTGCCCGGGTGCATGTCGGCGTGGAAGAAGCTGTCGCGAAAGACCTGGGTGAAGAAAATCTCGACACCGCGCTCGGCCAGCAGCTTCATGTCGGTGCGCTGGTCGGCCAGGGCGGCCATGTCGGTGACCTGCACGCCGTAGATGCGCTCCATCACCAGCACCTTGGGCCGGCACCAGTCCCAGTACACCTGGGGCACGTAGAGCAGATCCGAATCTTCGAAGTTGCGTCGTAGCTGGCTGGAGTTGGCCGCCTCGCGCAGCAGGTCGAGCTCGTCGTAGATAGTCCGCTCGTAGTCGGCGACCACGTCCACCGGGTGCAGCAGGCGGGCGTCGGCCGACAGTCGCTCGGCCTGGCGGGCCAGCAGGAACAGCCAGGCCAGATCCTGGCCGATGACCGATCTGAGCCCTGGGCGGATGACCTTGACCACCACCTCTTCGCCGGTCTTGAGCCGCGCGGCGTGCACCTGGGCCACCGAAGCCGAAGCCAGCGGCTCGACGTCGAAGCGACTGAACACGTCGGTGATCTTCGCCCCCAACTGCTGCTCGATCAGGGCCATGGCCTGCTTGGGATCGAACGGCGGTACGCGGTCCTGCAGCAGCATCAGCTCATCGGCGATGTCTTCGGGCAGCAGGTCGCGGCGGGTGGAGAGGATCTGCCCGAACTTGATGAAGATCGGCCCCAGGTCCTGCAACGCCAGGCGCAGGCGCGCACCGCGGTTGAGCTCCTGGCGGCTGCGCGGCAGCCAGCGCCAGGGCATGGCGAAACGGGTGATCTTCAGCCACCACGGCAGTGGCAGCGCGAACATCAGGTCATCGAGGCGGTAGCGGATCACGACGCGCTGGATGCGCAACAGACGGCGGACGGCAAGCAGCTTCATGCGTTATCGCTGGAGTTGTGGGATCGGGCGAGGCGCTCAATACGCGCCTCGAGGCGTTCGACATCGACTTTCAAAGCATCCAGCTCATTGAAACGGGCCTGGGCTTCCTGCTCGCCTACCAGAGTACGCGCTTCCTCGGCCAGGTATTCGCCCAAATTCTGGGTCGCCGTGGCCAGACCTTCACGGGTCCAGCCCGTGCGGCTGCGCAGGTGCCCGGCCAGCAACGAGGTCGGCACCGGGCCAAGCCAGCGTGAGACTTCGTATTCCCAGTCCAGTTCAAGGTCCTGCAGCACCTTCACCAGCTCGAGCAGGGCAGCGCTGTCGCCGTCCAGATCGACCTGGGGGCTGTGCAGCACGGCGGTCTTGTCCTTGCGCAGCGCCAACTGCACGAGACTGGCGGCCGGCGCCCGCAAGGTGCAGTCGGCCGGCGTGGCCCATTGCTGGGCCAGCATCAGGCCATTGGCGCTGGGCAGGACGTAGAGCGTAAAGGAAGGCTGGCGGCCCTGGATGGCAATCACCTTGCCATGCAGGTGCGCCAGGCGCGGCAGCGCCGTGGCGTCCAGACGCAGCACACGGTTGAGGCCGTGTTCGACACTGGCGATCAGGCCGCCGAGCAACATCAGGGCTTGATCCCGCGGTGCAGCGCGACGATGCCGCTGGTCATGTTGTGGTAGGTGACGCGGTCGAAACCGGCCTGCACCATCATGGCCTTGAGGGTTTCCTGATCGGGGTGCATGCGGATCGACTCGGCGAGGTAGCGGTAGCTTTCCGAATCGTTGGTGATCAGTTTGCCGGCCAGCGGCATGAACGCGAACGAATAGGCGTCGTAGACCTTGGACATCAGCTTGTTGGTGGGCTTGGAGAACTCCAGCACCAGCAGGCGACCGCCCGGCTTGAGCACACGCAGCATGGAGGCGATGGCCGCTTCCTTGTGCGTGACGTTGCGCAGACCGAAGGCGATGGTCACGCAATCGAAGTGATTGTCGGGGAACGGCAGCTTTTCGGCGTCGGCCTGGACGAACTCGATATTGCCGGCCACGCCACGGTCGAGCAGCCGGTCGCGACCGACCTTGAGCATGGAGGCATTGATGTCGGCCAGTACGACCTGACCGGTCGGCCCGACCAGATCGGAGAACTTGCGTGCCAGATCGCCCGTACCGCCAGCGATGTCCAGCACCCGGTTACCCACGCGCACGCCGGACAGTTCGATGGTGAAGCGCTTCCACAACCGGTGCATGCCGCCGGACAGCACGTCGTTCATCAAGTCGTACTTGGCCGCTACCGAGTGGAACACCTCGGCGACCTTTTCGGCTTTCTGGCTTTCCGGTACGTGCTTGTAGCCGAAGTGAGTGGTGGGTTCGGCATCGCCGCCTTTGCGCTGATCATTCATATCGCTGTCACCAGGAAAAATTACGCACCATTCTAAGCCGCACAAGGGCGCTTTGTCTTGGCGCGATGGATTGCCAGGGCATCCGCGTTAAACTGTGCGCCATTGAACCCATTACCCGGAGTCCCCGATGACCCAGATCAACGTCGAACGCAAACACAATCTGGGCCGCGATGCGGCTCGGCAGAAGGCTGAAGTGGTGGTGCAGAAGCTGATCGACCGCTATGACGTGCAGGCCACCTGGCAGGGCGATACGGTGGCGGTCAAGCGCAGCGGCGCGCAGGGGACCGTGCAGATCGACGACGAAGCGATTCGAATCGACCTGAAGCTGGGCATGATGCTGGCGATGATGAGCGGTACGATCCAGAGCGAGATCGAAAAGGCGTTGGACAAGGCCCTGGCGGCCTAGAGCATCAACCTCACCACGGATTCGGCGGGGTCGCGGGATTTGCCGGCGGCGCGCAACTGTTCCAGGTAGTCGGCCCAGAGCTGCTCCTGGCGCAGCGCCAACTGGTACAGGTAGTCCCAGGTGAACAGGCCGCTGTCATGGCCGTCGTCGAAAGTCAGCTTCAGGGCGTACTGGCCAGCCGGTTCCACCTTGGTCAGGCCGACCCCCAGTTTACCTACCTGCAGAATCGGCTTGCCGTGGCCCTGGACCTCGGCGGACGGCGAGTGCACGCGCAGGAACTCGGCGGGCAGGTGGAACACCTCGTCGGGGCCATACGTCAGGCTCAGGGTCTTGGAGGCCTTGTGCAGGTTGATGGCACTCGGGATTTTGCTCATGGTCGACTCTCGCAGGCGCGGGGAGCAGCGTGTCAGTCAGAGCGCGGAGCGGCTGTGAAGGCCGCTCCGCGCATGACAGGCCGTATTACAGAATGTAGCGCGACAGGTCTTCGTTCTGCGCCAGCTCGCCCAGATGGCTGTTCACATACTCGGCATCGATCTGGATCGGCGCTTCGCTGTGCGCGGCAGCCATGTCACCGGCGCTGAACGAGACTTCCTCCAGCAACCGCTCCAGCAGCGTGTGCAGGCGACGGGCACCGATGTTCTCGGTCTTTTCGTTGACCTGCCAGGCGATCTCGGCCAGGCGCTTGATGCCTTCGGGCACGAACTCGATGTTCAAGCCTTCGGTCTTCAGCAACTCGCGATACTGTTCGGTCAGCGACGCATGGGGCTCGCTCAGGATGCGCTCGAAATCCTGCGGGCTCAATGCCTTGAGTTCGACGCGAATCGGCAGGCGACCCTGCAGCTCGGGCACCAGATCGCTCGGCTTGCTCAGGTGGAAGGCGCCCGAAGCGATGAACAGGATGTGGTCGGTCTTGACCATGCCCAGCTTGGTGTTGACCGTGCAGCCTTCGATCAACGGCAGCAGGTCGCGCTGCACGCCTTCACGGGACACGTCGGCGCCACCCACGTTGCCGCGCTTGGCCACCTTGTCGATTTCATCGATGAAGACAATACCGTGCTGCTCGACCGCTTCCAGCGCCTTGGCCTTGAGCTCTTCTTCATTGACCAGACGACCGGCCTCTTCGTCGCGGACCATTTTCAGCGCGTCCTTGACCTTGAGCTTGCGGCTTTTCTTCTTGCCCTTGCCCATGTTGGCGAACAGGCTCTGCAGCTGATTGGTCATTTCTTCCATGCCGGGAGGGGCAGAGATGTCCACGCCGCCCATCTGCTCGGCCACTTCGATCTCGATTTCCTTTTCGTCCAGCTGGCCTTCGCGCAAGCGCTTGCGGAACAGCTGGCGGGTGTTCGAATCGTTGCTCACCGGCTCTTCGTTGAAGCCTGCACGGGCAGCAGGCAACAGCGCGTCGAGAATACGCTCTTCGGCTGCGTCTTCGGCACGATGGCGGACCTTGACCATTTCCTGCTCACGCAGCAGCTTGATGGCCGCATCGGCCAAGTCGCGGATGATCGATTCGACATCGCGGCCCACGTAGCCGACTTCAGTAAACTTGGTCGCTTCGACCTTGATGAACGGCGCATTGGCGAGCTTGGCCAGGCGACGGGCGATTTCAGTTTTGCCGACGCCGGTCGGGCCGATCATCAGGATGTTCTTGGGCGTCACTTCGATGCGCAGCTCTTCGGGCAGCTGCATGCGCCGCCAGCGGTTGCGCAGGGCAATGGCGACGGCGCGTTTGGCATCGTCCTGGCCAATGATATGGCGATTGAGTTCGTGGACGATTTCGCGGGGGGTCATGGACATGGTGTGTTCCGGACTCGAAGGTTCAGTGCGCGTGGTCTTCTATGAAGATCATCCCAGGTGGGCGCGGCGACTGATCACTGGGCGAGATCCTGCTCCTCGATGGTCATGTTGTGATTGGTGAACACGCAGATGTCGCCAGCGATGCCCAGGGCGGTCTCGACGATTTCACGGGCGCCCAGCTCGGTCTTCTTCAGCAGTGCGCTGGCAGCGGCTTGCGCGAAGGCGCCGCCGGAGCCCATGGCGATCAGCCCGTCTTCGGGTTCGACGACGTCACCGTTGCCGGTGATGATCAAGGACGCATCCTTGTTGGCCACGGCCAGCATTGCTTCCAGGCGGCTCAGCGAGCGGTCGGTACGCCACTCCTTGGCCAGCTCCACGGCGGCACGGACCAGATGGCCCTGGTGTTTCTCGAGTTGACCTTCGAAACGTTCGAAGAGGGTGAAGGCGTCGGCGGTGGCACCGGCAAAGCCGGCGATGACCTGACCGTGGTACAGGCGCCGGACTTTCTTGGCGTTGCCTTTCATCACGGTATTGCCGAGGGAAACCTGGCCGTCGCCGCCCATGACGACTTTGCCATGACGGCGGACTGAAACGATGGTGGTCAAGGGGAGAGTCTCCACGCAGCGGGGCGAAAATGCCCTGATGGAAACGGATATGGGGGTGGGTGAGGGGATTTCAACCTTTGCGGGTTGTGGGGTGCGTGGAGACAGCTTGCGGCGTATCAGGAAATTTGCGGTGGGTCCTTCGCGGGCAGAGGGCTCGCCGCCCGCCCCGCTCCCACAGATGCTGCGCGCGCCTGTGAGCGCGGGCTGTGTGGGAGCGGGGCGGGCGGCGAGCCCTCTGCCCGCGAAGGACGCCCCGCCGATGCATGCACTTACTGCCGAATCTGCCTTTGCTGCAACAGCAGGTTACTAAATCCACTGCCCGCCAGTTGCTTCTGCGCCACGGTCAGTTGCTCGCGGTTGCTGAACGGACCCACCAGCACCCGGTACCAGGTGTCCTCCTTGACCGTCCCGGACTCGACGTTCACCGACTGCCCCAGCAGGATGATCTGCGCCCGCACCCGGTCGGCGTCCGCCTGCTTGCGGAACGAACCGGCCTGCAAATAGAACTGGGTGGTCGCTGCGGGCTTGATCACGGGTGGGGCCGGCGGCGGAGTCGCACCGCTGAGCGCCGCCTGGGCGCGTGCCGTATCGATCTTGGCCGCTTCGGCTGGCGTGACGGGGGCCTGGGCCGGAATCGGTGGTGTCTTCTCGGGAACCGCCTCGGGCGGCACGATGACCTCCGATTCCGGCAGCAGGGTGTAGAAGTCGTACTTGGGCTTGACCGGTGCCTGAGGGCTGGGCGGGGTCTTGTTCGCCTCGGCGATCTTCTCTGCCTTCGCCTGCTCGGCCTTGACGCGCTTCACGTCGCCGTTGCCCGGCTCCAGCTTCATCAGGAACACCACGAACGCGCCCACGCTCAGGCCGATCGCCAGCCACAGCCAGCCTGGGATGGGCTTCTTGGCAGGTGCGGAATTGCGGCTGGCGCCACGTTTGGGTGCAGGTTTCTTCTTGGCAGCCAACTTACATACGCTCCAGTGTTTCCAGGCCCAACAGAGCCAATCCTTGCTTGAGGGTGCGGCCGGTCAGCGCCGCCAGGCGCAGGCGGCTTTGTTGCTGAGCGGGGTTTTCGGCCGCCAGGATCGGGCAGTTCTCATAGAAGCTGGAGAACAGCCCGGCCACATCGTACAGGTAAGTGCACAGCACATGGGGCGTGCCTTTCTCACCGACGGTGTTCAGCACTTCGGCGAATTGCGCCAGCTTGGCCGCCAATTCCTTCTCATGTTCGGCTTCCAGCACGATCTGGCCTTCGACGTCCGCGAAATCCTTGCCCAGCTTGCGGAACACGCCAGCCACGCGGGTGTAGGCGTAGAGCACGTACGGTGCGGTATTGCCTTCGAAGTTGAGCATCAGGTCGAAGTTGAAGCTGTAGTCGCTGGTGCGATGCTTGGACAGGTCGGCATATTTCACCGCGCCGATCCCCACGGCCTTGGCGATCACCCGCAGGTCAGCCTCGGCGACCTCGGGGTTCTTTTCCTTGACCAGGGTGTAGGCGCGCTGCTCGGCTTCGTCGAGCAGGTCGACCAGCTTCACGGTGCCGCCGTCGCGGGTCTTGAACGGGCGGCCATCGGCGCCGTTCATGGTGCCGAAGCCCATGTGCTCGGGCTGCATGCCATTGCTGATGAAACCGGCGCGCCGCGCCACCTCGAACACCTGCTGGAAGTGCAGGGCCTGACGCTGATCGACGAAGTACAGCGCGCGGTCGGCCTTGAGCACGTTGCTGCGATAGCGCAGCGCAGCCAGGTCGGTGGTGGCATACAGATAGCCGCCACCGGCCTTCTGCACGATCACCGGCAGTGGGGTGCCTTCGGCGGTCTTGAATTCTTCGAGGAACACGCACTGCGCGCCGTTGCTTTCCACCAGCAGGCCCTTGGCGCGCAGGTCGGCGACCACGTTGGCCAGGTCGTCGTTGTAGGCGCTTTCGCCCATCACGTCGGCCGGGGTCAGCTTGACGTTCAAGCGCTCGTAGGTGCTCTGGCAGTGGGACAGGGAGATTTCGTTGAAGCGCTTCCACAGCGCCAGACACTCGGCGTCGCCGGCCTGCAGCTTGACCACCAGACCGCGGGCACGCTCGGCGAACTCCTCGGACTCGTCGAAACGCTGCTTGGCTGCGCGATAGAAATTCTCCAGGTCGGAGAGTTCGTCGCTGGTAGCGGGTTTTTCCTGCAGGTAGGCGAGCAGCATGCCGAACTGCGTGCCCCAGTCACCGACGTGGTTCTGGCGGATCACGGTGTCGCCGAGGAACTCCAGCACATTGGCCACGCCATCGCCGATTATCGTCGAGCGCAAGTGGCCCACGTGCATTTCCTTGGCCAGGTTGGGTGCCGACAGATCGACCACCACGCGCTGCGCCGGGCCGGCCTTGCGCACGCCGATGTGGGCATCGGCCAGTGCAGCATCCAGGCGCGCGGCGAGGGCGGCACTGTTCTGGAAGAAGTTGAGGAAGCCGGGACCGGCGATCTCGACCTTGCTCACTCCCTCATCGGCCGGCAGCGCGGCAATCAGCTTTTCTGCCAGGTCACGTGGCTTCATGCCGGCAGGCTTGGCCAGCATCATGGCGATGTTGCTGGCGAAATCGCCGTTCTTCTTGTCTCGCGAGTTTTCCACCTGGATTGCCGGCGTCAGACCTTCTGGCAGCACACCTTCGGCGACGAGGTGGGTCAGGGCTTGTTGAATCAGCTGGCGAATGGTGTCTTTCATGGGGTTCTCGGTCGACCGCGGGTACGGCGGTGCTGGATGCGCGGGTGGAAAAACTGGGCATTATCCGGTTGTTGGCAGGGGTTGCCAACCCGCAAATCCCCCCTGCAAGCCACCACCCCTGCAGCAGCGGCGCAAGCCGCGTCAGCAGACGCCGCCGATCCTTGCCCCAAGCGCGCCTATCTCAATACAAATCCACCGGGTCCACATCCAGCGACCAGCGCACCTGGCGCCCGCTCGGCAGTTGCTCCAGTTGCAGCATCCAGGAATTGAGCAAGCGGTGCAGCGGTGCTCGAAACGTCGCCTGCACCAGCAACTGCGCCCGGTAACGTCCGGCGCGGCGTTCCATGGGGGCAGGCACCGGCCCCAGCAGTTCGAGGCCGCCCAGTGCCAGTTGCGCCACCAAGGCTTCGGCGGCGGCGCAGGCTTCGTCCAGAAAGGCTTCGGCCTGGCCCGGCTTGTGGGCCTCGGCGCGCAGCAGCGCCAGGTGCGCGAAGGGTGGCAGGCCGGCGGCGCGGCGTTCGGCCAGGGCCTGCTCGGCAAAGGCGAAGTAACCCTGCTCGGTCAATTGCACCAACAGCGGATGGTCGGCCAGGTGCGTCTGGATGATCACCTTGCCTGGCTCTTCGGCACGCCCGGCGCGGCCGGCCACCTGAACGATCAATTGCGCCATGCGCTCGCTGGCGCGGAAGTCACCGGAGAACAACCCACCGTCGGCATCAAGGATCGATACCAGGGTGACCCGCGGAAAGTGGTGCCCCTTGGCCAGCATCTGGGTGCCGATCAGGATGCACGGTTGGCCCTTCTGGATGGTCGCGAACAACTGGTTCATCGCGTCCTTGCGCGAGGTGCTGTCGCGGTCGACGCGCAGCACCGGGTAGTCCGGAAACAGGATCGCCAGGCGTTCCTCGGCGCGCTCGGTGCCGGCGCCCACCGGCCGCAGGTCCACCGTGCCGCACTTGGGGCACTGGCGCGGCACGCGTTCGACGTGGCCACAGTGATGGCAGCGCAGCTCGCTCGAGCGCTGGTGAACGGTCGTGCGCGCATCGCAGCGCGGGCACTCGGACAGCCAGCCGCAATCGTGGCACAGCAGGGTAGGGGCAAAGCCGCGGCGGTTGAGAAACACCAGCACCTGCTGGCCGTTGGCCAAGGTCTGGCCAATGGCCTGCTGCATCGGTCCGCTGATGCCGCTGTCCAGCGGTCGGCTCTTCACATCCAGGCGCAGGAACTTGGGCTGCTGGGCGCCGCCGGCGCGATGGTCGATGCGCAGCAGGCCGTAGCGACCGGTATAGGCGTTGTGCAGGCTTTCCAGGGACGGCGTTGCCGAGCCCAGGACAATGGGAATGTCTTCCTGGCTGGCGCGTACCAGCGCCAGGTCACGGGCGTGGTAGCGCAGGCCTTCCTGCTGTTTATAGGAACCGTCGTGTTCTTCGTCGATGATGATCAGCCCAGGGTTCTTCATGGGCGTGAACAGCGCCGAGCGGGTGCCGATGATGATGTCGGCCTCGCCGTCGCGGGCGGCCAGCCAGGCGTCGAGACGGTCGCGGTCGTTGACCGCCGAATGCACCAGCGCGATGCGTGCGTTGAAGCGCTGTTCGAAGCGCGCCAGGGTCTGCGGTCCCAGGTTGATCTCCGGGATCAGCACCAGGGCCTGCTTGCCGGCCTCCAGGCATTCGTGAATCAGTTGCAGGTACACCTCGGTCTTGCCACTGCCGGTCACGCCCGCGAGGAGAAACGCGTGGAAGCCGCCCAGGCTGGCGCGGATCGCCTCGAAGGCGGCGCGTTGCTCTTCGTTGAGCGGCAGTTCCGGTTGCGCCAGCCAGTGTTCCGCGCGTGGGCCGGGGCCATGGCGACGCACTTCGACGCTGACCAGTTGCTTGGCCAGCAGCAGGTCGAGGCTGTCCTTGTTCAACTGCAGCTTGCTCAACAGCTGATGCGCCACGCCATGGGGATGCTGGGCCAGGGTCTTGAGCGCGTCGCGCTGCTTGGGCGCGCGGGCGATGCGCGGGTCGTCCAGGCGCGCATCGGCGGCGGCGTGCCAGAAGCGCTCCTGGCGGGCCTCGGCCGGTTCCCCCTGGCGCAGCAGCACAGGCAGTGCCCAACTGAGGGTGTCGCCCAGGCCGTGCTGATAGTACTGCGAGGTCCACAGGCACAGCTTGAACAGCGCCGGCGGCAGCGGGCTGACCGGATCGAGCAGGGCAATGGCCGGCTTGAGCTTGTCGGCCGGTACCTCGCTGTGGCTGACCACCTCGACCAGTATGCCGATCATCTCCCGCCGCCCGAACGGTACCCGCAGGCGCATGCCCGGGGTGAACACGGTCTGCGCCGTGTGGGCAGGCGCCTTGTAGTCGAACAGGCGTCGCAGCGGCGAGGGCAGGGCGAGGCGCAGGATGACGTCGGGCACGCGGGAATTCTCTTGAGTGGAGGCGACTGCAATCGTGGGCGGAGCCAGGGTCACGGCGGGTGACCGCGCTCGAAGGATTCGAGGTGCGCAGCCTAGCAGACGACGGTCGGCGCAAGCGACAACTTGCGTGTTCGCCGGATTCTGTTAATATACGCGGCCTAATTACGTGCGGTACTCGACAATGGTGTCGGGTGGCGGCACGCAGCCTGAGGAAGTCACCATGAAAGCCGATATCCATCCAGTATACGAAGCCATCGACGCTACCTGCAGCTGCGGTAACGTCATCAAGACCCGTTCGACTCTGGCCAAGCCATTGAGCCTCGACGTCTGCTCCGAATGCCACCCGTTCTACACCGGCAAGCAGAAAACCCTGGACGTTGGCGGTCGTGTTGACCGTTTCAAGCAGCGTTTCGGCGGTTTCGGCGCCAAGAAAGCTTGATTGGTTTGCTCTCGCTGTTGAAGAAGGCGCCCCGTGTGGGCGCCTTTTTTGTGGGCGTCTTCTGGCTGGTCGCCGCACAGGCGGAGGTCTACTGCCCGGCTCCGGGCGGGCTGAGCACCGCTCAGGTACGGCAGGTCATCGACGGCGATACCCTGCGCCTGCAGGATGGCCGCAGCGTTCGGCTGATTGGTATCAACGCGCCGGAGATCGGGCGCAAGGGGCAGAGTGACGAGCCCTACGCGGTGTCTGCCCGGCGCCGGTTGCAGGCGTTGGTCGATGACAGCGACGGCTTGGTTGGCCTGCAGCTGGGTCGCGAAAGCAAGGATCGCTATGAGCGTACCCTGGCCAACGTCTATGGCCGCGGCGGCTTGAACTTCGAGGCGCAATTGCTGGCCGAGGGGCTGGCCTTGCAGGTCGCGGTGGCGCCCAACGTCGACCAGGTCGCGTGCCAGCAAAGTGCCGAACGTGCGGCGCGACAGGCCGGGCTGGGCATCTGGCGTCAGTCGCCGGCCATTGCTGCCGCGCAGGTGGAGCGCGCCGGTTTTGCCCTGCTCGGTGGGCGCGTCAGCAAGGTCGAGCGCAACCGCGCCGGGGCCTGGATCGAACTCGACGACTCGGTGGTGCTGCACGTCGCGCCCAAGGTGTTCGGGCTGTTCCCGGACGGCTGGCTCGATACCCTCGAAGGTCGTCAGGTCGAGGCGCGCGGCTGGGTGCTGGATCGCAGCCGGCGCGGCAATCAGGGCGCAGGGCAGTTGCGCTGGATGCTCCCGGTCAGCGACCCCGCCATGGTGCAGATACAGCCCTGAGCCTGTCGACGGCGGCGAGGCATTGGTTGATCCGCAGGCCTTGAACAGGCCTTTCGCGGACCTGGCCATACCCGCCGAAAGTCGTAGGCCAGGGGCCTTGACGCAAGTGACTGGGTAGTCTTGTCGGGTGTAGGCATCTTGCGTATCCTCGCGGGTCTCGTCAGACCAACAGTAAAAGCGGAACGCCCCCATGTCAGATTTGAAAACTGCCGCTCTCGAGTACCATGCCCATCCGCGCCCAGGCAAACTGAGCGTCGAACTCACCAAGCCCACTGCCACCGCCCGTGATCTGTCGCTGGCCTACAGCCCAGGCGTGGCCGAGCCCGTTCGCGAAATCGGTCGCGATCCCGAACTGGCCTACAAGTACACCGGCAAGGGCAACCTGGTAGCGGTCATCTCCGACGGCACCGCCATCCTGGGCCTGGGTAACCTCGGCCCACTGGCTTCCAAGCCGGTCATGGAAGGCAAGGGCGTTCTGTTCAAGCGTTTCGCCGGCATCGACGTCTTCGACATCGAAGTGGACTCGGAAAGCCCGCAGGCCTTCATCGACACCGTCAAGCGCATCTCGATCACCTTCGGTGGCATCAACCTGGAAGACATCAAGGCGCCCGAGTGCTTCGAGATCGAACGCGCCCTGATCGAACAGTGCGACATTCCCGTGTTCCACGATGACCAGCACGGCACCGCCATCGTCACCGCGGCCGGCATGATCAACGCCCTGGAAATCGCTGGCAAGACCCTGGAAGACGCCAAGATCGTCTGCCTCGGCGCCGGCGCTGCGGCCATCTCCTGCATGAAGTTGCTGGTGAGCATGGGCGCTCGCATCGAAAACATCTTCATGATCGACCGCACCGGCGTGATCCACGCCGGCCGTGACGACCTGAACCAGTACAAGGCGGTCTTCGCCCACACCACCGACAAGCGCACCCTGGCCGATGCCTTGCAGGGCGCCGACGTGTTCGTCGGTCTGTCGGGTCCGAACCTGCTGAGCGCCGAAGGCCTGAAGTCGATGGCGGCCAACCCGATCGTGTTCGCCTGCTCCAACCCCGATCCGGAAATCTCCCCGGAATTGGCGCACGCCACCCGTGACGACGTGATCATGGCCACCGGCCGTTCCGACTACCCGAACCAAGTCAACAACGTCCTGGGCTTCCCATTCATCTTCCGTGGTGCCCTGGACGTCCGCGCCAAGCGCATCAACGAAGAGATGAAGATCGCCGCTGCCAACGCCCTGCGCGAACTGGCCAAGCTGCCGGTCCCTCAGGAAGTCTGCGATGCCTACGGCGGCATCTCTCTGGAATTCGGCCGCGAGTACATCATTCCCAAGCCAATGGACCCACGCCTGATCACCCTGATCTCCGACGCCGTGGCCAAGGCCGCGATCGAGACCGGTGTGGCCACCCTGCCGTACCCCAAGCACTACCCGCTCAAAAGCGTGGATGACGTGTTCAACGGCTGATTCCTTGAACGCCCCATGAAAAAAGCCCCGGCTCGCGAGAGTCGGGGTTTTTTTGGCCTGCTCTGTGTGTTCGCGGCCACTGGCCGCTCCTACGGGTGTACGCGATCCATGTAGGAGGGGCCAGTGGCCGCGAAGGGGTCGATACGGTTCGGGATCAGAACAGATCGATCGGCGCCGATTCATCGGCTGGGAGCGGGCTGCCTGGTGCGCTGCCGCCGCCGAACTCGCTGTTGGAGGGCGGGGTGTCTTCGCTCTTGAACAGTTCGAAGTAGGCGCCGGGTGTGCCCGGGGCAGCCGCGCGGCCGCTGATCGGGTCCACCCGCAGGCTGAGGATGCCTTCGGGCTCGGGCTGCACGTGGGCGGGCTTGTCTTTCAGCGCGGCCCCCATGTAGGTCATCCAGATCGGCAGCGAGACGGTACCGCCAAACTCGTGCCGGCCCAGGGTTTCGGGCTGGTCGAAGCCGGACCACACGGTGGTGATGTAGTCGGCGTTGTAGCCCGAGAACCAGGCGTCCTTCGAGTCGTTGGTGGTCCCCGTCTTGCCGGCCAGATCGGTTCGGCCCAGCGCCATGGCGCGGCGCCCGGTGCCCTTTTTGATCACGTCCTCGAGCATGCTGGTGAGGATGAACGCAGTGCGCCCGTCGATGACGCGCTCGGCGATCACCGGTGCCGGTGGCGCGCCTGGAGTCAGGGTCGCATCGACGCCGATCGGTGCCGGTTCCGGCGCAGGCGTGCCTGGCGCGGGCTGGGGCGACGCGGCCGCGACTTCGTCAGCCGGTACGGTCGGCGGATTGGCGCGGAACAGGGTTTCACCGTTGCGGCTGTCGATCCGCTCGATCAGGTAGGGCGACACCTTGTAGCCGCCGTTGGCGAACACGCTCCAGCCGGTGGCGATTTCCATCGGTGTCAGCGTCGCAGTGCCCAGCGCCAGCGACAGATTGCGCGGCAGGTCCTGCTTGTTGAAGCCGAACTTGCTGATGTAGTCGATGGTGCTGTCCACGCCCAGGCTCTGCAGAACCCGGATGGACACCAGGTTGCGCGACTTGTACAACGCTTCGCGCAGGCGGATGGGGCCCAGGAAAGTGTTGGTGTCGTTCTTCGGTCGCCAGACCTTGTCCACCGATTCGTCGACGAAGACGATGGGCGCATCGTTGACCAGGCTGGCGGGCGTGTAGCCCTTGTCCAGTGCGGCACTGTAGATGAACGGCTTGAAGCTCGAACCAGGCTGGCGCTTGGCCTGCATGGCGCGGTTGTAGTTGCTCTGCTCGAACGAGAAGCCGCCGACCAGGGCGCGGATGGCACCGGTACGCGGGTCCAGCGAGACCAGCGCGCTCTGCACGGTCGGTACCTGGCTGAACTTCAAGGTGCCATCGTCTTGACGCTGCACGCGGATCAAGTCCCCGACCTGCGCGACGTCCGCAGGCTGGGTCGGCATGCGTCCGACGCTGTTGGTGTTCATGAACGGGCGCGCCCATTTCATGCTGTCCCAGGCGATCGATTCCTGCTTGTCGTCACGGGTGAGCACGACGATCCCGGTCTTGTCGACCTTGGTCACGATGGCCGGCTCCAGGCCGTTGAGTGGACGCTGGCGGGTCAGTTCGACCGCCCACTCGCGTGGCGTCTTGCCCGGCAGGCGCGCTTCGGGTCCACGATAGCCGTGGCGCTGATCGTAGGCGATCAGCCCGGCACTGATGGCGTGGTTGGCGTCTTCCTGCAGGTTGCTGGGCACCGTGGTGGTGACGTTGAAACCCTGGGTGTAGGCGTCGCTGCCGTAGCGCCCGACCATCTCGGCGCGGGCCATCTCGGCGATCCACGGCGCGCTGACTTCCGGCGTGGGCACGTGGTAGCTGGCGTTGAGTGGCTCGTTGATGGCGGCGTTGTAGCTGGCTTCGTCGATCTTGCCCAGGCGGAACATGCGCCCCAGGATCCAGTCGCGACGCTCCTTGCTGCGCACCGGATTGGCCAGCGGGTTGAAGCGCGATGGCGCCTTGGGCAGGCCGGCGATCATCGCCATCTGCGCCAGGCTGACGTCGCGAATCGACTTGCCGTAGTACACCTGTGCAGCGGCTTCGATACCGTAGGCCCGGTTGCCCAGGTAGATCTTGTTTACATACAGCTCGAGGATCTCGTCCTTGGTAAGTTGGCGCTCGATTTGCAAGGCAAGAAGGATTTCAGTGATTTTGCGGGAAAAACTGCGTTCGGACGTCAAGAAATAGTTCTTGGCGACCTGCATGGTGATGGTACTGCCGCCGGTCTGGATATGACCGCTGCGCACCAGCTGCGAGGCGGCGCGCATCAGGCTGCTGGGGTCGACGCCGTAATGGTTTTCGAAATTGTCGTCCTCGGCGGACAACAGGGCTTGGATGAAATGTGGCGGAATCTCGGCGAACTTGATCGGCGAGCGGCGCATCTCGCCGAACTCGGCGATCAGTTTTCCGTCGCTGCTGAACACCCGCAGGGGGATCTGCAGCTCTACGCTGCGCAGGGCGTCGACAGACGGCAGGCTGGGGCTAAGATACAGAAATGCCCCACTGAGCACGAGCAACAGCCCGCAGAACACGGCGAGGAAAGACCACCAGAAAAACTTCAGCAGGCGTATCAAGGCTTTTGGATTTCCAGATAAAAGAATGAGTTAAGCGCAGCACGCGGTACGTGGAAAAAACGCTGGGCATTATAAGCATTTTTCGGCCCGGAGCGTCATTTGCGCTTCTGTCAAGACTGCTATTAAATGCCCCGTACGACAAAGGGTCCGTAAGTCGCGGATAGTAATAGGGAATCGGTTGTGCGTGGACTCTTCAGCAAGAAAGCACATTCGCTATTGGGCATCGATATCAGCTCCACATCGGTCAAACTGCTCGAGCTGAGCCGCACGGGCAACCGTTTCCGGGTCGAGTCGTATGCCGTGGAGCCGCTGCCGGCCAATGCCGTGGTCGAAAAGAACATCGCCGAGCTCGAGGGCGTGGGCCATGCCTTGAGCCGCGTGCTGGTCAAGGCGCGTACCGGCACGCGCATCGTGGCCGTGGCCGTGGCCGGTTCCGCAGTGATCACCAAGACCATCGAGATGGACGCCGGGCTGTCTGACGACGAACTGGAAACCCAGCTCAAGGTCGAGGCCGACCAGTACATTCCTTATCCGCTGGAAGAAGTCGCCATCGACTTCGAGGTGCAGGGCTATTCGGCACGTAACCCGGAGCGGGTGGAAGTCCTGCTGGCCGCCTGTCGCAAGGAGAACGTCGAGGTGCGCGAGGCCGCCCTGGCCCTGGCCGGGCTGAGCGCCAAGGTGGTCGACGTCGAGGCGTATGCCCTGGAGCGCGCTTTCGGCCTGCTCACCGCGCAGCTGGCGGGGGGCAATCAGGCCCTGACCGTGGCCGTGGTGGACATCGGCGCGACCATGACCACCCTCAGCGTGCTGCACAACGGCCGCATCATCTATACCCGCGAGCAGCTGTTCGGCGGGCGTCAGCTGACCGAGGAAATCCAGCGCCGCTATGGCCTGTCCAACGAGGAAGCCGGCCTGGCCAAGAAGCAGGGCGGGCTGCCCGACGACTACGTGGCCGAAGTGCTGCAGCCGTTCAAGGACGCCGTGGTGCAGCAGGTGTCGCGCTCGCTGCAGTTCTTCTTCGCCGCCGGCCAGTTCAACGATGTCGACTACATCATGCTCGCCGGTGGTACTGCCTCCATTTCCGGTCTGGATCGGCTGATCCAGCAACGCCTGGGCACCCCGACCCTGGTGGCCAACCCGTTCGCCGACATGGCCCTGAGCAGCCGAGTCAATGCCGGCGCCCTGGCCAGTGACGCACCGGCCCTGATGATCGCCTGTGGCCTGGCGCTGAGGAGCTTCGACTAGATGGCAAGGATCAACCTGCTGCCGTGGCGCGAGCAGCTGCGTGAAGAGCGCAAGCGACACTTTCTGATGGCCATGGCCGGTGTAGTGGTAGGCGCCATCGCGATCATCTTTCTGGCAGACCGATTCATCGGCAATGCCATCGACATCCAGACGGCGCGCAATGCCCACCTGCAGTCCGAGATCGTCCTGCTCGACCAGCGCATCAAGTCGATCAGCGAGCTCAAGGCGCGGCGCAAGCAGTTGCTCGAACGCATGAAGACCATCCAGGATCTGCAGGGCAACCGGCCGATCATCGGGCGCATCTTCGACCAGATGGCGCGCACGCTGCCCGACGGTGTGTACTTCACCGACGTGAAGATGACCGACAAGAACATCGCCATTGCCGGCGCTGCCGAAACGAACAATCGCGTGTCCGACCTGCTGCGCAACCTCGACGCCTCGCCCTGGCTGGAAGCCCCGACCCTCAACGAGGTCAAGGCCAACACCAGTGCCGACGTCAACGGCGCCAACA
This sequence comes from Pseudomonas coleopterorum, assembly GCF_900105555.1. NCBI lineage: Bacteria > Pseudomonadati > Pseudomonadota > Gammaproteobacteria > Pseudomonadales > Pseudomonadaceae > Pseudomonas > Pseudomonas coleopterorum. Next base: position 313,769 of record NZ_FNTZ01000001.1, read on the forward strand.
GTTTCCAGCTGACCGTGCGCCAGACGGCGCCGGTGCCTGCCGATGGGGACGACAAATGAACCCGTCGAGCTGGATGGAAAGCCTGCGCAAGGTCGAGCTCAGCGAGCTGGACCTCAACAACATCGGTTCCTGGCCCACCGCCGTCAAGGTGATCGCCGGCGTGCTGCTCATGGCACTGATTCTGGGCCTGGGCTACAACTTTCACATTTCCGACCTTGAAGCGCAGTTGCAGCAGCAGGCCGACCAGGAGGCTACGCTCAAGGAGCAGTTCTCCACCAAGGCTTTCCAGGCGGCGAACCTGGAGACCTACACCGAACAGATGAAAGAGATGGAAACCTCGTTCGGTGCCATGCTGCGACAGTTGCCCAGCGACACCGAGGTACCGGGCCTGCTCGAAGACATCACCCGCACCGGTCTGGGCTCGGGGCTGGAGTTCGAGGAAATAAAACTGTTGCCTGAAGTGACCCAGCAGTTTTATATCGAGCTGCCGATACAGATCAGCGTGACCGGCACCTACCATGACCTGGCCACTTTCGTCAGCGGTGTGGCCAGCCTGCCGCGGATCGTCACCCTTCACGATTTCGAAGTGAAGCCGGTCGATCCCAAGGCCAGCAACAGCCAGCTGCGCATGAGCATCCTGGCCAAGACCTACCGTTACAATGACCAAGGCCTGCCTGGGACGAATGCGGTACCGGCACAGGGGCAAGCGAAATGAGGGCGGTTTTCGTGGCAGGTCTGGCGCTGTGCACGCTGGTGCTGGCCGGTTGTGGTGGCGGTGGCGATTTCGCCGACCTGGATGCATTCATGGCCGAGGTCAAGGCGCGGCCCAAGGGCAAGATCGAACCGATACCGCGCTTTGCGCCCTATCAGGCGTTCAGCTACGAGGCTGCGTCGCTGCGCAGCCCGTTCCAGCCACCGATCAAGATCGAACTGGTGAACAGGCAGAAGGGGTCCAGGCTCATCAAGCCGGACACGACGCGGGTCAAGCAATTCCTGGAGGGTTTCAACATCGAGGAATTCGAAATGGTCGGTACGCTGGGCAATGCCGGCAGACGCTACGCCCTGATGCGTGGTGCCGGTGGCGTGCATCGACTGAAGGTGGGCGATTACCTGGGTCGCAACGACGGGCGGATCATCGCCATCAGCGATGCCCAGGTCGATGTCATTGAAATCGTTCCCGATGGGGATGGTGGTTGGTTGGAGCGGCCTCGCACCATCCCGCTCAAAGAGCGCTCGTAAAGGGCTGGGTCAAGCATGTCTAGTGGAACTCGAAAATGAACAGGATTCTCTCAGCCTTCGGTATTTCGCTAGGGATAGCGATGCTTTCACCGATTGTCATGGCCGCGAACTTGAAGACGCTCGACGTTGCTTCCCTGCCCGGTGATCGTGTCGAGCTCAAGCTCTCGTTCGACGGTCCGGTCACGGCACCGCGCGGCTACACCACCGAGCAACCGGCGCGCATCGCCCTCGACTTGCCCGGTGTGACCAGCCAACTGGGCGCGCGCAGCCGAGACCTGGGTGTGGGCAACGCTCGCAGCGTGGTCGTGGTCGAGGCCACCGACCGTACGCGGGTCATCGTCAACCTGACCAAGTTGGCGCCTTACAGCACCCGTGTGCAGGGCAACGATCTGTTCGTGCTGGTGGGCGAGGGCGCCGCTGCGCTGCAGGGCACGTCGCTGCCGGCCCCAACGTCTACGCCGACCACGCCCCGTCCCGTGTCGCGACCTGCGGCGGTGTCTTCGCCGGCGCCGGCGACCTCGCGAGCGGCGGTGCCGGCCGGACGCGCCATTCGCAACGTCGATTTCCAGCGCGGCGAGCTGGGCGAAGGCAATGTGATCATCGATCTCAGTGACCCGACCATCAGCCCCGACATTCAAGAGCAGGGCGGCAAGATCCTCCTCAACTTCGCCCGCACGCAACTGCCCGAGGCGTTGCGTGTGCGCCTGGACGTCAAGGATTTCGCCACCCCGGTGCAGTTCGTCAATTCCTCGGCCAGCGCCAATGGCGCGACCGTGTCCATCGAACCCAGCGGCACCTTCGACTACTCCTCGTACCAGACCGAAAACCGGCTGACCATCAGCGTGCGACCGCTGACCAACGAGGACGTGGCGCGGCGCAACGTCGAGCGCAACGTCTATACCGGCGAGAAGCTGTCGCTGAATTTCCAGGACATCGATGTGCGCTCGGTGCTGCAATTGATCGCCGACTTCACCAACCTCAACCTGGTGGCCAGCGACACCGTGCAGGGCGGCATCACCCTGCGCCTGCAGAACGTGCCATGGGACCAGGCGCTGGACCTGGTGCTCAAGACCAAGGGCCTGGACAAGCGCAAGGTCGGCAACGTGTTGCTGGTGGCGCCGGCCGACGAGATCGCTGCCCGCGAGCGCCAGGAACTGGAGTCGCAACGGCAGATCCAGGAACTCGCGCCGCTGCGCCGTGAGCTGATGCAGGTCAACTACGCCAAGGCCGCCGACATCGCCAAGCTGTTCCAGTCGGTAACCCGCGGTGAAAACGTCGAGACCGAGCGCGGCTCGATCACGGTCGACGAACGCACCAACAACATCATTGCCTACCAGACCCAGGACCGCCTCGACGAACTGCGCCGCATCGTTACCCAACTGGACATCCCCGTACGGCAGGTGATGATCGAAGCCCGCATCGTCGAGGCCAACGTCGGCTACGACAAGGCGCTGGGTGTGCGCTGGGGCGGCTCGACCAACCTGCGCGGCAAGCACAACTGGACTGCCTACGGCCTGGACAACAACGGCGACGAAGCCGGCAACACCGGCGCCGACGTCGGTAGCAACACGCCCTTTATCGATCTGGGCGCCGCCGATGCGACCTCCGGCATCGGCCTGGGCTTCGTGACCAACAACGTCCTGCTGGACCTCGAACTCAGCGCCATGGAGAGCACCGGCAACGGCGAGATCGTCTCGCAGCCCAAGGTGGTGACCTCCGACAAGGAAACCGCGAAGATCCTCAAGGGCACCGAGGTGCCGTATCAGGAAGCCAGTTCCAGCGGTGCCACAACGGTATCGTTCAAGGAGGCTTCGCTCTCGCTCGAAGTGACGCCGCAGATCACCCCGGACAGCCGCATCATCATGGAAGTGAAGGTCACCAAGGATGAGCCCGACTACCTGAACGCCGTACTGGGCGTGCCGCCTATCAGCAAGAACGAAGTCAACGCCAAGGTGCTGGTCAACGACGGCGAAACCATCGTCATTGGCGGGGTTTTCTCCAACACGCAAAGTAAAACCGTGGACAAGGTGCCCTTTTTGGGCGACGTGCCGTATGTTGGGCGCCTTTTCCGTCGGGATGTCGTGTCGGAAGCCAAATCCGAGCTGCTGGTATTCTTGACACCGCGTATCATGAATAACCAGGCGATTGCTGTGAGTCGTTGATTCTGTGCGAAATTTGATACTTGTTGGGCCAATGGGTGCAGGCAAGAGCACCATTGGCCGTCTGCTGGCCAAAGAGCTTCGGTTGCCGTTCAAGGATTCCGACAAGGAAATCGAGACCCGTACCGGGGCGAATATCCCGTGGATCTTCGACCAGGAAGGCGAGGTCGGCTTTCGCGATCGCGAGCAGGCCATGCTGGCCGAGCTGTGCGAATTCGACGGTCTGGTGCTGGCCACCGGCGGCGGCGCCGTCATGCGCGACGCCAATCGCCAGGCACTGCACGCCGGTGGGCGCGTGGTGTACCTGCACGCCTCGGTGGAGCAACAGGTGGGCCGCACGGCGCGTGATCGCAATCGGCCGCTATTGCGTACCGCCAATCCAGAGGCCACGCTGCGGGCCCTGCTGGCGGTGCGCGATCCGCTGTACCGCGAGATCGCCGATCTGGTGGTGCAGACCGACGAGCGTCCGCCGCGCATGGTGGTGCTCGATATCCTCGAACGTCTGCAACGCCTGCCGCCGCGCTGAGGCGCGTGTAGCCGAGGGTGTTCGCAGCGCTTGCAGGGCCGTTTGGCGCTAACGTGATTTCATGGAAGCTGTTTTCAGAAAAACAAGAGTGGGGACAGATGCAGACACTCAAGGTTGACCTCGGCGAGCGCAGCTATCCGATCTACATCGGCGAAGGGTTGCTCGATCAAGCCTCATTGCTGGCCCCGCACATTGCCGGGCGAAAGGTGGCGGTCGTCTCCAACGCCACGGTGGCGCCGCTCTACCTGGATCGCCTGACCCAGACCCTGGGTGCCTACTCGGTGGTGCCCGTGGTGCTGCCAGACGGCGAAGCCTTCAAGAACTGGGAAACCCTGCAGACCATTTTCGATGCCATGCTCACCGCACGGCTGGATCGACGCGTCACGGTCATTGCCCTGGGCGGCGGGGTCATCGGCGACATGGCCGGGTTCGCCGCCGCCTGCTATCAGCGCGGCGTCGATTTCATCCAGGTGCCGACCACGCTGCTGTCCCAGGTCGACTCGTCGGTGGGCGGCAAGACCGGCATCAACCATCCGCTGGGCAAGAACATGGTCGGTGCGTTCTATCAGCCGCAGGCGGTCCTGATCGACACCACGACCCTGGCCACGCTGCCGCCGCGCGAGCTGTCGGCGGGTCTGGCCGAGGTGATCAAGTACGGTTTCATCTGCGACGAGCCGTTCCTGGGCTGGCTGGAAGAACACGTCGATGCCCTCAGGGCGCTCGACCAGGCCGCCCTCACGGTGGCCATCGCTCGCTCCTGCGAAGCCAAGGCCCGCGTGGTCGGGGCGGACGAACGCGAGTCGGGTGTGCGGGCTACACTGAACCTGGGGCATACTTTCGGCCACGCCATCGAGACCCATATGGGGTATGGTGTGTGGCTTCACGGTGAAGCCGTGGGGGCCGGTACGGTGATGGCGCTGGAGATGTCCATGCGCCTGGGCTGGATCACCCAGGCCGAGCGGGACCGCGGCATTCGTCTGCTGCAGCGCGCCGGTTTGCCGGTGGTGCCGCCAGCGGCAATGACGCCGGCCGATTTCCTCGAGCACATGGCGATCGACAAGAAAGTGCTGGATGGCAGTCTGCGCCTGGTGCTGCTGCGCAGCCTGGGCGAAGCGGTGATCACCGCCGACTACCCGCATGATGTGCTTCAGGCGACCCTGGAAGCGGATTACCGCGCCATCGTCGCCGGGCTGGAAGCCTGATTGTGAAGGCGCTCGCCGCCCGCTCCGCTCCCACAGGTGTTGAGCCCGGCGTATTCCAGCAGGACGTGTTTCCAGCAACCCATCAACGATTCACCTTTGTTCTACGAGAGTTCGATGACAAGTCTGCATGCCGATGAGGCCTTTCTCGGCCACTACCAATTGGATCATGACCCCTTCGCCGCAAGGGTGCCTGGCTTCAAATTCTTCCCGGCCCAGCGCAAGCCGGTGCTGGGGCAATTGCACCATCTGGCGCGCTACAGCCAGCTGTTGCTGGTAGTCACCGGTCCGCACGGCAGTGGCAAGACGCTCCTGCGCCAGGCCCTGGTCGCCAGTACCAACAAGCAGTCGGTGCAAAGCATCGTGGTCTCGGCGCGTGGTGCCGGCGATGCCGCGAGCGTGCTGACCCAGGTCGCCCAGTCGCTCAACCTCAATACCCTGGAAGTGCCGGCCATGTTGGCGCAGATCGTCCAGCTGGGGCTCACCGGGCAGGAAGTCTACCTGCTGGTGGACGACGCGGAACAACTCGACGAATCCGCACTCGAAGCCCTGCTGGCGTTGGCGGCGGGCACTGCGGACGGGCGCCCTCACGTGTTCCTGTTCGGCGAGCCTTCCTTGATCGCGGGCCTGGAGCAGTTCAGCGCCGGGCAGGAATTGTTCCACGTGATCGAGCTGCAACCGTACAGCCTCGAGGAAACCCGCGAATACCTGGCGCTGCGTCTGGAAGGTGCCGGGAAGGGTATCCAGTTGCTCACCAATGACCAGATTGCCGACATTCACGAGAACTCGGATGGTTGGCCAGGGGCCATCAACCAGGTTGCTCGTGATACGTTGATCGAGGCCATGATCGCTAGCCGCTCGTCGGTGAAGCGTCCTGCTATGGGGTTTAAGATGCCTAAGAAACACGTACTGGCGATTTCCGCCGTTGTCGTCGTCGCGGTGGCTGCCGCCTGGCTGATACCCAGCCGTGATGGCAAGGCGCCGAGCACCACCGAACAGGCCCAGTTGCCGATGGGCCAGGGGCAGCCAACTGCCGCCCAATCCAACAACGGCAATCCGTCGGTCGAATTCAATGGCAGCACCCAGTCGTTGCCGATGAACGGGCAACAGCCGGTCATGCGCGGCCCGCTGGCCGAATCCACCGGCATGGGCGATGGCGACGAAACCGGTGCTGCCGTGAACACTTCGCCACAGCCGCCGACCGTCACCACCACCGCGCCACCTGCGGGCGTGCCTGCAGGTGCACCGGCTGCGGTTGCGCCAACGCCGACGCCTGCACCTGCACGCCAGGCGGCGCCGGTGGCGACCACCAAGCCTGCACCTGTCACCGCCGCCAAACCCGCACCTGCGCCTGCACCGACCGTGGCCGCCAAGCCGGCCCCTGCCGCTGCTGCCGCCAAGCCTGCTGCCGGTGGCAGCTGGTACGCCGGTCAGTCGCCGAGCAACTACGTCGTGCAGATTCTGGGGACCAGCAACGAAGGCGCTGCACAGGCCTACGTCAAGGAGCAGGGTGGCGACTTCCGCTACTTCAAGAAAACCCTGCAAGGCAAGCCGCTGTACGTGATCACCTACGGCAGCTTCGCCAGCCGCGATGCAGCGGTTGCCGCCATCAAGAACTTGCCAGCCAAGGTCCAGGCTGGTAAACCTTGGCCTCGCACTGTCGCCAGCGTCCAACAGGACCTCGCGACAGCTCGCTGATTGTCGGGCGGCACCTATCCCCGCCGCCCCACCCTCCGGCGTCATCTGAATCCCGAGCCTGCTACGCATTGTGTAGCAGGCTTCGCCGTCCCTGTCCCACCGTTTGCCGTCGAAGGCTCAAGCACGGGCCTTGTAGACATGCGGGCTTGCGCTGTCGAGCTGCGGGATTCAGAATCCAGCCTAAGTCGCTATCACAATAGCTCGCTGGAAAACGTTCACATTTGCGACAATTGAGTTATTGATTTCGTCGCTGAATTTGTGACCACCCGTTGCGCTGTGTACAATAACCTCCCTTTTGCCTCCGCAAAGCCGGCGTACGTTCGGCGCGCATGGTAACTAGTTGAATCGAAAAGAAATTGCCTCGAAAAGAGGCAGCCTGGTGAGAATGTGTCTATGAAAACAGGTCTGTATCGTCCGGATGAATTCAAGGATAACTGCGGTTTTGGCCTGATTGCCCATATGTCGGGCGAGCCCAGCCATAACCTGTTGCAAACGGCCATCGAGGCCCTGACCTGCATGACCCACCGCGGTGGGATCAACGCCGACGGCAAGACCGGCGATGGGTGCGGCTTGCTGATCCAGAAGCCCGACCTGTTCCTGCGTGCCATCGCCAAGGACCATTTCGGCAGCGAGTTGCCCAAGCAGTACGCTGTGGGCATGGTCTTCTTCAACCAAGACCCGGTTCGCGCGCAAGCGGCCCGCGACAACATGAATCGCGAGATCGAAGCCGCCGGCCTGCAACTGATCGGCTGGCGCGACGTGCCGATCGATACCAGCGTGCTCGGCCGTCTGGCCCTGGAGCGCCTGCCAAAGATCCAGCAAGTGTTCGTCGGCGGTGAAGGCCTGAGCGATCAGCAGTTCGCGATCAAGCTGTTCAGCGCCCGTCGCCGTTCGTCCGTGGCCAACGCGGCCGACACCGACCATTACATCTGCAGCTTTTCGCACAAGACCATCATCTACAAAGGCCTGATGATGCCGGCCGACCTTACGGCCTTCTACCCGGACCTGTCCGACGAGCGTCTGCAAACCGCCATCTGCGTGTTCCACCAGCGCTTCTCGACCAATACCCTGCCGAAGTGGCCGCTGGCCCAGCCCTTCCGCTTTCTCGCCCACAACGGCGAGATCAACACCATCACCGGCAACCGCAACTGGGCCCTGGCCCGTCGCACCAAGTTCGCCAACGATCTGATCCCGGATCTGGAAGAGCTCGGCCCGCTGGTCAACCGCGTGGGTTCCGACTCCTCCAGCATGGACAACATGCTCGAACTGATGGTCACCGGTGGCATCGACCTGTTCCGTGGCGTGCGCATGCTGATTCCGCCGGCCTGGCAGAACGTCGAGACCATGGACCCCGACCTGCGGGCGTTCTATGAGTACAACTCGATGCACATGGAGCCGTGGGACGGTCCGGCCGGTGTGGTCATGACCGACGGCCGCCATGCCGTGTGCCTGCTCGACCGCAACGGCCTGCGCCCGGCGCGCTGGGTCACCACCAAGAATGGCTACATCACCCTGGCGTCGGAAATCGGCGTGTGGAACTACCAGCCCGAGGACGTGATTGCCAAGGGCCGTGTGGGCCCGGGCCAGATCCTGGCGGTCGATACCGAAACCGGCCAGGTCCTGCACACCGATGACATCGACAACCGCCTGAAGTCGCGCCACCCCTACAAGCAGTGGCTGCGCAAGAGCGCGCTGCGTATCCAGTCGACCATGGAAGACAACGACCACGGTTCGGCTTTCTACAGCAGCGACCAGCTCAAGCAGTACATGAAGATGTACCAGGTGACCTTCGAGGAGCGCGACCAGGTGTTGCGTCCGCTGGGCGAGCAGGGCCAGGAAGCCGTGGGCTCGATGGGCGATGACACGCCGATGGCCGTACTGTCCCATCGGGTCCGTACGCCTTACGACTATTTCCGCCAGCAATTCGCGCAGGTCACCAACCCGCCGATCGATCCGCTGCGCGAAGCGATCGTGATGTCGCTGGAAATCTGCCTGGGCGCCGAGCGCAATATTTTCCAGGAATCCCCGGAGCATGCTTCGCGGGTGATCCTCAGCTCGCCGGTCATCTCGCCCGCCAAGTGGCGCTCGCTGATGAACCTGGATCGGCCGGGCTTTGATCGCCAGATCATCGAGCTGAACTACGATGAAGCCATGGGCCTCGAGGCCGCCGTGCGCAACATCGCCGATCAGGCCGAGGAAGCCGTTCGCGCCGGACGTACCCTGCTGGTACTCAGCGATCGCAACATCGCGCCGGGCAAGCTGCCGGTGCACGCGTCGCTGGCGACCGGTGCCGTGCACCATCGCCTGACCGAGAAGGGTCTGCGCTGCGACAGCAACATCCTCGTGGAAACCGCCACCGCCCGCGATCCGCACCACTTCGCGGTGCTGATCGGCTTCGGTGCTTCGGCGGTCTATCCGTTCCTGGCCTATGAAGTGCTGGGCGACCTGATCCGGACCGGTGAAGTGCTGGGCGACCTCTACGAGGTGTTCAAGAACTACCGCAAGGGCATCACCAAGGGCCTGCTCAAGATTCTGTCGAAGATGGGCATCTCCACCGTGGCCTCGTATCGCGGCGCCCAGCTGTTCGAGGCCATCGGCCTGTCCGAGGAAGTCTGCGAGCTGAGTTTCCGCGGCGTGCCGAGCCGCATCAAGGGCGCGCGTTTCGTCGACCTGGAAGCTGAACAGAAAGCCCTCGCTGCCGAAGCCTGGAGCACGCGCAAGCCGATCCAGCAAGGCGGCCTGTTGAAGTTCGTCTACGGCGGCGAGTACCACGCCTACAACCCCGACGTGGTCAACACCCTGCAAGCCGCCGTGCAGCAGGGCGACTACAGCAAGTTCAAGGAATACACCGCGATCGTCGACAACCGTCCGGTGTCGATGATCCGCGACCTGCTCAAGGTCAAGACCCTCGACCAGCCGCTGAGCATCGACCAGATCGAACCGCTGGAAGCGATTCTCAAGCGTTTCGATTCGGCCGGGATTTCCCTGGGTGCGCTGTCGCCCGAGGCTCACGAAGCGCTGGCCGAGGCGATGAACCGCCTGGGTGCGCGTTCCAACTCCGGTGAAGGCGGCGAAGACCCTTCGCGCTACGGCACCGTGCGCAGCTCGAAGATCAAGCAGATCGCCACTGGCCGGTTCGGCGTAACTCCCGAGTACCTGGTCAACGCCGAAGTGCTGCAGATCAAGGTGGCCCAGGGCGCTAAGCCCGGGGAGGGCGGTCAACTGCCCGGCGGCAAGGTCAACGGCCTGATTGCCAAGCTGCGTTATGCCGTACCTGGCGTGACCCTGATTTCGCCACCGCCGCACCACGACATCTACTCCATCGAGGACTTGTCGCAGCTGATCTTCGACCTCAAGCAGGTCAACCCGGCCGCGCTGGTGTCGGTGAAGCTGGTGGCCGAGGCGGGCGTGGGCACCATCGCTGCCGGCGTGGCCAAGGCCTATGCCGACCTGATCACCATTTCCGGTTACGACGGCGGCACCGGGGCCTCGCCCCTGAGCTCGATCAAGTACGCCGGCGCGCCGTGGGAACTGGGCCTGGCCGAAACCCACCAGACCCTGCGCGGCAACGACCTGCGCGGCAAGGTGCGGGTACAGACCGACGGCGGCCTGAAAACCGGCCTGGACGTGATCAAGGCGGCCATTCTCGGCGCCGAGAGCTTCGGCTTCGGCACCGCACCGATGATCGCCTTGGGCTGCAAGTACCTGCGCATCTGCCACCTGAACAACTGCGCCACCGGCGTGGCCACGCAGAACGAGAAGCTGCGCAAGGACCACTACATCGGCACGGTCGACATGGTGATCAACTTCTTCACCTACGTGGCCGAGGAAACCCGCGAATGGCTGGCCAAGCTGGGCGTGCGCAGCCTGGGCGAGCTGATCGGGCGCACCGACCTGCTGGAAATGCTGCCCGGTGAAACCGCCAAGCAGCAGCATCTGGACCTGACCCCACTGCTGGGCAGCGATCAGATTCCGGCGGACAAGCCGCAGTTCTGCGAAGTGGATCGCAACCCGCCGTTCGACAAGGGCCTGCTGGCCGAGCAGATGGTGGAAATGGCCTTGCCGGCGATTCAGGGCAAGACCGGTGGCGATTTCGAAATGAACATCTGCAACTGCGACCGTTCGATCGGTGCGCGCATCTCCGGCGAGATCGCCAAGTTGCACGGCAACCAGGGCATGAACGCCAACCCGCTGACCTTCCGCTTCAAGGGCACTGCAGGTCAGAGCTTCGGCGTGTGGAACGCCGGTGGCCTGAACATGTACCTGGAAGGCGATGCCAACGATTACGTCGGCAAGGGCATGACCGCCGGCAAGCTGGTGATCGTGCCGCCCAAGGGCAGCCCGTTCAAGACCCAGGACAGCGCCATCATCGGCAACACCTGCCTGTACGGCGCCACGGGCGGCAAGCTGTTCGCCGCCGGCACCGCAGGCGAGCGTTTCGCGGTGCGCAACTCCGGTGCCCATACGGTCGTTGAAGGCACGGGCGATCACTGCTGCGAATACATGACCGGCGGTTTCGTCTGCGTGCTCGGCAAGACCGGCTACAACTTCGGCTCGGGCATGACCGGCGGTTTCGCCTACGTGCTCGACCAGGACAACAGCTTCGTCGACCGGGTCAACCACGAGCTGGTGGAAATCCAGCGCATCAGTGGCGAAGCCATGGAAGCCTACCGTACTCACCTGGAACGCGTGCTGGCCGAATACGTCGCCGAAACCGACAGCGAATGGGGCCGCAACCTTTGGGAAAACCTGGACGACTACCTGCGTCGTTTCTGGTTGGTCAAGCCCAAGGCCGCCAACCTGAAATCGCTGCTGTCCAGCACCCGTGCCAACCCGCAGTGATATGCGCCTGAAGAGTTTGATGAGGTTTTAACAATGGCTGAACGTCTGAGTAATGACTTCCAGTTCATCGAGGTCGGGCGCAAAGATCCGAAGAAGAAACTGTTGCGTCAACGCAAGAAAGAGTTCGTGGAAATCTACGAGCCCTTCAAACCCGCGCAGTCGGCCGATCAGGCCCACCGCTGCCTGGGCTGTGGCAACCCGTACTGCGAGTGGAAGTGCCCGGTGCACAACTTCATTCCCAACTGGTTGAAGCTGGTCGCCGAGGGCAATATCCTCGCGGCCGCCGAGCTGTCGCACCAGACCAACACCCTGCCCGAAGTGTGCGGCCGGGTGTGCCCGCAGGATCGTCTGTGCGAGGGTGCCTGCACCCTCAACGACGGTTTTGGCGCAGTGACCATCGGTTCGGTGGAGAAGTACATCACCGACACCGCGTTCGCCATGGGCTGGCGTCCGGACATGTCCAAGGTCAAGCCGACCGGCAAGCGCGTCGCCATCATCGGCGCCGGCCCGGCCGGGCTGGGTTGCGCCGATGTGCTGGTACGCGGTGGCGTGACTCCGGTGGTGTTCGACAAGAACCCGGAAATCGGCGGTCTGCTGACCTTCGGCATTCCCGAGTTCAAGCTGGAAAAGAGCGTGTTGAGCAATCGCCGCGAAGTCTTCACCGGCATGGGCATCGAGTTCCGCCTGAACACCGAGGTGGGCAAGGACATCAGCGTCGAGCAGTTGCTGGAAGAGTACGATGCCGTGTTCATGGGCATGGGCACCTACACCTACATGAAGGGCGGCTTCCCTGGTGAAGACCTGCCTGGTGTGCACGATGCTCTGGATTTCCTGATCGCCAACGTCAACCGCAACCTGGGCTTCGAAAAGTCGCCGGAAGATTTCGTCGACATGAAGGGCAAGAAGGTCGTGGTACTGGGCGGTGGCGACACGGCGATGGACTGCAATCGCACATCGATTCGCCAGGGCGCCAAGGCGGTGACCTGCGCCTATCGTCGCGACGAGGCGAACATGCCGGGCTCGCGCAAAGAGGTTAAGAACGCCAAGGAAGAAGGGGTGAAATTCCTCTACAACCGGCAGCCGATCGCCATCGTGGGTGAAGACAAGGTCGAAGGCGTGAAGGTGGTCGAGACCCGTCTCGGCGAGCCCGATGCCCGTGGCCGTCGCAGCCCCGAGCCGATTCCGGGTTCCGAGGAGATCATCCCGGCCGATGCCGTGGTCATCGCCTTCGGTTTCCGCCCAAGCCCTGCGGCGTGGTTCCAGGACCACAGCATCCAGACCGACAGCCAGGGCCGCGTGGTGGCACCGGAACAGGGTCAGTTCAAGCACCAGACCAGCAACCCGAAGATCTTCGCCGGTGGCGACATGGTGCGCGGCTCTGACCTGGTGGTCACCGCCATCTTCGAAGGCCGCAACGCCGCCGAAGGGATCCTGGATTACCTGGAGGTCTGATACACCTCACCCCCCCCCCCATTTGTGGGAGCGGGTCTCTGCCCGCGAAAGGGCCACTGCAGTACTTCAGGTACACCGCGGTGGCTTCTTCGCGGGCAGAGACCCGCTCCCACAAGGTCACTGCGGTATTTCAGGTGCACCGCGGTGGATTCTTCGCGGGCAGAGCCCGCTCCCACAGATGCTCTTCCCTCAGGTTTACTACCACAGATGCTCCTCCACCGGTTTTCTGCGAGGTTTTCTCCTACCGGTTTTGTGTCAGCGCAGCTCAGGCGCGCATGACCGTATGGATATCCGCTGCCAGCTCGCGCACGCGGGCTTCCTCGGTGTCCCATGAGCACATGAAACGGGCGCCGCCGCTGCCGATGAAGGTGTAGAAGCGCCAGCCCTTGGCGCGCAGGGCTTCCAAGGCCGGTTCCGGCATCTGCAGGAACACGCCGTTGGCCTCCACCGGAAACATCAACTCCACCCCCGGTATACCCTCGACCAGCGCCTTGAGCAGCTGGGCACAGTGGTTGGCGTGCCCCGCGTGCTTGAGCCAGGCATCGTTCTCAAGCAAACCCACCCAGGGTGCCGACAGAAAACGCATCTTCGAAGCCAGTTGCCCCGCCTGCTTGCAGCGATAATCGAAATCTTCGGCCAGATCATGGTTGAAGAACAGGATCGCTTCGCCCACCGCCATGCCGTTCTTGGTGCCACCGAAGCACAGTACATCCACGCCCGCCTTCCACGTCAGTTCGGCTGGCGAGCAGCCGAGAAAGGCGCACGCATTGGCAAAGCGCGCGCCGTCCATGTGCAGGTTCAGGCCGAGCTCCTTGCAGGTGGCGCTGATGGCCCTGAGTTCTTCGGGACGGTACACGCTGCCCACTTCGGTGGCCTGGGTCAGGGTGACCACACGCGGCTTGGGGTAGTGAATGTCCTGGCGCTTGAGTGCCACTTCGCGAATGGCCTGTGGGGTCAGCTTGCCCATTTCCGTGCGCGCGGTGAGCAATTTGGAGCCGTTGGAAAAGAACTCGGGAGCACCGCATTCGTCGGTCTCGACGTGAGCGGTTTCCGAACAGATGACACTGTGGTAGCTCTGGCACAACGACGACAGGGCCAGGGAGTTGGCAGCGGTGCCATTGAAGGCGAAGAAGACTTCACAGTCGGTTTCGAACAGACGGCGGAATTCATCGGCGGCGCGTGCGGTCCACTGGTCGTCGCCATAGGCGCGCTGATGGCCCTGATTGGCCTGTTCCATGGCCGCCCAGGCCTCGGAGCAGATGCCCGAATAGTTGTCGCTGGCGAACTGTTGGGTTTGGTCGTTCATGGGCGGTCCTTGGTGTTAGGTATGGGAAGCACTGTAAACCAACTGTGAGAGATGTGTCGTCTCAGCGGGCCTCTTCACCTGTGGGAGCGGGCTCTGCCCGCGAAGAGGCCGGCATGAGCAACCCAAAAACTCGAGGCTATCCACAGATGACCCGCAACCGCTCACTGGACCTGCTCAAATCTTCGCGGCCACGTAGGCATCACACCTGTGGGAGCGGGCTCTGCCCGCGAAGAGGCCGGCATGAGCAACCCAAAAACTCGAGGCTATCCACAGATGACCCGCAACCGCTCACTGGACCTGCTCAAATCTTCGCGGCCACGTAGGCATCACACCTGTGGGAGCGGGCTCTGCCCGCGAAGAGGCCGGCATGAGCAACCCAAAAACTCGAGGCTATCCACAGATGACCCGCAACCGCTCACTGGACCTGCTCAAATCTTCGCGGCCACGTAGGCATCACACCTGTGGGAGCGGGCTCTGCCCGCGAAGAGGCCGGCATGAGCAACCCAAAAACTTGAGGCTATCCACAGATGACCCGCAACCGCTCACTGGACCTGCTCAAATGGCTGGCCATGCTGTGCATGGTGCTCGACCATCTGCGCTATGTCGGCTGGTCGCTGGACTTCCTCTATGCACCGGGTCGCCTGGCGTTCCCCTGGTTCTGCCTGGCCATCGCCGCCAATCTGACGCGTCGCCCGGACGCCCCTCTGGGTGGCCGCTACCTGGCGTGGTTGCTGATCTTCGCTGCGCTTTCGGAAATCCCTTACCGCCTGTTCGTCTATCCCGCCGATACCCTCAACGTCCTGCCCACCCTGGCCCTGGGTCTGGTGGTCGCCAAGGCCTGGCAGCAACGGCGACAACCGGCGATGGCCGCGCTCGGCTGCGTGGTACTCGTGGCTGGCGCTGTCTTCGATCACCACTTGATGTTCGGCCTGGCCGGCGTGCTGCTGCCGCTGGGATTCGTGCTCGCCTGGCAGCGCCCGCTGTACTGGGCGCTGCCACTGGGCGTGCTGTGCCTGGCCGCCAACGCTTGGAGCAATCTGTTCGAATCGGCACGCCACCTCTACTGGCCGGCCATTGGCGGCATTGTCGCCTGCCTGCTGGCACCGGGGCTGGGTCTGCTTATGCTGCGTACCGATGTGCGCCATGCCGTTGTCCCCATGCGCCGCTGGGCCTACGCCATCTACCCCCTGCATTTCCTTGCTCTGCTGGGGCTTCGCCTGCTGTTGCGCGTGCTCTGACGCTGGCCTGATCGCGCCATGTCGTAAACGAACCTCTGCAAGGCGCGCGCAGGCATTTGGTCGGATCGCGCCGGCCCTACCATCGCTCTCAAAGGGGGCAGCCGCAGACGGTCGCCTTCGTCCAACAAGCCAGGCGCCGCGCCGCCGCTGGGGAGACTGCGATGTTCAGCAAAGAAGATCAGATCAAGGGCTATGACGACGTCCTGCTGGCGGCCATGAACGCCGAGGATCAGCGTCAGGAAGACCATATCGAACTGATCGCCTCGGAAAACTACACCAGCAAGCGCGTGATGGAGGCCCAGGGCAGTGGCCTCACCAACAAGTACGCCGAAGGCTATCCAGGCAAGCGCTACTACGGTGGCTGCGAGCATGTGGACAAGGTCGAGCAACTGGCCATCGATCGCGCCAAGCAGCTGTTCGGCGCCGACTATGCCAACGTCCAGCCCCACTCCGGTTCCCAGGCCAACGCCGCCGTCTACCTGGCGCTGCTGCAGGCTGGCGACACCGTGCTGGGCATGAGCCTGGCCCACGGCGGTCACCTGACCCACGGCGCCAAGGTCAGCTTTTCCGGCAAACTCTACAACGCCGTTCAGTACGGCATCGACACCGACACCGGTCTGATCGACTACGACGAGGTCGAGCGCCTGGCCGTCGAGCACCAGCCGAAGATGATCATCGCCGGCTTCTCGGCCTACTCCAAGACCTTGGATTTCGCCCGGTTCCGCGAGATCGCCGACAAGGTCGGTGCCTACCTGTTCGTCGACATGGCCCACGTGGCCGGACTGGTTGCCGCCGGCCTGTACCCCAACCCGATTCCGTTCGCCGACGTGGTCACCACCACCACCCACAAGACCCTGCGTGGCCCACGTGGCGGCCTGATCCTGGCCCGTGCCAACGAAGCCCTGGAAAAGAAATTCAACGCCGCCGTTTTCCCCGGCGGTCAAGGTGGCCCGCTGATGCACGTGATCGCCGCCAAGGCGGTGTGCTTCAAGGAAGCGCTGGAGCCTGAATTCAAGACCTACCAGCAGCAGGTCATCGACAACGCCCAGGCCATGGCCGGGGTGTTCGTCGAGCGCGGCTACGATGTGGTCTCCGGCGGCACCGATAACCACCTGTTCCTGGTCAGCCTGATTCGTCAGGGCCTGACCGGCAAGGACGCCGATGCTGCCCTGGGGCGTGCCCACATCACCGTGAACAAGAACGCGGTGCCCAACGATCCGCAATCGCCCTTCGTGACCTCGGGCCTGCGCATCGGCACCCCGGCAGTCACCAGTCGTGGTTTCAAGGTGGCCCAGTGCACGGAGCTGGCCGGCTGGATCTGCGACATCCTCGACAACCTGGGCGATGCCGACGTCGAGGCCAACGTGGCCCGCCACGTGACGGCCCTGTGCAGCGACTTCCCGGTCTACCGCTGAGAGTGGAGTGAACACCATGCAACGTTATTCTGGCTTCGGCCTCTTCAAGCACTCGCTCAGCCACCACGAAAACTGGCAGCGCATGTGGCGCACGCCGACCCCCAAGAAGGTCTACGACGTGGTCATCGTCGGCGGCGGTGGGCACGGTCTGGCCACTGCCTACTATCTGGCCAAGGTCCACGGCATCACCAACGTGGCAGTGGTCGAGAAGGGCTGGCTGGGCGGTGGCAATACCGCGCGCAACACCACCATCGTGCGTTCCAACTACCTGTGGGACGAGTCGGCGCACCTGTACGAGCACGCCATGAAACTCTGGGAAGGCCTGTCCCAGGACATCAACTACAACGTGATGTTTTCCCAGCGCGGCGTGTACAACCTGTGCCACACCCTGCAGGACATGCGCGATTCCGAGCGCCGCGTCAGCGCCAACCGCCTCAACGGCGTGGACGGCGAACTGTTGAACGGCAAGCAGGTGGCCGAAGAGATTCCCTACCTGGACTGCAGCAAGAACACCCGTTACCCGATCATCGGCGCTACCGTCCAGCGGCGTGGCGGCGTGGCCCGTCACGACGCCGTGGCCTGGGGCTATGCCCGTGCGGCCGACGCCCTGGGCGTGGACCTGATCCAGCAGACCGAAGTGATCGGTTTCCGCAAGGAAAACGGCGTGTGCATCGGTGTCGAAACCAACAAGGGTTTCATCGGCGCCAAGCGCGTCGGTGTGGTCACCGCCGGCAACTCCGGGCACATGGCCAAGCTGGCCGGCTTCCGTCTGCCGGTCGAGTCCCACCCTTTGCAGGCGCTGGTGTCGGAGCCGATCAAGCCCATCATCGACAGCGTGATCATGTCCAACGCCGTGCATGGCTACATCAGCCAGTCGGACAAGGGCGACCTGGTCATCGGCGCCGGTATCGACGGTTGGGTCGGCTACGGCCAGCGCGGTTCGTACCCGATCATCGAGCACACCCTGCAAGCCATCGTCGAGATGTTCCCGGTGCTCTCGCGCGTGCGCATGAACCGCCAGTGGGGCGGCATCGTCGACACCACGCCGGACGCCTGCCCGATCATCTCCAAGACCCCGGTGCCGAACATGTTCTTCAACTGCGGCTGGGGCACGGGGGGCTTCAAGGCCACGCCGGGCTCGGGCCATGTGTTCGCTGCCAGCCTGGCCACCGGTGAAATGCACCCGCTGGCCAAGCCGTTTTCCATCGAGCGCTTCCACAACGGCGCGCTGATCGACGAACACGGCGCTGCCGCCGTCGCCCACTAACAGGAGAAACGATCATGCTGAACATCTTCTGTCCACACTGTGGCGAGCTTCGCAGCGAAGAAGAATTCCACTGCTCGGGCCAGGCGCACATCGCCCGCCCGCTCGATCCAGGCGCGTGCACCGACGCGCAGTGGGGCGAGTACATGTTCTTCCGCAACAACCCGCGTGGCCTGCAGCACGAGCTGTGGATCCACGCCGCCGGTTGCCGCCAGTATTTCAATGCGACCCGCAACACGGTCACCTATGAAATCCTGGAAACCTATCGCATCGGCAGCCAGCCCCAGTTCGTCGAGAAGACTATCGACGAAACCCCTCAAATCGCCTCGGGAGATCAGCCATGAGCCAGGTCAATCGCCTGTCCAACGGCGGACGTCTGGACCGCAGCAAGAAGCTGACCTTCACCTTCAACGGCACGACCTACGTCGGCTATGAAGGTGACACCCTGGCCTCGGCCCTGCTGGCCAATGGCGTCGACGTGATCGGTCGCAGCTTCAAGTATTCGCGTCCGCGCGGCATCGTTGCCGCGGGCGCCGAAGAGCCCAATGCGGTGCTGCAGATCGGCGCCACCGAGGCCACCCAGATTCCCAACGTGCGGGCCACTCAACAGGCGCTGTACCAGGGCCTGGTCGCCACCAGCACCAACGGCTGGCCGAACGTCAACACCGACATGATGGGTATCCTGGGCAAGGTCGGCGGCAAGCTGATGCCGCCCGGCTTCTACTACAAGACCTTCATGTACCCGCAGTCCTTCTGGATGACCTACGAGAAGTACATCCGCAAGGCCGCCGGCCTGGGCCGTTCGCCGACCGAAGTCGACCCCGATTCCTACGACTACATGAGTCGCACCTGCGACGTGCTGGTGGTCGGCGCCGGCCCGGCCGGGCTGTCTGCCGCCCTAGCTGCGGCCCGCAGCGGTGCGCGGGTGATCCTGGCCGACGAGCAGGAAGAGTTCGGCGGCTCGCTGCTCGATACCCGCGAGAGTCTGGACGGCCAGCCGGCCGGTGAATGGGTGAAAGCGGTCATCGCTGAACTGCAGGGTCTGCCGGACGTGACCTTGCTGCCTCGTGCCACGGTCAACGGCTATCACGACCACAATTTCCTGACCATCCATCAGCGCCTCACCGATCACCTCGGCGATCGTGCACCGATGGGCCAGGTGCGCCAGCGCATGCACCGGGTTCGCGCCGGGCGCGTGGTGCTGGCCACCGGCACCCACGAGCGGCCCCTGGTGTACGGCAACAACGACGTGCCGGGCAACATGCTGGCCGGCGCCATTTCCACCTACGTGCGTCGCTACGGCGTGGCACCGGGCAAGAAGCTGGTGCTGTCGACCAACAACGACCATGCCTACCGCGTGGCCCTGGACTGGTACGACGCCGGCCTCAAGGTCGTCGCCGTGGCCGATGCCCGGCACAACCCGCGTGGTGCGCTGGTCGAGGAAGCCCGCGCCAAGGGCATCCGTATCCTGACGTCCAGCGCGGTGATCGAAGCCCGTGGCAGCAAGCACGTCACGGCAGCACGCGTCGCCGCCATCGACGTCCGGGCGCACAAGGTGGCCAGCCCCGGCGAGTGGCTCGACTGCGACCTGATCGGCAGCTCGGGCGGCTACAGCCCGGTGGTCCACCTGGCCTCGCACCTGGGCGGCAAACCGATCTGGCGTGAAGATATCCTCGGCTTCGTGCCTGGCGAAGCCCCGCAGAAACGCGTGTGCGTGGGCGGCGTGAACGGCGTGTATGCCCTGGCCGATGCCATGGCCGACGGGTTCGAAGGCGGGGCAAGAGCCGCGTCCGAGACCGGTTTCGGCATTGTCGAAGGCACCTTGCCCAAGGTCTTGAGCCGCGTCGAAGAGCCCACCCTGGCGCTGTTCCAAGTCCCCCACGACAAGGACACGGCACGTGCGCCCAAGCAGTTCGTCGACCTGCAGAACGACGTCACCGCGGCCGCCATCGAGCTGGCTACCCGCGAGGGCTTCGAGTCGGTCGAGCACGTCAAGCGCTACACCGCTTTGGGCTTCGGTACCGACCAGGGCAAGCTGGGCAACGTCAACGGCCTGGCCATTGCCGCCCGCTCGCTGAACGTCACCATTCCGGAAATGGGCACCACCATGTTCCGCCCCAACTACACGCCGGTTACCTTCGGTGCGGTGGCTGGGCGTCACTGCGGCCACCTGTTCGAGCCCGTACGGTTCACCGCGCTGCATGCCTGGCATGTGAAGAATGGCGCCGAATTCGAAGACGTCGGCCAATGGAAGCGCCCCTGGTACTTCCCCAAGCGCGGTGAGGACATCCATTCCGCCGTTGCCCGCGAATGCAAGGCGGTGCGCGACAGCGTCGGCCTGCTGGAC
Source organism: Pseudomonas coleopterorum (assembly GCF_900105555.1). Classification (NCBI taxonomy): domain Bacteria; kingdom Pseudomonadati; phylum Pseudomonadota; class Gammaproteobacteria; order Pseudomonadales; family Pseudomonadaceae; genus Pseudomonas; species Pseudomonas coleopterorum. Next base: position 334,454 of record NZ_FNTZ01000001.1, read on the forward strand.
GCCTCGACCCTGGGCAAGATCGACATCCAGGGCCCGGACGCGCGCGAATTCCTCAACCGCATCTACACCAACGCCTGGACCAAGCTGGACGTGGGCAAGGCGCGCTACGGCCTGATGTGCAAGGAAGACGGGATGGTCTTCGACGATGGTGTGACCGCCTGCCTGGCCGACAACCACTTCCTGATGACCACCACCACCGGTGGTGCGGCGCGGGTCCTGCAATGGCTGGAACTCTACCAGCAGACCGAGTGGCCGGACCTGAAGGTGTACTTCACCTCGGTCACCGACCACTGGGCGACCCTGACCCTGTCCGGGCCCAACAGCCGCAAGCTGCTCGGCGAAGTGACCGATATCGATCTGGACAAGGACGCTTTCCCGTTCATGACCTGGAAGGAAGGGCAGGTGGCAGGCGTGCCGGCACGGGTGTTCCGTATCTCCTTCACCGGCGAGCTGTCGTACGAGGTCAACATCCAGGCCGACTACGCCATGGGTGTGCTGGAGAAGATCATCGAGGCAGGCAAGCAGTACAACCTGACGCCCTACGGCACCGAGACCATGCACGTGCTGCGCGCCGAGAAGGGTTTCATCATCGTCGGCCAGGACACCGACGGCTCGATGACTCCGGACGACCTGAACATGGGCTGGTGCGTGGGGCGGACCAAGCCGTTCTCGTGGATCGGCTGGCGCGGGATGAACCGCGAAGACACCGTGCGCGAGGAGCGCAAGCAGTTGGTGGGACTCAAGCCGATCGATCCCAACAAATGGTTGCCCGAAGGCGCTCAACTGGTGTTCGACCCCAAGCAGGCGATCCCCATGAGCATGGTCGGCCACGTGACGTCGAGCTACGCCAGCAACTCGCTGGGTTACTCGTTCGCCATGGGTGTGGTCAAGGGCGGTCTCAAGCGCATGGGTGAGCGGGTGTTCTCGCCCCAGGCCGATGGCAGCGTGATCGAAGCCGAAATCGTTTCCTCGGTGTTCTTCGATCCGAAGGGCGAGCGGCAGAACATCTAAGCCCCGCTTCCAGATAGCCTCAACAGCATTCACTGACAGGTGCAGCAAAATGACCACAGTCAACGTATACCAGCAACGTCCCACCTCGGGCGCCAAGGCCGAAGACCCGCTTCACCACGCCGACCTCGCCAGCCTGGTCGGCAAGGGCCGCCAGGGTGCCGGTGTGACCCTGCGCGAGAAAAAACTGCTGGGTCACCTGACCCTGCGCGGAGACGGCCATGATGCGACCTTCGCCGGCGCCGTGCACAAGGCCACCGGCCTGGAACTGCCGGGCGCCTTGAGCCTGGTCAGCAACGGCGAGACATCGCTGCAGTGGCTGGGCCCGGACGAGTGGCTGCTGATCGTCCCCGGTGGCGAGGAGTTGGCCGCCGAGCAGCGGTTGCGCGAGGCATTGGCCGGGCTGCATGTGGCAGTGGTAAACGTCAGCGGCGGCCAGTCACTGATCGAGCTGAGCGGTCCGAACGTGCGCGACGTGCTGATGAAGTCCACCAGCTACGACGTGCACCCGAGCAATTTCCCGGTGGGCAAGGCGGTGGGGACAGTGTTCGCCAAGTCCCAACTGGTCATCCGCCGCACGGGCGAGGAAACCTGGGAACTGCTGATCCGCCGCAGCTTCGCCGACTACTGGTGGCTGTGGTTGCAGGATGCTTCGGCCGAGTATGGGCTGAGCATCCAGGCCTGACCGCTCATACAGTTGTTTCGACCTCGACACCAAAGGACTACCCATGAGCCGTGCCCCTGATACCTGGATCCTCACCGCCGATTGCCCAAGCGTATTGGGCACGGTGGACGCGGTCACGCGCTACCTGTTCGAGCAGGGCTGCTATGTCACCGAGCACCATTCGTTCGACGACCGGCTGTCGTCGCGCTTCTTCATCCGGGTGGAGTTTCGGCAGCCCGACGGTTTCGACGAGGCCGCCTTTCGCGCCGGCCTGGCCGAACGCGGTGCCAGCTTCGGCATGATCTTCGAGCTGACTGCGCCGCAGTATCGGCCCAAGGTGGTGATCATGGTGTCCAAGGCCGACCACTGCCTCAACGATCTGCTCTACCGCCAGCGCATTGGCCAGTTGCCCATGGACGTGGTCGCGGTGATCTCCAACCATCCGGACCTCGAGCCGCTGGCGCGCTGGCACGACATTCCCTACTACCATTTCCCCCTCGACCCCAAGGACAAGCCGTCGCAGGAGCGCAAGGTGTTGCAGGTCATCGAACAGGCCGACGCCGAGCTGGTGATCCTTGCCCGCTACATGCAGGTGTTGTCACCGGAGCTGTGCCGCCGCCTGGACGGCTGGGCGATCAACATTCACCACTCGTTGCTGCCCGGTTTCAAGGGTGCCAAACCGTATCACCAGGCTTACAACAAAGGCGTCAAGCTGGTCGGGGCGACCGCGCACTACATCAACAATGACCTGGACGAAGGGCCGATCATCACCCAAGGTGTAGAAGTGGTCGATCACAGTCACTACCCCGAAGACCTCATCGCCAAGGGGCGCGATATCGAATGCCTGACCCTGGCCCGAGCCATCGGCTACCACATCGAGCGCCGCGTGTTCCTCAACGCCAACCGCACGGTGGTGCTGTAGCAGCGGCGCAAGCCGCGTCCGGCCCTGATGTGATGTGTCAGGTGTACCGCGCCGTCACTGACGCGGCTTGCGCCGCTGCTACAGATGACCGCGCATTCCTGTAGCAGCGGCGCGAGCCGCGTCAGGGCAGCACACGAATCAACGCATGACCGCAGCACGCAAAACCCAAGCTCAACAACAATAAACAGCGAGGTGAAAGCATGTCTGGTAATCGTGGAGTGGTGTATCTGGGCTCCGGCAAAGTCGAAGTGCAGAACATCGATTTTCCCAAAATGCAGGACCCGCGAGGCAAGCGCATCGAACACGGTGTGATCCTGCGCGTGGTCTCGACCAACATCTGCGGCTCCGACCAGCACATGGTCCGCGGCCGTACCACGGCTCAGGTCGGCCTGGTGCTGGGCCATGAGATCACCGGCGAGGTGATCGAGGCCGGTCGCGACGTCGAGCACCTCAAGGTCGGTGATCTGGTGTCCGTACCCTTTAACGTCGCCTGTGGTCGTTGCCGCTCCTGCAAGGAGCAGCACACCGGCGTTTGCCTGACCGTCAACCCGGCGCGTCCGGGCGGCGCCTACGGCTACGTCGATATGGGTGACTGGGTCGGCGGCCAGGCCGAGTTCGTCCTGGTGCCCTATGCCGACTTCAACCTGCTCAAACTACCCGACCGCGATGCAGCCATGGAGAAGATCCGCGACCTGACTTGCCTGTCCGACATTCTGCCAACCGGTTACCACGGTGCGGTGACGGCTGGCGTTGGCCCCGGCAGCACCGTGTACGTCGCCGGCGCCGGGCCGGTCGGGCTGGCCGCCGCGGCCTCTGCGCGTCTGCTGGGCGCAGCCGTGGTCATCGTCGGTGACGTCAACCCCACACGCCTGGCGCACGCCAAGGCTCAGGGCTTCGAGATCGCCGACCTGTCCCAGGACACCCCGCTGCACGAGCAGATCGCCGCCTTGCTGGGCGAGCCGGAAGTGGACTGCGCCGTCGATGCGGTGGGCTTCGAGGCACGCGGTCACGGCCACAGCGGCGCCAAGGCGGAAGCCCCGGCGACCGTGCTCAACTCGTTGATGGGCGTTGTGCGCGTGGCCGGCAAGATCGGCATTCCCGGCCTGTACGTGACCGAAGATCCGGGCGCGGTGGATGCAGCGGCGAAGATGGGCAGCCTGAGCATCCGCTTCGGGCTGGGCTGGGCCAAGTCGCACAGCTTCCACACGGGTCAGACGCCGGTGATGAAATACAACCGGCAACTGATGCAGGCCATCATGTGGGACCGCATCAAGATCGCCGACATCGTCGGCGTGGAAGTCATTTCGCTGGACGACGCCCCGCGCGGCTACGGCGAATTCGACGCGGGCGTACCGAAGAAATTCGTCATCGACCCGCACAAACTGTTCAGCGCCGCCTGATCACACCCGCTCCCACACTCCCTCTGTGGGAGCGGGGCGGGCGGCGAGCCCTCTGCCCGCGAAAAGTCCACCGCGCAGTCCCTGAACGACCGCGTCGCTGCTTTCGCGGCCACCGACCGCTCCTACCGGGGGAACTCTCCTGCAACTCCCCGCCATTACACAATTTTCACCCTCAAGGAACATAATGGGACCGAACTGCCGTTTGACGACGGTCCGCCTATCTGTCCCCGAGGTTGCTGCACAATGAACATCACTCGCGCCATGGCCCTGGCTTCCCTGATGGCCGTTGCCACCAGTCCGGCCTTCGCTTTCAACCTGAACGACGCGGTCAACGCCGCTGCCACCCTGCAGAACGGCAAGCAAGGCAACAACGCTGCCGTGGCTGCCGCACCGGAAGCCGCAGGCCTGCTCAACACCTTGGGCTCGACCCTGAACATCACCCCGACCCAGGCCATCGGCGGCACCGGCGCCATGCTGGGTCTGGCCAAGAACCAGCTGAGCACCGCCGACTATGCACAACTGAGCAAGTCCGTGCCCGGCATCGACAAGCTTTCGGGCAACAACGCCCTGGGTGGCTTGAGCGGTCTGAGCGGTCTGCTCGGCAAGTCCGACCAGAAGAACATCAGCGCCCTGAACAACGCCTTGGGCGACGTCAAAACCACCAGCGACATGAACAACGCCTTCAGCGCACTGGGCATGAACAGCGGCATGGTCGGCCAGTTCGCGCCAGTGATTCTGCAATATTTGGGGCAACAGGGCGTCGGTGGTCCGCTGCTCAAGAGCCTGGGCAGCGTCTGGGGCACCGGGACAGGCAGCTAAGCCTGCGCTGGATCAGCGATCGAGTTCGGCGCGCAAGGCGTCGATGCGCCGATCCTTTTCGGTCCAGAGCTGGTTGACCCAGTTCTGGACGGTCAAGCGGAAGTCCGGATCATTTTCGTAGTCGCCATCGATCAGCTCCGCGTCGATGGCCCGCGACTGGATCTCCACGATCACCCGCGGCACATCACCACACAGCAGGTTCCAGAATCCCGGAATGGCCGTGCCCGGATACACCACCGTCACGTCCAGCAGACGGTCGAGTTGTGGCCCCATGGCCGCCAGCACGAACGCCACGCCACCGGCCTTGGGCTTGAGCAGGTAGTTGAACGGTGACGCCTGCTCATCGCGCTTGGCCGGGCTGAAGCGCGTACCTTCCAGGTAGTTCACCACCGTCACCGGCTGGCGCTTGTACAGCTCGCATGCGGCCCGGGTGATCTCCAGATCCTTGCCCTTGAGTTGCGGATGCCTGGCCAGAAACGCCTTGCTGTAGCGCTTCATGAAGGGGTAATCCAGCGCCCACCAGGCCAGGCCCAGCAGCGGCACCCAGATCAGTTCCTTCTTGAGGAAAAACTTGAAGAACGGTGCCCGCCGGTTCAGCGCTTGAATCAGTGCCGGAATGTCGACCCACGACTGGTGGTTGCTCACGACCAGATAGGACGTGTCCTGGCGCAGGTCCGCCGCGCCCCGTATGTCCCACTGGGTCGGCACGCACAAAGCGAAGATGAGTTTGTCGATCTCGGCCCAGGTTTCAGCGATCCACACCACGGCTGCCGATGCCCAATCACGATAACGCATGGGCAGCACCAGCTTGATCAGGGCGAACACCAGCAGGGGTCCGATGAACACCAGGGTGTTGAGCAACAGCAGCAGGGCAGTCATACAGCCGGTGAGCAGGCGACGCATAGAACGACTCGGGGGGTATTCACGGCCGGCAATCATAAGCACAAGCGAGTGCCGAGCCAATTCCGGCACGCGGTTTCGTCAACAAATGTTTCACTTTTCATTGGGTATGCTGAGCCCATACCGTTAGCAGCACCGATCGCCTTCACCGGCCCTCGCTCAAGGAAAAGCTTCAGTGAAATCCGTTCTCGCATTGCTGTCCGTATTGGCGCTGCCGGTCATGGCCGCCGAACCCACGCTGTATGGTCGCTTTGAATACATCAAACTGCCGGAAATCGGTGGTCAGGTGTTCAAGGCCAAGATGGACACCGGCGCATTGACCGCCTCACTGTCGGCCAAGGACATCCAGACCTTCACCCGCGACGGCGACGATTGGGTACGTTTCCGCCTGGCCACCAAGGACGCCGACAACAAGGTGTACGAGCACAAGATCTCGCGTATCAGCAAGATCAAGAACCGCGCCGAGGAAGACGACGACGGCGAGGGCGCCGAAGTCTCGCAGCGCCCCGTGGTGGACCTGGAACTGTGCCTGGGCGACGTCGAGCGCACCATCGAGGTCAACCTGGTCGACCGCAGCAAGTTCAACTACCCCCTGTTGATCGGCGCCAAAGGCCTGCGCGAGTTCAAGGCCGCGGTCAACCCCGCCCGCCGTTTCGTCGCCGACAAGCCGGACTGCTGATTCAGGGTGTGGCGTGCGAGGCACATCCCATAGCCTTTCGCTCGGCATGACGCTGGTCACCGGTGACAAGGCGTTTGGCTTGGTCGAGGGGCTTGAGGTACAGGACTGGTGCGAGGTCGCGTGAGAACCCCCGCTCGTGTCACGCCGACGGCATAGTCGAGCGTAGCGACTCGCGCTGACTCACCTCGGCAAACCATCCGGCCAACCCCGGATAACGCTGCCGCCAGGCTGACTCCGGCATGCGAAAATCCACATACCCCAGCGCACAGGCCACGCCGATTGCCGCGATATCGAACGCTGCGCTCAACTCCGCGACCGCCGTGGCTTCCAGATACGCCAGTCCCCGTTCGATCTTCTCGGCCTGGTTGTCGAGCCACAGCGGCCAGTGCAACTCAGGCGGCCGCAGGGCCTTCTCGTAGCGAATCAGCACGGCCGCGTCGAGCATCGCATCCGCCAGTGACGCCACCGTCAACCGCCGCCAGCGCGACGCCCCTTCCCGAGGGATCAGCGGGTTGCCCACATGCTGATGATCCAGGTACTCCAGGATCACCCGACTGTCATGCAGCGTAGTGCCGTCTTCGAGCACCAATGTCGGAATCTTCCCGGCCGGGTTGTCCTGGTTCACTGACGCATCCGGGCTGACAGGGCTCAACGCCACCGTCTTCAGGGCGACCCGCTCCAACTGACCGGTCTCATGCAGCAGCACCATGACCTTGCGAGCAAAGGGGGAGGCGGGGTTGTGATAGAGCGTCATGGCGGGCATGAGGTGTTCTCCTTGGATAAGGAGTTACCCTGTATCAGCTTGAAGATGGGGTCAAGCCGTCCCAACTTGATTGTGATCCAACGCTCTCGGACCTTGAGTGCTTTGGCCAGGAATGCAGGCGCGTAGCCCGAGTTATGCACAGGGCTGACGCTCAGCGTTCTGCTATTTCCGCTATGCCTTTGAGCAGACCTTGCTCCCTTCTCAACAGATGCCAAGGCCCATCGGCAACGATCCTGCCCTGCTGGATAACCAGTACCCGATGGAAACGCGCCAACGCTTCGATATCGTGAGTGACGCAGATCAATCCTTTTCCTTTGAATGCATCCATCAAGGTGTCCCACGTTGCCATGGCCAGCTCTTGATCGAGCGAAGCGGTTGGCTCGTCGAAGAGATTGAAGCGTCCAGGCCTGTTGAGCAGCCGAAGCAGGCTGAGTCGCTTGGCCTGTCCGCCGGAGAGATTGGACGCGGTATCGTTGAGATTCAACTGGCTGAGCAGTGCCTCCAATGACAACTTCCGCGCTTGCTCCAGCACTTCAGGCCCAGCGGCATGGCCATACATCACGCCCGATTCCAGATCGCCCGGCAGGAATACCGGACTTTGCGGGCAGTAGCGCAGGGCGCGCAGCTGTGAGGCGCCGCGGATCCGCTGAACGCCGATGGCATCGATACGAGGTGCAGATAAGTATCACCGAGTTGAGTCATACACAACGTTTACGCACAGCCCTACGTCCCGAAAAACTGTAGGATTTTTAACAGCGGAATATCAGACGAATTAGCTGCAAAGTAGGACGCAATCTTCAGTTGTTCAAAGCAGAGCAGTTTCTTCTGTAGGACTCGACAGCGTCGGGTGAGCGGATTTTTTGTGGGAGCGGGCTCTGCCCGCGAAGAGGCCTATGTTCGCAATACACATCATCAGGCCATACGCCGAATGCACGAAGCGGTCGCCTTCGCTAGGTATCCCTATGATAACTGCGCAAGCTGCTCCACCGATTGCATCCTGATCCTGGATTACCCAAGCGCAGATGACCCCACCGGTGCACGGCCCAGCTCAGGCCCTCCTGACCAACCCCCACCCCCCCAGCACCGCTGGAATCCCCAACCCCACCCACGCCAGGGCATCCCACCAGCCATCTCCCAGCAGGGCCGCGAACAATCCGGCCGCGCCGATCAGTCCGATCGCCAGCGGAATGCCGAACACCGGCCAGAACGTCGACTTCTTCCGTTTCGTCACGCCGCGGCCTCCACGCCAGCGGCCTTGGCGGCGCGGCGGCGGACCCACCACAGGTACACGCCACTGCTCAGCACGATGATGGTCAGCACATCCAGCGCCGCCCAGAGGATCTGCATCGGCATGCCGCCGTAGTCGCCGAAGTGCAGCGGCTGCGACAGGCCCATGGCGTCCATGTACCACGGCCGTTCGACCACTGCCGTGACGTCCAGGGTGGTGGCATCGATCAGCACCGGCGTCAGCAGGTGCGAAGTCAGGTGAGTGCCGCCCTTCATGAATACCGCGTAGTGGTGTTCGCTGGAAAAGCGTGTCCCGGGAAAGGCGATGAAGTCGGGTGTCATGCCCGGCGCGGCGCCGTGGGCGATGTCCAGCAGGCGGGTGGCAGGCGCCCGTTGCGTGAGCGGTGGCGCGTCGCGGTAGGGTTCGATCAGGGCCGTGAGGCTTTCCGCCCGCCAGGCGCTGATGAGCAGGTCGGCGCAGGCGCTGATCACGCCCGTCACTCCCACCACCAAGGCCCAGGTCAGGGTGACCACGCCGATCAGGTTGTGCAGGTCGAGCCAGCGGGTACGGGTGGACTTCTGATTGCGCACGGTGCCGAACGAGAGTTTGCGCATGAACGGCGAATACAGCACCACCCCGGAAACGATGGCCAACACGAACAGCAGGCCCATGAACGCCAGCAACAGCTTGCCGGGCAGCCCGGCATACATGTCCACATGCAAACGCAGCATGACCATCATGAATCCGCCATTGGCCGAAGGCATTTCCATGGCTTCGCCGGTGCGGTTGTCGAGCATGAAGGTGTGGGACAGGTTGGGCTCGGTGTCGGCTGTGGCGGCGGTGATGGCGAACACGCCATGAGGGTCGTCTTCGTCCCAGCCGAAGTACTGCACCACCTCGTCGGGACGGTGGGCCTGAGCGGCCTGAACCAGTTGCTGCAGGTCCAGCTGCGGCGTGTCGGCAGGCATGTCGCGGAACTGTGGCTCGTCGCCCAGCAGGTGTTCGATCTCGTGATGGAACACCAGGGGCAAGCCGGTGATAGCCAGCATCAACAGGAACAGGGTGCAGATCAGGCTGGTCCAGGTGTGGATGAAGGACCAGCGGCGGATGGTGGTGCTTTTCATTTCAGGGCCTGCAAAAAGAACCCAGCCGTCCACGCAGGGATGGCTGGGTCATGGAGCATCAGGTGTCAGGGCGTTACGACCTGTAGTCGCACCAGTATACGTTCAGGCAGCGCGGAAAAGGCCAGTGGCCAGCGCAATCGAGGCGTGTCGGCAGCGTTCATGTGCATACGCAGTTTCGCGCCGGTCAGAACGCCTGAGTCTGCTGGCGCCGCCGCCACTGAGCCACTTTCTCGGCCAGGGCGCTGGGGCTGTCCAGGCCTTGGCGGCGGGCACGGCTGAACAGCAGCATGGCCAACTCCGCCGTGACCAGCGCATCGGCACTGGCATGATGGCGCTCACCGACCTGCAGGCCGAAATGCCCGGTCCAGTCATCCAGCCCGGCTTCGCGCAGGGCCGCATCCGGGCACAGCATCGGCGCCAGGGCGGCGACGTCCAGGAACGGGTGCTGCAAACGGTAGCCCAGACTTTGCTTGAGCGCGCGCGTGAGCATGTGCTCGTCGAAGGGCGCGTGAAAGGCCAGCAGCGGGCTGTCACCGATGAAGGCCATGAAGTCCAGCAAGGCTTCGGCCGGATCGTCCCCGGCGGCAATCGCCTCGGGGCCCAGGCCATGGATCAAGACACTGGCACCCAGCCGTGGTTGCTCGCGCAGCAACGTGCGTTCGAACTGCCGGGAGAAATCCACCGCGCCATCTTCGATGACCACCGCGCCGATCGACAGCACCTGATCCTTGTTCAGGTTCAAGCCGCTGGTTTCCAGGTCCAGCACCACCCAGCGCTGCTCGCGCAGGCTGCAGGTTTGCCAAGGCTGAGCCGTGGGCAGTGCTGCCACACGTTGCTGCAAAGTGGCGTCCAGCACGCAGGCGGGTTTGGCCCGTAGCCAGTCGAACAGGCTCACAGCTGGTACCTCAGGCTCAGGCTGGCCTGCAGGCGCTGGGCCTGGCGCAGGGATTCACGCAGGATGCGCCGGTCCAGGTGGTTGAGCTCGGCCGGGTCGACGCGATTGGAATAGGGCAGGTGCTGCCGGGCCTGGGCTTGATGCTGCTGCATGCGCGTCTGCTGGATGAAATGGTAGGCCTCTTCATAGGCGGCGCCGTCCTGTGCGTCGATGACCTCTTTTGCGACCAGCTGGCGCAGGCGCTCCAGGGTGTTCCCGGTGTCGATGCCGTTGGCCAGGGCCAGCAGGCGTGCGCCGTCGACGAAGGGCGTCAGGCCTTGCACCTTGAGGTCCAGGGTGGGTGCCTTGTCGCTACCCTGGCGGGTCAGTACGAAGTCGCGAAAGCGCCCGACCGGAGGCCGCTGGCGCAAGGCATTCTGCGCCAGCATGCGCTGGAACAGGCTGTTGTCCGCGACCTGTTCGAGCACGCTGCGGCGCAGTTGTGCACAGGCCGAGTCATCGCCCCATACCGTACGCAGGTCGAAATATATGCTCGAATTGAGCAGGTTTTCCGGGCTCGCCTCGCGGATGAAACCGGCGAAGCGCCGCGCCCATTCCAGGCGCGACAGACACAGCTCGGGATTGCTCGCCATGACGTTGCCCGTGCACAGACTGAAGCCGCACTGCGCCAGCGCCAGGTTGATCTGATGCGCCAGCGGCAGCAGCTTGCCGCGTATCTCGGCAGCGTGGGCGGCGTCACGGGCTTCGAAGACGATGCCGTTGTCCTGATCGGTGTGCAGGGTCTGCTCGCGGCGGCCTTCACTGCCGAAACACAGCCAGCTGAAGGGCACGCCCGGATCGCCGCGCTCCTGCAGCACCAGCTCGATTACCCGGCAGACGGTGTGATCGTTGAGCAAGGTAATCAGCTGGGTGATCTGCGTCGATGAGGCGCCATGAGCCAGCATGCGCTCGACCAGAGCGCTGATTTCCCCGCGCAGCGCGACCAGTTGTTCCAGCCGCGAAGCGTGGCGGATGGTCCGAGCCAGGTGCACCAGATCTACGCGCTGCAGGGAAAACAGATCGCGCTCGGACACCACGCCGCACAGGCGCTGATCCTTGACCAGGCAGACGTGGGCAATGTGCCGTTCGGTCATGGCCACGGCGGCATCGAAGGCACTGGCTTCCGGGCTGAGGTGAAAGGGCCGGGGAATCATGTATCGCTCGATGGCCGCGCCGAAATCGGTGGCTGCATCGGCCACGGCCTGACGCAGATCGCGCAGGGTGAAGATGCCTTGGGGGGCTTTCAGGTCGTCGACGATAACGATGCTGCCCACTTGCTGTTCGTGCATCAGGCGCACGGCATCGCGCAGAGGCAGCGAGGCGGCGCAGGTTACGGGATGACGCATGGCGAGGTCGCCCAGCCGGGTGTTCAGCGAGTACTGCGTACCCAGGGTTTCGACGGCCTGGCGCTGCACCTGCTGGTTGACCTGGTCGAGCAGGCTGCTCACCCCGCGCAGGGCGAAATCACGGAACACCGTGGACAGCGCGAACAGCTTGATGAAGGCCGGTTTGTTCAATTGCAGACAGAAGGTGTCCTCTGCTGCCAGATGCTCGGTGCGCGTGGCGCGCTCGCTCAGCAGCGCGGCGAGCGGGAAGCACTCGCCAGCGGTGATCTCGAACGTGGTTTCGGTCCCGCGACGCGCACTGTGAGGCCGCTCGCCCACCACCTGACCCTGCTTGACGATGTAGAAGTGCTCGACAGCACCGTCGGCCGGTTTGATGATGCTTTCACCGCTGGCATAGAAGCGCAGTTGGCACTGTTCGACCAGATAGGCCAGATGGGCGTTTTCCATCTGGTTGAACGGTGGAAAGCGTTGCAGGAACTGCACGGTGCCGTGAATGTTCTGCAGCACTGCGGTCTTGCCCGCCTGGGTGAAGGCGTCGGTTTTGCTCATTGGCCATTACCGCCCGATAGGTCGAATCGGAAATTGTCGTTATTGTGGATTTGGCTTTATTGTCCGGCCATGGTCGACTGCATGAGCGAACGTGCCCATTGGACGTAAGTCTAAAAGGTGGGACGGCGCTCAAAAGGCCGATGGATAGGTAATGGATGACGGGAAACGTATGTCCGATCACGAATCATTGTTGAGTGATGCCGAGCGTGAAGCGCTCAGCGAGTTGGGCCAGGTTCAGGATATGCCGCCCCAACTGGCGCTGGTGGTTGATGACGACGGCGACACGCGAGACGTCCTCACGCAGATTCTGGAGCTGCATGGCATTGCGTGTGTGCAGGCCGACAGTGCCATGGGGGCGATGCGCCAATTGCGCGCCAGCCGTCGCATCGGATTGCTGATCACCGACCTGCGCATGGGCCCGGAGTCAGGCCTGGATCTCATTCGTGAAGTGCGCGAGTCGGAGCGCGCGGCGTTGCCGATCATCATCATTTCCGGCGATGCCAGTGTGAAGGATGCGATTGCGGCGATGCACTTCAGCGTGGTGGACTTCCTGCTCAAACCGATCGACACGAACACGTTGGTGAAACTGGCGCGTGAAGAGTTGGGACTGGATGGGGCTTCTTGAGGTTATCCACGTTTATCCTGAGCGTGGCTGTGGATAACCTGTGTCGATAGCCCTGGAGCCCGCAGCCTGCGGTGTTTTCAGAGTGTTGATCAAAAAACGGACAGTTGTGCCGGGCTTGTGCACAATCCAGGTGGACCAGCCTGTGGATAACCTTGGCGTAACTTGCTGCAGGCCTTGACCGGCCTGACCCGCAGCCAGGTGAGCGTTTTTTGATCAGCTGCGCTGACGCCGATTCCACCAGATATCCACACTGTAGATAAGCAACCCCGCCCAGATGAAGATGAACGTCACCAGCGTCGCAGGCGCCAGGTGTTCGCCGAACACCTGAACGGCCAACAGCAGCACCAGGGTGGGCGCGATGTATTGCAGGAAACCCAGTGTGGTGTAGGGCAGGTGGCGGGCGGCTGCGTTGAAGCACAGCAGCGGCACCAGGGTGATCGGGCCCGCGGCCATCAACCAGAGGGCCTCGCGGGTGGTCCAGAACGCTGGCTGGACGCTGGCGGCATCGCCATGCCAGAGCAGCCAGCCCGCAGCCAGCGGCACCAGCAACCAGGTTTCGATCACAAGCCCCGGCAACGCTGCCACGGGCGCGCGCTTGCGAATCAGGCCGTAGAAACCGAAGGTCAGGGCCAGCGCCAGGGACACCCACGGCAGACTGCCCACTTGCCACACCTGCTGCGCCACGCCGATGGCCGCCAGCGCCACTGCGACCCACTGCAGCGGACGCAGCCGCTCACGCAGGATCAGCAACCCGAGCACGACGTTGAGCAGTGGATTGATGTAGTAGCCCAGGCTGGCCTCGAGCACTCGGTCGTGGGTCACTGCCCAGACATAGACCAGCCAGTTGGCGGCGATCAGGCAACCGCTGCCGACCAGTATCGCCAGGCGCATGGGGTTGTCGCGCAGTTCGCGCAGCCAGCCGGGATGCTTCCACACCAGCAGCAGCAACGAGCCGAGCAGCGCCGACCAGAGTACCCGCTGGGCAATGATCTCCACGGCCGGGTAGTGCGAGAGGGTCTTGAAGTAGAGGGGGATGAACCCCCAGCAGATGTAGGCGCTCAGGCCCAGGATGTATCCCCGGCGGGGATTGGCGACTTGCATGGAGCTCCCTGCTTGCATGGTTTTGTTATTGAGCGGTGGTCGGCAACTTTACACATCGGGCCGTGAGACACAACGCCTCGCGTGTGTGCTCAAAACAGTTTCAGTGGCTCTTCGTTGAGCGCTGCCAGTTGTTCGCGCAACGCCAGCACCTGGTCGCCCCAGTACCGCTCGCTGCCGAACCAGGGGAAGCTGCGCGGAAAGGCTGGGTCTTCCCAGCGGCGCGCCAACCAGGCGCTGTAGTGCATCAGGCGCAACGCCCGCAGCGGTTCGATCAGTGCCAGTTCACGGGGGTTGAAGTCGTGGAACTCGCTGTAGCCGTCCATGAGTTCGGACAGTTGCCCCAGGCATTCCTGGCGATCGCCGGCGAGCATCATCCACAGGTCCTGGACCGCCGGGCCCATACGGCAATCGTCGAGGTCGACGATGTGGAACACGTCGTCGCGGCACATCATGTTGCCGGGGTGGCAGTCACCGTGCATGCGGATGTTCTGGTGTGGCGTGGCCTTGTAGACCTCTTCCACGCGCTTGAGCAGGTCGCGGGCCACCGACTCGTAGGCGGGCAGCAGGCTGCGGGGAACATGGTTGCCTTCGAGCAGGGTCTGCAACGAATCGTGGCCGAAGTTCTGCACGCCCAACGCTTCGCGGTGTTCGAACGGGCGCGTGGCACCCACGGCGTGCAGACGACCGAGCAACTGGCCCAGACGATAGAGCTGGTCGAGGTTGCCCGGCTCCGGCGCGCGACCGCCGCGACGAGGAAACAGGGTAAAGCGAAAGCCGGCGTGCTCGAACAGCGTCTGGCCCTCGTGCACCATCGGCGCAACCACGGGCACTTCACAGTCGGCCAGCTCGGCGGTGAAGGCGTGTTCTTCAAGGATGGCCGCATTGGTCCAGCGATCAGGACGGTAGAACTTGGCAATCAGCGGTTGGCCATCTTCGATGCCCACCTGGTAGACGCGGTTCTCGTAGCTGTTGAGCGCCAGCACCCGTGCATCGCTGAGAAAGCCGATGCTTTCGACGGCGTCGAGCACCAGGTCTGGGGTCAGTGTTTCAAAAGGGTGGGCCATGCGAACTCCTGCGCGCGGCAGGCTGCCGCGTCCGGCTCGCCATGGTAGCGCAGACGCGACAGTAGCGGTGGGCATGTTACGCGCCGATCACCCCACCGTCTTCGCGGCTGATGGCGATCACCGAAGAACGTGGCTTGCCGTTGGGCAGGTGTTCGGGGAAGGTCGAACCACCGTTTTCACCCGGATGCTGGATGCCGATGAACAGGGTGCGTTGATCGGGGGCGAAGCTCACGCCGGTGACTTCGCAGCCCACCGGGCCGACCATGAAGCGGCGAATCTCGCCGCTG
Organism: Pseudomonas coleopterorum; assembly: GCF_900105555.1. Classification (NCBI taxonomy): domain Bacteria; kingdom Pseudomonadati; phylum Pseudomonadota; class Gammaproteobacteria; order Pseudomonadales; family Pseudomonadaceae; genus Pseudomonas; species Pseudomonas coleopterorum. The sequence goes on from NZ_FNTZ01000001.1 coordinate 349,867, forward strand.
GCCGGGTCCGCGCAGAGCATCTGGTTGTTGCCCATGCCGGCGAAGTCACCGGCGTTGCTGGTGTCGCCATCGGTCTGCACCCAGAGCCGGCCGGCGTCGTCGAAGGCCAGGCCATCGGGGCTGTTGAACATGTTCTGCGGGTTGATGTTGGACGAACCGCCCTTGGCCTGGCCGGGATGCACACTGGGGTTGCCGGCCACCAGGAACAGGTCCCACTCGAACGTCATGGCACCGTGTTCGTCGCCGCTTTCACGCCAGCGCAGAATCTGCCCGTAGACGTTCTTCTCGCGCGGGTTGGGGCCGCCGACCGGCTGGCCGTCGTCGCCGCGTTTGATGTTGTTGGTCAGGGTGCAATAGACCTGGCCATCCTTGGGGCTGACCACGATCCACTCGGGGCGGTCCATGCGTGTGGCCTGCATGGCACTGGCGGCAAGCCGTGCGTGAATCAACACTTCGGCCTGGCTGGCGAAGCCCTTGCTGGCGTCCAGACCGTTCTTGCCATGGGTCAGCTCCACCCACTGGCCATGCCCCTTGGGACGATCCGGGTTGCCGTCGCCATTGTCGAAACGGGCGACGTACAACGTGCCGTGGTCGAGCAGGTCACGGTTGGCCTTGGGGTTGTGGTGGTCGATGCGGTCGCGGCTGATGAACTTGTAGATGAACTCGCCACGCTCGTCATCGCCCATGTACACCACCGCGCGACCATCGCGCGTTTCGGCCAGGGCCGCGTTCTCGTGCTTGAAGCGACCCAGCGCGGTGCGCTTGACCGGCATGGCGGTCGGGTCGAACGGGTCCACTTCCACGACCCAGCCGAAGCGGTTGAGTTCGTTGGGGTTACGCGCCATGTCGAAGCGCGGGTCGTGGGGGTGCCAGTTGATTTCCTTGCTCGCCGCGACCACGCCGTAGCGTTTCTGCGCGGGAGTGAACGCCAGGGTAGCGTCGGTGCTGCCGAAGCAGTCGGTGAAGTTTTCTTCGCACGTCAGGTAGGTGCCCCACGGGGTCTTGCCGTTGGCGCAGTTCTGGAAGGTGCCATGCACCAGTTGCCCGGTGCTGTCGGCCGCAGTCTTGAGCAGGGCATCACCGGCCGCTGGGCCGCTGACGCGGATCGGCGTGTTGCCGTGGACGCGGCGGTTGTATTGCGAGCCCTGAACGAAATGCCAGTGGCCGCCCTTGCGCTGGATCTCGATCACCGACAGGCCTTCGCAGGCCAGGGCCTTGCGCACTTCTTCGGCTGACTGTGGGCTGCCGCCGTGGGCGTAGAGGTAGCGGTAGTTGGTGTATTCGTTGTTGATTGCCATCAACGCGCGATTGGCGTCGTTGGGGAAGGGGAACAGACTCATGCCGTCGTTGTTGTCACCGAACTGCACCTCCTGGGCCTCGGCGCTGCCGTTGCCGCTGGGATCGAAGGCCGGGCCACCGGCCTGCAGTGGCTGCCCCCAGCTGATCAGCACGCTGGCCTGGTAGCCGGGCGGCAGGCTGATGGTATCGCTGGTGGCCGCGGCAATACCGGTAAAGCCCAGCAGTGCGCTGTTGCCGGCGCTGACCGCGTTGGCCATGGCCGTGCGGGTCAGCAGGTTGCCGCCCAGGAACATCGCGGCACCGCACAGGGCGCCAGCGCCGATGAAGCGGCGACGGCTCAGGCCGGTGATCTTTTCCAGGTCGGTGGCTTGGTGTTCTTCTAACAGGCTCATGGTGATCTCCCTTCAGGTCAGCGAGTACCTTAAGGAGGGATTGTGACGAACAGATTGCAGACCGTGGCTTAATCCTCGCACAGGCTCACTGCGCCACCTGGCCGACATCCAGCGCCTTGGGCAGCAGCTTGTTCTGGTAGAACAGGTCGGCAGTCGCCTGCTGGGTCTGGACCACGGTGTTATCCACAGGCCGCACGGGGGAGGGTGGGCGGTTGTCCACATAGCGCTCGACCACTGACTCCGGCAGCCCCATGGACTGGGCCAGCACTGCGATGCTCTGTGCATGCTCGGTGCGGGTCAGTGCCTCCGCGCTGCTGAGTTGGTCCAGCAGGTTGTGGATGAACTCGCCGTTGGCTTGGGCATAGGCACGCCGTGCGGTGTAGATCGGTCCGCCAAGACCCAGCCCGCTGCCATCGGCCAACAGCCGCGCATGACCCTGGCTCAGGGCCAGCGACGAGTAGGGTTCCCAGATTGCCCAGGCGTCGACACTGCCTTGTTCGAAGGCCGCCCGAGCATCGGCCGGGCTCAGGTACACCGGCTGAATTTCCCGATAGCTCAGGCCAGCCTTGTTCAGCGCCCGCAGGATCAGGTTGTGCGAACTGGAGCCTTTCTGAAAGGCGACCTTCTTGCCTTTGAGGTCGGCGACCTGAGCGAACGTACTGGTGTCCTTGACCAGCAAGGTCTCGGCCTGGGGCTTGGCCGGCTCGGCACCGATGTACACAAGGTCCGCGCCCGCTGCCTGCGCGAACAGCGGCGGGATATCTCCCGTGGCCGCTACATCGAGGCTGCCGATGTTCAAGGCTTCGAGCATCTGCGGGCCAGCGGGAAATTCGATCCACTGGACCTGGGTCTGCCCGAAGCGTTTTTCCAGCAGGCCATGCTGCTTGGCCAGGACCAGGGCAATCGAGCCCTTCTGATAGCCGATGCGCAGCGCCGCCGGATCGGCCAGAGCGGCGCCGGCCAGGCCCAGCAAGGCCAGTACGGCGCCCACGCGAGCGAGTGTCTTCATGTGATCGATCCCTTATTGCGCAGTCGAGGGTTTTTCCCAGAGGTTGATGCCGCCTTCCACTGCATGGCGGTCGATCTCGGCCAGTTCCTCGGCGCTGAAGCTGAGGTTGTCCAGTGCGCCGACGTTTTCGATGATCTGCTCGGGACGGCTGGCGCCGATCAGGGCGCTGGTCACGCGGCTGTCGCGCAGGGTCCAGGCCAGGGCCAATTGCGCCAGGCTCTGGCCGCGGCGGCGGGCGATTTCGTTGAGCGCGCGAACGTGGGTCAGGTTGGCCTCGCTCAAGTGCCCAGGCAGCAATGAGCCGCCGCCGGGACGGTTGACCCGCGCATCGGCCGGCACGCCTTGCAGGTACTTGTCGGTGAGCAGCCCTTGCGCCAGCGGCGTGAAGGCAATGACACCGGCGCCCAGTTCGTCGGTGACCTGCAGCAGGTCGTTCTCCACCCAGCGGTTGAGCAGGTTGTAGGCAGGCTGGTGGATCAGCAGCGGCACCTTCCACTCCTTGAGCAGGGCGGCGATCTCACGGGTCTTGACTCCGGAGTACGAGGAAATGCCGATGTACAGCGCCTTGCCCTGTTGCACCGCCGTGGCCAGGGCGCTGGCGGTTTCTTCCAGCGGCGTGTCGGAGTCGAAGCGGTGCGAGTAGAAGATATCCACATAATCCAGGCCCAGCCGTTGCAGGCTCTGGTCGAGGCTGGCCAGGATGTACTTGCGCGAGCCGCCGCCCTGACCGTACGGACCGGGCCACATGTCCCAACCGGCCTTGCTGGAGATGATCAGCTCATCACGGTAGTGCTTGAAATCCTCGCGCAGCAGACGGCCGAAATTGATCTCGGCGCTGCCATAGGGCGGGCCATAGTTATTGGCCAGGTCGAAGTGGTTGATGCCCAGATCGAAGGCGGTGCGCAACAGGCTGCGCTGGGTGTCGATCGGGGTGCTGTCGCCAAAGTTGTGCCACAACCCCAGGGACAGTGCTGGCAACACCAGGCCGCTACGGCCAACACGGCGGTAGGGCAGGCGCTGGTAGCGATGTTCGGCAGCGATGTAGGTCATGGAAAGCCTCGCTTCAGGTATGTCGAAGGGCGCCCGATCAGCGCCCGTTGATTTCGGGTAGGCCCAGATGCTCGCGCAACGTGGTGCCTGTGTAGTGGGTGCGGAACAGGCCGCGGCGTTGCAGTTCGGGCACCACCTGGCGTGCGAAGTCCTCGAGCCCGCCGGGCAGATGCGGCACCAGCACGTTGAAACCATCGGCGGCGCCGTTCTGGAACCATAGCTGCAATTGGTCGGCGATCTGCGCCGCAGTGCCGATAAGACTGAAGTGCCCACGCCCCCCGGCGATTCGGCGACCCAGTTGCGCCAGGTTGAGGTGCTCGCGCTCGGCCAGTTCGCTGAGCAGTTGCTGACGGCTGCGCTGGCCGCTGTCGGTCAGGGGCAGGTCGGGCAGCGGTCCGTCCAGCGGGTAGCCGGACAAGTCGAAGTTGCCCAGCATGCGGCCCAGCAGCGCCACCCCGACCTCGGGTTGCACCAGGTCCTGGAATGCTTCGAACTTGGCCTGTGCCAGGGCCTGGGTTTCGCCGACCACGACGAACACCCCAGGCATGATCTTCAGCTCATCGGCGCCACGACCGAATGTGGCCGCGCGGTTCTTGAGGTCGGCGTAGAACGCTTGCGCGGCGGTCAACGAAGGCTGCGCGGTGAAGATCACATCGGCGGTCCGTGCCGCCAGCGCGCGGCCGGCTTCGGACGAACCGGCCTGCACCACCACCGGTCGCCCTTGCGGTGAGCGGGCGACGTTGAGGGGGCCCTTGACCTTGAAGTGCTCGCCGACATGGTTCAGCTCGCGGCGCCCGGCCGGGTCGTAGTATTGGCCGCTGGCCTTGTCGCGCACGAAGGCATCGGCGCTCCAGCTGTCCCAGAGCCCCGTGACCACCTGATGAAACTCTTGCGCCCGGCTGTAGCGCTCGGCGTGCCCGATGTGTTCGTCGCGACCGAAGTTGCCGGCCTCGGCCGCGGCGTCCGAGGTCACCAGGTTCCAGCCGGCGCGGCCACCGGACAGATGATCCAGCGAGGCGAACTTGCGCGCCACGTGGTAGGGCTCGTTGTAGCTGGTAGTGACCGTACTGATCAGGCCGATGCGTTCGGTGACCACGCTCAGGGCCGAGAGCAGGGTCAACGGTTCGAAATGATCGGAGCGGGCCATCTGGCTGGCGCTGTCGCCGGTGGCTGCTGCCACGCTGTCGGCCAGGAACAGGGTGTCGAAGCAGGCCGCCTCGGCCACCTGCGCCAGGTGCCGATAATGCTGGAAATCGAGCCCGGCATCGGCCGGCACCTGGGGGTGGCGCCAGGCAGCCACGTGGTGCCCGGTGGCCATCAGAAAGGCACCCAGTTTCATCTGTCTGGCGCTCATGTCAGAAATCCTTGCGCAGTTGCACGCCGAAGTAGCGCTCGTCATCACGAGGCACGGCGCGGTAGATATAGCCGCTGCCACTGGCCAGCATCGGCGAGTAGGACTTGTCGGCCAGGTTCTTGCCCAGCAACGCGACACGCCAGCCATTGGTGTAGTCGGCCAAGGCGATGCTGGCATTCCAGATGCCATAGGCACCTTGCTTGGTGTCCGGGTTCTGGCTGATGTCGTACTGCACTTCGCTCTGCCAGCTGTAATCGGTCCCCAGCTCAACATCCAGGCCATTGGCCAATGGAATGCTGTAGTCGGCGCGCACGTAGCTCTTCCAGTCGGGGCTGTAGGGCAGGGTCTTGCCGTCGACGTTGCAGGAAGCGGCCGCGCCGGCCGGGCAACTGAACTGATCGATGCGCGCACGGGTGTAGGCCAGTGCGCCGGACAGCTTGAGGTTCTGCGTGGCCTGCAGGGCGTAGTCCAGCTCGACGCCCTCGGTGCTGACGCTGCCGGCGTTGATCAGACGGGTCACCACCTGATTGGCCACGGTGTCGAAGAAGTTCGCCTGGTAGTTGTCGTACTCGCTGTGAAAGACCGCCAGATTGCTGGTCAGGCGATTGTCCCAGGCGCTGGCCTTGATCCCCGCTTCCCAGGTGTTGGAGGTTTCCGGCTTGAGCGCGTCGGTGTCGCGCGGCTGCATGTTGAAGAACACGTTGTAGGCAGGGCCTTTGTATCCACGCGAATAGGTGACATAAGCCATGACCTCGTCACTGAGGTCGTACTGCACGCCCAGTCGTCCGGACCAGCCATCCTCATCCACCGAGCCTGAGCTGCGGGTGCCTGGCTGGATGCCGCTGACGGTGGTGGCCGAGGTCGACACGCGACGGTGATCGTATTCCAGGTCGTCGTGGGTCCAGCGCAGGCCGGCGATGCCGCGCAGCCGCGAGGTGAAGTTGAGGGTGGTCTCACCGAAGGCCGAGTAGCTGTCGCTGGTGGTGGTGTAGTCGGCCACGCCGCGCTGGCTGCCGGTCGGTGTCACCAAGGTGCGGCGGTAGGTTTCGTCATCCTTGCCGTGCATGTAGAACAGTCCGCCGACGTACTCCACGAACTCGCCCTTGGGCGAGGCCAGGCGAACTTCCTGCGAGTACTGGTCGTAGCTCAGGTCGCCCTTGTCTTCCGTGCCGGGGAAGGCGCTGGTGATGGTCGCCAGGCGGTCGCCGTCCTGCCATTGGGTGTTGTCCCAGCCGCGCCAGGCGGTGATCGAGGTCAGGGTGTAGTCGCCCAGGTTCCAGTCCAACTGGGCCGACAGACCCTTGTTGATGTCCTCGACATGGCTGCGGTAGTCGCTGGCGATATCACGGCTGTGGCCGCTGGCCGACACCGGCGCCAGGGCGCCCGCGAACGCAGGGGTCAGTGCCTTGCTGACGACGCCATTGGGCGCATCGTCGTGGCTCTGCATGTAATCGGCGGCCAAGGTAAGCGTGAGGTCGTCATTGGGGGTGAACTCGAGCTTCCCACGCACACCCTTGCGGTTGTAGCCGTTGACTTCGTGACCATTGGCGCGGTTGTCGACGTTGCCGTCGTAGCTGCCGAACAGCGTGGTCAGCGAGCCCTTGAGGGTGTCGGGGATCAGGCTGCCACCGATGCCGAAGCGGGTGCGGCTTTCGTTGCCGCTGTAGTACGACTGGTCGATATAGCCGTGGGTCTCTTCGGTGGGCGCCTTGGTCACGATGTTCAACACGCCGGCCGAGGCGTTCTTGCCGAACAGCGTGCCTTGCGGGCCGCGCAGCACTTCGATGCGTTCCAGATCCAACAGGTCCAGGGTGGCCTGGCCGGGGCGCCCGTAAACCACGCCATCGATGACCGTGGCCACGGTGGGCTCCACGCCGGGTGAGGTGGAAATGGTGCCCACCCCACGGATGAACAGCGAGGTGTCCTTGTTCGAGGCGCCGGTGCGGAAATTCAGGCTGGGCACCTGTTGCACGATGCTCGCAACGCCGTTGCGGTTGTCCCGTTCCAGCTGCTCGCCGTCGACCACCGACACCGCCACCGGCACTTTCTGCAGCGACTCGGCGCGCCGCGTGGCGGTGACCGTGACGGCTTGCAGGCTGACCGACTCTTCATCGCCCTGAGCGGCAAAGGCGGGCATTGCGCCCAGGGCGATGGCCGCAGCGACGGCCTGGGACAATACGGAAGTCTTGATCGCGAAAGATTGACGCTGTGGCATGGCGGGTCGCTCGAACAGGGGCTGGACATTGTTTTGATTGGCGCAGCATTCGCTCGAGCGAGTAGCAGACAGGTCAGCTGGTTAGCGCTAACATGGCGAATAGTGGCGATCAACGCTTATACGGTCAAATACCGTAATCTCTACTGTTTATGGTTTTTAGTTATTAGAGGCGGGCAGATGACCGATCCCAAGCACCAGCGCAAGCGCCGTGGTGCTGGCCGCGTGACACTGGCCAGCGTGGCCACCTACGCGGGGGTCTCTGCCATGACCGTATCGCGGTATTTCAATCAACCGGACCTGGTATCGGACGAGCATCGGCAGCGCATCGCTCAGGCGGTGACCGAGCTGGGTTATGTTCCCAATCTGGTGGCCGGGGGGCTGGCGTCGGCGCGGGGCAAGATCGTCGGCATGGTCATCCCGAACATTTCCGGGCCGATCTTCGCCCATACCATTCAAGGCTTCAGCGATACCTTGAGCAGGCATGGCTACCAAGTCCTGCTGGCGTCCAGCTATTTCAGCGCCGAGCAGGAGGAGAACGCTGTGCGTGCCTTCCTTGGCTGGTCGCCTGCGGCCCTGGTGCTGACCAGCCACTTCCACAGCGTCGGCACCGAGAAGATGCTGGCCCAAGCGCAGATACCGTTGGTGGAAACCTGGGACTATCAACCCGAACGCGCGCCGATGCAGATCGGCTTCTCGCATGCTCAGGTGGGCGTCACTTCGGTGCGCTATCTCTACGGCGAAGGCTACCGGCGCATCGCCTTCGTCCAGAACAGCGCAGCGGGCGACTTGAGTGCTCTCGAGCGTCGAGACGGCTATGCCGCGACGCTGGCCGAGCTGGGCCTGGAACCCCAGGTGTTCGCTCCCGATCCCTCCCTGGCGCCTTTCGAAGCCGGCAAACAGGCCCTCCATGCCCTGATGGCGAGCGAGCAGCCACCGGATGCGATCATCTTCGCCAACGACAACCTGGCCGCCGGGGGCTTGCTGGCGGCCCAGCGCGCCGGGCTGCGCATTCCACAGGACTGCGCGGTGATGGGCTTCGGCGACTACCCCTTCGCCGAAATGCTCCTGCCCAGCCTGACCACCATCAGGCCGCCTGCGCTGCAGATTGGCGTGCTGGCAGCCACGCGTGTCCTGCAAAGCCTGGGCATCATCGAGGGCGAGCCGCCGCATCTGGAGCTGCTCGACTGCGAACTTGTGGCGCGGGAGAGCAGTTGATACGCAAAGCGGCCTTCGACTTCGCACCTGCGTTTGAAAATGACACACAAGAATGCATTAGCTAACACGTCGGGCTAGGCTAGACTTGACATGCATCGCATGGTTTTGCCTTGCACAGATCGTTTGTCCTGCCAAGGGAGTCGCCACCAATGGCCATCCACAACATTCACGACGCTAAGAGCAATCTGTCGCGCTTGCTCGAACAAGCCGCAGCCGGTGAAGTGGTGGTCATCGCCAAGGCCGGCAAGCCCATTGCCAAGCTGGTGGCCTATGATGCGCCAGAGCCGCGCGAAGCAAAGCGTATCGGTTTCATGCTTGATCTTGTGGTTCCGGAAGACTTTGATGAGCTCGACAATGAGGTCACCACTCTCTTCGAGGGCAAGGTGTGAAGTTACTGCTCGACACGCATATCCTGATCTGGGTCGCCAAGGACAGCCCAATGCTTTCCTCAAAAGCTCGATCCTTGATCGCCAATCTGGATCATGAGGTTTACTTCAGCGCGGCAAGCCTATGGGAAGTGGCTATCAAAAACGGCCTTAGCCGCAGCGGCATAGTGATCGATACGGTGGGTCTGCGCCGTCAGCTATTGCTCAATGGCTACCACGAACTGCCGATCACGGCAGCCCATGGCATGGCCGTTGAAAAGCTGCCGCCCATTCACCGCGATCCATTCGACCGCCTGCTGTTTGCCCAAGCCACTCTGGAAAGCATGCAGCTACTGACGGCCGACGCACTGTTGAGTCAATACGGCGCACCCGCGTTGCAGGTTTGAGCCTTGCTACCCAAGAAGCTCGATATGCAGATGCTCGGCCACGCTCTGTGCGCTGGCGTTCTTCAGGTAGGGCACGCGACCCAGGCAAGGGGCCGGCAGGCGTTCGGCCAGGGTGGCGAGGTTGTCTTCCAGGCGTGAGGTTTTCGGTTCGATGATGTTGGCCACCCAGCCGGCCAGTTGCAGGCCGTCGCGGGCGATGGCTTCCGCGCTCAGCAGCGCATGGCTGATAGCGCCAAGGCGCACGCCCACCACCAGAATCACCGGCAGCTTCAAGGCAATGGCCAGGTCCGACAGATTGGCCTGGTCGGAGAGCGGCACGCGCCAGCCACCAGCGCCTTCGATCAGGGTGAAGTCGGCCTGCCGGGCCAGCACCTCCCGCATGGGTGCCAACAGCGAGCCGACGGTCAGGGCCACCCCAGCCTCGCGGGCGGCGATGTGGGGGGCGATTGCAGGTTCGAAGGCCACCGGGTTGATCTGCGCGTACTCAAGCTTGAGCGAGCTCTGGGCCATCAAGGCCAACGCGTCGCTGTTGCGCAGGCCCTTGGGGGTCACCTCGCAACCCGAGGCAACGGGCTTCGCGCCCAGCGTGCTCAGGCCCTTGAGGCTGGCAGCGTGCAGCAGGCCAGCGGCCACGGTGGTCTTGCCGATATCCGTGTCAGTACCGGCGATGAAATAGGCGCTCATCAGGATTGTCCTTGCTCGACGGGTTTGCGCAGCACAGCGTAGACCACCTGGTAAGTGGCTGGCAGCCCCTGGGGTGCACGAAAGGCTTCATAGGCTTGCAGCAGACCGAGCATGCGCGCGCGGCCGGTCAGGCCGTCGGGGCGACCGGGGTTGAGGTTGTGCGCGCCCAGGGCCTTGAGCTCATGGGTCAGGCCGCGCACGTCGGCGTAGTGCAGCACATGAGGCACGTTATCCAGGCCCAGCACCTCCAGGCCGCTGTCGGCGCACAGGCGCTGGTAGTCGGCGAATTCACGGAAACGGTTGACGTGCACTCGGCCATCCACCGCTCGCCAGCTTTGCCGCAGCTCGTGCAGCGTGCCCGCGCACAGGCTGGCAAAGGCCAGCACGCCGCCGGGTTGCAAGGTTCTGCGAGCCTCGGCGAGCACGGCGGCGAAGTCGCTGCACCATTGTACCGCCAGGCTGGAATAGATCAGACCACAGCTGCCGTCGCGCAAAGGCAGTTGCTCGGCATCGCCAGCCACATGCCAGGTGGCACCACCCTGTGCCTGCGCGTGGCTGAGCATGCCTTCGGCAATGTCCAGCGCCACGCCGACACGGTTCGGAAAACGCTGGGCCAGAACACGGCTGAAGTAGCCGGTGCCGCTGCCCAGGTCGAGCCATTGCGACGGTTGCAGGCCGTCTGGCAGTCGTGTGAGCAATGAGTGACCCACGTCCCGCTGCAATTGCGCGACGCTGTCATAGCTCGCTGCCGCTTTGGAAAAGGACGCCGCCACCAGCCGCTTGTCCGGCAACCTGAGCGTAGTCTCCCGCCTCACCTCAACTACTGTAGCAGCGGCGCAAGCCGCGTCATCTACCACCTCAACGCCTGCGCCAAGCACACTCCCGTTCCTCTCACTCATGCACAAAGGCCCCAATTGCACCGGCGACCCTATCCGGGTCTTCCAGCATGAACCCATGGCTGGCCTGCTCGACCATGCCGATCTGGGCCTCCGGCACCAGCTTGCGCAATGCACTCACTGCACCGACGGGCACCAGCGAATCGCTTCCGGCAAACAGGTGCAGTTGCGGCCCGGTAAACGCCTGCAACGCGGCACGGGTATCCAGCTCCGCGAGCACGTGCAGGCCCTCGACCAACGTCTGTGTCGAAGCCGGCTCAGCAACCGCCAGTCGCCGAGAAAGCCCGCGCGGATCAGCAGCGCCTTGCGCACAGAGCGATGCGAAGCGCTTCAGCAGGGTTTTTGGATCTGCCTCGCAAGCGGCCAGAAAGGCTTCGAACGTCTCAGCAGGCATTGCATCCGGCCAGTCGGCGCGGGCCACGAAGCAGGGGTTGCTGGCCAGGGTCAACAGGCCAGGGCAGCGTTCACCCCGGCGCGCCGCGAGCTCGGCGGCGAGCATGCCCCCCAGCGACCAGCCGCCCAGCCAGGCACCGTCCGGCAGGCATGCGTCGAGGGCATCCAGCCAACCGGCAAGCCCCGCAGCGTCTGGCGTGGGCAAAGGTTCGATCTGCACCTGCACGGGTTCACCGAGCTGCTGCAGCGCAGCGACCAATGGCTCCAGCGCATCTGTGCCCAGGCCCCAGCCGGGCAGCAGGATCAGGCGATCAGACATGTTCGGCTCCCAGCAACGGGTAGCATTCAGCCAGCGCATCGAGCAATTGCTGCACTTGGGCACTGCTGTGCGCGGCCGAAAGCGTCACCCGCAACCGCGCACTGCCGGCAGGCACGGTCGGCGGACGTATGGCCGTGACCAGCAATCCGCGCTCGCGCAACAACTGGGACAAGCGCAAGGCACGTCCGGCATCGCCGACCAGAATCGGCTGAATGGGCGTGAAACTGTCCATCAAGGTCAGGCCCAACTGAGCAGCGCCGTGTCGGAACTGGGTGATCAGGCTCGCCAGGTGTTCGCGCCGCCAGTGTTCGCTGCGCAGCAGTTGCAGGCTGCGCAAGGTAGCGCAGGCCAGCGCCGGTGGCTGGCTGGTCGTGTAGATGTAAGGCCGAGCGAACTGCACCAGGGTCTCGATCAGTTCCTCGCTGCCCGCCACGAACGCGCCTGCGGTGCCAAAGCCCTTGCCCAGGGTACCGACCAGCACTTGCACATCGTCCATCCCCAGCCCGAAATGCTCGACGATACCGCCGCCGGTAGCGCCCAGGGCACCGAACCCGTGGGCGTCGTCGACCAGCAGCCAGGCGCCCTTGGCCCGCGCAACGGCTGCCAGTCGTGGCAGCTCGGCGAGGTCGCCGTCCATGCTGAACACACCATCGGTCACCACGAGCGTGTTGCCGACGGCTTTGGCCAGACGTGTTTCCAGGCTGGCGGCATCATTGTGCAGATAACGGCTGAAGCGCGCGCCGCTGAGCAGGCCGGCGTCCAGCAGCGAGGCGTGGTTCAGACGGTCCTGCAACACGCTATCGCCTTGCCCCACCAAGGCAGTGACCGCCCCCAGATTGGCCATGTAGCCGGTGGAGAACAGCAGCGCCCGCGGGCGGCCGGTGAATTCAGCCAGGGCTTCTTCCAGCGCATGGTGAGGGCTGCTGTGGCCAACCACCAGATGGGACGCGCCGCCCCCCACGCCCCAGCGCTCGGCGCCCTCGCGCCAAGCCTTGATCACGTCGGGGTGGTTGGCCAGACCCAGGTAGTCGTTGCTGCAGAAGGCCAGCAGCGGTTGGCCATCGACCACCACGCGCGGCCCTTGCGGGCTTTGCAGCAATGGACGCTGACGATAGAGGTCGGCGGCGCGGCGCTCGGCCAGGCGCGCGCTGAGGTCGAAGGGCATGCAGGCCTCGAATGGCAGTGGATGAACGCCGGCGACGCGGCCGGCGCAGGGTCAGGCGGAGGCGGCGTCGTAGAACAGGTCGCTGCTCTTCTGTTCGACCAGGGCCTGTTCGATGGCCGCTTGATGGACTTCGTCAGCGTGTTCTTCGCGCGCTTCTGGGGCGATCCCGAGGCGGGCGAACAACTGCATGTCCTTGTCCGCCTGCGGGTTGGCGGTGGTCAGCAGCTTGTCGCCGTAGAAGATCGAATTGGCCCCGGCCAGGAAGGCCAGTGCCTGCATCTGCTCGTTCATCGCTTCACGCCCGGCGGACAGACGCACGTGGGATTGCGGCATGAGAATGCGCGCCACGGCCAGCATGCGGATGAAGTCGAACGGATCGACATCCTCGGCGTTCTCGAGCGGGGTGCCGGCGACCTTCACCAGCATGTTGATCGGCACCGACTCGGGATGCTCCGGCAGGTTGGCCAGCTGGATCAGCAGCCCGGCGCGGTCGTCCAGCGACTCGCCCATGCCCAGAATGCCGCCCGAGCAGATCTTCATGCCGGCGTCGCGCACGTGGGCCAGGGTCTGCAGGCGCTCGCTGTAGGTGCGGGTGGTGATGATGCTGCCGTAGAACTCCGGCGAGGTGTCCAGGTTGTGGTTGTAGTAGTCCAGCCCGGCCTGGGCCAGGGCCCTGGTCTGGTCTTCGTCCAGCCGGCCCAGGGTCATGCAGGTTTCCAGGCCCATGGCCTTGACCCCGGCAACCATCTGCAACACATATGGCATGTCCTTGGCCGAGGGGTGCTTCCAGGCCGCGCCCATGCAGAATCGCGTCGAACCGATCGCCTTGGCGCGGGCGGCTTCTTCGAGCACCTTCTGCACTTCCATCAGCTTTTCTTTTTCCAGCCCGGTGTTGTAGTGCCCCGACTGCGGACAGTATTTGCAGTCCTCAGGGCAGGCGCCGGTCTTGATCGACAGCAGGGTCGAGACCTGAACCCGATTGGGATCGAAATGCGCGCGATGCACGCTTTGCGCCTGAAACAGCAGGTCGTTGAAAGGCTGCACGAACAGCGCCTTGACCTCGGCCAGGGTCCAGTCGTGACGAACGGTTGCAGTTGTACTGGCGCTCATCGGCGATTCCTTGTTTATGCTCGGTCAAGTCCAGGACACGGAATGTCCATGGGCGCAACGCGGCTATTGAGTCGAATGCGGGCATGATTAAGGAAGCGCGATGTACTGTCAACCTGCTGTCAATACCTCGGTTTACAAGTGGATAAAAAGTGATCAGTCCTGCTTGCTGTGTGATGGCGCTTCGGGTAACCCCTATGCGCTCTGCGAGGCCTGCGAATGCGATCTGCCCTGGCTGGACGAGCAATGTGTGGTGTGTGCCCTGCCGCTGGCCATGAGCGGATTCACCTGCGCCCCGTGCCGGCGCCGTCCGCCCGCCTTCGAGAAGGTGGAAACCCCCTGGCATTACGGTTTCCCCGTCGACAGCCTGATCACGCGTTTCAAGCACAACAGCCAATGGCCCTACGGGCGCCTGCTGGCAGAGTTGACCAGCCACTGGCTCGACCATCGTTTCAACGAGGATCTGCCACGCCCGCAATTGCTGATTCCGGTGCCCATGGGCCGCAAACGCCTGCGCAAGCGCGGTTTCAACCAGGCTGAAATGCTCGCTGGCTGGCTGTCCAGGGCGCTGCATATCGACTGCGATTCGACCCTCGTTCAGCGCGCGCTCGAAACACGAGCCCAGCAGGAACTGGGTGCCAAGGCGCGGCTGCACAATCTGCAACACGCTTTTTCCGTGATGCCTGACGCGAGGCTGGAAGGGCTGCACGTGGCCCTGGTCGACGACGTGATCACCACCGGCGCCACGGCCCAGGCCCTGGCGGTGCTGCTGCGCAAGGCGGGTGCCGCGCGCGTGGACGTTTACTGTCTGGCGCGCACGGCCAAGGCCGAGTAGCCTTGAACCATGACCTTGTCCCCCTTGCTGGCCCAACACATCGCACGTCGTCCGCAACGCATCGAGCTGCTGCGGCATATTGCCGAGCAGGGTTCGATCACCCGCGCCGCCAAGGCCGCCGGCCTGAGCTACAAAGGCGCCTGGGACGCCATTGACGAACTCAACAACCTGGCCCATACGCCCCTGGTCGAGCGCGTCGTGGGCGGCAAGGGCGGCGGGGGCGCCCGACTGTCCGAGGAAGGGCAGCGCATGCTGCGCCTTTACGAGAAACTTCAAGCGTTGCAGGCGCAGGTGCTCGAAGCCGCCGATGACGCCAACGACCTCGACCTGCTCGGCCGACTGATGCTGCGCACCAGTGCGCGCAACCAGTTACATGGCCGCGTGAGTGCCATCGAGGCGCAAGGTCGCAACGACCATGTCACCCTTGATCTTGGCGCAGGGCTGAACCTGCGTGCCCAGATCACCCACGACAGCACGCAAACCCTGTCGCTGGCCCCGGGCGCCGGGGTGGTGGCCTTGATCAAGGCCGGTTGGCTCTGCGTGTTGCCGGTGGATGTCGCCGGTGTCCCCGGTCACAACTGCCTGCAAGGGCTCCTGGAGCAGGTTCTGCCCCAGGAGCAGGGGCCCTGTGAAATGCGCATCGGGCTGGCCAATGGGCAGACCCTCTGCGCACTGTCACCGCTTGGACCGGTCCGAGAGGGCGAGCCGGTCAATGTCTGGTTCGATCCTGCCAACGTGCTGCTCGGCACGCCGCTCTAACCCGTACCCTATCCGCTGGAAACCCCGCTGTGCCCATTTCTGCGGGCCGCATTCGCGCTTTTACTGGCAGGCGCGATGCCGTCGTCCGGCGCCGGGCGGGTATTGACTTTGCCCAGGCGTAAACGTATGTTTCAAACACCCGTTTGATAGCGACAACCTGTCGCAGGTCGAACCCATCGGAGTTCAGCAGAGGTTTATCGCTATGTCTGATTACAAGGCCCCCTTGCGTGATATTCGCTTCGTCCGCGACGAGTTGCTCGGCTACGAGGCGCACTATCAAAGCCTGCCCGGTTGCCAGGACGCCACGCCGGACATGGTCGATGCCATCCTCGAAGAAGGCGCCAAGTTCTGTGAACAGGTACTGGCACCGCTGAACCGCGTGGGTGACATCGAAGGCTGCACCTGGAGCGAGGACGGCGTGAAGACGCCGACCGGTTTCAAGGAAGCCTACAAGCAGTTCGTCGAAGGTGGCTGGCCGAGCCTGGCCCATGACGTCGAGCACGGCGGCCAGGGCCTGCCCGAATCCCTCGGGCTTGCGGTCAGCGAGATGATCGGCAGTGCCAACTGGTCCTGGGGCATGTACCCCGGCCTGTCCCATGGCGCCATGAACACCATTTCCGCCCACGGTACCCCCGAGCAGCAGGAGGCCTACCTGACCAAGCTGGTGTCCGGCGAGTGGACCGGCACCATGTGCCTGACCGAGCCGCACTGCGGCACCGACCTGGGCATGCTGCGCACCAAGGCCGAACCCCAGGCCGACGGCAGCTATGCGATCAGCGGCACGAAGATCTTCATCTCTGCCGGCGAACACGACATGGCCGACAACATCGTGCACATCGTCCTGGCACGCCTGCCCGATGCGCCTGCTGGCACCAAAGGCATCTCGCTGTTCATCGTGCCCAAGTTCCTGTCCAACGCAGACGGTTCGATCGGCACGCGCAATGCGGTGAGCTGTGGCTCGCTGGAACACAAGATGGGCATTCACGGCAACGCCACCTGCGTGATGAACTTCGACAGCGCCACCGGCTACCTCATCGGCCCTGCCAACAAGGGCCTCAACTGCATGTTCACCTTCATGAACACCGCGCGCCTGGGTACCGCTCTGCAGGGCCTGGCACACGCCGAAGTGGCGTTCCAGGGTGGTCTGCGTTATGCCCGCGACCGCTTGCAGATGCGCTCGCTCACCGGCCCCAAGGCGCCAGAGAAGGCCGCCGATCCGATCATCGTGCACCCGGACGTGCGCCGTATGCTGCTGACCATCAAGGCCTTCGCCGAAGGCACGCGTGCCATGGTCTATTTCACCGCCAAGCTGGTGGACGTGCTCAAGTTCAGCCAGGACGAGGAAGAGCGCAAACGTGCCGATGCCCTGCTGGCGTTCATGACCCCGATCGCCAAGGCGTTCATGACCGAAGTGGGCTTCGAGGCCGCCAACCACGGCGTGCAGATCTACGGTGGACACGGCTTCATCGCCGAGTGGGGCATGGAGCAGAACGTACGCGACAGCCGCATTTCCATGCTGTACGAAGGCACCACAGGTATCCAGGCGCTCGACCTGCTGGGCCGCAAGGTGCTCATGACCCAGGGCGAGGCGCTCAAGGGCTTCACCCGCATCGTGCACAAGTTCTGCCAGGCCAACGAAGGCAACGAAGCGGTTGCCGAGTTCGTCACACCCTTGGCGCAGTTGAACAAGGAGTGGGGCGAGTTGACCATGAAGGTCGGCATGGCCGCCATGAAGGACCGTGAAGAAGTCGGCGCCGCCTCGGTCGACTACGTGATGTATTCGGGTTACGCCTGCCTGGCCTACTTCTGGGCCGACATGGCTCGCGTGGCGGCGCAGAAACTGGCCGAAGGTCATGGCGATGCGGCGTTCTACACGGCCAAGCTGCAGACTGCGCGCTTCTACTTCCAGCGCATCCTGCCGCGCACCCGCACTCACGTTGCCGCCATGCTGTCCGGCGCAGGCAACCTGATGGCCATGGACGAAGCGCACTTCGGCCTTTCCTACTGACAGGCCAACCAGCCTGCGGCGCGCGTCGACCCGAGCGCGCCGCCCGGCTTTCGAACTTCAGCCCTCGAATTCCTGCGAGTTAGCCATGGCGGACTACAAAGCTCCCTTGCGCGATATGCGCTTTGTTCTGAATGAAGTATTCGACGTCGCCAGTCACTGGGCGCAATTGCCGGGCCTGGCCGACAGCGTCGACGTGGAAACCATGGAGGCGATCCTTGAGGAGGCCGGCAAGGTCACGGCCCAGGCGATCGCACCGTTGAGCCGTGCGGCCGACGAAGAGGGCTGTCATTGGCGCGATACCGTGGTTACCACTCCGGCTGGATTCATCCAGGCCTACCAGACCTATGCCGAGGGCGGCTGGGTCGGCGTCGGCGGCGAGCCTGCCCACGGTGGCATGGGCATGCCCAAGGTGATTTCGGCGCAGGTCGAGGAGATGGTCAACTCGGCCAGCCTGGCGTTCGGCCTGTACCCGATGCTGACGGCCGGGGCCTGCCTGTCCATCGACGCTCACGCCAGCGACGAGCTCAAACGGACCTACCTGCCCAAGATGTATGCGGGCACCTGGGCCGGCTCCATGTGCCTGACCGAAGCCCATGCAGGCACCGACCTCGGCCTGATCCGCACCCGCGCCGAACCGCAGGCCGACGGCAGCTACAAGGTCAGCGGGACGAAGATATTCATCACCGGCGGCGAACACGACCTGACCGAGAACATCATTCACCTGGTGTTGGCCAAGCTTCCCGATGCACCGCCCGGTCCCAAGGGCATCTCGTTGCTGCTGGTGCCCAAGTTCATGGTCGATGCCGACGGCAACCTGGGCGCGCGAAATGCCGTGTCGTGCGGTTCCATCGAGCACAAGATGGGCATTCAGGCCTCGGCCACCTGTGTGATGAACTTCGACGGCGCTACCGGTTACCTGGTCGGCGAGGCGAACAAGGGCCTGGCGGCCATGTTCACCATGATGAATTACGAGCGCCTGGGGGTCGGTATCCAGGGTCTGGCGTCGGCCGAGCGCTCCTACCAGAACGCCGTGGAATATGCCCGCGACCGGCTGCAAAGTCGCTCACCCAGCGGTGCTGCCCAGCCCGACAAGATGGCCGACCCGATCATCGTCCACCCGGACGTGCGGCGCATGCTGCTGACCATGAAGGCCTGCAACGAAGGCGGGCGTGCCTTTTCCACCTACGTTGCGTTGCAACTGGACACGGCCAAGTACAGCGAAGATCCGGCCACGCGCAAGCGCGCCGAGGACATGGTCGCTTTGCTGACACCGGTGGCCAAGGCGTTCCTGACCGACCTGGGCCTGGAAACCACTGTGCATGGGCAGCAGATATTCGGCGGCCACGGCTATATCCGTGAATGGGGCCAGGAGCAGCTGGTCCGCGATGTGCGCATCACCCAGATCTACGAAGGCACCAACGGTATCCAGGCGCTGGACCTGATGGGGCGCAAGGTCGTGGGCAACAGCGGCGCGTTCTATCAGCTGTTCTCCGAGGAGGTACGGGCTTACGCGACCCAGGCCGAAGGCGCATTGCAGGAGTTCACCCAGCCGTTGATCCAGGCGTTGGACCGTCTGGATGCGCTGACCGCCGGGGTGCTGGACCGGGCCGGGAACGATCCGCGCGAGATTGGTGCTGCGTCCGTCGAGTACCTGCAGGCCTTCGGCTACACCGCCTATGCCTACATGTGGGCAAGGATGGCCGGCGCCGCGCTGGGCCGGCAGGACGAGGCGTTCTACGCCAGCAAGCTAGGCACGGCGCGGTTTTATTTCGCGCGTTTGCTGCCGCGGGTTCACTCGCTGGCGGCCGCCGTCGATGCCGGCAGTACGTCGCTGTTTCTGCTGGATGAGGCGCAGTTCTGACGGTGTAAGCTTTGGCTTACGTTACGCGGCGTCTTTGAGCTATATCCGAAGATTGGATCCACGGTTAATCTTCTCTCCAAGGACGTTGCGCAGGATGCGCCTAGATATAACAGGGACACGTAGGATTTCTGCCAGGACGGCGGACGGAAATGGATGTCATGGGAAACAGTCTGCAAAACCCCGCTTCGGCGGGGTTTTCTTTTTTCCGCTCCCGAATATTCCCCGCATCACCGCCGGACGCCGCACACCAGACACCCCGCATCGACGCCCGACGCTGCTTACACACCCCCTGTAGCAGCGGCGCAAGCCGCGTCACTGACGACGCGCTTCACCTGACACCCCGCATCACCTCCCGACGCGGCTCGCGCCGCTGCTACAGGGTTGCGCAAGCCGTTCAGCAGCGCCGCGTCAGGTCATGGTTTCGCTGGCGGCTTGAGCAGCGCTTCGGCGGCCTTGGCCAGGTCCGGTGGCAGGAAATCCTTGTCCGGGTTGTAGTCGGCCTTGAGGAAGCGCGTCAGGTCCTGCAGGTCCCCCGGGCTCAGGATACCTGCCGCCTGCTTGAGGCGCAGGTTGTCCAGAATGTAGTCGTAGCGGGTGTTGTTGTAGTCGCGCACCGAGCTGTACAACTGGCGCTGCGCGTCGAGCACGTCGACGATGTTGCGTGTCCCCACCTGATAGCCGATCTCGGTGGCCAGCACCGAGCTCTGGTTGGAAATGATCGACTGCTTGCGCGCCTGCACCTGCTCGACATCGGTATTGACCGCGCGGTGCAGGTTGCGCGTGTTCTCCACCACCTGCCGACGCAGGCTTTCGCGCTGCTGCTCGCTTTGCGTGAGCCGTGCGTAGGCTTCACGCACCTGCGAGCTGGTCAGCCCGCCGCTGTAGATCGGAATGTTCAACTGCACGCCGATGCTGCGCTGCGACACATCGCTGCCATAGCTGACGCCCGGCAGAGTCGATGGGTTGCTGAAACCCAGATTGTCGTTGTCGCCCTTCTGGTATTGCGCGACCGCATCCACCGTCGGCGCATGCCCGGCCTTGCGCTGGCGCAAGGTCTGCTCGGCGGCTTCCACGGCGTAGTTGCTGGCCAGCAGATCGAGGTTCTGCCGCGAAGCGGTATCGACCCAGGTACTGGCGTCATTGGGTATCGGCGCCAGCACGGGCAGAGTGTGAACGATGCCCTGGATCGAATTGTATTCGCGGTTGGTCAGCGTGATCAGCGCCTGGAAGGCGTCGTCCACCTGACGCTGGGCGATGATCCGGTTGGCCCGGGCAGTGTCGTAGCTGGCCTGGGACTGCAGGGTGTCGGTCTTGTCGGAAAGACCGACGTTGAAGCGCTCCTGGGACTGATCGAGCTGGCGCCGGAATGCATTCTCCTCGGCGCGCGCGGTGGCCAGGTTGTCCTGGGCGCGCAGTACAGAGAAGTAGGCCTGGGCACTTTGCAGAATCAGGTTCTGCTCGGTGGCCGACAACTGCACTGCAGCCTGCTCGTCGACCGCCTTGGCCGCCTTGAGCTGGAACCAGCGGTCGGCACGGAACAGCGGCTGGCTCAATTGCGCACGGTAGGAATTGCCGCTGCGGTTGTACACCGCCGAGGGCTGGTCCAGCGCCGTGCGGGTGTCGTTGATGTCGTAACCGGCCGACAGGTTGGGCAGCAAACCGGCGCGCGCCTGCGGCACGATTTCGCTTTGCGCGGCATAGTCGGCCCGCGAGGCGGCCAGGTCAGCGTTGTTCAATACCGCTTCCTGATAGACGCTGACCAGATCGGTCATGCTCGCCAACGGTGCCTGCTGCGCCAGGGCCAGGCCTGGGATGGCACCGGACACGGCCAGGGCGAGGGCCGTTGCCGAGGGAAATCTACTGCGCAGCATGGGGGCAATCCTTGGTCTGTAAGCTGGGTCTGGACATCAGCTGTGGAAAGAGGCTTGGGGCAGGGCGAGTGTAGAGCGCGGCGCGCCGCACAACAATCGGTCCGATGCAACGGCCACTATCAAGACCTGCAGGCGGGGTTGGCGTTCCGTGTGCAGGGCGTCTATGCTGTGCACGTTCTTGTCGGGGTGCCTTGCTATGAGGCTGAGATCGGATAATCCGGATCCCGTTGAACCTGATCAGGTTAACGCCTGCGTAGGGAACAAGATTTCTCGTCTTTGCGGCGAGTCCTCTTGTGCTTCGTCCGAGGTCTCGCGCATTTTCTGCACAGCATCTCGCGTACAAGCACAGCATCCGTTCACAGGGTGCATCCGTGCCTTTCAGGTTCGCTCCGACATTCCCTGCTGGATGCCGTCTGGAGAGCCTGTGATGAATACAAAAGCAAAAAACACCGTGCATTTGAGCGAATCGGCCCAAGTCGATTCAGGCTCCGTGCAGCCCTTCACCCGTTCGCGCAAGATCTACGTCCAGGGCTCGCGGGCAGACATCCGTGTGCCCATGCGTGAAATCAGCCTGGACGTCACTCCGACCGACTTTTCCACCGGCAACAGCAGCGGTGAGATCAACCCGCCGGTGACCGTCTACGACACCTCCGGCCCCTACACCGACCCCAATGTCGTCATCGACGTGCGCAAGGGCCTGGCCGACGTGCGTTCGGCCTGGATCGACGACCGTGGTGACACCGAACGGCTGCCCGGCCTGAGTTCTGACTTCGGCCAACAGCGCCTGAGCGACGACGAACTGACCAAACTGCGCTTCGCTCACGTGCGCAACCCGCGCCGGGCCAAGGCCGGCGCCAACGTCAGCCAGATGCACTACGCACGTCAGGGCATCATCACCGCCGAAATGGAATACGTCGCCATCCGCGAGAACATGAAGCTGGCCGAGGCCCGCGCTGCCGGCCTGCTCAAGGATCAGCACAAGGGCCACAGCTTCGGCGCCAGCATTCCCAAGGAGATCACCGCCGAGTTCGTGCGTGAAGAAATCGCCCGTGGCCGCGCGATCATTCCGGCCAACATCAACCACACCGAACTCGAACCGATGATCATCGGCCGCAACTTCCTGGTGAAGATCAACGGCAACATCGGCAACAGCGCCCTGGGTTCCTCCATCGAGGAGGAAGTGGCCAAGCTCACCTGGGGCATCCGCTGGGGCTCGGACACGGTGATGGACCTGTCCACCGGCAAGCACATCCACGAAACCCGCGAGTGGATCATCCGCAATTCGCCCGTGCCGATCGGTACCGTGCCCATCTATCAGGCCCTGGAAAAAGTCGGCGGCGTGGCCGAAGACCTGACCTGGGAGCTGTTCCGCGACACCCTCATCGAGCAGGCCGAGCAGGGCGTGGACTACTTCACCATCCATGCCGGGGTTCTGTTGCGCTACGTCCCGTTGACCGCCAAGCGGGTCACCGGCATCGTCAGCCGCGGCGGGTCGATCATGGCCAAGTGGTGCCTGGCGCACCACAAGGAAAACTTCCTCTACACGCACTTCGACGAGATCTGCGAAATCATGAAGGCCTACGACGTCAGCTTCTCCCTGGGCGACGGTCTGCGTCCGGGCTCGATCGCCGACGCCAACGACGAAGCTCAGTTCGGGGAGCTGGAAACCCTCGGCGAGCTGACCAAGATCGCCTGGAAGCACGACGTGCAGTGCATGATCGAAGGTCCGGGGCACGTGCCGATGCAACTGATCAAGGAGAACATGGACAAGCAGCTGGAATGCTGCGACGAAGCGCCGTTCTACACCCTCGGCCCGCTGACCACCGACATCGCGCCGGGTTACGACCACATCACCTCGGGCATCGGTGCAGCGATGATCGGCTGGTTCGGTTGCGCCATGCTTTGCTACGTGACGCCCAAGGAGCACCTGGGCCTGCCGAACAAGGATGACGTGAAGACCGGCATCATCACCTACAAGATCGCCGCGCACGCCGCCGACCTGGCCAAGGGGCACCCCGGCGCGCAGATCCGCGATAACGCCTTGAGCAAGGCGCGTTTCGAGTTCCGCTGGGAAGACCAGTTCAACCTCGGGCTGGACCCGGACACCGCGCGCGCCTACCACGACGAAACCCTGCCCAAGGACTCGGCCAAGGTCGCGCACTTCTGCTCGATGTGCGGGCCGAAGTTCTGTTCCATGAAGATCACTCAGGAAGTGCGCGAGTATGCGGCCAACCAGAAGATCGAGACCGTCGACCTGAGCGTGGAGGAAGGAATGCGCGAACAGGCCAAGCGCTTCAAGCAGGAAGGCAGCCAGCTGTACCAGAAAGTCTGATCAGGACCTTCAGTGGTGCGGCGTTCGCGGCCGATGACCGCTCCTGCGATTTCTCCGTGGGAGCGGTCATCGGCCGCGAAACCCGCACCGCGTCTGACCTGACACCCCACCAATGCTCCGACAACCCCTGACTCCTTCCCTTTCGAGCCCATCCATTGAAAACCTCCTACTCCCCCGATATCGCGGTCTCCACCGCCCAGCGCGTGCTGGGCGGACGTGATCTGTTCTCCCTGTGGTTTTCCCTGGGCGTCGGCCTCATGGTGCTGCAGACCGGCGCCTTGCTGGCGCCCGGCCTGGGCCTTGCCGGTGCGCTGGGCGCCATTTTTCTCGGGACCCTGGTGGGTGTGCTGCTGCTCGCCGGCGTCGGCGTGATCGGCAGCGACACCGGGTTGTCGGCCATGGCCGCCCTGCGCCTGACCCTGGGCCATGGTGCCGGCAGCGTGCCGGCGCTGCTCAACCTGCTGCAACTGATCGGCTGGGGCTCGTTCGAAATCATCGTCATGCGCGATGCGGCCAGCCTGCTGGGCACCCGGGCCTTCGGCGAAGGCAGCCTGGGCAGCAATCCGTGGTTGTGGACGCTGCTGTTCGGCGCGTTGGTCACGCTGCTGGCGGTCAGTGGACCGCTGACCTTCGTGCGCAAGGTGCTGCGCAAATGGGGCATCTGGTTGCTGCTGGCCGCCTGCCTTTGGCTGACCTGGAACCTCTTCGCCAAGGCTGACCTGGCAGCTCTGTGGAACACTGCGGGCGACGGCTCCATGGACCTGGCCACCGGCTTTGACATCGCGATTGCCATGCCCCTGTCGTGGCTGCCGCTGATTGCCGATTACTCGCGATTCGGCAAGCGCGCCCGCAACGTGTTCGGCGGCACCGCCGTGGGCTTCTTCATCGGCAATTTCTGGTTGATGAGCCTGGGCGTCGCCTACACCCTGGCGTTCGCGCCCAGTGGTGAAGTCAATGCACTGCTGTTGGCGCTGGCCGGTGCCGGCCTGGGCATACCGCTGCTGCTGATTCTGCTGGACGAGTCGGAGAACGCCTTTGCCGACATCCATTCGGCTGCGGTATCGACCAGCCTGTTGTCAGGCTTGAAGGTGGAGCACCTGGCCCTGGCCATCGGTATAACCTGCACGCTGATCGCCTGCCTGGCACCGCTGGCGCAGTACCAGAACTTCCTGCTGCTGATCGGCTCGGTCTTCGCGCCGCTGTTCGGCGTGGTCCTGATGGACCACTTCGTGCTGCGCAAACGCGCCATCCAGGTCGAGCCACGGGCTGTGCGCTGGAGCGCGCTGCTGGCGTGGCTGGGCGGTGTGTGTCTGTATCATCTGCTGGCCAATCTGTACCCACAGATCGGAGCAACCCTGCCAGCGCTGGTGGTGGCCGGGTTGCTGTACTACCTGATCGAGCGGGTGCTCAACCGCGCCCCGGGAACAGCTCGGGCTTGATCACGCCATTGAGGCGCGGATAGGCGATCTTCACTTCCGGGTGGCCCATGGCGTAGGGGGCGATGCTGTACACGTTGTACTTGAGCACCACGCCCCCATAGGTCAAGGCAATGTTCGGCGTCTGCTGGAAAGGCCACTGACGAATGAAGTCGGCATCCTTGTCCAGCTTGCTGGCGACCAGCCAGCCACGGTGGGCTTCTTCGGCAGCCTGCCAGAACGCGCGTTCCTGGCCCGGTACCAGCATGTCCTTCAGGGTCAGTTCGCGATGCTCGCGACGCGACCAGTTGATGAAGCCGCGCCCCGGCATGCCGTGGGCGCCACCGGTCATGACGTAGCTGGACAGCTCGACCACCACGATACCGTCATGCTGCTCGCGTACCTTGGCTTGCAGGTAGCTGCTGTAGCGCGGCTGGGCCTCGCGCATGAATTGATCTTCATAAGCCTTAAGGGTCGCCGGTACGCGCGCGTCGGGAGTATTGACGGTCATCTCGCGCAAGCGTTTGTCGATGGCTGCATCCAAACCGGGCTCGTCGGGAAAATGCACCACGTCGATGTTCACCAGTGGGCAGTCCTGATTGTCGCAGCCGGGCTTGATGTGCTCGAAAGCTTCGCGCTTGGTCTCCAGCGGCGCCCGGTAGTTGGTTTGGAAGACACTGGCGCAGGCACCCAGGGTCAAGGCGACGCAGGCCACGGAGGTGAACTTGAGAAACGACATGATGGTCCTTGGCGGATGATTGAATTGTCGTGCTTGGACTGCCGGTCGAACCGTCGGTTCGCACGTAGCGCAATCTTAATGCCTGCTCGCCCAACCGCCTATCCCGAGGCTTGCGGCTTACCTTCGAAGGGGGCTGCAATACGGTCGCATCGCGGTTAGGATGGCCCCATGCTGCATGCACGAGTACGAGGTTTTTCCATGCCAGATTCATCCCGATCCACCCCCAAGGCGGTCGAGATCGACAAGACCGAACGTTGCTTCCAGGGCTTCTACAGACTGGACAAGCTGTTCCTGCGCCACGAGCTGTTCAACGGTGGCATGAGCAAGCAGATCAGCCGCGAACTGTTCGTGCGCCACGACGCCGTGTGCGTGTTGCCCTACGATGCCGTTCGCGACGAAGTGGTCCTGATCGAGCAGTTCCGGGTCGGCGCGGTGGGCAAGGTCGACAACCCCTGGCTGATCGAAATGGTCGCCGGGTTGATCGACAAGGACGAGCAGCCCGAGGAAGTCGCCCATCGCGAAGCCGACGAGGAAGCGGGGCTGCAGATCGAAGCGCTGTGGCCAGTCACCAAGTACTTCCCGTCGCCCGGCGGCAGCGATGAATACGTGCATCTGTACCTGGGTCGCTGCAGCAGCGAAGGCGCGGGCGGCCTGCATGGCCTGGAGGAGGAGGGCGAGGACATCCGCGTCAAGGTCTGGGCGTTCGACGATGCCCTGCAGGCCGTGCGCGACGGTCGGATCATCAACGCGGCAGCGATCATCGCCATTCAATGGCTGGCGCTGAACCGCGACGAAGTCAGGGGGCTGTGGTCGTGAGTCCGTTGCGCGAGCGCTACCGCGTCGACCTGGTCGGCTTGCAGGCCGCCTGCGAGGCCAACTATGCGCGACTCATGCGATTGTTGCCGGACATGCGCAGCCAGCAGTTGTCACGCCGCATCGCCATGACCCAGGCCGACCAGATGCTCGGCGTGCTGACCCTCGAGGTGCTGCTGGCCTGTCCGTACACCACCACCCTGCGCGTGCGCCAGGAACACAGCCTGCCCTGGCTGCCGGTGCCGCAGATGGAAGTGCAGGTGTATCACGATGCGCGCATGGCCGAGGTCATCAGCGCCGAGCATGCCCGTCGTTTCCGCAGCGTCTATCCCTATCCCAACGAGGCCATGCACCAACCCGACGAAAAGGCCCAGCTCAACCTGTTTCTCGGCGAATGGCTCAGCCACTGCCTGGCCTGCGGCCACGAGTACGAAGCGGTACGCTGAGCGCCGACCGGCCCCTGGCGCTGGACCCTGCATTGCCCTCGTCATCCGGGCTGCGCATAATTCCTTGATCAACCCCTGCCTGGAGACGGCCTTGTCGAGCCCATCTGATCGCGCTGTCGATGCCCCGGTGCTGCTCGTGCAGCTGTCGGACAGCCACCTGGTGGCCGAAGCCGACGGAGCCATGTTCGGCTTGAATACCCGGCAGAGCCTGGCGCAGGTCGTCAGCCAGGTGCAAGCGGAACAGCCGCACATCGATTTGCTGGTCGCCACTGGCGACCTGTCTCAGGACGGCACGCTGGCTTCCTACCATGCGTTTGCCCAGGCCACAGCGGGAATTGCCGCGCCGATGCGCTGGCTGCCTGGCAATCACGACGAACCGGCGGTCATGCAGCAGGCCGCGCAGGGCACGCAGTGGCTGGAGCCGGTGGTGGACATCGGTGCCTGGCGAGTAACGCTGCTCGATTCCGCCATCGCAGGTTCGGCGGCGGGTCATCTGGCCGACGAGCAGTTGCAGCTGCTCGAACGGTCGCTTGCCGAGGCACCGCACAGGCATCACCTGGTGTGTCTGCACCATCATCCAGTGTCCATCGACAGCTCCTGGATGGAGCCCATTGGCTTGCGCAATCGGCATGCCCTGTTCGAACTGCTTGCCCGCTTTGCGCAAGTGCGGGGTGTGCTCTGGGGGCACGTGCATCAGGAGATCGACCGGCAGGCTCATGGCGTGCGCCTGTTGGCATCGCCCTCGACCTGCATCCAGTTTCTGCCGCGCAGCGAGGATTTCGCCCTGGATGACCGCGCCCCGGGCTACCGCTGGCTGCGTCTGATGCCGGATGGACAGATCGAAACCGGCGTCTCGCGCCTGGCGGACTTTAGCTTCACCCCGGATCTGGACGCGGCGGGTTATTGATTCAGGGGCGGTAGCGTGGCTTTCGCGGGCAGAGCCCGCTCTCACAGGGTTTCGTGCCAGGATTGTGGCTTGCCGGAGCGGAGCGGGCGGCGATCCTTCTGGTTACGAAGGCCGCACCGCCCATATACCGATGCACCAACACCCCAACAGCATCCCCGACAAGGTAAACTGCGCGCCATCTCTATGCCCGGAGGCCCCCATGCCCGGTTCGATCCTCTACATTCATGGTCTGAACAGCTCGCCGGATTCGCAGAAAGCCCGCCAATTGAGTGCGCTGATGCAACGCATCGGCCTGGCTGATCAACTGCGCGCGCCCGCCTTGCACCACCATCCGCGCCAGGCCATCGCCCAACTCGAAGCGGCACTGGCGCAGCTCGACGCACCCTTGCTGGTGGGAAGCTCGCTGGGCGGCTACTATGCGACACACCTGGCCCAGCGCTTTGGCCTCAAGGCAGTGCTGATCAACCCGGTGGTCAACCCGCACCACCTGTTCGATGGCTACCTGGGCGAACAGACCAACCATTACACTCGCGAGCGCTGGCAGCTGACCCACGACCATGTCACGGCACTGGCCGAGCTGGAAGTGCCGGCCCCCACGGACCGCGAGCGGCTCCAGGTGTGGCTGCAGACCGGCGACGAGACCCTCGACTATCGCCAGGCGGCGGCCTTCTACCAAGCCTGCAGCGTGCACATCGAAAACGGCGGCGACCACGGCTTCCAGGGCTTTGCGCAGAAGTTGCCAGCGCTGCTGGCATTCGCCGGCATCGACGCCGAGCGCCTGGATGGCATCGACCTTGCCCAGCTTTGACCACTCATTTCACGAACGACTGACGACGAGACCCCATGGCCAATCCCAGCGCTAGCTCCTATAACGCAGACGCCATCGAAGTCCTCTCGGGCCTCGACCCGGTGCGCAAGCGCCCGGGCATGTACACCGACACCAGTCGGCCCAACCACCTGGCCCAGGAAGTCATCGACAACAGTGTCGACGAAGCCCTGGCGGGCCACGCACGGTCGATCCAGGTCATCCTGCACGCCGATCACTCCCTGGAAGTGTCCGACGACGGCCGCGGCATGCCTGTGGACATCCACCCGGAGGAAGGCGTCAGCGGCGTCGAGCTGATCCTCACCAAGCTGCACGCCGGCGGCAAGTTCTCCAACAAGAACTACCAGTTCTCCGGCGGCCTGCACGGGGTCGGTATCTCCGTGGTCAACGCCCTGTCCAATCAGGTGCGGGTCAGGGTCAAGCGCGACGGCAACGAGTATCAGATGACCTTCGCCGATGGCTTCAAGGCCACCGACCTGGAAGTCATCGGTACGGTCGGCAAGCGCAACACCGGCACCAGCGTGTACTTCGCCCCGGACCCGAAATACTTCGATTCGCCCAAGTTTTCCGTCAGCCGCCTCAAGCATGTGCTCAAGGCCAAGGCGGTGCTCTGTCCCGGCCTGCTGGTCAGCTTCGAGGACAAGGGCAGCGGCGAGAAGGTCGAATGGCATTATGAAGACGGCCTGCGCTCGTACCTGATCGATGCGGTCACCGAGTTCGCCCGTCTGCCGGACGAGCCGTTCTGCGGCAGCCTGGCGGGCAACAAGGAAGCCGTGGACTGGGCGCTGCTGTGGTTGCCTGAAGGCGGCGACAGCGTTCAGGAAAGCTACGTCAACCTGATTCCGACGGCCCAGGGCGGTACCCACGTCAACGGCCTGCGCCAGGGCCTGCTCGATGCCATGCGCGAATTCTGCGAGTTCCGCAACCTGCTGCCGCGCGGGCTGAAGCTGGCGCCTGAAGACATCTGGGAGCGTATCGCCTTCGTCCTGTCGATGAAGATGCAGGATGCGCAGTTCTCCGGTCAGACCAAGGAGCGGTTGTCCTCGCGCGAGGCGGCAGCGTTCGTGTCCGGCGTGGTCAAGGACGCCTTCAGCCTGTGGCTCAACGCGCATCCTGAATTGGGCATGCAGCTGGCCGAGCTGGCGATCAGCAACGCCGGCCGCCGCCTCAAGGCGAGCAAGAAAGTCGAGCGCAAGCGCATCACCCAAGGCCCGGCATTGCCCGGCAAGCTGGCCGACTGCGCCGGCCAGGACCCGGCCCGCTCCGAGCTGTTCCTGGTCGAGGGTGACTCGGCAGGTGGCTCGGCCAAACAGGCACGGGACAAGGAGTTCCAGGCGATCCTGCCGTTGCGCGGCAAGATCCTAAACACTTGGGAAGTGGACGGCAGCGAGGTCCTGGCCAGCCAGGAAGTGCACAACATCGCCGTGGCCATCGGGGTCGATCCCGGTGCCGCCGATATCAGCCAGCTGCGCTACGGCAAGGTGTGCATCCTCGCCGACGCCGACTCCGACGGCCTGCACATCGCAACTTTGCTTTGTGCGCTGTTCGTTCAGCACTTCCGGCCCCTAGTGGACGCCGGCCATGTCTACGTCGCCATGCCGCCGCTGTACCGCATCGACCTGGGTAAGGAGATCTTCTACGCCCTGGACGAAGCCGAGCGCGATGGCATCCTCGACCGCCTGGTGGCCGAAAAGAAACGCGGCAAGCTGCAGGTCACGCGCTTCAAGGGTCTGGGGGAGATGAACCCACCGCAGCTGCGCGAAACCACCATGGACCCCAACACCCGCCGCCTGGTGCAACTGACCCTGGACGACTTCGCCGGCACTACCGAGATCATGGACATGCTGCTGGCCAAGAAACGTGCGGGCGACCGCAAGGCGTGGCTCGAGTCCAAGGGCAATCTGGCCGAGGTGCTGGCTTGATCGCAGCGCTGCTGACAGCCCTGTTCGCCCTGGCCGTGCCGACGCTGGCCGAGGCGTCGGCGCAGCCCGCTGTGCCCGAGTTGACCTTGATTGGCGAGCATGCGGTCGATGGCATGCCCACGGGCAATCTGTCCGGTCTGGCGCTGTGCGGCAAGGCGTTGTGGGCCGTGTCCGACCGTGAAGACGGGACGGTCTATCGACTCGATACCTCGACGCCCACCTGGCAGGCCAGGGCGGTGACGTTCAAGGCACCACCGGTCCCCCCCAGCGGGCTGCCTGCCCGTCTGCGCATGAGCAGCTGGGCCGCGTCTTTCGTGCGCGGCGGCGATCTGGATTTCGAAGGCATCGGCTGTGATGCCCAAGGCAACCAATACCTGGTCAGCGAAGCCCATGTCGCAGTCTTGCAGATTCCCGTGTCAGGCGAGCCGAAGTGGTTGCCCCTGGATCCGACCCTGGTCAGTCAGGCGCGCGCCAGCAACCTGCTGTTGCACTTCAACGCCCTGTTCGAAGGGCTGACCGTCAACCCGGCCGGCGACCGCTTGTGGCTGGCCGCCGAACGTCAGCAGCGCGGTCTGTTGGCGGTTCGCAAGCGGCCGGTAAGCTGGAGCTGCGAGGGGCGTTGCGTGCTGCTCGCCGAAGGCGGTGCGGAAACGCTGCCGGTGCAGGTGCCTCGCACCAGGACCATGCCGCGCGACTTCGCTGACCTGGCCTACTTCGACGGCAAGCTGTTCACCCTGGAACGCAATGCCTACCGCATCTGCCGCCGAGACGCCGATACGGCGAAGCGGGAACGTTGCTGGTCGTTCGCCGCCGAAGCCCTGTTGCCCGCGCGCCGCTATGATGCGCCCTACGGCCTGACCGAAGCGCTGAGCTTGGACGCCGACGGCGCCTGGGTCGGCACTGACAACAACCAATGGGCCCGCGCCGATGGCGAACGCCGTCCGGTGGTCTGGCGCTTCGCAGCCCCGGCCGGTGGCTGGAGTGCGGCACCATGAGCCAGGCGGTACCCGGCAAGCGGGCGGGCAAACTGCTGATGCTGCTGGCCTGGGCCGCGGCGTTGTACCTGGCCACGCAGTTCTTCGGCGACTGGGAACAGCGTCGGGAAAATCCCAATGCCGTGCCGGTGTCCCAGCACGGCGACGGCTATGTGGAAGTGCAGCTGGCCGGCAATGGCCAAGGACACTTCGTCAGTGGCGGCTTCATCAACGGCCAGCCGGTGCAGTTCATGCTCGACACCGGCGCCACCGATGTGGCGATGCCCGAAGCCGTGGCGCGCAAGCTTGAATTGGCGCGCGGGGCACCGGTGCTGCTCACCACCGCCAATGGCAAGACCCAAGGCTATCGCACCGAGATCGCCAGCCTGCAATTGGGCGACATTCGCCTGAGCAATGTCCGCGCCCTTGTAGTGCCGGGCTTCGAAGGCAACCAGGTGCTGCTGGGCATGAGCGCTCTGAAACAACTTGAATTCACTCAGCGCGGCGGCAACTTGTTGCTGCGCCAGACCACGAAACGATGAGGCTTGCATGAGCGACTCCCTCGATCTCAGTCTCGACGGCGTAGAACGCCGGTCCCTGGCTGACTTCACCGAACAGGCCTACCTCAACTACTCCATGTACGTGATCATGGACCGCGCCTTGCCGCACATCGGCGATGGCCTCAAGCCGGTCCAGCGACGCATCGTCTATGCCATGAGCGAGTTGGGGCTCGACGCCGACGCCAAGCACAAGAAATCCGCGCGCACCGTGGGTGACGTGCTCGGCAAATTCCATCCCCATGGCGACTCGGCCTGCTACGAGGCCATGGTGTTGATGGCGCAGCCGTTCAGCTATCGCTACACCCTGGTCGATGGCCAGGGCAACTGGGGGGCGCCGGACGATCCCAAGTCCTTCGCTGCCATGCGCTACACCGAAGCGCGCCTGTCGCGCTATTCCGAAGTGCTGCTCACCGAACTGGGCCAGGGCACTGCCGACTGGGTACCGAACTTCGACGGCACCCTGGACGAGCCTGCGGTGCTGCCGGCGCGCTTGCCCAACATCCTGCTCAACGGCACCACCGGCATTGCCGTGGGCATGGCCACCGACGTGCCACCGCATAACCTGCGCGAAGTGGCCAGCGCCTGCGTCCGTCTGCTCGACGAGCCCAAGGCCACGGTCGAGCAGTTGTGCGAGCACATACAAGGCCCGGACTACCCGACCGAAGCGGAAATCATCACCCCGCGCGCCGAGCTGCTGAAGATCTACCAGACCGGTCGCGGTTCGGTGCGCATGCGCGCGGTGTATCGTCTGGAAGACGGCGACGTGGTCGTCACCGCTCTGCCGCATCAGGTGTCCGGTGCCAAGGTGCTGGAGCAGATCGCCGCGCAGATGCAGGCCAAGAAGCTGCCGATGGTGGCCGACCTGCGTGACGAATCCGACCACGAGCATCCGTGCCGCATCGTCATCATTCCGCGCTCCAATCGGGTCGAAGTCGACGAACTGATGCAGCATCTGTTCGCCACCACGGATCTGGAGTCGACCTACCGGGTCAACGTCAACATCATCGGCCTCGACGGCCGCCCGCAGCTGAAGAACCTGCGCGCGTTGCTGGTCGAGTGGCTGGAGTTCCGCGTCAACACCGTGCGCCGCCGCCTGCAGTTCCGTCTGGACAAGGTAGAGCGCCGCCTGCACCTGTTGGACGGCTTGCTGATTGCCTTCCTCAACCTGGACGAAGTGATCCACATCATCCGCACCGAGGACCATCCCAAGGCGCGCCTGATCGAGCGTTTCGCGCTGACCGAGATCCAGGCCGACTATATTCTCGACACGCGCCTGCGCCAGCTAGCGCGCCTGGAAGAAATGAAGATCCGTGGCGAGCAGGAAGAATTGGCCAAGGAGCGCGCCAAGCTGCAGGCCCTCTTGGGCAGCGAGGCCAAGCTGAAGAAACTGGTGCGTGCCGAGCTGATCAAGGATGCCGAAACCTATGGCGACGATCGCCGCTCGCCGATCGTGGCGCGCAGCGAGGCCCGTGCGTTGTCGGAAAACGAGCTGATGCCCACCGAGCCGGTGACGGTAGTGCTGTCCGAGAAGGGCTGGGTGCGCTGTGGCAAAGGCCACGACATCGATGCCACCGGGCTGTCCTACAAGGCCGGTGACGGCTACAAGACCGCAGCGACCGGGCGCTCGAATCAGTTCGCGGTGTTCATCGACTCGACCGGGCGCAGCTACTCGGTGGCTGCCCATACGCTGCCCTCGGCCCGTGGCCAGGGCGAGCCGCTGACAGGCCGCCTGACGCCGCCACCGGGTGCGACGTTCGAATGCGTGATGCTGCCCGACGACGACGCGCTGTATGTCATCGCATCGGACGCCGGCTACGGTTTCGTGGTCAAGGGCGAAGACCTGCAAGCCAAGAACAAGGCCGGCAAGGCGCTGCTCAGCCTGCCCAAGGGCGCCAAGGTGATCAACCCCCGCGCCGTGCCGGACCGTGAGCAGAACTGGCTGGCCGCCGTGACCACCGAAGGACGCCTGCTGGTGTTCAAGATCAGCGACCTGCCGCAGTTGGGCAAGGGCAAGGGCAACAAGATCATCGGCATTCCCGGTGATCGAGTGGCCAGCCGTGAAGAATTCGTCACCGACCTGGCGGTCGTTGCCGAAGGCTCGACCCTGGTTCTGCAGGCGGGCAAACGCACGCTGTCGCTCAAGCCCGACGACCTGGAGCACTACCGTGGCGAGCGTGGCCGCCGCGGCAACAAGCTGCCTCGCGGTTTCCAGCGCGTCGACGCTCTGGTCGTGGAAAACCCCTGACTGCCAACCGCGTGCGGACGGTGGCATGCCTGTCGTTCGACGCAAGCACTGGAGTCAGGGCGCGGATTCACGGATGATAGGCCCTTTCGCGGCGCCGCCAAGCGGCAGCGCCCAGACGACTCGGTCAAGTATTGCTGCGGTTGCCGTGTGGCAGCCGCCTGGATGAAATGATGAAACTGTTGCGTCTTCCCGTGATTTTATTGCTCGGCGGCGTGCTGGGACTGGCCGGATGCAGCACGCATCAACCCGTGGCTTTGTACCAGCTCGACAGCGGCAACCCCGGCCTGCCCAAGGAAAGCCGCGGCATGGCCGTGCTGCTGGGGCCGGTGTCGGTGGCCGACTACCTGCAGCGCGAAACGCTGCTGCAACGCCAGGCCGACGGCAGCCTGAGAGCGTCCACCGACGGCCGCTGGGCCGGCAGCCTTTCCGCCGACATCGACCAACTGCTGCTGCGCCAGATGGCCTGGCGCCTGGACAGCCAGCGCGTGGTGCTGGCACCCACGCCCGCCAACTTCACGCCCGATGCTCAGGTACTGCTGTCGATCACCCGGCTCGATTCAGGCAGCCGCCAGCCTGCGATTCTCGACGCCCAGTGGCGCGTCCTGGACCGTCGCGGACAGGTACGCGACAACCGCATCGTCCACCTCGAAGAAAAGCACGACGGCGGCACCGCCGCTCAAGTCCAGGCGCAGGGGGTGCTGTTGCAGCGTCTGGCTGCGCAGTTGACCGCGGCGCTCAAACCGCTGGCCAACCAACCGGCACTGGTCGAAGAGCGCAAGCCAGCGCCGGCGCAGGTGCGCCGGGAAGAAGAAAAACCGCAGATTCCGCTGGCGACCCCCATCCGTACCGACCTGGAAGTGTTCCGCTTCTAGAGCGACACCCAACAAAAAGCCCGCACTGGATGCGGGCTTTTTGTTGGGTGTTCAGCCGTAGTGGTAGCGGCAGGCAATTACCGTAAGCACATCATTGTCGTAGAAGTAGACCAGGCGGTGCTCCTTGTCGATGCGCCGCGACCAGTATCCGGTGAGGTCGCCTTTCAGTGGTTCGGGGCGACCTATTCCCTTGAAGGGATCACGCAGGATATGGGAAATGAGGTTATCGACAGCTTCATGTTTACCGGGGTCATTCTCGGACCAGTGCTGATAGTCAGCCCAACCATTGGCAGTGAATGAAACGGCGACACTGGTGCGAGCTTTAGTCTTGTTCTGCTGCTTCTTGCTCTGCGACATTCAAGGAGATCTCCTTGGTGAAGGCTCCCCCGGCCTTATGCTGAGCAATGGATTCGCGCAGGCGCTTGGCGTTCTCCGCTGAACCAAGCAGGTACAGGGTTTCCTCCATGGCGTTGTAATCTTCCAGCGACAGGATGACTACGTGTTCACCACGCTGGCGGGTGATGACGGCCGGCTCGTGATCACGGCACACATCATCCATTGTCTGCTTCAAACCGGCACGGGCCTGGCTAAAGGTAAGTACATTCATGGATATCGATTCCTTCCCGGGAATATCCCAAGGGAGAACGCCAAGGCAGTGCATAGCATACCCCTGGCAAGATCAGCCGCATCTGCGGCGAAACGGAACGAGGCTGCGGCACAGCCGGCAGCCTCGTTCGGTCGAGCTGAAAATGTACAATGCCTTGTACAATGACGTCAAGTCGGCTGCCAGTCAGCAAATGCGCGCCAACTGCCGTTCCAGCAGCGACGGGTAGGGCTCCAGCAGGCGCTCGACGCAGCAGGCGCCTTCGGGGCTGGCGATCGAACGGATGCGCGCGCGCTGGCGGATCAGCGGGTCTTCGCCGATCTCGCGTACCACCAGCAACAGGTTGCGGCTGTGCTGCGAGAGCGCCAGTGCATCCTGCGCCGATTCGGTCAGCAGCAGGTCGATGGAGTTCAGGCCATGGACCTCGTCGCTGAGCACCAGACCCAACTGCAGTTGCAGGGTGATACCGCTGTCGGCGACCTCGATCTGCAAGGCATGACCCAGGGCGCGCAACAGTTCGCCACAGCAGATCGCATTGGTCAGGTAGTCATCGCCGCTGGTTTCGCTGTGGAACAGCATCAGGGTACTGCCGTCCTGGAGCATGTGCACTTCACTCTCGTAGAGCGAGGCGGCCTGCTGCAGGCAGTCGTGGTAGCGCTCCAGCAGCTCGGCCAGGCGTGCCTTGGGTAGGCGCCGCAGTTGTTCCTGAGCACCCAGTTGCACGGCCAGCACCGCGCTGTCGGTATGCACCTTGGCCACGGCAGTGACGGGTGGCTTGATCACCGCCACCGGAGCTTCGCGCAGGTCCGCGAACGGATCGTCACCGAAGTCTTCCTCGTCCTCGTCGGCCTGGATCTGACGCATGACCGGTTTCGCAGGCTTTGCGGCCACCGGCGGGAACGGGCCGGGCTTGCTGGCGGTGCGCACGGGCAAGGCTGGCTGCGGCTCATCGTCTTCGTCGATGTCGTCGGGTTCGACTTCAGGCTCACGGGGCTCTGGAGCCAACTGCGCGTGCAGCTGGCGCGCCAGGTCGCCGATCTCGTCGGTGCGCTGGGTCGCCGGCGTGTACTCGTCAGGGTTGCGCAGCCAGACCCGCAGCTGCAGCAGTGGCGTCGAGATGTAGCGCCCCAGGCGCAGGCTCAGCGCCAACGCAAGCACCAGCAGGATCCCGGCCAGCACGCCCATGCTCTGCAGGCTGATGGTCAGCGGCTGCTGGAACTGGTTCATGTCCAGGCTGATGCGCAACTGTCCGGCCAGGGCGTCCTGGAAGTTGATCTTGGTCTCGTACAGCCCCTGGCTCTGCCCGAGCAGGCCGCTTCTGGGGCGCTGACCGGCTTCGGCAAGGATGCGGTTGTCCGGGCTGAAGATCGCCGCGTGCGCCACCAGTGGGTTTTTCACCAGGTTGTTGAGCAGCACGTTGAGGCTGAGGATGTCGTTGGACACCAGCAGCTCGGTGGCGGACGTGGCCGTCTGCGTGGTCAGGCTCTGGCCCACCGCATCGGCTTGCTCGTGCATGGCCTGCTTGAACTGCAGACCCATCACGCAGGCGTAGATCACCAGGGCGATGGCAACCAGCACGATGTTGGTGAACGCGATGCGCAAAGCCAGCGGCACTCGACGGTGGCGCACGGCTCGGAAGATCAGCAGGAAGAAGTTGTCGGTTTTGACTGGCGTAGGCCGGTTCACTGAGCGCGGCTCTTTGTCCGTGAAGTTGGCGCGCAGTATAACGACCGCCCCCCGAGCGGCAAAGCGCTGCCTGTGCCCGATGGTCACTGAAAGTGGTTAGAATGCGTTTTTTTTCATGAAACGGGGTGCCTCTTGCGCGAAATCGTCCTGATCAACATCACCGCTCAGGAGCAGTCGGGCATCGTCGATGCACTGGGCGACGTCCTGACCGCCGAGACCACCTTCAGCACCGCCCTGAACGCTGAGCCGGCAGACCACGTGGTCAGCGTGATGGGGCGCCAGGTCGGCTACCCGGCGCTGCGGCAGGTGATCACGCTGCTGGCCGAGCATGGCTTGTCGCTTTCGAGCCTGGAGCGCCTGTCAGCGGCCACGGGTGGCAATGCCTGTTTCGAGTTGTGCCTGCAGGGCCCGTTGGAGCAGCCACTGCCATTGCGTGCCCAGGTGCTCGAACTCAGCGCCGCACTGGGTCTCGACATCGTCTACCAGCCCGAATCGGCACAGCGTCGGCATCCGCGCCTGGCCGTGTTCGACATGGATTCGACACTGATCGAAGCCGAGGTGATCGACGAACTGGCCAAGGCGGCCGGCATCGGCGAACGTGTCGCGGCGATCACCGAACAGGCCATGCGCGGCGAGATCGATTTTCGCGCCAGCTTCAAGGCCCGCCTGGCGTTGCTCGACGGCCTCGATGTTGCAGTGCTCGATGACATCGGTGCGCAACTGCGCCTGAGCGAAGGCGCCGAGCGCCTGTTCGCCGAACTCAATCGCATGGGGGTGAAAACCGCCATTCTGTCCGGCGGCTTCACCTATTTCGCCAACCAGTTGCAGAAGCGTCTGAGCATCACTCATGTCTTCGCCAACGAACTGCAGGTGGTCGAGGGTAAATGCACCGGAGTTGCGGTCGAGCCCATCGTCGACGCCCAACGCAAAGCCGACCTGCTGCAGCAGTTGGCCCGTGAGCACGGTATCGACTTGAGCGAAACCATCGCAGTGGGTGACGGGGCCAACGACCTGGCCATGCTGGCCATTGCAGGGCTGGGCGTGGCGTTCCGCGCCAAGCCGCTGGTCCGGCAGTCGGCGCGTCAGGCCATCAGTGTGCTGGGGCTGGATGCGGTGCTGTACCTGCTCGGTCGCCGCGACTGAGCACTGGTTCGTTTACAGATCTTTCCACAGCGAAGCGAAGTCTTCTTCGGGCGCTCCATCCTCGGCACCGGTCGACACCGGTTTGGCAACCTCCAGCAGGTGGTATTCGAACTGGTTGAAACTGCCGGTGCCGGCCATCCGCGTGCCCAGGCCCGCAGGCTGCTCTTCACCCTGGTTGTTGATGATGACCTTGTTGCCCTCCTGAAAAGGCATGCGCGGGGCGAGCAGGGAAGCGGGAATGTCGATGGCGCGAATCTCCGGCAGCAGCAGGCCGCGCAGGAACTGGCTGTTCTGCTCGCTGACGCGCACCAGTTGCAGGCCGCACGGCTGGGCGTGCGGTGCCACCAACTCGATGCCCATCTGCGTGCCGCCACTGCGCACCTGCCGAATCCAGCGCACCACGGCCACGCTCCAGCCCTGGGCCTGAGTGTCCTGAATGCCGACCATCTCACCGGCCTGCAGTTGCGGCGGAACCTCCTTGGGCCACGCCAGGCAGTAGCCACCGGGGCTGTGATTGACGATCTGCAGGGCATAGGTCGGGAAGTGCTGATCGTGATTGGAGGCACTGCCAGCGCTGCTGCCGTCGCCGCGCGGCAGGTCGTACTGGATCTCCTCGTAGTCGCCGTGGCGATCGCCCTCGGTCGGCCTGCTCCACGATTGCGTGGCAGCGCCCGGTACGAACTGTGCGCTCTGCGAAGGGCCAGGGCGCTTGAGGATCTCGCTGAAGGACCGCTCGCCGCCAATGTAGTAATGCAACGCGCTCATGCCGATGCACAGGCTCAGGTTGCCCTGGCCGGGCGTTCGAGTAAAAGTGCGTTCCGCCACATCGCCCCAGGCGGCGGCCACGTGCTGGAGCAGATCGATACTGAAGTTGCTGGGGATCAGGTGCGACTGCGCGCGCTGCTCGACCGGCAAGTCCAGGTAGGCCTTGATGGCCTGAACCAGGTCGCTCGGGTCGAGCCCGATCAGGTGCGGCAGTTGGTCGTCGCCATACAGGGTCTTGTAGCGGGGCCCGCTGTCTTCACCGGGCGCTATGGCGAACAGGCTCGAAGCCAGGCTGGCCGGCTGCACACGGACCAGGGGGCTCCACGCATCCAGCACTTCGGCCAGACGCAGGATCGCCTGTTGACGCATCTGGTTGCAGCGAGAGCTGCCCAGCAGCAACGAGGCCGCGTAACTTTGCTGAACGGTCGAGCTACGGCCTGGAGGAATCAGCGGATCGTTGATGGAAAGGTTCTGCAACTGATGCGCCAGGGCTGCCTGATACAACTGGTGCAACTCCAGCCACACCCCATCGGGCACCGGACAGTACAGCAGACTGGCGCGCAACACGGGCCCGTTCAGGCAGTGCAGGGCACGCTGTGCAGCGGTGGCCAGAAGGGTGGCCCGCTCCTTGGTAACACGATCCTTGGTAGCGGTTGCGGAAATACGCAGCACGATCTGCTTGTAGCCGATCGCCAGATGGTTCTGCAGGGCCTGGCACAGGTTGGCGACCTTGCGCGAGCGCTCGTCGAGCACGATGGACTGGTTGAGGAAGTGTCGTTCCAGATGCTTGCAGACGAAATACACCTCGGGCCTGAGCAGCTCGAGCAGTTGCAGGCGATTGTCGCTGGGCGTGAGCAACTGGTTGAGCTCGCCCAGGCCCTGGTACAGCAACCGGGCGGTTTCCCCCAGATTGGCCTTGGGTAGCGTGGCAATCCAGCGTTTGAGGTCGCGCGGGGTCGCTTCGCAGAAGGTCAGGCTCAACTGCGATGGCGTCGGAGCGCGCAACAACAGATGGGGGCGTGGCGACATCGGTCGTTTCCTGGTTCGACTCAGGTCATCGTGCGACAGCGTGAACGATGACGAAAGACAGGCCATTCATTTGGCCGTATGCGAAGACTCTAACAGCATTGGATAACGGTCGCAGCCTCGATGTCGCCAAGGCTGCGCCGTGCCAGCCGCAAGCGGCTCAGATATCAGACAACAGTTGCAGGCGTCGCTGGGGCCACGTCCTGCGCAACGGCCGGGCGCCCCAGGCCTTGCCCCATGTTCACGGGTGACAGGTTGGCCAGGTGGTGAGCCCACTCGACCTGTTCCGGGCCGAACAGCATGACCACGGTCGAACCCAGTTTGAAACGGCCCATCTCGGCGCCTTTTTCCAGATGGATCGGCGCCCGTGCCGCTTCGTCGTAGCGAAAGGTCTTGAGTTCGCGCTTGGGCGGCGTTACCAGACCGGCCCAGACGGTTTCGATCGAGGCGACGATCATCGCGCCCACCAGCACCATGGCCATCGGCCCGCGCTCGGTGTCGAAGATGCACACCACGCGCTCGTTGCGCGCGAACAGCTCGGGGACGTTCTCGGCGGTGGTCTGGTTGACCGAGAAGATACGCCCTGGCACGTAGATCATTTCGCGCAGGGTGCCGGCCAGCGGCATGTGCACTCGATGGTAGTCACGTGGCGACAGGTAGATGGTGGCGAACTTGCCCCCCATGAAGGGCGCTGCGTTGGCAGGATCGCCGCCCAGCAGTTCGAGCACGCTGAAGCTGTGGCCCTTGGCCTGGAAGATGCGACCGTGTTCGATGGTACCCAGCTGACTGACGGCTCCGTCGGCTGGGGAGAGGATCGCACCGGGCGTTGGGTCCAGTGGACGTGCGTCGGGTTTCAGGGCGCGGGTGAAGAACGCGTTGAAATTCTCGTAGGCGCTCAGGTCCTCGACCTCGGCCAGGGACATGTCGACATCGTAGCGCTTGGCGAACCAGCGGGTGAACGCATCCTTGAACCATCGCGAACGACATTCGGCCACACAGCCGGCCAGGCGCGAGAGCAGGTGATGGGGCAGCAGGTACTGACTGATGATGAACAAGCGATCTTTCATTGAGTGTCCTTAAACTTCGATAGGGGTGTCGGGGTGGTTGCCCCATTCGCCCCAGGAACCGGCATAGCCCTTGACGCGTGGATAGCCAAGCGCCTTGGCCACCAGATAGGTGAAACCAGAGCGGTGATGTGTCTGGCAGTGCGTGATGATTTCCTTGTCGGCGGTGATACCCAGGCCATCGAGCAGCGGTGCGACGTCGCTGCGAATGCGCAACTGACGCGCCGGATCCATGGCCGCGGTCCACTCCAGGTTGATTGCACCGGGAATGTGCCCTGCCTTGGCTGCCAGCACCTTTTCACCGGTGTATTCCAGCGGGCCGCGGGCATCCCAGATGGCCAGGTCGGCGGCGCCCAGACGGCTCTGCAGATACTCGCGGGTGGCGATGGGCTCGTCGTGCAGGGTGAGCGGTACCGGACCGCCTGCGCTGGCCGGTGTGTCCTGGCTCAGCGGCAGGCCGGCGGCCTCCCAGGCCAGGATGCCGCCGTCGAGGTAGTGATAGCGTTCATGGCCGATGACGTCGAGCAGCCAGATGAAGCGCCCGGCCCAGCCGCCGCCTTCGTCGTCGTAGACCACATAGGTCGCCTCGGGCGTATGCCCCAGCTCACCGAACAGCTTTTCCAGAGACGACAATCCAGGCAGCAGCCCCGGCGCCGGCGGCTGGCCCAGCTGGGTACGCTTGGGATCGACGAAATGCGCCCCGCGAATGTGCCCGGACGCGTAGCGTGCAGCGCTGGTCAAGTCGACCACGATCAGGTTGGCGGCATCGAGCCGGGCGTTCAGCTCATCGGGCTCGATCACCAGGGGCAGGCCGGAAAAGTCAGGCATTCGGGTCTCCAGACGAAACGGAACGGCGATTGTAGCGCAAGCCTCAGCGGCTGCGGTTGGTAAAGGTGTCCAGGGCGCGCTCGATGCACTGCGCGCTCTTGCCGAAGCCCTGCACGCTGATCTCGGAGAACGGACGCCCGCCCTGGTCGGCCACCAGCAGCGTATGCACTCGCCCATCGACACCCAGCGAGCGCAGCAGCAGGTGTTCACCGCGGAACAGCGCGCGCAGGGTCGCCGGCAACAGGGCCTGCAACTGCGCGCTGTTGGCGGTGCCCATGCGCAGCTGCGTCGGTTGCGCGAGCAGCCGCTGCAGCAGGCCGTTGTGCTCGATGCCCAGGCTCAGCGCCGCGACTTCCTTGGGCAGTCCGGCGCTCTGGTGCACGCGCAGGCTGCCGTGATTGCGGTCGACCATCAGCAGCAGCACGCGCTGCATGCCGCACGCCAGCAGGGCATCGCGCGCGCAAGTGGTCAGGTGCAAAGCATTGTTGAACGGCGTCGGCGTGGTCAGCAGTTGCGTGCACAGTTGCCGCCAGTGCGCCAGCGCCTCTTCGCTCGGTGCCGGGGCTGGATCGGTGTCGGGCGCCGGTCCCTTGTATGGTGGCGGCCACAGCAGGTTGCGTGCCGGATGCCACAGGTC
The DNA here is from genome assembly GCF_900105555.1 of Pseudomonas coleopterorum. Classification (NCBI taxonomy): domain Bacteria; kingdom Pseudomonadati; phylum Pseudomonadota; class Gammaproteobacteria; order Pseudomonadales; family Pseudomonadaceae; genus Pseudomonas; species Pseudomonas coleopterorum. The sequence continues at coordinate 392,875 of NZ_FNTZ01000001.1, forward strand.
GGCGGCGCAGTGCACTCGGGCACTGTGCACCGCGTGTTGATGGACCTGCTGTTGAACCTGTTCCAGCGGCACTTGCAGGTACAGGCAGCTCAGGTACTGCCAGCGCTGAAGGTGCGGCGTGAACCAGCCCTGTTGCGCGGCCAGGGCGAGGCCGTTGGCCATCAGAATGGTGTTGGCGGGCTGGTTCAACCAGCGCCGCAACGCCGGCTCGTCGTCCAACTGCTGTTGCTGGCGCAAACGATGCTGATTGTCGCGGGCAATGTGCAGCGCCTGCACCAGCGCCCGACGCTCCTCCAGCAGCAGCCGATAGCCATGCAGCACCCAGGCGGGAAGGCGCCATTTCTGCGCCAGTGCCTGACACAGCACCAGCAACGGCACACCGAACAGCTCCTGCTCGACCTTGACCGCCGCTTCACCTTCACCGGTGACGCGCCGCTGCCATTCATCGAGCAGCTCGGGGTAGGTCGCCGCCAACGGCCACAGCGGTGAAAGAAACAGCAGGCTGCCCCAATGAATTTCCTGCCACAGCCGCGCCAGCCTTGCGGCGAACAGACCATTGGCCTGCTGGCTGGCGTGCTGGCTGATCATCTGCAGCTGGCGCAAGGTCAGGGGCATCTGTTGCGGCTCCTGGGCGGGCAGGCGCATCAACAACTCTTCGGCCCGCGACAGGCCCAGCCGGTTCAGCGCCACTTCGAGGCTTTCCGCCGGCTCCGCCAGGCTGTTGCTGGCATGCCGGTTGGCTTCGCGCATCACGCTGAGCACCAGTGCGGGGCTGTGCTGCATCAGGTCGGCGATGTCGCGCAGCGAGCGGCGCCGATCCTTGATCGCGGCGCGAACCTTGTCGTGGTACAGCTTGGGAATCGGCAGGCGCACGCCGTCGAGCAGTGCGAGCCAGGTGTCTAGGGTTTGGGGCTTGGCGTTGGACACTATGCTTATCCTGATGCATGCCTGAATGCAGGCCGACTACACGAACGGACCAAACTGGCTTTTGAAAACCGCTGCCTATAGTCTGGCGCAGTTCTGCCGATAAGGAGAACAACAGATTCCACACCACCTTTTTCGTCCCTGAACCCGACTTCTGAAGTGTTTTTTATCCATGGCTAAAATCATTGGCATCATTGTCGTGTTCGCGAGCGTGCTGGGCGGATACGTTCTTTCACATGGTCAACTGGCCGCCCTGGTCCAACCCTTCGAGGTGATGATCATCGGCGGTGCGGCCTTGGGCGCGTTTCTGCAGGCCAACCCCGGCAGCACCACCATGATCGTGCTGAAGAAGTCGTTGAAGATGTTCAAGTCGCGCTTCAGCCATGCCTACTATCTGGAAGTGCTGAGCCTGCTGTTCGAGATTCTCAACAAGAGTCGTCGCGAGGGCATGATGTCTATCGAGGCCGACATCGAAGACGTCGCCGCCAGTCCGATCTTCGCCAAGTACCCCACCATCCTCAAGGACGAGCAGATGATCGCGTTCATCTGCGATTACCTGCGCATCATGTCGTCGGGCAACATGGCGCCGCACGAACTCGAAGGCCTGTTCGACATGGAACTGCTGAGCATGAAGGAAGAGCTCGAGCATCCGTCCCACGCCGTGACCGGTATCGCCGATGCGCTGCCAGGTTTCGGTATCGTTGCGGCGGTATTGGGCATCGTGGTGACCATGGCGTCGCTGGGTGACGGCGACAAGGCGGCGATCGGTGGTCACGTCGGCGCTGCACTGGTCGGTACCTTCCTGGGGATCCTGGCGGCCTACGGTTTCTTCGGCCCGCTGGCGACCTGCCTGGGCCACGACGCCAAGGAAGAGCTGAACGTCTACGAAGCCATCAAAGCGTCGCTGGTGGCTTCGGCGTCGGGCATGCCGCCGTCGCTGGCCGTGGAGTTCGGGCGCAAGGTGCTGTACCCGGCACACCGCCCAAGCTTCGCCGAACTCGAACAAGCCGTACGCGGTCGCTGAGTCATGGAAAACAACCAGCCCATCATCGTCAAGCGGGTCAAGCGCTTTGGCGGCGGCCACCACGGTGGCGCCTGGAAGATCGCCTTCGCCGACTTCGCGACGGCGATGATGGCGTTTTTCCTGGTGCTCTGGCTGTTGTCCAACGCCACACCCGAGCAGAAGATCGCCATTGCCGGTTACTTCAAGGACCCGATCGGCTTCTCCGAAAGCGGCACGCCCTATGTCATCGACCTAGGCGGCTCTCCGCAGCTCTCGCCCGAGAAAACCCTGAATCCGGACGTCGACGTCTCGCCGCCCAAGCCGGAAACCTCGAATCAGGTGGAAGCCGAACAGGCCCAGCAAATAGCCGAACAGGTTGAAAAGGAACGCCTGGAACTGCTGTTGCAGGAGCTGCAGAACAAGGTCGACGAAAATCCCCAACTGCAGAAATTCAAGGACCAGATCCTTTTTGAAATCACGCAGGACGGCTTGCGTATCCAGATCACCGATGCCGAGAACCGGCCGATGTTCGACCTGGGCAGTGCGCGGCTCAAGCCTTATTTCGAGGACATCCTGCTGGCCATGGCCGACACCATCAAGGCGGTGCCGAACAAGATCAGCATCAGCGGCCATACCGACGCCAAGCCCTACGCCGGCAGTGCGTCGGGCGGCTTCGGCAACTGGGAGCTGTCGTCCAACCGCGCCAATGCCGCGCGTCGAGCCCTGGTGGCGGGCAGCTATCCGGAGGATCAGATCGCTCGCGTGGTCGGCTATGGTTCATCGTCGTTGTTCGACCGCAAGGATCCGCTGAACTCCATCAATCGCCGCATCGACATCGTGGTGCTGACCAAAAAGGCCCAGCGCGACATCGAAGGTGATCAGCCGGCATTGGAAGCGCCCAATCCCGGTACGGCCCCCGGTGCTGCGCCACCAGGCGCTTCGATCGGCGACCCCAGCGCACCGGTGCAGCCGCGCGAACTGCGGCAGCGCCTGAACCTGTTCGAAGACGGCTCGGCCAAGCTGGTCGAGCCGGGCAAGCCTGCGCCCTGAGACGATAAGCCGTTAGAAACCCCGGCCGATGCGTTCGCGCAGGCCCCTGTGGATATCTCGCGCTTGCACCGGCAGTGGCGTCTCGCGTTGGCCTGCCGGCAGGCGCATGGCCGCCTCGCGGTGATAGGCCTCGATGAGGAAGTCCAACTGCTGCGGGCGGGTCAGGGTCGGCCAATGCGCCAGGTATTCGGGCAGTGCCTGATCGCCCAGCCGATACAGGCACAGGCGCCGGTCCCACGAGGTGGCCTTGCCAATGCAGAACGGTATCCACCAGCGCCGCGCGCTGCAGTGCGAGATCATCAGGATCACGTGGGTGCAGTCGCGGATATGCGCAGTGAGCGTTTCGGTGACGTGCAGCGTGGTCAACGAATCGAAGTCCATCACGTCCATGCCCACCTCGATCCCGGCCCTGCGCAAGTATTTCCTGACCCGCAAGGCCTGGGGCAGATCGACATGCTGATAGCCAATGAACACGCTCATCGCCCAGGTCCGCCGGCAATGAATCGAGCAAGTCGCAGGCAAGCAACGGGCAGGTGGGACATGGAAAGCCTTCATCGTGGGTGCTGAAGGCTGAAAGATTGTTCAATGCCGTTTAAGCGGCAAGGGATGTCATCGAAAAGAGACAAGCCCTACTGCTGCCGGTAATTATCCTTACAGACGAAGCCTATAGCTTCTGCACCAGCGCACGCACGGTGCCGACGATGCGCTCCACTTCGGCATGGTTCAGGGTCAGGGGTGGCAGCAGCCGAATGGTAGTGCCCCGGGTCACGTTGATCAGCAGGCCATGCTCTTCTGCGGCTCGCTGCATCAGTTCGCGGCAGGGCCGGTCCAGCTCCACACCGATCATCAGGCCCAGGCCCCGAACGGCTTTGACGCCAGGCATGTTTCCCACTTCGCTACGCAGCCGTTCGAGCAGCGCATGCCCCTGGCGCGCGGCGTTATCCAGCAGTTGCTCGCGCTCGATGATGTCGAGCACCGTGCAACCGACCCGGCACGCCAGGGGGTTGCCGCCAAAGGTGCTGCCGTGGCCACCGGGCTGGAACAGGCGGCCCACGGCCTCGGTGGCCAGACACGCACCGATCGGAATGCCATTGGCCAAGGCCTTGGCCAGAGTGACCACATCGGGCTGGATGTCGGCATGCTGGTAGGCAAACCACTGACCAGTGCGGCCAATGCCGGTCTGGATCTCATCGAGCATCAACAACCAGCCGTGGCTGTCGCAATGCTCGCGCAGGGCCCGCATGTAGGATGTCGAGGCGACGTGCACACCGCTTTCGCCCTGGATCGGCTCGAGCAGCACCGCCACGATGCGCTGGCCGAACGCCTGGGTGACAGTGGCCAGCGCATCCAGGTCGCCGAAGGAAATCCTGATGCAGTCTCCAGGCAGTTGGCCCAGGCCGGCGCTCAGGTGCGCACCGTCACTGGCCGCCAGGGTGGCCAGGGTGCGGCCGTGAAAGGCGTTGTCCATGACCACCACCAAGGGCTTGGCGATACCGCGGCTGTGGCCGTGCAGCCGGGCCAGCTTCAACGCGGTCTCGTTCGCTTCCGCGCCGGAATTGTTGAAGAACGCCAGGGCAAGCCCGGACTTCTCGGCCAGCTTCGCGCCCAGCCGCTGTTGCCAGTCGATGGCGTACAGGTTGGAGGTGTGCAGCAACAGCCCGGCCTGCTCGACGATGGCGGCCACCACCTCCGGGTGGCTATGCCCCACGTTGGTCACTGCTACCCCGGCCAGGGCATCCAGGTATTCACGGCCCGCGTTATCCCACAGACGAGTGCCGCGACCATGGCTGAACGTCAGCGGCAGCGGTTGATAGGTAGGCATCAGGTGGCTTGCGCTCATCATGGAAGTCTCGGCGGTGAAATGAATGTGCAGTATTGCTTTCAACCTCAGGTGGATAAATGGCGTTAAGCTGAATGCACCTTTCACCGGGAGTTGATAATGGACCTGTTCCAGGCGATGCAGGTGTACGTAAAAGTGGTGGAGCTAGGCACCATGACTGCAGCGGCCAAGGCGTGCGATCTGTCCACGACCATGGTCAGCAACCACTTGCAGGCACTGGAGCAGCGTCTGGGCGTGAGCCTGTTGCTGCGCACCACGCGCCGCCAGCAGGTGACCGACGCCGGGCAGGCCTACTATCAGCGTTGTCTTGAGGTGCTGGGGCTGGTCGCCGATTCGGAGCGCTGGGCCGAACGCGCCCAAGGCACCGCGCAGGGACTGTTACGCATCACCGCGCCGCCGACCTTCGGCGCTGAGTGCCTGACACCCGCACTGGCGGGATTTCTCCAACGTTATCCACAGATCAGCGTCAGTCTCAGCCTCAGTGACCAGGTACACGACATGCTCGACGGGCAGTTCGACGCCGCACTACGGCTGGGCAATCTCGAACCCTCGACCTTGATCGCCCGTCCGCTGGACGACTATCGATTGAGTATCTGTGCGTCCCCGGACTACTTGCGTCGCCATGGCACGCCTTGCGATCCCGAGGAATTGGCTGCGCATGAGTGCCTGCAATTCATGTACAACCCGGGCGATGAGTGGCGCGGGACGCAGAAACGTTGGTCCATGCAGGGGCCGGATGGATCGATTGGCGTCGAGGTGCAAGGGCGACTGGTCACCAACAGCAGCGCGGGACTGCGTCAGGCCGCTCTGGCGGGCATGGGCCTGGTCATGCTCCCTGATGTGCTGGTGCGCCGCGACCTGGAAGAGGGCAAGCTGGTCCAGGTGCTGGCTCGATACGCACTGCCCGGCAGACCCATGCACCTGCTTTATCCACAGGCGCGCTACCGTTCCCCCAAGCTGCGCGCCTTCGTGGACTACATCGTCCAGGCGCTGGGGCCTCAGGACAGGACCGGTCAGTAGGTGTCCTGGGTCAGGCTGGCGATGATCGAGCGGTAGCTGTTCATGCGCTGTTGCTGCACACGGCCGTCTTCCAGCGCCCCGAGCAGAGCGCAACCCGGTTCGCGGTCGTGCTTGCAGTCGCGGAAACGGCAGGTGCCCAGCAGGTCGGCGAACTCGATGAAGCCGGCCTCGACATCCGCCCGGCTGACGTGGCCCAGGCCGAATTCACGGATGCCGGGTGAGTCGATCAGTTCGCCGCCGCCCGGGAAGTGGAACAAGCGTGCGGTGGTGGTGGTGTGCGTGCCCTGGCCGGACCATTCCGACAGCGCACCCACCCGCGCCTGCACTTCGGGCAGCAGGCTGTTGACCAACGACGACTTGCCCACCCCCGACTGACCGACGAACACGCTGATATGGCCGTCCAAACGTGCCTGCAACTGCTGCATGCCATCGCCTTGATGCGCCGATACTTCCAGCAATGGATAACCCAACTGTCGATAGACCGCCAGCAGCGCGTTGAGCGCGGGCGCGTTCTGCTCGTCGATCAGGTCGGCCTTGTTCAGCAGCAGCAGGGGATGGATGCTGGCGTGTTCGGCGGCCACCAGGTAGCGGTCGATCAGGTTGGCATGGGGTTCGGGCATGGGCGCGAACACGATGACAATCAGGTCAACGTTGGCCGCGACCGGCTTGAGCTGCCCGCGGCTGTCGGGACGGCACAGTTCGGTGCTGCGCGGCAGCTGCGCGACGATGACCCCGATGCCTTGGTTGCCGGCGCGCCAGACCACCTTGTCGCCGGTGACCAGCGAGGGCAGGTTGGCCCGCAGGTAGCAACGGCAGACCTGACCGGCGTGCTCGCCTTCCAGTGCCTCGACTTCCACCTGAACACCGAAGTGGGCGATGACCAGCCCCGTCTGCTCGGGACCCAGGTCGCCGCCTTCGAGGGTCTCCAGGGCCTGGGACTCGCGCTTGGCGGCGCGTGCGGCGCGCTCGCCCTGGATTTTTTCGATGCGCCAGTTCTGGCGGCGGTTCAGTTGGCGTTTGGCCATGTGTGTTCCGTGTAAATGAGTTCAAGCGTGAACGAAGGCGGGATACTAGCACGCCCGGCTACGCTAGACTGCGCAGCTACACCCAGGAGCCCCCCCAATGCAGAACCCACAGAACCTGATCTGGATCGACCTGGAAATGACCGGTCTGGACCCGGACCACGACGTCATCATCGAAATGGCCACCATCGTCACCGACAGCGACCTCAATACCCTGGCCGAAGGCCCGGTCATCGCCATCCACCAGAGCGACGAGATCCTGGCCGGCATGGACGAGTGGAACACCCGCCAGCACGGCGGCTCGGGCCTGACCCAGCGCGTTCGCGAAAGCACCGTCAGCATGGCCCAGGCCGAAGCACAGACCATCGCCTTTCTGGAGCAGTGGGTGCCCAAGGGCAAGTCGCCGATCTGCGGCAACAGCATCTGCCAGGATCGCCGCTTCCTCTACCGCCACATGCGTGAGCTGGAAAACTACTTCCACTACCGCAACCTGGACGTCTCGACCCTCAAGGAGCTGGCCGCGCGCTGGGCGCCCGAGGTCAAGGACAGCTTCAAGAAGGGCAGCACCCACCTGGCCCTGGACGATATCCGCGAATCGATCGCCGAGCTGCAGCACTACCGCAAGCACTTCATCAAGTTCTGACGCCCGTAGAACCCTGCAGCGGAAACGAAGCGGGCGGCGATCCCTCTGCCCGCGAAGAGGCCGGTGTGGGAGCGGGTTCTCAGTCCATGACGAGCCCTTTGTGGGAGCGGGTTCCCAGCCTATGACAAGCCCTTTGTGGGAGCGGGCTCTGCCCGCGAAGAGGCCCTCGAGCCAACCTCCCTCAATACACCCGACGCCGCGCTGCCTGCAATGCACTGGCGATATCGGCAGCCAGTCGCGCGATATCGGCCTCGGCCAGATTACCGACACTGACGCGCACCGCCGGCCCACTCTGCAATCGAAACGGACTGCCTGCCTGGACTGCCCAGCCTGCGGAGGCCAGGGCCTGCACCGTCGATGTTTCGTCAATGGCCGGTAGCCACAGGTGCAGGCCTTCGCCTGAGCTGGACAGGCTCACACCCATGAGTTCGAGTGCCTCGACCAGCGATTGTCGACGGCTTCGATAGGCCGCACCCACTTCCGTCAAGCGGCCCGCTTGCAACATCCTGTTCCACAGATGGGCGGTCAGTCGCTGCAGCAGCAGGCTGACCCAGCGCGGCCCGACCCGCTGCTGGCGTTGCATCTCGCCATGCAAGGACGCGCTGGCGCCCGCAATCGAGACGCGCAGGTCGGGCCCTATGAATTTGCTGGTCGACAGCACATAGAGCCAATGCTGCGGCAGCGGTTGCAGGTCGATGGCCGGGGCCTGGCTCAACGGTCCCCAATGATCGTCGATCACCAGCAGGGTGTGCGGTGCGTCCTGCAGGACCGCTGACCATTGCTGCCAGCGCGGGGTATCGAACGAGCAGCCGGTCGGGTTCTGTGCACGGGGCGTCAATACCACGGCCGCCGCACCACGCAGCACCTCCGGCGCCGGGGCCAGCGCGCCATGCTCGTCCATGCTCAATCCCCCTGGCTTGAGCTGTAGTCCGGTCAGCAGGTCGCGCAACGGCGGCCAGCATGGGTCTTCGATCAGCACCGTGGCGCCCGGGCGGCAGCGTGCACGAAGCGCTCTCTCCACTGCATCCAGCGCGCCGCAATACACACCTACGTGCTCGCTGGGCAGTTGCTGGCTGTCGAGCCATTCGCGGGCCAGGCTCGACAACTGCGGGTCATCGCCGAACGGGTCGAAACCACTCTGGGTGACGTTGCGCAGCAGCCATTCGGGATCGGGCGCTGGCAGCAGCGTGGCATCGAGGTTGCCGCTGGCCATGTCGTACAGCCCTTCAGGAAGCACGAAGCCGTACTCGACAATTTCCGAAGCCGGCGCGCTGACCCGAGTCCCGCGACGCCCGTCGGTCACCACGGTGCCGCTGTCACGCAACCTTCTGTACGCCGCCGCAACGGTATTGGGGCTGATCTTGAGCTGCGCGGCCAAGTCGCGCACCGAAGGCAGTGAAGCGTTTTGAAGCAAATCACCCTGGCGTATCTGCCGCTCGATGGCCTCCGCGATCTCGACGGCAGTGGACGCATTCGTCAATAATGTATTCATACATTCATATTATTGTATTGGTACATAAATGAAAAGTGCTTTGGTAGTGCGGCATCTCGCCTTCGAAGACCTGGGCAGTCTGGCCCCGGTGCTGGAAGCCGAGGGGTATGAAATCGAAATGATAGAGGCGCCACTGCACCCGCTGGCGTCCCTCGATGTGATCTCGGCAGACCTGTTGATCATTCTGGGCGGGCCAATCGGCGCTTTCGATGAGGCGCTGTACCCATTCCTGCTGGACGAGCTCGAACTCATTCGCCAACGCCTGGACAGCGGCAAACCTTTGTTGGGTATCTGCCTGGGCGCACAGCTGATCGCCCGCGCCCTGGGTGCGGGCGTCGCTGCCATGGGACACAAGGAAATCGGTTTCGGCCCCATCACGTTGACCGACGCCGGACACAACTCTGTCCTCGCGCCCTTGGCACAGGGAACCCCCGTGTTGCACTGGCACGGCGATCAGTTCGACATCCCCGCTCAGGCCGTGGCGCTCGCTGCCACCGACGCCTGTCCCCATCAGGCGTTCAGCCTGGGCAATAAGGTCCTGGCCCTGCAGTTTCATCTCGAGGTGGCACCGCAGATGCTCGAAGCATGGCTGGTCGGCCATGCCAACGAGCTGCATCAGCAGCGTATCGACCCCCGCGAACTGCGTGCCCAGGCGCAGGCACTAGGCTGCACAGGCGCACAGGTAGCCAGCGTGATCCTGACCGACTGGCTGGCACGGCTGCGATGAGTGAGGAGCTGCCCACCATCGAATTGCGGCACGTGCTCGCCGGCACGTCGCGCCCCTTCACGCGCCCAGGCAGTTTCACCGGCATCGACAAGGTCCCGCTCCCCGGGCCGGTTGAAGTGGGAACACTGGGAATCATGGGCGATGAGCAGGGGGATCGCCGCATTCACGGCGGCCCCGACAAAGCCATTCACCATTATCCGTTCGAGCACTACCACGCATGGAAGCGGCTCATCGGCGAGCATCCACGCCTGGCACAGCCAGCTGCATTCGGCGAGAACCTGTCGACTGTCGGTGTAGACGAAACCCAGGTGTGCCTGGGCGACATCTTTCGATGTGGCAGCGTGTTGCTGGAAGTCAGCCAGACCCGGCAGCCTTGCTGGAAGCTCAACGATCGCTTCGAAGTGAGCGATATGGCCTTGCGCATGCAAGCCAGTGCGATGACCGGCTGGTATTACCGGGTGCTCGAAAGCGGTGTCCTGCAGGCAGGCGACCCCATCGTGCTTCAGGATCGCCCAATCCCTCGATGGCCACTGCGCAAAGTCATCGCGCTGTTGTACGAGCGCTCGCTGGACTTCGATGAATTGAGCCAATTCGCGCAGTTGCCGCTCGTACCTTCCTGGCGCGCACTGGTGGAGCGACGCCTGGCAACGGGCCAGATCGAGAACTGGGCCAGCCGAGTGCTGGGTCCCCCTTCAGGAGAATAGAAACCATGCAGCACTTTCGCGTCATCGTTCAATTGCACCGGGCGTACTGGTGCCAGTTCGATATCGAGCATGCCGCTGCCGAGCATGCATTGGCCGATGTAGTCCGCCGCTTCCCCGAAGGCGAGGGCTACACCCTCGATATACAACGCAAGACGGGTGAGCGCCGGCTGCTGGAATCCACGCCCGACGGGATTCGGTTGCTGTATGCGCAGGGCATCTTTGCAAAGACTTGAATGCCAGTAATGGCGTTATTGGTTGAACATCACAGGTAAAGAGGTACGCAGCACGTGAATATGGAAGTTGGTCCGCAAAGCCATGATGGCGTCAGGAACATGCTGGAGAAGTTGTCTTCTTTATGGGACGTACGGGCAGCAGTCAATAATGATGCGACCCCGTACAGTGAATTGCTCTTCGAGCACGGCAGGTTGGACTTTAGCGAGTCGCTCGTTCCTTTTCGAAGCCATCCAAACTGGCAGGCGGCTTCGGCTGAGATGAAATCCAGATGTCTGTCCTACGGCTGGATTATCTATAACCTCAAAACCATCTATATCGAATGCGACATCGTGACGCCGGCCTGCGAGGACATCATCAAAAGGCCGCCTGTCGAGTCTAGCAACCGTGACATCCTGCAACGCGTGATGTCGGAGGCGCTGCTCGATGAAGCGCTCCATACCAAGATGTCGGTCACGGCATGCAATTACATCTATCTGAACCGAAAGCTGCCCTATCTCGATTTCACTGATTTCAATCTTATCCGCTGGCGAGATCAGATATTGGCCACGTGCACGGCTGAGTGGCAGCGGCGGCTGACTCGATTCGGTATTGCCTGTGCTAGCGAAACCTTGATTACCGACTATCTCAAAACCTTGTCCGAGGATGATTCCATCCAGCAGGTGTGCCATGAGGTAACCCGCACTCACGCAGTGGACGAGTGGAGTCATTCAAGCGTTTTCAGCTTTGTGGCGTGCGATATCGTTCATACGCTCAGCGTTCGCGAGCGGGCGTACTTGCAGGCGGTCATTGCCAAGACCGTGGAGATGTTTGCCGACAACGAAATGGGTGCCTGGGCTCAAGCACTTTCTCTGGCCGGATTCCAAGGCCATGAAGCCATGCTGATGGAATGTTCCCGATCTAGCGAGGTAGAAGTTTACACGGAGTCGGTTTTCAGTCTGCTCGCACGTATAGGTCTGGAATAGATGGCCCTTTCGGTCAAGGAAGGCCCCACTGCTCGGAAGCCTCTTGAGCCAGGTTTTCTGCGCTGTGATGTGGCGTGCGATATTGCCGAGAACGCACGAAGGTTCGTTCTCACGGTACTTAATGAGCAACAGGCAGAGGAGTGTGTCCCAGGTCGGTATCTGATACTGGAATACGCAGACGTGAACGGCCGTGTGCGTAGGGCCTGCTATTCGATCGTGGCATGCCCCGGGCCGCGGCGAGTCGAGATAATTGTCCAACGCGTGCCTTCAAAGGGGGTCTCGGAGGCGATGTTCAGTCATCTGATGGTCGGCGCTCTGGTGCGCTGCGTGGGCATTGCAGGGGACATCACCGCACAGCAGCTGTCCGGCTTCGATAGCGTGGCGCTGTTGGCCGGTGGTATCGGTTTTACCTTGCCCTTGGCATTGATACGCGAATTCAGGCATCGGGTACGGCAAGGTGGCCCAGTGCCGCGGACCACTTTGCTGTTGTGCACGCCCTCTCTGGACACTGTACCTTGCCTCGCCGAACTCATGATTCTAGAGCTTGCCGAGCGCTGGTTCACCTTGCGCATCCATATAACCCGTCAGTCGTTGTACCAAGACAATGGATGCTTGTTGCGGGGGCGGCCAAGCCAGGCCGCACTGGATGCTCTGCAAGCGCCGCAGGGTGTAGTGATTTGCGGTAGCCAGGCATTTGCCGACCAAATGCACCGGGCCATGACGGTTCGACATGGTGCTGCTCGGTACTTCATCGAAGCATTCAGCTCGTCCGACTCGCCGCTGCCCGCGGCTCAGGGCAACACTGGAACGGTGCGTTTGAAGATACCTGCGTCAGGTGTCGAGTTCGACGCGGTCCAGTCGTTGACGCTGCTTGAGCAGCTGGAAGCCCAGGGCCAGAAAGTGCGCAGTCAATGCCGTGCTGGAATCTGTGGTGCCTGCAAGATCAAGGTTCTGAATGGCGAGTGTCGTCGCGACGCGGATTTCGCCCTGAGTGCGAAGGAGCGCGCAGATGGATACGCCTTGGCGTGCTGTACTTATCCTATGGGCAATGAGCTCACTCTGTGCATCTAGGCCTCGTGAAGCGGACAGCACATGGGGGCGCCCGGTATGATGGGCGTCCACCGCGGCACCCATGTTCCACTTCATACCGCGCCCATCACACTACGTGTCTTCTGTCCTCCGGTTCCCATGCTGCTGACCCTCTACCTCATCGCCATCACCGCTGAAGCCATGACCGGAGCCCTTTCCGCAGGGCGGCGCGGGATGGACTGGTTCGGTGTCGTGCTGATCGCCTGTGTGACTGCATTGGGTGGCGGGTCGATGCGCGATGTGTTGCTGGGGCACTATCCGCTGACGTGGGTCAAGCACCCCGAGTATCTGGTGCTGACCAGTGTCGCGGCGTTGGTCACGATCTTCATCGCGCCGCTCATGCGCCGCTTGCGCTCGCTGTTTCTGGTGCTCGATGCGCTGGGGCTGGTGGCGTTCACGCTGATCGGCACCATGACCGCCCTGGAGCTGGGTCACGATTATCTGGTGGCGTCCATCAGCGGCATGATTACCGGGGTGTTCGGCGGTATCCTGCGTGACATCCTCTGCAACGACATTCCCCTGGTGTTCCGCCGTGAGCTGTATGCCAGCGTTTCATTTGCCTCGGCCTGGTGCTTTCTGGGCTGCACCTACCTGGAACTGGTGCCGATTCAGGCGCTGTCGATCACCTTGTTCGGTGGCTTCCTGCTGCGCCTGTTGGCGATCCGTTTCCACTGGGAAATGCCCAAGTTCGTCTACGACGACCGTTGAGCATGGGCCGCCAGGGCCCATTCGACGTGTTCGCGGACCAGCTCGCTGGGGTCTTCGCGGCGCGTCTTCAGGGCTTCGAGTACCGGAATGCTCGATGGCGCGTTGCCCAATCCCACTGCCAGGTTGCGCAGGAAACGCTCGTAACCGGCGCGACGCAGGGGCGAGCCCTCGGTGCTGCTCAGGAAGTGCTCTTCATCCCACAGAAACAGCTGGGCCAGCTCGGCGTTGTCCAACTGATGCCGCGGCTGGAAATCGCCTTCGCCCGAGGGGCGGGCGAAGCGGTTCCAGGGGCAGACGATCTGGCAGTCGTCACAACCGAACACGCGGTTGCCGATCAGCGGCCGCAACTCCGTGGGAATGGGGCCCTTGAGCTCGATGGTCAGGTAGGAAATGCAGCGGCGGGCGTCCAGCACATAGGGCCCGACGAAGGCAGCGGTGGGGCAGATCTCCAGGCAGGCCGTGCAGCGTCCGCAGTGTTCGCTGGCGTGCGCTTCGTCGACCGGTAACGGCAGGTCGACGAACAATTCGGCGAGGAAGAAGTAGCTGCCCGCCTTGCGGTTGAGGACCAGGGTGTTCTTGCCGATCCAGCCCAGCCCCGCCTCCTGCGCGATGGCTTTCTCCAGCACCGGCGCGCTGTCGACGAAGGCGCGAAAGCCGAACGGGCCGATGTCCTGCTGGATGCGCTCGGCCAGGTGCTGCACCCGTTTGCGGATCAGCTTGTGGTAGTCGCGACCCAGGGCATAGCGCGAGACGTAGGCTTTTTCCGGCTCGGCCAGGCGTTGCGCCATGTGCGTGTCGCCGGGCAGGTAGTCCATGCGCAGCGAAACGACGCGCAAGGTGCCGGGTACCAGTTGCTCGGGGTGTGAACGCTTGCTGCCGTGGGCGGCCATGTAGTCCATTTCGCCATGGTAGCCAGCCTCCAGCCAACGTTGCAGGTGTTGTTCATGCTCGGCCAGGTCCAGGCCGGCGATGCCGACTTGCTGGAAACCCAGTTCGCGCCCCCATTGCTTGATGGAGAGCGCCAGGGCGGGAAGGTCGATGGTGGGAGCAGACATGCGAGCGAGGAAACCGGTGCGGAGGTGGGTATAATTCTGCCAGACATCGACAGCAAAGGTTCAAGCATGCCGCCAGACACGCAAATACCCGACGTAGTGCACAGCCAGCCAGCGGCCGCCGTGCCGCTCACTCCGGCCACCTTGCCAGTCCTGTCGGCGCGGCCGATGGATGCGCACAAGGGCATGTACGGCCGTGTGCTGGTGATCGGCGGCGACCACGGCACCGGCGGCGCGGCGCTGCTCAGCGCCCAAAGCGCGCTGCGCAGCGGGGCCGGCATGGTCTCGCTGGCCACCCGAGGCGAGCACGTAGCGCCGGCGCTGGCGCGCCTGCCGGAAGTGATGGTGGCCGATATCGCCTCGGCCAATCAGCTCCTGCCAATGGCCGAGGCCGCTAGCGTGCTGGTGGTCGGGCCCGGCCTGGGCCAGGCCGGTTGGGGGCGCAGCCTGCTGTCGGTGGCGGCCAGCCAGGACAAACCACAGGTGTGGGACGCCGATGCCCTTAATCAGCTGGCCCAGGGCGCCGTCACGCTGCCCGCCGATGCGGTACTGACCCCGCATCCTGGCGAAGCGGCGCGGCTGCTCGGCATTTCCACCGCGCAGGTCCAGGAAGACCGCCCCGCTGCAGCCCGGCGCCTGGCCCGGCAATATGCGGCAGTGTGTGTACTCAAGGGCGCCGGCAGCCTGATCGCGGCGCCCGACGGTCGCCTGGCGATCTGCGAGCACGGTCATCCGGCCATGGCCACCGGTGGGCTGGGCGATGTCCTCGCCGGGCTGATCGGCGCACTGCGCGCCCAGGGTCTGGACGGCTTCGATGCGGCGTGTCTGGGCGTATGGCTGCACGCCTGTGCCGGAGAACGGTCGGGCGAGGGCGGCCGCGGCCTGGCCGCCAGCGATCTGATCCCTGCCATTCGTCAGTTGCTCGAGGAGCATTACCCGTGTCAGAAGTAGAGATTTTCATTGAAGGCGAGGACGCGATGGTCGCGTTCGGTGCGCGCATGGCAGAGGTCACCCAAGGCCACGGACTGATCTTTCTGGAAGGTGATCTGGGCGCCGGCAAGACCACCTTTTCCCGGGGCTTGATCCGCGGCCTCGGGCACGTCGGGGCGGTCAAGAGTCCGACCTTCACCCTCGTCGAGCCCTACGAAATCGGAGCTATAAAAGCCTTTCACTTCGACCTGTATCGCCTTGTTGATCCTGAGGAATTGGAGTATCTGGGCATCCGCGACTACTTTGAAGAGGACGCCTTGTGCCTGATCGAGTGGCCCCAGCAGGGTGCGGGCTTTTTGCCAAAGCCTGACCTGACCATTACCATAAGCCCGCAAGCGGCCGGAAGGCTGTTGAAGTTATCGCCACAGGGCCCGCGCGGCGTGTCCTGGTGTGCCGCTGTGGCACAGAAATCCAAATAATTTGATGGGGTTAGGTATGCGCATTCGCGCGCTGGTCGCGGTCGTTGGTCTGATGTTGACGGGTTTTGTCGTCAATGCCGTGGCCGCTACACAAGTCAAGAGCGTGCGCTTGTGGCGAGCGCCGGACAATACGCGGCTGGTCTTCGACCTCACCGGCCCGGTCCAGCACAGCGTGTTCACGCTCACATCGCCCGACCGGCTGGTGATCGACATCAACGGCGCCACTGCGTCCGCCCCGCTCAGCGTCGCTCCCGGCGACTCGCCCGTCACCAGCGTGCGCTCGGCCCAGCGCACGCCCAACGACCTGCGCGTCGTGGTCGACCTGAAAAAGGCCGTCACCCCAAAAAGCTTCACCCTCGCGCCGAACCAGCAATACGGTAATCGACTGGTGGTCGACCTGTTCGACTCGGCCGCCGATGCCGAACCAGCGCCGCCTCAGCCGGTCGTGGCCACCACACCGGCGGTGCCGGTCACGCCAACGCGTCCAGCTATCAAACTGACGCCAGTGCCCAGCGGCAAGCGCGATATCGTCATCGCCATCGATGCCGGTCATGGTGGCGAAGACCCCGGTGCTTCCGGCCCGCGAGGCCAGCACGAGAAGGACGTGGTGTTGCAGATTGCCAAGGAACTGCAACGCCAGATCAACGCCGAACAAGGCTTTCGTGCCGAGCTGACGCGCACTGGCGACTATTTCATCCCGCTGCGCGGACGTACCGAAATTGCCCGCAAGAAGGGCGCCGACCTGTTCGTTTCCATTCACGCCGACGCCGCGCCGTCCTCGGCCGCCTTCGGTGCCTCGGTGTTTGCGCTGTCCGAGCGCGGCGCCACCTCGGAAACCGCGCGCTGGCTGGCCGATACCGAAAACCGTTCCGACTTGATCGGCGGTGCTGGCAACGTCAGCCTGGACGACAAGGACCGCATGCTGGCCGGTGTACTGCTGGACCTGTCGATGACCGCTTCGCTGACTTCCAGCCTCAACGTGGGCCAGAAAGTGTTGAGCAACATCGGCCAGGTGACGCCGCTGCACAAGCGTCGTGTCGAGCAGGCCGGGTTCATGGTGCTGAAATCGCCGGACATCCCTTCGATCCTGGTGGAAACCGGGTTCATCTCAAACTCCAACGAAGCCAACAAGCTGCAAAGCTCGGGTCACCAGCAGGCTCTGGCGCGCTCCATTCGTACCGGTGTGAAGCAGTTCTTCCAGCAGAACCCGCCGCCCGGGACCTACATGGCCTGGCTGCGTGACACCGGCAAGATCGCACGGGGCCCCAGCACCCACGTAGTGCGTCCCGGCGAAACGCTGGCCATGCTGGCCGCGCGCTACGACCTGGGCATTGCCACCCTGCGCAGCGCCAACGACCTGAAGACCGACGAACTGAAAATTGGCCAGGAAGTCACCATTCCCAGCACTGCCCTGGCGTCCCAGTAATGACTGAATCGGCCCGTATCGAGCTGCTCAGCCCGCGGCTCGCCAACCAGATCGCCGCGGGCGAGGTGGTCGAACGTCCTGCCTCGGTGATCAAGGAACTGCTGGAAAACAGCCTGGACTCGGGCGCTCGCCGCGTCGACATCGAAGTCGAACAGGGTGGCGTCAAGCTGCTGCGCGTGCGCGACGACGGCAGCGGTATCTCCGCCGACGACCTGCCCCTGGCGCTGGCACGCCATGCGACCAGCAAGATCCGCGACCTTGAGGATCTGGAACGGGTGATGAGCCTGGGCTTCCGTGGGGAAGCGCTGGCCTCGATCAGTTCGGTGGCCCGTCTGACCCTGACCTCGCGCACGGCCACTGCCGACCAGGCCTGGCAGGTCGAAACCGAAGGTCGCGACATGGATGCCCGCGTGCAGCCTGCCGCGCACCCGGTAGGCACCTCGGTCGAGGTCCGCGACCTGTTCTTCAATACCCCGGCGCGACGCAAGTTTCTCAAGACCGAGAAGACCGAGTTCGACCACCTGCAGGAGGTCATCAAACGCCTGGCGCTGGCGCGCTTCGACGTCGGCTTCCACCTGCGACACAACGGCAAGAGCATCCTCGGCCTGCACGAAGCGCATGACGAAACTGCCCGCGCCCGAAGGGTCGCTGCGGTTTGTGGCCCGGCGTTTCTCGAACAGGCGATGCCGATCGAGGTCGAGCGCAATGGCCTGCGTCTGTGGGGCTGGGTCGGTTTGCCGACGTTTTCCCGGAGTCAGGCCGACCTGCAATATTTCTTCGTCAACGGTCGAGCGGTACGCGACAAGCTGGTCGCCCATGCGGTGCGCCAGGCCTACCGCGACGTGCTGTTCAATGGCCGCCACCCGACCTTCGTTCTGTTTCTGGAAGTGGATCCGGCGGTCGTCGACGTCAACGTGCACCCGACCAAGCATGAAGTGCGCTTTCGCGACGGGCGCATGGTGCATGACTTCCTCTACGGCACATTGCACCGTGCACTGGCCGACGTGCGCCCTGAAGACCAGTTGGCAACCGCGCCGGCGCAGTCGCAGGCGCCGCGACCCAGTGGCGCGCAGGCCGGCGAGTTCGGTCCTCAGGGTGAAATGGGCCTGTCGGCGAACCTGCTGCAGCCGCCCATGACCGCACCGCAGTCGAACGGTGGTTCCGGTGGTGGTTACTCGTACACGCCGCGGCCGACTGCAGCCTTGCCGGTGGCCGAGGCGCAAAGCGCCTACCGGGAATTCTTCGCGCCGTTGCCGACCGCAGGCAGCAGCACCGCACCGATCCCCAGCCTGCCGCAGAGCCAGGGTGACATTCCCCCGTTGGGTTATGCCCTGGCGCAGCTCAAGGGCATCTACATCCTGGCCGAAAACGCACAAGGGCTGGTGCTGGTGGACATGCATGCGGCCCATGAGCGGATCATGTACGAGCGCCTGAAGATCGCCATGGCCAGTGAGGGACTGAGCGGGCAGCCGCTGCTGGTGCCCGAGTCGCTGGTCATGAGCCAACGCGAAGCGGACTGCGCCGAAGAACACGCGGCCTGGTTCCAGCGCCTGGGCTTCGAGTTGCAGCGTCTGGGGCCGGAAACCGTGGCCATCCGCCAGATTCCGGCGCTGCTCAAGCAGGCCGAAGCCAATCGCCTGGTCAGCGATGTGCTCGCCGACCTCATGGAGTACGGCACCAGTGACCGCATCCAGGCACACTTGAACGAACTGCTGGGCACCATGGCCTGCCACGGGGCGATTCGCGCCAACCGGCGCCTGGCCCTGCCGGAGATGAACGCCCTGTTGCGTGACATGGAAAACACCGAGCGCAGCGGCCAGTGCAATCATGGCCGACCGACCTGGACCCAGATGGGCCTGGACGATCTGGACAAACTCTTCCTGCGCGGGCGTTGATCGATGAGTGGCCTACCTCCGGCGATCTTCCTCATGGGACCCACCGCCGCCGGCAAGACCGACCTGGCCATCGAGCTGAGCAAGGTGTTGCCCTGCGAGCTGATCAGCGTCGACTCGGCGCTGGTCTACCGCGGCATGGACATCGGCACCGCCAAGCCGTCTACCGCGGTGCTCAAGGCCCACCCGCATGCCTTGATCGACATCCTCGACCCGGCGCAGAGCTACAGCGCCGCCGATTTCCGGCGCGACGCCCTGCAAGCCATGGCGCAGATCACCGCGCGCGGCAATATCCCGCTGCTGGTCGGCGGCACCATGCTGTATTTCAAGGCGTTGCTCGAAGGGCTGGCGGACATGCCCGGCGCCGACGCCCAGGTGCGCGCCGACCTGGAAGCGCAGGCCGCCCGCGAAGGCTGGCAGGCATTGCACGACCAGCTCGCGGCGGTCGATCCGGTGTCCGCCGCGCGCATCCATCCCAACGATCCGCAACGCCTGATCCGGGCGCTGGAGGTGTACCGCGTAAGTGGTTCGAGCATGACCGAGCTGCGCGCGCGACAATCTGCGCAAAGTACCGAACCAGGCGCATTGGCAAGCGGGCAATTGCCCTATACTGTGGCCAACCTGGCCATCGCGCCCGCCGATCGTTCGGTGCTGCATGAGCGAATTGCCATGCGTTTCGAACAAATGCTGGAACAAGGCTTCGTCCAGGAGGTCACTGCCTTGCGTGCTCGAAGTGACTTGCATGCTGGGCTCGCGTCTATACGAGCGGTGGGCTATCGGCAAGTCTGGGATCATCTGGATGGCAAGCTGACCGAGGTGCAGATGCGCGAACGCGGCATCATCGCCACTCGCCAATTGGCCAAACGGCAGTTCACCTGGTTGCGCGGTTGGGCCGATCTGCACTGGCTCGACAGCCTGGCGGGCGACAATCTGCCTCGCACCTTGAAATACCTGGGCTCGGCCTCCATATTGAGCTGAGTCCCGCAATTGCCGTCTATCCTTGGGGTCTGACGGTCAAAGCCTTCATCTTTTTACAGCTTTTCCACTATTGATCCTTAAAGGAGTGCGGCACATGTCAAAAGGGCATTCGCTACAAGACCCTTACTTGAACACCTTGCGTAAAGAGAAGGTCGGCGTCTCGATCTATCTGGTGAACGGTATCAAGTTGCAGGGCCAGATCGAATCGTTCGACCAGTTCGTCATCCTGCTGAAGAACACTGTCAGCCAGATGGTCTACAAACACGCGATTTCCACTGTTGTACCGGTGCGTCCGATTCGTCTGCCAAGCGCGACCGAATCCGAGCAGGGCGACACCGACCCAGGTAACGCTTGATAGGAGTCTGCCTTGTTCTTTGAGCGCCACGGTGGTGGTGAACGAGCGATCCTCGTTCATCTGGATGGTCAGGACCCTGAGGCGCGCGAAGACCCGCAGGAGTTTCAGGAGCTGGCCATCTCGGCCGGCGCCGAAACTGTCGCATTCGTCAATGTCGCCCGTCATCGGCCCAGTGCCAAATTTCTGATCGGCAGCGGCAAGGTCGAGGAACTGCGTGATCAGGTCAAGACCGAACACGCGGATCTGGTGATCTTCAATCACACCCTCACACCCAGCCAGGAACGCAACCTCGAGAAGATCTTCGAGTGCCGCGTGCTGGACCGTACCGGTCTGATCCTGGACATCTTCGCGCAACGCGCCCGTACCCATGAAGGCAAGCTGCAGGTCGAACTGGCCCAGCTCGAGCACATGAGCACGCGGCTGGTTCGCGGCTGGACTCACCTCGAGCGCCAGGGTGGCGGTATCGGCCTGCGCGGTCCCGGGGAAACCCAGCTGGAAACCGACCGGCGCCTGCTGCGTGTACGCCTGCGCCAGATCAAGCAACGCCTGGAGAAGGTCCGCAGCCAGCGCGAGCAGGCTCGGCGGGGGCGTCGGCGTGCCGATATCCCCTCGGTGTCCCTGGTGGGTTACACCAACGCCGGCAAGTCGACCTTGTTCAACGCGATCACCCGTTCCGAGGTATACGCAGCCGACCAGTTGTTCGCCACGCTCGATCCGACCTTGCGCCGGCTCGAGTTGAACGACCTGGGGCCGGTGATTCTGGCCGACACGGTGGGCTTCATACGCCATCTGCCGCACAAGCTGGTCGAAGCGTTTCGCGCCACCCTCGAAGAGTCGAGCAACTCCGACCTGCTGCTGCACGTGATCGACGCCCATGAGCCCGAGCGCATGGCGCAGATCGAGCAGGTCATGGCGGTGCTCACCGAGATCGGCGCACAAGGCTTGCCGATCCTCGAGGTGTATAACAAACTCGATCTGCTCGAAAACGTCGAGCCGCAGATACAGCGCGATGCGGACGGCAAGCCGGTCCGGGTCTGGGTATCGGCGCGCGACGGTCGCGGCCTCGAGCTGGTCAAGCAGGCGGTCGCCGAGCTGCTGGGCGAGGACCTGTTCGTCGGGACGTTGCAGTTGGGCCAGAAACTGGGCCGTCTGCGTGCCCAGCTGTTTTCGCTGGGCGCGGTGCAAAGCGAAGCGCATGATGAGCAAGGTGGCAGTCTGCTGGCAATCCGCCTGCCACGTGCGGAACTCAATCGCCTGGTCAGTCGCGAAGGCATGGAGCCCGCTGAATTCATCGAGCAACACACTTTGCAATAAAAGCCTGACGTGGCAGCTGTGCTGTCGTGTCGGGCATTCTGTAGCATTGGTCGGCGCGCCGTGGGTGCGTCTTTGCTTTATCAGATGGAGAGCGCTATGGCTTGGAATGAGCCGGGTGGCAACTCGAACAATCAAGATCCTTGGGGTGGAAAACGCCGTGGAGGCGACCGCAAGGGGCCACCGGATCTCGACGAGGCCTTCCGCAAACTGCAGGACAGCCTGAACGGTCTGTTCGGCGGTGGAAAGAAACGCACAGGTGGTGGTGGCGACGGGGGAGGCACGTCCAAGGGCGGTGGTCTCGGCCTGTTGGGCATCGGCCTTGCCGTGCTCGGCGCTATCTGGCTGTACAGCGCGGTGTATGTGGTGGACGAGCAGGAACAGGCGGTTGTACTGCGCTTCGGCAAGTACTACGAAACCGTGGGTCCGGGTCTGAACATCTACTTCCCGCCGATCGACCGCAAGTACCTGGAAAACGTCACGCGCGAGCGTTCGTATACCAAGCAGGGCCAGATGCTCACCGAAGACGAGAACATCGTCGAGGTACCGCTGACCGTGCAGTACAAGATCACCAACCTGCAGGATTTCGTCCTGCGCGTCGACCAGCCTGAAATCAGCCTGCAGCACGCCACCGACAGTGCGCTGCGCCATGTGGTGGGTTCCACCGCCATGGACCAGGTGCTGACCGAAGGCCGCGAGCAGATGGCTGGCGAGATCAAGGAGCGCCTGCAGCGGTTCCTCGACACCTACCAGACCGGTATCACCGTCACCCAGGTCAACGTACAGAGCGCGGCAGCCCCGCGTGAAGTGCAGGAAGCCTTCGACGACGTGATCCGTGCCCGTGAAGACGAGCAACGCTCGCGCAACCAGGCCGAAGGCTATGCCAACGGCGTGATTCCCGAGGCTCGCGGTCAGGCCCAGCGCATCATCGAAGATGCCAACGGCTACCGCGACGAAGTGGTTTCGCGTGCCAAGGGTGAGGCCGATCGCTTCACCAAGCTGGTCACCGAGTACCGCAAGGCGCCCGACGTGACCCGCCAGCGTCTGTACCTGGAAACCATGCAGGACGTCTACAGCAACACCAGCAAGGTGCTGGTGGCCAGCAAGGAAGGTCAGAACAACCTGATCTACCTGCCGCTGGACAAGATGGTCGGTGGTGACCGCAACAACAGCAGCACGCCTGCCGCCAGCACGCCGTCATCGGCGAGCGACGCCGCCGGCGCCCGCGCCGCGGCCGACCTGCAGCAGCAACAGCGTGAAATGCGTTCAAGGGAGAGTCGCTGATGGGCAATAAATCTGTGATCGCCCTGATCGTCGCCGTCGTTCTGGCGGTGGCAGCATGGAACTGCTTCTACATCGTGGCGCAAACCGAACGTGCGGTTCTGCTGCAATTCGGTCGCGTGGTTCAGGCCGATGTCCAGCCCGGCCTGCATGTGAAGCTGCCGTACGTCAACCAGGTGCGCAAGTTCGATGCGCGGCTGATGACCCTCGACGCGCCGACCCAGCGGTTCCTGACCCTGGAGAAGAAAGCGGTGATGGTCGATGCCTATGCCAAATGGCGTGTGAAGGATGCCGAGCGCTACTACACCGCCACGTCCGGCATGAAGCAGATCGCCGACGAGCGTCTGTCGCGTCGTCTCGAATCGGGTCTGCGTGACCAGTTCGGCAAGCGCACGCTGCACGAAGTGGTATCGGGTGAGCGGGATGCGCTGATGTCCGACATCACCACCTCACTCAACCGCATGGCCGACAAGGAGCTGGGTATCGAAGTCATCGACGTGCGCGTCAAGGCCATCGACCTGCCCAAGGAAGTCAACCGCAGCGTGTTCGAGCGCATGAGCACCGAGCGTGAGCGCGAGGCGCGCGAGCACCGTGCCAAGGGTAACGAACTGGCGGAAGGCATCCGTGCCGATGCCGATCGTCAGCGTCGCGTCCTGCTGGCCGAAGCCTATCGCGAGTCCGAGGAAGCGCGCGGCGACGGTGATGCCCAGGCCGCAGCCATCTACGCCCAGGCCTATGGTCAGGATCAGGAGTTCTACTCCTTCTTCCGCAGCCTGCAGGCTTACCGCCAGAGCTTCGCCAACAAGAGCGACGTGATGGTGCTCGACTCCAAGAGCGATTTCTTCCGCTTCATGGAGAAGTACAAGCCCTGATCGGCTTTCCCCGCCGGGCGGTTTAACCGTTCGGCGGGGTGAACGATCGGCAAAACGTGTGTATGATGCGGCAGCCGGGAAATTCCCGGCTTTTTTGCGTCTGCAAGATCGATTGGCCGATTCATAGGCCCGGTTCATGAGGACATTGCCCCGCGACATGCTTGCGGTGGGCGATTTCTGCTTCACTCAAGGCTAGCCCGACGGCAGGCCACCCGGATCATAGGGGAAAGGCGTAATGGCAACGGTAGACCGCTGGCTGCTGCCAGATGGCATCGAAGAAGTACTGCCGCCTGAGGCCGCGCGCATCGAAGTCGCGCGGCGCCAGGTGTTGGACCTGTTCCAGAGCTGGGGTTACGAGTTCGTCGTGACTCCGCATATCGAATACCTCGAATCGCTGCTGACCGGCGCCGGCCAGGACCTTGACCTGCGCACTTTCAAGGTGATCGACCCGCAATCGGGTCGGCAGATGGGTTTCCGTGCCGATATCACGCCCCAGGTGGCGCGTATCGATGCGCATACCTTGCGTCGTGAAGGGCCGAACCGTCTGTGCTATGCCGGCAGTGTCCTGCATGCGCAGCCTCGCGCTCTGTCCAGCTCGCGCAGCCCCATCCAGTTGGGTGCGGAGCTGTATGGCGATGCCAGCCCCAGCAGCGACGTGGAAGTCATCAGCCTGATGCTGACCATGCTCGAAATGGCCGATGTGCCAGACGTGCACATGGATCTGGGGCATGTCGGTATCTACCGTGGCCTGGCCCGCGCGGCGGGCCTGTCGGGGGATGTCGAGCAACAGTTGTTCGATGCCCTGCAGCGCAAGGCCATCGACGAGGTGATCACCCTGACCGAAGGGCTGCAGGCCGATCTGGCCGAGATGCTGCGGGCTCTGGTCGGGCTGTGTGGCGGGCGAGAGGTGCTGGCCCAGGCCAAGGTACGCCTGGCCAATGCACCGGCGGCGGTGCTGACCGCGCTGGACGACCTGCTGACGATCGCCGAACGCCTGTCGTTGCGTTTTCCGCAATTGCCGCTGTACTTCGACTTGGGCGAACTGCGCGGTTATCACTATCACACCGGCGTGGTGTTTGCCGTGTTCGTTCCAGGCATGGGCCAGTCCATCGCTCAGGGCGGCCGCTACGACGACATAGGCGCGGATTTCGGCCGCGCTCGCCCGGCTACCGGGTTTTCCACGGACCTCAAGTCCCTGGTCACCCTGGGCCGGGCTCGAATCGAACTGCCGTGCGGTGGCGTCTGGATGCCCGATAGCACTGATGCAGCACTGTGGCAGGCGGTCTGCCAGCTGCGCCGCGAGGGCCAGCGCGTGGTCCAGGCCCTGCCGGGCCAGACGATCGAGGCTGCTGGCGAGGCAGATTGCGACCGTCAATTGATTCAGCAGAACGGGCAATGGCAAGTGCTGCCACTGGCCTCTTGAGTATTCCTGCCGGCCGCTGCCGGCACCAAGTTTGCGCGAATGAGGACAAGTGTTATGGGTAAGAATGTCGTAGTCCTGGGCACCCAATGGGGTGATGAGGGCAAAGGCAAGATCGTTGATCTGCTGACCGAACATGCTGCCGCGGTAGTGCGCTATCAAGGCGGTCACAACGCTGGCCACACACTGGTGATCGACGGCGAGAAAACCGTCCTGCACCTGATTCCTTCGGGCGTGCTGCGCGAAGGCGTGCAGTGCCTGATCGGCAACGGCGTGGTCGTTGCACCCGACGCTCTGATGCGCGAGATCACCAAGCTGGAAGAGAAGGGCGTACCGGTGCGCGAGCGCCTGCGTATCAGCCCGTCCTGCCCGTTGATCCTGTCCTTCCACGTGGCGCTGGATCAGGCCCGTGAAAAGGCCCGTGGCGAGCTGAAGATCGGCACCACCGGTCGCGGCATCGGTCCGGCGTACGAAGACAAGGTTGCACGTCGCGGCCTGCGCGTGGGCGACCTGCTCGACATGCCGCGCTTCGAAGACAAGCTGCGTGAACTGGTGGATTACCACAACTTCATGCTGGTCGGTTACTACAAAGAGCCGGCCATCGAGTTTGAAAAGACCCTGGCCGAGTGCAAGGAATACGCCGAGCTGCTCAAGCCGCTGATGCTGGACGTGACGGCCGAGCTGCACGAACTGCGTCGCGCTGGCAAAGACATCATGTTCGAGGGCGCCCAGGGTTCGTTGCTGGACATCGACCACGGCACCTACCCTTACGTGACCAGCTCCAACACCACCGCAGGTGGCGTGGCGACCGGCTCGGGCGTCGGTCCCATGTTCCTGGACTACATCCTGGGCATCACCAAGGCCTACACCACCCGTGTAGGTTCGGGGCCGTTTCCGACCGAGCTGTTCGACGAAGTCGGCGCGCACCTGGCCAAACAAGGCCATGAATTCGGCGCAACCACCGGCCGTGCCCGTCGCTGTGGCTGGTTCGACGCTGTCATCCTGCGCCGCGCGATCGATGTGAACAGCATCTCGGGCATCTGCCTGACCAAGCTGGACGTACTCGATGGTCTGGAAACCATCAACATCTGCACCGGCTACAAAGATGCAGAAGGCAATGACGTTGCCCCCACCGACGCCGACAGCTACGTAGGCCTGCAGCCAGTGTACGAAGAAGTGCCGGGCTGGACCGAGTCGACCGTGGGTGCCAAAACCCTGGAAGAACTGCCGGCCAACGCCCGTGCCTACATCAAGCGTGTCGAAGCGCTGATCGGCGCACCGATCGATATCATCTCGACCGGTCCTGATCGCAACGAGACTATCGTGCTGCGTCATCCGTTCGGCTGATCGCGGTTCGTGCACCACAGCAAAAGGCCCTTCGGGGCCTTTTGTCGTTTCAGGGACAGGTCGGCCGTCCGGCACGGCGTTTGCTGTGTGATTCCGAATCAGGTGCCAGTATTACGATGGCGTCAATAAAAAGGGGATTCACATGTCCGCTGTCCTTTCTCTTCTGCGCAGCCGCTTGCTGCGTCCGGTTTTCATTGCCTTGGGTATCGCTCTTTTGGTGCAGGTGCTGGCCGCCATTGCGCTGACCCGAAGCACCGTCACGGCACTTGAAGCCGACCTGGATCAGCGCATGGCCCAGGACAGCCAGCGGCTGACAGGGGAACTGCAAAGCGCCAGTGCGGAGGTGTCCTCCGGGCTCGAAAGTCTTTCCGCGAACACGCGTCAGCGCCTGAGTGCCGGTTTGTCGGCGCGCCTGACCCAGGAACAGGCGCAGATTCGAGCGACCCTGGACAAGGACCTGCAGGATTCGGCCACCGACATGGCCGAGCTGCTGGCCTCGGTCGCACCGCGGGCCATGTGGGACAACGATGTACCGACGCTGTCCGAGTTCGCCCGTCGCGCTCAGCGCAACCCCAACGTGCTGTTCGTGATCTATAACGACGCGCAGGGCGAGCACCTGACCCGTTACCTGAATCGCGACAACCCGATCAACCAGGCGCTGATGGCCAAGGGAGCCGGTGAGCGTGCTTTGGACAAGGTGCTCGATGCGGCCAGGAATGATCCTGGGGTGATCTATGTCGAAGCCTCGATCAATCCCAACGGCGTGGAGATCGGTCGTGTATTGATGGCCGTTTCGCGCACGGGCGTCGAAGCGCAGGTGGCCGAACTGGACAAGCGTTTTGCTGCGCTGATTACCAGTGCCGGGCAACTGGTGGGCGAAAGTCTGCAAGGCGCCTCGACCGAAAGCGCCAAGGCCCTGCAGGCCCGTCTGCAGTCGGCGGAATCGGCGGCAGCGACCATGCAGGCCAATACCCACAGCACAGTGCAGGACGCTGCGGCGCAGTTGCGCTGGCGCATCGGGCTGTGTTTGGCCCTGGTTGGGCTTGCCATGCTGGTGGTGCTCGCCGCTGTGCTGGGGCGGCGTGTAGTGCACCGCCTGCGCCTGCTGGTCGGCGCCTTGGATGACCTGGCTGCTGGTGAAGGCGACCTGACCAAGCGGGTGGCGATCCACAGCCGCGACGAGATCGGCGACATGGCATCGGCCGTCAACCGTTTTGTCGACAAGCTGCAGCCTATCGTTCGCGAAGCGGGCGAGGTGGCGCACAAGACAGGGGTTGAAATCGGCAGCATGGCTCAACGCAATGCGGGGGCCGACGATGCCGCCCAATTGCAGCGCGATGAAGTGGCGCAGAGCCTGCAGGACCTGTCGCAGATGGCCGATGAGGCTCAGGCCGAGAGTCAGGCGATGCAGTCGGCCTTGCAACAAGTGGCGGAGATCCGTCAGGCCACGGACGACAACACTCGGGCCTCTCAACAAGTCGGCGGCTTGATCGAAGCGTTGGCCGGGCAGGTGCAGAGTGGGTCCAAGGTGATCGAGCGATTGGCCGAGCAGAGTCAGCAGATCGAGGTGGTGTTGACGGTGATCCACGGGATCGCCGAGCAGACCAATCTGCTGGCGCTCAATGCCGCCATCGAAGCGGCGCGAGCCGGTGAAACCGGGCGTGGCTTCGCCGTGGTGGCCGACGAGGTGCGTGCGCTGGCGAGCAAGACGCAGAGTTCGACCGGCGACATTCAAGCCCATATCGGCGCTTTGCAGGCCGGCGCGCGCGAGGCAGTGGCGGCCATCGGCCAGGCCGGACGTCAGGCGGACGAAGGTCTGGCGGTGCTGCGCGACAGCGCGCGGCTGCAGCAAGCGGTGCAGACTTCGGTGGAGCAGGTACACGCGGCGATCGGCCTGGCGACTCAGGCCGCCGAGCAGCAGGCCCGCGGCGCGCAGGCTGTGAAGGGCAGGGTGCAGGTGATTCATGCGCAGGCAGAGAAAGCGGCTTTCGCCGTGCAGCAGACCACGGCCAGCAGCCGAGAACTGGACAAGCTCGCGGCCCAGCTGAAAGCCAGCCTGGGTCAGTTCCGGGCTTAGATGCCCGCCTGTAGGAGCGGTCATAGGCCGCGAAAGGCGCATTGCGGTCTACCTGACGAACCGCGTTGCCCTTTTCGCGGCCACGGACCGCTCCTACAGGAGGGCCTAACGTGTGTGGCTCAGGTACATGCGAGTCGTGAGCAGGTACACCGGCACCCCGGAGATCAGGATCAGCAAGGCCGCATAGGGCGCGGCGGCGGCGAACTCCATGTTCGAGGTGTGTGACCACACTTCGGTTGCCAGGGTGGTCATGCCCGTGGGGGCCAGAACCAGCGTGGCGGTGAGTTCCTTCATGCCGTCCAGGAACACCAGCGCGAATGCCGCAGCCATGGCCGGGAAAATGATGGGCAGCGTCACCCGGCAGAAGGCAGTAAAGGGCGTAGCGCCCAGCGTGCGCGCGGCTTCTTCCAGCTGGGGCGCAGCCTTGTTCAAAGCATTACGGACAGGCGCCTGCGCCAGGGGCAGAAACAGCAGTGCGTAGGCCAGCAACAGCAAACCCGTGGTCTGGTACATCGCCGGAACGTAGTGCAGGGCGAAATACACCAGGGTCAAGGCGATCACCAGTCCGGGCAGTGCGTGCAGCAGGTACGGCAAACGCTCCGCCCAGATCGCCAGGCGGCCGCGATGGCGCACGACCAGCAAACCGACGGGTAATGCCAGTGCCAGGCACAACGCCGCGCCACCCAGCGCCAGTGACAGCGAGGTCAGCAACGCCTCGCCAATGGCCGCCACCGGAAAGGCGGCCGACGAGCCTTTCACCAGCCAATACCCCAGCATGCCCAGCGGCACGCCACTGCCGACGACCACCAGCAGCAGGCAATACAGCTGCGCCACTACACGCCAGGGCCCCAGCCGCAACGGTGTTGCCCGGCGGGCTGCGCCTTGACCAGTACGAATGTGGCGCGCGGTACCCCGCACCCTCAGCTCCAGCCACAGCAGCAACAGGCACAGAACCAGCAGCAGCGCTGACAGCATTGCCGCATTGGTGTTGCTGAACTCAAGCTCGAACTGTTGATAGATCGCTGTGGTGAAGGTCTGCAATCCCAGGATCGACAGCGCGCCGAACTCCACCAGCATGTGCAGCGCGATCAGCAGTGCCCCGCCCAGCACTGCAGGCCACAGCAGCGGCAAGGTCACCTTGAAGAACACACCGGTGCGGTTCTGCCCCAGCGTACGGGCTGACTCTTCCAGCGAGGTATCCAGATTGCGCAGCGTCGCCGCGACCGGAAGAAACACCAATGGGTATTTCGACAGCGTCATGACCAGGATGGCGCCGCCCAACCCCTCGAATCCGGAGCTCAACGAAACCCAGGTGAAGCCGCTGACGAAGGCGGGGACTGCGAACGGCAGGCACAGGATCACGCCCCAAAGCCGCCGACCGACCAGGTCGCTACGCTCCAGCAGCCAGGCCAGGCTCACACCGATCACCACGCAGGCCGCGGTTACCCCAGCCATCAACATCAGGGTGTTGCCCAGCAAACGCAGGACGTAGGGGCGCCAGAGCAACCTGATCGCTTCGTGCAAGCCGGCCTGCCATGCTTTAAGGCCGACGTAGAGCAGGGGCAGCAGGCTCAGTCCGACCAGCAGCAGGACGGGCGCGAGCACCCAGATCGAGGGACGCTTGCGCCGCCCCATGGCACTGACAGGGGGGGTGATCAATTCAGGCCAACGTCCCGTTCCATGTCCAGGGCGTCCTCGGCATTGCCGATGTCAGCCGGGGTGATGGCAGGTGCCTGCAATTCGTCGAATGGCTTGAGGCCACGGTCCGAGACCATCCCTTTGTGCAGGGGGTATTCAGCGGTAGTCTGGGTGATCACGCGCTGACCCTCTTCGCTGGCCATGTAGGCGAGCAGTGCCTGGGCCTCGCGTGGGTGCTTGCTGGACTTGAGGACCGCAGCCGAGGAAATGGTGATCAGCCCACCGGCGTCACCGTTGCTGAAGTACTGCAGCTTGGAGTCGAGTTGGCCTTTCTCGCGCTGCAGTGCGAACCAGTAGTAGTTGTTCACCAGCACGGTGGCGATTTCGCCGTTTTCCACTGCCTTGAGGGCGACCATGTTGTTGGTGTAGGTCTTGCCGAAGGCGCGCAGGCCGGTCAGCCATTCTTCGGCAGCTTCTCGCCCGTGCAGCTTGATGATGGCAACGGCCTGCTCCTGGAAGGCGCCGCTGGTCGGTACGAAGCCAACCTTGCCCTGCCATTGCGGCTCGGCGAATTCCAGCACCGTTTCAGGCAGGTCCTTTTCGTCGATCAGCTTTGGGTTGTAGGCCACAACCCGTACGCGAGCGGTCACGCCTATCCAAGAGCCGTCCTTGGCGACGTACTCGGGTGGAAGCATGTTCAGGGTGCTGTCGTCGGTCTGGGCCAGGAAGCCTTTCTCGCCCAGGTTGTTCAGAGGCGGGGATTCTTCGGTGTAGATCAGGTCTGCCGGAGAGCGTTCGCCTTCCTCCATCACCTGGCTGGCCAGTTGATTGCTGCTGCCCTTGCGGACATTGACATGAATCCCGGTCTTGGCCTCGTAGGCCTTGGCGATGGCTTCGCCAATTTCCTTGTGCTGACCGTTGTAGAGGGTCAGTTCGACCTTGTCGGCGGCCTGGGCCAGTGGAACGGCCAGGGCGGTGCTCAGCAGGCATGCAGCCAATGCACGCAGCAGGGACCGGGGGTTTCGAGACGTCATGGACTACTTCCTTACGGCAGGGCAGCGGAATCTTGAAACAATTGTAAACGATATGGGTTCTCAGGTGCTCGTGCGCCGTACGAGCCCGCCGTAGGAGCGGTCATCGGCCGCGAAGGATGCGCCGTGGATACGGAGAAAGAGGACGGATTTCGAAACCCGAAAACGCAAAAACCCGCTTTCGCGGGTTCTTGTGAAGAATTGGTGCCCAGAAGAAGACTCGAACTTCCACGACCGTAAGGTCACCAGCACCTGAAGCTGGCGTGTCTACCAATTTCACCATCTGGGCAGCATCAGCAGCGTTGTACGCCGTTGATGGGGCGCACTATACGGCGGCCTTTTTGATCTGTAAACCCCTGTTTTGATTTTGTTAATTCAAATCATCGTGCAGGGCGCGCGGAAGCCTGAAACGCAAAAACCCGCTTTCGCGGGTTTTTGTGAGTGACGCAAGATTGTTGTAATCTCGTGTCCTGAATTGGTGCCCAGAAGAAGACTCGAACTTCCACGACCGTAAGGTCACCAGCACCTGAAGCTGGCGTGTCTACCAATTTCACCATCTGGGCAGCATCTGCAACGCTGTGCGTTGTCGATGGCGCGCACTATACGGAGCGCTCTTTGTGCTGTAAACCCCTTTGGCAAGAAAAATCGACTAAAATTCTGCAGTGGCGTCCCGGACACTGTTTTCGACCTCGGGGCAGGGCTTTTAACTGGCAGGCAGCGCCTGAAATTTCCCGTTTCAATACGCGTATGCCAAACTAACGCCTATATAGACAAGGTGAATTCTCTCTAATGGCCGATTGGCAGACCCTCGATCCCGAGGCCGCTCGTGAAGCGGAAAAATACGAAAACCCCATTCCCAGCCGCGAGCTGATCCTCAAGCACCTCGACGAGCGCGGCTCCCCCGCCAGCCGCGAGGAGCTGGTGGACGAGTTCGGCCTCACCACCGAGGACCAGCTGGAAGCCTTGCGCCGCCGTCTGCGAGCCATGGAGCGCGATGCGCAATTGATCTACACCCGCCGCGGCACCTATGCCCCGGTGGACAAGCTCGACCTGATCGCCGGCCGCATCAGCGGTCACCGCGACGGTTTCGGCTTCCTGATTCCCGATGATGGCAGTGACGACCTGTTCATGAGCCCGGCGCAGATGCGTCTGGTGTTCGACGGCGACCGTGCCCTGGCCCGCGTCTCCGGTCTGGACCGTCGAGGCCGCCGCGAAGGCGTGATCGTCGAAGTGGTGTCCCGTGCCCATGAAACCATCGTTGGCCGCTACTTCGAAGAAGGCGGCATTGGTTTCGTGACGCCGGACAACCCCAAGGTGCAGCAGGAAGTGCTGATCACCCCCGGCCGCCACGGCGCCGCGAAGATCGGCCAGTTCGTCGGGGTGAAGATCACCCACTGGCCCACCGCGCGCTTCCAGCCCCAGGGTGACATCGTCGAAGTGCTGGGCAACTACATGGCCCCGGGCATGGAAATCGATGTAGCCCTGCGCACCTACGACATTCCCCACGTATGGCCCGAAGCCGTACTCAAGGAAGCTGCCAAGCTCAAGCCTCAGGTGGAAGAGAAGGACAAGGAAAAGCGCATCGACCTGCGCCACCTGCCGTTCGTCACCATTGACGGCGAAGACGCCCGCGACTTCGACGACGCCGTCTATTGCGAAGCCAAGAGCAAGCTGCGCCTGTTCAACGGTGGCTGGACCCTGTACGTCGCTATCGCCGACGTTTCCAGCTACGTGAAACTGGGCTCGGCACTGGATGCCGAGGCGCAGGTGCGTGGCAACTCGGTGTACTTCCCCGAGCGCGTGATTCCGATGCTGCCCGAGCAGCTGTCCAACGGCCTGTGCTCGCTGAACCCCAAGGTCGACCGCCTGGCCATGGTCTGCGAGATGACCATTTCCAAGACCGGCGAGATGACCGACTACAGCTTCTATGAAGCGGTGATCCACTCTCACGCGCGCCTGACCTACAACAAGGTCAGCACCATGCTCGAGCACTCGCGCACCAGCGAGGCCAAGGCCTTGCGCGGCGAGTTCGGCGAAGTGCTGCCCCATCTCAAGCAGCTGTATGCGCTGTACAAGGTGTTGCTGTCGGCCCGTCACGTGCGTGGCGCCATCGATTTCGAGACCCAGGAAACCCGTATCGTCTTCGGCTCCGAGCGCAAGATCGCCGAGATCAAGCCGACGGTGCGCAACGACGCCCACAAGCTGATCGAGGAATGCATGCTGGCGGCCAACGTGGCCACCGCCGAGTTTCTCAAGAAGCATGAGATTCCTGCCCTGTATCGCGTCCACGACGGCCCGCCGCCGGAGCGTCTGGAAAAACTGCGTGCTTTCCTCGGCGAGCTTGGTCTGTCGCTGAACAAGGGCAAGGACGGTCCGTCGCCCAAGGATTACCGTGCGCTGCTGGAAACCATCCAGGGGCGCCCGGATTTTCACGTGATCCAGACCGTGATGCTGCGCTCCCTGAGCCAGGCGGTGTACAGCGCCGACAACCATGGCCACTTCGGCTTGAATTACGAGGCGTACACCCACTTCACTTCGCCGATCCGTCGCTATCCCGACCTGCTCACGCACCGGGCGATCCGTAGCGTGATCCACTCCAAGCAGGACACCCCGCACGTCAAGCGCGCCGGTGCCCCGACCATTCCCAAGGCGCGTATCTACCCGTACGACGAAGCCGCGCTGGAGCAGTTGGGCGAAGAGTGCTCAATGAGCGAGCGTCGGGCCGACGAAGCCACCCGTGACGTGGTCAACTGGCTCAAGTGCGAGTTCATGAAGGATCGCGTTGGCGAAACCTTCCCGGGCGTGATCACGGCAGTGACCGGTTTCGGCCTGTTCGTCGAGCTGACCGATATCTTCGTCGAAGGCCTGGTGCACGTCACCGCGCTGCCGGGCGACTACTACCATTTCGATCCGATCCACCATCGCCTGGCCGGCGAGCGCACCGGGCGCAATTTCCGCCTGGGCGACACGGTCGAAGTGCAGGTCATGCGGGTCGACCTGGACGAGCGCAAGATCGATTTCGGCATTGGCGAAGCGACGCTCAATCAGCCGATCGGTCGCAAGAACCGCAAGGCCGATGCGCCGGCGGGGAAGCCTAAAAGCTATCCGACCACGCCTGCCGTCGAAAAAACCGTTGCCGACAAGCCAGCTGCTTCGGCCAAGCGCAGTTCGGCACCGAGCAAGCGCAAGGCCGAAAGCGACGAGGTCTATCGGGCATCGGACGCCGCGGCCAAGAATGCCGAAGTGCGCAAGAGCCGGGAAATGAAGAAGGCTTTGCTGGCCGACGCAGCCAAGGGCGGCTCGGCCAAGGCCAGCAACAGCCGCGGCAGCGCTGGCAGCAGTGCCGGAGGCGACTCCAAACCGAGCAAGCATCGCAAGGGTCCGTCTAAGTCGGGCAGCCGCAAACCCAAGGCCAAGTCATGAGTCAGCTGGAAAAGATCTACGGCGTGCACGCCGTGGAAGCGTTGTTGCGTCATCACCCGAAACGGGTCAAGCAGATCTGGTTGTCCGATGGCCGCAGCGAGCCGCGGGTACAGACCCTGGTCGAACTGGCCACGCAGAATCGCATTTCCGTGGGTCAGGCCGAGCGTCGTGAGCTGGATGCCTGGGTCGAAGGCGTGCATCAGGGCGTCGTGGCGGAAGTCAGCCCCAGCCAGGTGTGGGGCGAGGCGATGCTCGACGAGCTGCTCGACCGCACCGAGGGCCCGCCCCTCTTGCTGGTGCTGGACGGCGTCACCGATCCGCACAATCTGGGGGCCTGCCTGCGCACCGCCGATGCGGCCGGGGCGCTGGCCGTGATCGTGCCCAAGGACAAGTCCGCCACCCTGACGCCGGCCGTGCGCAAGGTGGCCTGCGGCGCGGCGGAAGTGATTCCGCTGGTGGCGGTGACCAACCTGGCACGCACCCTGGAAAAGCTCCAGCAGCGTGGTCTTTGGGTCGTGGGCACCGCTGGCGAAGCGGAAGTCGAGATCTACCAGCAGGACCTGACCGGGCCCACCATCCTGATCATGGGGGCCGAGGGCAAGGGCATGCGCCGCCTGACCCGCGAGCACTGCGACTATCTGGTGAAACTGCCGATGGCCGGCAGCGTGAGCAGTCTGAACGTCTCGGTGGCGACCGGTGTGTGCCTGTTCGAGGCGGTTCGGCAGCGTAACGCCAAAAAGAAGTGATCCGACCGAGCTGGCCCCTTTACGGGCAGAGCCCGCTCCCACCAATATGACCGATAGGTGTGGCGGGCGGCGAGCGTTCCGCCCGCGAATGCGGTGGCAGAGACATTGCCGCCGCTGTTCAAATATTCACCAATCCTCTTGCTTCCCCCCAACCCCTTCTCTACAATTGCGCCCCTTGCCGTGATGGCTGGCGCACTTGTGCGCATTTACCGGCGCACCACCCAGCAAGACACACAGTGTCATTCACTCCTTGTCTGACCGCTCTGGCGGCAGGCTACAACCCGTAAGGAGCATTCATGCGTCATTACGAAATCATCTTTCTGGTCCACCCGGATCAGAGCGAGCAAGTCGGCGGCATGGTTGAGCGTTACACCAAGCTGATCGAAGAAGACGGCGGCAAGATCCACCGTCTGGAAGATTGGGGCCGTCGTCAACTGGCCTACGCCATCAACAACGTTCACAAGGCTCACTACGTGATGCTGAACGTTGAGTGCACCGGCAAGGCCCTGGCCGAGCTGGAAGATAACTTCCGCTACAACGATGCCGTGATCCGTAACCTTGTCATCCGTCGCGACGAAGCCGTCACCGACCAGTCCGAGATGCTCAAGGCAGAAGAAAACCGCAGCGAGCGCCGTGAGCGTCGTGACCGTCCTGAGCACTCTGACAACGCCGATGGCGATGACAGCGACAACAGCGACGCCAGCGATAACGCTGACGAGTAATCCACGGACCTTTTGAGGAGCCCATTACATGGCACGTTTCTTCCGTCGTCGTAAATTTTGCCGCTTCACCGCTGAAGATGTGAAGGAGATCGACTACAAAGATCTCAACACTCTGAAAGCCTACGTATCCGAAACCGGCAAGATCGTTCCAAGCCGTATCACCGGTACCAAGGCTCGTTATCAGCGTCAGCTGGCCGTCGCTATCAAGCGCGCCCGCTTCCTGGCCCTGCTGGCCTACACCGACAGCCACGGCCGCTGAGACCGGGTTGTCGATACGTAGTAAAAGGATAGATACGCATGCGTGCCCTGGCTGATTTCATCATGCGCGGTCGCATGCAGGCCACACTGGTTGTGGTCGGATGTGCGGCTTTGCCGCTGTTGTTCTGGTTGAGTGCTGCCGCAGCGTGCCTGGTGTACCTGCGGCGCGGCATGAGTGACGCTTTTGGCGTCCTCGTCTGGGCTCTGCTGCCGGCTCTGGCCTGGTGGTATTTCGGCGAACCGCGCACCTTGATGGTGTTGCTGGGCGCGCTGGGGCTCGCGGCGCTGTTGCGCGCGGGATGGGCCTGGAATCGCGTGCTGCTGGCCAGCATAGCGCTGGGGCTGGTGTACGGAGTGTTGTTGGGTGTGGTGTTTCGCGAACCCATCGAAGCGTTGGCGCAGGCGTTGAACGAACGCCTGCCGCAGATGCTCGGTGGTCTCTACCAGCAGATGTCGGTGGAAGAGCGGGCAAACCTCGGCAACCTCATTGCACCAGTACTCAACGGACTGATAGCGGCCTTGTTGCAAGTCGTCAGCGTGGCAGCCCTGATGCTGGGGCGTTACTGGCAGGCGGCGTTGTACAACCCGGGTGGTTTCGGCAGCGAGTTTCGCGCCATTCGCATTCCACTCTGGCCGGCGGTCCTGCTGCTGGCGTGCATGCTCATCGGTCCGAACTTCGGACCTCAGATGGCCATGTTGACGCCGCTGTGCAGCGTACCGCTGGTGTTCGCCGGGCTGGCCCTGATGCATGGGCTGGTCAAGGCGGGCAAGCTGGGCAGGTTCTGGCTCGTAGGGATGTACGTCACGCTCGTGCTGTTCATGCAGCTGATCTATCCGTTGCTCGTGGTCCTGGCCATTGTCGACAGCCTGATTGATTTTCGCGGCCGAATCGGGCCGAAAGGCACCGATAGCGATTCCGCGAACGGTGAAGGTTAAAAGTTAAGAGGTTTATACCAAATGGAACTGATCCTGCTGGAAAAAGTCGCCAACCTGGGCAACCTGGGCGATAAGGTAAATGTTAAGGCCGGTTACGGCCGTAACTTCCTGCTGCCATTCGGCAAGGCTACCGCTGCGACCGCCGCCAACCTGGCTGCGTTCGAAGAGCGTCGCGCCGAGCTGGAAAAAGCAGCTGCCGACAAGAAGGCTTCGGCCGAAACTCGCGCTGCCCAACTGGCTGAGCTGGAAGTGACCATCACTGCCACCGCTGGCGACGAAGGCAAGCTGTTCGGTTCGATCGGCACCCACGACATCGCTGACGCCCTGACCGCCTCCGGCGTCGAAGTGGCCAAAGCTGAAGTGCGTCTGCCGAACGGCACCATCCGTAACGTTGGCGAATACGACGTAGCCGTGCACCTGCACAGCGACGTTGAAGCTACCGTACGCGTTGTCGTAGTAGCTGCATAAGTCGGCTGGCACCTCGGGTGCCAGGCGGTTTAACATCGGGCACGACCTGTTTACAGGCCGTGCCCTTTGTCTTTTTGAAGAAGCTGTTTTTCTGCAACCCTAATTTCAAGTGGCCATGAACGAGATATCCGCTCCCGAGCAATACGACCTGCAAACCGCTGCCCTCAAGGTGCCCCCGCATTCCATCGAGGCCGAACAGGCCGTGCTCGGTGGCCTGATGCTGGACAACAACGCCTGGGAGCGCGTGCTCGATCAGGTTTCGGACGGCGACTTTTATCGTCATGACCACCGCCTGATCTTCCGCGCTATCGCCAAGCTGGCCGATCAGAACACTCCGTTCGACGTGGTGACCCTGCACGAACAGCTCGACAAGGAAGGGCAGGGTACTCAGGTCGGTGGCCTGGGCTACCTGGGCGAGCTGGCCAAGAACACGCCGTCGGTGGCCAACATCAAGGCGTACGCGCAGATCGTGCGCGAGCGCGCCACCCTGCGCCAGTTGATCAGCATCAGCACCGAGATTGCCGACAGCGCTTTCAATCCGCAGGGACGCAACGCGGCCGAGATTCTCGACGAGGCCGAACGGCAGATCTTCCAGATCGCCGAGGCACGGCCCAAGACCGGCGGGCCGGTGAGTGTCAACGACCTTTTGACCAAGGCCATCGACCGCATCGACACGCTGTTCAACACCGATGCGGCCATCACTGGTCTGTCCACCGGCTATACCGACCTTGACGAGAAGACCAGTGGCCTGCAACCGGCCGACCTGATCATCGTCGCCGGCCGTCCGTCCATGGGCAAGACCACCTTCGCCATGAACCTGGTGGAAAACGCCGTGCTGCGCAGCGAGAAGGCCGTACTGGTGTACTCGCTGGAGATGCCAGGTGATTCGCTGGTCATGCGTATGCTCTCTTCGCTGGGGCGTATCGACCAGACCAAGGTGCGTTCGGGCCGCCTGGACGACGACGATTGGCCGCGGCTGACGTCGGCGGTCAACCTGCTCAACGATCGCAAGCTGTTCATCGACGATACGGCGGGCATCAGCCCGTCGGAAATGCGTGCGCGGACACGTCGCCTGGTGCGCGAGCACGGCGAGATCGGCCTGATCATGATCGACTACCTGCAGTTGATGCAGATCCCCGGCTCCAGCGGTGACAACCGTACCAACGAGATTTCCGAAATCTCGCGCTCGTTGAAAGCCCTGGCCAAGGAGTTCAATTGCCCGGTGGTGGCGCTGTCGCAGCTCAACCGCTCGCTCGAGCAGCGGCCGAACAAGCGTCCGGTGAACTCCGACTTGCGTGAATCCGGGGCGATCGAGCAGGACGCCGACGTGATCATGTTCGTCTACCGCGACGAGGTGTATCACCCGGAAACCGAGCATAAGGGCATCGCCGAGATCATCATCGGCAAGCAGCGTAACGGTCCGATCGGTTTCATTCGCCTGGCATTCATCGGTAAGTACACCCGCTTCGAGAACCTTGCGCCGGGCAGCTACAACTTCGACGACGACGAGTAGTGATCCTGCAGGTACGGCCCCTTCGCGGGTAGAACCCGCTCCCACAGGAGCTGCGTGCAGCGCCCCTTCGCGGGTAGAGCCTACTCCCACAGGAGCCGCGTGCAGCGCCCCTTCGCGGGTAGAACCCGCTCCCACAGGAGCTGCGTACAGAGCCCCTTCTTGTGGGAGCGGTCTCTGCCCGCGAAAGGGTCACTGCGGTTGATCAGGTCTACCGGATAAATATCTTCGCCGCCTATTTCCGACTAAAGCCATCGGAATTGGTTGTTTTTTGTGCTATATTCCGCGCCCGCGATTTTTCATACGGTCATCGACATGCAAGCAGCCAAGCCGCTTTTTGACTATCCCAAGTACTGGGCCGAATGCTTCGGCCCAGCGCCTTTCCTGCCCATGAGCAGGGAGGAGATGGATCAGCTTGGCTGGGATTCGTGCGACATCATCATCGTCACCGGTGATGCCTATGTCGACCATCCGTCGTTCGGCATGGCCATCATCGGCCGGCTGCTGGAAGCCCAGGGGTTTCGCGTGGGCATCATTGCCCAGCCGAACTGGCAGTCCAAGGATGACTTCATGAAGCTGGGCGAGCCGAATCTGTTCTTCGGCGTCGCGGCCGGCAACATGGACTCGATGATCAACCGCTACACCGCCGACAAGAAGGTGCGTTCCGACGATGCCTACACGCCCGGCGGCCTGGCCGGCTCGCGCCCTGATCGCGCCAGCCTGGTGTACAGCCAGCGGTGCAAGGAAGCCTACAAGCACGTGCCGATCGTGCTGGGTGGGATCGAGGCATCGCTGCGCCGCATTGCGCACTACGACTACTGGCAGGACAAGGTCCGTCATTCGATCCTGATCGACGCCTGCGCCGACATTCTGCTGTACGGCAACGCCGAACGCGCCATCGTCGAAGTGGCCCAGCGGCTGTCCTACGGCCAGAAGATCGAAGAGATCACCGATATCCGCGGCACCGCGTTCATTCGCCGCGATACGCCCAAGGATTGGTACGAAGTCGACTCGACCCGTATCGACCGGCCGGGCAAGGTCGACAAGATCATCAACCCGTACGTGAACACCCAGGACACTCAGGCCTGCGCCATCGAGCAGGAAAAGGGCAATGTCGAGGACCCCAACGAAGCCAAGGTGGTGCAGATCCTCGCCAGCCCGCGGATGACGCGGGACAAGACCGTCATCCGTCTGCCGTC
Source organism: Pseudomonas coleopterorum (assembly GCF_900105555.1). Classification (NCBI taxonomy): domain Bacteria; kingdom Pseudomonadati; phylum Pseudomonadota; class Gammaproteobacteria; order Pseudomonadales; family Pseudomonadaceae; genus Pseudomonas; species Pseudomonas coleopterorum. The sequence continues at coordinate 433,644 of NZ_FNTZ01000001.1, forward strand.
TTTCGAGAAAGTGCGTGGCGATGCCGTGCTGTATGCCCACGCCAACCGCGTGCTGCATTTGGAAACCAACCCCGGCAATGCCCGCGCACTGGTGCAGCGTCATGGCGAAGTGGACGTGTGGTTCAATCCGCCGCCCATTCCCATGACCACCGAGGAAATGGACTACGTGTTCGGCATGCCCTATGCCCGGGTCCCGCACCCGGCGTACGGCAATCAGAAGATCCCGGCCTACGACATGATTCGCTTCTCGGTGAACATCATGCGTGGCTGCTTCGGTGGCTGCACCTTCTGCTCGATCACCGAGCACGAAGGGCGGATCATCCAGAACCGTTCCGAAGAGTCGATCATCCGCGAGATCGAAGAGATCCGCGACAAGGTGCCAGGCTTCACCGGAGTGATTTCCGACCTCGGCGGGCCGACCGCGAACATGTACCGCATCGCCTGCAAGAGCCCGGAAATCGAATCCGCGTGCCGCAAGCCGTCGTGCGTGTTCCCGGGGATCTGCCCGAACCTCAATACCGACCACTCATCCTTGATCCAGCTGTACCGCAGCGCGCGGGCACTGCCGGGCGTGAAGAAGATCCTCATCGCCTCGGGCCTGCGCTATGACCTGGCGGTCGAGTCGCCGGAGTACGTGAAGGAGCTGGTGACGCACCATGTCGGCGGTTACCTGAAGATCGCCCCGGAGCATACCGAGGAAGGTCCGCTGAACCAGATGATGAAGCCGGGCATCGGCTCTTATGATCGGTTCAAGCGCATGTTCGAGAAGTTCTCGAAAGAGGCGGGCAAGGAGCAATACCTGATCCCGTACTTCATCGCCGCCCACCCGGGCACCACCGATGAAGACATGATGAACCTGGCGCTGTGGCTCAAGGGCAACGGTTTCCGCGCCGACCAGGTGCAGGCGTTCTACCCCTCGCCAATGGCGTCGGCGACTGCCATGTACCACTCGGGCAAGAACCCGCTGCGCAAGGTCACCTACAAAAGCGACAACCTGACCATCGTCAAGAGCGAGGAGCAGCGCCGTCTGCACAAGGCGTTCCTGCGCTATCACGATCCCAAGGGCTGGCCGATGCTGCGCGAGGCGCTGGAGCGCATGGGCCGTGCGGACCTGATCGGGCCGGGGAAAAACCAGCTGATTCCGTTACACCAGCCGGCTACCGACACCTACCAGAGTGCACGGCGCAAGAACTCCACGCCTGCGGGCAGCCACAAGGTGGCCAAGGAAACGCGCATCCTGACCCAGCACACCGGTTTGCCGCCGCGCGCCAGCGACGGCTCCAAGCCGTGGGACAAGCGCGAGCAGGCCAAGGCCGCCGCCGAAGCCCGCAGCAAGCAGGCCGCCAAGGACCGTCAGCAGGCGGCCAAGCCGGGCAAGGGCAAGAAGAAGCCGACGCGCCAGCCCGTACTGCCGCGCTGAGACGTCGTCGCCCCTGGACTGCAACCGCGCAGCCCAGGGGGGATGCCGACATTTTTCAGCTGGCCACGCCCACCACATGGCTGGCAGGAATGTCACCCTTCACATAGAACACCTCGGCTTCCTGATGCACGCTGATATTGTCTGCGGCCTTCAGTACAGTGGCACGCGTGACTTTCTTGGCCAATATCAAGCGCTCGGCATCTGTGAGCAGAATGTCGCTGACGGTGCGGTAGGCCTTCGGGTCATGGGTGGTATCGATCTCGAACACCGGAGCCCCTCGGCCCTTGGCAAATTTGCTGGCGACTGCCTTGTTGGCGCTCAGTGATAGAACCTCGCCGGCGCTGCCACCCTGACGGGCGGTGTGTTTGATGATCGCCGCCAGGTAGTCGTCGCCCTCCAGGCGTCCGCCCGGGGCCCGCTGCAGGCCCGTCTGAGCGACCTCCTGCACCGTGTTGCCCTGATGGCCGCGAAAGATGCGCTCGGGAACCGGAAAATCGCTGGCCCGGATTTCGGCAGTGCTCTGGACCTGGCCGATGGCTCGCGCTGTACTATTGGCGCGTTGCTGCAACAGGCTTTCCAGAAACGACAACTCGGCTCCGCTGCTAAACGGCTTACGTGGTGCTCGGTTGGCAATAGCCTGACCGGCCAGATCTTCCCTTGCTCGAATTGCCCCAGTATTGCGCAGGCGGTTGACCGCGTTCATCAGTTTTTGACTGGGTTTGAACCCGCCACTCGTCGCTGACGGTTTGATCGCCGCGGCCGATGGCTTCACCGGGATGCCTGGGCGCAGGGAGGTGGGCCGTGCAGAAGGGCGGAAAGCGCTGGGCCGTGCGGTCACGCGACCCACGTGAGCTCCAGGCCCGGAGCCAAGCAGGCTGAGCGCCACTTCCAGAGCGATATCGGCGAAGTCGGGAGGGGCCGGCTCGCCCTCATCGATTGGGATATCGGCATCGCTGACCGGGTCCAGGCCGGTGCGCCATTTGTAATGTTCCCGCTGGTAATCCTGCCACGTGCCGCGGGTATCGAACTGCGGCTCCTGACGTGCCGCTTGCGGGGTGGGCAGCGGTTCGAATTCAGGCGTTTGGTCGTTTGTGCTCATTTGAATGCTCCTTGATGAATTAAGCATCCAATCTAGAGTTGCCCCGTTACGGCATCGCCATACATGTTTAGCGCAAGACGGCATGCTCAATGTGTGCGACGCTGCTACAACCGTGGGGGGTGCAGAGCCCTTCGGGCCTGGTTGACTGGCACGCCAGAGGCAATCGCCACAACCGGGTCAATGGCATACGTCTTGCGCGTTAACCCCAATGCCCAGGCTCGCAGGAGGCACGCCGTGTCGATTCATGTCGCACTGAACCATGTCACCCATTACCGCTATGACCGCGAAATCGAAATCGGCCCTCAGGTGGTGCGTCTGCGCCCGGCGCCGCATAGTCGTACGCGGGTGCTTTCCTACGCACTGAGGGTCTTGCCAGCGCAGCATTTCATCAATTGGCAACAGGACCCGCAGGGCAACTACCTGGCCCGCCTGGTGTTTCCGGAAAAGGCTACGCAATTGCGCATCGAGGTGGATCTGGTTGCCGAAATCGCGGTGTTCAATCCCTTCGATTTCTTTCTCGAACCGCACGCGCAGCGCATTCCCTTTGCCTACACCCATGAAGAGCAGCACGAGTTGGCTCCCTACCTGGAAACCTTGGCCCTGACGCCCCGGTTCGAGGCGTACCTGAACGGCATCGACCGCACGCCGATCCCCAGTATCGATTTCCTGGTCAGGCTCAATCAGCAGCTCAGCCAGGACATTCGCTACCTGCTGCGCATGGAGCCAGGCGTGCAGACGCCCGAGCACACCCTGATGACCGGTGCCGGTTCGTGCCGCGACTCTGCCTGGCTGCTGGTGCAGCTGATGCGCCGGTTGGGGATTGCGGCGCGCTTCGTGTCCGGCTACCTGATTCAGATGGTGGCCGACGAGCAGGCGCTGGACGGCCCGTCCGGTACCGAGGTCGACTTCACCGACCTGCATGCCTGGTGCGAGGTGTACCTGCCCGGTGCGGGCTGGATCGGTCTGGACGCCACCTCCGGCTTGTTCGCAGGCGAGGGCCATATCCCTTTGGCGTGCAGCCCCGAGCCCTCGTCGGCAGCGCCCATCAGCGGGCGACTGGAGCCGTGCGAGGTGACGTTTTCGCACCGGATGTCGGTGCAGCGCATCTGGCAGACGCCGCGTGTCACCTGGCCGGTCAGCGAGCCGCAGTGGGCGGACATGCAGGCGTTGGGGCAGCGGCTCGATGCCGATCTGCAGGCGCTGGATGTGCGCCTGGGCATCGGTAGCGAGCCGACCTTCGTGGCCATTGAGGGCGCAGGTGTCGCGCCGCAGGAAGCTGAAAACGATCTGTCTTCGAGCCGGTTCGAAAGCACTTCGATGCCGGGCGTATTCAAAGTCCAATTGCTGCCGGCGAAGCAGTGGGCGCAGTCGGTCGAGCAAGTCGATGACCTCTACGAGCAAGCCCGGCAGAGCCGTCTGGGAACCCAGCGGTTCAGGGTGGACGGCCGGCAAATGGGCACCGGTGCGGGCAATGCGCTGCTGCTCGGTGGGGAGACTGCCGAGGATTCGCCGTTCCTGCGTCGGCCCGATCTGCTGCGCAGTCTGATCGGTTACTGGCATGACCACCCGGCGTTGACCTACCTGTTCAGTGGCATGGCTTGGCCAATCCCGCGAGTGGACGAGACCCGTGGCGATGCATTGTACGAACTGGAAATTGCCCTGTCGCAGTTGCCCGAACCCGGTACGCCATGCCCGCCAGGGTTGATCGACCGCCTGTTGCGCCCGCTGCTCGTGGATGTCGCCGGTGACCCGGATCGTGCACAGTTCTGCATCGTCGAGTTGCAGGGCGATGGCCCCGGCGAACATCAGGGACTGCTGCGGCTGCAGGGGTTCGAGATGCCACCCCATGCGCGGATGAACCTGGCGCTGCAGTTACTGCTGCGCTGCCTGGTCGCACGTTTCTGGCGCACGCCCTACGCGCCGGCGAGGTTGACCCGCTGGGGCGCGCAACTGCACGACCGTTTCATGCTGCCGTATTTCATCGAGCGTGATTTCGCCGAGGTGCTCGACGATCTCGACGCGGCGGGCTATGCAGTGGACAGCCAATGGTTCGCTGCGCAACAGGCATTTCGCTTTCCCACGATCGGTGACTACGCGGTGGCCGGCATCGAACTGGAATTGCGCCACGCGCTGGAGCCTGGCCCTGCGCGCGGCAGTGCCAGTGACGCGCTGGAACGTCTGCAGGTGCGGGTCAATGGCTGGCTGTCGGATCGTTACCGACTGGCCGTCAACGGTCGCCCCTTGCCGCTGACCGCGACCGGGCGCGCCGGCGAGTTCGTTGCCGGTGTGCGCTACCGCGCCTGGCAGCCCGTTCATGACGAGCATGCCACTGGCCAGCCCGATGTGCCCTTGACCTTCGACATCGTCGACACCTGGACCCAGCGCTCGCTGGGCGGGTGCCAGTACCACGCGGCTCATCCCGGCGGTCGCAATTACGAGAGCCTTCCGGTGAATGCCAACGAAGCGGAGAGCAGGCGTCTGGCGCGGTTTGCCCGGATCGGCCACAGCCCTGGTCCACTGGTGCTGCCACCGCTCAAGGTCGACGATGACTGGCCGATGACCCTGGACATGCGCCGCCGCCCATAAGCTGAAGTGCGACCCCTGGACGGTATCCGTGCACCGTTCAGGCTGCGATAATCGCTTCTTTCAACGCTGCTTCCGAGCTTCGCCATGTCCGACCTGCTTGACCGATACTCGCTGTCCGGCGGGTCCTATCATGAAATGCTCGAAGCCGATGGCGGCGTGCGGCCGCACTGGCAGCGCATGTTCGAGCAGCTGCAACGCAGCGCCCCCGGCCAGTTGTCGCAGCGCCAGGCCTCGTTGGCGCGGCAGATTCAGGAAAACGGCGTCACTTACAACGTCTATGCCGACCCCAAGGGTGCCGATCGGCCGTGGGAGCTGGACCTGCTGCCGCACATCATTCCTGCCCACGAGTGGCGTCAGGTGGCCGCCGGCATCGCCCAGCGGGCACGCCTGCTCAATGCCGTGCTGGCCGACGTCTACGGTCCGCAGACGCTCATCGCCGAGGGCCTGTTGCCCGCCGAGCTGATCTTCGGGCACAACAACTACCTGTGGCCGTGCCAAGGCGTGCAGCCCCCGCTGGGTACGTTCCTGCACCTGTATGCCGCGGACCTGGCTCGCACGCCCGATGGACGCTGGTGGGTCACCGCCGACCGCACCCAGGCGCCTTCCGGCGCCGGCTATGCGCTGGAAAACCGCATGAGCCTGTCGCGGACCTTCCCCGAGCTGTATCGCGACCTCAAGGTCGAGCACATGGCCAGTTTCTTCCGGACCGTGCAGGACACCATGAGCCGCCTGGCACCCAGCGGCCACGAAGCACCCCTGGTAGTGCTGCTGACACCGGGACGTTTCAACGAGAGCTACTTCGAGCATCTGTACCTGGCGCGGCAGCTGGGCTATCCGCTGGTCGAGGGCAGTGACCTGACCGTGCGCGAAGCCACGGTGTACCTGAAGACCTTGAGCGGCCTGCGCCGGGTGCACGCGATCATGCGGCGGCTGGACGACGATTTCTGCGATCCACTGGAATTGCGCACCGACTCGGCCCTGGGCGTGCCCGGTCTGCTGGACGCGGTACGCCAGGGCAATGTGATGGTGGCCAATGCCTTGGGCAGCGGCGTGCTCGAATCGCCCGGGTTGCTGGGCTTTCTGCCCAGGATCTGTGAACGCCTGTTCGGTGAACGCTTGATCCTGCCTTCGATCGCCACCTGGTGGTGCGGCGAGCCGCCAGTGCTGGCACAGGCCCTCGAGCGACTCGACGAGTTGGTGATCAAGCCAGCGTTTCCCTCGCAGAATTTTGGCCCGGTGTTCGGCCGGGATCTGAACGAGGCGCAGCGCCAGGCGTTGACCGAGCGCATTCAGGCGCGGCCCTATGCCTACGTGGCTCAGGAAATGGCCCAGTTGTCCCAGGCGCCGGTCTGGCATTGCCAGGGCAACGACCTGCAGCCGCGGGCGATCGGCATGCGCGTGTTCGCCGTTGCCGCTGCCGACGGTTACCGGGTCTTGCCGGGTGGCCTGACCCGCGTGGCGACGGACGCCGATGCCGACGTGGTGTCGATGCAGCATGGCGGTGCCAGCAAGGACACCTGGGTGCTGGGCGAGCACGCCCCGGTCGGCGAGCAGTGGCGCGCGCAGCGGACCATCGGTGCGCACGACCTGGTGCGCATGGATCCCTACCTGCCGTCGCGGGTGGTGGAAAACCTGTTCTGGTTCGGTCGTTACTGTGAGCGTTGCGACGGTAACGCGCGACTGCTGCGGATCATTCTTGGCCGCTACCTGGATGGCGATGATCCCCAGGCGTTGCAGGCTGCGGTCGACCTGGCCGAGAAGCTCAACCTGCTGCCCGAAGAGGGCGACCTGCGCGAGCGCCTGCTGACGGCGCTGCGCGGTGAAGACTGGGCGTTCAGCCTGCGCGCCAACCTGCAGCGTCTGCAGTGGGCGGCGTTTCAGGTCCGCGGCAAGCTGTCGCGAGAAAACTGGCAGGCGCTGGGCGAGCTGCAGCGCGAGTCTCTGGCCCTGGACGCCGAAGTGCCGGACCTGGGTGAGCTGTTCGATTTTCTCAACCGGCTGGTGATGAACCTGGCCGCGTTGTCCGGCTTCGCCCTGGATGACATGACCCGTGACGAAGGCTGGCGTTTCCTGATGATCGGACGGCGCATCGAACGCCTGCAGTTCCTCAGCAACGGCCTGTCGGCGTTCATCGCCGGCGATGCGGTGGACGATCAGGCGGGCCTGGACTGGCTGCTCGAACTGGGCAACAGCAGCATTACCTATCGCTCGCGCTACCTGGCCGTGCCGCAGTTGATCCCGGTGCTCGATCTGCTCCTGCTCGACGCCCAGAACCCTCATGCCGTGCTGTTCCAGCTCAAGCTGGTGGCGCGCGCCGTACGCCGTCTGAGCGTCGAATTCGACATGCCGGTGGATCACGCCCTTGAGCCGCTCATCGAGCGCGTGACCCGCTTCGATCTGGGCACTCTGGAAAACGCACTGTTCGGTGAGGCCAGCGTGCGCGACGTGCTCGATGGCCTGCGCGGTTTGCTGGAGGACATCGCCAGCGTCAGCGTGCAGGTCTCGGACCGTCTGGCGTTGCGCCATTTCGTCCATGTCGATGATGTCAGCCAGCAAACGGTGTCGGTGTGATGAGCGCGCATTACCAGATCGTCCACGACACCCGTTACTGCTACGACAGTCCGGTCTCGCTGGCCAAGCAGCTGGCGCACCTGTGGCCCAGGCCCTGTGCCTGGCAGCGCTGTCACCAGCAGACGCTGGCGATCAGTCCCGAGCCGACCCGGCGCACCGACGAACTCGACGTGTTCGGCAATCCGCTGACGCGGTTGGCCTTCGAGCGCCCTCATGACGAGCTCAAGGTTGGGGCTCGGCTGCATGTCGAGGTGCTGCCGCGCACGCCGCTGGAGTTTGCCCTCTCGCCGAGCTGGGAACTCACCCGTGATGCCCTGTGCTACAGCGGCCAGGCCGTGGGGGTGGATGTGCTGCAAGCCTGTCGCTACCGCTTCGAATCCCCTTACGTGCGCCTGAAGAAGAGCTTCGTGGCCTTCTCCGCGAGCTGTTTTCCGCCAGGTCGGCCGATGCTGGAGGGCGCGCAGGCGTTGATGCAGAAGATCTTCGGCGAGTTCACCTTCGATGCCACGGCCACCCAGGTGGCAACCCCGCTGGTCGAGGTCCTGGAAAACCGTCGTGGCGTGTGTCAGGACTTCGCACACCTGATGCTGGCCTGCCTGCGCTCGCGCGGCCTGGCGGCGCGCTACGTCAGCGGTTACCTGCTGACCCAGCCGCCGCCAGGGCAACCGCGGATGATCGGTGCAGATGCCTCGCACGCCTGGGTGTCGGTGTTCTGTCCGGTGTTGGGTTGGGTCGACTTCGACCCGACCAACAATGTCCAGCCGGGTCTGGAACACATCACCCTGGCCTGGGGCCGTGATTTCAGCGATGTGTCGCCGCTGCGCGGGGTGATCCTAGGCGGAGGCGGGCACGATCCCGAGGTGCGTGTGACTGTCCTGCCGATGGCGTGAGCCGAATCTTTACAGCGAATGTCTGAGTGCTGGCAGATAGCTGCAGTGTACGGTCAATCATGAAATGATGGCCGCCGTAGCCTTTCCCCCTGCCTGGAGACTCACATGTTCGCAAAAGCTGTAGCGGTATCGGTGCTCGCGTTGGCCAGCGGTCAGTTGCTGGCGGCCGAGTGTTCGACCACCGTTGATTCGACCGACCAGATGACCTTCGGCACCAAGGCCATCGAGATCAGCAAGAGCTGCAAGACCTTCACCGTCAACCTGACCCACTCCGGCAGCCTGCCCAAGGAAGTCATGGGGCATAACTGGGTGTTGAGCAAGGAAGAGGATGCACGTGGCATCGCCATGGACGGCATGAGTGCCGGTATCGACAACAGCTACCTGAAGAAAGGCGACGAGCGCGTAATCGCGTACACCAAGGTCATCGGTGTCGGGGAGAAGGATTCGGTGTCGTTCGACGTGTCGAAACTGTCCGCCGAGCAGAAGTACCTGTTCTTCTGCTCGTTCCCCGGTCATTTGGCCATGATGAAGGGGGCGGTGACGTTGGTCGATTGAGGCAATGCCTGACGCCTGCGCAATCCCTGTAGCAGCGGCGCGAGCCGCGTCGACGGTATCTGAATCAGCGTGATCTACCGCGTCGTCCTTGACGCGGCTCGCGCCGCTGCTACAGGGGGGCGGTTCCTGTTGCGTCAGGCACCTTGAACACGTGGCGCAGGTAGGCGACGAAATTGGGATCGCGGCATTGAGTCTTGGCCGCTTCGTCGGAAATCTTCGCCACCGGCTGGCCGTTGCAGTCGGTCATCTTCAGCACGATGTTCATCGGCTCCACGCCCGGTATGTCGCAGGTCAGGTTGGTGCCGATGCCGAAGCTCACATTGATGCGTCCGCGCAGGGCACGGAAAATCTCCAGCGACTTGGGCAGGTTCAGCCCATCGGAAAACACCAGGGTCTTGGTCATCGGGTCGATGCCCAGCTTGCGGTAGTGGGCAATGGCTTTTTCCGCCCAGATCACCGGATCGCCCGAATCGTGACGCAGGCCATCGAAGAGCTTGGCGAAGTACAGGTCGAAATCCCCGAGAAACGCGTCCATGGTGATGCAGTCGGTGAGGGCGATGCCCAACAGACCGCGGTATTCACGGACCCAGCAATCGAGTGCGGCGATCTGACTGTCGATCAGCCGCGGCCCTAGCTGCTGATGGGCCATGATCCACTCATGGGCCATGGTCCCCAGTGGTTTGAGGTCCAGCTGGCGGGCCAGGTGCATGTTACTGGTGCCGACGAAACGCCCCGGAAACTCGTGCTTGAGCACCGTGACCACTTCCTCCTGCACCTTGTAGGAGAAACGCCGACGGGTGCCGAAGTCGGCCACCTGCAGCTCCGCCAATTCTTCGCTGCTGGCATTGGCCTGCAGCCATTCGAACTTGCGGTAGAGCTTTTCCCGCGGCTGGCTGAGCAGCACATCGGGATAGCGAATGCGGTTGCGCACCTCGCTCACCGTTGCCAGCAACGGCACTTCGAACAGGATCACATGCAGCCACGGCCCGCGCAGGCGGATGAACAGCTGATCGTTCTCGATACCGATGCTCAGGTAGCGCAGATTGAAGCGGAACAGGCCCAGGAAGCGCAGAAAGTCCGGCTTCATGAAATTGATGCCTTCCAGAAAGCTCAACTGATCCGGGCCCAGACTCAATTCGGACAGCTGTTCGAGCTGTTCGCGAATGTCATTCAGGTAGGGCCGCAGGTCTTCCCCGTTGCGACAACGAAACTCCCACTCGACATCGACGTTGGGATAGTTGTGGAGCACAGCCTGCATCATGCTCAACTTGTACAGATCGGTGTCGAGCAGGTTTTGCACGATGCGATCGGCGAATACGCTCTCGCTCATCAGGGTCTCCAGAACCGCGTGCCTCATTTGGAACAGCGGTGGCGCACAGTAAGGGCACATTCTGCCAGCTTTTTCGAACGCAGGTGGACGCGACCGCACCATCGCCCGGCGCGGCCCCCTGCCAAAGGCTCGCCAATGACATGAGTGCGGCGGCGGGAACAGCGCACTCGGGGAGTATCCAGTGGTGCGCGATGTAGCGGTTATGCACCGACAGTGTGCACTTAGGTTACGTCCGCTGTTACAGCAAGGTTGCCCACTTGCGCAATGCACGGTTGCAATGATGGCTCACTCGGGTTGTACCGTTCTCGATTATCGGTATCACCAGCCCCGTGCCAGACGGTTGCACGACCTGTAGAAAATGGTCCGGGCGTCGAGGGGCCGTGCTGAAGATGAAAACTGTGCAACTTGGGTAAATGCGCTGGCACGGCGCTTGCTCGGAGCTTGGCGCTGAAGTTGTAGTGCCAACCAAAAAAATTCAGGAGCACCACTCATGTCGCAGACGTTCTACAGGAAAGGTTTTCTGGCTCTCGCAGTGGCAACTGCGCTGGGCGCTTCGTCGATTGTTCAAGCCGACGTCAAGATCGGTGTAGCAGGGCCAATGACCGGTGCCAACGCATCGTTCGGCGAGCAGTACATGAAGGGTGCACAAGCGGCAGCGGACGCCATCAACAAGGCTGGTGGCGTGAACGGGGAGAAGATCGTGCTGGTGGCCGGCGATGATGCCTGCGAGCCCAAGCAGGCGGTAGCGGTGGCCAACAAGCTGGAACAGGATGGTGTGATCGGCGTTGTCGGTCACTTCTGCTCGTCTTCCACCATTCCAGCGTCGGAAATCTACGCCGATGGCGGTATCGTCATGATCACGCCCGGTTCGACCAACCCGCAGGTGACCGAGCGCGGCCTGGACACCATCCTGCGCATGTGCGGTCGTGACGACCAGCAGGGCGTCGTCGCCGGCAACTACATCGTCGACGTGCTCAAGGGCAAGAAAGTCGCCGTCATCAACGACAAGGACACCTACGGTAAAGGCCTGGCCGATGCGACGGCCAAGCAGTTGACCGCACGGGGTGTCAAACCGGTGCTGGAAGAAGGCCTGACCCGCGGCGAGAAGGATTTCAGCGCCCTGGTCACCAAGATCCGCTCCACCGGCGCCGACGTGGTGTATTTCGGCGGCCTGCATCCCGAAGCCGGTCCTCTGGTTCGACAGATGCGCGAGCAAGGCCTCAAGGACGTCAAGTTCATGTCCGATGACGGCATCGTCACCGACGAACTGGTCACCACCGCCGGCGGCGCGCAATACGTTGACGGTGTGTACATGACCTTCGGCGCCGATCCGCGCGCGTTGCCCGACAGCAAGGCCGTGGTCGACGAGTTCCGCAAGTCTGGCTACGAGCCTGAAGGCTACACCCTGTACGCCTACGCCTCGCTGCAGACACTGGCCGCAGGCTTCAACGGCGCCAAGTCGAACAAGGGTGAAGACGCGGCCAAGTGGCTCAAGGCCAACCCGGTCAAGACCGTCATGGGCGAAAAGGCCTGGGACACCAAGGGCGACCTGAAAGTGTCCGACTACGTGGTCTACCAGTGGAACGCCGAAGGCAAGTACAAGCAGCTGGAACAGCAGAAGTAGGACGTTTGCGCTGGCGTACGCCAGCCGGGGCCGCCCCTGCGGTGGCCCCCGTTTCCCTCCATACCGCCTGACGGGGGGCGGGCGCCTTCAGGGTTGCCCGCACCCCGCGCGGTGCGCGGTTCCAGACGTTCGTGAGAGTGCATGATGGACGGTATCTTCCTGCAACAAATGATCAACGGACTGACCCTCGGGTCGGTGTACGGCTTGATCGCCATTGGCTACACCATGGTCTACGGCATCATCGGCATGATCAACTTCGCCCACGGCGACGTGTACATGATCAGCGCCTACCTGGCGGCCATCGGCCTGGCCGTGCTGTCGTTCTTCGGCCTCGAATCCTTTCCGTTCCTGATTCTCGGTACGCTGGTGTTCACCATCGTGGTGACCGGTGTGTACGGTTTCGTGATCGAGCGCGTGGCCTACAAGCCGCTGCGCAACTCGACCCGCCTGGCGCCGCTGATCAGCGCCATCGGTATATCGCTGATCCTGCAGAACTATGCGCAGATCAGCCAAGGGGCTCGTCAACAAGGCGTACCGACGCTGCTCGAAGGCGCCTGGCGCTTCGAAGTGGGCACCGGTTTCGTACAGATCACCTACACCAAGATCTTCATCCTCATCGCCGCCTTCGTGGGCATGGGCGTGCTGACCTACATCATCAAGTTCACCAAGCTGGGGCGCATGTGCCGCGCGACCCAGCAGGACCGCAAGATGGCCTCCATCCTGGGCATCAACACCGACCGGGTGATCTCCTACGTGTTCATCATCGGCGCTGCCATGGCGGCCCTGGCCGGGGTGTTGATCACCATGAACTACGGCACGTTCGACTTCTATGCCGGCTTCATCATCGGCATCAAGGCGTTCACTGCAGCGGTACTGGGCGGCATCGGCTCGTTGCCCGGTGCGATGCTCGGTGGCCTGATCCTGGGGGTTGCCGAATCGCAGTTCTCCGGTTTGATCAACTCCGACTACAAGGATGTGTTCAGTTTCGGCCTGCTGGTGCTGATCCTGATCTTCCGTCCCCAAGGCCTGCTGGGTCGCCCACTCGTGGCGAAGGTATAAGTATGTCCGCACCTACTGCCAAACCTGTCGATATCAAGAAAAGCCTGGTCGACATGGTCATTGCCGGCTTGCTGGCGCTGATCGTGTTCGGACCCATCGTCGGCATCGTGCTCGACGGCTACAGCTTCAACCTGCAACCGGCGCGCGTGGCGTGGCTGGTGGCGGCGGTGATGGCCGGGCGCTTCCTGCTCAGTCTGTTCCTGCAGACGCCTCGGGGGCTGGCCATCTCCCAGAGCTTCGAGAGCTCGGGCTCCGGTGTGCACGTGCTGCCGCCGGACTACAAGTCGCGGCTGCGCTTCATCATTCCGGCGCTGATCGTGATTGCCATCGTGTTCCCGATCTTCGCCAACAAGTACATCCTCACCGTGGTCATTCTCGGGCTGATCTATGTATTGCTCGGCCTGGGCCTGAACATCGTGGTCGGCCTGGCCGGTCTGCTCGACCTGGGCTACGTGGCGTTCTACGCCATTGGCGCCTACGGCCTGGCGCTGGGCTACCAGTACCTGGGGCTGGGCTTCTGGTCGGCGCTGCCGCTGGCCGCGATCGCCGCGGCGCTGGCGGGGTGCATTCTGGGGTTCCCGGTGTTGCGCATGCACGGGGATTACCTGGCCATCGTGACCCTGGGCTTCGGCGAGATCATTCGCCTGGTGCTCAACAACTGGTTGTCGTTCACCGGCGGGCCGAACGGCGTTCCGGTGCCGTCGCCCACCTTCTTCGGTCTGGAGTTCGGCCGTCGCGCCCGTGACGGCGGGGTGCCGATCCATGAGTACTTCGGTTTCGAATACAACCCCGACCTGAAATTCGTGTTCATCTACGCCGTGCTGTTCCTGGTGGTGCTGGCCGTTCTGTACATCAAGCATCGGCTCACGCGCATGCCGGTAGGGCGTGCCTGGGAAGCGCTGCGCGAAGACGAGATCGCCTGCCGCTCGATGGGCCTGAACCACGTGCTGGTCAAGCTTTCGGCGTTCACCATCGGGGCATCCACCGCAGGTCTGGCCGGGGTGTTCTTCGCCAGTTATCAGGGCTTCGTCAACCCCACCTCGTTCACCTTCTTCGAGTCGGCGTTGATCCTGGCCATCGTGGTGCTCGGCGGCATGGGCTCGACCGTTGGCGTGGTGATTGCCGCGTTCGTGCTGACCGTGGCGCCGGAGTTGCTGCGCAGTTTCTCCGAGTACCGGGTATTGCTGTTTGGCGTATTGATGGTGCTGATGATGATCTGGCGGCCACGGGGTTTGATCCGTATCAGCCGTACCGGCATCAAGCCGGTGAAAGGTGCATTGATCGATGCCAAAAGGACTACGCCATGAGTAACGAAGTCATTCTGTCGGTCGAGAAGCTGATGATGCATTTCGGTGGCATCAAGGCCTTGAGCGATGTCAGCCTGCAGGTCAGGCGCAATTCGATCTTTGCCCTGATCGGCCCTAACGGTGCCGGCAAGACCACGGTGTTCAACTGCCTGACCGGGTTCTACAAAGCCACTGGCGGGCGCATCGAGCTTAATGCCCGCGGCCAGAAGACCAACGTCATCAAGCTGCTGGGCGAGCCGTTCCAGGCCGCGGACTTCGTCTCGCCGCGCAGCTTCGCCAGTCGTGTCTGGTACAAGATGTTCGGCGGTACCCACCTGGTAAACCGCGCAGGCCTGGCCCGTACCTTCCAGAACATTCGCCTGTTCAAGGAAATGTCGGTGCTGGAAAACCTGCTGGTGGCCCAGCACATGTGGGTCAACCGCAACATGCTGGCAGGCATCCTGAATACCAAGGGATACCGCAAGGCCGAAGAGGACGCCATCAAGACCGCGTTCTACTGGCTGGAAGTGGTGGACCTGGTGAACTGTGCGAACCGCCTGGCCGGCGAGCTTTCCTATGGCCAGCAACGACGCCTGGAGATTGCCCGGGCGATGTGCACTCGGCCCCAGGTGATCTGCCTGGACGAACCGGCGGCGGGCCTCAACCCTCAGGAAACCGAAGCACTGAGCGGCATGATCCGCCTGCTGCGTGACGAACACGATATGACGGTGGTGCTGATCGAGCACGACATGGGCATGGTAATGAGCATTTCCGACGACATCGTGGTGCTGGACCACGGCAACGTGATCGCCAAGGGCAAACCGGAAGAAATCCGCAGCGACCCCAAGGTCATTGCGGCCTATCTGGGTGCCGAAGAGGAGGAGCTGGTATGAGTACGCCCATCCTCGAATTGAAGGAGATCGACGTTCACTACGGTCCGATCCAGGCGCTGAAAAAGGTCTCGCTGCACATCGACGAGGGCGAGACGGTGAGCCTGATCGGCTCCAACGGTGCGGGCAAGTCGACGCTGCTGATGTCCATCTTCGGCCAGCCGCGCGCCAGTGCCGGGCAGATCATCTACCGTGGTACCGACATCACTCAGAAGTCGTCCCACTACATCGCCTCCAACGGCATCGCCCAGTCGCCGGAAGGCCGTCGAGTCTTTCCCGACATGTCGGTGGAAGAGAACCTGATGATGGGTACCATCCCCATCGGCGACAAGCACTCGAGCGAAGACATGCAGCGCATGTTCGAGCTGTTTCCCCGGCTGAAGGAGCGGCGCAACCAGCGCGCCAT
Source organism: Pseudomonas coleopterorum (assembly GCF_900105555.1). Lineage (NCBI taxonomy): Bacteria > Pseudomonadati > Pseudomonadota > Gammaproteobacteria > Pseudomonadales > Pseudomonadaceae > Pseudomonas > Pseudomonas coleopterorum. Next base: position 449,360 of record NZ_FNTZ01000001.1, read on the forward strand.
GACCATGTCAGGTGGTGAGCAGCAGATGCTTGCCATCGCACGTGCGTTGATGAGTCGGCCCAAGCTGCTGTTGCTCGACGAGCCGTCCCTGGGGTTGGCACCGATCGTGGTCAAGCAGATCTTTTCGACCCTGCGCGAGCTGGCGCAGAGCGGGATGACTATCTTCCTGGTCGAGCAGAACGCCAACCACGCGCTCCGGCTTTCGGACCGTGCCTATGTGATGGTCAACGGCGAGATCCGTCTGACCGGAACGGGCCGTGAGCTGCTTAGCAACGATGAGGTGCGCAATGCCTACCTGGGCGGCCACTGATACCGAGCTCCAGCGCCGCAGAACGCCCCGTCAGGGGCGTTTTTCATGGCTTTGCACAATTGTGGAAAACAAATCCGGCGCAGCGCGCGCCTGCGACATAAAACCACTGTTGGTCATCGGAATGCCACAATCCGCGCTTGTCCCCAATTGCTGTGGAACCGGTTGTGGACAACTTGGTGGTATCACGCTGCAGCCCACGAGAATCGGAGCCTGCAGACTTCTGATCAAAAAACGTACAGGGGTTTGATGGGGATCGACAGGTAGCTTTGTCAACTGTTTTATCCACCGTGCCAACCAGAGTGACAGCAGTACAACATCCTGTGGATAACTCTGTGAACAAGCCTTGGAAATACCTCGAAAAGGGGCGTATTCACTGGCGTTGCGCCTTTGGTCGTATTTCCCCTGCCAACCATGGGCGAAGCAGGCATGCGCAATAGCCCCTGCCGGTCAAGCCAAAAAGTTCTAACAACGCCTGTTCGGCATTCGGAGTGAGACAGTCCCGGCAACGACAATTGCCCCCAGTCTCTGTGGAATCGCTTGTGGATAACATGCTGGTAACCGTCCGCGAGCCTTTAACCCTGCGGGTTTGGCGCGGGTGGTCGATTATTGATCAGTTGCATACGGCCCATTGGCCGGGCATTCTGCAAAGCCCCATTCTCAGTGGCCACGGCTTGAGCCTGACGCGCCCATGCGCCGCAGCCACACCCTCAGGAGAACCGCATGACTTCCACGGTATTCATCACTGGCGCCACGTCCGGATTCGGCGAAGCCTGCGCGCGGCGTTTCGCCGAGGCCGGCTGGTCGTTGATTCTGACCGGCCGCCGCGAAGAGCGTCTGACCGCGTTGAGCGAAGAGCTGTCGGCGAAGACGCGCGTGCTCCCGCTGGTACTCGACGTCCGTGACCGCAAGGCCATGGAGGCGGCGATTGCCGGGTTGCCCGAGGAATTCGCCAGCATCAGTGGGCTGGTCAACAACGCAGGTCTGGCTTTGGGCGCAGACCCTGCGCCCAAGTGCGACCTGGACGATTGGGACACCATGGTCGATACCAACATCAAAGGGCTGATCTACGCCACGCGGCTGCTGCTGCCGCGCCTGATTGCCCACGGCAAGGGGGCAACGATCGTCAACCTGGGCTCTGTGGCCGGCAATTACCCCTATCCCGGCAGCCATGTGTACGGGGGCACCAAAGCCTTTGTCGGGCAGTTCTCATTGAACCTGCGCTGTGACCTGCAAGGTACCGGCGTGCGCGTCACCAACCTTGAGCCGGGCATGTGCGAAAGCGAATTCTCGCTGGTGCGCTTCGGCGGTGACCAGGCGCGCTACGATGCAACCTATGCAGGCGCCAACCCGATCCAGCCGCAGGACATCGCCGAAACCATCTACTGGATTCTGACCCAGCCGCCCCACATCAACATCAACAGCCTGGAAGTCATGCCGGTCACGCAATCGTGGGCCGGCTTTGCGGTCGAGCGTCCCGGCAAGGCCTGACCGGCCGGGGATCAGACGAACGCCTGCAGCCCCTGGTAGCAGGTCAGCAGGTGGTAAGGGGTGGTCGATGGCATGTCGGTACGGCTGACCATCCCTTTGCCATCGCGGCACTCGTGCCAGCCGGCGCCGTGCAGGAAGCGCTCGCGCAAGACCTGCAACTGCGCGCCGACATCGGCATCGGGCCGCAGCGTCAGGGCGCGCAGGTACTCGGCCTGCGCCCAGATGCGTTGAGTGGCGTCGAGGACTTCGCCGTCGAGCTTGAGCATCGCCATCACGACCCCATCCTGCACGCCGGTGCCTTGTGCATAAGCGAAGGCGCGCTGCAGGGAGCGGTGCAGGGCGCTGCCCTGCAGCAGCGGTGAGGTCTGCACGAGAAACAGCCACTCGAACTGATGGCCCGGTTCGAACCAGTTATCCACAGCACCGCGCGGCTTCTCCAGCATGATGCCGTGCTCGGGTTCCACGAAACGCGCCTGCATGGCCTCGCACAGGGCCAGCAGCGCCGCCTGGGTAGGTTTATCGTCACGCACGGCCAGGGTTGCCAGGAAGGCTTCTGCCAGGTGCATCAAGGGGTTCTGCAAAGGGCCTGCGCCCTGATCGCTCCAGTCTTCGCCAAGCAGGGCTTCGTGGAGGCCGTCGCCTGTGGAAAACCGGGTGGCGATCACTTCCAGGGCGGCGTTGAGCACCGACTCCACCAGCGGCTCGCGCACCTTTTCCCAGTAGTGGGCACAGGCGAAGACGATGAAGGCGTGGGTGTAGAGGTCCTTGCGCCGATCCAGCGGTGCACCTTGCGCGTCGATGCTGTAGAACCAACCGCCGTGCTCGGCATCGTGGAAATGCCGTTGCAGGGAGCGGAACAGGGTGGCGGCGTGTTCGCGGGCACCGGGCTGGTCGATCAGACTGGAAAACACGTACAGCTGACGAGCGCACGCCATGGCGCGATAGCGCTGCGCCGGCAACGGCTGGCCAGTGGCGTTCACCGCTTCGAACGGCAGGCCCAGTTCGGTGTTGAAGCCGGCGCCTTGCCACAATGGCAGGACGGTGTCGCGAAAGTGCGCTTGAGTGGCCGCCAGGGCGGCGTGCAGCGATGGGTCAGGCATTGGCGGGATCATCGGAGGCGTTTTGCGCGACATGGTAGCAGGTGTCGGCCACGGCTCCTAAAGCAAGGCCCCCCCAGGCAGGGGGGGCGTGCCGCAATCAGCCGGCCAGCAACCATGCGCCGGTCAATGCCGACAGCGCACCGGCCACGCGTACCAGCGGCGCCGCGGCCTTGGGCAGGAAGCGCACGACGGCATAACCGGCTGCATGCAGTGCAGCGGTGGCGGCGACGAAACCGGCCGCATAGGCGACGGGGCTGGACATGTCCGGCAGCTCCAGGCCGTGGGCCACGCCGTGAAACAGGGCGAACAGCGCCGTGGCGACCACGGCCAGGATCAGCGGTGGCCGCACCGCCAGCGCCACGGCCAGACCCAGGGCCAGTACCGAAGCGGCAATGCCGCTTTCCAGCGCGGGCAGTTGCAGGCCGGCAAAGCCCAGCAGACCACCGATGAGCATGGTGCCGACGAAGGTGCACGGCAACGCCCAGCGCGCTGCACCCTGTTGCTGCGCCGCCCAAAGGCCTACGGCGAGCATGGCCAGCAAATGATCGAGGCCGCCCAGGGGGTGGCCGATACCGGCCAGCAGGCCGTTGTCGCCATGGCCCGGATGAGCGAAGGCGACAGCTGGAGTCAGCAGCAGGGCCGCACAGGTGAAGAGCGTCTTGAAGGTCATGTGAGTGTTTTCCTTATCGTCGTGTTCACTGCAATGAAAGCAAGGGTGGCAACGGCTCAGGCGGCGTCGAGCAAGCCCTGGCGCTCGATGAAGGCAATGATCTGCTCCAGGCCCTGGCCGGTCTTCTGATTGCTGAAGACGAACGGCTTTTCGCCGCGCATGCGTCGGGTGTCGCCGTCCATCATCTCCAGGGATGCACCCACCAGTGGTGCCAGGTCGATCTTGTTGATCACCAGCAGGTCGGACTTGCAGATACCGGGGCCGCCCTTGCGCGGTAGCTTGTCGCCGGCGGACACATCGATCACGTAGATGGTCAGGTCCGAAAGCTCTGGGCTGAAGGTGGCGGACAGGTTGTCGCCACCCGATTCCACGAGGATCAGGTCCAGGCCTGGAAAACGCCGATTGAGCTGGTCCACGGCTTCCAGATTGATGGAAGCGTCTTCGCGAATGGCGGTGTGCGGGCAGCCGCCGGTTTCCACGCCGATGATGCGTTCGGGGGCGAGCGCCTGGTTGCGTACCAGAAAATCGGCGTCTTCACGGGTATAGATGTCGTTGGTGACCACCGCCAGGTTGTAGCGCTCGCGCAGGGCCAGGCACAGGGCCAGGGTCAGCGCGGTCTTGCCGGAGCCTACCGGGCCTCCGATACCGACACGCAGAGGTTGGGTATTCATGGTGATTCTCCTAGGAACGGAACAGGCGGCTGTACTGGCGTTCGTGGGCCATGCTCGCCAGGGACAGGCCGAAGGCGGCACTGCCGTAGTGTTGAGGATCCAGTTCGGTGGCATTGCGCTGGGCCAACTGCAAAGTCGGCAGCAATTGGGTAGTGAGGCGCTGGGCGGCCTGCTGACCCAGGGGCAAGGTCTTCATGAGCACTGCCAGTTGGTTCTCCAGCCAGCTCCACAGCCAGGCGGCCAGCGCGTCTTGCGCCGGGATGTTCCAGGCCCGCGCGGCCAGCGCCCAGCCCAGGGCCAGGTGAGGTTCTTCGATCTGAGCCAGGTAGCGACGGGCTGGGATATCCAATTCGGCAAGGCCGAGCAGGAGTTGCTTGAGCGAATAGCCCATCTGCCGACTCTCCAGTTGCAGCTCGCGGGTCTCCCGACTCGCGCGGTGTTCGGCGCTCAGTTCCAGCAGCTGCCCCCAGTCGTCCTGCGCTGCGGCCATGCAATGGGCGAGCAGCAGGGGCGCTTCGAAGCGCGCCAGGTTGAGCAGCAGTTGGTCGGCGATCCAGTGATGGGCGCTCTGTGCATCGTTGACCGTGCCGTTTTCCACGGCCATTTCCAGGCCCTGCGAATAGCTGTAGCCACCGATCGGCAACTGTGGGCTGGCCAGGCGCAGCAGGGCCCAGGCGTTGTTCACGTGCGCACGCCGAACTGATGCAGTTTGGGCGCGTAGTTGAAGCCTTCTTCGCCGTGTCGCGAATGATGGTGACCACCGCCGTAGGCACCGTGCTCGGGTTGAAAAGGGGCGAGCAGCGTCTGGGTCTGTGCGCCGAGCTGTTCGAGCATGGCCTTGAGCACGTAGTCGTCGAGCAGGCGCAGCCAGCCGTCACCGACTTGCAGGGCGACGTGGCGATTGCCCAGGTGATAGGCCGCGCGGGTCAGTTCGAAGGCGCTTGCGCAGGTGACGTGCAGCAGTTCCTCGGGACGGGCGCACACGCGCACCACTCGACCGTCTTCGGCCTGCAGGCATTCGCCGTCGTGCAAGGGAGGCTGGCCGCGTTCGAGAAACAGTCCGACATCTTCACCCTCGGCACTGAAACAGCGCAGGCGACTTTTGCTGCGGGCCTCGAAGTTCAGGTGCAGCTCGGCAGCCCATTGGTCCGCAGGCGCGATTCGGCGGTGAATAACCAGCATTGGTGGCGTCCTTCTGAAGGCAGTGGCCAATGCAGAGCAAGTGTCTTGCCAACCTTTGGATGACCGCCGGCGCTTGGCTGTTGCCAGAAAAGAGGGCGGTTTTGCGCACCACTTCAGTGCAGATGATATCTGCGCGCACCAGTGCAAGGCGCGAGGGCTATTGGCTAAGCCCTTTCCAGTACTTGGCGCCGATGAAGATGAAGCGCAGTTGCTGGCTGATCTTCGCTTCGGGCGTCAGGTGAGCCGGCAGGTCGGGTGCCGGTGGGTCGATCAGTTCCGGCAACGTGGCGAACACGGCCTTGACCACCAGGTCGGCCATGACCTGCAGCGAGGCACTGTCCAGGTGCTGCCATTTGGGCATGGAGCCCAGGTCAGTCGCCAGGTCCGCGCTGATGCCCGCGCGCAGGGTGGCGATGGCTTGGCGCACGGGCAGGGAACCGCCGTATTGCTCGCGGGCGAGGAACAGGAACTGCGGGCGGTTGGCGGCTACGCCATCGAGAAAGATGCGCACCGAGGCTGCGGTGAGCCCGCCGACCACGATTTCATGGTGACGCACAAGACGCAGAGTGGCGCGAAACGTGGCGTCGACTTCGTTGACCAGGGCCAGACCGAGCTGGTCCATGTCGTCGAAATGGCGGTAGAAGCCGGTCGGTACGATGCCGGCAGCCTTGGCGACTTCGCGCAGGCTGATACTGCCGAAGCCTCGGCCGGCCGCCATCAATTGGCGTGTGGCTTCGAGGAGGGCAAGGCGGGTCTGCTGTTTCTGTTCGGCGCGCGGCAACATCGACGGTGCTTCTATACAAGGGCAGCGAAGGACTCTAGCAAATTGACAGGCTGGGCGTCGAACCAGGAAGGCGGGGCGAGGGGTTGCATCAACGACGGGTCAGACTGGATCGGAAAGCCCGGTCTGGAGAAACCGGGCTTTGTCGGAGACCTCGAACAGCAGGCTCATGCGTTGGCTTGGTCTTGACGATCGAGCAGGCGCTGCGAGCCGTTCTCGGCGAAGGTGCCCTGTGGAGTGCGATCCGAACCGTCTTCAGCGAAGGTGGCCTGAGGGGTGCGATCGGAACCGTTCTCGGCGAAGGTGCCTTGTGGGGTGCGATCCGAGCCGTCTTCAGCGAAGGTGGCCTGCGGAGTGCGATCCGAACCGTTTTCGGCGAAGGTGCCTTGTGGAGTGCGATCCGAACCGTCTTCAGCGAAAGTGGCCTGAGGGGTGCGGTCCGAACCGTTCTCGGCGACAGCGCCTTGTGGGGTACGGTCCGAGCCATCTTCGGCCAGGTAGGGCTGGCTGTAGCTGGCAGCGCTGGAGCGAAGCTCGGCGGAAACACTTTGATCCGCAGCTGGCATGGCGAAAGCGTTGGCAGCCAGGACGGACAGGGTCAGGGAAAGCAGCAATTGGCGTTTCATGATGTAGGCGCTCCTTGGGAGGGCAGAAATTGGGTACAGAGCCAATGCTACTCTCTGAAATTCGATAGAAAAGTTCATAAAGGCAATGGTAACAATCAACGAAAATGATGTTTTGCCGCGAGGGCTCTAGATCGAGGGTTTCAGTGCACCAGTGCGGGGATTTTCGTGGGCTTGGGCACCGTTGTCGGGCGTCACCATCGGTAACGTTGATAGTGAATGACGCATGCATATTCCGGATTGGACGCGTTTTATCGGGCGGATCCCAGGCACTACCGACGCGGCTTGCGCCGCTGCTACAGGGGCATACCACGATCCCTGTAGCAGCGGCGCAAGCCGCGTCCGGGCTCGAAAAACCCAAAAACTAAACCCTCAAGGCGTTTATCAGTCCTACCCTTGTTGGTAGTACCCCCTGTGCTCGCGGGAGCACGCAGTCTCAAGGAGCCCGCAATGACGCGCCCACGTAAAATCGTCGCCTGGACCCTGGGCAGCCTGTTGGTCCTGCTGCTGATAGTGGTAGTGGTGATCGCCACCTTCGATTGGAATCGAATCAAACCCACGCTCAACGAAAAGGTTTCCGAAGCCCTGCATCGTCCCTTTGCCATCAATGGTGACCTCGCCGTGCATTGGCAGCGTGAAGAGGATGAAGGGGGCTGGCGTGCCTGGGTGCCGTGGCCGCGTTTCGTCGCTCAGGACATCACCCTGGGCAACCCCGATTGGTCGTCGAAACCTCAGATGGCCAGCCTGCAGAAGGTCGAATTTCGTCTTTCGCCGCTGCCTCTGCTGGCCCAGCGCGTGGTCATACCGCGTATCGACCTGACCGGTCCCGATGTCTCCCTGCAACGTCTGGCCGATGGTCGCGCCAACTGGACCTTCCAGTTCGACGAAAAGGACCCCGACGCCGAGCCGTCCAAATGGGTCATGGACATCGGCTCCATCGGCTTCGACAAGGGCGTGGTGGCGTTCGACGACCAGACGCTCAAGACTTCGGTCAAGGTGTTGATCGACCCATTGGGTAAACCCATTCCGTTCAGCGACATCGTCGGCAGCGGTGCGGCCAAGAAAGTCGCCGACCAAGGTGCCAGTGCGCAGGACTACGCGTTCGGCTTCAAGGTCGATGGTCGCTACAAGGACCTGCCGCTCTCGGGCTCGGGCAAGATCGGCGGGCTGCTGGCGCTGCAGGACGCTTCCCGGCCGTTTCCCGTCCAGGTCGATGTGCGTATCGCCGACACCCGCGCTGCGGTTGCCGGCACTCTGACCGATCCGCGCAACCTGGGCGCGCTGGATTTGCGCCTGCGCCTGAGTGGCAGCAGCCTGGGCAATCTCTACCCACTGACCGGCGTGACCCTGCCGGATTCTCCCGCGTACGAAACCGATGGGCACTTGGTGGTCAAGCTGCACGAGCCTGGCGGCGCGTCGTTTCGCTATGAGGATTTCAACGGCAAGATCGGCAACAGCGACATCCATGGCAACCTGGGCTTCGTCGCCAGCCAGCCTCGGCCAAAGCTGAGCGGCGCGCTGGTGTCGAACCAGTTGTTGTTCGCCGACCTCAAGCCGTTGATCGGTGCCGACTCCAATGCCGAGCAGAAGGCCCGCGGCGGGGCGAGCAAGCAACCGGCCGGCAAGGTCCTGCCGGTGGAAGAGTTCAAGACCGACCGCTGGCGCGCCATGGACGCCGACGTCGAATTCACCGGGCGCAAGATCGTCCACAGCGAGGATCTGCCGTTCACGGACCTGTATACTCATGTGGTACTGGACGACGGCAACCTGCGCCTGGAGCCGCTACGCTTCGGCGTGGCCGGGGGCAAGCTCGACGCACAGATCTCGCTCAACGGCCGCACCACGCCGTTGCAGGGTCGGGCCAAATTGACCGCGCGCGGCTTTCAGCTCAAGCAACTGTTCCCCTCGTTCGAACCCATGCGCACCAGCTTCGGTCAGCTCAACGGCGATGCCGAGATTGCCGGCACCGGCAATTCGGTGGCGGCGCTGCTGGGCACGGCCAATGGCAATCTGAAAATGCTCGTCAACGATGGCGCGGTGAGCCGCGACCTGATGGAGATTGCCGGGCTGAACGTCGGCAACTACCTGGTCGGCAAGATCTTCGGTGACAAGGAGGTGGACATCAACTGTGCGGCCGCGTCACTGGGCATCAAGAACGGGCTGGCCAGCACCGATCTGTTCGTCTTCGATACCGAGAACGCGATCATCTACATCGATGGCACGGTGAATTTCAAGCAGGAACAACTGGACCTGAAGATCTCTCCAGAGTCCAAGGGCTTCCGTCTGCTGTCGCTGCGCTCGCCGCTGTACGTGCGCGGCCCGTTCGCCAAGCCCAATGCTGGCGTGCAAGCGGTGCCTTTGCTGTTGCGCGGTGCAGGGATGGTCGCACTCGGCGCTGCCATCGGGCCGGCGGCTGGCCTGCTGGCGTTGGTGGCACCCAGCGGTGGCGAGCCGAATCAGTGCACGCCGCTCCTGCAGCAGATGAAGGCGGGCAAGGCTCCGAAGACGGTACCTGGGTCCTGAGCCGGTTGCTGGTAGGAGCGGCCACGGACCGCTCCTACGAGGTGCAGGCAAAATGACCGGGCACAAAAAAGCCAGAACCTGAGTTCTGGCTTGGGACCTGCGACTGACGCTTACAGCGCGTTGTAAATGTCGGCCATGTCGTCGGCGTGTTCTTCTTCCTGGGCCAGGATGTCTTCGAAGATGCGGCGAGTGGTAGGGTCCTTGTCACCGATGTACTGGATGATTTCGCGGTAGCTGTCGATAGCGATCCGCTCGGCCACCAGGTCTTCGTAGACCATTTCCTTGAGCGTGTTGCCTGCCACGTATTGAGCGTGGGAGTTCTTGCTCAGCAGGTCCGGGTTGAATTCCGGCTCGCCGCCCAGTTGCACGATGCGCTCGGCCAGCTTGTCGGCGTGTTCGGCTTCCTGCTCGGCGTGCTCGAGGAATTCATCGGCCGCAATGCTGGCCTTCAGGCCACTGGCCATGAAGTAGTGGCGCTTGTAGCGCAGCACGCACACTAGTTCGGTGGCCAGCGAGCCGTTGAGCAGTTTGATGATCTCTTCGCGGTCGGCGTTGTAGCCTTCGGTGACGGCGCCTTGATCGACGTTCTGACGTGCGCGGGCACGCAGGTCTTGCACGGATGTCAGTTGGGAAGTTTCGAGGTTCAGCATGTTTATCTCCAGCTATACGGTTTGAGCCGTCGCGCTCTGTTGTTCCGAATTCGGAACCCGGCGGGATCGGTGCAGATGCGTCATTGCATGAATGTCGCTACAGGAATGTGAGTGGCGGCGGCGACGAAAAGTTTTATTACAAATGGCCTGGGTAAGGCCTTTCGTCAGCCGCCTGACGCAGGATTACGGCGCGGTTTCGTTCAGCTTGCGTTGCTCGCAGGTCATGAAGCCCTTGGTCGCCACACGGCCCGAGCTGTCGAAGCTGACGTAGTAAGGCTGTTGATGGCCTTCACGGTTGAGGATGTAGTTGTTGCAGGTGCCGTAGGCGGAGTTGGCGGTGCCTGCAACGACGGTCGACGGTGTGCCGCCGATGGCCAGGACCTGCTGCATGGTCATGCCTTTCTCGACCTGCTTGACCAGCGGTGCGTCGCGATAGGTCACGAAGTCCACCGGGTTCTGCACGGTGGTGTTCGAGGAACAGCCGGCCAGCGAGGCGATGACACACAGTGCAGCCAAGGATTGCTTGTACATGGGGAGTCGCTCCTTCGATGGGCCGTGAGTGGCCCCGTGCTGGTTTGGAGCGTGGTGAGGAGACGATAGTTCTGAAATTTTTCGCTCGTCGACTGGCTGGCCAGGCCTTTTGCGGGCAGCCCATGCTGGAAAACAAATGACGCAATTTAGCCGGGGCCGCGCCTGCGTTCGTCTACTGGCCCTTCGCTCGCAACGCTGGCAGACTGCCTGTCCTTTCGAATCGCTCGCTTCTGAGGCTTTATGCCCATGTTCTCTTCGCGTCAAGTGCTGATCGCCAGCTGGATTCTGGTGTTTGGCGGCCTTTTGCTGGTCTTGCCGATGCGCCTGCTGCCCAGCCTGTTGGCGGGCCTGCTGGTGTTCGAACTGGTCAACATGCTGACCCCGCAACTGGAGCGACTGATCGCCGGGCGTCGTGCGCGGTGGGTGGCGGTGGCGCTGCTGGGCACGCTGGTGGTCAGCAGCCTGGCGCTGCTGTTCGCCGGCGTCATCAGCTTCGTCCTGCACGAAGCGGAAAACCCGGGTGCCTCGCTGAACAAGTTCATGGGCGTGGTCGATCGTGCCCGCGGCCAGTTGCCGCCCTTCATCGACGCCTACCTGCCAGCCAGCGCCGCCGAATTTCGCGTGGCCATCAGCGGCTGGCTGAGCAAGCACCTGAGCGATCTGCAACTGGTCGGCAAGGATGCCGCGCACATGTTCGTGACCTTGCTGATCGGCATGGTGCTGGGCGCCATCATCGCGCTGCAGGCGATTCCCGATCCCGACCAGCGCAAGCCCCTGGCGGCGGCGCTGTTCGACCGTCTGGCGCTGCTGGTGCGGGCCTTTCGCAACATCGTCTTCGCGCAGATCAAGATTTCCCTGCTGAACACCTTCTTCACGGCCATTTTCCTGGCCGTGGTACTGCCGTTATGCGGGATCAAGCTGCCGCTGACCAAGACCCTCATCGTGCTGACCTTCCTGCTCGGGCTGTTGCCGGTGATCGGCAATCTGATCTCGAACACCTTGATCACCATCGTCGGGCTGTCACTGTCGATCTGGGTGGCCATGGCGGCGCTGGGTTATCTGATACTCATTCACAAGGTCGAGTACTTCCTCAACGCGCGGATCGTCGGTGGGCAGATCAGTGCCAAGTCGTGGGAGCTGCTGCTGGCGATGCTGATCTTCGAGGCAGCGTTCGGGCTGCCTGGGGTGGTGGCGGGGCCGATCTACTATGCCTATCTGAAGAGTGAGTTGAAGCAGGCTCAGTTGGTGTAAAGCTTACTGGCCTCTTCGCGGGCAGATGGCTCGCCGCCCGCCCCGCTCCCACAATCCCCGCCCCCACAGGTATTGTGGGAGCTCTGTGGGAGCGGGCTCTGCCCGCGAAGAGGCCGGACCTGCCTTACTCCGTGCCGTAGCGCTTGCGCGCCTCGATGGCCAGGCCGCTGCCGATGCTGCCGAAGATGTTGCCTTCCACATGCCGCGCATTGGGCAGCATTGCCGCAACGCTGTTGCGCAGGGCCGGGATGCCGCTCGAACCGCCGGTGAAGAACACCGTGTCGACCTGTTCCACGCCCACACCCGCCTTGTTCAGCAATTCGCCGACACTGCCGCGCACGCGTTCGAGCAGGTTGTCGATGGCCGCCTCGAACAGCGCCCGGGTCAGCTCCACGCTCAGGCCCGACTCGATCCGGTCCAGCGGCACATGGCGACTGGCCGCCTCGGTCAGCTGGATCTTGGTTTCTTCCACTTCCATCGCCAGCCAGTGTCCGGCTTTCTGCTCGATCAGCTTGAACAGGCGGTCGATACCGTCGGTGTCCTGGATGTCGTAGCGCATGCTGCCCAGCGCCAGTTGCGACTTCTGCAGGTACACCGAGTTGATGGTGTGCCAGGTGGCCAGGTTCATGTGGTGGCTGGTCGGCATGAAGGCGCCGCTCTTCATCCGGCTGCCATAGCCGAACAGCGGCATGACGCCTTGCAGGCTGAGCTGCTTGTCGAAGTCGGTCCCGCCGATGTGCACGCCACCGGTGGCCAGGATGTCTTCGGCACGGTCGTCCAGCCCACGGCGCTCTGGCGCCAGGCGCACCAGGGAAAAGTCGGACGTACCACCGCCAATGTCGACGATCAGCACCAGCTCTTCACGTTCGATGGTGGACTCGTAGTCGAAGGCGGCCGCAATGGGTTCGAACTGGAACGACACGTCCTTGAAACCGACCTTTTTCGCCACCTCGGCCAGGGTGTCTTCGGCTTCCTGGTCGGCGGCCGCGTCGTCGTCGACGAAATGCACCGGGCGGCCGAGCACGACCTGATCGAACGCACGACCGGCGTTGGCCTCGGCACGCTGCTTGAGCTCGCCGATGAACAGCCCGAGCAAGTCCTTGAACGGCATCGCCGTGCCCAGCACGCTGGTGTCGTGCTTGATCAGCTTGGAGCCCAGCAGGCTCTTGAGCGAACGCATCAGACGGCCTTCATAGCCTTCCAGGTATTCGTGCAGGGCCAGGCGGCCGTACACCGGACGCCGCTCTTCGAAGTTGAAGAAGATCACCGAAGGCAGGGTGATCTTGCCCTCTTCCAACGCGATCAGCGTCTCGCTGCCCGGGCGATGCCAGCCGACAGTGGAGTTGGAGGTGCCGAAGTCGATGCCGCAGGCGCGGGCCGGGGATGCGTTTTTCATGGCAAGGCGAGTCTGTTCAAAAAACGGCCGCGCAGTGTATGCCAGTTGCGTACAGAATCAAGAGCTGCGGCTGTCTTGAAAGTGAGCCGGCGGCCCCAACCTTCTAGCCATCGACCGGGCTGTACAACTCACTGTTCACATCCAGTGCCTTGCAGCCGATAAACTTCCCATGCGTTGCCGAGTCCGACCAATAGGCGCGGGCGGCGCGCATTCGCTCATTGATGGTGATGCTTAGATGGATTTCAAAGACTACTACAAGATTCTGGGCGTCGAGCCGACGGCGGACGAGAAGGCGATCAAGACCGCCTACCGCAAGCTTGCACGTAAATATCACCCCGACGTCAGCAAGGAAAAGGACGCCGAGGACAAGTTCAAGGAAGCCAGCGAGGCCTACGAAGCGCTGAGCAATGCCGACAAGCGTGCCGAATACGACGAGCTGCGCAAGTACGGCCAGCACGGTCGCCCGTTCCAGGGACCGCCGGGCTGGCAGGGGCGGGGCGGCGGTGGTTTCCATGAGGAAAGCGCCGGTGACTTCTCGGATTTCTTCAGCACCATTTTCGGCAACAGCGGCGGCGGTCGTGGTGCAGCCGGCGGCAATCCGTTCGGGCGCGGTGGGCAGCAGCGCAGCCCGGCGCGCAATGGCCAGGACGTGGAGATGGAGCTGTCGATTTCGCTCGAGGAAACCCTCGCCGACGAGTCGAAGAAGATCAGCTTCAAGGTGCCGCAATACAACGCGGGCGGTCAGCGTCTGACCGATGTGGTCAAGAACCTCAACGTGAAGATTCCCGCAGGCGTTGCCGACGGCGAACGCATCCGCCTCAAGGGCCAGGGTGCGCCCGGGGTTGCGGGCGGTGCCAGCGGCGATCTGTTCCTGACTTTACGCCTGGCCGTTCACCCGTTGTTCGAGGTGGACAGCCACGACCTGATCATCCAGGTGCCGTTGGCCCCTTGGGAAGTGGCGTTGGGCACCAAGGTGGCCGTACCCACCTTGACCGGCCGGATCAACCTGACGATCCGCCCGGACAGCCAGAATGGTCAGCGCCTGCGAGTCAAGGGCATGGGCCTGAAGAACAAGCAGGGCGGGCGGGGTGATCTGTTCGCGCAGATCAAGGTGGTCATGCCCCCTGCGGGTGACGAGGACACCAAGGCAGCCTGGGCGACATTGGCCAAGCGCGCCGACTTCGATCCGCGCGAGAACTGGGCGCGCTGATACCGTCAGTGATCGACGCGCGGACCGCTGTCAGCCGCTGGCATTTTCAGGCGGATGTCGCCGCGGATCGGTACCAGGCCCGCTGTCACCACTTCGCCGGCATCGACGCCGAAACGTAATGGTTGACCACTGTCCACCCGTGTGACCCTCAGACTGGGGACGCCGGTGAGGTTGGCCAGGCCAGGGGTTCGGTCATAGTGGTTGGCTAAGGTCTGGTCGGTGAGGGCCAGCCACTTTTCGTCTGACTTGATGCTCTGCAAAGCTTCGATGCGCGCGTACGCATAGTAGACGCGCAAGCGTTGTTGCAGAGGTGGCACAGCGCTGCTCAGACCGTCGGTGGACAGGCTGGCGGCGCAGTCCAGCGCCTTGATGACGATCCCCTGGCGTCGCGCCTCCACCAGCACTTGACGCAACGTGTAGCGGCCACTGTCCAGGCCGGTGCCACGGTTGTGCAGATCGCGCAGCCTTTTTTCCAGATCGCGGCCGAATATTCCGTTTTGCTGAAACTGGTCGAGCAGGTCCTGGTGAAGGTCCTTGAGCAGCCCTTGGACATAGAGGGTCTTGACCTGCTGCGCCTTGAGCGTTGACATGTACTTGATCAGCAATTGGCAACTGCCGACGGCATTCCGGGTTTCGTTGATGACCAGTCCGGTATTGGTGGCATAGACCTGAGTGAAAAACTCCTTGGGTGTCATGGTACTGCTGGGCGTCGGCAGTCGTGGACTCTGCTGTGGTGTGGCGGCCAGGAAAAACGCCTGCGCTTTGTCCGCAAGGGCTTGGCGCACCTCGATCAACTGCGACCGTGCGCCACGCAGCACGCTGTCGATGGGACCGGTCATCAACTGCTTCGCATTGGGGTTGATCAGCATCGCGATGACATCGCGAAAGCCTGGCGACGTGTCGAATGCGGCCAGCGCATCGGTGTGGGTGGCTACGTTTTCGGGTGCGGTCACAGTGAACAGCTCCCAGCGGCCTTTCCAGTCTCTCTGCACGGGGTAGCTGCCGGCGATCTGTTGCGGTGCGATCGGATCGACGATCACCCAGCGGTCAAGCGTGTCGATGTGGACGACCTGAAAGATCTTGCCCGCCAGGCGAATGTAGTACTGACCATCGGGATTGGTGAACACGCCCTGATAGATGCCGGTTCCCTCCGGCAATCCGGTCAAGTCTTCGTCCGTCGCAATGAGATCGAGCGACGAGTCGCCGGGCGTCACACGATCTATCTGGGCCAGCTCTTCGGTATCCAGGTCGAGCGCCGCACCCAGCTCTTCGAAGTTGCCCAGTTCGCCAATGGCCTCGTCACCCACACCGCGCAACAGCGGCATGTCCATAATGATGTTCAACGCGTCCAGTATCGCGGCCTTGAAAGCGGCCTGGCGCACGCTCTTGGTCGAGCCGTGCACAGCCTGGGCGAGGTGGCTGCCAAAGGCAACCGACCCAGCCGCGACCGCTACCAGTGCCACGATCGAGTCGCCTGGAGCCAGCGGTGTGATGATTCGCATGAACGCCTCCAGATCGACCAGAAACAGGTCCTTGCGTAGCTCATGGTTGCTGTTGAGCAACTGTTTGGCGTCTAGCTTCAGCCGATTGCCCACGCTGTCGAACAGAAAAGTGAAGACATCTTTTTCGATCGTTGTGGCGCTGCCGTTGAGCAGGCGCTGTCCGGCTTGCCATGGAGTGGTGCGGATGCGCTCCAACGTGGCCAGGAGCAGCGTGCGCGGTGGCGTGTTCGACTCCCCGCGTGTATCGAAGTGTGCGATCAGACGCTCGCGTCCCTGCTCGAGAGCGGCAGTCTCGGCCACCCAGTCGTACATCTGTTGTTCGTTGTGAAAGGTTCGGAACCAGCCGGCCGGCATGTAGAGGATTTCCGGCCCCTGGCCGGTGGTGATGCGCAGGATGTCGTAGGAGCTCAGATCACCCAGCGTGAAACTCTTGACCACCGTCGTCTTGCGAGTGGTGTGCAGCCGCTTCATGTCTTCCAGCGTGGGCGCTCCCGAGATCGGCCCGGCGAACGCATCGAACACCAGCCTGAGTTCCTTGTTGCTCAGCGCGCCGGTGTTGTAGGCGTTCCAGACGAAGCTGAAGAACAGGATCTTGACCAGCACGCGGCCGTCATCGGCGTAATTGCGCAGGAAGCTGTCCAGGCGTTTCTGATAGTGGGTCGAGAAATCGGTTGCCCAGAATTCCTGCATGATCTGCGAGGGCGCCAATGGCACCTCGTTCGTTTCGTTGTAGAGCCCGGCGTGTTGAACGGTGTAGAACCCGGACATCTGATCGAGCAGGTCGAAGTTCACTTGGTAGAACGTCTTGAATCGGCGCAGCACCAGCTCGGTGACGGTGAGCGTCTCTGCGGGTTTGCCCATATGCTGTTGCCCGGTAAAGGCCCGAGGGTTGTTCTGGGCGTTGTCGAAGTCGTGCCAATAAACGGTGTCCGGGTCCAGGTCCAGGCCGGTATGGAACTTGAGCAGCTTGGTCCCCCAGTCGTGGGCCGATCCTCGCAGGTCGGGGAAGTTCTCGTAGTAGCGGTCGGCGATGGCGCTGACGTTCGCAGCAGATAAAGGGGTGGTTCCGGTCATGGTGTAGCTCCTGGATCGAATGGAGCTGCACCATAGAAAATCCAACCGGAGTCAACGGCCTACATAGATAGGCCAGCTCAGCTCGGTTCGGCACCCGGCGTTGGCACAGGCCCGCTCAGAACAGAAAGTAGCGCTGCGCCATGGGCAGCACGTCGGCCGGTTCGCACCACAGCAGCACGCCGTCGGCCTTGACCTGATAGGTCTGCGGGTCGACGTCGATGTCGGGCAAGTAGCCGTTGTGGATCAAGTCGGTCTTCTGCACCGAGCGGCAGCCTTTCACCACGGCGATCCGCTTCTTCAAGCCCAGCTGTGCAGGCATCCCGGCGTCCAGCGCGGCCTGGCTGATGAAGGTCAGGCTGGTGGCGTGGCGCGAGCCGTCGAAGCTGGCGAACATGGGGCGGTAGTGCACCGGCTGCGGCGTAGGAATAGAGGCGTTGGCGTCGCCCATGAGGCTGGCCGCGATGGCGCCTCCCTTGAGGATCAAGGTTGGTTTGACGCCGAAGAAGGCCGGACGCCAGAGCACCAGGTCAGCCCATTTGCCGATTTCGACCGAACCCACTTCGTGGCTGATGCCATGGGTGATGGCCGGGTTGATGGTGTACTTGGCGATGTAGCGCTTGGCGCGGAAGTTGTCGTTGCCCTCGGCGTCTTCGGGCAGCGGGCCGCGTTGTTTCTTCATCTTGTCGGCGGTCTGCCAGGTGCGCGTGATCACCTCGCCGACCCGACCCATGGCCTGGCTGTCGGAGCTGATCATGGAGAACGCACCCAGGTCGTGCAGGATGTCTTCGGCGGCAATGGTCTCGCGTCGAATGCGGCTTTCGGCGAAGGCCACGTCCTCGGCGATGCTGGGGTCCAGGTGATGGCAGACCATGAGCATGTCCAGGTGCTCGTCGATGGTGTTGCGGGTGAACGGGCGGGTCGGGTTGGTCGAGCTGGGCAATACGTTGGCGAAGCCGCAGGCCTTGATGATGTCCGGGGCGTGGCCGCCGCCGGCGCCTTCGGTGTGGTAGGTGTGAATGGTGCGGCCCTTGAAAGCGGCGAGGGTGGTCTCGACGAAGCCCGACTCGTTGAGTGTGTCGGTATGGATGGCGACCTGCACGTCGTACTGGTCGGCCACGCTCAGGCAATTGTCGATGGCCGCAGGCGTGGTACCCCAGTCTTCGTGCAGTTTGAGGCCGATGGCGCCGGCCTTGACCTGTTCGATCAGCGGCTCGGGCAGGCTGGCGTTGCCCTTGCCGGTGAAGCCGATGTTCATGGCGAAGGCATCGGCGGCCTGGAGCATGCGCGCCATGTGCCAGGGGCCAGAGGTGCAGGTGGTCGCGTTGGTGCCGGTGGCCGGCCCGGTGCCGCCGCCGATCATGGTGGTGACGCCGCTCATCAGTGCCTCTTCGATCTGCTGCGGGCAGATGAAGTGAATGTGGGTGTCGATGCCCCCAGCAGTGAGGATCATGCCTTCACCGGCGATCACTTCGGTGCTGGCGCCGATGGCAATGGTTACATCGGGCTGGATGTCGGGGTTGCCGGCCTTGCCAATGGCCGCGATGCGCCCGTCCTTGAGGCCGACGTCGGCCTTGACGATGCCCCAGTGATCGATGATCAGGGCATTGGTGATCAGCGTGTCGACCACTTCGGCGGCCAGCAACTGGCCTTGACCCATGCCATCGCGGATGACCTTGCCGCCGCCGAATTTGACTTCTTCGCCGTAGGTAGTGAAGTCCTTTTCCACTTCGATCCACAGGTCGGTGTCGGCCAAGCGGACTTTGTCACCGACGGTGGGGCCGAACATGTCGGCGTAGGCTTCTCTGGAAATCTTCATCGCTATGCCCTGCAATTCAATGGTGTGGAGACCCTGGATAAGCGGTGATCAGAGATCACCCATGACGCGGCCGGCGAAGCCGTACACGCGGCGCAGCCCGGCCAGGTCCACCAGTTCCACCTCGCGGCTCTGGCCCGGTTCGAAGCGCACTGCGGTTCCCGCAGGAATGTTCAGGCGCATGCCCCGGCTGGCGGCACGGTCGAAGTGCAGCGCATCGTTGGTCTCGAAGAAGTGATAGTGCGACCCCACCTGAATCGGTCGATCGCCACTGTTGGCCACGGTCAGGCTCAGCGTGCGCCGGCCGGCATTGAGTTCGATGTTGCCAGGCTGGATCTGGTATTGGCCGGGAATCATGGGATAGCTCCTCGAAGTGATGAATGACGGCGGTTCAAGCCGACTCCTGTGGCGGCTCGGCGCCGGGGTTGAGGGCCAGTTGCATGAAGGTCAGGTCCAGCCAGCGGCCGAACTTGATGCCCACCTGCGGCATTTGCCCGGTGGTGACGAAGCCCAGGCGTTCGTGCAGATGAACCGATGCCTGGTTGCCGCTTTCGATGGCGGCCACCATGACGTATTTGCCGCGTTCGCGGGCCCGCTCGATGAGCACCTGCATCAGGCGCGCGCCCAGGCCTTTGCCGCGCTGGTCGTTGCGCACATAGACCGAGTGCTCGACGCTGTAGCGAAAGCCTTCGAACGGGCGCCAGTCGCCGAACGACGCATAGCCGCTGACCTCGCCGTGTTCCTCGGCGACCAGGATCGGGTAGTTTTGCGCCTTGCGCGCTTCGAACCAGGCCTGGCGGTTGGCCAGGTCGACCGGCTGCTCGTTCCAGATCGCGGTGGTGTTGAGCACCGCATCGTTGTAGATCGCGCAGATCCCTGGCAGGTCGCGCTCGGTGGCGTCACGAATCATGCGCGTGCCTCAGGCGATGGGTTGATGAACGGTGACCAGCTTGGTGCCGTCGGGAAACGTGGCCTCCACCTGGATCTCCGGGATCATTTCGGGGATGCCCTCCATGACCTGTTCGCGACTGAGCAGGGTGGTTCCGTAATGCATCAGTTGGGCGACCGTCTGGCCATCGCGGGCGCCTTCGAGCAGGGCGGCGGAGATCAATGCCATGGCCTCCGGGTAATTCAGCTTGAGGCCACGGGCCAGACGGCGCTCGGCGACCAGGCCGGCAGTGAAGATGAGCATCTTGTCTTTTTCGCGAGGTGTCAGGTCCATGGGGGTTCCTTGAGAATTTTGGTAGGTAGCCAGGCAGGATTCAGTCAGGTGCTCCAGATCCGCGGCGCCAGCGCTTCGCGGCCCAGCAGGGCCGGGCGCAGCAGCGTCCACAGCTGGATCAGCCAGTCGCGCGCATGCAGCGCCTCGTCGGCCAGACAGCGCGCCACCAGCAGTCCTGGCAACTGGCTCAGGTCGCCGCGTACGCGGGTTGTCAGCGTCCGGCAGCGTTCGAGCAGGGCCGGGTCGATCTCGCCGGTCACCAGCAAGGTGGCGAACACCGGCTTGCCGCCCAGGCCCACGGCCGATTCGAGCAGGCCGTCGTCGCCGACGATGCGCTGGCGCTCGTGCCAGATCAGCTCGCCGTCGCGACGGATCTCCAGGCGCGACTGGAAATGCCCCTGGTCGAAGCGCTCGGCCGCCGCCGGACGACCCACGGCGACGATGTCCCAATAGAACAGCCGGGCATCGCCTTGCAGATGGATACGGGTATCCAGTTCGGCCTGGGCGGCACTGTAGATGATGGTTTCCTGGGGCAGCCATTCAAGGGTGGCGCCAGCGGCCACGTGCAGCTCGGTGCTTTGATAGGCTGGACTGAGCGCGCGGTACCATTTGGCCGCGCCGGGCGTGGTCAACTGCGCCCAGGCGTTGGCCTGAACCTGTGCGCTGATGTCCAGCCGATCGCCGCCGGCGATACCCCCCGGCGGATGCACGATGATGTGCTGGCATACTTCGGGCCCTTCGGCGTACAGATGCTTCTGCACCCGCAAGGGGCCCAGGTGGCGGCGCAGGGTCGGCCGCGTGCTGTCGCCGAACCGAGCGTAGCCCAGCTCCAGCCGGGCGTGCCAGCTGGGTGTGTAGGGCAGGGAAGTGACAGGTAGATTCATGGCCTTCATTCTTTTTCGGGTCGCGGCAAAGATTAAATGGTTACCAGGCCACGCACACCCTCGGTTTCCATGTTTTCACCACGACCCTGCTGGACGATCTCGCCGCGCGACATGACCAGGTACTGATCGGCCAGCTCGGCGGCGAAGTCATAGAACTGTTCGACCAGCAATATGGCCATGTCGCCACGCGCAGCGAGCTGCTTGATCACGGCGCCGATCTCCTTGATCACCGAAGGCTGGATGCCTTCGGTGGGCTCGTCGAGAATCAGCAGGCGCGGTCGGCTCGCCAGAGCGCGGCCGATTGCCAGTTGTTGCTGTTGACCACCGGACAGGTCGCCACCACGGCGATGCTTCATCTGCAGCAGTACTGGAAACAGTTCGTAGATGAACGCCGGCACCTCGCGCGCTTCGCTGCCGGGAAAGCGCGAAAGCCCCATCAGCAGGTTTTCCTCGACCGTCAGGCGGCCGAAGATCTCGCGGCCCTGGGGCACGTAGGCGATGCCAGCGTGTACCCGCTGATGCGGTTTGAATGCGGTGATCGGCTTGCCTTCCCAGGCCACGCTGCCTTGCTTGGCCGGGATCAGGCCCATCAGGCACTTGAGCAAGGTGGTCTTGCCCACGCCGTTGCGCCCGAGCAGACAGGTCACTTCGCCTATGTTCACATCGAACGACAGGCCGCGCAGGATATGGCTGCCGCCGTAGTATTGGTGAAGCTGGTCGACTTGGAGCATGGGTCTTGTCCTTGTTCTTGCAGTGTCTGGGTGGGCCTCTTCGCGGGCAGAGGACTCGCCGTCCGCCCCGCTCCCACATGTTTGTGGGAGCGGGCTCTGCCCGCGAAGAGGCCCGTGGCATCAACGCCCCAGATAAACCTCGATCACTCGCTCATCGGCCTGCACCGTCTCGAGCGAACCTTCAGCCAGCACGCTGCCCTGATGCAGCACGGTGACATGGTCGGCAATCGAGCCGACGAAGCCCATGTCATGCTCCACCACCATCAACGAATGCTTGCCGGCCAGGGTCTTGAACAGCTCGGCGGTGAATTCGGTTTCGGCATCGGTCATGCCTGCCACCGGTTCATCGAGCAGCAGTAATTGCGGGTCTTGCACCAGCAGCATGCCGATCTCCAGAAACTGCTTCTGGCCGTGGGACAACAGACCGGCCGGGCGATCGACCGACGCGCTCAGGCGAATGGTTTCCAGCACTTCGGCGATGCGGTCGCGCTGCTCGCCGGTCAGCCGCGCGCGCAGGCTGGCCCAGACCGACTTGTCGGTCTTCTGCGCCAGCTCCAGGTTCTCGAACACGCTCAAGGCTTCGAACACGGTCGGCTTCTGGAACTTGCGGCCGATGCCGGCCTGGGCGATCTGCACCTCGCTCATGTGGGTCAGGTCCAGGGTTTCGCCGAACCAGGCCTTGCCCGTGGTGGGTCGGGTCTTGCCGGTGATCACGTCCATCAGCGTGGTCTTGCCGGCACCGTTGGGGCCGATGATGCAGCGTAGCTCACCGACGCCGATGTACAGGTTGAGGTCGTTGAGCGCCTTGAAGCCGTCGAAGCTGACGCTGATGTCTTCCAGGGTCAGAATCGTCCCGTGTCGGGTGTTCAACCCCGGACCGCTGGCCTGGCCCAGGCCGATCGCGTCGCGGCTGGTGCCGGCGTCGCTGTTGGGGTCGAGGATCGGTTCGAGCATGAACTCGCCGGTGGCGGTGATTCTCATTGTTCACCTCTCTTCTTCAACAGGCCGATCACGCCCTTGGGCAGGTACAAGGTGACGATGATGAACAGTGCGCCGAGGAAGAACAGCCAGTATTCGGGAAACGCCACGGTGAACCAGCTCTTCATCCCATTGACGATGCCGGCGCCCAGTAGCGGTCCGATCAGCGTGCCGCGCCCGCCCAAGGCCACCCACACGGCGGCTTCGATGGAGTTGGTCGGCGACATCTCGCTGGGGTTGATGATCCCCACCTGCGGCACGTAGAGCGCGCCGGCCAGACCGCATAGCACGGCGCTGAGCACCCAGACGAACAGCTTGAATCCGCGTGGATCGTAACCGCAGAACATCAGCCGGTTTTCGGCATCGCGCAGCGCGGTCAGCACCCGGCCGAACTTGCTGCGGGCCAGGCGCCAGCCCAGGTACAGGCTCAGCACCAGCAACGCCACGGTGAGCAGGAACAGCACAGCGCGCGTGCCTTGCGAGGTGATGCTGAAGCCCAGGATGCTGCGGAAGTTGGTGAAGCCGTTGTTGCCGCCGAAGCCGGTTTCGTTGCGGAAGAACAGCAGCATGCCGGCGAAGGTCAGGGCCTGGGTCATGATCGAAAAATAGACGCCCTTGATCCGCGAGCGGAAGGCGAAGAAACCGAACACCAGGGCCAGCACGCCCGGCGCCAGCACCGCCAGGCACAGGGCCCAGAGGAAATGTTCGGTACCGACCCAGAACCAGGGCAGCTCGGTCCACGACAGAAACGTCATGAAGGCCGGCAGGCCATCCCCGGCCGCCTCGCGCATCAGGTACATGCCCATGGCGTAGCCGCCCAGGGCGAAGAACAGGCCGTGGCCCAGGGACAGCAGGCCGGCGTAGCCCCAGACCAGGTCCAGCGCCAGAGCGACGATGGCGTAGCAGAGAATCTTGCCGACCAGGGTCAGGGTGTAGGCCGAGACCTGCAAGCCGTTGCTGGCCGGCAGCAGCGACAGCAGCGGCAGGGCGATGAGGATCGCCAGGACCACGACGCCGATGGCGAGGGTCACTTTCGGGCCGGCTTTCTGCGCGGCAGTGAGCATCAAGGGCTGATTCATCAGTCGATCACCCGTCCTTTGAGTGCGAAGAGGCCTTGCGGACGTTTCTGGATGAACAGAATGATCAGCGCGAGGATGAGGATCTTGCCCAGCACCGCACCGATCTGCGGCTCCAGGATCTTGTTGGCGATGCCCAGGCCGAACGCGGCGGACACGCTACCGGCCAGTTGGCCGACACCGCCCAGTACCACCACCAGGAACGAGTCGATGATGTAGCTCTGGCCCAGGTCCGGGCCGACGTTGCCGATCTGGCTCAGGGCTACGCCACCCAGGCCGGCGATGCCCGAGCCCAGACCGAAGGCGAGCATGTCGACACGCCCGGTGGGCACCCCGCAGCAAGCGGCCATGTTGCGGTTCTGAGTGACGGCGCGCACGTTCAGGCCCAGGCGGGTCTTGTTCAGCAGCAGCCAGGTCAGGACCACCACGAACAGCGCGAAGGCGATGATGACGATGCGGTTGTACGGCAGCACCAGGTTGGGCAGCACCTGCCAGCCGCCCGAGAGCCAGGCGGGGTTGGCCACTTCCACGTTCTGCGCGCCGAAGATCAGGCGAATCGCCTGGATCAGCATCAGGCTGATGCCCCAGGTCGCCAGCAGGGTTTCCAGCGGGCGACCGTACAGATGGCGAATCACCGTGCGTTCCAGAAGCATGCCGACGCCTGCGGTGACGAAGAACGCCACGGGCAGGGCGATCAACGGGTAGTACTCGATGGCGCCGGGGGCGATGCGCTGGATCAGCATCTGCACGACGTAGGTCGAGTAGGCGCCGAGCATGAGCATTTCGCCGTGGGCCATGTTGATCACGCCCAGCAGCCCGAAGGTGATCGCCAGGCCCAGGGCGGCCAGCAGCAGGATCGAGCCCAGGGACATGCCGCTGAAGGCCTGGCCCAGAATGTCGCCGATCATCAGCTTGCGCTTCACCTGAGCCAGGCTGGTCTCGGCGGCCGTGCGCACGCCCGGGTCGGTTTCCACGCCCGGCGCCAGCAGGTTTTCCAGACGGGTGCGCGCCAGGGGCTCACCGGTTTCGCCCAGCAGACGCACCGCAGCCAATCGCACGGCGGGCTCGGGAGCGACCAGCTGCAGGTTGGCCAGGGCCAGGGTCAGCGCGGTCTTCACCGTTTCGTCCTGTTCCCCAGTGGTTTGGCGATCGAGCAAGGTCAATTGGTTGGGCTGTGCCGAGCGTTGCAGTTGCTGCGCAGCGGCGAGGCGAACCTGGGCGTTTTCGCTCAGCAGTTGGTGGCTGGCGAGGGCGGTTTCCACCAGGCCGCGCAGGCGGTTGTTCAGGCGCAGCTTGCGCACCGGTTCCACGGCCGCGGCGGTGCCGTCGGCGGGAGTCACCTGGCCATTGGTTTCGATGAACGGTTTTTTCTCGGCGTCGGCGGCAACCCGGCCTTCCTGCAAGGCGTCGAGCAGTTCGAGCCGTGCCGGGTCCGGCTGTGCGGCCCAGGCTTCCAGCAGGCGGACCTGCTCGGCAGACGAGGCGCCGGTGAAATCACTGGCGTCGTTGGCGCTGGCCATCAGTGGCAGCAGCAGGACGACAGTGACGAGGAATTTGATGAGGGACATGGCAAGTCCTTTGAATTGACGGCAATGGCGGCCGCAGACCGCCCCACAGAAACCTTGCGGCCCTTTGTAGGAGCGGTCATCGGCCGCGAAGGGCCACCAAGGTCTGTCATGCACACCACGGTGCCCCTTCGCGGCCGATGACCGCTCCTACAGCAGTCCGCTTACACGACGGCGCTGGGAGGCTGGTTGGATCAGTTGCTCTTCACGGCGTGATCCGGCTTCTTGTCGTTACCCGGAATATAAGGGCTCCATGGCTGGGCACGGATCGGCTCCTTGGTCTGCCACACCACGTTGAACTGACCGTTGTCCTCGATCTCGCCGATCATCACCGGCTTGTGCAGGTGGTGGTTGGTCTTGTCCATGGTCAGGGTGTAGCCCGACGGCGCGGCGAAGGTCTGCCCGGCCATGGCTTCACGTACCTTGTCCACGTCGGTCGACTTGGCCTGATTGGCGGCCTGGGCCCACATGTTGATGCCCACGTAGGTCGCTTCCATCGGATCGTTGGTGACCACGGTGGCGGCGTTCGGCAGGTTCTTGGCCTTGGCGTAGGCTTTCCAGTCGGCGACGAACTGGGTGTTTTCCTTGTTCTCCACCGACTGGAAGTAGTTCCACGCTGCCAGGTTGCCCACCAGCGGCTTGGTGTCGATGCCGCGCAGTTCTTCTTCGCCGACCGAGAACGCCACGACCGGGACGTCGGTGGCCTTCAGGCCCTGGTTGGCCAGCTCCTTGTAGAACGGCACGTTGGAGTCGCCGTTGACGGTGGAGATGACGGCAGTCTTGCCACCGGCCGAGAATTTCTTGATGTTGGCAACGATGGTCTGGTAGTCCGAGTGACCGAACGGGGTGTAGACCTCTTCGATGTCCTTGTCGGCCACGCCCTTGGAGTGCAGGAAGGCGCGCAGAATCTTGTTGGTAGTGCGTGGGTAGACGTAGTCGGTGCCCAGCAGGAAGTAGCGCTTGGCCGCGCCGCCGTCTTCGCTCATCAGGTACTCGACCGCCGGGATCGCCTGCTGGTTGGGCGCCGCGCCGGTGTAGAAGACGTTCGGCGACATCTCTTCACCTTCGTACTGCACGGGGTAGAACAGCAGGCCGTTGAGCTCTTCGAAGACCGGCAGCACCGACTTGCGCGACACCGACGTCCAGCAGCCGAACACCACCGCCACCTTGTCCTGGGTGATCAGTTGGCGCGCCTTCTCGGCGAACAACGGCCAGTTCGACCCCGGGTCCACCACCACCGCCTCGAGCATCTTGCCATTCACGCCGCCCTTGGCGTTGATCTGGTCGATGGTCATCAGGGCCATGTCTTTCAGAGAAGTCTCCGAGATCGCCATGGTGCCGGACAGCGAATGCAGGATGCCGACCTTGATGGTCTCGGCGGCCTGAATCGTCCAGGACAAGCCCATGGCAGCGATCGATGCGGAAAGGGTGAACGCCTTGATCAAGCTGCGACGCTTCATTGTGCAATCTCCATGTACGAATGTTTTTTTAGTGAGGCAGATGGGGACTTCTCAGCGGAGCTTTGCAAGGGGTGTGCCGAAGCGCGCGCAGGTGCGGGATAGGGGGCGAGGGAGGGCTGGGACGAATATCGGCCGCACCGCATTGGTGCTCGATCCGAACGGTGGTGCGTTTCAGTGGATGGTATTGGTGCGCCGGATTTCATCCCCAGCCGAACGACGAACCGCGTTGCCCGCTGACGCGGCTTGCGCCGCTGCTACAGAAACCGTGTGCATCGCTGACCCGGCTTGCGCTCGCGTTGCAGCTGTACTCCGATTCCCTGTAGCAGCGGTGCAAGCCGCGTCCGGGCGCACCGCAGATACAGCTGGATGACTCAGATCGCTTCGATCGGCGGCCGCAGGCGCACCACCATCTGGTCCACCGCCCAGATCAGCAACAGCGACACACCCACCAACGGAAACGCCACGCCAATCGCAATCATCACGCCGACCGCCACCTTCCATCGCGGCAGATCGTGGCGCAGCGGCGGTACACCGAGCTTGCCCTGGGGCCGACGCTTCCACCAGATCACCAGACCGCTGACCGAGCTGAGCAATATCATCAGGCAAACCAGCAGCACGATGATCTGATTGACCGGCCCGAACATCTTGCCCTCGTGCAGCATCACCCCGGTTTCAGTGGCGCGCGCGACCAAACCGTAGTGCTCCCAGCGCACGTCGGCCAGCACCTTGCCGCTGTACTGATCGATGTGCAGGGTCGCGTCGTTGCGTGGATCGTCAGCGAAGACCGCCACAGTGAACACGCCGCTCGCGGTGCTCGGCAGGGTGATGCTGTAGCCGGGCTCCACCTGCAACCGCGCGGCCGTGTCGACCACGCTCTGCAGGCTGACCAACGGCGCTGCCGGGGCGTGCATGTGCCCGCCATGGCCCATGTGCTCGGCATGTGCCCCGGTGGACTTGGGCATGGGCGTGTTTTCCATGGCCCAGGGCACGGTCTGGCGGTGGGCCTGGTTGAGCTGGCCGGCCTGCTCGTCGGACTTGGGCATGGCGTTCCACATGGCGTCAGGGAAGCGGTTCCACACTTGGGCATACTGCTTGCCCCAGAACCCGGTCCAGGTCATGCCGCTGAGCAGCATGATCAGCAGCAACGCTGCGCCCCAGAAACCGACCGCCGCGTGGAGGTCGCGCCACAGCGCCCGGCCCCGGCTGCGCCAGCGCGGCCAGAGCACACCGCTGGCGGCATTGCCGCGCGGCCACCACAGGTACAGGCCGGAGATCACCAGCACGATGCCCCAGCCGGCAGCCAGCTCGATCAGCCGGTCACCCACTGTGCCGATCATCAGCTCGCCATGCAGGGCCCTCGCCACGGCCTGCAGGTTCCACTTGGCGTCCTGCTCGCCCAGCAGCTCGCCGGTGTAGGGATTGAGGAATACGTTCAACTCATGGCCATCGGCATGCACCACGAACTGGGCGCTGCGTTCGGCGGCACTGGGCGGCAGGTACTGACCGATGGTGCCACGCGGGTAAGCATTGTGCGTGCGCAACAGCAGTTCGTCGGCACTCAGGCGCTGTTCGGCCACCGGCACCACCAGCAGATCGCGGTACATCCACGGGTCCAGTTGCGGCTTGAACAGGTAGATGATCCCGGTCAGCGCCAGCAGGATCATGAACGGCGCGACGAACAGCCCGGCGTAGAAGTGCCAGCGCCAGGCAAGGTTGTAGAAAGAGGTTTTCATGGGTGAAAGGTATTCCAACGGTATCGTTGTGCTCAACGTTGACCAATGCACTGCCAATGCCGACCTGTGGAAGCGGGGCGGACGACGAGTCCTCTACCCGCGAATAGGCCTGCGCAGACACCGCATCAGCTCACAGTCATTGGGATTCGACGATCACACCATTGAGGGCGGTGCACGCGTGCGCGCACCGGGAAACACCGCGTGGGTCGCATGTCCCTGGCGAGGCTGGGCAACGAAGACGCTCTGCGGGCGCTGCGAAGTTGCACCCGCGATACCCAGCGTCTGTGGCAGCGCCGGGCAGTGGAAGAACAGGCTGCAATAACCGCATTTCTCCATCAGCACATGCAGCTCGCCCCCAGCCGTGGCGCTGCCATGGTGCTCGCCATGGGCCTCGTGCTGCATGGCAGGCATGGCGCCGTCCATGGGCATGGCGGACCGCGTGTGGTCCATCGGCATCGACTGGGAAATCAACGGCCCGATGAACATCATCAGCACTGCAAAGAGGCTGATCCAGCTGGCGCGGGCCTGGGCAGAAGGCCGGGAAGAAGAGCGCCTGGCGCTCAGGTCGCTCATCGGCTCAATGCGCATGCTCGTCGGCATCGTCCTGCACCGGCGCCTGGGTGAGCACCTGCACCTCGACCACGAAATTCCCCGCCTTGGCGAAGTGCAGGGTCAGCGGGAAATGCTGGCCCGCCTGCAAGGGGCTGCTCAGCTTGAGGTCCAGCAGCATCACGTGAAATGCCATGGGCGCGAACACTGCGTGGCCGCTGGCCGGAATGGTCACGCCCTGAACCTGCTGCATCTTCATCATGCCGTCCTGGTTGATGTGCTGATGCAGTTGCGCGTCACCGGCGATCGGCGTGTCGATGCTGGTCAGGGTGTCGTCGTCCAGCCCGCGGTTGCGCAATTCGAAATACACCGCGACGGTGGGCGCGTTGGGCGGCAGCTCCTGTGCCCAGGGTTCGACGATCAGCAGGTCACCGGCCTTGTATTGGCGGGCGTCGCCCTGCGCGGCGGCAGCGAGCAGCATGAGCACACAGGCAGACCAGAACCTTTTCATCGCAGACACCCCGGTACGAAAGCCGCCATTGTAGCAGCGGTGCAAGCCGCGTCGGCGGTCAACGCAGTAAATCTGGTGCGTTACTGGGCGTATTGATTCATGTGCGCCAGCAGCGTTGCTGCATTCGTGAAGGTGCGATCCACCTGCGGCAGGGGCGGGCGCTTGAGCACCAGCACCGGAAGCCCCAACTCCCGCGCCACCTGCAACTTGGGCTCGGTCGCACCGCTGCCGCTGTTCTTGCTGATCAGCACATCGATAAGGCGCTGGGCGAACAAGGCGCGTTCGTCTTCCAGGCGAAAGGGGCCGCGGGCGCCGATCACCTCGCAACGCGCCGTGCCGGGGTAGGGGTCCAGCGCTCGCAAGGTCCAATGCTGATGGGGTGGAATCTCCTGCAGGTGTTCCAGCGGCTCGCGACCCAGGGTGAACAGCGGTCGCTGGAACGGGGCCAGCGCCTGCACCAGTTCAGCCCAGTCGGTCACTTCTCTCCAGTCGTCACCCGCCTGAGGCTGCCAGGCCGGACGTCGCAGCGCCCAGCACTCGATACCCGCCAGGCCGGCCGCCTTGGCCGCATTGGCGCTGATCTGGGCGGCATAGGGGTGAGTCGCGTCAACCAGCAGCGTAATACCTTCGCTGCTGATGTACGTCGCCAGCCCTTCGGCCCCGCCATACCCGCCGACGCGCACCTGACAGCGCAGGTCGGTGGGCACGCGACCCACGCCGGCCAGGCTGTAGACGTGCTCCGTGCTCAAGGTCCGAGCGATCGCCAAGGCTTCGGTCACGCCACCCAGCAGCAGGATGCGCTTCATGGAGCGACCCCCGCCTGCCCGACGATCCCGCCCTGACGGTCGATGGCGAACACCTCCACCTGCACCCGATCCTGCACCACGCTGCGGGCGAACCGCCAGGCATGACGACAGACTTCATCGCCCAGCTTCACACCTTCGGCATGGGCCAGGGCCAAGGCTTGCTGGCTGGTATTGGCCGCGCGGATACGCGCCTGCAGATCCGCATCGGCGCCGATGTCGCTGGCCCAACCCGCCAGTTGCGGCAGGTCGATGCTCGAATGACGGCTGTGCAGGTCCATGTGTCCGGCCGCCAGCTTGCTGATCTTGCCGAAACCGCCGCACAGGCTGAGTTTGTCCAAGGGTACTTTGCGTACGTGTTTGAGCACTGCACCGACGAAGTCGCCCATCTCGATCAAGGCAATCTCGGGCAGCGCGTAGACCTGGCGCATGGTGTCCTCGCTGGCATTGCCGGTGCACGCGGCGATGTGCCGGTAGCCGTTGGTGGTCGCTACATCGATGCCCTGATGGATGGAGGCGATATAGGCCGCGCACGAAAAAGGCCGCACGATACCGCTGGTGCCCAGGATCGACAGCCCGCCGAGGATGCCCAGGCGTGGGTTCATGGTCTTGAGCGCCAGGCTGGCGCCGTTCTCGACGTTGACGGTGACCTGAAAGCCGCCGCCGTAGCCGTGCTCTTCGGCCAGGCGGGTCAAGTGTTCACCGATCATCCGCCGTGGAACCGGATTGATCGCCGGTTCACCCACGCCCAGCACCAGCCCTGGACGGGTGACGGTCCCCACGCCTTCGCCCGCCACGAAGTGAATGCCGGGCGCATCGAGCAGACGCACCTGGGTGTACAACAGGGCGCCGTGGGTCACATCCGGATCGTCGCCGCCGTCCTTGAGGGTCCCGGCTTCGGCACCGTCGGCATTCAGCCGACAGAACTCCAGGCGCATCGACACCTGCTTGCCCTTGGGCAGCACGATATGCACCGCATCGCTGGCGCCACCGCCCAGCAACAGCCGCGCCGCCGCCAGACTGGTCGCCGTGGCGCAGCTGCCGGTGGTCAGGCCGCTGCGCAACGGGGCCGGTTGCTCCGCCGTTTCTTCACGCATCGAGGGGCTTGACCGTGTCGAGCAGGGTGATCGGCAACGCCTGGCGCCAGGTGTCGAACTCGCCCAGCGGGGCCGCCTGGGCAATGTGCAGCCGGGTCAGGTCGCCACCGTAGCGCTCGCGCCACTGCGCCAGGGCCAGTTCACTCTGCAGGGTGACCGCGTTGGCCACCAGGCGACCGCCGGGTTTGAGCGCTGCCCAGCAATCGGCCAGCACGTTCTCGCGGGTCACGCCGCCGCCGACGAAGATCGCGTCGGGTGCGGGCAAACCGGCCAGCGCGCCCGGCGCCCGCCCGCGCACCAGTTGCAGGCCGGGCACACCCAAGGCATCGCGGTTGTGTTCGATAAAGGCCTGTCGACCTTCGTCGGACTCGACCGCGATGGCGCGGCAGCTGGGATGTGCGCGCATCCATTCGATGCCGATCGAGCCACAGCCGGCGCCCACGTCCCACAGCAGCTCGCCCGGTCGGGGCGCCAGGCGCGCCAGGGTCACCGCGCGAATGTCGCGCTTGGTCAGTTGGCCGTCGTGGCGAAAGGCAGTGTCGGGCAGGCCGGCCAGCGGGGACAGACGCGGGGCGTCCGGGCTGGCCTGGCATTCGATGGCGATGAGGTTCAGCGCGGCGATCTCGGGAAAATCATCGGCGGCGCTACCGTCGATGCGCCGTTCCTTGGCCCCCCCCAGGTGTTCCAGCACGGTTACGCGGCTGAGGCCGAAGCCGCGCTCGCGCAGCAACTGGGCCACGGCCTGCGGGCTCGTGCCATCGTTGCTCAGGACCAGCAGGCGCTGGCCGCTGTACAGGTGCGCAGCCACCGCCGCTACCGGGCGCGCCACTACCGAGAGGGTGACCACGTCCTGCAGCGCCCAGCCCAGGCGCGCGGCGGCCAGCGAATAGGAAGACGGCGAGGGCAGCACGTGCATCTGCTCGGCTGGAATCTGTCGCGCCAGACTGGCGCCCACGCCGTAGAGCATCGGGTCACCACTGGCCAGTACGCAGACCGCCTCGCCGGGTTCGGCCAGCACGGCGTCGAGGCTGAACGGGCTGGGCCAGGCGACCCGGCTACCGACGATGCAGCGCGGCAGCAATTCGAGCTGGCGCGGGCTGCCGACGATGCGCCGGGCGCTCAGCAGCGCGCGCCGTGCCTGTTTGCCCAGGCCCGCAAAACCGTCTTCACCGATACCTACCAGGGTCAGCCAGGCCGACATGAATATCCCTCATACAAAACTATTCCGACGGGCAGACTTTTCATGCCTTCGGCCAAAGCAGGCATAATACCGCGCCTTACCCTTTCCAGTGGTTTTTCGCGCGTGTCCGGTGCCCCTTTGAACAAGACCTCGAACGTTGTCCGCCCCTCGGCGTGTCCGGGGTTGCTGCGTATCGTTCAGGCATTGGACGGAGGCATCTGTCGCATCAAGCTGGCCGGTGGCGAGTTGCGCGCCGACCAGGCCGATGCCGTAGCCGAAGCGGCCGAGCGCCATGCCGAAGGCACGATCGAGGCGACCAACCGCGCCAACCTGCAGATCCGTGGCATCGGCGAGCAGCGCCAGGCCCTGATCGAGCATCTGCTGCAGGCCGGTCTGGGCCCGCGAGAGGCAGCCGGCGACGATGTACGCAATGTCATGCTCAGCCCCACGGCTGGCATCGACCCTCAACAGGTGGCGGATACACGCCCGTTGGCCGCGAAGATCATCCACAGCCTGGAAACCGAGCCGCGCTTTCATGCGTTGTCGGCCAAGTTCGCTGTGCAACTGCAGGGCGGCGAGCGTCTGGCGATGCTCGATCACCACCATGACCTGTGGCTGTCGGCCTTCGAGCGAGACGGGCAGTGCATGTGGGCGTTCGGCCTGGCCGGCTGCCCCGGAAGCGACGCTGCCGTGGGCGCAGTGCCCTTCGACCAGGGCCATGCCCTGGTGGTGGCGGTGCTGGAGCAATTCCTCGAACGGGCGCGACCGGAGCACACGCGCATGCGCGATCTGCTCGCCGATGAGGACGCCTTTTTCGCAGGCAAAGGGCTCAGCCACCCGCCCCGCCATCAACACAGCAGCAGCAGCAGCAGCAGCGCCGCGGTCCTTGTGGGAGCGGGCTCTGCCCGCGAAGAGGCCGCCACTGACACGCTTCAGGCATTCCTCAGCACCCTGGGTCTGCCTGTTTGCCCTGCACCACTGGAAAAGCCGCTGTCCACCTTCAAACTGGGCATCCAGCCACAGCGCCAATCGGGCCTGAGCTTCATCAGCACCCTGGCCCCCCTGGGACGTCTGACCCCAGCCATGCTGCACGGCGCCGCCCAGCTCGCTCGCGACCACGGCAACGGCACCCTGCGCATGACCCCCTGGCAAGGCCTGCTGTTGCCTGATCTACACGAGCCTGAGCCAGTGCTCCGAGCCTTGACCGAGTTGGGTTTCATCACCGGTTCGCAGCAGCCCCTCGCCGCCATGATCGCCTGCACGGGCGCCAGCGGCTGTGCCAAGGGCCTGGCCGATACCAAGGCTGACGCCGTGCGGCTGGCCGCCCTGTTGTCCGATCAAGCGCCGCTGAGCGTCCATCTGAGTGGCTGTTCTCGCTCATGCGCCGCCGCCCATGTCGCTCCGGCGACCCTGCTGGCCAGTACCGCCGGCCACTACGACCTGTATCTACGCGCAGCCGGGGTACCCGGATTCGGGACTCTGCTCGCGCGCCATCTTTCACTGGATGCGGCCGCTGCCCTGCTGCGCGACCGCTCACGGAGCGACACCCATGATTGACTACATCCGCGATGGTCAGGAGATCTATCGCAACTCCTTCGCCATCATTCGTGCCGAAGCGAAGCTGGACCAGATCCCCGCCGACCTGGAAAAACTCGCCGTGCGGGTCATTCACGCCTGCGGCATGGTCGATGTCGTCCAGGACCTGCGTTTCTCTCCCGGTGCCGGCAAGGCCGGACGCGATGCCCTGGCCGCCGGTGCACCCATCCTGTGCGACGCGCGCATGGTCGCCGAAGGCATCACGCGCGCGCGCCTGCCCGCCAACAACCCAGTGATCTGCACCCTCAAGGACGACAGCGTGCCCGCCCTGGCCCAGGCCCTGGGCAATACCCGTTCGGCGGCAGCGCTGGAGCTGTGGCGGCCCCATCTGGCCGGCTCGGTGGTGGTCATCGGCAACGCGCCGACCGCGCTGTTCCACCTGCTTGACATGATCGATGCCGGCGCGCCCAAGCCCGCTCTGATCCTGGGCTTTCCGGTCGGCTTCGTCGGCGCTGCCGAGTCCAAGGCCATGCTCGCGGCCGACAGCCGTGGCGTGCCGTTCGTCATCGTCGAAGGTCGCAAGGGCGGTAGCGCCATGGCGGCTGCAGCGGTCAATGCACTGGCCACGGAGGTCGAGTGATGCAACCGCGTGGCCGTCTGCTGGGACTGGGCGTAGGCCCGGGCGATCCCGAACTGATCACCGTGAAAGCGCTGCGCCTGTTGCGCGAGGCGCCCGTGGTGGCCTATTTCGTCGCCAAGGGCAAGAAGGGCAATGCCTTCGGTATCATCGAGGATCATTTGCAGGCGCAGCAGACCTTGCTGCCGCTGGTCTACCCGGTCACCACCGAGGCACTGCCCGCGCCCCTGTCCTATGAACAGGTGATCAGCGATTTCTACGACGCCGCCAGCCTGGACGTCGCCGCGCACCTGGATGCCGGCCGCGATGTGGCGGTGATCTGCGAAGGTGATCCGTTCTTCTATGGCTCCTACATGTACCTGCACGACCGGCTCGCCGAGCGCTATGAGGCCCAGGTGATTCCCGGCGTCTGCTCGATGCTCGGTGGGGCCTCGGTCCTGGGTGCGCCGCTGGTGTACCGTAATCAGAGCCTCTCGGTGCTGTCGGGCGTGCTCCCGGCGGATGACCTCAAGCGTCGTCTGGCCGACGCCGATGCTGCGGTGATCATGAAGCTGGGCCGCAACTTCCACAAAGTCCGCGAAGTGCTGGCCGAACTGGGTCTGGCCGAGCGTGCGCTGTACGTCGAACGCGCCACCATGGCCAACCAGAAGATCGTCCCCCTGGCCGAAGTCGATCCGACCTCGTCGCCGTATTTTTCCTTGATCATCGTTCCGGGTGAGAGGTGGCAAGGCTGATGAACGCTCCAGCAATCGTGATTCTCGGCAGTGGCGCACTGGCCACCGCGCGGCGCCTGCAGCAATGCTATCCACAGGCGCTGATCCACGGCCTGGTCGAGCGCGTGACCGATGTCGACTGCAGCTACCAGGATTTCGGTGCCACCTTGCGTCAGCTGTATCAGCAAGACACGCCGATCATCGCCCTGTGCGCGGCAGGTATCGTCATCCGCAGCCTGGCGCCGGTCCTGCTGGAGAAGGGCGCCGAGCCTCCGGTGCTGGCCGTGGCCGAGGACGGCAGCGCCGTCGTGCCGTTGTTGGGAGGCCTGGCCGGGGGCAACGTGCTGGCTCGTGAAATCGCTGCAGGGCTGGGCATCGCCGCCGCGATCACCACCAGCGGCGAATTGCGCTTCGGCACCTGCCTGCTCAATCCGCCCAGTGGCTACGCCCTGGCCGATCTGGAACTGGGCAAGCGCTTCGTTTCCGATCTGCTGGCCGGCGAAGCCGTGCGTGTCGAAGGCGCAGCGCCATGGCTGGCCGAGGCGCGCCTGCCCGAGGATGCCCAGGCGCGGCTGACCATCCATGTCGGCAGCGAGGCGCGGCAGCCCTCGGCCAACGAACTGCTCATCCACCCACGCAACGTGCTGGTCGCGGTGAGTGCGGCGCAGCCCGAACTGGCCGAGTCCGTGCGTGACGCGCTGCAGCACGGCGGCATTGCCCTGCCATCCCTGGCGTGCCTGTTGGCGAACGAGTGCGACATGGCTGATCCGGTATTGCATGAAGCCGCGGCAGCGTTGGCCGTGCCGCTGCGCTTTGCCGCGGTGCAAGGCTCGCTGGCACAACTGGCCCTCCAAGCAATGCCGAAGTCGTCCCCCATCGCGATCGGCGAGCACCTGGCGATCGCCGTGGCCGATCAGCCGTTGGACATTGCCAGCATCGGTCTGCCGCGCGGACGTCTGGCGGTGATCGGCCTGGGTCCCGGCGCTGCCGATCTCATGGTCCCGGCGGTCAAAGCGGAGCTGGCACGTGCCAATGACGTGCTGGGGTACGAGACCTATGTCCGCATGGCCGGCCCGTTCCGCGCCGATCAGGTGCTGCACTGCACCGACAACCGCGAAGAAATGCAACGTGCACGCCATGCGTTCGAGTTGGCGGCTCAGGGCCGCTCGGTGGTGGTGGTCTCGTCCGGTGACCCTGGCGTGTTCGCCATGGCGGCCGCCGTGCTGGAGGCGCTGCATGAATCCACCGACCCGCGCTGGCACGCGGTGGAGTTGGAGATGCTGCCGGGCGTTTCGGCCTCCCTGGCCACCGCAGCACAGGCCGGCGCACCGCTGGGCCACGATTTCTGCGTGCTGTCGCTCTCCGACAACCTCAAACCGTGGGCCATCATCGAGAAGCGTCTGGACCTGGCCTGCGAGGCCGACCTGGCCCTGGCGTTCTACAACCCGATTTCCCGCTCGCGCCCATGGCAATTGGGCAAGGCCCTGGACATCGTTCGCCAGCATCGCGCCCCTACTACCCCCATCGTTCTGGGGCGAGACATCGGCCGGCCCGGCCAGACCCTGCGCGTCATCACCCTGGGCGAGTTGACCCCCGAGCAGGTGGACATGCGCACCATGGTCCTGGTGGGTTCCTCCACCACCTGCACCTTCGCCAAGGCCGCAGGCGGCACCTGGGTCTATACCCCACGTTGGTACGGCAGCAAACCCTGATCTGCAAACGAACATCAACCGCTGCCACACTGCGCATTCCCTGACACACCGCGCACACTGCCGCCGAACGACTCCCCCTGTAGCAGCGGCGCAAGCCGCGTCCGGCCGCACCGCGCACTGCCTGACACACCGCGTATACAGCTGACGCGGCTCGCGCCGCTGCTACAGGTGCAGGTGCAGGTGCAGGTGCAGGGTCAGAGGGTTTTCAACGGGGCCACGATGGCCTCGCGCTGGGCCGCCCAATGCTCGACCAGTTCGCGCAGCTGCGACATTTCGATCGGCTTGGCCATATGCCCGTCCATGCCGGCCTGGCGCGCCTGATCCTTGTGCTCGCTGAGGATGTGCGCGGTCAGCGCCACCACCGGCGTACGCACGCGCTGGTTGCCCATTTCCCACGCACGCAGCTGACGGGTGGCAGAAAAGCCATCGAGGATCGGCATTTCACAGTCCATCAGCACCAGGTCGTAGCGCTGGGCCTTCATCGCTCGCAAGGCTTCCTCGCCATTGCTGGCGGTGTCCGGATGCAGGTTGAGCTTGCCGAGCATGCCGCGGATCACCTTGGTGGAAATGTTGTTGTCCTCGGCGACCAGGATGCGAAAGTCGCTGGGCAGGTCGATCGGCGGCAGGTGGGCAGCGGCAGGTGGCGGTGCCTCGATGTCGCCGCGATGGCTGAGCTCGTCGGCCAGGGTGGTCTTGAGCGTATAGCCGGCCACGGGCTTGGCCAGGATGCGTTTGATCCCGGCATTGCGCGCGACGATCTTGCTCGGCGCGTTGCTGATGCCGGTGAGCATGATCAACAGAATATCGTGGTTCAGGCTTGGATCTTCCTTGATCTTCGCTGCCAGCTGCATGCCGGTCATGCCGGGCATATTCTGGTCCAGCAGGACCACATCGAAATAGTCACGCAAATGCGCCTTGGTGCGCAGCAGAGCCAAGGCTTCCTTGCCTGACGGCACCGAGCTGACGTTCAGACCCCAGGCGCTGCACTGCTGCACGAGCACCTTGCGGCAGGTTTCGTTGTCGTCGACCACCAGCACCCGTGCGTTCCTGAGCGGCAGATCGAGGTCCGAGCACGGCTGTTCGAGTCGTTGCGGATCCAGCGGCAGGGTCAGCCACAGCGTACTGCCATGCTCGCTGCCGCTCTTGATGCCGAAATCGCCCTTCATCAACAGCACCAGTTGACGGGCGATCACCAGCCCCAGATGCCCGCTCAGGCGATTGCCGTCGAGCAGGTTGGTGCTGCGCAGCTCGGTGTGCAGCAGCGCTTCGCGTTCGGCGCTCGGCATCGGTTCGCCGCTGTCCTGCACGGCGATGCGCAGGCGCGGTGTGGCACTGCGCTGGTCGAGCGCCACTACCAGCAGGATCTCACCCTGGTCGGTCTTCTTCAGGGCGTTGTCCAGCAGGCTCAGCAGCGCTTGGCGCAGGCGTGTAGGGTCACCGCTGATGACCCGCGGCACCTGCGGCTGGGTGAAGCTGATCAGTTCGATGTTCTGCTGCTCAGCCTTGGCGCGGAAGATGTTCAGGCAGTCTTCGATCAACGCGTGCAGGTCGAACTGCACATCGTCGAGCTCGATCTGTCCGGATTCGATCTTGGAAATATCCAGGATCTCGTTGATCAGACCGAGCAGCTCGTTGCCGGCACTGTGGATAGTCTGTACATAGTCGCGTTGCTTGACCGACAGCGGCGTGCCCAGCAACAGCTCGGTCATGCCCAGTACGCCGTTCATGGGTGTACGAATCTCGTGGCTGAGCTTGGCCAGAAATTCTGCCTTGGCGTTGATCTCGGCTGTGCTCGCCGCCAGTTGCCGGCTGGCGCTGTAGCGATCCTCACTGATGCTGCGCAGACGCTGGGTCAGGGCGGCATTGAGGATCACTCCGCCGACCATGGCGAATCCGAGCAAGGTAAAGATCAGCCATTGCGAAGGTGTGCGGGTCAGGCCGAGAAGCGCTGGCAGGACCACCAGGCAGCCCAGGTTGCACACCAGCAGACCCAGGCAGAACGTCCGTGCCGGGCGGTAGCCCTGCAGCCAGTGCCAGGCGCCGATCATCAGCATGGTCAGGCTGGTCAGAGCCAGCAGGCCGTAGGCGAAGAAGTTGAATGGCAGGCCGTCGACGAACAGCAGCAGCAACCCGCACAGGGCAATCAGCGCCACTTCGGCCTTGATGATGGTATTGGAGCGCTGGTGTTGGCGCACGGCAAAGAAACGCAGGCAGAACAGCAGCCCGGTCACCGATGCCAGCAGCAGCGCACTGTAGGCAGCCGGCGTGCGCGCCCCCGGCCAGAGCGAAACCCAGGGTCCGGTGAAGTTGAACAGGATCAGCGCCGATGCCAGCAGGCATGCCTGGGAGCAGGCCAGCCACAGGCTGCTGCTGGAGCGCCGATGGGCGAAGCACATCAGGTTGTGCAGGATGAGCATGGCGACACAGCCCAACAGCAGACCGAACAGCAATGGCTCACGTTGGTCGGCGGCAGCCGCGGAAGACGATTGCAGCACGATGCTGGGACGAATCTGGTGTTCCGAAGCGATGCGCAGATAGACGTCCAGAGGCTTCTGGCTCACCGGTAGCGTCAGCAGATGATCACTGCTGGCCAGCGGGGCTTCAGTATTGACATCGGTGTCCGAGGAGGCGCGTCTGATGAGCGCGTCGGCATCGAGCACGTAGAAATCCAGCGCCTTGAGATCGGGGCAGAAAATCCGCAGCAACAATTCCTGGTCGCTCGGCGGCAGGCGGTAGTGCAGCCACAGCGCGCCGTTAGGTCCGGCGGCGTTGACCTGGCGCAGTTGCACGGGGGAGAACTGGTTCTGGAAGCGTTCGGAGCGCACGTCGCCCAACTGCAGCCGGCCATCCTCGTCCATCAGCATCGACCAGCCGCCCGCCGACTCTGCGTGAGCACCGAGCATACAGAGCAGGACCAGCAGGCCCGCGGTGAATCCTATGGCAGTCCTGAGCCAGCGCAAGGCGAAATCCCTTCGTAGATGAATGCCTGATTATAGCCGTGTGCGCCGTGAAACGTGTGTCGAGGGCGTCACGCCCTCGACGTTCACCGTTTACTCGCCGTTTTCGCGAGCAATGGCCCGGTAGCCGATGTCACGACGATAGAAGCAGCCCGACCAATCGATCTTGGCTGCCAACGCATAAGCCTGGCGTTGCGCGGCGCCGACGCTGTCACCCAGTGCCGTGGCGCACAATACGCGGCCGCCTGCCGTGACGACTTGGCCATCCTTGAGCGCGGTGCCCGCATGGAACACCTTGCCCGGCTCGTTCGCCGCTGCATCCAGGCCACCGATCACATCGCCTTTGCCGTAGTCGCCTGGGTAGCCACCGGCCGCCAGCACGATGCCGACGCTTGGCCGCGGGTCCCATTGCGCTTCGATCTTGTCCAGCGCCTGGGCGAAGGCCGCTTCGATCAGCAGAATAAGGCTCGACTGCAGGCGCAGCATGACCGGCTGAGTTTCCGGGTCACCGAAGCGGCAGTTGAACTCGATGACTTTGGGGTTGCCGGCCTTGTCGATCATCAGACCGGCATACAGGAAGCCTGTGTAGACATTGCCTTCTTCGGCCATGCCACGCACGGTGGGCCAGATCACCTGGTCCATGACCCGCTGGTGAACCTCGGCAGTCACCACCGGGGCAGGGGAGTAGGCACCCATGCCACCGGTGTTCGGGCCGCTGTCGCCGTCGCCGACCCGCTTGTGGTCCTGGCTGGTGGCCATGGGCAGCACGTTCTTGCCGTCGACCATGACGATGAAACTGGCTTCCTCGCCATCGAGAAACTCTTCGATGACCACGCGCGAGCCGGCATCACCGAAGGCATTGCCGGCGAGCATGTCGCGCACGGCGTCTTCGGCTTCCTGCAGGGTCATGGCGACGATCACGCCCTTGCCTGCGGCCAGGCCATCGGCCTTGATCACGATCGGCGCGCCTTTTTCGCGCAGATAGGCCAGGGCCGGCTCGATCTCGGTGAAGTTCTGGTAATCGGCGTTGGGAATCTTGTGCCGCGCCAGGAAATCCTTGGTGAACGCCTTCGAGCCTTCGAGCTGGGCGGCACCTGCGGTCGGACCGAAACAATCCAGGTTGCGCGAGCGGAACAGATCGACGACGCCGGCTACTAGCGGCACTTCCGGTCCGACGATGGTCAGGGACACGTTCTTTTCGGCGAAGTCGGCCAGTTGCTCCAGTGCCAGCACATCGATAGCGACGTTCTCGCACTTGGCTTCGGTGGCGGTACCGGCGTTGCCCGGCGCTACGAAGACTTTCTCGACCCGTGGGTCCTGGGCGACTTTCCAGGCCAGCGCATGTTCGCGCCCGCCGCTGCCAATGATCAATACGTTCATGGTTCAAAACCTCGGTAAAGCGGAATTCTAGGGGTGTTCACGGTATGTCGCGTAACGGCCTGACGCGGCTCGCGCCGCTGCTACAGGGGTGGCGTACCCGTGGAACATCGCTGCAGGAGGTCGCAGTGGAGTGGGTAGATGCAAGGCGGAACCGGT
The DNA here is from genome assembly GCF_900105555.1 of Pseudomonas coleopterorum. Taxonomy (NCBI): domain Bacteria; kingdom Pseudomonadati; phylum Pseudomonadota; class Gammaproteobacteria; order Pseudomonadales; family Pseudomonadaceae; genus Pseudomonas; species Pseudomonas coleopterorum. The sequence continues at coordinate 491,015 of NZ_FNTZ01000001.1, forward strand.
GGCGCTGAGCGCAGTTGCCTATTGGCAATGAGCATCAGCGACACCGGTTCCAACGCGGCAGATACCCGCTTCAATGCGGCCGTCGCCAAATCAGTGGCGGAAGTGGCGCATGCCGGTGAAAACCATCGCGATCCCGGCTTCATCGGCCGCCGCAATCACCTCGGCATCACGCATCGAACCGCCCGGCTGGATCACCGCGGTGATCCCCACCTTGGCCGCGTTGTCCAGGCCATCGCGGAACGGGAAGAACGCGTCCGAGGCCATCACGGAACCCTGTACCTGCAACCCGGCGTGTTCAGCCTTGATTGCCGCGATGCGCGCCGAGTTCACCCGGCTCATCTGGCCGGCACCGACACCGATGGTCTGGCGATTCTTGGCGTACACGATCGCGTTGGACTTGACGTACTTGGCCACTTTCCAGGCAAAGATCAGGTCATGGATTTCCTGCTCGCTCGGCGCCCGGCGGGTCACCACCTTCAGATCATCGGCGCCGATCATGCCGATATCGCGGCTTTGCACCAGCAGGCCGCCGTTCACTCGCTTGTAGTCCCAGGCGTCGGCCCGCTCGGCCGACCACTGTCCACAGGCCAGCAGGCGCACGTTGGCCTTGGCCGCGACGATGGCGCGGGCTTCATCACTGACACTCGGGGCAATGATCACTTCGACGAACTGACGCTCGACGATGGCCTTGGCCGTGGCCGCATCCAGTTCGCGGTTGAAGGCGATGATGCCGCCGAAGGCCGATTCGGTGTCGGTGGCGTAGGCCAGCTCATAGGCCTGGCGAATGCCGCCTTCGGCCTCCGGGCACACCGCCACGCCGCACGGGTTGGCATGCTTGACGATGACGCACGCCGGCTTGACGAAGCTCTTCACGCATTCCAGCGCGGCGTCGGTATCGGCCACGTTGTTGTAGGACAGTTCTTTGCCTTGCAGCTGGGTCGCGGTGGCGATGCCCACTTCGGCCGGCTGGGCCTCGACGTAGAACGCCGCTTTCTGGTGCGGGTTCTCGCCGTAGCGCATTTCCTGGGCCTTGACGAACTGGCTGTTGAAAGTGCGCGGGAATTCGCCGCGGCCTTCGGTGCTCAGGGTCTCGCCAGCCTGATCGATGGTGCCCATGTAGTTGGCGATCATGCCATCGTACGCGGCGGTATGCTCGAAAGCCTTGAGCATCAGGTCAAAGCGCTGCGCGTAGGTCAGGCCACCGGCTTTCAGGCTTTCCAGCACCTGTGCGTAGTCACTGGCGTTGACCACGATGGCCACGTCCTTGTGGTTCTTCGCGGCCGAACGGACCATGGTCGGTCCGCCGATGTCGATGTTCTCGATGGCGGTGGGCAGGTCGCAGCCGGGCTTGGAAATCGTGGCCTGGAAGGGATAGAGGTTGACCGCGACCAGATCGATCGGCTTGATGCCATGTTCGGCCATGATGGCGTCGTCGGTACCGCGACGGCCAAGGATGCCGCCGTGGATCTTCGGATGCAGGGTTTTCACGCGGCCGTCCATCATCTCGGCGAAGCCGGTGTAGTCGGCCACTTCCACAGCGGCCACGGCGTTGTCGCGCAGCAGCTTGAAGGTACCGCCGGTGGACAGGATCTCGACGCCAAGGGCTTCCAGTTCGCGGGCGAATTCAACGATCCCGGTCTTGTCGGAAACGCTGATCAAGGCGCGGCGGATCGGCAGGCGGGTGGTCTGGTCGGTCATCACGATTTCCATCTTCAAAGCGTAGAAGTCAACAAAAAAGGCGAACCGCTGGGTCGCCTTTTCTGGTTTGAATGCTTCGGTTACAGCAGGTCGTATTGCTTGAGTTTCTTGCGCAGGGTGCCGCGATTCAGGCCCAGCATTTCACTGGCCTTGGTCTGGTTGCCCTTGACGTGGTTCATGACGCTTTCGAGCAAGGGAGCTTCGACTTCGGACAGCACCAGGTTGTACACGTCCGTGACGGAGGCGCCTTCGAGGTGCGCAAAGTAGTTGTGCAACGCCTTCTCGACACTGCCGCGCAGGGTCTGGCCCTCTTCGCTCGGCGTGTTCAGATGCTGCTTCAGGTTTACGTTGTCGCTCACAGGCGTTGTTCCACTCACTAAAGTCTCGCTCATCATCGTCATGCGGCCACCTCTTTCGCGTCCCTTTCACCAAGGCTTCTATGGCGTTCGCCGAAGAACTCGCGAACGTTGGCGCATTGCTCTTGCGTCTCTTGCAGCCCATTGAAATGGCTGCGAAATTCCCGCCCGCCCGGCTGTGTACTCAGGTACCAGCCAACATGCTTGCGGGCGATGCGCACGCCCATCACCTCGCCATAGAAGGCGTGCAGGGCCTGCAAATGTTCCAGCAGAATGCTTTCCACTTCACTCAACTGCGGTGCCGGCAGCAGTTCACCGGTGCGCAGGTAATGCTCGATTTCCCGGAAGATCCACGGCCGACCCTGCGCCGCGCGCCCTATCAGCAGGCCGTCGGCACCGGTCGCCTGCAATACCTGCCGGGCTTTGTGCGGTGAATCGATGTCGCCATTGGCAAAAACCGGGATCGACACCGCCTGCTTGATCGCGGCGATGGTGTCGTATTCGGCTTCGCCGGTGTACAGGTCGGCGCGTGTGCGACCGTGCACCGCCAACGCGGCGATGCCCGATTGCTCGGCAATCTTTGCAACGCTGATGCCATTACGGTTGGAACGGTCCCAACCCGTACGAATCTTCAGGGTGACCGGCACATCCACGGCCCCCACCACCGCCTCCAGAATCTGCGCCACCAGCGCTTCATCCTTGAGCAAGGCAGACCCCGCTGCCTTGTTGCACACCTTTTTCGCCGGACAGCCCATGTTGATGTCGATGATCTGCGCGCCGGCCTCGACGTTGGCCCGTGCCGCCTCGGCCAGCATCTGCGCATCCCCGCCGGCGATCTGCACCGAGCGCGGCTCGGGATCACCTTCGTGGATCATGCGCAGCCGCGACTTGCGGCTGTTCCACAGGCTCATGTCGCTGGTGACCATCTCCGACACCACCAGGCCAGCGCCCAGGCGCTTGCACAACTGACGAAAGGGCTGATCGGTAACCCCGGCCATGGGGGCCAGGACCAGCGAATTGTTCAAGGTATATGGGCCGATGCGTACCGCCGACATAGGACTTCCCTGTTGTGGGGCCGGATCATGAGAGTTCGAAAAAGGGTTGGCATAATACCCGCTCTCGATGACGGGTTAAAGATCGATTTGGATAAAATCTGAACAGTTATCTGCCCCCGCGGACAGGTTTGGACTGGCGGAGTGCGCCCCTCCACCGAAGCCTCCGGCTATTCGGGCGAGCGGAAACTCAGGCTGTAATTGACCGCTGCAGGGCCTGGGTCGAGGATGTCCAGGGCAATGTGGATAGGCGTCTGCGGGGGCATCTCGGCCTTGCCGGCCAACTCGCCGTTAAGGTATTCGCTGGGCTTGAAGCGACGGCTGGCGATCAGTTGGCCGTTGAGGTCGGCGAAGCGCAGTTCAAGCAGGGGAAAGGGCTGTGCAAACGCGGCGCGATTGTAGATGATCGCATCCACCACCAGCGCTCCGGCAAAGTCAGGGTGGCTGCGCACCACCAGGTTGCTGCTTTTTATCAGGGCAATATCGACCTTGGCCGGTACGCTGCAGCCTATTACGGGGCACAGTTCCTGAAACAGCGGGCGATACTGATCCTGTCGAGCCAGCTCGCCGAAGTGGTAGACCACGTATTGCACGCCCAGGCCCAAGGCGGCCACGATCGCCAGGCCCAACCACATCAAGCGTTTGCCCCAGTGCGGGCGAGGCTTCTCCCAGGCCAGTTGCATCGGTTCGTCGAGCAGATCGGCCAGGTCGTCGTCATCACGCACGGCCGGTTCGCTGCGGTCGGCTTGCGCCTTGCGCGGCGAGTTGAAGGCGCTCACGGATGGCTCGTCCCGGTCGTGTTCGTCCAGCGCCGACAGCCGGCCGTTGCCGTCCAGGGACGGTTCATCGTCGATGTGCGTGTCGTCGAGGTCTGCACGGCTTGAAAGCGACGGTTCGGTCCGGCTCGCAGGCGCTACTGCTTCGTCGTCATCCAGTGTAGGTTGCCGCTCGATGATCGGCGGCAAGGCTGGCGAATCCACCTCGGCATCGTCCCGGCGCGCGCTCAGGCTGTCCACTCGGGGCGCGTCGCCCAGTTCCAGCTGGTCCAGGTCGATGTCACCGTTGCTCCACGGCCGCGGCGCCAGCTCAGGCGGCCTGGGCAGGTTGGCCGGGGTCAGGGTCGCGCTCTGTTCGAGCAACTGCCGGGCGGCGTTGAAGACCTGCAGGCAGGAGCCACAACGAACCACGCCACGTGCCACACTCAGCTGGCTGTGGTTGACGCGGAAGCTGCTCTGGCAATGCGGGCACTGGGTGACGAAACTTTCGCTCATGCGCAGGTCCTGGGAGGGCAGGGAAACATGCTGGTCGGGGCTCAGCGGCGACGGCCGCTGATGCGTACCCAGCCATCACGGTTGGCGATCGGGTCCAGCTCGAAGTCCTGAGCGTAGGCGGCGGCGACTTCCTCACCCTGCTCGGCGAGGATGCCGGACAACGCCAGCAGGCCGCCAGGCCGGACCAGCCCGCTGAGCTGGGGTGCGAGGCTGACCAGCGGCCCGGCAAGGATGTTGGCTACCAGCACGTCCGCCTGCTGCGCAGGCAAGTCGGCAGGCAGATACACCGGGAAGCGGTCGTCGGCAATGCCGTTGCGCTGGGCGTTGTCGCGCGAAGCCTCCAGGGCCTGCACGTCGATGTCGGTGCCGACCGCCTGCTGCGCACCCAGCAGCAGTGCAGCGATCGCCAGGATGCCCGAGCCGCAGCCGAAGTCCAGCACCTGAGTGTCCTGCAATTGCTGACCGTCCAGCCACTCCAGGCACAGGGCCGTGGTGGGGTGGGTGCCGGTGCCGAACGCCAGGCCCGGGTCCAGCAGCAAGTTGACGGCGCCAGGCTCCGGGGCTTCGTGCCAGCTGGGTACGATCCACAAGCGGCGGCCGAAGCGCATGGGCTGGAAATTGTCCATCCAGCTGCGTTCCCAGTCCTGGTCCTCGATCACCTCGGCGTGATGCTCGGGCAGCGTCGTGCCGGTCAGCAACTGCAAGTGGGCAAATACTGCGTCGGCGTCGGTGTCGGCTTCGAACAGCGCCAGCAAGTGGGTGTGCGACCACAGCGGTGTGGTGTTGAGTTCAGGTTCGAAGATCGGCTGGTCTTCGGCATCCATGAACGTGACGGACACGGCACCGACTTCCAGCAGCGCATCTTCATAGGTTTCGGCTTGTTCTGGGCTGATGGCCAGACGGACTTGCAGCCAAGGCATGGCAGGCACCTTCGATCTAAACGGGGGGCGCAGCAGGGTCGCTGCGACAAGCGCGCCAGTTTACGCGAGGAGGCGCGTCAGGACCAAAAAAACCCGGCTCGAAAGCCGGGTCCTTTTCACATGACAACGTCACATAGACTACCGAATCACTTCTGGCTGGCCAGTTTGTGTTCCAGGTAGTGGATGTTGATGCCGCCTTTGCAGAAACCTTCATCGCGCACCAGGTCACGGTGCAGTGGGATGTTGGTCTTGATGCCGTCCACGATGATCTCGTCCAGCGCATTGCGCATACGGGCCAGGGCCTCGTCGCGATCCTTGCCCCAGGTGATCAGCTTGCCGATCAGCGAGTCGTAGTTCGGCGGTACCGCATAGCCACTGTACAGGTGCGAGTCGACGCGAACGCCGTTGCCACCCGGCGCGTGGAAATGCTTGACGGTGCCGGGGCTGGGGATGAAGTTCTTCGGATCTTCGGCGTTGATGCGGCACTCCAGGGAGTGACCGCGAATGACCACGTCATCCTGGGTGAACGACAACTTGTTGCCTGCGGCGATGCTGAGCATCTCCTTGACGATGTCGATACCCGTGACCATCTCCGATACCGGGTGCTCCACCTGAACGCGTGTGTTCATCTCGATGAAGTAGAAACGACCGTTCTCGTACAGGAACTCGAAAGTGCCAGCACCGCGGTAGCCGATCTCGATGCACGCCTTGACGCAGCGAGCCAGAACTTCCTCGCGAGCGGCCTCGTCGATGCCCGGTGCCGGTGCTTCTTCCAGTACCTTCTGGTGACGGCGCTGCAGAGAGCAGTCGCGATCGCCCAGGTGAATTGCCTGGCCCTGACCGTCGGACAGCACCTGAACTTCCACGTGACGTGGATTGGTCAGGAATTTTTCCAGGTACACCATCGGGTTGCCGAACGCGGCACCGGCCTCGGTGCGGGTCAGCTTAGCCGAGGCGATCAGGTCTTCTTCCTTGTGCACCACGCGCATGCCGCGACCACCGCCGCCGCCAGCGGCCTTGATGATCACCGGGTAGCCGACTTCACGGCCAATGCGCAGGGCTTCTTCCTCGTCTTCCGGCAGCGGGCCATCGGAGCCGGGTACCGTCGGTACGCCAGCGGCGATCATCGCGTGCTTGGCCGAAACCTTGTCGCCCATCAGGCGGATGGTGTCGGCAGTCGGGCCGATGAAGGCAAAACCGGATTTCTCGACCTGCTCGGCAAAGTCCGCGTTCTCGGCGAGAAAGCCATAGCCTGGGTGAATGGCGGTGGCGCCAGTCACTTCGGCAGCGGCGATGATTGCCGGGATGTGCAGATAGGACAGGTTGGCAGGCGCCGGACCGATGCAGACCGACTCGTCAGCCAGGCCGAGGTGCATCAGCTCCTTGTCGGCCTTGGAGTAGACGGCAACGGTCTTGATGCCCAGCTCTTTGCAGGCACGCAGGATCCGCAAGGCGATTTCGCCGCGGTTGGCGATCAGAACTTTTTCCAACATCGCAGGCTCTCCGCTGGTCAAACGATGGTGAACAGCGGCTGGTCGTACTCAACCGGCTGACCGTCTTCTACCAGGATCGATTCGATCACACCGCTGGTTTCAGCTTCGATGTGGTTCATCATTTTCATTGCTTCGACGATGCACAGGGTATCGCCCTTCTTCACGGTCTGGCCCACTTCGACGAATGCCGGCGACGCTGGCGACGCCTTGCGGTAGAAGGTGCCGACCATTGGCGAGCGAGCCACGGTGCCGTTCAACTTGGCAGCAGCGGGTTCGGCGGCTGCGGCAGCAGGTGCGGCGGCCACGGGCGCGGCGGCAGGGGCTGCCACCGGCGCGGGCGCATAGTACTGCTGGGCCGGGGTCTTGCTGTGACGGCTGATCCGTACGGATTCTTCGCCTTCCTTGATTTCCAGCTCGTCGATGCCGGACTCTTCCAGCAGCTCGATCAGTTTCTTGACTTTACGAATATCCATTAATCATCAACTCCCAAGGGTCGGTCAGGGGCGTTCAGTAGGTGTTCTATGCCAAGCGCCTTTCACAGAAGGCTGCGAACACTCATGTGCCGTTGAAAAGGGCCGAGTGACGGCGAAAATTCTTGAACGTGCCGGTGAAAAACACGCACGTCGAACAGTGGGATGCTCATCGACAGCGGCGCGTCACGTCGGTGGTGACATCGACCGGTAAAAGGCGTCGGGTCATGTCCATTTTCAGTGGTCTCTCACCGTCGGGTTCATACGCAGAGCGGGCGAACTATGCCGGAAAGCCCGGGCGTCTGTCCAGTTAAGCGCAATAGCCCGCACGTTGCCCGATGTTTGCGCAAAATTTGTGACTCGCTTGTCGATTTCGGTCACTGCCGACGATCATTGATCGCCTGATGGCGGTATTTTGCCGACGAACCCTGCCGCATCGATTTCGCCAACGACCCGTGAGGCGACCTGTTCGATGCCGTTGGCGTCGAAGAACAGCAAGGCCGGTGGCCCGAACAGCTTGAAGCGATCGAGCAGGGCGCGCTGTTCGGCATTGCTCTGGGTAATGTCCAGGCGCACTTTGCGATACCCCGCCAGTCGCGCGATGACCTGCGGATCGGTCAGTACTTCATGCTCGATGACCTTGCAGCTGATGCACCAGTCGGCGTACCAGTCCAGTACCAGAGGCTGGCCACTGGCCTTGGCCTGTTGCAGGGCCAGTTCGAAACCTTCACGGGTAGTCACCGTCTGCCACGCATCGGCTGCGGCACTCGGCGGGGCAGCACTCGAAGCACTGATGGTGGGAGGTGCCAACGGCTGGAAAGGATCGGATTGGCCGCTCAGGGCTCCGTGCCAGCAAGCCAGGGCGTAGAACACAAAGCCCAGCCCCAGCACCTGTTGCAAGCGTTGCCGCGCCGGTTTCACCACCCACTCCAGCGCCCCCATGAACACGCCGACGCCGGCGGCCAGCAGACCGATCAACAGCAGGGTCACACTGCCTGGCAATACCCGGGCGAGCAGGGCGATCGCCAGGCCCAGCAGCAGCACGCCGATGGCATTCTTGACGGTCACCAGCCAAGGGCCGCTCTTGGGCAGCCAGGCCGCGCCGCCGGTGGCGACCAACAGCAGCGGCGCGCCCATGCCCAGGCCCAGGGCGAAGAGTTTCAACCCGCCTCCCAAGGCATCGCCGCTGGCGCTGATATAGAGCAGTGCCCCGGCCAGCGGCGCCGATACGCACGGTGACACCAACAGGCTCGACACCACGCCCAGCACCGCGGCGCCCCACAGCGAGCCGCCCTTGGCATTGCCGGCCACGCGATCGAGGCGCTGGCTCACGGCCGCTGGCAGCTTGAGCTCGAACAAACCGAACATGGCCAGGGCGAAAATCACGAAGAACAGGGCGAAGGGCACCAGCACCCAGATCGACTGCAAGCGTGCCTGCAGGTTGAGTTCGGCGCCGAACTTGCCCATCAGCGCACCGAGCAAGGCGAAACAGACTGCCATGGGCAGCACGTAGGCCAGCGACAGACTGAAGCCGCGCCACCCGCCGACCTGCCCGCGCAGGACCACGCCGGACAGGATCGGCAGCATCGGCAACACGCAGGGGGTGAAGGTCAGGCCGATGCCGGCGAGAAAGAACAACGCCAGTTCATGCCATTGCCAGCCACCGTCGACAGGCGTCTGGCTGGCCACTGGCGCGGCCTGCCCGATGCCCGACACGGACAGGCGCTGGGTCTCCGGCGGATAGCACAAGCCCTTGTCGGCACAGCCCTGGAAGGTCACCGCCAGGGTGAAGGCCCGCTGATCACCGCTGGGGCGAGGAATGTGCACATCGAGAATGCCGTGGTACACCTCGACATCGCCGAAGTACTCGTCATGTTTCGCCTCGCCAGGCGGCAGTTGTGCCGTTCCCAGCGCGATGTCGGCGGGTTCGGCCTTGAATTCGAAGCGGTGGCGATAGAGGTAGTAGCCTTCGGCGATGACAAAGCGCAGGGTGATGTCTTGCGCCGACGACTGCACCTGTTCGAGCTGGAACGCCTGGCCGACCGGCAGGAAGTCGGCGCTGTTGTTCAGCGACGCGCCTCCCAGGGTGGCGCTGGGCCGTGTGTCAAGCAGACCGGAAGCCGCGACGGGCAGTGCGAAAACCAACAACAGGAGGCAGAGCAGGCGGCGCATGACGTTTCTCGAACAGCAACTGAGCGCGCATCATACTGGAGCGGTGCGGTACTGCCGAATCGCCATGGGCCAATTTCATGTAACAGGATGGGTCGCCCGGATAGGGTCGCCCAGACGGGTCGCCCGCACTAGACCCTGAACGCCTGCACGGCCGTGCGCAGCTCACCCCCCAGTTGCAACAGGTGCTCGCTTTGAGCCCGTCCCTGGTCAATGAGTTGCAGGTTGTCTTCACCCAAGCCATGAATGCGCTCGCCGTGCTCGCGAATCTCGCCGACCGCGTCACTTTGCTGTGCAGTCGAGTCGGCGATGCGCACGGCGGTGTCGGAGATGGTCTGGATCGCCGTGACGATCTGCGTCAGCGCGCCGTCCGCCGCCTCGGCTTGACTCGCCGTGGCCTGAGCATGAACCACTTGCGCGCGGATACCCTGCACGGAGTCCCTTGCAACCGTCTGCAGGCCGGCAATCAAGGTCTGGATTTGATGGGTCGCCCCGGTCGTGCGCGACGCCAGCGAACGCACCTCTTCGGCCACCACCGCGAAACCGCGACCCATCTCGCCGGCACGGGCCGCCTCGATCGCGGCATTGAGGGCGAGCAGGTTGGTCTGGTCGGCGATCGAGCGAATCACAGTCAGCACTTCGCCGATGGTGGCTGATTCCTCGGCGAGCTGTTCGATCATCTGCGCGTTGCCCTGCACCTCACCCACCAGTGCATGCAGGCCCCTCAGGCTCTGCCCGATGACCTGCTGACCATGCTCCACCGCATCACCCGCCAGGCGGCTGGCCGCTGCAGCCTGACTGGCGTCACCGGCCACTTGGCCGATGGTCGCTTCCAGCTCGCCCAGTGCATCGCGAATTTGCGCCGTGTCCCCGGCCTGGCGCAGCGCCCCTTGATGCAGGCCACCACTGAGCTCGGCCAGTTGATGGCTGCTGCCGGCCACCTGCTCGGCGTTCTGGCGAATGGTGCCGACCAACTCGACCAGATAAAGACGCAGGCGATTGAGTGAGGCTTCGATGGCCTGCAACTCATGGTTGGTCCGGCCCAGAGCAATGGGCCGGGCGAAGTCTCCCTCGGCCCAGGTCGACAGCGCTGGATCCAGTCGGGTCAGCACGCCCGCCAGACGGCGTTGCATGCGGTCGATGAGCAGCGCGATCAGCAGAATCAGACCGATCATGGCCCCTTGCAGCAGTCGCACTTCACCCTGGATTCGAGCGTGCTGGCTGCGCACGCCGGGTTCCAGCGCCCCCAGGCCCTGCTGGACCGCGCCGATGCGTCGCTGCGCGGTCTCGGCCAGCTCGGTCCGACGCTGGATCAGTTCACGGGTACGGCTCAATTCGGCCGGATACCGCGTCAACAGGCTGGCCAGCTCGCGCTTGAGGTCCACGCCGTCATCCTGAGTGGCCGTGGTGCTTTCATTCTGCAACCCCATCAATGTAGCGAAATCATCGGCACTCGACGCGCCGGTGCTGGAAACGCCCAGCAGCGGCAAGCCTTCCAGGGTGCTGGCCTGGGTCCTGATGCCGACCAGTTCGCGTTCCACGTCGGCGGCCAGCTCGCTGCGCCCGCTGCTGATCATCTTCTCCCGTGCCAGGGTCAGTTTGGCCAGTTGCTGGCTGGCGCCCAGCAGCGTTGCCTGATAAGCGCCGTTGCCCTGTGAATACCGGGCCAGTTGCTCCAGCGTGCCGCCCAGTTCGCGTTCGGCCTGCACCAGCAGGGCCTGTGGGTCCCCCGCCAGCTTGCCGGCGGCCAGCAGTTGCTCGGCGGTGAACGTCTCCAGCGCATCCACTTCCTGCAGCAAGGGGCCGGTGAGCTCTGCCGGCAGCCCGGTGATGCCTTCACGCAGCCGGGTCAAGGCCTGGGTGGCTTCGGCATGGCGCAGCGCGTCACCACTGTTCAGGTAATCCTGAACGTTGCGCACGACTTCATCCTGGAACTGACGTGACAGTTGCAGGTAGCGCTCCATCAGCAGATAAGGCTGCTCCAAGGCCCTTTGCGACCACCACAGGGTCGCTGCCAGTGCGATGCACACGGCAACCAGCAACAACGTGTTCAGATTGGTGAGCAGTTTCAGGCGCATGGGGCACTACCAACAGCGAAATGGTCAGTGCGTGAAGGTATGGCCGATCTGTTACAGGCTCGTGACGTGAACGTTAAAAAGATGGCACATGGCTTTCATCGTCGATCGGCACCTGGTCCTGGTCTGACACATCCGGATGCCTTTGCCGCGGCTGCAGCCTGCTTGTGCATCCTTTATAGTGCCGTTGCGCTATCTCACCTGGAAAACTTTGCCCGTAGGAGGCACGTTAGCCAAGTGACGAGGTCAGAACCCATGAATTCCGCGATAGAAAGGACATAAGCCATGCTGGACTGGAAGAATCGTGCGGGCACAGGCGATGCGCGCGAGCGTGCCGACACCAGTGGCGGCTCACGCAGGCCCTTCAAAAGCCTGCTCCTGAGCAAGGCGGTACTGGGCGCACTGGCCATCTATCTGGTCGTGACCCTGTTGCTGGGTTGGTACTGGAGCGAAGAGCCCGAACTGTTCCCGGTGCAGCAGAATGCCCAGGCGGCCGCCCAGCGTGACGGGCGCCAGATGGTGGTGGGCTACACCACGGTGGAAACCCTCAAGACCGTGGCTTCCACCCTGCTGAACAAGCCCGGTGGCTATATTTCCAACGACCGTTTTCCACCCGGCCTGTGGATGGACAACATGCCCAGCTGGGAATACGGCGTGCTGGTACAGGTGCGTGACCTGAGCCGCGCGCTGCGCAAGGACTTCGCCCGTTCGCAGTCGCAGTCGGCCGAAGACGGCGATCTGGCTCGCGCCGAACCGCGTTTCAATTTCGACAACAAGAGCTGGGTGCTGCCCTCCAGCGAATCGGAGTTTCAGGAAGGCATCAACCTGCTGACGCGCTACCAGAATCGCCTGTCCGATCCGAGCCAGACCAACGCGCTGTTCTACACCCGCGCCGATAACCTGAACAACTGGCTGGGCGACGTCGGTACCCGACTGGGTTCGCTGTCGCAACGGCTGTCGGCCAGTGTCGGTCGCGTCAAGCTCAACACCACCCTCAAGACTGAAAGCGTGATTGCCGGCCAGGCACCACAGGTGGACGAAGAAATCGTCGAAACTCCGTGGATGCAGATCGATAACGTCTTCTACGAGGCTCGAGGTCAGGCCTGGGCGTTGTCGCACCTGCTGCGCGCCATCGAAGTCGATTTCGCCGACGTGCTGGCCAAGAAGAACGCAACCGTGAGCGTGCGCCAGATCATTCGCGAACTGGAAGCTTCCCAAGCACCAGTCTGGAGCCCGATGATTCTCAACGGTAGCGGTTTCGGCATGTGGGCCAACCACTCGCTGGTCATGGCCAACTACATCTCGCGGGCCAACGCGGCAGTGATCGACCTGCGCCAGCTGCTGTCGCAGGGCTGAGGACATGCCGATCTCGACCCAGGAGGTCGAACATCGCGCAGCGTCCGATGCCGAGTCGATTGCCTGGGTCGATGAGTCCGACCGCCTGCTGGGAACCCTGCCCAGAGCCGAGCTGCGTGAACGTGGGCTGATCGGCCGGGGGACCTACATCCTTCTGTTCAACAGCGAGGGCGAGCTGTGCGTTCACCGCCGCACGCTAAGCAAGGCGATCTATCCAGGCTACTGGGACGTGGCAGCCGGTGGCATGGTGCAGGGCGACGAAACCTATGCCGAGTCGGCTGCACGCGAGCTTGAAGAGGAACTGGGCGTGAGCGGTGTCGAGTTGACCGCCCACGAGCAGTTTTTCTTCGATCAGCCGGGCAATCGCGTCTGGTGCGCGGTTTTTTCGGCCGTCTGGGATGGACCGCTGGAACTGCAGCCCGAGGAGGTCCTCGAAGCGCGCTTCATGCCTGTACAACAGGCCCTCGACGAGAGCGCCACTGAACCGTATTGCCCCGACTCGGTGGCAGCACTGTTGCGCTTTCTGGCTTGCCGCGACAATGCCTGACAGCAGCCGTACCGCACCGATCCCCGAGCGCGCCCGTTCCACGTAGGAGCGGTCATCGGCCGCGAAAAAGCACCGCGTAACGCCTGACCGCCCGCACTCTTCCATGAAATCCGCGCAACCTCGGCAATTGCTTCCTTCAGGCCCTTAGCACACACCCCGTTTCCCGCTAAACTGCGCGGCCTGATCCACTTCACATGAGGCATGCCGGTGGCCAAGAAAGCCGCATCCTTCGCCGCCCTGGGCGGCCTGGTGTTCTCTACCGACAGCGGTCGGCATTGTCCCGACTGTCGTCAGCCCATCGACGCCTGTACCTGCAAGCAAACGGCCGTGCCCGAAGGCGACGGCATCGCTCGCGTGCGGCGGGAAAGCAAAGGGCGTGGCGGCAAGACCGTGACCACCATCACCGGCGTGCCGCTGCCAGCCGATGCCCTCAAGGAATTGGCGACCACCCTCAAGCGCCGTTGCGGCACGGGTGGCGCGCTCAAAGAGGGTGTCATCGAGATCCAGGGCGATCACGTCGAGCTGCTACTTGCCGAGCTGGTCAAGCAGGGCTTCAAGGCCCGCAAATCCGGTGGCTGAGCCATACGCCTTGTAAACTTGAGGTACTCGCCGGGGTCTACCCCTGCAGGCGCAGCAACCGTCATCTTTACCCTCTACACTGCGCAGGGCCTGACGGCCCGTGACAACCGACTTTTTTCATAGGGGACCTCGATGTCCGTACGACGCACACGCAAAGACGATGGCAGCCAATGGACCGTGGCTGACAGCCGCAGCGTTTATGGCATTCGCCACTGGGGCGCGGGCTATTTCGCCATCAACGAGGCCGGCCGTGTCGAGGTTCGTCCCAACGGCCCGGACAGCTCGCCGATCGATCTTTACGAACAGGTCGACCACCTGCGCAAGAGCGGCCTGTCGCTGCCGCTGCTGGTGCGCTTCCCCGACATCCTGCAAGACCGCGTGCGCCAGCTGACCGGGGCTTTCGATGCCAACATCGCCCGCTTGGAATACCAGAATCGCTACACCGCGCTGTACCCGATCAAGGTCAACCAGCAGGAAGCGGTGGTGGAAAACATCATCGCCACCCAGGACGTCTCGATCGGCCTGGAAGCCGGTTCCAAGCCCGAGCTGCTGGCCGTGCTGGCTCTGGCGCCGAAAGGCGGAACCATCGTCTGCAACGGCTACAAGGACCGTGAGTTCATCCGTCTGGCCCTGATCGGCCAGAAGCTGGGCCACAACGTCTTCATCGTCATCGAAAAAGAGTCCGAAGTGGCGCTGGTCATTGAGGAAGCGGCCGACCTCAAGGTCAAGCCGCAGATCGGCCTGCGCGTGCGTCTGTCGTCCCTGGCTTCGAGCAAGTGGGCCGACACCGGCGGTGAAAAATCCAAGTTCGGCCTGTCCGCCGCGCAGCTGCTGTCGGTGGTCGAGCGCTTCCGCGAAGCCGGTGTCGATCAAGGCATTCGCCTGCTGCATTTCCACATGGGTTCGCAGATCGCCAACCTGGCGGACTACCAGCATGGCTTCAAGGAAGCGATCCGTTACTACGGCGAGCTGCGCGCGCTCGGCCTGCCGGTCGATCACATCGACGTGGGCGGCGGTCTGGGTGTCGACTACGACGGTACGCATTCGCGCAATGCCAGCTCGATCAACTACGACATGGACGACTACGCCGGTGTCGTGGTGGGCATGCTCAAGGAGTTCTGCGATGCCCAAGGCATGCCGCATCCGCACATCTTCTCGGAAAGCGGCCGCTCGCTGACCGCGCACCACGCCATGCTGGTGGTTCAGGTCACCGACGTCGAACGTCACAACGACGAAGTCCCCGAGATCGTCGACAAGCAGAGCCTGCCCGAAACCCTGCAATGGCTGGTCGACCTGCTCGGCCCGACCGATATCGAGATGGTCACCGAGAACTACTGGCGCGCCACGCACTACATCAGCGACATCGCTGCGCAGTACGCCGACGGCAAGGTGACCCTGGCGCAGAAGGCGCTGGCCGAACAGTGCTACTTCGCCGTGTGCCGTCGCCTGCACAACTCGCTCAAGGCCCGCCAGCGTTCCCATCGCCAGGTACTGGACGAGCTCAACGACAAGCTCGCCGACAAGTACATCTGCAACTTCTCGGTGTTCCAGAGCCTGCCTGATACCTGGGCCATCGGCCAGGTGCTGCCGATCCTGCCGCTGCATCGTCTCGACGAAGAACCGCTGCGTCGCGCCGTGCTGCAGGACCTGACCTGCGACTCCGACGGCAAGATCAAGCAGTACGTGGATGAGCAAAGCATCGAGACCAGCCTGCCGGTACACGCCGTCAACCAGGGTGAAGATTACCTGCTGGGCATCTTCCTGGTCGGCGCGTACCAGGAAATCCTCGGTGACATGCACAACCTGTTCGGTGACACCGATTCGGTGAACATCTATCAGCGTCAGGATGGCAGCGTGTACAGCGCCGGTATCGAAACCCATGACACCATCGAAGACATGCTGCGCTATGTGCACCTGTCCCCCGAAGAGCTGATGACCCATTACCGCGACAAGGTCGCCAGTGCCAAGATCACTGCGCGCGAACGCACCCAGTACCTGGACGCCCTGCGCCTGGGCCTGACCCGTTCTTCGTACCTGTCCTCGTAACGCATGGGCCTGGCTGCCCGGTTGCTCGCCTTCGCAGCCCTGCTGGGGCTGCTGAGCGGTTGCTCCGGGTTGCGCACCCTGGATGTCGTGACGCCGTCCAGTGGCTACCAGCTGACCCAAGGGGTAGCCTACGGCCTCGATCCGCGTCAGAAGCTGGACGTCTATCGTCCCACCCGACCACTGCCGGCCACACCGGTGGTGGTTTTTTTCTATGGGGGCACCTGGAACAGCGGCGAGCGGGGCGACTATCGTTTCCTCGCCCAGGTGCTGGCTGCTCGCGGCATTCTGGTGGTGGTCGCCGACTACCGTCTCTACCCGCAGGTGCGCTATCCCAGCTTTATCGAGGACGGTGCCGATGCCGTTGCCTGGACCTATCGAAACATCGATCGGTACGGTGGCGACGTTCGCCGTCTGTTCCTGATGGGCCACAGCTCCGGTGGCTATAACGCGGCCATGCTTGCCCTCGATCCGCAGTGGCTGCGTAAAGCCGGGGTCCCCGCCAATGCGCTGCGCGGCTGGATTGGCCTGGCCGGCCCCTATGATTTCCTGCCGATCGAGAATCCCGAAGCCAGGCCGGTATTCTTCTTCCCCGATTCACCGCCCCAATCGCAACCCATCAACCAGCCTCTGACCGGCTCGCCTCCGGCGTTGCTCATCGCCGCGACCCATGACTCGACCGTGGACCCGGTTCGCAACAGCGAAGGCCTGGCGCACCGACTGCGCGCCGCTTGCGTCCTGGTGCAGGAACGCTATTACCGCCGACCGAACCACCGCACCTTGGTTGCCTCATTCGCCTGGCCCCTGCGCTGGTTGGCACCGGTGCTGAATGACGTTGTGCGGTTCGTCGAGGCCAAGCCTGAAACAGCGGAAGTCCGTTTGCGCGAATAGATCAATCTTGCCAGTCACCGCAAACACTATTCTCGGATTTTATTTGAGTAGGTGCTGAACGTACTGCGTGCAGAGGTCATCGAAGCACGTGTTCGACGCGTTTCGGGGTGGGGTGGAAGTGTACAGTTGCAATAGCTTTGGGAACGGTATCCAGGTACTCCGCAAGTATCAATATCCTTGTAGGAAAAAGCCCGCTTAATTGCAGGCCTTTTCTATGAGCTCAAAGGCTCACTGGTATTTATCTTCGATCTTGCGCTTTTCCAGTGTGTAGGTTTTCAGATCGATTTCATTGATGGTGAGTTTGGAATCAAGCTCGTTCATGTCACGTTTTCTCAAGCTGGCAACATGCTCCTTGCTGGCGTGATAGTTCAAAGTTTCGGCAGCGTCGTAGCCGCTGACCGGGTCCCATAGAATGGACGCTGGCCACAGAAGCAGGTTGACGACGCCCCAACCATAGGCGCGGCCATAAAATGACCCGCCGCCAGGCAATAGGCCAAGGCCGGCACCGAGGACGGGTTGTTTGACTTCCACGGCGAGGTTTTTGGCGCGGAGCATTGCAAGTTCGGATTGCTGGGCGGAGTTGAGTCCGCTCGCGCAGCCAGTGGTCAATACGATGAGCGTAACGGCAAACAAACTGCGAAGTGTAGACATCCCTATTCCTTATTTACGGATTTCCAATCGATAGTGAAGTGGAAGGCGGCGTAGTCTATAGACGGGATATGGATATGTATCGCTTGTTAGCGTGATTTTAACTAATGGTTACATTTGGCTGGGGGGCGGAGTCGTGATCGTGCAAAGAAGACCTTGTTACTTCTAGTAATGATCTCGCCAAGTATTGCCGTATTCTGTGCAGATTGAATGTTGACTCTTCCTGTCATAAGAAAGCGTCCGCATTAGCTAACAAGGTTTAGCTGATTGATTGTCAGTTTATCGTATTGAAATTCTTGCCGTAGGGTTGTATGGATGCTGTTCGAGGTATAGAAGCTGTGAACGAAGTGTGGAACCTCGTTTACATCCATCCGTTACGATACCCACTCATCCCTGCGCTGCAACCGCCACGCAATCCACCCCAGCGTCACCGCCCGCAGCATCATGAACAGCAGGAAACTGATCCACAGACCATGATTCCCGAACCCGGTGCTCCACCAGCCGATCGGCAACATCACCACCACACTGACCAGCATCGCATTGCGCATCTCCCGCGCCCGCGTTGCACCAATGAACAGGCCGTCCAACAGATAGCTCCCCACCGCAATCAGCGGCAGCACGGCCAGGTATGGCAGGAACGGATAGGCCGCCTCACGGACACTGGGAATATCGGTCTGCAGATTGACGAACACATGCCCAGCGAGCAGAAACAGCACGGCAAACCCGCTGCTGGCGATCAGCGACCAGCCAAGGGACACCACCAGCGAACGGCGCAGCGTTTGCCGATCGCGCGCACCGATGGCGTGCCCGCACAACGCTTCGACCGCATGGGCCAGGCCGTCCAGCGCATAGGCAGTGATGAGCAGGCCGTTGAGCAGCAGCGCATTGGCGGCCACGGTGGCGTCGCCCAAGCGTGCGCCCTGAATGGTGATCAGCAGAAAGACCCCGGACAGCGCCAGGCTGCGCAGAAAGATATCGCGGTTGACGCCCAACAGCGGCTGCCAGTTGCGCCACGACTGCAGTGCTGTCCACACCATATGCCCCGGATAGGCGCGCAGGGAGGGACGGGTGAGGGCCAGACCGAGCAGGGCGCCAACCCATTCGGCAATCACTGACGCACGCGCCGAGCCCAGGACGCCCCAGTCCAGGCCGAGCACGAACCACAGGTTCAGAGCGATATTGACCACGTTGGTGGTCAGCAGCAGTTGCAACGGCGCGCGGGCGTTCTGGGTACCAAGGAACCAGCCGATCAGGGCGTAGCTGGCCAGGGCCGCGGGCAGCCCCAGCAGGCGCGTCTGGAAAAAGTCGTGGGTGGCTTGCTCCAGTGCCGCGGACGGCGCCATGAAGCTCAGGGCGAGGTGGCTGAAGGGCAGGGCCAGCATCGACAGCAGCAGGGAAAACAGCAGCCCCAGGCTCAGGCCCTGCACGAGGATCTGGCGCAGCGCGTCACCGTCGCGGCGCCCGGCCGCCTGCGCGGCGAAACCGGTGGTGCCCATGCGCAGGAAACTCATCAGCGACACCATGAACGTAAACAGGCTGCCGCCCACGGCCACTGCGCCCAATTGGTGAGCGTGGGGCAGATGGCCGATCACGGCGCTGTCCACCAGCGTCACCAGCGGGACCGACAGGTTGGACAGAATCATCGGCGCAGCAAGGGCCCAGACGTTCTTGTGGGTGAGGCGATGGCGCCAGTCGGTCAGTAGGGTAGACATGCAAGCTCCGCGTTCGGGGCGGGGATTGTAGCCCACACTCGCAACACCACGGCACAGTTGTCTCAACCGGTAACCCTGCCTACGAAAACGTCAATATTGATATATATTCTCAGCCTTGCTTTTCACTGCCCCAGGTACCTCACATTGAACAAAGGACTGTTTCTGGCCTGTGCACTGGCCCTGCTCGGCGGGTGCGATTCATCGACCTCGGAAAAACCCGTCGAGCCCGCGCCGCCGGTGGCTGCAACGGCTGCGGCGGCCAACGTCGATCTGCCTGCCCTGGCGAAGCGCTACGAAGGCCGTGAGCTGGCCGTCGCCGATACCTCGGAAATTCAGCTTGATGGCGCCAGCACCCTCTCGGTGACCTTCACCGCACCGCTGGATCCCAAGCAGAACTTCGCCGACAAGGTTCACCTGGTCGACAGCACCCGAGGCACGCTGGACGGCGCCTGGGAGCTGTCCGACAACCTGATGGAGCTGCGTTTTCGCCATCTGGAGCCCAAGCGCAAACTGGTGCTGACGGTCGATGCCGGCCTGCTCTCGGTGAACCAGGGCACCTTGGCCAGTGCGTACAGCAGTCGCCTGGAAACCCGAGACCTGCAACCCACCGTGGGCTTCGCCAGCCGCGGCTCGCTGTTGCCCACCCGACTGGCCGAAGGCTTGCCGGTGATTGCGCTGAACGTCGACAAGGTCGATGTCGAATTCTTCCGCATACGGCCCGAGCAACTGCCGGCCTTTCTCAGTCGCTGGGGCCGCAACAGCAGCCTGCAAAGCTATGAATCCCGCGAGCTGTTGCCCATGGCCGAACTGGTCTACGGCGGTCGCTTCAATCTCGATCCGGCGGCCAATACCCGCGAGACCCTGCTGCTGCCCATCGGCGGTATCAAGCCGTTGCAGCAGCCGGGCGTCTATCTGGCGGTAATGCGTGCCTCGGGCACCTACGACTATGCCCAGCCGGCGACGCTGTTCACGCTGAGCGACATCGGCCTGTCCGTGCATCGCTACGCCGACCGCATGGACGTATTCACCCAAGCGCTGGAAGGCGGCAAGGCCCTGGGCGACGTCAGTCTGCAACTGCTTGACGGCAAGGGCCGCACGATTGGCGAAGGCAAGACCGACGCCGCCGGACATGCCGAACTGCCCTTGCCGGTGAAAGCCGAGGTGCTGCTGGCACACCAGGGCGAGCAGACCAGCCTGCTGCGGCTGAACACCGCTGCCCTGGATCTGGCCGAGTTCGACATCGCCGGGCCCAAGGCACATCCGTTGCAGTTTTTCGTTTTCGGTCCGCGCGACCTGTACCGCCCTGGCGAAACCGTGTTGCTCAACGCCTTGCTGCGCGACAACGACGGCCACCCGGTCAAGCCGCAACCGGTGAGCGTCGAGGTCCGCCGGCCGGACGACCAGCTCAGCCGCAAATTCGTCTGGCAACCGGACGATGCGGGCTTCTATCGCTATCAGCTGCCACTGGCAGGCGAAGCCCCGACCGGGCGCTGGCAACTGCTGTTCGACCTGGGCGACGGCAAGCCTCAGGTCTATGAATTCCAGGTGGAAGACTTCCTCCCCGAGCGCCTGGCCCTGGACCTCAAGGGCCAGGACACGCCTATCGCACCTGCCGATACGCTGGATGTCGACGTAACCGGCCGCTATCTGTACGGCGCTCCGGCCTCGGGCAACCGGCTGAGCGGCCAGTTGTACGTGCGTCCGCTGCGCGAAGCGGTGCCTGCGCTGCCGGGTTTCCAGTTCGGCTCTCTGACCGAGGGCGAACTCAGTCAGGATATGGAGCTTGATGAAACCCCCCTCGATGCGCAGGGCAAGGCGAACCTCGCCATCGACAGCCGCTGGAGTGACGCCAAGTCGCCCCTGCAACTGGTGCTGCAAGCCAGCCTGCAGGAGTCCGGTGGTCGTCCCATCACGCGCCGGCTGGTGCAGCCGGTCTGGCCCGCTGACCGGCTGCCCGGCGTGCGCGGCATGTTCGACGGCGAGAACGTCGACGGCGACGGGCCGGCCGAGTTCGAGTTGCTGGTCGCCGACGCCCAAGGCCACAAGTTCGCGGCCGATGGGCTCAAGGTACGGCTGGTGCGCGAGCGCCGCGACTATTACTGGAATTACTCCGAGAGCGACGGCTGGAGCTACAACTACAACGAGAAATACCTGAACCTGAGCGAGGAAACGCTCTCGGTCGCCGAAGGCGGTACGACCAAGGTCAGTTTCCCCGTGGAATGGGGGCCCTATCGCGTCGAGGTCGAAGACCCACAAACCGGCCTGGTCAGCAGCCTGCGTTTCTGGGCCGGCTACAGCTGGCAGGACAACACCGAAGGCGGCGCGGTACGCCCGGATCAGGTCAAGCTGGCACTGGACAAGCCCCACTACAGTGACGGCGACACCGCCAGGGTAACGGTGACGCCACCGGCCGCCGGCAATGGCTATCTGTTGGTGGAATCTGCCGAAGGCCCCTTGTTCTGGCAGGAAATCGACGTGCCCGCCGAGGGCAGGACCTTCGACATCAAGGTCGATCCGAAATGGGCCCGGCATGATCTCTACATCAGCGCGCTGGTGATTCGCCCCGGCGAACGCAAGGCCAACGTCACCCCCAAGCGTGCGGTCGGCCTGCTGCACCTGCCGCTCGATCGCGCTGCGCGCAAGTTGGCGCTGAGCCTCGACGCGCCCTCGACCATGCGTCCCCAGCAGCCGCTCACGGTCAAGGTGCAGGCACGCAACAGCGACGGCAGTATCCCGCGTCAGGCTCACGTGCTGCTGGCCGCGGTGGACGTGGGTATCCTCAATATCACCCAGTACGCCACGCCGGATCCTTTTGCCGCCTTGTTCGGCCGCAAGGGCTACGGTGCCGACCAGTTGGACGTCTACGGCCAGCTGATCGAGGCAGGGCAGGGGCGGCTCGCCAGTCTGGCCTTCGGTGGCGACGCTGCCAACCTGGCCAAGGGCGGCAAGCGTCCACAGACCAGCGTCAACATCGTGGCCCTGCAAAGTGCCCCCGTGACGCTGAACGAGCAGGGCGAAGGGCAACTGACCCTCGATATCCCCGACTTCAACGGCGAGCTGCGGGTGATGGCGCAAGCCTGGACCGAAGATCGCTTCGGCATGGCCGAGGCCAAGACCGTTGTCGCCGCGCCCCTGGTCGCAGAACTGTCCGCGCCGCGCTTCCTTGCTGGCGGCGACCAGGCGCGCGTTGCACTCGACATCACCAACCTGACCGAACGATCACAGACCCTGACCGTGCAGTTGAACACCGAAGGCCCCTTGACCCTGCTGGACGCCCCCCGCAAGCAGTTGCAGTTGGCCAAGGGCGAGCGGCAGACGCTGTACGTGCCGGTGCAAGCCTCGGGCGGGTTGGGCCAGGGGCACATCAAGGTGCAGATCGAAGGCCTCGACCTGCCTGGTGAAACCTTGCCACCCATCACTCGGGACTGGACCCTGGGCGTGCGTCCTGCCTACCCCGCTCTGGTCAGGCATCTGCGCAGCGTGCTCAAGGATCAACCCTGGACGCTGCCGGCCGGTGCCCTGTCACCCTTCGAATCCGCAGGACGAGAGGCGCTGCTGACTCTGTCGAGTCGGCCGCCGCTGAACATCGGCGAGCAGATCAAGGCGCTCAGGGCATATCCCTACGGCTGCCTGGAACAAACCGTCAGCGGCCTGTATCCGTCGCTGTATTCCGATGCCGCCAGTCTGAAGAAACTGGGTGTGGAGAGCGATACGGATGCCGAGCGCAAACGCAAGATGGACATCGGCATCGAACGGCTGCTGGGCATGCAGCGCTACAACGGCAGCTTCGGGCTGTGGGGCGCGGATGGCGAGGAGGAGTACTGGCTGACGGCCTATGTGACCGACTTCCTGCTGCGCGCCCGCGATCAAGGCTATGCCGTACCCCCGGAGCCGTTGAAGAAGGCCAATGAGCGGCTGCTGCGCTACCTTCAGGAGCGCGACCTGATCGAGGCCGACTACAGCGACAACCTGGAACACACCCGCTTCGCGGTTCAGGCGTATGCCGGTCTGGTGCTCGCGCGCAGCCAACAGGCGCCGTTGGGCGCGCTGCGCAGCCTGTTCGACCGGCGCAGCGATGCACGCTCGGGTTTGCCGCTGGTGCAGTTGGCGATCGCCCTGCAGAAGATGGGCGACCAGCCGCGCGCCGATCAGGCGCTGCAAGCCGGTCTGGCGGCCAGTCGCAGCGATGCTGACTGGCTCGGCGACTACGGCAGCCCGCTGCGCGACCAGGCCCTGGTACTCGCCTTGCTCCAGGAGAATGACCTGAGCAAAGCAACGCTCGAAGAGCGTCTGTTCACCCTCTCGGACTTGCTCGCCAGCAGCAGCTGGCTTTCCACCCAGGAGCGCAACGCCCTGTACCTGGCCGGTCGCACGGCACTGGCTTCGCCTCAGCAACCCTGGGCCGCCCAGCTGCAAAGTGCTGGCACCAGCCACGCGCTGACTGACGCCCAGCCTGCGCTGAAGCTGGCCGACGGCGCGCTGTCCGAGCCGCTCACCGTCACCAGCCAGACGCAACAGCCGCTGTACCAGCAGTTGACCTTGTCGGGCTATCCGGCACAGCCACCGGCGCCGTCTGCAGACAACCTGTCGATCCGTCGCCAATACCTGAGCCTGGACGGCGAGCCGCTCAAGCTCGATACGCTCAAGAGCGGTGATCTGGTGCTGGTGCATCTGGTCGTGGGCGCCAAGCAGCGCGTAGCGGATGCATTGGTTGTGGATCTGCTGCCCGCCGGCCTGGAAATCGAGAATCAGAATCTGGCGCAAAGTGCCGCCAGCCTGGACGACGCCAGCAGCAACGTCAGGCAGTGGCGTGAATCGATGCAGAACGCCAGCCTGCAGCATCAGGAGTTTCGCGATGACCGCTACGTGGTGGCGCTCAAACTCGATGGTTATGGCAGCACGCACCTGCTGTACCTGGCTCGTGCGGTGACCCCTGGTACCTACAAGGTCCCGCCGCCGCAGGTGGAATCGATGTACCGGCCAGGCTGGCATGCGGTCGGCGCTACGCCACCGGATCTTACGGTTCGGCCCCGGTGACCGTGTGCAAGGGCAGCCGCTGGCTGCCTTAGCCGCTCGCTTTGGAGCCTACTGAATGATCCAGCTCAGCAACCAAAGGCCCAGCACGGCCCAGATGACACCCATGATGATCGACGCACGCATGAACGCTCGGACAGCGGAATACAGAAACAGCAGGCCCACGATCAGGGCCGCGATGGTGACGATGTTGGTGTCCATGCCCAAGGTCCGCGACAGGCCGTCGACGAAGTTGCCCCCTGCGTTGCCGAGGAGGCTGAACAGCCAGCTCAGGCTGTCGACCACCCAGCGGATGATGGCGCCCAGGGCCTGTCCCAACCACTCGAAAAAGCCTTCTACATGCATAGCTGCGTCCTGATTCGGTTAGTGGCATTCACGCCATTGTGCCCCCTTTGGCCATGCGCCAGCGAACCAAGTTCCCGACAGCGCCAGCAAGGTTGGCGCACTTGATCCGCAGCATTCTCGTTTCTCCGAAGTCGCCTCGACGTAGATTCATTCGCCGCTCGCTGTTGGCGCTTGGTGTGCCGGTGGTGCTCCTGTGGCTGGCCGATCGGCTCTGGCCGCTGCCGTTGCCACAGGATGACCTGGCCCGCGTGGTGCTGGCCGAGGACGGTACACCGCTATGGCGCTTCGCCGATGCCGAGGGCGTGTGGCGCTATCCGACCCGCGTGGAGCAGGTGTCGCCCTATTATCTGGAAGCCTTGCTGACCTACGAAGACCGCTGGTTCTACGAACATCCAGGTATCAATCCGCTGGCGCTGGTCCGCGCGGCCTGGCTCAACCTCGGCGGTGGGCGGGTGCTTTCGGGCGGCAGTACGTTATCGATGCAGGTGGCACGGCTGCTCGATCCGCATTCGCGGACCTTCTCCGGCAAGCTGCACCAATTATGGCGAACCGCACAACTGGAGTGGCACCTGAGCAAGAGGCAGATCCTGACGCTGTACCTGGATCGCGCACCGTTCGGTGGCACCCTGCAAGGCGTGGCGGCAGCCAGTTGGGCGTATCTGGGCAAGCCGCCCGCGCAGCTCACCCGCAGCGAAGCCGCCTTGCTGGCGGTGCTGCCCCAGGCGCCGAGCCGCCTGCGTCCTGACCGGCATCCGCAGTTGGCGCAGGCCGCTCGCGATAAAGTGCTGCAACGCATGGCCGACCAAGGCGTGTGGCCCGCCGCTCAAGTACGCGAAGCACAACAGGAGCCCTTGTTGCTGGCCCCGCGGCAGGAACCGGCATTGGCCCCGTTGCTGGCCCGACGCCTGAACCGCAGCGACAGCCCGCCGCTCATCCACACCCTGATCGACGCCAGCCTGCAGCGGCGTCTCGAAGACCTGCTCCTGGGCTGGCGTGCACGTCTGCCGGAGCGTACGTCGGCGGCGATTCTGGTAGTGGATGCCCAGACCATGGCCGTGCGTGCCTACCTGGGCTCGGTGGACCTCGCCGATACCCGGCGCTTTGGCCATGTCGACATGATCAGCGCCATCCGCTCGCCAGGCTCCACGCTCAAGCCTTTTCTCTATGGCATGGCCCTGGATGCCGGATTGATTCACTCCGAATCGCTGTTGCAGGATGTCCCGCGACGGTACGGGGACTACCGGCCCGGCAATTTCTCTGCGGGGTTCAGCGGTCCGGTCGCGGCCAGCTCGGCGTTGTCCCTCTCGCTCAACCTGCCCGCCGTGCAATTGCTCGAAGCGTTGGGTCCCAAACGCTTTGCCGCGCAGTTGCGCAACGGTGGCCTGAACCTGAGCTGGCCGCTGGCCGCCGAGCCCAATCTGGCCATGGTCCTGGGCGGCGTGGGCAGTCGGCTCGACGATCTGGTCGCCGCCTACAGCGCCTTCGCGCGCAGCGGCAACAGCGCCGTCCTGCGCTGGCAGCCACAGGATGCATTGCGCGAGCGACCCATGATGTCGGCAGGTGCCGCCTGGATCGTGCGGCGTATCCTCAGCGGTCAGGCCCGGCCGGATCAGGACCGGCACGCCGATCTGGTCCAGCGTCCCGCGCTGGCCTGGAAGACCGGCACCAGCTACGGCTTTCGCGATGCCTGGTCGATCGGCGTCGGGCCGCGCTATCTGATCGGCGTGTGGATCGGTCGGCCCGATGGCACCCCGGTACCCGGTCAATTCGGTCTGGCCTCGGCCGCGCCATTGATGCTGCAGGTCCACGATGTGCTGAGCAATCGCGAGGCACAGCGGGCCATTGCCACGCCGGTCCAGCCCATGCCCGCCAGCGTCGGCGTCGCCGCGATCTGCTGGCCTCAGGGGCAACCCCTGGATCGAGGCGACCCCAACTGCCGCCGCCAACGCTTTGCCTGGACCCTGGACAACACCGTCCCGCCTACCCTGCAGGCATTGGATCAGCCCCTTGGGACCGGTTTGCTGCAACAGGTCTGGCTTTCGCCGCAGGGACTGCGAACTAGCGCCTCCTGCCCGGATGCCCAGGCGCGATCCATCGCATTGTGGCCTGCCGCTCTCGAACCCTGGTTACCCAAAGTCGAGCGCCGGGAAATGCGTTTGCCCCAGGAAGACCCGCAGTGCCCGGCACCTCCTTTGCCGTCCATGGCAGCGCTGTCCATCGTCGGTGCTCGCAACGGCGACCGCCTGCGCCAGCCAACGACCAGCAGCGGTCCCTTGCGGCTGCAGCTCTCCACGCTCGGCGGGCAGGGGCCGTATTGGTGGTTCATCAATGGCAAACCTCAAGGGAATGTCGCCGGAGACGGTAGCTTGAGCGCCGTGTTCGAGCGGCCGGGCAGTTATCAGGTCAGTGTGCTGGATGAAGCAGGGCAAACGGCCAAGGTCGAACTGACCGTGTCGGATCAGGGCTTTTGAAAAAGCAATCAGCTCAGCCAGAACAGCGTCATCACGAAACCGGCGAGCAAGAAGGGAGTGAGGGGCAGCACGGTCGCTGCATTGGGGTCCAGATAGACCGCCTTGCGCCGGTAGCGAATGCTCAGCCGTTGCCAGATCAGCGGGGTGACGAACACCCACAGCACCAGGGCCACGATGCCGCCGATGAGGGTTCCGACCAGATGGCTGCTGTCCGAAGCCAGGGCCAGGGCCCAGAGCAGCTTGACCTCACCACAGCTCAGCCGACCGTTGAGGTAGCCGGGCAACGTCAACGCCATGCTCAACACCAGCGCCGCTGCCGCTTCCACCATGCTCGATCCGATCCAGGTGTGCCCGGTGGAGAACAGGCACGCCAGCGCCAGCACCCCCGCGCCGACGGTCAAGGTATCGGCGATGCGCCTGTGCCGAATATCCTGCTCGGCGCACAGGGTAAACCAGAGGAGAAGAACGAGACTTGGCATGGCAGCACCCGCTTGAGTACGACAGTGGATCACTTCTGAAACAGGCCTTCTGCTTTCAGATTAGACGCCTCGCGCACGACGAAGGGGTAACTGCGGTACTTTTTTTCTTTGCCAAGCCTGAGTCGCTCAGCGGGGCGGGTAGGTGGACAGGATGTCGTTCACCGCCTTCTGAATGACACTGCTGCGTTCACTCGGCGACACCGCACTGTCGTTGACCAGTTGCTCGGTGCTGCCGCGCCACACCAGCTTGCCGTCGCGTCCATCGAGCATGTCCAGCTGCAAGGTCGCGACCTTGTAATCGATGCTGCGGGTTTCATTCATCGCTGGCGTGGCCCAGTAGGGCCCCCAGTAGCCACCGCCCCAGCCGCCCCCGTAGTTGGTAGTGACTTGCTGCTGACGGTTATCGACGATCAGGTACGCCTGCACGGTCACGTCGGCACGGCCACCGGCGGCGGCCGGCCGCAGACCTCGCTGGTCGAGCTGACTGCTGACGGCTTGGCGAATGCGCTGCTCGGTCAGGTCGCTGCGCACCCGCGGATCGTCCGGCCGGTATTGCACGGCTGGTTCTTTCCAGGCCCAGCTGCGGTAGGCCGCAAAGTCGCGGCTGGCATCGAAATCGTGATTGACCCGAGGGGTTTGGCACGCGGCCAGCAACAACGCCAAGGGTAGAACGGCAAGACGACGCAACATGATGAAATCTCCTATGGATCAGGAAGGAGGATAAGCCGTGAGCGCCTTTTGTACCGCGTTGCGTAACGCCTCGTTACGATCGCTCAGGCTGCCCTGGCTGCTGGTTTCAGCACTCGCGCTCCAGACAGGCTGGCCGCTCTTGCCGTCGAACAGGTCGATGCGCACCACCATGACCTGGATCTGGTAGGTGCGTACCACCGGATAACTGCCGTAACCGCCGAAGCGATCATAGCGATCGTACGGCCCGTAACCACGCCCATAGCCGGCGCCGTAGCCGACGTCGTCACGGGTCTGTTGCAGGCGCGTCTCCATGCGCAGGCTGGTACCGACCCGCAGATCGGCAGTGCCGCCACCGCGCTGAGGACGCAGGCCACGCTGGTCGAGGGCATTGCTCACAGCCTCGGCGATCTGCGCCGAATCCGCCCAACTTGTTCCAGCCGGCAACTGTCCGTTGACCCAAGCCCAATTGCGGTACTGGGCATAGTCACGCGCAGGCGCGGGGTAGGCACTGGCGTCGAAGGTCTGCGCGGCCTGCGCCGGTGCCGGCGGCAACGGTCTGGAACTGGCCACATAGGGATTGGGGCTCTGGCAGGCCGTCAGGGCCAGGCAAACAGCGCAAAGTGACAGGCGACGCATGGCAGTCTCCGAAATACCGATCAAGCGGGGCGGCAGATCCAGTGCAGGTAACGGCCCAGGCCGGCAAACGCCGGATGCCGCCGATGGGCAAGCTCCATTTCCACCAGTTGTTCCAGGTCGGCGCGCTTCTGGAAGTCGATGGGCATGTAGTCGTGAAACACCCGCACACCGCTCATGGATTCGACACGCCACGTGCCCTCAAGTTGCGCGGCCAGCTCGCGCGGGTCCAGCGGCTGCTGGGGCGTCAGGCTCTGCTTCTCGCCCGCCAGCTCATTGCTGTGCAGCTTGCGGAAATGGCCTTTGAGCAGGTTGCGGTAAACCAGCGCATCGCGGTTGTAGAACGCCAGCGACAGCCAGCCATGGGCGGCGGTCAGCGAATGCAGCACCGGCAGAATGGCGTGCGGCTCGGCCAGCCACTCCAGCACCGCATGGCAGATCACCAGGTCGAAGGCAGGCAGCCCCAGTTCGGGCAGCTGCTGCCAGGACGCCTGGATGAAGGTGGCACTCTGGCCTGCGGCGGCGAAGCGCTCGCGGGCGCCATCGAGCATCGGTTCGGCCGGTTCGCTCAGGGTGACCTGATGACCTTGCTCGGCCAGCCACAAGGCCATGTGGCCCAGGCCGCCGCCGACATCCAGCACCCGCAGAGGACGCTGCGGCAAGGCCTCGCGCAGGTCGGCCTGAAGCACGGCGAGTCGAATCGCACCCTTGGCACCGCCATAGATCTTTTCGGCGAAGCGAGTCGCCAGTTGATCGAAATGGCGATCGTTCATCGCGCGAACCGCCGCTCGCTGTCGGCCAGCTTGGCGCGTACCACCTGATCCATGTCCAGACCCAGTTCGCTGCACAACAGCAACAGGTACAGCACCACATCGCCGACTTCCTGGCCTGCATGTTCGAGTTGCTCGGCCGAGAGGTGTCGCGACTGGTCTTCGGTCAGCCACTGGAAGATCTCCAGCAGTTCGGACATCTCGACGCTGGCCGCCATGGCCAGGTTTTTCGGGCTGTGAAAACGCCGCCAATCGTTGTTTTCGCGAATCTGGTGCAGGCGTTGGGTAAGTGCGTCTAGGTTCATTGCAAAGCTCCTGAAGGCGCATAGCTTCAAGCTGAACTTTGCCGAACGCAATAGCTACAGGGTCGCCGGGCCCCAGGTTCCGCTCATGTGCAACAGATCGTCGCGACCGCGCAACGCCAGCTGCCCACTCTGGCCCGCCGCGCTGGCACTGAGAATAAGCTCGCTGGGCAGGCGTACCGGCTTGTGAAACGCCACCTCAAGTTGGTAGTTGCTCTGCGGCAAGCGCTCACGCAGCGCGGCCACGCTCTGCGCCAGGCTCCACATGCCGTGGGCGATGGCGGTGGGAAAGCCGAACAGGCGTGCGCTCAGGGCACTGAGGTGAATCGGGTTGTAATCCCCCGAGACCCGCGCATAGCGCCGCCCGGTGTCGGCGGCGGCGTACCAGCGATGCACCGCGACCAATGCGGATAGGGGCTGCTGAGCATCCGTCTGCACAGGGCGTGGCAAACCGTCGATCTTCGCCTGGCGACACAGCATCGTGCTGTGTTCCTGCCAGAGCGGGCCCAGGGGGTCATCGACCTGGGTCACCAGATCGAACGTCACGCCTTTCTCGTGGGCCTGCAGATTCTGCGCGTGTACGCTGACCCGCACGCCGGCGACGCCGCCCAGTGGGCGCAACACCTGGATGCGATTGCGCAAATGCACCAGCCCCAGTATTGGAAACGGAAAACGCTTGTCGGTCAGCAGGCGCATCTGCAGGGCGAACGCCAGGACATGCGGGTAAGTGGCGGGCAGCATGCCGCCTTCGCCGAACCCGCACAGCTCGCGATAGGCCGCCAGGTGCCTGGGGTCGGCCGACAGATTGCAGCGCAGGCCCAGATCGGGCAGGTGCTCGCCGGTGATCTTGCGATTGAGCGCAGCTTTCAGATAGGCGCGGGGCAGGTCGGGCTTGCGTGGCAAGGTCTGCCAGTGGATCGCCATGTCAGGTCCCCAGGATGCTTTGGCCGCACACGCGCAGCACTTGCCCATTCACGGCGCCACTGCCTGGCTGGGCCAGCCAGGCGACGGCCTCGGCGACGTCCTGCGGCTGTCCGCCCTGGCCCAGCGAGCTCATGCGTCGACCCGCCTCGCGCAGGGCGAAGGGCATCTGTGCGGTCATGCCGGTTTCGATGAAGCCGGGCGCTACAGCGTTGATGGTCGCGCCCCGGGTGGCCAGCCTGGGCGCGAATGCCTCAGCCAGGCCGATCAGCCCGGCCTTGCTTGCCGCGTAGTTGCTTTGCCCGCGGTTGCCGGCAATGCCCGAAGTCGAAGAGAGCAGTATCACCCGACCGTCGTCGCGCAACGTGCCGCGATCGAACAGCGCCTGGGTCAGGCGTTGCGGCGCGAGCAGATTGACGGCAAGCACCGAGTCCCAGTACTCGGGCGTCATGTTGACCAAGGTCTTGTCGCGCGTGATGCCCGCGTTGTGCACGACGATATCGATCCCTTCCGGCAGCGCCTCGATCAGCCGTTCGGCCGCGTCGCTGGCGCAGATGTCCAGATCGATCGTGCGGCCTCCCAGTCGCGCCGCCAGCGCTTCCAGATCGGCACGCGCCTGGGGTACGTCGAGCAGGATCACGTCGGCACCGTCGCGGGCCAGGGTTTCGGCGATCGAAGCACCGATGCCGCGCGCAGCGCCCGTGACCAAAGCCTTGCGGCCTGCCAGTGGCCGCGTCCAGTCGCTGACCTGACGCGTGCTGGCCCGCAACGACAGCACCTGGCCCGAGACGAACGCACTTTTTGGCGAGAGAAAGAAGCGCAGGGCGCCTTCCAGTTGTTCGTCCGCTTCGGGAGCGACGTGGAGCAACTGCAAGGTGCCGCCGTTGCGCAGTTCCTTGGCCAGCGATCGGCTGAAACCTTCCACGGCGCGCTGGGCAATGTGCGCTTCGGGGTCATCCAGATCGCGAGGCTCGCGCCCCAGGATGACGATATGCGCGTTGTGATCCAGGCTCTTGATCAGCGGCTGGAAGAACTCGCGCAAGCGCGCCAGCTGAGTGCTGTCGACGATTCCACTGGCATCGAACACCACCGCCTTGATGCGAGGACCCAACCCTGCGGTCCAGTCCGGCAGGCCAGCGGCACCGAAGGCCGTATCGGTGAGGCGCTGGGCGAAGCCGGCAACCTTGTCGCCCAGCGCGCCGCCGCCCAGCAGCAGGGCGCCTTCCACCGGTCGCATGCGTCCACCTTGCCAGCGCTCCAGGCGTGCCGGCGCTGGCAGGCCGACGGCACTTACCAAGCGGCGACCAAGGTCGGAGTTGACGAAGTCGATATATCGATCGGACATGGAACAGGCTCCGGGTCAAGGGGTTCAAAGTGTGGACCACGGCAAGGCCCGCGTCGTTCGCCTGGGCCCTTTGCAGCACGTTTCTTCAACCCAGGATGTCCGCCATGAACCTTGACACGAATCCGGTGCGCCGGGTTGCCATCATCGGCAGCAACCGCATTCCTTTCGCGCGAGCCAACGGGCCCTACGCGCGGATCGGCAATCAGGCGATGCTCACGGCTGCGCTCGAAGGCCTGATCGAGCGCTATGCACTGCATGGCCAGCGCCTGGGCGAAGTGGCGGCAGGCGCCGTGCTCAAGCACTCCCGGGATTTCAATCTGACCCGCGAATGCGTGCTGGACTCGCGGCTGTCTGCGCAGACTCCGGCCTACGATGTGCAGCAGGCCTGTGGCACGGGCCTCGAGGCTGCGCTGCTGGTGGCCAACAAGATCGCCCTGGGCCAGATTGAATGCGGCATCGCCGGTGGCGTCGACAGTGCTTCCGACGCCCCGATCGCTGTCGATGAAGGGCTGCGTCAGATTCTCTTGCAGACCCACCGCGCCAAATCCTTCGGCGAGCGCGCCAAGGCGTTGCTGCAACTGCGACCTCGGCATTTGAAACCCGAACTGCCGCGCAACGGCGAGCCGAGAACCGGGCTGTCGATGGGGCAGCACTGCGAGCTGATGGCGCAACACTGGAACATTCCCCGCCAGGCACAGGATGAACTGGCCCTGCGCAGCCATCACACCCTCGCGGCGGCCTATGCCGAGGGATGGCAGGACGATCTCAGCACGCCATTCGGTGGACTGGTTCGCGACCATAATCTGCGTCCCGACCTGACCCTGGAAAAACTGGCAGCGCTCAAGCCGGTGTTCGAGAAGAACTCTCAGGGAACGCTGACGGCAGGCAACTCCACGCCGCTGACGGATGGCGCCTCGGTGGTGCTGCTGGCCAGTGAAGCCTGGGCACGGGAACGCGGACTGCCGGTGCTGGCGTATTGGCGTGACGGCGAGGCGGCAGCGGTCGACTTCGTCGGCGGCCAGGAAGGCCTGTTGATGGCGCCGGTCTACGCCGTGCCGCGCTTGCTCGCCCGCAACGGCCTGAGCCTGCAGGATTTCGACTACTACGAAATCCATGAAGCCTTTGCCGCGCAGGTGCTCTGCACGCTCAAGGCCTGGGAGGACGCGGACTACTGCCGCACACGCCTGGGCCTGAAGGCGCCGTTGGGAGCGATCGATCGTACTCGCCTCAACGTCAAGGGCAGCTCCCTGGCGGCAGGGCATCCGTTCGCCGCCACCGGTGGCCGCATCCTCGGCAACCTGAGCAAGCTGCTGGACAGGGCCGGCGGTGGCCGCGGGCTGATTTCCATCTGCGCCGCCGGCGGGCAGGGCGTCACCGCAATCATCGAGCGATGACAGGGTTTCCCACGGGTGCGACGGCCGCTTCCAGACGCAGCCGATTGGCATAGTTTTCCGCCATGATCGAACACACGATCAACTGCAGCGGGTGGTAGATCATGATCGGCAGCAGGATCAGGCCCAGGCCCGGGTTGCTGCCGAAGATCAACGCAGCCATCGGCGCACCGGCCGCCAGCGATTTCTTGCTGGCGCAGAACACTGCAGCGACCTTGTCGGCGTGGTTGAAGCCCAGCCATTTGGCCGTGCGCGTGGTCAGCAGCAGGATCAGCGCCAGCAGCAGCGCACTGCCGCCCACCGCGATGGCCAGGACCGACGCGCCTTGCTGTTCCCACAGCCCCGACATCATCGAGTTGCAGAAGGCGGCATACACCAGTAGCAGAATCACTGCCTTGTCGATCAGGTTGGTGTAGCGCTTGTGCTTCCCGAAAAACTTG
This sequence comes from Pseudomonas coleopterorum, assembly GCF_900105555.1. NCBI lineage: Bacteria > Pseudomonadati > Pseudomonadota > Gammaproteobacteria > Pseudomonadales > Pseudomonadaceae > Pseudomonas > Pseudomonas coleopterorum. The sequence continues at coordinate 525,116 of NZ_FNTZ01000001.1, forward strand.
CCGAACAGGGGGCGCAACAATTGGCCCAGCACCAGCGGCAACAGCAGCATGGCGCACAGGTCCAGCAGGGTTTCCCCCAGGTCGATGCCTCCCGAACCACCGCCGACCACCAGCGCGCAGAGGAACGGCGTGATGAAGATGCCCAGCACACTCGACAGGCTGGCATTGAGAATTGCCGCCGGCACGTTGCCGCCCGCACTGCCGGTCAAGGCCACCGACGAAGAAATGGTCGACGGCAATGCGGCCAGGTACAGGAAACCCACCATCAAGGCGCCGGGAATGAACGCACCCAGGGTCCTGTCGCAGGCCAGCCACAGCAGTGGGAACACCACGAAGGTGAAGGCCTGCACCATCAGGTGCAGCCGCCAGTTCTTCAAGCCGTGGCGGATCTGCTCGCTGGACAGGTTCATGCCATGCAGAAAGAACACCACGAACACGCCGATATTGGTCACCAGGCCGGCATGCATTGCGCCGCCGGTGGCGCCGAAGCGGGGAAACAGCCAAGCCAGCAGAACGGCCAGCACCATGCCGCAGAGGAACCAGTCGGTTACCACGCGCTTGAGGTGTTTGAAAATGTGCATGAAAGAATCGCCTGTGCGTCGATGAACATTGAGATGAACAGGCTAACTCAGGCACTCTGTTGCCGTCTCGCGATAGAGAGCCAACCAATGCCGATAAACGGACACGCTCCGCCACCTCGCTCCATTCCCGACCTGGTCAGCCTGCCACGCCCTTTGTACGCCCGTGCCGAAAGCCTGGGCGCAGGTTCGTGGACTCCAGCCCATCGGCACGACTGGGCGCAGTTTTCCTACGCCATCAGCGGCGTGCTCGGCGTCCATACCGACGAAGGCAATTTCTTCGCGCCGCCACAGTGGGGCATCTGGATTCCCGCCGGTGTCGAGCACAAGGTCGTCACCTCGATGCGCGCCGAGATGCGCAGTCTGTACGTGCGCCGCGACGAGTCGCCCTGGCTCACCGAGCACTGCAAGGTGCTCGAAGTCACGCCGCTGGCACGTGAGCTGATCAAGGGCTTCTGCGAGTTGCCCCATGAGTACCCGGCAGGGGATACCGCACAGGCGCGTCTGGTGCAGGTGTTGCTGGACCAGCTTGCAGTGCTGCCTGAAGTGGCGTTCTCCTTGCCCCTGCCCAGGGAGCATCGGCTGTTGGCCTTGTGCAATCAGCTGATCGCGGCGCCCGATCAGGCCACCACGCTGAGCCAGTGGGCAAGCCGCCTGGGCACTTCGGAAAAAACCCTGATGCGCCTGTTCCAGCGCGAAACCGGCCTGAGCTTTCGCGCCTGGCGCCAGCGCATGCGGCTGCTGTCGTCGCTGCAGGCCCTGGAGCAGGGTGACAGCGTCACAACGGCGGCGCTGAACCACGGCTATGAATCCACGTCGGCCTTCATTGCCGCTTTCAAGGGGTTGTTCGGTTTCACCCCGGGCGAGCTTTGATGCCCGGGCGTCGCTGTCGCTACGCCGGGAAAGCGCTATGATCGGCCACCGCTTGGCGAGTAGTTTGCATCCTTTTACAGGCTCGGGTCGGCAAGCCGCGCTCGCTGTGAGAGGATGCCGTCAGAATTCGCGTGTTTGGCTACGAAGGACCCAGAATAAAAGCTGATGAAGACTCCAAAACGCATTGAACCGCTGATCGAGGACGGTCTGGTGGACGAGGTGCTGCGACCGCTCATGAGCGGTAAAGAAGCAGCTGTCTATGTGGTGCGCTGCGGCAAGGAATTGCGCTGCGCCAAGGTCTACAAGGAGGCGAACAAACGAAGCTTCCGCCAGGCGGCCGAATACCAGGAAGGCCGCAAGGTGCGCAACAGCCGACAGGCGCGGGCGATGGCCAAGGGCTCCAAGTTCGGCCGCAAGGAAACCGAGGACGCCTGGCAGAACGCCGAAGTCGCGGCGCTGTTCAAGTTGGCCAGCGCCGGTGTACGTGTGCCCAAGCCGTACGATTTTCTCGAGGGCGTGCTGCTCATGGAGATGATCTGCGACGAGTACGGCGATGCGGCGCCGCGTCTCAATGACGTCGAACTGGAACCCGATCAGGCGCGCGAATACCACGCGTTCCTCATCCACCAGATCGTGCTGATGCTCTGCACGGGTCTGGTGCACGGTGACCTTTCAGAGTTCAACGTGCTGCTCACGCCCGACGGCCCGGTGATCATCGATCTGCCTCAGGCCGTAGACGCCGCCGGCAACAACCACGCCTTCAGCATGTTGGAACGTGATGTCGGAAACATGGCCAGCTATTTCGGCCGGTTCGCCCCCGAGCTGCGCCAGACCCGCTACGCCAAGGAAATGTGGGCGTTGTACGAGGAGGGCAAGCTGCACCCGGCCAGCGTGCTGACGGGCGAGTTCGTCGAAGAGGAAGTGGAGGCTGATGTCGGCGGCGTGATGCGGGAAATCGAGGCCGCGCGCCTGGACGACATTCGTCGACGTGCCGCGCGCGAAGCCGACGAGCAGCCGACCAAGACCACGGAAGAGCCGCCACCGCCCTGGTTGCAGTAGGCACACGGCCATAGGCTGCGGGCGCCTTCTTCCGGGTCAGTTGCAACAGCCCCCGGATGCCAGCTCCTGAAGGATCGGGCAGTCCGGGCGGTCGTCGCCATGGCAATGGTCCACCAGATGGACAAGCGTATCGCGCAACTGGCTCAGCTCACCGATGCGACGGTCCAGCTCGTCGATGTGCTTGCGTGCCAATTGCTTCACATCGGCGCTGGCGCGCTCGCGGTCCTGCCACAGCGTCAGCAGCCGGGCCACTTCTTCCAGTGAAAATCCAAGGTCGCGCGAGCGCTTGATGAAGCCGAGCGTATGCAGGTCTGCGGCCTGATACAGGCGGTATCCGCTGTCGCTGCGCAGTGCTGGCGCGAGCAGCCCGATAGACTCGTAATAGCGGATCATTTTTGCGCTGAGGCCGCTTTCACGGGCGGCCTGGCCAATGTTCATGGTTGGAATGTCCTCGGTAGCGTTTGCGCCAGTATCAACCCTACCCCTTGGACAAGGTCAATACTCCAGCGGCTCGGGCTTGAGGTACAGGCCGGCACTGCCTGCTGCAATGCGGAATTTCTGGATCTGTCCGGCCTGCAGGGTCACGATTACCGGTTTGTATTCGGTCATGCCCGGCGCGCACCCGGGCATCTGTCCAGGCAGCTGACGCAGACCCACCGACACGGGGCCGGGCGGCAGGTTGAAGGAGGTGGCCTGTTCTTGAAACAGCCGGCCGACCAGTTGATCCTGCAGGTAGACCCCGATCTCGCAGGACGTGGCGACTTCCAGTCGCTCCCGGGAAACGATCAGAATGCCGTACGGCTGCCCGGTACCCGCACCGGCCCAACAGCTTTGTGCCGCCAGGGCACACATCCCGAACAGCCATGGAATCATCGGGCGCATCGAATCTCTCCTGCCAGTAGGGTCAGCGTCCAGCTTGGACGAGTGATCTGAGGAATTCCAGCCCGGCCGCACCGGGCGAAACTTGACCTTGCCCCGATGGCAAGGTTGAGAATGGCTGCAATCCCGTTCAGCGAGGTATTACCCATGCAACAGTTCAACGTGCAAGGCATGACCTGCGGCCATTGCGTACGCGCCGTAACCCAGGCCATCACCGCTCAAGACCCGGCCGCCCAGGTTCAGATAGACCTGGCAGCGGGCAAGGTCGAGACCAACACCCAGCTGCCGCCCGAGCGAATCATCCAGCTGATCGCCGAAGAAGGCTACAGCGCAACCCCCGCATAACCCACCGCACGCACCGCTACTACGGGCGAAACCGTCGCCTGTGGCAGCGGTGCAAGCCGCGTCCGCCCGCACCGCGGTCCCCCTGACCCGCCCCAACCGCTGTCACCCATGGGCAATCCCCCAGGCGGAACCTTCACCCCGATCCCCGCGCAACCCGGTTAGACTAGGTCGCCTGTATTGCCTGGACATAAAGAATACCCCGATGAATTTCAAGACCATCCTGATCCTGGGGGCGCTCAGCGCGTTCGGCCCTCTGGCGATCGATTTCTACCTGCCTGGCTTCCCTGCCATGGCGCTGGCCTTCGCCACCGACGAAAAACACATCCAGACCACCCTGGCGGCCTACTTCCTGGGCCTTTCGATCGGCCAGTTGATCTACGGCCCCGTGGCTGACCGCTTCGGTCGCCGAGTCCCGTTGCTCGTGGGCGTTTCGCTGTTCACCCTGGCTTCGTTGGCGTGCGCTTTCGCACCCACTCTGGAGTGGCTGATCGCCGCCCGATTCGTCCAGGCCCTGGGCGGTTGCGCTGGCATGGTGCTGGCCCGTGCCATCGTCAGTGACAAATGCGATGCGGTCGGATCGGCCAAGGTCTTCTCGCAACTGATGCTGGTCATGGGGCTGGCGCCCATCCTGGCACCTCTGCTCGGGGGTGTCCTGGTGAACGGTTGGGGCTGGCAGTGGATCTTCATAGTGCTCACCCTGTTCAGCGCCGCCTGCACCCTGGCCGTCGCCCTCGGCCTGCCCGAAAGCATGCCGGCGGACAGGCCGAGACGCCCGCTCAGCGGCGCGCCGAAGCTGTACGGTGGCTTGCTGTTGGACCCGGTGTTCATGGGCCATGCGCTGACCGGCGGAATCGCCATGGCCGGCATGTTCGCCTACATCGCCGGTTCACCCTTCGTGTTCATCAAGCTCTACGGCGTACCGGCCGAACACTACGGCTGGCTCTTTGGCAGCAACGCAGCCGGCTTCATCCTGATGGCGCAGATCAACGCCCGTCTGCTCTCTCGTCACGGCCCGGCGTGGCTGCTGTCACGTACCGTGTGGATCTACATGGCGGCGGGCGCCGTGCTTCTCGCCCTCTGCGCGCTGAAGCCAACGGCACTATGGCCGCTGCTGATTCCGCTGTTCGTCTGTCTGGCGAGCCTGGGCGGGATCATCCCCAATGCCTCTGCCTGCGCCATGAGCGGCCAAGGGTCACGCGCCGGCAGCGCATCGGCCCTGTTGGGCTGCCTGCAGTTCAGCCTTGCTGCCGCCACTGCTTCTCTGGTGGGCGTATTGCACGACGGCACCGCCATGCCCATGGCCTGGGTGATCGCCGGCTGCGGCCTGCTGGCCGTCTGCGCGGCGCTACTGACTCGCCGCTGCCAGCAGCGCCGCGATCTACAGAAGGCCATCTAGCCGGGGCTGGCCTGCCGCGCCTGCGGCAGGCCATGGGGGGCCTGCAAGCGGGCTTCGAGCGTGGCGATGAAAGCCCGCGCCTCGGCTTCGCTGCGAAAGGACACTACGTGCTGGTCCATCTGCACCTGCCAACGGCTGCCACGTGGCTGCTTCAACTCAGAAAGAAGAACGTTCATTGCAAAGTCCTCGGGCTCGAGATGAGAAGCCAGTGTAATCCTCATTCGGGGCGTTCGAGCGTGGCCCGCTTGCCCGTCGGACTGACGGTGCGATGCTGCTCCCAACATAATCATGTAGGTCTGCAAGGACGGATATTGCGGGAAAAGTCGGTATTGGCTGTGAGGTTGAACCCGCCCTGAACCCCGTATGCAGCCGGCTCAGGCGCAGGTGGGCGATACGTTTCGGGCACTTGAGCAAATGTCCTGGAAAATGCCGATGGTAACTCCGGTGAATACAAATGCAGGGTATTGCATATCTCTCGCATTCTTGGGTCAGCCTCGACGATTTCGTCCAATTCCGTACAAAGGTGGGGTGCCTATAATCACCCCGGCAACCATTGCCAGATTGACGAACGTTTCCACAGGGAGTGAATACATGCCACCAACACCTTGCATCAGCAGGATCGCCACATTGCTGGCCGACCCCAAACGTAGCGCCATGCTCTGGGCCCTCATCGACGGTACCACGCGGGGCGCCGATGAGCTGGCATCGCTGGCAGGTGTGTCGGCCTCTTCGGCCGGCGCGCATCTGGCGCGGCTGTCGGCCGGCGGTCTGCTGACGTTCGAAGCCCGAGGGCGCAAGCGCTTCTTCCGCTTGGCCAAGCCAGAAGTGGGGGCCGCCGTGGAAGCGCTGGCCAGCGTATCGCTGGTGCAGGCCAAGACAGGAACGGCTGCGCCGATCAGCGTGCCCAAGCCATGCTCGCCCAGGGCGCTGCATCAAGTACGTCTGTGTGGTGATCATCTGGGGGGCGTGCTGGCGGCCGACCTGTTCCAGCGCATGGTCGAAAACGGCTGGCTCGAGCACTATGAGCAACGTCTGGAAGTCACCGCGCTCGGCAGCAGCCGCCTGGCCAGTCGAGGCATCTACACCCAGGCACTGGTCAACCGCGAGCGCCAGCCGCTGAACAGCTGCTGCGACTGGAGCACCCAGCGCCCGCACCTGGGTGGCGCACTGGGTGCAGGGTTGCTGACCCTGTTTCTGCAGTCGGGTTGGCTCAAGCTCAATGAAGACAGCCGCTCATTGCAGGTGACGCGGCTGGGCATGATCGAGATCGGCCGCCTGGGCACCTGACAGCGCATTTCACCGATGACAACGGGCGGCGTTTCGACGCCGCCAGCCTCACTGCTTGATCAGGCGTGCATCCAGGCTGTTCTGCGCCAGGCGCCGGGCCTGGTCCTCGGTCATGCCCAGATGGGTGTGCAGCGCGTGATAGTTCTCGGTGACGTAGCCACCGAAATAGGCCGGATCATCGGAATTCACCGTGACCTTCACGCCGCGCTCGAGCATGTCGAGAATGTTGTGCTGGCCCATGTGATCGAACACGCACAGCTTGGTGTTGGAAAGCGGGCACACGGTCAGCGGGATCTGCTCGTCGATGATGCGCTGCATCAGCCGCTCATCCTCGATGGCTCGCACGCCGTGGTCGATGCGTTGGATCTTGAGCAGGTCCAGGGCTTCCCAGATGTACTCGGGCGGACCTTCCTCGCCCGCGTGGGCCACGGTCAGGAAGCCCTCGTCGCGGGCACGGTCGAACACACGCTGGAACTTGCTCGGCGGATGGCCCATCTCGGAGCTGTCCAGACCCACGGCCACGAAGGCATCGCGGAAGGGCAGCGCCTGGTTCAGGGTCTTCTGTGCTTCGTCTTCGCTCAGGTGGCGCAGGAAGCTCAGGATCAGACCGCTGTCGACACCCAGCCGGGTACGGCCATCATTGAGTGCAGCGGTGATGCCACCCAGCACGGTCTCGAAGGCAATGCCACGGTCGGTGTGGGTCTGCGGGTCGAAGAACGGTTCGGTGTGCACGACGTTCTGGGCCTGGCAACGCAGCAGGTAGGCCCAGGTCAGGTCGTAGAAATCCTGCTCGGTGCGCAGCACATCGGCACCGCGGTAATACAGGTCGAGAAACTCCTGCAGGTTGTTGAACGCATAGGCTCCGCGCAGCGCCTCTACATCATTCCAGGGCAATGCGATCTTGTTGCGCTCGGCCAGGGCGAACAGCAGCTCGGGTTCCAGCGAGCCTTCCAGGTGCATGTGCAGTTCGGCCTTGGGCAAGGCATTGAGCCAGTCGTACATGGTGTTTTCATTCTCTCATCAGGTGCAATCGTGGCCAATTCTACAGGTATTGACCCTCACCCGCAGCCGCGCAGGGCCGGACGACACCTTCGCGCCGACGCTCGGCCAGGCACGGCACGTTCAGGTCGACTCGCGAGTGCTCTTTTCCACCACGCACATCGGCGTACCCGCCACCGGTTCGCGGATGACCTGCACCTGCACCTCGAACACCCGCTGCATCAACTCGGCATCGACGACCTGCGCAGGCGTGCCATCAGCCACCAGGCGGCCTTGATGCATCACTGCCAGATGATCGGCGTAGCGGCACGCCTGGTTGATGTCGTGCAGCACGGTGACCACGGTCTTGCCTTCGGCCGCCAGCTCGCGCATCAGATCGAGCAGCTCGACCTGGTGACTGATGTCCAGATAGGTCGTGGGCTCGTCGAGCAGCACCACCGGGGTATTCTGCGCCAGCACCATGGCCAGCCACGCCCGTTGCCGCTGGCCACCGGAGAGGTCCGCCAAGGCAGTATCGGCAAGCGCTTCCAGGCCCATGCGCTGCAGGGCCTGATCCACGGCGCCACGGTCCGCGCCGCTCAGGCGCCCCCAGAAGCTGTTGTGCGGGCTGCGTCCATAAGCCACCAATTGGGCCACGCTGACCCCTTCGGGGATGGGCAGCACCTGCGGCAGAAACGCGACCTGTCGCGCCAGCGTCCGCGACGACAGTTGCGCATAGGCCTGGCCATCCAGGCTCACTGTGCCCGACTGCGGCGTGATGATGCGCGCCAGCGCCTTGAGCAAGGTCGATTTGCCGCAGCCGTTGGGGCCGATCAGCGCAGTGACCTGCCCGGCGGGCGGGGTGAACGAAAGGTTGCAAACGATAGGCTTGGCGCCGTAGCCGATGTCGACGCCGTCGGCCTTGATGATGCTCATGATGTCAGCCCTTGAAGCGTGCCAGCAGCCAGAGAAAGTAGGGAGCGCCGATCACTGCGGTCAAGATGCCCGCCGGAATCTCGCTGGGCGCGATCAGCGTGCGTCCCAAGGTGTCGGCCAGCACCAGCAGCAGCGCGCCGATCAGCATCGCGGCCGGCAGCAGGTGCTGATGATGCCCACCCACCAGTCGCCGTGCCATGTGCGGAGCCACCAGCCCCAGAAAGCCCACCGGTCCGATGATTCCCACGCCCAGGCTGCTCAACAGCACCGCCATGCCCATCGCCAGCCAGCGCGTACGCGCAAGGGCCGTGCCCAGGCTGTGCGCCGCTTCGTCGCCCAGGCCGATCAGGTTCAGCGGCTTTGCCAGGCTCAGAGCCAACGGCATCAGCAGCAGAAACGGCAGCGCCAGCTCGACGTGATGCCAATTGCGACTCCACAGGCTGCCGGTCAGGGCGAGCAAGGCGGTGTTGATGTCCAGCGGATGGGACAGGATCAGAAACTCCGTGACGCTGGACAAAGTAACGGCGATCGCTACCCCGGACAACGCAAAGCGCACGCCGGAAAAACTCACGCCGCTGTTGTACAGCGCCAGCAGCAGCGCGCCGCCAGCGCCGCCCACCCCTGCAACCAGAGGCAGCCAGGTGAAGGGCAACTGCGGAAAAGCGATGATGGCGATGGTCAGGGCCAGCCCGGCGCCCTGGGTCACCCCCAGAATCTCCGGCGAGGCCAGCGGGTTGCGGATCACCCCCTGCACCAAGGCGCCGGCCAGGCCCAGGGCGCTGCCGGTAAGGATGGCGATCAGTGCGCGTGGAAGGCGGTGGTTCCATACCTCGAAGTCCAGCGCATCGTGGGCGATCAGTCGATCCAACACTGTCCCCGGTGTCAGCCAGGACGTGCCGGCGCTCAGGCTCAGCCACAGGGCCGCCAGCACCAGCGCAAGCAGGATCAGCAGGCGAGGGTAGGGCCGAGTCATTGCGTGCGCCTGGCAAGGTACAGGAAGAACGGTGCGCCGATCAGGGCGGTCACTACCCCGGCCGGCGTTTCCGCCGGGAAGGCCACGGCGCGGCTGACAAGGTCGGCTGCCAGCACGATCGCCGCTCCCAGCAGGGCGCTGGCCGGCATCAGCCAGCGATAGTCGTTGCCCAGGTATTGTCGAGCGATGTTCGGCGCGATCAGCCCCACGAAACCGATCGGGCCAACCGCACAAACGCTTGCACCCACCAGCAGCAGGCTGACGAAGAACACCTGCAGGCGCAGGCTGGCGATGCCGACCCCCAGCGAGCGCGCCGCATCCTCGCCCAGATTCACCAGGTTCAGACGCGGCGCACAGAACATGGCCCACACGGCGCCCACCAAGGTGCACGGCCATAGCAATTGCAGTTGCGCGGCACCCACATTGGCCAGTGATCCGGCCAGCCAGTTGAGCACGCTCTGTGCCTGCGTCTCGACCAGTATTACGGTCAACCGCGTCAGCGCCGCACACAGTGCCGCCACCGTGACGCCGGCCAGCACCAGTCGGCCTTGCGCCGCCGTCGGTGACCAGGCGCCGCCCAGGCTGAAGACGATCACCCAGGCCAAGGCGCCACCCAGACACGTCATCAGCAGCGCACCACCGGCAAACGGCAGGGCCACCAGCCCCGTGGAGAACAACGCCAGCCCCAGCGCAGCACCGGCCGTGACCCCGAACAGTGACGGCGACGCCAGGCGATTGCGGGTAATGCCCTGCATCAATGCGCCCGCCAGTCCCAGGCAGGCACCGACCAAAGCCGCACACAGTGCTCGCGGCACCCGCAGTTGGGCAACGATATAGGCCATGTTGCCGCCCTCGCGGCCTTGACTGAACAAACCGTTGAACGCATCAGCCTGACTGATCGTGAACGGCGACCAGGCATAAAGAGAGATCCAGAACAGCCCGGCGACGGTCACCGCGCCCAGCGCCATCGCCAACCCACGCCTCATTCAGGGCGTCATGGCGGCTTTGCCGCCCTTGAGAATGGCCAATGCATCCTCGGCAATCTGCTCGGACGCCATCACCCCACGGTTGCGTGCCCAGGTGTCACCGTCGACTTCCGCGACCTGGTGATTGCGCACTGCGCCCAGCACTGGCCACAGTGGCTGCTGGCTCCAAGTGTCGACCAGACTCGGATGCCGGTAGTGGCCGACCAGCAGCCAGGCAGGGTCCAGTGCCAGCAATTGCTCCAGGCTGACGAACTCGGTCGGTGCCGCATGACTGCGCACCGGCGGAACCTGCAAACCGATGGCCGCCAGCACGCTGCCCGCATAGGAATGGGGGCCGTGCACGGAAAAGCTGTCTTCCCGAGCCACACCGAACAGCACCTTGGTGCCGGCCGGCACCTGCCCGGCAATGTCGGCGAGGCTGCGACGGTTCTGCGCGATCCGCGCCTGCATCGCCTCGTGCTTGCCCAGCGCCTGGCCGATCAGTTCGGCAGACTTCAGGCTGCCTTCGTAGTCTTCCCCACGCGATGGCAGCAGCAGGGTCGGTGCCAGGCTCGCCAGGTCGTTGTACAGCGCCTGGTGGCGGTTGAGGTCGGCGATGATCAGGTCGGGCTTGAGCCGTGCGATCTGCTCGATGCTGGGCTGCGCGCGCAAGCCCACCGACGTCCATTGGCCGATGGCCTTGCGTACCCGTGGCAACACGCGGTTGGCATCGCCATCGTCGGCGGCCCCCACTGGCGTGACGCCCACGGCCGCAAGGCTGTCGAGAAAGGAAAACTCCAGCACCACCACACGTTGTGGCGCCTGGGGCAGATGGACGGTGTGCTGACCGTCATCGATATCGATGGGCGCGGCGACGGCCAGCCTGGCGCACAGGGCCAGGGCACCGACGGCGATCATGGAGATGAGGCGGGAACTGCGCATGGACAAATACCTTCGCTGTGAAAGCTGCGCGCTGGGCGGGCGCGCAAAAACGGCGGGTACTATTCCATATCAGGCTGTTGCGATCAAAAAACATTCTCTTTCACAACACAGGCAGCTCAACATTCCACCAGATTGACCGCCAAACCCCCGCGCGATGTTTCCTTGTACTTGTCGTGCATGTCGGCGCCGGTGTCACGCATGGTGCGGATGGCGTGATCCAGGGAGATGAAGTGCTCGCCATCCCCGCGCAGCGCCATTTGCGCGGCGTTGATCGCCTTGACCGCGGCAATCGCATTGCGCTCGATGCACGGCACCTGAACCAGGCCGCCGACCGGATCGCAGGTCAGCCCAAGGTTGTGCTCAAGGCCGATTTCCGCCGCGTTCTCGACCTGCTCCGGTGTGGCTCCCAGCACTTCGGCCAGGCCTGCGGCGGCCATGGCGCAGGCCGAACCGACCTCGCCCTGGCAGCCCACCTCGGCACCGGAAATCGAAGCGTTCTTCTTGCACAGAATGCCCACCGCAGCGGCGGCCAGGAAGAAACGCACCACGTCGTCGGCCGACGCTTCAGGGCAAAACTTCATGTAGTAGTGCAGCACCGCCGGAATGATACCGGCCGCGCCATTGGTAGGAGCGGTCACCATGCGCCCGCCGGCGGCATTCTCCTCGTTCACCGCCAGGGCGAAGACGTTCACCCACTCCATGGCACTCAAGGTCGAACCGATGACATTGGGCTTGCCGATCTCCTGCAGGTTCTGGTGCAACCGATAGGCGCGGCGCCGCACATTCAGCCCACCGGGCAGAATGCCTTGCCCGGTCAGCCCCTTGTCCACGCAGGCCTGCATCGCCTGCCAGATCACCGCCAACTGCTCACGGATCTGACCTTCGGAGCGCCAGGCCTTTTCGTTCTCCATCATCAGCGCCGAGATGCTCAAGCCGGTGCGTTTGCACAGGCTCAACAACTGCGCCGCCGACGAGAAATCGTAGGGCAGGGCCGTGGTGTCATTGTCCAGCACACCGCTGGCAGCCTGCTCGGCATCGATCACGAAACCGCCGCCGACCGAGTAGTACGTCTGCTCGTGCACCTCGCCGTTCTGCAGATGCGCCAGCAAGGTCATGCCATTGGGGTGGTAGGGCAGGCTCTCATCGAGCAGCAGCATGTCGCGTTGCCAGTCGAAATGGATCGCGTGCTCGCCCAGGTGCAGGCACTGCCGCTGGATCACCTCGTCCACCCGTGGCCCTACGGTTTGCGGGTCCACGCGGTCCGGCCATTCGCCCATCAAACCCATCAGGGTGGCGCGGTCGCTGCCATGGCCCACGCCGGTCGCCGACAGCGAGCCATACAGGCGGACTTCGATACGCTCCACCAGCGGCGTCATGCCGTGCTCGTTCAAGTGTTTGGCAAACAGGGCAGCGGCGCGCATCGGACCCACCGTATGGGAACTGGAGGGCCCGATGCCGATCTTGAACATGTCGAATACGCTGATAGCCATGTCTGCCCCATTCTCTCTCTATACACTCGTGCCCTATCTTTGAGCTGACAGACATTTCAGACAAACGATACTTACTAAGTCATTGTTTAGCGGGGCTCACCGATGAGCAAAATCCTCAATGCCCAAATGCACGCCTGGCTGCAGGTGTTCGCCTGCGCCGCGCGGCATTTGTCCTTCACCCGCTGCGCCGATGAACTGCATGTCACCCCCGGTGCCATCAGCCAGCAGATGAAGCAATTGGAAGATCGGCTCGGCTTTCCGCTGTTTCACCGCGTGGGGCGCGGTCTGCAACTGACTGCACAGGGCCAGCGGCTTGCCGTGGTTGCCAACGAAGTGCACAGCCGCATCGACGAAGAATTGCGGCTGTTGCATTCCGGCGCGATCGGCGGGGTGTTCAAGTTGCGCAGCATTCCCTCCTTTCTGAGCAAGTGGCTGATGCCACGGCTGCCCAGCCTGGAACGGGCGTTTCCCGAGCTGCAATTGCGCGTGATCGCCGAAGACAGCAGCGGCTCCCTGCGCGACGATGACTTCGATCTGGCCATCGACCTCAACGATGGCAGCTACCCCGGCCTGGTCACCACGCCCTTGCTGGAGGAAGAGTTGTTCCCGGTCTGCTCGCCACTGCTGCTCGAAGGCCGGCCGCCTTTGGACAGCCCAGGCCAACTGGTTCACTTCCCATTGCTCCACGACATCACCGCCTGGCGTGGCAGCTACGAATACGCGGAGTGGGAGTTCTACCTCTCGGCCATCGGCGCCGAAGGCATCGACGTGCGCCGTGGGCACACCTTCAATCGCAACCACCTGACCATCGACGCCGCGCGCATGGGCATGGGCGTGGCCATCGCGCGCCGGGCACTGATCACCGACGAACTGGAACAAGGCTCGCTGATCGTGCCGTTCGGGTGGCCCATCCAGGCGCGCAAGAAATACGTGCTGGCGTACCGCGAAGGCGCCCTCAATACCCCCACCCGACGCGCCATCCATGACTGGCTGGTGGCCCAGGCACAGGTCCGGCCCTGAACCTTTGCCGCTGTTGCATACTCTCATCCGCTGATTCTTGTTACATCCAGTTACTTACCGCGGCACAGGTCGCAGCAATCAGCGAAGGCAGGCCATGATCGCGTTACTCAAGCAGGAAAAATTTCTACTTCTGGCGGTGATCGCCGCATGCGTCGCCTTTCCGGCCGAGCACTACCTGCTCAGCCACGGCCAAGGCGTGGCATTGGGCGCAGGCATAGCCCTGGTCGTGGCGATCATCTTCGCCTCGGTGCGCGTGGCGGGACATGCCGAATTGCTTGCCGAAAAATTCGGCGACCCCTACGGCACCATGATCCTCACTCTCTCGGCAGTACTGGTCGAAGTGGTGGTACTGGGCATCATGATGAGCAACGAGCCGTCCCCGACCCTGGTGCGTGACACCATCTATTCGGCGGTGATGCTCGACATCAACGGCATCCTCGGCCTTGCCGCACTGATGGGTGGCCTCAAGCACGGCGAGCAGTCCTACAACGACGATTCGGCGCGCAGCTACAGCGTCATGATCCTCACCGCCATGGGCGTGTCCATGGTAGTCCCCGAGTTCATCCCCGAGGGCAACTGGAAGGTCTATTCGGGCTTCACCATCGGCGCCATGCTCGTGCTCTACGCGTTGTTCCTGCGCATGCAGGTCGGCCCGCACAGCTACTTCTTCAGCTACAACTACCCGGAAAAGAAGAAGCGCAAGGGCGTGACCACTGAACCGGAAAAGCCGGTTCACCTGGGCTGGTCGGTGGGGACGCTGGTGTTCGGTATCGTCATCATCGGTGCGCTGGCCGAAGTCATGTCCAAGACCATCGACCTGGGTCTGGAAGGCACCGGCGCGCCACCCGTGGTGACGGCCATTCTGGTGGCCGCCATTTCCGCCGCACCGGAAATTCTCACCGCCTTGCGCGCAGCCTTGGCCAACCGCATGCAGTCGGTGGTCAACATCGCGCTGGGCGCCTCGCTGTCGACGGTGATTCTCACCGTACCGGTCATGGAAGGCCTGGCCTTGTACAGCGGCCAGCCCTTCCAGATGGCCATGACCCCGGTCCAGACCGTGATGATCTTCATCACCCTGCTGATCTGCGCCATCAACCTCAACGACGGCGAAACCAACGCCATCGAAGGCATGACTCACTTCGTACTGTTCGCCACCTTCATCATGCTATCGATCCTGGGCCTCTAAACCAGATTCCACTGGTAGAACCCGTATCCTGTGGGAGCGGGCTCTGCCCGCGAAGAGGCCTCCTCTGACACCCCTGTACCCCTGCAAGCCCCTCACCACTCAATCCTCTCCCCCCGATAATCCAGAAACTGCAACCCACCCTTGCCCAACTGCCCGGTGATCACATCCACCAACCCCCGGGTACTGGTGGCAACGTCCAGACTGGCCCCTTCGCCACCCATGTCGGTCTTCACCCACCCCGGGTGCATCGCCAGCACCGTCAGCGCAGGCCGCGCCAGCTCGGTCACGAACGTATTGGTCATCGAATTCAAGGCCGCTTTGCTCGCCTTGTACAACGCCATGGGCGACCCTTCGGGCATCGCCACGCTACCGAGCACCGAACTCATGAACGCAATCGCACCGCCGTCGGCGACATTGTCCGCCAGTCGCTGGGCCAAGCGGATCGGCGCCACGGCATTGATGACGAACAGCTCGCCGATTTCCGCATCGCTGGCCTGATCGGTGTTGTAGCCCGCCGGCCCGGACACTCCGGCATTGATGAACAGCAGATCGAAGCGCTGCTGCTGCAGACGCTGGGCCAATGCATCCATCGATTCCAGCCGAGTCATCTCCAGTGCTTCCACCGTGGCCCCGGTGGCCGTCAGCCCTGCCGGGATCTTGCCCAGATCACGAACCGTGGCCGTCACTTCCCAGCCATCCTCGCTCAATCTCTCCACCAGCCCCAGGCCCAGGCCACGGGAGGCACCGATCACCAGCGCTTTCTTTGCAGTTGTCATCGCGACGCTCCTGGAAAAGGAAACAGACTAGCACTCACCGTGAACAAGCCGCAGGTTCATGAAGCAGCGTTTTGCAGCACGATCCGCCCCCGCGAAAGGTCGGCCAACTGCTGCGCAAGGGTCGGGATGACTTCGCTGGCCACTGCCAGCTGCAGATCGACGCCATTGCTGGTGAAATCTTCCGCAGTCACCAGCCCTTCAGCCTCGGCCACGCGAAGCTTGACCAGGGCCAGCTCGCTGAACGTGCAGGAACACGACACCGCCACGCGCGCGATCAGCAGGCGCTTGGGCGCCTGTTGCAGACATTTGTTCGCCCCCCCGCCATAGGCGCGGGCCAATCCTCCGGTGCCCAGCTGAATACCGCCGTACCAGCGAATCACCAGCACCACCACCTGATCGCAATCCTGCGCCTCGATGGCCGCCAGAATGGGTCGGCCTGCCGTACCGCCCGGCTCGCCGTCGTCGTTGCTGCGGTACTGGTCGCCCAGTTTCCACGCCCAGCAATTGTGAGTGGCCGCCAGATCGCTGTTCTGTTCGATGAACGCCTGGGCGTCCTGCACGCTGGCAATGGGTGCGGCGAGGGTGATGAATCGACTCTTGCGAATCTCCTCGCGGAACTCGCAAGGGCCCAGCAGGGTGGAAGGCATCGCTATCTCTTGGCTGTTGCAGTGATCACACTGCAGGGGTCAGTCCGCATCCCTTTAGGATGATGCGGATCAGGTTGTCACCGGCTTGCTCGAAATCCTCTCGCGTCAGCCTCGCCTGTCCGGTCACCCGGCAGATCTGCGTGGCAAAGTCGGCGTAATGCTGAGTACTGCCCCACAGCAGGAAGATCAGGTGCACAGGGTCGACTGGGTCCATTTTACCGGCATCGATCCACGCCTGGAACACGGCGGCGCGCCCCGTGAACCAGCTGCGATAGTCCTGGTTGAAGTATTCGGTCAAGCACTCGCCACCGCTGATGATCTCCATGGCGAAGATCCGCGACGCCAGTGGCTGACGTCGGGAAAACTCCATCTTGGCGCGAATGTAACGGGTCAAGGCCTGCGCCGGATCGTCCTCGGCACTCAAGGTGTTGAAGGTGCTGTCCCACAGCTCGATGATGTTGCTCAGCACCGCGATGTACAGCCCCAGTTTGTTGGTGAAGTAGTAATGCAGATTGGCCTTGGGCAGCCCGACGTTGAGCGCGATGTTATTCATGCTCGTACCCTTGAAACCGTGCCGGGCAAATTCGTCTTCGGCCGCCTTGAGAATCGCTTCCTCATTCTTCTGGCGGATGCGGCTGGCAGGCTTGCCACTGGCCGAGGCGCTGTGCGCGGGGACTTCAAGCATCATGGGGCGGTTCCGAGCAAATCGTGTGGGTAAGGCAGATGCGTTGATAACGCACCTGCCCGGATACGACAAGCATCGTCGCGAAAATGTCGCTCAAACCGGTTCGTTTTCCAGTCGCTGCGTCGACACTTCGCCGCTGTGCTTGGGTTCCGGCAACAACAGGCACATGATCAGCGCGGTGACGCCGCCACTGGTGATCGCCGAGTCGAACAGGTTCTGCACCAGTTGCGGCATGCGGTGCAGCAGTTGGGGCTGCGCGGCCACACCCAGGCCCACGCCGAACGAGGTGGCGATGATCAGCATGTTGCGCCGATCCAGCGGCGACTGCGCCAGAATCCTCACCCCAGCGGCTGCGACGCTGCCGAACATCACCAGGGTGGCGCCCCCCAGCACCGGCTTGGGAATCTGCTGCAGCACGGCACCGATTATCGGCAACAACCCGAGCAGCATCAGCACGACGCCGATGTACAGCCCCACATAGCGGCTGGCCACGCCCGTCAGTTGGATGACCCCATTGTTCTGCGCGAACGTGGTGTTGGGAAAGGCGCTGAAAGTGGCGGCTACCATGCCACTCACGCCGTCGCCCAGCACACCCCCTTTGAGCCGGTCGATGTAGCTCGGTCCGCTGATGGGCTGTCGCGACAGCATGCAGTTCGCCGTCAGGTCGCCCACCGTCTCCAGGGTACTGATCAGATAGATCAGGGCCACGGGCAGAAACGCCGTCCAATCGAAAGCGAAACCGAACTTGAAAGGCACCGGCACACTGATCAGCGGTAGGTCCGGCAGTGGCTGGATCACCAGCTTGCCACTGAACCAGGCGGCCAGGCTGCCCACCGCCAGCCCGATGATGATCGCCGACAGCCGCAACCAGGTTGCGGCGCTGCGATTGAGCAGAATGATCACCACCAGCACGAACGCGCCCAGGGCAAGGTTGCCTGGCGCACCGAAGTCTGGCGCGTTGAAGCCTCCGCCCAGGTCAGTGATACCCACCTTGATCAGGCTCACGCCAATCAGCGTGATCACGATGCCGGTCACCAGCGGGGTAATGACACGCCGTAGCTGACCGATGAAGCGACTCAGCACGATCTGCACCAACGCGCCGAAAAAGCACACCCCGAAAATCATCGCCAGAATGTCTTCCGGGCTGCCCCCGCGCTGCTTGACGATGAAGCCGGCCGATAGCACCGCCCCCAGAAAGGCGAAACTGGTGCCTTGCAGACAGATCATGCCTGCGCCGATGCCGAACGGACGGCGTGCCTGGATGAACGTGCCGATGCCGGACACCAACAGCGCCATGCTGATCAAGTACGGCAAATGCGTGCCGAGGCCCAACGCCGAGCCAATGATCAACGGGGGCGTGATGATCCCGACGAACGCAGCGAGTACGTGCTGAAGCGCCGCCAGCATCGAAGTCACGGGGGGCGGACGGTCATGCAGACCATAGATCAGTTCGCTGGGCGTGGACGTATCGGTAGGCATGGCGTCGGACTCTCGGCACGGTCGATGGACTGGAGTCAGTCCTCGCTTTGCGAAGCAGTCGTGCAAAAAGCTGTCCAATCGCTCAGGTTTTTACTTGCCATGTTAAAAACCCAAACCAGATCAAGGAGATAAGAACGTCATCGGGTTTCGTACAAACTCTCCAGAAAGCTTTCGAGCACCAAATGCGGGCGTCGCCCCTTGCGAGTGACCCAGGATAGGCTCAAGTCATAGAACCGTTCGGCCGCCTTGAGTGCGCGCAGTCGCCCCTGCTGCACCCAGAACGTCGCGTAGTGGTCGGGCAGATAGCCGATGTAGCGCCCGGTCAGAATCAGGAACGCCATGCCCTCGCGATCCGACGCGCTGGCCGTGCAGTTCAGTGCCTGGTAACGCGCCTGAATTTCGGCCGGCAGGCGGAAGGTCGGTGCGATCGCCTCCTGGGCATCGAGCCGTGCATCGTCCAGTTGCGCATCGTCGGCGTAGAACAGCGGATGGCCCACCGCGCAGTACAGCAGCGAGCGCTCGCTGTACAACGGCTGGTATTCAAGCCCGGACAGCGGACTGGCCTGCGGCACCACGCCCACGTGCAGGCTGCCGTCCAGCACCCCTTGTTCGACCTGGCTCGGAGCGATCATGCGGATCTGAATGCGTACGTCCGGCCCTCGATCCTTCAACTGCGCCAACGCATGGGTGATGCGCATGTGCGGCAGCGTCACCAGGTTGTCGGTCAGGCCAATGTTGAGTTCACCGCGCAAATGCCGATGCAGGCCATTGACCTCGGTACGAAAGCTCTCCACCGCACCCAGCATCTGCAGGGCCGAGTGATACACCTCGCGACCTTCCTCGGTCAGCGAAAAACCGGCTCGGCCCCGCTGGCACAAACGCAGACCCAGGCGCTGCTCCAGATCGCTCATCTGCTGACTGATCGCCGAGCGGCCGATACCGAGCACATTCTCCGCCGCAGAAAAACCGCCGCACTCCACCACGCTGCGGAAGATGCGCAGCAGGCGAATATCGAAATCACTGACCTGCGCGAGGGGATCGGGACGGCGGCTCATAGTTTAGTGATTGCCTGACTGAAGATCGCAAAAGTTGAATTTTCCAGACTTTATCGCCGTGACACCGTAGGGGCAACACGCTTGTCATCGCGTCTCCAATCGCTCAAAGAGGTTTGTGCCCATGAACATGCCCGAGAACGCCCCCGTTGGCGTTACCAGCCAGCTCAAGCTGGACGCTCACTGGATGCCGTACACCGCCAACCGCAGCTTCCAACGTGATCCTCGGATCATTGTCGCGGCCCAGGGCAGTTGGCTGACCGATGACAAGGGCCGCCAGATCTACGACAGCCTTTCCGGTCTGTGGACCTGCGGTGCAGGCCACACGCGCAAGGAAATCCAGGAAGCGGTGTCGCGCCAACTCGGTGTGCTCGACTACTCCCCCGCGTTTCAGTACGGCCATCCGTTGTCGTTCCAGCTGGCTGAAAAGATCACCGACCTGACCCCCGGCACTCTCAATCACGTCTTCTATACCAACTCCGGCTCCGAGTGCTGCGACACGGCCGTGAAAATGGTTCGCGCCTACTGGCGCCTGAAAGGCCAGGCCACCAAGACCAAGATGATCGGCCGCGCCCGTGGCTACCACGGCGTCAACGTGGCCGGCACCAGCCTGGGTGGAGTCAACGGCAACCGCAAGATGTTCGGTCAATTGATGGACGTGGACCACATCCCCCACACCCTGCTGCCGGGCAATACCTTCTCCAAGGGGTCACCGGAGGAGGGCGGCATCGCCCTGGCCGACGAAATGCTCAAGGTCATCGAGCTGCACGATGCCTCCAACATCGCCGCCCTGATCGTCGAGCCCATGGCCGGTTCGGCAGGCGTCCTGCCGCCGCCCAAGGGCTACCTCAAGCGCCTGCGTGAGATCTGCGACCAGCACAACATCCTGCTGATCTTCGACGAAGTCATCACCGGTTTCGGTCGTACCGGCGCCATGTTCGGCGCCGACACCTTCGGCGTGACGCCGGATCTGATGTGCATCGCCAAGCAGATCACCAACGGCGCCATCCCGATGGGCGCCGTCATCGCCAGCACCGAGATCTACCAGACCTTCATGAACCAGGCGACGCCCGAGTACGCCGTGGAATTCCCCCACGGTTACACCTACTCGGCCCACCCTGTAGCCTGCGCCGCCGGCCTTGCCGCACTGGACCTGCTGCAGCGCGAAAACCTGGTGCAGAGCGCCGCCGAACTGGCACCGCATTTCGAAAGCGTGCTGCACGGCGTCAAGGGGGCGAAGAACATCGTCGACATCCGCAACTATGGCCTCGCCGGTGCGATCCAGCTGGCGCCCCGGGATGGCGACGCCATCGTGCGCCCCTACGAAGCGTCCATGAAACTGTGGAAAGCCGGCTTCTACGTCCGCTTCGGCGGTGACACCCTGCAGTTCGGCCCTACCTTCAACGCCCAGCCACAAGACCTCGATCGCCTGTTCGACGCCGTGGGCGAAGCCCTCAACCAGATCGACTGACCTTTTTTTCAGGAGCCCTTTGCATGAGCACTATCCAACACTTGATCAATGGCGATCTGGTTTCCAGTGGCGACCGCACGGCCGACGTCTTCAACCCATCGACCGGCCAACCTATCCGCACTCTCCAACTGGCCAGCCGCGAAACCGTGCAACAGGCCATCGACTCCGCCAAGGCCGCCTTCCCGGCCTGGCGCAAGACCCCGGCGGCCAAGCGCGCCCAGGTGATGTTCCGCTTCAAGCAACTGCTCGAGCAGAACGAAGCCAAGATTGCCCAGATGATCAGTGAAGAGCATGGCAAGACCCTGGAGGACGCCGCAGGCGAACTCAAACGCGGCATCGAAAACGTCGAATTCGCCTGCGCAGCCCCCGAAGTGCTCAAGGGCGAGTACAGCCGCAACGTCGGTCCGAACATCGATGCCTGGTCCGACTTCCAGCCCTTGGGTATCGTCGCCGGTATCACACCCTTCAACTTCCCGGCCATGGTCCCCTTGTGGATGTACCCGCTGGCCATCGTCTGCGGCAACTGCTTCATCCTCAAGCCGTCCGAGCGCGACCCCAGCTCCACACTCTATATAGCCCAACTGTTGCTGGAAGCAGGCCTGCCAGCCGGCGTGCTCAACGTCGTCCACGGCGACAAGGTCGCAGTGGATGCCCTCATCGAAGCGCCCGAGGTCAAGGCGTTGAGCTTCGTCGGCTCCACACCCATCGCCGAGTACATCTATAGCGAGGGTACTCGCCGTGGCAAGCGCGTCCAGGCCCTGGGTGGCGCGAAGAACCACGCGGTGCTGATGCCCGACGCCGATCTGGACAACGCGGTCAGCGCCCTGATGGGTGCGGCCTACGGTTCCTGCGGTGAGCGCTGCATGGCCATCTCGGTCGCCGTCTGTGTCGGTGACCAGGTCGCAGACGCGCTCGTGGCCAAGCTGACTCCGCAGATCAAAGCTTTGAAAATCGGCGCCGGTACCTCTTGCGGCCTCGACATGGGCCCCCTCGTGACTGCCCAGGCACGTGACAAGGTGTCGGGCTACGTCGACGACGGCGAGCAGGCCGGTGCCAAACTCGTCGTGGATGGCCGCGGCCTGAGTGTGGCAGGCAACGAAGAAGGCTTCTTCCTCGGCGGCTGCCTGTTCGACCACGTCACCCCGCAGATGCGCATCTATAAAGAGGAAATCTTCGGGCCGGTACTGTGCATCGTCCGTGTCGACAGCCTCGAACAGGCCATGCAACTGATCAACGACCACGAATACGGCAACGGCACCTGCATCTTTACCCGCGACGGTGAAGCGGCGCGCCTGTTCTGCGACGAGATCGAAGTCGGCATGGTCGGCGTCAACGTACCCTTGCCCGTACCGGTTGCCTATCACAGCTTCGGCGGCTGGAAGCGCTCACTCTTCGGCGACCTGCACGCCTATGGGCCAGACGGCGTGCGTTTCTACACACGCCGCAAAGCCATCACGCAACGCTGGCCGCAACGCGCCAGCCACGAAGCCTCGCAGTTTGCTTTCCCGAGTCTTGAGTAGCCAGTCGAAGCAGCAATAAGGGGCGGGCCGCAGGCCCGCCCCTTGCTTTTGAATGGATGTGACAGATTTTTGAAATTACCTGTTGACGCCTCCTCAGATCTCTCTATAATTCGCCCCACTTCCGGCGCAGTCGAAACGATAAACGCTTTGTTAATCAATGAGTTAGTCGTTCAGGTGGTGAGGAAGTGCTTCGATCTTCAAGGTCGGAAGCGGTGAAAAAGGCAGTTGACAGCGGTTTGAAACGCTGTAGAATTCGCCTCCCGCTGACGAGTGATCGAGGCGAGTCAAGTGTTTGAAGTTGTTCAGGTTTCTGGAAAAATACTTCGAAATAAACGCTTGACAGAATATGAGGCCAGCGTAGAATGCGCGCCTCGGTTGAGACGAAAGAATCAACCCACCGCTCTTTAACAATTGAATCAAGCAATTCGTGTGGGTGCTTGTGAGTTAAGACTGTTAGTCAACAAGATTATCAGCATCACAACAACTCCACGAGAAATCAAAGAGTTACCTCGATCCTTCGGGTTCGAGTTTGCGATTGCTGAGCCAAGTTTATAGGGTTTTCTCAAAACCCGATTGCAGTATTGAACTGAAGAGTTTGATCATGGCTCAGATTGAACGCTGGCGGCAGGCCTAACACATGCAAGTCGAGCGGTTGAGGGAAGCTTGCTTCCTGATTCAGCGGCGGACGGGTGAGTAATGCCTAGGAATCTGCCTGGTAGTGGGGGACAACGTTTCGAAAGGAACGCTAATACCGCATACGTCCTACGGGAGAAAGCAGGGGACCTTCGGGCCTTGCGCTATCAGATGAGCCTAGGTCGGATTAGCTAGTTGGTGAGGTAATGGCTCACCAAGGCGACGATCCGTAACTGGTCTGAGAGGATGATCAGTCACACTGGAACTGAGACACGGTCCAGACTCCTACGGGAGGCAGCAGTGGGGAATATTGGACAATGGGCGAAAGCCTGATCCAGCCATGCCGCGTGTGTGAAGAAGGTCTTCGGATTGTAAAGCACTTTAAGTTGGGAGGAAGGGCAGTCAGCGAATACCTTGCTGTCTTGACGTTACCGACAGAATAAGCACCGGCTAACTCTGTGCCAGCAGCCGCGGTAATACAGAGGGTGCAAGCGTTAATCGGAATTACTGGGCGTAAAGCGCGCGTAGGTGGTTTGTTAAGTTGAATGTGAAATCCCCGGGCTCAACCTGGGAACTGCATCCAAAACTGGCAAGCTAGAGTAGGGCAGAGGGTGGTGGAATTTCCTGTGTAGCGGTGAAATGCGTAGATATAGGAAGGAACACCAGTGGCGAAGGCGACCACCTGGGCTCATACTGACACTGAGGTGCGAAAGCGTGGGGAGCAAACAGGATTAGATACCCTGGTAGTCCACGCCGTAAACGATGTCAACTAGCCGTTGGGAGTCTTGAACTCTTAGTGGCGCAGCTAACGCATTAAGTTGACCGCCTGGGGAGTACGGCCGCAAGGTTAAAACTCAAATGAATTGACGGGGGCCCGCACAAGCGGTGGAGCATGTGGTTTAATTCGAAGCAACGCGAAGAACCTTACCAGGCCTTGACATCCAATGAACTTTCCAGAGATGGATGGGTGCCTTCGGGAACATTGAGACAGGTGCTGCATGGCTGTCGTCAGCTCGTGTCGTGAGATGTTGGGTTAAGTCCCGTAACGAGCGCAACCCTTGTCCTTAGTTACCAGCACGTTATGGTGGGCACTCTAAGGAGACTGCCGGTGACAAACCGGAGGAAGGTGGGGATGACGTCAAGTCATCATGGCCCTTACGGCCTGGGCTACACACGTGCTACAATGGTCGGTACAGAGGGTTGCCAAGCCGCGAGGTGGAGCTAATCTCACAAAACCGATCGTAGTCCGGATCGCAGTCTGCAACTCGACTGCGTGAAGTCGGAATCGCTAGTAATCGCGAATCAGAATGTCGCGGTGAATACGTTCCCGGGCCTTGTACACACCGCCCGTCACACCATGGGAGTGGGTTGCACCAGAAGTAGCTAGTCTAACCTTCGGGAGGACGGTTACCACGGTGTGATTCATGACTGGGGTGAAGTCGTAACAAGGTAGCCGTAGGGGAACCTGCGGCTGGATCACCTCCTTAATCGACGACAACAGCTGGCTCATGAGCTCCCACACGAATTGCTTGATTCATTGAAGAAGACGATTGGGTCTGTAGCTCAGTTGGTTAGAGCGCACCCCTGATAAGGGTGAGGTCGGCAGTTCGAATCTGCCCAGACCCACCAATTATGGGGCCATAGCTCAGCTGGGAGAGCGCCTGCCTTGCACGCAGGAGGTCAGCGGTTCGATCCCGCTTGGCTCCACCACTTTTGGTGCTCCATCGTTGTCAAAGCTTAGAAATGAGCATTCCATCGGTTGATGGTTGAATGCTGATTTCTGATCTTTTTCAGAATCGTTCTTTAAAAATTTGGGTATGTGATAGAAAGATAGACTGGACAGACACTTTCACTGGTGTAGGTTCAGGCTAAGGTAAAATTTGTGAGTTGCTCTTTGAGTAAATGCGAATTTTCGGCGAATGTCGTCTTCACAGTATAACCAGATTGCTTGGGGTTATATGGTCAAGTGAAGAAGCGCATACGGTGGATGCCTTGGCAGTCAGAGGCGATGAAAGACGTGGTAGCCTGCGAAAAGCTTCGGGGAGTCGGCAAACAGACTGTGATCCGGAGATGTCTGAATGGGGGAACCCAACTGTCATAAGACAGTTATCTCATGCTGAATACATAGGCATGCGAGGCGAACCAGGGGAACTGAAACATCTAAGTACCCTGAGGAAAAGAAATCAACCGAGATTCCCTTAGTAGTGGCGAGCGAACGGGGACCAGCCCTTAAGTTGATTTGAGATTAGCGGAACGCTCTGGAAAGTGCGGCCATAGTGGGTGATAGCCCTGTACGCGAAAATCTCTTGTCAATGAAATCGAGTAGGACGGGGCACGAGAAACCTTGTCTGAATATGGGGGGACCATCCTCCAAGGCTAAATACTACTGACTGACCGATAGTGAACTAGTACCGTGAGGGAAAGGCGAAAAGAACCCCGGAGAGGGGAGTGAAATAGATCCTGAAACCGTATGCGTACAAGCAGTGGGAGCAGACTTCGTTCTGTGACTGCGTACCTTTTGTATAATGGGTCAGCGACTTATATTCAGTGGCGAGCTTAACCGAATAGGGGAGGCGTAGCGAAAGCGAGTCTTAATAGGGCGTTTAGTCGCTGGGTATAGACCCGAAACCGGGCGATCTATCCATGGGCAGGTTGAAGGTTAGGTAACACTGACTGGAGGACCGAACCGACTACCGTTGAAAAGTTAGCGGATGACCTGTGGATCGGAGTGAAAGGCTAATCAAGCTCGGAGATAGCTGGTTCTCCTCGAAAGCTATTTAGGTAGCGCCTCATGTATCACTGTAGGGGGTAGAGCACTGTTTCGGCTAGGGGGTCATCCCGACTTACCAAACCGATGCAAACTCCGAATACCTACAAGTGCCGAGCATGGGAGACACACGGCGGGTGCTAACGTCCGTCGTGAAAAGGGAAACAACCCAGACCGTCAGCTAAGGTCCCAAAATCCTGGTTAAGTGGGAAACGATGTGGGAAGGCTTAGACAGCTAGGAGGTTGGCTTAGAAGCAGCCACCCTTTAAAGAAAGCGTAATAGCTCACTAGTCGAGTCGGCCTGCGCGGAAGATGTAACGGGGCTCAAACCAGGTACCGAAGCTACGGGTATCATCTTTTGATGATGCGGTAGAGGAGCGTTCTGTAAGCCTGTGAAGGTGAGTTGAGAAGCTTGCTGGAGGTATCAGAAGTGCGAATGCTGACATGAGTAACGACAATGGGTGTGAAAAACACCCACGCCGAAAGACCAAGGTTTCCTGCGCAACGTTAATCGACGCAGGGTTAGTCGGTCCCTAAGGCGAGGCTGAAAAGCGTAGTCGATGGAAAACAGGTTAATATTCCTGTACTTCTGGTTATTGCGATGGAGGGACGGAGAAGGCTAGGCCAGCTTGGCGTTGGTTGTCCAAGTTTAAGGTGGTAGGCTGAGATCTTAGGTAAATCCGGGATCTTAAGGCCGAGAGCTGATGACGAGTTGTCTTTTAGACGACGAAGTGGTTGATGCCATGCTTCCAAGAAAAGCTTCTAAGCTTCAGGTAACCAGGAACCGTACCCCAAACCGACACAGGTGGTTGGGTAGAGAATACCAAGGCGCTTGAGAGAACTCGGGTGAAGGAACTAGGCAAAATGGCACCGTAACTTCGGGAGAAGGTGCGCCGGTGAGGGTGAAGGACTTGCTCCGTAAGCTCATGCCGGTCGAAGATACCAGGCCGCTGCGACTGTTTATTAAAAACACAGCACTCTGCAAACACGAAAGTGGACGTATAGGGTGTGACGCCTGCCCGGTGCCGGAAGGTTAATTGATGGGGTTAGCGCAAGCGAAGCTCTTGATCGAAGCCCCGGTAAACGGCGGCCGTAACTATAACGGTCCTAAGGTAGCGAAATTCCTTGTCGGGTAAGTTCCGACCTGCACGAATGGCGTAACGATGGCGGCGCTGTCTCCACCCGAGACTCAGTGAAATTGAAATCGCTGTGAAGATGCAGTGTATCCGCGGCTAGACGGAAAGACCCCGTGAACCTTTACTATAGCTTTGCACTGGACTTTGAATTTGCTTGTGTAGGATAGGTGGGAGGCTTTGAAGCGTGGACGCCAGTCTGCGTGGAGCCATCCTTGAAATACCACCCTGGCAACTTTGAGGTTCTAACTCAGGTCCGTCATCCGGATCGAGGACAGTGTATGGTGGGTAGTTTGACTGGGGCGGTCTCCTCCTAAAGAGTAACGGAGGAGTACGAAGGTGCGCTCAGACCGGTCGGAAATCGGTCGTAGAGTATAAAGGCAAAAGCGCGCTTGACTGCGAGACAGACACGTCGAGCAGGTACGAAAGTAGGTCTTAGTGATCCGGTGGTTCTGTATGGAAGGGCCATCGCTCAACGGATAAAAGGTACTCCGGGGATAACAGGCTGATACCGCCCAAGAGTTCATATCGACGGCGGTGTTTGGCACCTCGATGTCGGCTCATCACATCCTGGGGCTGAAGCCGGTCCCAAGGGTATGGCTGTTCGCCATTTAAAGTGGTACGCGAGCTGGGTTTAGAACGTCGTGAGACAGTTCGGTCCCTATCTGCCGTGGACGTTTGAGATTTGAGAGGGGCTGCTCCTAGTACGAGAGGACCGGAGTGGACGAACCTCTGGTGTTCCGGTTGTCACGCCAGTGGCATTGCCGGGTAGCTATGTTCGGAAAAGATAACCGCTGAAAGCATCTAAGCGGGAAACTTGCCTCAAGATGAGATCTCACTGGAACCTTGAGTTCCCTGAAGGGCCGTCGAAGACTACGACGTTGATAGGTGGGGTGTGTAAGCGCTGTGAGGCGTTGAGCTAACCCATACTAATTGCCCGTGAGGCTTGACCATATAACACCCAAGCAATTTGCGTCGAACGACCAGATTGCGGTGACTGTGGAGATGACACGAACCGAAAGTTCGCAGCAAGGCAACCCACAAATATCACATACCCGATTCGCTGGAATGCCTCCCAAGGGCATCCCGGCTACAGAATTTCTTGACGACCATAGAGCATTGGAACCACCTGATCCCATCCCGAACTCAGCAGTGAAACGATGCATCGCCGATGGTAGTGTGGGGTTTCCCCATGTGAGAGTAGGTCATCGTCAAGATTCAATTCCGAAACCCCTATCTGCGCGAGCAGGTAGGGGTTTTGTCTTTGTGCGGCTTTTTCTCTAGCGCTTCGCTGTAAGACCTCTCCTACTTATCAAGTCGACATTCAGTTGTCTCTTACACGTTGAGCAGAACCGGCTGGCTCAACTGACAAAGCTACATCTGATATGGTTGATCCTTGATTCACGCTTACCTCAAGGACTTCGCACATGTCGGCCATGTCGCCTCTCACCCCCGGTTTCATGGTTGTACATGGCAATCGCCTGGACGAACTGCGCAGTCTTGTCGTGAGCTGGATGCGCCTGTACCCGCTGCGTCCACTGGAAAACGAAATCATCCTGGTGCAGAGCAATGGTATCGCTCAATGGCTCAAGCTTGCGCTCGCCGCGGACGAAAGCACGGACGAGGAAGGAGGGGTAGGAATCTCGGCGGCGGTGGATGTGCAGTTGCCTGGCAGTTTCATGTGGCAGCTGTATCGAAGCGTATTGGGGCACGACCAGATTCCTTCTTCCTCGCTGCTCGACAAGGCACCGCTCACCTGGCGTTTGATGCGTCTGTTACCGCAACTGATCGACCGGCCCCATTTCGAACCTCTCCAGCGCTTCCTGCTCGACGATAACGACCTGCGCAAGCGCTACCAGTTGTCAGAACGGCTGGCAGACTTGTTCGATCAGTATCAGGTCTATCGCGCGGATTGGCTTCAGGACTGGGCGGTAGGCAAGCATCAGCTGCGCAATGGGCGAGGTTTAAGCAAGTCCTTGCCTGCAGGCAATTGTTGGCAAGCGGAGTTGTGGAGGGCATTGCTGGAGGATGTAGGGTCAGAAGGCATGGCACAAAGCCGGGCGGGGGTACATCAACGCTTCATGGAGGCTGCTGCCGCGCTGGATGAAGCGCCTTCGACATTGCCATCGCGTGTAATCGTGTTCGGTATTTCGTCGCTACCAGCCCAGGGCCTGGAAGCCTTGGCGGCGCTGGGTCGCTTCAGTCAGGTGCTGTTGTGTGTGCACAATCCCTGTCGGCACCATTGGGCCGATATCGTGGCAGACAAGGACCTGCTGCGTCATCAATACAAGCGCCAGGCTCGCAAGCAGGGCATGCCGGTCGTATTGGATTCAGACAACCTTCATCAGCACGCCCATCCCTTGCTCGCTGCCTGGGGCAAGCAAGGGCGTGACTACATCAATCTGCTCGACAGCTATGACGACCCCGCCAGCTATCAGGCTGCATTTGGCGACGGTCGTATCGATCTTTTCAGCGAAGGCGAGCCGCGACACCTGTTGGGTCAGTTGCAGGACGACATCCTTGAGCTGCGCCCCCTGGGCGAAACACAGTCGATCTGGCCCAGCGTCGATATCAAGACCGACAAGAGCATTCGCTTCCACGTTGCACACAGTGCGCAGCGCGAGGTGGAGATTCTGCACGATCAGCTGTTGGCACGCTTCAGTGCCGATGCCGCGCTGCGTCCACGTGATGTGATCGTCATGGTGCCCGACATCGACAGCTACGCCCCCCATATTCGGGCGGTGTTTGGCCAGCTGGACCGGGATGACCGCAGATTCATCCCCTTCACGCTGACCGATCAAGGTCAACGCGGGCGTGATCCTTTGCTCATAGCGGTCGAGCACCTGCTCAAGCTACCGGACAGTCGCTTCCCCGTGAGCGAGATTCTTGATCTGCTCGACGTGCCTGCCCTGCGCAGTCGATTTGCGATTCTGGAGCGGGACCTGCCGACGCTGCGTCGCTGGATCGAAGGGGCGGGTATTCGCTGGGGTCTCGATGCACGCCAACGCACGCAGATGGGACTGCCGATCGAACTGGAGCAGAACACCTGGCGCTTTGGGCTGCGACGAATGTTGCTTGGTTATGCCGTGGGAACCGGAATAGGGTGCAGTGACATCGAGCCCTACGACGAAATCGGTGGCCTGGATGCAGCGCTTATCGGGCCGCTTGCAGCGCTTTTGGATGCGCTGGAAGTGGCCTGCCAGCAACTTGATCGTCCGGCCACCCCTGCGCAGTGGGGTATCAGACTGCATCAGTTGCTGCAGCTGTTCTTCGCTGCCGAGACGGAGCATGACGAATACCTGCTCAATCAGCTTGAAGAACTGCGTGAAGAGTGGCTGGAAACCTGCGAAGCGGTGGGACTGGTCGAGCAATTGCCGCTGACGGTGGTGCGTGAAGCCTGGCTCGCCGGGCTGGATCAGGGGCGCTTGAGCCAGCGCTTTCTGGCAGGCTCCGTCAACTTCTGTACCTTGATGCCGATGCGCGCCATTCCGTTCAAGATCGTCTGCCTGTTGGGCATGAACGATGGCGACTACCCGCGGGCGCAGCCACCGCTGGACTTCGACTTGATGGGCAGCGATTACCGCCCGGGGGACCGTTCCCGTCGCGAGGACGACCGCTACCTGCTGCTGGAAGCCCTGCTCTCGGCGCGTGAGCAACTCTACATGAGCTGGGTGGGGCGCAGCATCAGGGACAACAGCGAACGGCCACCGTCCGTGCTGATCGGGCAGTTGCGCGATCACCTGGCCAGTGGCTGGCGGCTGTCAGGCGACGAGGCACTGGACAGTTCCGCTAGCGGACAGAAGCTCTTGCACGCGCTCACGCTGGAGCATCCGCTTCAGCCTTTCAGTGCTCGGTACTTTCACCAGGGAAATCCTGCGCTCTTCAGTTTTGCCAGCGAGTGGCAGCACTTGCACGCAGGCATAGCGGCAGCGGATGCGCAGGTACCGCTGCCTGCTCATCGTCAGGAAGAGCCATTGAGCGTGGCTCAGCTACAGGATTTTCTGCGCAATCCGGTCAGGCACTTTTTCAGCCAGCGGCTCAAGGTCTTCTTCGAGTCGGCCGAGAAGCCGGTGTCCGATATCGAGCCCTTCGTGCTCGATGCGCTGGAGCGTTACACCCTCAGTGACAGCCTGCTCAGTGCGGGCATGGCCAGTGCCGGTGAAATCGCCGACGTGCTGGAGAACCACGCTCGCAAGTTGCAGGGCAGCGGTCTTTTACCCATGGCAGAATTCGGTACGCGACTGCGGGAAGAATTGATCGAACCATTGCCCGATCTGCTCGAGCGCTACCGCCAGTTGCTCGTGCTCTGGCCTTCCCGGCTGGACAGCGCTCTACCGATCACTTTCCAGGCACAGGGCATCGTACTGGAGGGGTGGCTGGCGGGCGTGTACCAGCGCGAGGATGGTAACTGCCTCAGTGTTTCGACGATCGCCAATGCCATCGGCGGCGTGCGCTCGCGCAAATGGCATCGTCTGATACGTCCCTGGGTCTTGCATCTCGCCTCGTGCGCCGTGGGGCTGCCCCTGACAACGGCGGTAGTGGCCAGCGACGATACCTTGTTGCTCGATCCATTGCCTCTGGACCAGGCTCAAACGGCGCTGAGCGATCTATTGCTGGCCTGGCAGACGGGCATGACCCGTCCTCTGCCGGTAGCGGTGAAGACAGCCGTGGCCTGGCTTTCGCAGACTGATGGGGAGAAAGCCTTGGCGGCAGCACGAAAAGCCTATGAGGGGGATGGGGTGACCAGCAATGGCGAGCGCCGGGAGGCGGTGGCGTTGATGCGCCAGTTCGCTGATTTCGATGCACTGGTCGACAGTGAAGAGTTCGAGGGTTGGGCTCAGACGCTCTACCAACCCATGCTGGAAGCGCCCTGGCGCTCGGTCGATGAGCAGGAGGCCCGATCATGACGTCTCTTGAACGTCCATTGGCGTTGGCCTTCCCACTGCGTGGCAGTCAGTTGATCGAAGCCAGCGCGGGCACCGGCAAGACATTCACCATTTCCGCACTCTATCTGCGTTTGATCCTGGGCCACGGTGCGGACATCAACGGATTCGGTCGCGAACTGCTGCCTCCGCAGATCTTGGTCGTGACCTTCACCGATGCGGCGACCAAGGAGCTGCGCGAGCGGATTCGGATACGGCTGGCCGAAGCGGCTCGTTTTTTTCGAGACGAGATCTCGGCACCGGATGCATTGATCGCGCAGTTGCGCGACGAATTCGACACCACCCAGTGGGCGGCCAGCGCAGCCCGACTGGATATTGCTGCGCAATGGATGGATGAGGCAGCCGTTTCCACCATCCACAGCTGGTGCCAGCGCATGCTGCGCGAGCATGCGTTCGACAGCGGCAGTTTGTTCACCCAGAGCCTAGAGACCGATCACAGCGACCTGCTGGGCGAAGTCGTGCGTGACTATTGGCGGCGCTATTACTACCCGATGCAAGGCGCTGCCCTGGATTGGGTAAGAGCTCATCTGGGCGGGCCCGCAGCGTTGCTCACCCGAGTACGAGGGCTGTTTGCCCATGCGCACGAGGGCGCTTCGGGCGATGAACCTGGCGAGCTGATCGAGCGTGCTCTGGCCGAGCGCGTGCAGGCCTTGATCGAGCTCAAGAAACCCTGGCCGCAGTGGGCCATCGAGTTGCGTGAAATCTGCCTGCAGGCCGTGGCGGCGAAGGCGGTCGACGGTCGCAAGATGCAGGCACGCTATTTCGAACCCTGGTTCGAGAAGATCACGGCCTGGGCGACCGACCCGGATCAGCACGAGCTGGATATCGGCACCGGCTTTACCCGCCTGACCCCCGAAGGCATGGCCGAAGCCTGGAAGGGAGAGGCCCCTGATCACCCTGGATTGCAAGCGATGGTCATGCTGCCCGCAGCGCTGGCGGCGCTGCCGACACCTGAAAGCGCGGTGCTCAGGCATGCTGCCCAGTGGATCGGCGAACGCTTCGAGGAAGAGAAACGCCGGCGCGCGGAAATGGGCTTCGACGATATGCTGGTCCGGCTCGACCGTGCGCTTCAGGGCGCCGGTGGCGAGCAGTTGGCCCAGTTGATTCGCGAACAGTTCCCGGTGGCCCTGATCGATGAGTTTCAGGACACCGATCCGGTTCAGTACCGCATTTTCGAGCGTATCTATCACATCGAGGAGAACGAACAGGAGACCGGGCTATTCCTGATCGGCGATCCGAAGCAGGCGATCTACGCTTTCCGCGGTGCCGATATACACACCTACCTGCAGGCACGTCGTGCGACCGAGGGGCGGCTGCATACATTGGGTACCAATTTCCGGTCAACCCGGGCCATGGTCGGGGCGGTCAACCATGTGTTCATGCAGGCCGAGCAGCGTGTGCAGGAACGAGGTGCGTTCCTGTTCCGGCAGGGTGAAGACAATCCGGTGCCGTTCATCGATGTGCAGGCCCAGGGGCGCAAGGAATCGTTGATCGTCGAGGAGCAGGCCGTACCGGCGCTGACCCTCTGGCAATTGGCCAGTGATCAGCCTGTTTCGGGCGTTGCCTATCGCAAGGCCCTGGCAGCTGCCTGCGCGGCCGAAATCGTGCGCCTGTTGAACGCCGGCCAAGCCGGGCAAGGTGGCTTTCAAGTGGAGGGGCGCAAAGCCAGAGGTATCTTGCCGGCCGACATCGCCATTTTGGTACGCGATGGCAAGGAAGCTCAGGCCGTGCGCGCCGAGTTGACCGAGCGCGGGGTACGCAGCGTGTACCTGTCGGACAAGGACTCGGTGTTCGCTGCACAGGAGGCCCACGATCTGCTGGCCTGGCTGAAGGCGTGCGCCGAGCCCGATTCGGAGCGGCAATTGCGCGCTGCCTTGGCGAGCATGACGCTGAACCGTTCGCTGCATGAACTGGAGCAGTTGAATCTCAGCGAGCTGGAATGGGAAGCGCGAGTCATGCAGTTCCGCAGCTATCGAACCATCTGGCGCAGCCAGGGTGTGCTGCCGATGCTGCGCAGGTTGCTGCACGACTTCGACCTGCCGTTGGCGTTGATCGGTCGCGACGATGGCGAACGTATCCTGACCAACCTGCTGCACCTGTGCGAACTGTTGCAGCAGGCATCCAGCGAACTGGATGGTGAGCAAGCGTTGATCCGTCATCTGAGCGAACAGCTGGCGCTGTCCGGCAGCGCGGCCGAGGAGCACATCCTGCGCCTGGAAAGCGACGAGCAGTTGGTGAAGGTGGTGACCATTCACAAGTCCAAGGGGCTGGAGTACGCGCTGGTTTTCCTGCCCTTCATCTGCAGCTGCAAGCCGGTCGATGGTAAGCGCTTGCCGTTGATCTATCACGATGCGTCACACCGGGCGCAACTGACACTGAGCCCTACGCCTGAACAGGTGGCGCTGGCCGACGACGAGCGTCTGGCCGAGGATCTGCGTCTGCTTTACGTGGCCTTGACCCGGGCTCAACACAGCTGTTGGCTCGGCATCGCGGACCTCAAGCGCGGCACGACCAAGGAGTCGGTGTTTCATCGCTCGGCTATTGGTTACCTGCTGGGCGGCGGGCAGCCTCTGGTCGATGCGAGCCAGCTTGCGAGCTGGTTGCAGGCTGTGAGTGCGGGATGCCCGGACATCGTGAGCCTGCCGGTACCGGAAGCGGACGAGACCCGCTACGTACCGTTGCGCAGCGATGCCGCGCTGCTCAAGGTGCGCCAACCCAAGCGCAGTGCTCGGGAAAACTGGTGGATAGCCTCTTACAGTGCGTTGCGCATCAGCGACGCCTTGAGCGCGGATGACGATCAGGCGCCCGACAGCGCGCTTGAGCAGAAGCTCATGGACGATGAGCGCCTGGACGTCCAGGTACCGCGCGAAGTGCCGGCCACCAGTGGCGATATTCATCGTTTCCCCCGCGGGCCGGGTCCGGGGACTTTTCTACACGGTTTGCTGGAGTGGGCGGGGCGCGAAGGGTTCGCCAGTGTTGCGGAGGCTCCCGAACGTTTGGCCGACAACGTCGCCCGCCGTTGCAGTCGGCGCGGCTGGACCGGCTGGATCCCGACCCTCGACGAATGGCTGCGACGTTTCATCGACGAGCCATTGCGCCTCGGATCCGAGCGCGCGCCGGTACGCATGGCCGAGCTCGATCAATACCAGATCGAAATGGAGTTCTGGTTCGCCAGCCACAAGGTCGACGTGACCCGGCTCGATGCTCTGGTGCGCCAGTACACTCACCCTGGCGTGCTTCGGCTGCCAGCCGAAGGGGCGATGCTCAATGGCATGTTCAAGGGCTTCATCGACCTGTGCTTCGAGCATCAGGGCCAGTATTACGTTGCCGACTACAAATCCAACTGGCTGGGCCCGGATGATGATGCCTATACCCAGGAGGCGATGACCGAATCCATTCTGGCCAACCGCTACGACCTGCAATACGTGCTGTACCTGCTCGCCTTGCACCGACAGTTGAAAGCCCGGCTGCCAGGGTACGACTACGACCAGCATGTCGGAGGTGCGGTATTCGTGTTTCTGCGCGGCCTGGGGGCGCCCAGTCAAGGGGTGTACTTCACGCGTCCGCCACGTGAGCTCATCGAGGAGCTCGATGCGTTGTTCAAAGGCGGACGCCGCGATGTCCAGGCCGACCTGTTCGAGGAAAGTACACCATGACCCGCTCGTTTGCCGACCTGTTGCCGACGCCTCTGGACGCACACAGCCTTGCTCGATTGCAGCCCCGTACACATACGGCCGACCTGTTGGCGCTGCTCGAGCGCTGGGTCGAGCGCGGCTGGCTGCGCGCGCTGGACAAGGCCTTCGTGGCGTTTCTGGCCGACCTTGATCCCCAGGGAGATCCCCTGGTGTTGCTGGCTGCTGCCTTGGCCAGTCACCAGCTTGGGCATGGACACGTCTGCCTGGACTTGGCAGCAACGCTGCAGGCGCCGGATTTTGCCTTGTCGCTACCGCCCGAAGGCGATCTGCAGGGAGGCGTGGCCCTGCTGCCATCGCAGTTGCTGGAGGGCCTGAGTCCCGACGCCTGGTTGAGCAGTCTGGCGAATAGCCCATTGGTGAGCAACGGGGACGACACTTCTGGCAGCTCGCCCTTGGTGCTTTCGAGTCAACGTCTGTACCTGCGTCGGTACTGGGCTTACGAGCGGCGCATCGGTGATGCGTTGCGCCAGCGTCTGGAGGCGCATGAGCCGATACCGGAGGATCTTGCCCAGCGTTTGACGCAATTGTTCGGCACCGCCGATGGGGCGCGGATCGATTGGCAGAAACTGGCCTGCGCGCTGGCGGCCCGCGGCGCCTTCAGTATCGTCACCGGCGGCCCGGGGACCGGCAAGACCACCACGGTGGTACGCCTGCTGGCGCTGTTGCAGGGGCCTGCCGTTGCCCAGGACAAACCGCTGCGCATTCGTCTGGCGGCACCGACCGGCAAGGCGGCGGCTCGGCTGACGGAATCGATCAGCCTGCAGGTCCAGAGCCT
This sequence comes from Pseudomonas coleopterorum, assembly GCF_900105555.1. NCBI lineage: Bacteria > Pseudomonadati > Pseudomonadota > Gammaproteobacteria > Pseudomonadales > Pseudomonadaceae > Pseudomonas > Pseudomonas coleopterorum. The sequence goes on from NZ_FNTZ01000001.1 coordinate 561,599, forward strand.
GGAAGTGGACGCGGCGATCAAGGCGCGCATTCCCACCGAGGTAACCACCGTTCACCGGCTGCTGGGAAGCCGTCCAGGTACGCGGCATTTTCGTCACGATGCGGCCAACCCTTTGCCCTTGGACGTGTTGGTGGTCGACGAGGCCTCGATGATCGACCTCGAGATGATGGCCAACCTGCTCGACGCGCTGCCGCCTCATGCGCGGCTGGTGCTGCTGGGCGACAAGGATCAGTTGGCGTCGGTCGAGGCGGGGGCCGTGCTGGGTGATCTATGCAGCCAGGCCGAGGCCGGCTACTACAGCCCGGCGACGCGAGCCTGGCTGGAGCAGGTGAGCGGCGAGGATCTGGCGCACAGTGGTTTGCTCGAAGGGAACGAGCGTGATCACGCCTTGGCACAACAGGTGGTCATGTTGCGGCACTCGCGTCGGTTCGGCGAGGACAGTGGCATCGGCCAGTTGGCCGCCCGCGTCAACCTGCAGGACGCCGAAGGTGCGCGTGCCTTGCTCCAGGAAGGCCGGTACCAGGATGTGCATTGGCTGCCACTCAAGGGTGAACACGATGCGGCGCTGTTGCGTCTGCTGCTGGACGGGCATGGTCGCAACAGCGATGGACCGCAAGGCTACCGCCGCTATCTCGAGCAGATGGATATGGCTCGACCGCCGGCTGAAACGCCACTTGAAGATGAAGCCTGGGCAACCTGGGCCCGTGGGTTGCTGAATGCTTTCGACGAGTTTCAGCTGCTGTGCGCGGTACGAAAAGGGCCTTGGGGGGTCGAAAGCCTGAACGCACGCGCGACCCAAGCCTTGACGCAGGCGCGCCTGATCGACGGAAGCCAACCCTGGTACGAAGGCCGTCCGGTATTGATGACCCGCAACGACTATGGCCTGGGTTTGATGAACGGTGATATCGGCATCGCCCTTATGCTGCCCGAGGGTGGCGGGCGCGAGCGAAGGGTCTTGCGCGTGGCCTTCCCGCGCAACGACGGGCAGGGCGGCATTCGTTTCGTGCTGCCCAGTCGGTTGAATGACGTGGAGACGGTGTACGCGATGACGGTGCACAAATCCCAGGGTTCCGAATTCGCGCACACGGCACTGATCCTGCCGGACGCGTTGAATCCGGTGTTGACCAAGGAGTTGATCTACACCGGAATCACGCGTGCCAAACACTGGTTCACCCTGGTCGAAAGCCGCAAGGGTGTGTTCGAGGAAGCGGTGCGGCGCAGGGTGAAGAGGCTCAGTGGGTTGATGCTTGGGTGGCAGTCTAACGTCTGAGTGGAGCGGGACGCGGCTGGCTCCGTTGCTACAGGGGGGCGGGGGTGCCCATCAATAGCGGTGCGTTGCGTTCGGTGACGTTGCGGATGTAATCCCACAACAGCGTAATCCGTTTCAGCTTGCGCAAGTCCTCGCGGCAGTACATCCAGAACTGCCGGGTGATATCGATTTCCTCGGGCAGGACCTCCACCAGGCGTTCGTCCTGGGCAGCCAGGAAGCAGGGCAGGATGACCAGCCCGTGGCCCTGGAGCGCCGCAGTGTACTGGGCGATCACGCTGGTGCTGCGCAGTCCGGCGTTGACGTTGGGCAGCAGTTTGCTCAGGTAGAGCAGCTCGGAGCTGAATGCCAGGTCGTCGACGTAGCTGATGAAGCGGTGGCCGCTGAGTTGGGCGCTGCTGTCGATGGGCGGGTGGCGATCCAGGTAGGCGCGTGTGGCATACAGTTTCAATCGGTAATCGCAGAGCTTGCAGCAGACGTAGGGACCGTGTTCGGGGCGTTCAAGCGCGATGACGATATCGGCTTCGCGCTTGGAGAGGCTGATGAAGTGTGGCAGCGGCAGGATGTCGACCGAGATTGCCGGGTAGGTGTCGACGAAGTGACTCAGTTGCGGGGTGATGAAGAAGCTGCCGAAGCCTTCGGTGCAACCCATGCGAATGTGTCCTGACAGTGCCACGCCGGAGCCTGAAACCTGTTCGCAGGCCATGTGCAGGGTGCTTTCCATGGATTCGGCCGACGCGAGCAGGCGCTGCCCTTCGGCGGTGAGGACGAAGCCGGTGGTCCGTGATTTTTCGAACAGCAGGGTACCCAGCGCGTTCTCCAGCGAGCCGATGCGTCGCGACACGGTGGTGTAGTCCACCCCCAGGCGTTTGGCTGCGATGCTAGCCTTGCGGGTGCGGGCCACCTCGAGAAAGAACTTGAGGTCGTCCCAGTTCAGGCTGCTAAGGTCTTTTTGCATGTTGGACCGGCTTTATTGTGAGTTCTTGTTAGATGTTTGCAGCCTCTATACTCCACCGCAGAACCGTCTCGCCACAACAATAAATACGCGGAGGTCATCCATGAACGTGTCCGTTCAACCGAATGCCAGCAAGCTCGACGATGTGAAACTGCTGATCGATGGCCAATGGGTCGCATCGACCACTCAGGAATGGCGCGACATCGTCAACCCGGCCACCCAGCAAGTGCTGGCGCGTGTGCCCTTCGCCACGACCGATGAAGTCAATGCCGCGGTTGCTGCCGCGCAGCGTGCGTTCAAGACCTGGCGTCTGACGCCGCTGGGTGCGCGGATGCGCATCATGCTCAAGCTGCAGGCCCTGATTCGCGAACACTCCAAGCGGATCGCCCAGACCTTGAGTGCCGAGCAGGGCAAGACCATTGCCGACGCCGAAGGCGATATTTTCCGCGGCCTGGAAGTGGTCGAGCACGCCTGTTCCATCGGCAGCCTGCAGATGGGTGAGTTCGCCGAGAACGTGGCCGGGGGCGTCGATACCTACACCTTGCGTCAGCCCATCGGCGTCTGTACCGGGATCACCCCGTTCAACTTCCCGGCGATGATTCCGCTGTGGATGTTTCCGATGGCCATCGTCTGCGGCAACACCTTCGTGCTCAAGCCGTCCGAGCAGGATCCCCTGTCCACGGTCCAGTTGGTAGAGCTGGCGCTGGAGGCGGGTGTGCCGCCTGGCGTGCTGAACGTGGTGCATGGCGGCAAGGAAGTGGTGGATGCGCTGTGCACCCATGCCGATATCAAAGCGGTGTCGTTCGTCGGCTCGACTGCGGTCGGCACTCATGTGTATGACCTGGCTGGCCGCCATGGCAAGCGTGTGCAGTCGATGATGGGGGCCAAGAACCATGCCGTGGTATTGCCGGACGCCAACCGCGAGCAGACCCTCAATGCGCTCGTCGGCGCTGCGTTCGGTGCAGCCGGGCAGCGCTGCATGGCGACTTCGGTGGCGGTGCTGGTGGGCAAGTCCCGCGAGTGGATTCCGGACCTGAAGGCGCTGGCGCAGAAACTCAAGGTCAACGCAGGCAGCGAGCCGGGCACTGACGTAGGTCCGGTGATTTCCCGGCGTGCGCTGGAGCGTGTCACGGGTTTGATCGACAGCGGTGTGCAGGAAGGCGCCAAGCTGGAGCTCGATGGCCGCGGCGTGCAGGTGCCAGGTTACGAGCAGGGCAACTTCGTGGGGCCGACCTTGTTCAGCGGTGTCACCACGGATATGCAGATCTACACCCAGGAGATTTTCGGGCCGGTGCTGATCACGCTGGAAGTCGACACCCTCGACGATGCCATCGCCCTGGTCAACGCCAATCCGTTCGGCAACGGTGTGGGGCTGTTCACCCAGAGCGGTGCGGCGGCGCGCAAGTTCCAGAGCGAGATCGATGTGGGCCAGGTGGGGATCAATATCCCGATTCCCGTGCCGGTGCCTTCGTTCAGCTTCACCGGGTCGCGCGGTTCCAAGCTCGGCGATCTGGGGCCCTACGGCAAGCAGGTGGTGCAGTTCTATACCCAGACCAAGACAGTCACGGCGCGCTGGTTCGATGACGACAGCGTGAACGATGGCGTCAACACCACCATCAACCTGAAGTAGGAGCACCGCCATGAACATCGCTTTCATTGGCCTGGGCAACATGGGCGCGCCCATGGCGCGCAACCTGCTCAAGGCCGGCCATACGTTGCACCTGTTCGATCTCAACCAGGCTGTGCTTGCCGAACTGGCGCAGTTGGGTGGCCATATCAGCGCATCGCCGAAGGATGCCGCCGCGCAGGGCGAGCTGGTGATCACCATGTTGCCGGCAGCCGCCCATGTGCGCAGCGTCTACCTGGGCGAGGAGGGCGTGCTGGCGGGTATTCGTTCCGGTACGCCGGCGGTGGATTGCAGCACCATCGATCCGCAGACCGCGCGCGACATTGCCGCCGCAGCGGCCAAGCAGGGTGTCGACCTGGCCGATGCGCCGGTATCGGGTGGCACTGGCGGCGCCCAGGCGGGCACCCTGACGTTCATGGTCGGCGCATCGACCGAACTGTTTGGCCAGTTGCAGCCAGTGCTGGCGCAGATGGGGCGCAACATCGTTCACTGTGGTGAGGTGGGCACGGGGCAGATCGCCAAGATCTGCAACAACCTGCTGTTGGGGATTTCCATGGTCGGCGTCTCCGAGGCCATGGCCCTGGGCAATGCGCTGGGCATCGATACCCAGGTGCTGGCCGGGATCATCAACAGCTCTACGGGCCGATGCTGGAGTTCGGATACCTACAATCCATGGCCGGGCGTCAGCGAGACAGCGCCGGCTGCTCGTGGGTATAGCGGGGGCTTTGGAGCCGAGCTGATGCTCAAGGATCTGGGCCTGGCGACCGAGGCGGCCAAGCAGGCCCGCCAGCCGGTGATTCTGGGGGCGGTGGCGCAGCAGTTGTATCAGGCGATGAGTCTGCGCGGGGAGGGCGGGCTGGACTTCTCGGCGATCGTCAAGGCGTACCAGCGCTGACCGCCATGAGCGTTTAAGAATCGTCTGATGGGCCGGGTGCAGTGGGGTGCGTAGTGTGCGCCCCATGAAACTCAAACACTTCCTGCAACCGTTGGACTCTTCCTTCTCGACGCCCAAGGCGGCGCGCAAACTGTTGCATCTGTTTGCCGCAGCCTTGGTGTTGGGGCTGTTCGCCGGTGCAGGCAGTTATCTGCGTACGGCCTTCAATGATGAGGTCAGTCTGCGCCGCAGCGACATGAACGCGGCCATCTCCGATGCTCAGAATTTCTTCGTCAGCCGCCAGACATTGCTCAGAAGCCTGGGGCTTTCAGCTGTGCGCAATGTGGTGCAACCCAAGCCCAACCTCAACGAGGTACCCACCGAAGAGGTGCATATTGCCTTGGGCCAAGGCGCCGACAGTTGGAGCTTGTGGCTGACCAAGCGCATGCTCGCTCACCTGCGACAGAGCAAGGTCAACCTCCTGTATATCGGTGCGGGCCAGGGCCTGGCGCCAGACCAGACGTCCACCATCACCCGTCTGTTCAGTATCGCCGACAGCGTTTCTCCCGTACCGATGTGCGTGCCTCGCAGGCTGCGAGCCTTCGAAGGGGTTGGACAACCGACCAACGACTACCTCTGGCTCAGCGATCAGAGCGACGCCGCTTCGCCCCTGTATATTTTCACTCGGCTGGACGAGCGCAGTCCGGCTTCAGGGTGGCTGGGCCTGGAAGTGGAGGTGCCAGACCTGATGGAAGCGCTGCGCCACGACAGCGCTGGAGATTTTCTGCTGCTCGATGCCAGGGGTGAAGTGATCTTCACCAGTGCTGTCGGTCAATCGGCGTACCAGGCGCTCGACCTGCTCAGGAGCAGCAACGCTTTTGGCCTGGTGGGCGGAGGCTGGCTTCCGCAGCATCTGGCGATCAAGAAACAGCTGGGCTATTCGCAATGGCAGATCGTCTACACCCTGAAGCTGAGTGCGCTGCTTCCGGCGTTGGCCGCACGTGTGTTGACCTGTCTGTTGTCGTGCCTGATTGCGACGATACTGATGTGCTGGCTGGTTCGGCGCATCGATCGGCGGCTGATCATCCCGGCAGGTCACCGTATTGAAGCGTTGGTGGAGAGTGAAGCGTTCAGCAGCACCGTCATTCGCATCGCGCCTGTGGCGCTGTGCGTGCTGCGTCGTAGCGATGGCAAGGTCGTGCTGCAGAACCCCTTGGCGGAACAGTGGCTGGGCCATGGCCAGGAGCGTGAGCAGCTGTGTCATGGCTGGATTCATCGGGCCTTCGATCAACTGGACCGCAATGGCAGCGACGAAATCGAATTGGCCGATGGACGCCATCTTTACCTCGCCTTCGCGCCGACGCGTTACCAGCGCGAAGAGGTTCTGATCTGCGCGTTCAGCGATATCAGTGCCCGCAAACAGGTCGAGCGAGCATTGCAGCAGGCGCGCCGCTCGGCGGACGCGGCCAATGAGGCCAAGACGCTGTTCCTGGCCACCATGAGCCATGAAATCCGTACGCCGCTCTACGGCGTACTGGGCACCCTGGAGCTGCTGACGCGAACCGAACTCAATGGGCAGCAGCGCAACTACCTGAAAGCCATCGAGGGCTCGTCGGCCAACCTGCTGCAGTTGATCTGCGATGTGCTGGATGTGGCCAAGATCGAGGCAGGGCAATTGTCGCTGGAGCTGACGACTTTCTCGCCCCTGGCGCTGGTTCGGGAAGTCATGCAGGGGTATGCCGGTGCCGCCCAAGGCAAAGGCCTGCGGCTGTTCAGCTGCATCGATCCGCAGATGCCCCAGCAGTTGCGTGGGGATGTGACCCGATTACGCCAGGTGCTCAACAACCTGCTCAGCAATGCGCTCAAGTTCACTGACAGCGGTCGCATCGTGTTGCGGGTGCGCGTGGATACGCGAGACGAGGAGCGCCCGGTGTTGCACTGGCAGATCGTCGATACCGGCAAGGGCATCAGCCGCGAAGATCAGCAGCATTTGTTCGAGCCGTTTTTCCAGGCCAGTGGCAATGCCAATGTGGTAGCCGGAACTGGTTTGGGCCTGTCGATCTGCAAGCGTCTGATTCATCTCATGAACGGCAATCTGCGAGTGGTCAGCGAACCGGGTCTGGGCAGTAGCTTCGCCTTCGATGTGCCGCTGGAGCAGGTGCGCGAGCAGCCGGGCCTGGTCAATGCCGAGCCGCTCATGGCCCATAGGGTCTATGTGGTGTCGCGCATGCACGACCTGTCCGACAGCGTCTGCGGCTGGCTGCGACGCTGGGGCGCGATTGCCCAGGTCGGGGTGCCGGCAGCAGGGGAGGTGCCTGTCGATGCCGTACTGGTCGAGCTGGAGACGGTTGCCGAAGAGTCCAGTCTCGTGCCGCGCTGGCTCGGTCCTAGGGTCATCGCCAGCCCCATGGAGCTGATGTTCGATGCAGCGCTTTCAGGCATCTGGCAGGCCAACCTAAACAACCTGGAAGAGATCAGGGAAGCGGTGTCCCGTGCCCAGGGACAAGCGCGCAAGCACTGCACCGGCGTGACCGAAGCCCCAGCTGAGATGGAGCTGAATCTTCGCGTGCTGGTGGTCGAGGACAATGTGATCAATCAATTGATTCTGCGTGATCAGCTCGAGGAGCTGGGCTGCAACGTGGTACTGGCCGGTGACGGTGTCGAGGCGTTGTCGCTGTGGCACGCCGCCGAGTTCGACCTGGTGCTGACCGATGTCAACATGCCGCGCATGAACGGCTATGAGCTTGCCGCGCAGTTGCGCCAGCGTGACTGCACGCTGCCCATTATCGGTGCCACGGCCAATGCCATGCGCGAAGAAGGCGACAAGTGCCTGGCCGCGGGAATGAACCAGTGCCTGATCAAACCGGTGACGTTGCGGGCCCTGCACCAGTGTCTGCAGCACTACCCGCGGAGGGTGGCGTGAGTCCCTATCGCGTGCTCATCGTTGAAGACCACCCCTTTCAACATGAGTATCTGGTGCATGTGTTCAATGAAGCGGGTGGCTTCAACGTCGACACCGTCTGGGACGGGCAGACGGCGCTGCAATCGCTGGCTGGCGGCCATTACGATTTGCTCCTCAGTGACCTGCTCATGCCCGGCATGGATGGGGTACAGCTGATCCAGCAACTGGCGACCCTGGACAAGCCTCCGGTACTGGCGCTGATGAGCGTGGCGTCGCGCCGCATGTTGGAGGGGGCTGGTCTGGCCGCGCGCAACCTGGGGCTGACCGTCGCCGGTCTGATCTCCAAGCCTGTGCAGGCGACGGCCGTGCAACGCCTGCGCGACTGTCTGGATCAGATCGGCGGCGCACCGCGCGGCGCGAGCGGCCAGCCGATCCTTGATGATGTGGACGCCGTGGCGGCAGCGCTGCACAACGGTCAGATACAGGCGTGGTTCCAGCCCAAGAAAAGCCTGTGCGATGGCCGCATCGTCGGCGCCGAGGCATTGGCGCGCTGGCTGCATCCTGGTGCAGGGTTGTTGATGCCCGGGGCCTTTCTCGGGTCGGTGCAGCGGGCGGGGTTGGAAGAAACACTGCTGTGGCTGACTCTGCGGCATACATTGGCTGCGCAGCAGCACTGGCGGCGCAAGGGCTACAGCATTCCCGTGTCGATCAATCTGCCGACCCATCTGCTGGATCAGCATGATCTGGCTGACCGATTGCATGCGCAGGTCGTGGAGCAGGGTGCCGATCCACAGCAGGTGATCTTCGAACTGATGGAAACCTCCACCGCCCATCAGCTCAGCGATTACTACGCGGGCGCGTGCCGGTTGCGCATGAAGGGCTTTGGCCTGGCGCAGGATGATTTCGGTCAGGGCTTCAGCTCGTACTTCAATCTGGTGTCCACGCCTTTCAGCGAGCTCAAGCTCGACCGCTCGCTGGTGCACGGATGTGCCGACAACGAGCACTTGGCCACGGCACTGCAGAGCATTGTCGAGCTGTGCCGCAAATTTGGTCTGGCCGTGGTGGCAGAAGGCGTGGAAACCCATGCCGAGCTCATGCTGCTGCGGCGTATCGGCTGTGAGCAGGTACAGGGGTTTCTCATCTCGCCCGCTGTTGCGGTTGATCGTTTCAGCACTTTGCTGGTAGAAGATGGCCCTGCGCCAGCACTAAGCTGATCGGACGGGGTCCGATGTCTACGAAGCCCAAGGGAAGGGTCGCCTGCATTCAGGCGTCAACGGCCACGGCCACTGCCAGGCACTACGCCTTTCATCAAGGCTTCAACGGTATTGATCATGAAGCATGCAAGCTTGCGTCTCGGGGCGCTGGCGCTCAGTTCGCAGCGCCTGAACAAGGGCCTGCTGCTGTTGGCGGGGCTGACGCTGCTGCTCACCAGCACCAGCTATTGGGCCGTCAGCCGCCTGGTCGAGGCGGAACAGGACAAGGTGGAGTTTCATTTCGCGCGGGTGATCGAGAACATCCACGAGCATGAGACGTTCCTGCGCAACGTGGCCAGCGCCTACGATCGCACCAACCACAGCCTGCTGGCCGACGTCCAACCGGCCAGCACGACGGCGCTGGGCAGCGATGGCCACCGCGAGCTGTTTCAGGGGCGCGCATTGCCACTGTCATTGCCTTTCACCTTGGCCTATGACAGTCGGCTGACCAGCATGGAGACCCGCGGCGCGCTCTCCTTGGGCACTCAGCTGACCGATTACTACAGCACTTATTGGGCTGGCTCCTATTACGCTTCGCCGCAGATGTTCGTGTTCGCCCCCAACGCTCAGTTCGACATTGCCGTGCCAGGCATTGATGGCACGCGGCAGCGTCTGCCTTTGCGCCAGGCCCAGTATCTGGAGATAGCCGGGCGTCTGCGTGAGCAATTGCAGCCACAGCGGCCGTTGCTCAGCGGCACGGGGGTGCGCTGGCTACGGGCGCCATCGGGCCTGTACAGCACTGCCAAGACGTTGGTCGCGAGCATCGGTGTCGACCTGCCTGCCAGCATCATGCCCTCACGGCAGGAACAGGGCCTGACCACCGTAGTGGCGCTGCTGGACATGGGGCAGATCAACGAGATCGAACGACTACTGCGACGCCCCGTGTACAACCAGTTCACCCTGATCTCGCCCCAGGGCGAGGTATTGCTCGGCAGCCTGGACGATGACAGTCAGGCGCCGATGGGCTTGAGTTTCAGCGGCAAGGGCTTGCGGTTCAAGATGAGCACTGAAAACGGCGCGCGCTGGACTGCGCTGTACGCCATCAGCTACCAGGATTTTCTGCGTTACGCCAAGTGGCCGCTGGTGGGCCTTGGCTTGACGGTATTGCTGGCCTTGCTGGTGGGGTGGTGGATCAACCGCTGGTACCGCCTGCAGATCGTGCAGCCGGCGCAGCGTGCTCAACAGCGTCTGTTCGAGGGTGAGGCGTTCAACCGGGTGATGATGGACAACGCCCCTGTCGGCTTGAGTGTCGTGCGCCGCGAAGACCACGAAGTGTTGCTCGAGAACCAGCGTGCACGCGAATGGCAGGGCACCGCCGAGCTGATCAAGTCGCTGAACCTCGGTGACGTCCCTGCCACCCCCGATGAGGTCTGGCTGGAGGTGGCCGGACGACACCTGCAGGCGTGCTTCGTGGCGACCCGCTATCAGGGCGAGGATGTGCTGCTGTGCGGTTTCAACGACATCACCCAACATGTCGATACGGCGCAGACCATGGAGGAGGCCCGCCGCACCGCCGACCAGGCCAGTGAGGCGAAGACGTTGTTCCTGGCCACCATGAGCCACGAGATTCGCACACCGCTGTATGGCGTGCTGGGCAATCTGGAACTGCTTGGCCTGACCGATCTCAACCATCGTCAGCGTCAGTATCTGGAAGTGATTCAAGGCTCGTCGGCGGTGCTGTTTCAGCTGATCAGCGATGTGTTGGATGTGTCCAAGATCGAGTCCGGTCAGATCGCGCTCGAGGCGATTACCTTCTGTCCGCAGGATCTGGTGCAGGAGGCGGTCCGCGGTTTCACGGCGGCCGCTCAGCACAAGGGCCTGCCGATTCAAACCGAGATCGAGCCACAGGTGCCTGCGCGCCTGCGTGGTGATCCGGGGCGTATTCGGCAGATCCTCAACAACCTGTTGAGCAATGCCATCAAGTTCACCGAATCGGGCCGGGTACTGGTGCGTCTGGCCGTGGTCGAAATGAGCGAGGCGCGCGTGGCGTTGCAGTGGCAGGTGTCCGATACCGGCGCGGGTATCCCGGAAAAGGCTCTGGAGCAGCTGTTCAAACCCTTTTACCAAGTGTCCGAGCGTGACCAGAGCACGGGTGCCGGGCTTGGGCTGTCGATCTGTGCCCGCTTGAGCGAGTTGATGGGCGGCAGCATGCGCGTGGTCAGCGAGCCTGGCCTGGGCAGCAGTTTTTCGCTGTTGCTGGAACTGCCCATTGTCGCCCTGCAAGCGCCGCCGGCGGTCTCGCAGCCCCAGCAGGGTAGCCGCTTGCCGGGTAAGCCATTGCAGATTCTGGTCGCCGAAGACAACCCGATCAATCAGGCCATATTGCAAGAGCAACTGCAGGCGCTTGGGGCCCAGGCGACGGTGACGGAAAATGGCGAGCGGGCCTTGCAGGCGTGGGCCGCGCAAGCGTTCGACCTGGTCATTACCGACGTCAACATGCCACGCATGAATGGTTACGAGCTGACTCGCGAGCTGCGTCGCATCGGCGCTACGGTGCCGATCATCGGGGTCACCGCCAACGCCATGCGCGAAGAAGGTGAGCGTTGCCTGCAAGTGGGCATGAATGCCTGGGTCGTCAAACCGTTGAGTCTGTCGATGCTGCGCGCGACGGTGCTGGCCCACTGCAGCGAAGCGCAGGGCGGCGGGCTGGCGGTGGATCTCGAGGGTTGGATCGCCCTGTCGCCGGCGATGCGCCAACTGATGGAACGTACGCTGCATGAGGATATCGAGCAGATCGAACAGGGTCTGCGTTCGGGTGACGGCACCCTCGTGCAACAGCGTCTGCACAGCCTCAACGGCGGTCTTGCCACGGTACGGGCCACGGCGCTATCCATGGCTTGTGGTCAATGGGAGGCGGCTTTGGAGCAAGGCCCTCTGGACGCGCGCGCCAGTGCCGGTATCAAGGTGTTGCTGGAACGCTTGCGCGTAGTGGCGATGGCTCTGCGAGAGGAGCCGCGCGCATGATCATTGGACAACGCACGGAAGGTAGCTTATGCAACAACTGAAAGTCGTCATTGCCGACGACCACCCCATCGTCCTGGTGGGGGTGCGTGAGATGGTCATGCGCGATCAACGCTTTGCCGTGGTGGCTGAGGCCGTCAGCCCCAGCCAGTTGGTGGAGCAACTACAGACCCATCGGCCGGACGTGCTCATCACCGACTACAACATGCCCGGCGATGCCGTGTATGGCGACGGATTGAAACTGATCCAGTACGTGCTGCGCCACTTCCCCGACACTCAGGTGCTGGTGCTCACCATGGTTTCCAATAGCCTGATCCTGTCGCGTCTGGACGAGCTCGGGGTGGCGGGCGTGATCCAGAAAAATCACCTTCACGAAGAGATTCAGAAGGCCTTGAGCGCCCTGAGCGATCGACGCAGCTACCGCAGCCCACAGGCCCCCGCCAGTTCGGTGGTCGGCAGTACTCAGCAGGTCGATGAGCGGTTCGCCAGTCTGTCACCCAAGGAGTTGGAAGTGCTGCGCCTGTTCGTGACGGGGTTGAGCGTCAGCGATATCGCTCGCCACCTGAGCCGCAGCATCAAGACCGTCAGTGCGCAGAAGGTGGCCGCCATGCGCAAGCTGGAAGTGGACAGCGATCAAGCGCTGTTGACGTACTGCATACGGGCCGAGCAGTTCGAGTAGGCGGCTACAGGTAGGTCATTTCGAGCATCAGCAAGGCGCTGTAGCTGCCCGCCTCGGGTAGTGCTTCCAGCATGACCGGGGTGACTCGCAATACCAGCTCCAAGGTCTTCCCGGACACGGTGAAGGCATTGCTCTGGCCCAGACCGAAATCGATCTCCGTCCCCGCCACCTGCGGCCGCAGCAGGCTCAGGCGCAAGCCCAGCTGTGCCAGGCTGGTGGCCAGGGTGCGGCGATCGCTGGTGCTGGCTGCCGACAGCTTGAGGTCGACGCGGCTGGCGTCACGGCAATCGAAGACCAAGGGCACATCGACGCTGCCGACCTTGGCGTCGTGCAGTTGATTGAGCGATACCACTCCCAGATCCACCTGCTGAACACCAGCGAAGCGGGCGCTGCAGGGCGGGGAGATCAGTTGGCCGGTCACTTCGATACGGGCGCTATCGCCTGCGGCCAGCGCACCGGATGAGCAAAGCCAGGCGAGCAGGGCAAGATGACGAATGGTCATAGGTACTCGATGTTCATCACGAAGGTGGAGGTAAAACTGCCGGGCGTGAGCTCGCCACGCTGCACCAGTCGTGCACTCAGGCTCAGGTCCACACTGCCGCTTTGACCGGTCAGGGTGCGCTTGACGTTTAGTAGGTTGGCCGCCGTGTTGTTGCTGGTCCACAACAGCGAGACACCCAGGTTGGCGGCCGTCGTCCGTGCCACGGTGTCGGTGAAGGTGTTGTTGCTCGAACTCAGGCCAACGTTCAGCGACGAGCCCGCCGGGCAGGTCAGTGTTACCGGCACCGCTATCGGTGCGGCGCTGGCGACCTGGTCGGTACGCACGTCACCGAAGTCGACCGTCAGGGTCGAACTGCTGGCCAGCACGCAAGGCGGGCGGGTCAGTGTTCCCCGAACGCTGATGTTGACTGTATCGCTGGCCGCCAGTGCGGCGGTGTCGATCATCGACGCCAAAAGAAGGGTCAGCAGGGCAGAACGTTTCATGGCCAATGCCTCAGCGGTAATCGATGGTCAGGGTGTATTGCGCCTGAAAGCTGCCGGCCGGTGATGCGCCCGCTGCCAGACGTGGGGTGAAGCCAAGGTTCAGGCTGTTGTCGCCCGCTCGCAGGTTGATACTGCGGGCGCTGTTGAGCGAGACGGCGGTGTTGCTGTCGGTCCAGCGCGCGGCCATGTTCAGTCCCGACAGCGAGGTCGTCGACAGGCCGTTGGCAGCGTCCATGGTCTGCTGGTTGGAGGCCAGGGTGACGTTGGCCTGCAAGGCCGTGGCGCAGTTGAGCGAGACGGTGGTGTTCTGGCTGACGTTCTGCAGGCTGTCATTGCGCAGCGTGCCGAAGTTCAGGTTGACGGTGCCCGGCGAGGTCAGGCTGCAGGACGGCGCCGTGACGGTGTAGCTGATCAGCAGCGCATTCATATAGTCACCGTAGGCCTGCCAGCCTCCGATGGAGGTATTGGTCAGTTGCACCGCCAGCCAGTGCTGACCGGTGGTGGCGGCTGTCATGCCTATCACAGCGACGGAGTAGCTCACGACACGGCCCACCGCCAAGGTTTGACAGGTGATGGGTATGCAGATCGTACCAGGGGTGCCGACGGGTACTTCGGACAATTGCATCCCCATGTAGAACGCCATAACGCTTGGTGGGTTGCCTACCAGTTTGTTCTGTGAGTACTGCAGCGATGCCCCTACCGGATACCGGCGTGTAACGGTGCAGCTCCCTTGCATGATCAGGCCGAACTGCGTATTGGGGGCTACATTGCCCAGATCACCGGAAGAATTGCTGTGAGTGCATTTCATGTTGTTCTCGATCAAGGCCTGAGCCGGCGCACTCAGCAGACACAGCAGTGCGCTGAGCAGGCCCAGGACGGCCTTTTTCAAACAAGCTTCATACATTGGGTACACCTTGGCTTGGCTGTTGGGCGGTCGCGGGCCGGTCGCACTGGGACTGGATCTGGGCGATGCCGGTGGTGGGTTGATCGGCCAGGTCCAGTGCCACCGCGCACCAAGACTGACCATTGACGCTGACCTGCAGCCGCGCCTTGTCCGGCACACCGCTGAGGAAGATCCGTCCGTTGTCGGCCACCATCGCGGCGTTCAGAGGAACGCCCTGCACGTCCAGCAACTGTGCACTGGCGGCGAAAGGAGCCGGGTTGCCGAACTGATCGCTCAGCTTGAGCAGTACCCGGCGGCCGCGCTGGGTGTGAAAGTCCACCAGCGCAAAGGCGCCGCGGGTCGGTGCGACCTCCTGCACCAGCTGCGTGATATCGATGTCTTCGGGCAGGCTTTCGGTGTCCAGCGAAATGCGATTGCTCCGGTAGGGCAGGGCCGATGGCACCACCGTGTAGCCGTCGGCGTTGGTGTACACGCCGGTCTTGTTGAGCACGCTGACATTGGCAGCCCCGGGAGTGGCAACGATGATGTTGGTCTCGCCCAGCGGCTGGCTGAAGATCAGGCTATTGCGATGAGCAAGCACCGCGCCTTCAATGCCGTAGTCCAACTGTTGGTCATTGCCGTAGCGGTTGTAGGCGCCGTGCACCACTGCGCGGGAGCCGTCATAGCGCGCCGCGATCGATGAGCCCAGGACGTCGCTCTGGTCACTGGTTTGTTGCGAAACGCCCACGTTGTAGCTCAGTGCTCCCTCCGGCAACGCGTTGCCGCTCAGGGTTGCGGTACGTGATGCCTGGCCCGTCGAGCTCTGGCTGGTGTTGAAGGTGGCGCGCTGCCCCGACGGTCCGCCCAGCGGCAAGCTGATGCTCAGCGACACGCTGCGGCTGTCCACTTCATTGCCCCGATTCAAGCCCAGGCCCAGGGAGTAGGAAACATTGTGCGCTGTGAAGTTGTAGCCCACCTGGAGCGAGGTGTCGGCTTTGCTGTAGTTCCAGTAGGCCGATTTCGACAGGTTCGCGTACAGCCCGCCATAATTGCCCAGTTGTTGGGAAATGTTGGCGGTGAAGTTGCTTTTGACATGGCCGTTGCGATAGCTGGACAGCGCCTGCACGTTCTCTCGGCTGTTGAGTGCTTCGCTGAACGAGTAGTAGCCGCTGGTGGAATAGCGATAGCCGATCAGGCTGAAGTTGGTGTCGGTGGCGGCCAGTGACTTGGAGTAGCGAAAGCGGTAGGACTGCCCGCTTGCACTGGCTTTGCCTGCGCCCACGCCAGTGCTACGGGCGTGGGTCACATCCAGAGATACAGCGCCCAGGCCGGAAAAGTCGTGCGCCAGACCCAGCAGGCCGGCGTTGTATTCGGCGCTGGTCAAGGTCCCGCCGAACACCGTGGTGCCGCCGCTCAAACCCCGGCGCAGGCTGGCCTGGACGAAAGCCGGTGCGGCGTGCTGTTGGCTGTCTTCGCTGGGACGATAGTGGCCCGCGTAGAACGAGTAGCTCTGCTGACCTTCGCGCAGCATGTACGGCACGGAGGAGAACGACTGGGTGTACACCTGTCGCTGCCCATCAGGCCCTTCTACCGTGATTTCCAGGTCGCCATTGCTGGAGGTGGGGTACAGATCGGTCAGGGCGAAAGGGCCCGAAGGCACCCAGCGTTCGTCGATCACATAGCCGCGCTGGCGGATGGTGATCCGCGAGCGGCCGTTGGCGATGCCACGCACCACAGGCGCGAACTCCCGAGCCTGATCGGGAAGCATGTCCAGGTCGGAGGCCACCCCCACGCCGCGATAAGGCAGGGCGTCGAACAGATCACCTTCGGTGTTGGCCTCGCCCACGGTGGCGATCGCCATCAGGTTGCCCAGATCCCGCTGCGCGTAGGTTTCCAGATTCTGCCAGCGGCCCGGATTGCCGGTTCCCTTGCGCCAGGTCGAATGGTTGCGTAGCCGCCACGGGCCGCTGTTGATGCCGCTGCGCAGGGTGCCGAACTGGTTCTGACGGGCCTTTCCATCGTACTGCGCGGCACTGCCCGAGAAACTGTAGTTGGCGAACGCGACTTGCTCGCCTTCGCTCCATTGCTTGCGCCGCAGCGCAAACGGAATGCTGCCCAGATACGCCTGGGGAATCTGGATGTCGAGGTGTTGGCGATTGAAGTCGTAGTCGTAGCTCACGCCACTGAGTGGGCCGCTCAAATCCACGCAGCCAGTTTCCACCTCGGTAGCCCCCTGCAGCACGTCGGAGGAGACGCCATTGCTCAATAGGAATTCGCTGTCCACGCAGGGGTACAAGCCGGTGACCGAGCGAGCTGGGGTTTGTGGGTCACGGATGAAACGCAGGTCGCTCTGGCCTGCCTGTTTCTGATTGATGCTCACGTTGACGTGGTAGATCCCGGGTAACTGCCCTTCGCTCAATGCGCTGACTTGTTCTTGCACCGCGGTCGATGTGCGACCGCCACCAATTTCCAGAAACGAGGAATCGAACCGGTAGCCGGCCTGGGCATCGGCGAGATGCAAGGCCAGGGCTGCAAAAAAAGGGCAGCCGATGACCTTCACCGCGCGTGAGCGCATGAAAAGGTGCGAACGGAGCATAGGGCATCCTGAAGTCAGGGAGGGTCAGTTGACCTGGGCAGTGGGTGCGACGAGGGTGCTGCCGTACTCGTCGATGTAGCTCAGGGTGATGCGGTCGCCAGGCTTGGCTGCGACGTCGAGTTGGCGCTGCTCTGCGGGGCGGATGACATCGGGGATGTCTGCGGTGGCGACGTCGTTGACCTTCAACTCGCTGACCACCAGGTTGAATCCGGAGGGGTTGCGCACCTGCAGTTTGCCGTTGTTCGAATGCCAGGCCACGTTGGCGGTTGCCTCCTTCAGCGTGCCCTTGAGGCCTGCGGGCCGGTAGAACAGCTTGATGGAGGTTTTCAGGGCGATCTGCAGCACGTTCTGCGCGGTTTGTTCCTGAGTCATGGCCGGAATCGCTTTGACGTTCATCAGGAACAGGCTTTCCTGGTCCTGCGGAAGCGACTGCGAACCGGTGTAGAGAATGCGCAGCACGTTTTCGCTGTTGCCATCCAGGCGAAACAGCGGTGGGGTGACGAGAAAGCCTTCGACGCTGTTTTCCGTCTGGGCGCCGTAGGCGCTTACCCAGGACTGCACCAGATAGGGCGCGTCTTCACCACGGTTGCTGACGCTGAGATTGGCCTCCTTGGCGGCACTGTCATAGATCACGCGGGTAGCGCCTACCGATACGGCGGCGCTCGCCTGACCTGCCAGCAGCACAGGCAACAGGGTCAGAAGAGAAAGGAATCTGGAACGCATGGACATACCTTCATGCTCGGCAAGGCCAGCCGGGATGCGGCCCGGGCCGGCCTTGGCCAGTGAGTTACTTGTAGATGACGTCGAAGCTGGCCAGCGCATACACCTGACCGGTGCCAATGCCCGACGCAGTGACTTCACCCTGTTCGTTCTTGGTGTCGACCGCGGTCCGCACATACTCGGCACTGAAGTCGAAGGTGTTCGACTGCGGGCGCAGTGCGTAATCGGAGGTTGGCGTGTTCAGGGCGACCTGGTTGCCGGTGCGCTGGTCGTTGATGCGAATCGCCACGCCCTTGACCTGGTTTTCGCCGGTCAGGCCCAGCAAGGTGGAGTCCACGGCGTCCTGTTGGCCGCTGAAGCGGATGGCCACGTTCTTGCGGGTGGTGGTGCTGCAATTGTCCAGGCTGATGGAAAAGGTGTTGCCTCCGGCCGCATCACCGACCGCCGGGCCGAAATCGGCGATACGGACCTGGCCCAGCTCGACCGAGCGGTTCACGCTGCTGGTATTGATGGTGCAGGCGTTATCGGTGACCGCGCCGGTGAACTCGATCTGACCGTCGGCGGCCTGCACGTTGGCAGCGGCCAGCAACAGGCACGAAGCGCCACAGGCGATCGTGTATTTCCCTAGGTTCTTCAGCATTTGCATTGCCCTTGTAGTGGGGAGTGAGTGGAGGCCTGCACAGGTCTTGAACGCCTGATCAGCAGACGCAGCCATGGTGCCGCGTTGGGCGCGGCAACCCCATCAGACGAATCTTAAAGCGCCCTCCAGACCCATTTTCAAATCCCCCCAAGACGACTAGACTCGAAGGCTGAAACGTTTCACTGTACTGCCTCATAACTCCAATAAAGGGCCACCCCCATGAAACTGCTCCCCCTCGCCTGTGCCATCTCCGCGTTCACCCTCAGTGCCCACGCCCTGGCCTGGGATTTCGTGCTGCTGGACAGCGACAAGCCAGCGCAGAACCAGCGCATTACCAGCGAACAGTTGGGCGTCAAAGTCGACAAGCCGTTTTCCATCACCATGCGAACCCTGCACGGCGGCCGTCAGGAAGGTGTGAGCCTGATCGATATCGATAACGGCACCATGAAGCTGACGCTGGTGCCTACGCGCGGCATGAACGTGCTCCATGCCCAAGTCGGCGATGCGCGAATGGGCTGGGATTCGCCGGTGAAGGAGGTGGTCAATCCGGCCTTCATCGAGCTCAACGGCCGAGGCGGTCTGGGTTGGCTGGAAGGCTTCAACGAGTTGGTCACCCGCTGCGGTTACGAATGGGTCGGTCACCCCGGCATGGACAATGGCGAGTTGCTGACCCTGCATGGTCGCGCTGCGAACATTCCGGCCAGCAAGGTCACGGTGCACATTGACGAAGCGCCGCCCTATGCGATTCACGTGCGTGGCGAGCTGAAGGAGCAGGCCTTCAAGAAGGTCGACTTCAGCGTACAGACCGAGCTGGTGACCGAGCCCGGCGCGGCCCGTTTCGTGCTCAACGACACCCTGACCAACAACGGCGACTACCCCAAGGAATACCAGGCGCTGTATCACAGCAACTTCAGCACGCCGTTCCTGGAGGAGGGCGCGCGGTTCGCTGCGGCGGTCAAACAGGTCTCTCCGTTCAACGACAAGGCCAAGGGTGACCTGGGCGATTGGCAGACCTATCGCGCGCCGACCAAGGACTATGACGAAACCGTCTACAACGTGGTGCCCTACGGCGACGCCAAGGGCGACACGCTGACCGTGCTGCACAACAAGGCCGGCAGCCTGGGCGTGGCGGTGGGGTTCAATGTCCAGCAGTTGCCGGTGTTCTCGCTGTGGAAGAACACCGATACCCAAGGTCAGGGGTACGTGACGGGGCTGGAGCCGGGTACCAGTTTTTCCTATAACCGCCGTTACCAGCGGCCTTTGAACCTGGTCCCGACCATCGAGCCCAAGCAGCAGAAGCAGTTCAGCATCAGCTACAGCCTGCTGGCGGACAAGCCGGCCGTGGACAAGGCGCTGAAGACCATCGACACGATTCGCGACGGTCGCCAGACCGAAGTGCGGCAGACGCCGTTGGTGGACCTGAGCAAGGAGTAGGAAGCGCTGTGGTCATGAGCTGAAATCCGCGCGGACATACCGACACGCGGATTTCGGCTCACCAATGAAATCGCACGAATGAACGCTCATTCGTGCCTGCCAGGCAACATACATTTGCGTATCGCTGCCTTACTCCCCGCAACCAAGCCCTCTAGACTGCGCCCATCGATATTACTCGCACAGTCAACGAGGCCACTTTCATGAAAAAGATTCTCCTGCTCAACGGCGGCAAGCAGTTCGCCCACTCCGACGGTCGCTACAACCAGACCCTGCATGACGCCGCCGTCGCCTACCTGGACCGCGCCGGCTTCGACGTGAAGCAGACCTTCATCGACGGCGGCTACGACCTGGCCGAAGAAGTGCAGAAATACCAGTGGGCCGATGTGATCATCTATCAGATGCCGGGCTGGTGGATGGGCGCGCCGTGGACCGTGAAAAAGTACATCGACGAAGTGTTCACCGAAGGCCATGGCAGCCTCTACGCCAACGACGGCCGCACGCGTTCCGATGCTTCGCAGAAATATGGCAGCGGCGGTTTGCTCAAGGGCAAGCAGTACATGATCTCGGCCACCTGGAACGCGCCGCAGCAGGCGTTCGAGGATCCTGCCGATTTCTTCGAGGGCAAAGGGGTGGACGCGGTGTACTTCCCGTTCCACAAGGCCAACGAGTTTCTCGACATGACCGCCTTGCCGACCTTCCTCAGCGTCGATGTGATGAAGAGACCCGACATCGACAACGACGTCGCGCGCTATGAAGCGCATCTGGCTAAGGTGCTGAGCTGACGGCACGCTCGCCCGGGTAGCGATTGATGTATGTTGCGCACGTCCCGGTACACCCGATGAGGCCTGCCTTGAAATCCCGATCCGATGAGCTGCAAGTCTTCGTCGCCGTCATCCAGAGCGGCTCCATATCTGCGGCCGCCGAGCAGTTCAGGCAGACCCCATCGGCGGTCAGCCGCACCTTGTCCAAGCTTGAAGCCAAGCTGGACACGACGCTGATCAACCGCACCACACGGCGCATGGACCTGACCGAGGAGGGGCGGTTTTTCTTCGAGCAGGCCAAGGACATCCTGGCGCGCATGGATGAGCTGGAAGAGCGTTTGTCGCTGCGTCAGCAGACGCCGGCCGGGCGCTTGCGCATCAATGCCGCGTCACCGTTCATGCTGCACGCGATCGTCCCGTACGTGGCCGAATTTCGCGAGCGCTATCTGGACATTCAGTTGGAGCTCAACAGCGACGATCTGATCATCGATCTGATCGAGCACAGCACCGACATCGCCATTCGCATCGGCGTGCTGGCCGACTCGACCTTGCACGCACGCTCCCTGGGCTGCACGCCGTTGAATATCCTCGCCAGCCCGGCCTACCTCGAACGCCACGGCGTTCCCCAGACCATCGCCGCGTTGAGCCAGCATGTGCTGCTGGGCTTCACCCAGACCGAAACCCTCAATCACTGGCCGTTGCGTCATGCCGAGGGCGATCGGTTGCAGATCCAGCCGCGGATTGCGGCGTCCAGTGGCGAAACGTTGCGTCAGTTGGCGCTGGAGGGGCAGGGGATTGTCTGCCTGTCGCATTTCATGACCCACGAAGACATTCGTCAGGGGCGCTTGCAGGTGGTGCTGGCCGAGGCCAACAGCGGCTATCGACAGCCGATCCATGCGGTGTACTACCGCAATTCGCAGTTGGCGTTGCGAATTCAGTGCTTCCTGGACTTCATTCAGGACAAGCTGGCCATTTACGCCTGCTGAATCTATGCCTGCTGAATCTACGGCTGTTGAAGAGGGAGCAGATGGATTGCACCGCTTTCGATCCGCCGCTTACCATGAAGCCTGATTGCCACTGCCAGGACTCATCATGAAGCGCATTGCATTGCTCGCCGCCCTCATCACGCTGGCCAGCTGCTCCAGCAAGGGGCCCGACGACGGCAGCCTGGGCAACGAACAGGCCAAGGACATGTTCAAGGAGGCGATGTCGCAGCCGCCCGTGCCGCAGAGCGTGATGCGCAACGGTGACCGCCTGAGCTTCATGCTGTTGCAGCCCAAGAGCGAGACATCCCCGTTCGGCTTTCTGTTGCAGGTCGATGCGGCCTGTTCCAGCCCCAGCGCCAGCCTGATCTATCTGGATGGCGTGAAGCGCATCTATTTCGCCAGCCCCGATGGCAAATACGCACCGGCGCGCCCGATTCCTGCCGGCCAGGTAGAAGTGCTCAACGCCAGCCCCGCCTTCCAGCGTGCCTGCGCCACAACGCCCCAGCCGGATTGGCGTGTGCTCAAGGGCGAGGGTGACGAGCAGTATGTGATGATCGATCGCAACAGCCTGTCCACCGTCGACGGCCAGTTGCAGTTCTGGGCCGGCTACGATTCGCCGAGCATCGGCCACGACCTGCCGTACAACGCGCCCTATGCGCAGAAGCGCGAACGCTATGCGCTGGACTGCGGCAAACAGACCTTCAGCCTGCTGGCCGGGTATGACCTGGACGAACACAACACCGTGACCGATGGAGGGGTGTTCTTCGAGCCCAAGACGTACTCGGTGAAGGGCAGCGATCCTGACTATCGATTGTTGTTCGATGCGGCCTGCGGCAAGCCCGAGGGCCTTGCCGCGTTGCCGGCGTTCAAACCGCGGAGCAAGGCACCGTTGGTGCTGACCACGCCCCGGGTGCAGGCGCCGGCCTTGTCGGCGGTCAAACAGTTGAACCTGCCGGCACCGGCAAAGCAGTTGAAGCGGACGGTTGAAACCGGCACCGCTCACCTCAAGGGGCAGAGTGCGCCGTTCACCGAGGAGAAGTCGTTCAGCCAGGACAAGGCGTCGGGCCTGCTGGCCGTGCGAACCAAGGGCAGCAACTTCGAGGGGCAGGCGGTGAGCTTTCGCGGGCTGGTCGCGTTGGCCCAGCAGACCGTGTACAGCGGTGAGGCGCCGATGGTGGATAACATCGGCTTGAACGCCATTGCGTTCAGTGGGGACTGGAAGAACATGCCGGTGGGCGCTCAGTTGGGCTATGTCACCGACGGCAAGATGAGCAACAGCGTGGTGGGCGAGTACGGCAAGCCGCGCCAGGCGTTCGACTGCCGCGTCGAACAGCAGGTGCCCGCCGCGCAGGTCAACGCCCATCTGAGCGGGCAGGCGAAGAAGCTGCGGTGTGCGCATCTGGAGGACAGTTTCAAGCGGGTGGAGACGTTGTATTACCTGGAGGATTACGGGTACTTCTTCCGCGCCGGGGTGGACCCCAATGACTTCTTTCATGAAGAGCGGGTGTTGAAGGAAGTGGAGTGAGCGGTTGGGATCGCGTTGCCGCCTGACGCGGCTTGCGCCGCTGCTACAGGGATCGTGTTGCTGCTGGACGCGGCTTGCGCCGCTGCTACAGGGATCGCGTCGGTGCCGGACGCGGCTTGCGCCGCTGCTACAGGGATCGCGTTGCTGCCTGACGCGGATGCGCCGCTGCTACAGGGATAGGGTTTCTGTAGCAGCGGCGCGAGCCGCGTCAGGGTTTGGGCGTGTTTTGGTCAAACACGGAAATGGCTGACCATCATCTGCAGCTGATTACCCAGGCGGGCCAGTTCGACGCTTGAGGCAGCGGTTTCTTCGCTGGCCGAGGCGGTCTGTTCCGACACGTCGCGCACGTTGATGATGCTGCGGCTGATTTCCTCGGCGACCGAGCTCTGCTGCTCGGCGGCTGCGGCGATCTGCTGGTTCATGGCCTGGATGCTGGACACCGTGCGCGTGATGTTTTCCAGCGACGTGCCGGCGCGGCGCGTCAGCTCGACGCTGCTGTCGGTCAGGCCACGGCTGCTGAGCATGACGCTGGCGACCTGTTGGGTACCCGACTGCAAGCCTGCCACCAGCCCTTCGATTTCCTCGGTGGATTTCTGCGTGCGCTGGGCCAGGCCGCGCACTTCATCGGCCACCACCGCAAAGCCACGTCCGGCCTCGCCTGCGCGGGCCGCTTCGATGGCCGCGTTGAGGGCCAGCAGGTTGGTTTGTTCGGCCACGGCCTTGATCACGTCCATGACGCTGCCGATCTTGTCGCTTTCCTTCTGCAGTGCGTTCATCGCTTCGGTAGAGCGGCGGACTTCCTCGGCCAGCTTTTCGATCTGCGCAATCGCTTCGCCGACGACCTTGTCGCCTTCGCGCGCTTCCTCGTCAGCCGTGGTCGCAGCCACCGAGGCCTGCTCGGCGTTGCGAGCCACTTCCTGAACGGTCGCGGTCATCTCGTGCATGGCGGTGGCGACCTGATCGGTCTCGACCTTCTGATTGTTGACCCCGGCACTGGTCTGCTCGGTGACGGCCGACAGCTCTTCGGCGGCGCTGGCGATCTGGGTGACGCTGTCGCGGATGCCACCGATCAGTTCGCGCAGGGTTGAGCCCATGCGCTGGATGCCTTGCTGCAGCACGCCCAGTTCGTCCTTGCGCGTTACCTTCAAGTCGTGGCTGAGGTCGCCACTGGCGATGCGCTCGACCACGTCCAGGGTCTGTTGCAGAGGGCGGGTGATCTGTCGGGTGATGATCCAGGCGGCGAGGATGCCGAAGATCAATGCCAGCAGTGCCGCGCCGATCTGATAGCTGCGCGCTTCGGCGCTTTCGGCATCGCGGCGCTGGATCTGGATCTTGTACAGCTCATCGCTGAGGCGGACGATTTCCGAGCCTTCGACGGTCATCTCGGCGCGTGCGGTGTTGATCTGGGCGATCGACGCCTTGAAACCGGCCACTGCATTGCGATAGTTGCTCAGGGCCGCGTTGAGTTGCTGCAGGCGAGCCTGCTCGGTGGGCAAGCGGGTCGTCAGCTGTTGCAGCTCGGCCACGGCCCGGTCCATTTGGGCAAAGGCCGTCTGCTCGGATTTATCGGTGGCGTTGCTGGTGTAGTTCAGCACGTCGTAGCGTGCTTGCTGGATGAACTGCCGGGCGCGATTGATGGCCTGGTATTCGTCGAAGCGCAGTTCACTGTCGGGCAGGGCAAGCACAGCCGCATCGATCTGGTCGACCAGCTCGTAGGCTGCTGCTGCCGTGGTGTCCATGTTCTGCCGCGCGGTATTGCTGGCCTTGTAGCCTTCACGCATCTGGTTCAACGATTTCTGGTAGGCGCCGATCTGTTCGGCCTGAGCCTTCAGGCGCTGCAGATTTTCAGGGCTCTTGAAACCGTCGATGAGTTTCTTCTGCTGTGCTTCGAAAGCGTCGAGCTGGGTTTGAACGGTTTGCGCCGAAGCGTCGTCGCCGTTGGTCAGCATGTACTGCAGCCGCACGATGCGCAGCTTGGTCAGGCTGTTGTTGAGCTCGGAAATATCGCTCATCCAGTTGCTGCGCTGGATCAGGCTGCTCAAGCTGGTCCATCCGGTCAGCGCCAACAGCGCGGTCAATACCAGCACCAGGCCGAAGCCCAATGCAAGTTTTCGGGTAACGCTGATATTGCCGAACCAGCCGTTCATAAAATGTGCTCCTGACAGTAAAGGGTCAGACCTGGACGACCATAGTTGTGCTTATGGCGGTCGCCATGAAAAGGTCTCGGTGATTTCCCCATATCGGCCACGGGCGGCAGAGCTGAAACAAAAAGTGAGAACGGCGACGCAAAAAAAACGGCGCGATCAAGATCGCGCCGTTCATTGTCACCACCGATGCGTCATGCGATCGGCTGTGAACTCCACTCGCCATTGACCAGGCGCTGCAGGCCCAGCGGGTTGGCATTGCGCAGTGCTTCGGGCAGCAACGCGTCCGGGTAGTTCTGGTAGCAGACCGGGCGCAGGAAGCGGTCGATCGCCAGGGTGCCGACCGACGTGCCGCGGGCATCGGAGGTGGCTGGATAAGGGCCGCCGTGGACCATGGCATCGGACACTTCCACGCCGGTCGGGTAGCCGTTGACCAGGATGCGACCGACTTTCTGTTCCAGCACCGGCACCAGCCACTGGTACTTGGCCAGGTCGGTAGCGGTTTCGCCGATCAAGGTGGCGGTCAGCTGTCCGCGCAGCGATTGCAGGGCGGTCTTGAGCTCGGCATCGTCGGCGACTTCGATCACCACGGTGGCCGGGCCGAACACTTCTTCCTGAAGCAGTTCGTCACCGTTGAGCAGCAGGCTCACGTCGGCCTTGAACAGTTGCGCCTGAGCCTGTTGGCCTTCCTGCGGGTTGCCGGCCAAATGCGTGACGCCCTGGTGCGACAGCAGGTGTTCGACGCCTTTGCTGTAGCTGCGTAGGCCACCGGCGTTGAGCATGGTTTGTGGCGCCTGGGCTGCCATTTGCGCTTGCAGGTGCTCGAGGAAAGCACTGAAGGCCGGCGAGCGAACGCCGATCACCAAGCCTGGGTTGGTGCAGAACTGCCCACCGCCCATCACCACGGAAGCCGCCAGTTCCTTGGCCACGGTTTCGCCCCGGGTGGCCAGGGCGTCTGGCAGCAGCACGACCGGGTTGATGCTGGACATTTCAGCGAACACCGGGATCGGCTGGGCGCGCTCGGCGGCCATCTTGCACAGCGCGTTGCCGCCGTTCAGCGAGCCGGTGAAGCCGACTGCCTGAATCGCCGGGTGCTTGACCAGCGGCTCACCGACGCCGGCACCGAAGATCATGTTGAACACGCCCTTGGGCATGCCGGTTTTTTCCGCTGCGCGGATGATGGCGGTGCCCACCAGATCGGCCGTCGCCATGTGACCGCTGTGGGCCTTGAACACCACCGGGCAGCCCGAAGCCAGGGCTGCGGCAGTGTCGCCACCGGCGGTGGAGAATGCCAGCGGGAAGTTGCTGGCGCCGAACACGGCCACCGGGCCGACGCCGATGCGGTACTGGCGCAGGTCGACGCGCGGCAGCGGCTTTCGGTCCGGCAGGGCGAGATCGATGCGGGCACCGAGGAAGTCGCCGCGGCGCAGGACCTTGGCGAACAGGCGCATCTGGCCGCTGGTGCGACCGCGCTCGCCTTGGATACGGCCGGCAGGCAGGGCGGTTTCCTGGCAGACGATGGCCACGAAGTCATCGCCCAGGGCATCGAGTTCGTCAGCGATGGCGTCCAGGAATTCGGCGCGGCGAGCGGGGCTCAGCTGGCGATATTCCAGGAAAGCGTTGTCGGCGGCCTGGCAGGCGGCGTCGACTTCGGCATCGGTGGCTTGGTAGAAGGCATAAGGAAGCGCCTCGCCGGTGGTGGCGTCGACACTCTTGAGTTTGGGCTCGCCACTGGCGCTGCGGTTGCCGCCGATGAAGTTGTGACCGAGGATGTTAGGCATTGTTGTCTCCGTGTCCTGTGGGCGGGTTGTTAACAGACATCATACAACTTGGTCATATACCGGGCAAGTTGCCCCCCGAATCACCCACTGTAGCCGCCTCGGCCGCCGATGTGGTGAATCAGGCAGACCGCGGTGTGCCCGGACGCGGCTTGCACCGCTGCTACAAAAGCCCGTTGCGAGCGGTTGTGGCCTCTGTAGCAGCGGCGCGAGCCGCGTCGGCGGTTGGCGCGGTGGATCGGGCAGACCGTGGTGCGTCCGGACGCGGCTTGCACCGCTGCTACAAAAGCCCGTCGCGAGCGGTTGTCGCCTCTGTAGCAGCGGCGCGAGCCGCGTCGGCGGTTGACGCGGTCAATCAGGCATACCGCTCGCCGTGAGCGGTTGTGGCCCCTGTAGCAGCGGCGCGAGCCGCGTCGGCGGTTGGCGCGGTGGATCGGGCAGACCGCGGTGTGCTCGGACGCGGCTTGCGCCGCTGCTACAGAGGCCTGGCGTGATCGATCTGCAACCCCGTGTCGGCGGTGGATGCGGTGAATCAGGCTGAACGCGGTAACCCACATCGGCATTCGCGCCGAATGAAAGCAAATAGCCAGCACGCAAGGTAGCGGCGAACAGGGCCTTGGGGGTATGGTGGGCAATGGTGCATCAATGGCGATCATGCGCGTCGCCCCATGGAGAGAACGAGAGGACATGCTGCCCATTCCCCTGTTGATCTGCGATGACTCGAACATGGCTCGCAAGCAGCTGCTGCGTGCCCTGCCGGCGGATTGGGAGGCCACGGTCACCCAGGCGGTGAACGGCCACCAGGCGCTCGAGGCCGTGCGCCAGGGGAAAGGCGATGTGATGTTGCTGGACCTGACCATGCCCGACATGGACGGCTACCAGGTCCTGGCCGCGCTGCGCGAGCAAAACCTGCCGTGCAAGGTCATCGTCGTCTCGGGCGACGTCCAGGATCAGGCCCTGCGCCGGGTTCGCGAGTTGGGCGCGCTGGCCTTCATCAAGAAACCGGCCGAACCCGAAGAGCTGCGCCGGGTGCTGCTCAAGGCCGGCCTGCTGGAAAAAACCACTGGCACAGCCCTGCGTCGCAGCAGCGACAGCACGCTGCACATCGGCTTCATCGACGCCCTGCGCGAAGCCATCAACGTTGCCATGGGCCAGGCCGCCGCCATGCTGGCCAAAGTGCTTGGCGTGTTCATCCACCTGCCCGTACCCAACGTCAACCTGCTCGAAGCCAGCGAGCTGCACATGGTGCTGGCGGACGTGCAGAGTGAGCAACCGATCACCGCCATCTGCCAGGGGTTCATCGGCGGCGGCATTGCCGGCGAAGCGATGCTGATCTTCCACGATTGCGACATCGCCGACCTGGCTCGCTTGATGAACCGCAGCGCGCTCGACTACTCCGACCTCGAGATGCTGCTGGATCTGTCATCGGTCATCATCGGCGCCTGCCTCAGCGGCCTGGCCCAGCAGTTGGACGTCATGTTTTCCCAGAGCCACCCGCACATCCTTGGCAACCATGCCGCGATCGACGATCTCATCGCCGTCGGCAAACACCGCTGGAAAAAGACCCTCACCGTGGAAATCAGCTACGCCCTGGAAGGCCACTGCATTCACTTCGACCTGTTGCTGCTGTTCACCGAGGACTCGGTACCGTTGCTGCGCGACAAGCTCGACTACCTGATGAACTGAACCATGAGCCGACCTATCGAACTCGACGAATTTCACTGGCTGCTGGCGATCACCCAGAGCATCGACGTAGGCGTGGTGGTGCTCGACAGCGATTACCAGGTGCAGGTCTGGAACACCTTCATGGAAAACCGCTCCGGCGTGCAGCCCAAGGACGCCATCGGACATTGCTTCTTCAGCTTGTTCCCGGAGATCGATTGCGAGTGGTTCCGCAAGAAGGTCAGCAGTGTGGTCACCCTCGGCACCCCGGCTTTCACCATCTGGGAACAGCGTCCGTACCTGCTGCGCTTCAAGAACTACCAGCCGATCACCGGGCAGGAGGCGTTCATGTATCAGAACACCACCATCCTGCCACTGCGCTCCACCCATGGTGAGGTCAAACACATCTGCGTGGTGATCTACGATGTCACCGACGTGGCCATCAACCGGCGACAACTGCAGGCCTCCAACCTGGAACTGCAGAAGCTGTCGAGCACCGATCGCCTGACTGGGTTGTGCAACCGTGGCCACTGGGAAGAAGCGCTGAAGGTCGAGTACGTCCGACATGGCCGCTATGGCCACGCCACCTCGTTGATCATGTTCGACATCGACCACTTCAAACGGGTCAACGACACCTATGGCCATCAGGTGGGCGACCAGGTCATCCAGCGCGTGGCGCAGGTGCTGCGCGGGCTGGTTCGTGACGCCGACATTGCCGGACGCTACGGCGGCGAGGAGTTCGCCGTGCTGCTGCCGGACACCGACAAGGCCGGTGGCGCCATATTGGCCGAGCGGTTGCGCCAGGCCGTCGAGGCTGAAGTGGTCGAGCACGAAAGCGGCCCGATCCGCTTCACCATCAGCCTGGGCGTAGCCGACCTCGGCTACCCCAGCACCGAACACCAGCAACTGATCGAATGGGCCGACCAGGCGCTGTATGCCTCCAAGCGCGCTGGCCGCAATCGGGTGACCGTCTACGAGCGGCCCTGACCGGGACGATCAATCCTTGGTGGCATGCGCCCAGCGATAGTCCAGACGCGGCGCACGGACTTTTATCCGGCGCTTGGTCTTGCTGAACAACGGCTCATGCACCGGCTCGGGATCCTTCAGGAACACCGTCAAGACCGCACTCAGTGCATACAGGCCGGTGAAGGCCCAGACCACGCCTTCCAGGCCGAAGCTTTCATTGAAGATCGCCACCACCGCCGGTCCCACCCAGGTGGATGCACCCGCGCCCAAGCTCAGCACCGACAGCGCGGCGGCCTTGTTGTGCGGCGCCAGGGCCGGCGCCAGTGCCGATAGCGGCACGAAGCACGCCAGGGTCAGGCCATACAGTGCGCCGAACACCGAGGCCAGCAGGAAGTTGTCGGGAAAGGCCTGCGGCATGAAGAAGAACAGCGGCGTAGTGATCGTGCTACCGATGGCGCCCAGCCAGAGGATGGTATTGCGGTAGCCGATCCGCGTGCTGATGACGCTGGAACCCATGTTGCCGATGATGTTGAACACGAAGACGATGGTCAGCAGTTGCAGCCACTGTTCCAGGGTGAACCCCACCGTGTCCATGAAGAACCCCGGCAGCACCACCAGAAAACCGAACATCGACGAGGTGTTGATGATGCGCACCACACCGGCCAGGGTCACCTTGGGGTGCGACCACATGATGGTGATGTTCTTGGCCATCGACACCAGCGGCTTCTCGCCCTCGGGTGCGAGGCGGCGCATGCCGTGGGCTTCACGCATGCCGATCAGGCCGATCAAACCACCGATGACCACCAGCGCGAACGACAGCCAGAAAGTCTGCAACGCGCCGATCAGCGGAATGCTCACGCTCGCCACCAGTGAACCCAGGGTCGGCAGACCTGCTGCATAAGCCACCCAGAACCAGCCAACCGCCAGACCCATCTTGCGCGACGGTGTCGCGGCGGCGATCCACACCAGAAACCCGTAGGCGAACAGTGGATAGCCGAAGCCGCGCAGACCATAGGTCAGCAGGATCATCTTGTAGCTCAGAGTTTCCAGGCCATAGATCAGGAACAGAACCTCGAACACGCTCCAGATCAACAGGCCCAGCATCATGACCCGTTTCGGCCCCCAGATATTCGACAGTGCGCCGGCCAGCCAGGAGGAGATGCCGACGGTGACGCCATACAGCGTGAACACCATGGCGATTTCGCCTTCGGGCATGCCGCGGTCACTGAGAAACGGGGAGAGGTAACCCAGTTCGACGCCGTCGCCGATCATGAAGATCAGCAGGCCGACGAAGCCCCAGAACATGGGGTAGGGGATGCCGATTTTGTCGCACAGGCGAGAGAGGGGGGTGTTCGGAGTGGATTGATTGCTCAATGGTCCGTTCCTTTTTTGCAGCACGGCGCTTGGGCGCGCCGAATGAATGGCCTCGATGAGGTTGGAAGGCAGGCTCGGTGAAGAGCAAATCGCCACGCAGCGGTGGCACAACTCGGCGGGTCAGGAGGGGCTCAGCAGGATCGCCGGCGTACGGCGTGCATGGGCCCTGTAATCTGCTTTATTTGAGATTTTCGCGCCGTTTGCTTATTTGTTATCGCATCTGAAACGATTCAGCGCAACCGCCCGAGCGGGCGTTGCCTGCGACAACGTGCCCGGTGGTAATGGCCGCAGGCCACGTCTCATGGCGGCTAAGGTGTTGCAAAAGATGACTGAAAAAAACCTGATAATTTTCCATTGCGCCTGGCTTTGTCTCAGCATGTGAGAGCATGAGCGCGCCACGTCCCCAGGACTTGCCGCTCGCCGTTTCAAGGGGTAGATGTAGGGACACCGACATTGGCAGGCGTTCCCATGTACCCGCTCATTTCCCACGTCGACAGCGACACTTCTCTGCCCGACAGCGCCGATGTGGTGATCATCGGCGGCGGCATCATCGGCGTGTGCACGGCCTTCTTCCTGGCCGAGCGGGGCGTGTCGGTGGTGCTGGTGGAAAAGAGCGGCATCGCCCACGAACAGTCGTCGCGCAATTGGGGCTGGGTGCGGACCATGGGCCGTGACGTCGCCGAAGTGCCGTTGGCCATCGCCAGTCTGAAACTGTGGGACGGCTGGGCCAGCAAGCTGCGCCACGAGACAGGCTTCACCCGCTCCGGCATTCTCTATGCCTGCGAATCGGCAGCCGAGCTGGCAGCCAAGGTCAGCTGGCTGGATCAGGCCAAACCGCTGGGCATCGAGGCGCGGCTGCTCGACACCGTCCAGATTCAGGCGCGCCTGCAAGCCAAGGTGCCGGCCTCGTGGACCGGTGCGCTGTTCACCGAAAGCGACGGGCGCGCCGAGCCGGACATCGCCACGGCGGCCATTGCCGAAGGGGCACGCGCACGCGGCGCCAGGCTGTTCGTGCGCTGTGCCGCGCGCAGTGTCGAAACCACCGCGGGAAGGGTCAGTTCGGTGGTCACCGAACTGGGCGAAATCAAATGCACCAGCGTCGTGCTGGCGGCCGGTGCCTGGTCGAGCCTGTTCTGCGGCAACCTGGGCATCCGCCTGCCGCAGCTGCGCGTGCTCGGTTCGGTGATGCGCACCGGGCCGCTGCCGGGCGGGCCGGAGTGCGCCGTGGCCACCGAGAAGGTCTCGTTCAGAAAGCGTGCCGACGGCGGCTACACCGTGGCCCTGCGCAACGCCAACGTGGCGGCGCTGGTGCCGGACAGCTTTCGCTACCTACCCGACTTTCTGCCCATGGTCAGGGCGCATCACCACGAATACCGCCTGCGCGTGACCCGCCAGAGCTGGCAGGAACTCAACACGCCCAAACGCTGGAGCAATGCCCAGGCTTCACCGTTCGAGACACAGCGTTTGTACGATCCCAAGCCGGTGGACGCCTACCTCGACAAGGCCCTGAGCATGCTCGCCGAGCAATTCCCGATCTTTGCCCAGGCGCGGATCGAGCAGCGCTGGGCGGGGCTGATCGATGTCACACCCGACATCGTCCCGGTGATGGATCAGGTGCAGAGCCTGCCGGGCTTCTACCTGGCCACCGGCTTCTCCGGGCATGGTTTCGGCATCGGACCGGGCGCCGGCCACCTGATGGCCGACCTGATCACCGGCGACCAACCCCTGGTCGATCCTGCGCCGTTTCGTTTCGCCCGGTTCGCCCGATGAGGCGCGTTCATTCAGGCGCCCAGCCGTTGCGCGATGCTGTCGGCTTCCTTGCGCATGGCCTGCACCAATCGCTGCTGGTAAAGCGGGGTCATGCGCACGCTGGGCAAGGCGCAGCTCAGCGCCCCCACCGGGGCGGCGCTGGCATCGAGGATCGGCACCGCCACGCCGGTGTGCAGCGGCAGCACGCGATCGGCCAGGCCGCAGGCGAAACCTTGCTGGCGCACCTGCTTGAAGGTGGAGCGCAGGGCACTGTCGCTGATGGCGTATTCACGCAGCAGGCGCGGCGCGTTGTGTTCCAGAATCTGCGCACGGGCCGCAGTGGGCAGGTGGCTGAGCAGCGCCAGCGAGCCCTGACCAACGCCGCTCAGCACGCGCGCGCCCACGCAGTCGGCAAAACTCTGAGTGGGATTGGCGCCTTCGTGCAGCTCCAGGCACAGGGCGTAGTAGCCGTCCTGAACGAACAGAAAGAAACTGTCCTGAAAGGTCTCGCACAGGCGCAGCAAGGCCGGGCGGGCCAACTCGCGCACGCCGCCGGTGTTGCCGGCCTGGGCACCGAGGCTGAGCAATTGGTAACCCAGGAAGTAGGGGCCCCGCAGCCGCGGCAGGCGCACGAAGCCGTAGGATTTCATGGCCTTGAGCAGGCGGTACAGGGTGGCGCGGCTGAGCTGGGTGTCGGCGCTGAGCGCATCGATGGTCGCACCCTGCGCACCGCGCGCCGCGATCGCCTGGAGAATGTCGAAGGAGCGATCCAGCGTCTGCGTGCCTTGAGTGCTGCAGCGTGGCAGGCGGCGGGTCGATGAGTCGGTGTGGGGCATGCTGACCTCTCCCGTGAAGCGACGATTGCCGAGCCATGGCCCGGCAGGCCGACTGGCACTGCAAATGCGCTGCAATATCCGGGCCCTCGCAGCGCCCATCCATTCATGATCCATCAGGAGAACAGCCAGCGATGCCAGGACCTCGCGTAGTACCCGTACAGGGCGATGAACAACTGCCGGAGCGTGTCGACGTGGTGGTGATCGGGGGTGGCATCGTCGGTGCCTCCACGGCGCTGGAGCTTGCCGAACGCGGCTTGAAGGTGGCGCTGTGCGAGAAAGGTGGCATCGGTCACGAGCAGTCCAGTCGCAACTGGGGCTGGGTGCGCATCTCGCGCCGCGACCCGCGTGAACTGCCGCTGATGGCCCATGCCCTGAACATCTGGGGCGACCTCGCCGCGCGCATCGGCAAGGACGTCGGCTACACCCGCGCCGGCATTCTCTTCACCTGTGCGGACGATCAAAGCTACGCGGAGCACGAGCGCTGGAAGGCCAATCTGGACGATTACCCGGTGCGTGCGCGGATGCTCTCGGGCACCGACCTGGCCACGGTGTTGCCCGGCGCCGAGCGTCTGCGCATCAAGGGTGCGCTGTACACCCCCGATGACGGTCGCGCCGAACCGCAACAGGCGGCCCCGGCGATTGCCGAAGCGGCGCGGGCCAAAGGGGCGATGATCTTAACCGAGTGCGCGGTGCGTGGCATCGAGCGCACGGCAGGCCGGGTCAGCGGCGTCATCACCGAGCGCGGCGCGATCGCCTGCACGTCCGTGGTGCTGGCCGGTGGCGCCTGGTCGAGCCTGTTCTGCTCGCCGTTGAAGGTGCATTTGCCGCAGCTCAAGGTGCTCAATTCGGTGATCCGTACCACGCCCCTGCAGGGCGGCCCGGAATCCGCCATCTGGGCAATGGACTTCGCCGTGCGCAAACGCCAGGACGGCGGCTACACCGTCGCCTCCGGCCACGAAAACATCGCCGACATCGTCCCCGACTCCTTTCGTTACGCGCGGCAGTTCTGGCCTGCGTTGCAGCAGGAGCACAAGTCACTGTCGTTTCGCCTGGGCCAGCGTTTTTTCCAGGAAGCGGTGCTGCCCAAGCGCTGGGCACTGGACGAAGCCAGCCCCTTCGAATACCGCCGCGTGCTCGATCCGGTGCCATCGATCCGGCAAACTAACCGCGCCCTGGCCAGCCTGACCAACGCCTTCCCGGTGTTCGCCAACGTGCGGATCGCCCAGCGCTGGGGCGGCATGATCGATGTCACGCCCGATGCCGTGCCGGTGATCTCGGCGGTGGACGGTGTGCCCGGATTTTTCATCGCCACCGGATTCTCGGGTCATGGCTTCGGCATCGGGCCGGCGGCAGGAAGGCTGATGGCCAATCTGGTCACCGGTGAAACCCCGATCGTCGACCCGCAAGCGTTTCGCCTGTCGCGCTTCAGCGATGGCTCCAACCCACGGCCCATTTCCGGATTCTAGAACCGCCCGATCACTCGGCAACAGCCCTGCAGAAGCTCGTTCGAACGAGCCCGGGTCCAGCGTCCAAGACGCTTTCCAACGCCTGCCACCTGCCCTTTCTTCCTTACTGTGGGAGCTTCAGCATGTCGCAACGCGATGACTCGGATAAAGGCAACAGCCTGTCGAACCCGACCCGCCGCCAGGCGCTGGCCATGGCCATCATCGGTGCTGCGGGCAGCCTGCTGCCCCTGGGCCGGACCAGCCAATCGTTCGCGGCCATGGCCGCCCCGCCGTCCGGACAGGTGATCATCGGCCTGTCCCAGGAACCCACCGTCTTCAATCCGCACATGCCGCACATCGAAGTGGACGACGGCATCCACTGGAACGTGTTCGACCCGCTGTTCGGCATCTCGCCCAGCGGTGAATTCGTTCCGGCCCTGGCCACCGAAGTGCCGACCGTGGCCAATGGCGGCATCTCCGCCGACGGCCTGCAGTGGAAGGTGAAACTGCGCAGCGATGCCAAATGGCACGACGGCCGACCCTTCACCGCCGAAGACGTGAAGTACACCCTGGAACTGATCGTCTCGCCGAATTTTCGCAGCGGTCGCCGCGCCGGCCACGATCTGCTGCGCGACATCACCGTGGTTTCGCCCACCGAAATCCACTGGCGCATGGAGAAATCCTACGCACCCTACGCCTCGATCCTGTCGTCCACCTTCATGGTGCCCAAACATATTCTCTCGGTCGCCGCCGACGTCAACACGGCACCGTTCAACAATGCACCGATCGGCACCGGGCCGTTCAAGTGGGGCACGCGGGTGGCTGGCGACCACATCCAGCTCAAGGCCAACCCTGACTATCACGGCACCCAGCCGCAGATCGACAGCGTGATCTTCAAGTACATCCCCGACCTGACCGTGCTCTACACCCAGTTCAAGACCGGCGACATCGACGTCACCGCCATGCAGGGCATCACCCCCGACCATTACGAGGAAGCCAAGGACCTGGCCGGGCGCACCGTGGTGATTTTGCCGGTGGCCACCATCGAGTCGGTGACCCTGAACATGGAGCGCCCGCAGTTCAAGGACCCCGTCGTGCGCCAGGCGCTGTACATGGCCATCGACAAGAAGACCATCATCGACGAATTGTATTTCGGCCTGGTGCTGCCCACCGAAACCTACATGCCGCAACAGTCGGCCTACTACAACCCGAACCTGCCCAAGCAAAGCTTCAACATCGAGGCGGCCAGCAAACTGCTCGATGACGCCGGCTGGAAACCGGGCGCTGGCGGCATTCGCGAGAAGGGCGGGGTGCGCCTCTCGTTCACCAACTCCACCACCGCCGGCAACCAGATCCGCGAGCAGGCGCAGCAGTTCATCCAGCAGACCTGGCTGGCCATCGGTGTGGAGATGAAAATCTCCAACCTGCCGCCTGCGGTGATGTGGGGCGAGTACTGGGTGCAGTCCAAATTCGACTCGGTGATCGTCGGCAACAACTTCCTCACCGGTGCCGACCCCGACACCCGCGACTACTTCGGTTCGCAATCGACCAATGCCAAAGGCGGGGCCGGGCAGAACAACTCGCAATACGTCAACGCCAAGGTCGACGAACTGCTGGCCCAAGGCGCGGCGATCCAGGACGTCGCTCAGCGCAAGGCGGTGTACGTGCAGGTGCAGGACCTGATCCGCCAGGACCTGCCCATCCTGCCGCTGTTTCAGTACACCTACGTGCGCGGCTACAAATCGGGCCTCAAGGGCTTCACCGGCAACATCAACCTGCGCATCGAACCCTGGAACGTCAACACCTGGTCCTGGACCTGAGCACGCCCATGCCTGGCCGCAGGGTCGGGTGTCGTTCGCACCGCAGAGGATTCAAGCATGCCGAACTACATTCTCAACCGCCTGGGGCAGAGCGCCGTGGTGCTGGTGCTGGTCTCGCTGATCGGCTTCATGGTGCTCAACCTGGCTCCCGGCGGGCCGATGTCGCAGTTCGCCCTGAACCCCGGCATGAGCCAGGCCGAGCTGGACCGCATCGCCGAGCAGCTGGGCTTGAAGCGGCCACTGCTGGTGCAGTACATCGACTGGTTCAGCCATCTGTTCGTCGGCGACTGGGGCAACTCGTTCCGCGACGGCCGCCCGGTGCTCAGCGTGATTGCCGGGCACCTGCCCGCGACGTTGCTGCTGATGGGCACCTCGACGCTGCTGTCCATCGTCATTGGCACCTGGGTTGGCGTGCTAGGGGCGGTGCGCCGCTATTCGGTGTTCGACACCCTGGCCACGGTCGGCGCGATGGTGGCGCTGTCGATTCCCACCTTCTGGTTCGGGCTGGTGGCGATCTTCTTGTTCTCCCTGCACCTGGGCTGGCTCCCGGCGGGCAACATGTACACCATCGGCGACCAGTCCCTGGGCGATTACGCCATTCACCTGGTGCTGCCGGTGCTGGTGCTGGCCCTGGTCAACGTGGCGATCTGGAGCCGCTACATGCGCTCCGCCACCCTGGACGTGATCGACCAGGACTTCGTCCGCACCGCCCGCGCCAAGGGCGTGCCCTATCGCCGAGTGCTGACTCACCACGTGATTCGCAATGCCCTGCTGCCGATGATCACCCTCGCCGGGCTGCAGATACCCACCATCCTCGGCGGCGCGCTGATCACCGAAACGGTGTTCACCTGGCCCGGCATGGGCCGGCTGTTCCTCGACAGCCTGGGTTACAGCGACTACCCGGTGATCATGGGCATTCTGATGTTCTCGGCCGTACTGGTGCTGCTGGGCAACCTGCTCGCCGATCTGTTGATAGGCGTCGCCGACCCCCGTGTCCGGCTGGCCTGAAGGAGTACCGCCCATGACCACCGCCACGCACTACCTGCCCGCCAGCCGCCGCTGGGCCTGGCTGGCCAACCCCACCCTGCGCCGTTTCATGCGCCACAAACTGGCCGTGCTCGGCGTGGTGATGATCACCGTATTGATCCTGGCCTGCGTGTTCGGCCCCTACCTGCTGCACTACAACGACCTGAGCATCGACATCCGCAACCGCTTCGCGCCGCCGTTCACCGGCAATCACTACCTGGGCACCGACGCGCTGGGCCGCGACACGGCTGCCCGCTTGCTCAACGCCGGGCGCATCTCGTTGATGGTGGGCTTCTGCGCGATGCTCATCAGCATCGTCATCGGCACCCTGATCGGCGTCATCGCCGGTTACTACCGCGGCTGGGTCGGCGCCGGGTTGATGCGCTTCGTCGATGCCTTCCTGTCTTTTCCCAGCGTGTTCCTGGTGCTGGTGCTGGCGGCGTTCACCAAACCCAGCCCGATGATGATCACCCTGATCATCGCCGTGACCAGCTGGATGGAAATCTCGCGCATCGTCGAAGCCGAGATCCGCTCGCTGCGCGAACGCGACTTCACCCTGGCCGCCCGCATGATCGGCGCCAGCAACCGCTGGATCATGTTTCGCGAACTGATGCCCAACGCCATCGGCCCGATCATCGTCGCGGCCACCCTGACCATCGCCAACGCCATTCTGCTGGAGGCCTACATCAGCTTCCTCGGCTACGGCATCCAGCCGCCCTTGCCCAGCTGGGGCAACATGCTCAACGCCGCCCAGCAGTACCTGGGCAAGGCGCCCTGGCTGGCGATCATTCCCGGGCTGGCGATCACCCTCGCGGTGACCAGCTTCAACTTCATCGGCGACGGCCTGCGCGACGCGCTGGACGGCAGGAGCGACCTGAAATGAACGCAGATGAAAAGATCGCCGTGGCGCACCTCAACGTCGCCTTCCGCAAGGGCGCCGGCTACGTGCCCGTGGTCCACGACATCAACTTCACCATCGGTGCCGGCGAAACCCTGGCCCTGGTGGGCGAGAGCGGTTCAGGCAAGAGCGTCACCAGCCTGGCCATCATGAAGCTGCTCGCCGAAGCGCCGAAAACCCGCATCGACGGCAGCGCCATCGTCGCCGACCGCCACGGCGCGCCCATCGACCTGGTGGCCATGGGCGAGCAGCAGATGCGCCACGTGCGCGGCAACCGCGTGGCGATGATCTTCCAGGAACCGCTGACCTCGCTGAACCCGGTGCACCGCGTAGGCGACCAGATCGCCGAAGCGATCCGTTTCCATGAGTCCCTGAGCAAGGCCGACGCCCGCGCCCGCGCGTTGGCCCTGCTGGAGCAGGTCGGCATTCCGGAACCGGTCAAGCGCCTGGACTGTTATCCCCACGAGCTGTCCGGCGGCATGCGCCAGCGGGTGATGATCGCCATCGCCCTGGCCATGGAGCCGGACGTGCTGATTGCCGACGAACCCACCACCGCGCTGGACGTGACCGTGCAGGCGCAGATCCTTGACCTGCTGCGCAACCTGCAGAAGAAGAACGGCATGGCGATCCTGTTCATCACCCACAACTTCGGCGTGGTCGCGGAAATCGCCGACCGGGTCATGGTGATGTACGCCGGGCGCATCGTCGAACAGGGCAGCGTCAGCCAGGTGCTGTCATCGCCGCGCATGCCCTACACCCGCGGCTTGCTGGCCGCAGTGCCGCGCTTCGAACACGCCGGTCTGGCGCAAGGTGAACTGGGCACCATCGCCGGCTTTGTCCCCGACCCCAGCACACCGCCCAGCGGCTGCGCCTTCCACCCGCGCTGCGGCTACAGCATTGCTGGCCGCTGCGACCAACAGGCACCCGTGCTGGAAGAAATCGAAATGGGCCACCAACTGCGCTGCGTGCGCTGGCGGGAACTGGCGACCGAACAGGAAGGTGCACGATGAAAGAACGTCCGCTGATCGACGTCGTCGGCTTGAAGAAATACTTCCCCGTGCGCAAGACCTTCCTCGCTCACCGTCGCGACCGCGACGACAACCTGGTCCGCGCCGTGGATGGTGTCGACCTGAGCATCGC
Source organism: Pseudomonas coleopterorum (assembly GCF_900105555.1). Classification (NCBI taxonomy): domain Bacteria; kingdom Pseudomonadati; phylum Pseudomonadota; class Gammaproteobacteria; order Pseudomonadales; family Pseudomonadaceae; genus Pseudomonas; species Pseudomonas coleopterorum. Next base: position 601,484 of record NZ_FNTZ01000001.1, read on the forward strand.
CCGTGGCGAAGTGCTCGGCCTGGTGGGCGAAAGCGGCTCGGGCAAGAGCACCCTGGGCCGCAGCCTGATGATGCTCGACCTACCCACCGAAGGGCACATCGTCTTCGACAACGTCGAAATCACACCCTTCAACGACCGCCTGCTCAAGCCCTATCGCAAGCGCATGCAGATGATCTTCCAGGACCCCTACGGTTCGCTGAACCCGCGCATGAGCGTGGGTGACATCCTCGCCATGCCGCTGCGCTTCCACAACCCCGAACTCGACGCCGCCGGGCGCCGGGAAAAGGCCGGGCAGGCCCTGGAAACCGTCGGCCTCGCGGCCCAGTACCTGGACCGTTACCCCCACGAGTTCTCCGGCGGTCAACGCCAGCGCATCGGCATCGCCCGCGCCCTGACCCTGGAACCTGAATTCATCATGGCCGACGAACCGGTGTCGGCCCTGGACGTCTCGGTGCAGGCGCAAGTGCTCAACCTGTTCGCGCGCATCCGTCGGCAGATGAACCTGACCATGCTCTTCGTCACCCACGACCTGGCCGTGGTCGGCCACATCGCCGACCGCGTTGCGGTGATGTACCTGGGCCGCATCGTCGAAATAGCGCCCACCCGCGAGCTGTTCAGCCATCCCCGACACCCCTACACCGAAGCGCTGATGTCGGCCATCCCCATGCCCGAACCCGGGCAGCGGCGGCAGCGAATCGTGCTTCAGGGCGATATCCCTAGCCCTATTTCACCGCCTTCGGGATGCGCGTTTCGCACCCGCTGCCCCTACGTCCTGCCCGCCTGCGCACAGGATCGACCGCTGTTGCGTGAGGTCAGCGCAGGTCATGGCGTGGCGTGTATACGGGATGATCTGGAGTTGGTTTCGCCGCTCCACGAACAGCGCGAAATCATGCAGCAGTCACATCAGCGCCTGGCCGGGAGCTGACATCAGCTGCCCCGCGATCTGCTTCTAGTCCCCAACCCTCCCATACAAACCCCTGTCTCAATGTGGGAGCGGGTTCTACCCGCGATGAGGCCAGCCGACGTCCCGTCGCCCCAAAGATCCCAAAAGCGACTTGAGCCCACATAAAAAAGCTGAAGATGTAGCAGAGAAAGATTCGCATTCGCTACAATCCAGCAGTTTGCCCACTCTCTTCAGTCGCCCATCCCCAGCAGGATTGTTCATGCCTATCCCACAGTTTCCACGTAAAGCCGCGGTCAGTTCCGTTTGGTTACCCATTTGCCTGATCGCCAGCTTTTCGCCGATTGTCGCCCATGCGCAAACGACGCTTGAGCTGCCTGTGGAAACAACGCAGCCGGAAGGTCCCGCCGCAAGCCAAGGGACAACGCTGGAATTGGGCGAGACGGCGATCTCTGCCAGCGCGGACGCTTCGCGCGAAGGCCTGGTGCCCGAATACGAGGGTGGTCAGGTCGCACGGGGCGGCCGGGTAGGTATTCTGGGCAACAAGGACTACATGGAGACGCCGTTCACTTCAACGTCCTACACGAATCAACTCATTCAGGATCAGCAGGCGCGCAGTGTCGCGGACATTCTGCAGAACGACCCTTCGGTTCGCATCGCCCGTGGATTCGGCAACTTCCAAGAGTTGTACGTGATGCGCGGTTTCCCGCTGTACTCCGATGACATTGCCTACAACGGGCTCTATGGCCTGTTGCCTCGGCAGTACGTGGCCTCCGAATTCATCGAACGCGTTGAAGTGTTCCGCGGCGCCAACGCCTTCCTCAACGGCGCAGCGCCAGGCGGCACCGGAATTGGTGGTGCCATCAACATCTTGCCCAAGCGCGCGCCGAACGAGCCGCTTACACGCCTCACTGTAGGTGCCGAGAACAACGGCTTCGGCACGGTCGCCGCCGACGTCGCCCGTCGCTTCGGCGAAGATGATCGCTTTGGTGTTCGAATCAACGCGGCCAAGCGAGGCGGTGAAACCTCGGTGGATGATCAGGACCGCAACCTGGATATGTTCGCCCTGGGCCTCGATTACCAAGGCGACCGGCTGCGCCTGTCTGCCGATGTCGGCCATCAGTATCACTTCATCGATACGCCCCAGCCGAGCGTTACCCCGGTAGGCGGTATTCCTAGCGCGCCCAAAGCGCGTGACAACTACGGACAGTCCTGGACCTACTCGAAAGAGAAGCAGACCTTCGGCACCTTCCGCGCCGAATATGACCTGACCGACTCTCTCACCACCTGGGCCGCCGCGGGTATGCGCAAAGGCGAGGAAAAAAACGTCCTCGCCAATCCGTCATCCACCCCCTCCGGTGTGACTTCCGCCTCGCGCTTCGACAACTACCGCGAAGAGACCGTCACCACGGGTGAAGTGGGTATGCGTTTCAACCTGCAGACTGGCCCGGTATCCCATGAGTGGGTCGTTTCAGGTTCCATGTACGACACCAAGGACAAGAACGCCTGGGCTGGCAATTTCTCCAACCCGATAGTGGGCGATCTGTACGGCTCCAACGACGCAGCACAGCCCGAGAACGTGTTGTTCAACGGCTCCATGTCCGATCCGGAAATCACTGGGCGTACCCACACACAAAGCTTGGCCATTGCCGACACCCTGGGTTTCTTCGACGATCAGTTGCTGGTCACCCTAGGCGCTCGTCGCCAGGGCCTGGATGTCACCGAATACAACTACATCAGCGGCGACCGCACTTCTCAGTACAAACGCTACGAAACCACACCCGTGGCAGGCATCGTGTATCAGTTGAACGGCCAGTTCTCCGTGTACGCGAACTACATCGAAGGCCTGACCAAAGGTGATACCGCAGGTGCCACCACCACCTTGCCCAACGGCTCGACCGCGCCGGTGCTGAACTCCGGGGAATCCTTGACACCTTATGTCGCCAAGCAAACCGAGGTCGGCATCAAGTACGACAGCGGCAACCTGGGCGGCAGCCTGGCTGTATTCCAGACCGAGAAGCCGGTCGGCATCGTCGAGAACCAGGTGTTCAAAGACGGCGGCGAGCAGCGAAACCGTGGTATCGAACTGTCGGTGTTCGGCCAGCCCACACAGGGCGTGCGCCTGTTGGGTGGCGTCACCTTGCTCGATGCCGAGCTGACCAAAACCCAGAACGGCGAAAACGACGGCAACGAGCCTATCGGCGTGCCCAAGACACAGGCCAACATCGGCGGTGAGTGGGACGTGCCTGGGCTCAACGGTGTGACCTTGACCAGCCGCGTCATCTACACCGCCAGCCAGTACGCCAATAACGCCAACAGCCTTGAGATTCCTTCGTGGACACGTCTGGACCTGGGTGCTCGTTACGGCTTCAAAGTGGACGAGCGCGACGTGACCCTGCGTGCGCGCGTGGACAACGTGACCGGTCGCGATTACTGGGCATCCACCGGCGGTTATCCGGGGTCTAACTATCTGGTACTCGGCGCGCCGCGGACATTCTCTGTCAGTGCTTCTGTCGATTTCTGAGTACGGTTGAGCAGGTATGTAAATGAAAGAAACGGGAGCTGCGGCTCCCGTTTCCTTTGTGATGATTCACTGATTTCGCGAGCCATGTTAGAGCGGGCTCTACCGGCGATGAGGCCAGTCGCCTCACCTCAGCCCCCTAATCCAAGCGCCTCGACCGCATCCCGCGCCAGCACCACCTCGGCGTACTCACTCCCCAGTATCGCCAACGTCAGATTATGAACGGTTTCAGCATCCCAGACGGTGCCGTCCGCTGCGGTGATCGGCACTGCCGTCGTGGCATCCGAGGGAAGAATGATGTTGTACCCCAAGGCTTTCCCCACCCGAACCGTGGCGTCCATGCTGTTGTGGATAACCACACCCGTCAGCACAAAACGCGTCACCTGCATCTGCTTGAGCATGGCATCCAGATCGGTACCGATGAACGCGCAGTTCTGCTGTTTGGTAATGACCGGTTCACCGTCCAAGGGGGCAACTTCTTGCTTGATGCCATTCCATGGGCCGTGGGTGTGGTAGGTCGAAGTAGGTGTAGGTTCATCGTGCTTTACGTGAAGCACAGGCCAGTTATTCGAGCGCCAAAGTTGTAGAAGGCGTTGGATGGTTTCCAGGTAGCCGGGGTTGCTCTTGCCATTCCATTTCGGCTGGTCGATGGCGTCTTGCACGTCGAGGATGATGAGAGGGATGGAGTTGGGCTGGTCGCTCATGGAAGGCCGTTTTATCGGAAAAGAATGGGGTCAGTGTGCGGTAACCAGTAAGTCCGTTCAATGGGCGATAGGCAGTGTGGGATGCATGGCAGGCGTACCTGAAACGGTTATGATCTTCAGCACCGTAGGCCTGTGTACGCGCAAGCGATCCTCATTACGTAGACCCTGCGTGCCGCGTCAAGCCCCTGGTCCCCACTTGGTCCCAGAAGAGCTTCGCAATCAGTGACGAAGCCACCAGGATCGACTTCCGAATACTGGATTCTAAGGCAGTGAACCGCACTCACCTATTGCAATGCTGTTCATTTTTTGAACGGTACCTATCAATCTCGATCGGCACCGCCTTCGTGCTTGATGACGATCGGAATCAACTAAACCGCAACTTCATCTCCAGCAGCGAATCCTCCACCAGCGTCCTGCTCGTCTCCGTCAGCAAGGCCACAGCTTGGTTAAGCGCACGACAGAGCTGCTGATTGGCATCGCTCGTTTCCGCAGCAAGCACCGACGCGGTATCTAGCAATTGACTAGCACGTTGAAGGGATTGGTAAGCAGCGAGATTCGTTTGATCTTTCATGATTGGCGACTTCCGTATGTGAGGTGAGATCTGCCAGCACTCGCCGTCAAACGAGTGGGTGGCAGCTGTGCATGGGTTGACGGACCGGTCACATACGAACCCGGCGCACCCGAAGGTGCCCCACGCACAGCCGCCATAGCGTTCGAAACGGGTGCGGAGGCGCCCGAGCCGAGTCTTGAGACTGCGCGTTCGTATGTAAGACAGGCCGTCAAACCTGGTCACGCATGTGGCGTGACGAGTGGGAGGATAGGCAGCGTGGGTAGGCAGGTCAACTGTGATGCCTGTCTAGCCAGGGCTCCGGTCCCGGTTGATTGTTTGCAAGCAGTGTCTCAAGCATAAATCCAAAAAGGCTCGTGGGTCGTGGAGGAGGCTTGCCTTAATTCCCCCAACTCGCTGGCTCCTGTCCCGCCCATGATCGGCGGCGTAGAAATGGGAGACTTAGTGCGCGACACGGATTGGTACAGCACCGCTCTGGGCGATTACAGCTCATGGCCTGCATCCCTGCGTACTGCCTTGTCGCTGGTATTGAACACCAAGGGCATCGCGGCCCTTTACTGGGGGCCGCAGCAGTGGTTGCTCTATAACGATGCCTACGGCCTGGCACTGGGCGATCGGCACCCTGCAGCGTTCGGTCGCCCGATGCCGGAGGTGCTCACCGACATCGCCCGTGTGCTCAGCCCCCAAGTGGCACAGGTGCTCGCCACAGGCGATGGTTTCTCCATAGAGAACTTGTCGATGATGATGCGGCGTCACGGCAGAGAGGAAGAGACCGTATGGACCTACAGCTTTTCGCCTGTGCAGGGCGAAAGCGTCGGCTATGAAGGCGTACTACCGCTGGATATCCTGGTCGACCCAGCCAGACGAGCAGCAGATCAACGCCGTGGGCCGCGACTTCACCGCCGAGCGGGAGAGCGCCAACGCCCTGGCCGCCGCCGAGGAAGCCCTGCGTCAATCGCAGAAGCTGGAAGCCATCGGCCAACTCACCGGTGGCGTCGCCCACGACTTCAACAACCTGCTGACCGTAATCAAGTCGTCGACTGACCTGCTCAAACGGCCGGATCTCTCCAGCGAGCGACGCGCACGCTACGTGTCAGCCATCGCCGACACCGTCGAACGAGCCGCCAAAGTCACCTCGCAACTGCTTGCCTTCGCCCGGCGTCAAACACTGCAACCGACTGTGTTCGCACCTGCAGAGAACCTGCGGGCCCTGGCCAGCATGATCAAGACTCTGGTGGGCGCCGAAGTGGAGCTGGTGATGGACATCCCCGAACACAGCCACTTCGTGATCGCCGACCCCTCTCAGTTCGACATGGCAATCGTCAACATGGCCGTCAACGCGCGTGACGCCATGGTCGGCCAAGGGCGCCTCATTATCCGAGTGGATCCAGCCCGCTACGAAGCCAAGGCTGGCGAACAGCCGATGATCGCCGGCGATCAGGTAGTGATCTCGATGACCGATACCGGCAGCGGCATCGCGCCGGTGCACCTGGGCAGGATATTCGAGCCCTTCTTCACCACCAAAGGCGTGGGGCAGGGCACGGGCCTTGGCCTGTCGCAAGCGTTTGGGTTCGCCAAGCAATCGGGTGGCGAGATCACCGTGGACAGTGAAGTCGATCAAGGCACCACCTTCACACTCTACCTGCCCCAAGCATCCGAGCCGCGCGAGCCACGGAATGTCGAAGCGACCCATGAATTGGTACACGGGCACGGCACCGGTGTATTGATCGTCGAAGACAACCCTCAAGTGGACGCCTTTGCGATGCACTCACTCACGGATCTAGGCTACCGGCCGGTCCTTGCCATCAATGGACAGGAAGCCCTGGCCGAACTGGCCCGCGACGCCAGCCGATTCAAAGTGGTGTTTTCCGATGTAGTGATGCCGGGGATGACAGGCATCGAGTTGGCCCATGAGATTCGTCGGCGATACGCAGGTTTACCTGTAGTGCTGACGTCGGGATACAGCCATGTGCTGGCAGAGAAAGGGACCGATGGATTCGAGTTGTTGCATAAACCCTATTCGGTGGAGCAGTTGTCGCGCTTGTTGTGCGGGACTGTGTGTACACATCGCTTGAGGGTGACCTGAGCTAGCATCCCCCTCCAACAATCACTCCAACTCAATCCCGACACTCGCCACCTTAACCGCCAAGCTCGCAAAGAATATGCACCCGATCAACCGGGCAAAAATCTCCAGCGTCTCGCACACATCCGGATCTTCAAACAGCACAGGCCGCGAATCAATCGCGCAAAGCGCTCCATACAAGCGACCATCAGGCAGGAAAATGGGCACGCCTACGTAACTGTCCAGATCATAGGTCTTGACGATCAGTCGTGAGGCGAAGCTGTGGTCATGGCTGACTTTCGGGATCAGCAACGGCGCTGGGTCTCGCTGGAACTCGCTGCAGATCGTGTCTTCCAGCGGAAAAGCCTCGCCTGCGCCGATTCCCAGGTCGGCGGAATCGTGCACGGAGCAGATCACCAATTCCGCGTCGCCGAACTTGGTGATCGCGGCGAAGCGCATGTTGGTTAGCCGGGTCACCAGACGCAGGATATTGGTGGTGGCTTCGATTTCAGCGATGGCTGAGCGTTCTTCTTGAGACAGGAGGCTGGGCGGGTAGTGGAGTGCCATGGTGTACCTCGTCGTTTGGTGCAGTTTCGGCTTGTGGGGGAGGTTCTGCAAGGGGGGAGGGCTGGGGCGATGCTATGGCAGCGGTGCGATTGAGCCAACGCTATCGGTCCGGGCACAGAAAAAAGCACTTGCGAGCTACGCGAACTGTTAGGTTTGTAAGGCTCGCTTAGGCCGGGATTATCTGAATTGAATCTATATCTATCTGAAAATTAGGTAGAAAATGCTGTTATGAAAATTACTGGAATACCATCTGGAATACGGAATCCTGAGTTTGATCCGGGATCGGCCTAGGGCAATCTTTGGATTTCACTAGTAGGACGTTACATGAGCATGGACAACTCGATTGACCGGCTGCCAGGGCATTGCTGATACCACGCAGAACAGCACTCGGGGGCCGACTTTCGTAGGGGCGCCGAATTTCATGGCGTTATGGATTTTTTCGATTCGAACGGCTGCTTTTCAGCAGCGTGTTTCAGCGTGGTTCGATCTGTTCGAAAAATGTAGTTGTACAGGTAAGCGCATATGGATATGTACTTAAGGGTTACATATGGTTGAGTCCTGCAGAGAATCGCGTCAGGAACCGGTGCTAGTGCGCTGGCGGCATTCAAGGGTCAGTGCTAGGCATGCTGTGCCGGTAAAGTCAATGGGTGTGTGGCTATGTGTCGCCTTTTGCGGGTCCACTGATGGCTGCGGGTGATCCAATCGTGCATTGGCTAGCTGTGATAGCAAAAAAACACCATGCTATGGCTTTACCCGGCTATGGCCAACGGATAGGGTGAGCGTCACCGGAAGTGTTGGCCTCAGAAGTCGCGCCCATTACCGCGTGAGGCGCCAAGCGCCACCGCCTCGTTCATGTTGCTAGTAAGAGACGGAAAAGGATAGGAAATAATACTGGTAGAGGGACGAAGTGAACCAGGTTTTAGAAGTCGGTGAGTTGGTTCTGTCCAGTGCTTTTCCTGGCATTGGCAAACTGTCGAGATTGGATCTTGAGAAGGGCGAGTGCGAAGTCACGTTCTTCAAATCCCCTTTAAATCCTGAGGCGAGGACGCTCAGGGTCGATCTAGTCGACGTTAGGAAAACTCAATTGTATGAGGAAGCCATCGTCTATTGTCGAGATCAATCGACAGGTATCTGGCGGCGTGGTCGGTACGGCGGTTCGCGGCCACTCAATCGGCATCTGGTAATTTTTCGCGCTGACGATAACGATCAAGCGGTTGTCGATATCGATGAAATCTACTGCCTGAACCTCGGAACGCAGGATTTACTCGATCCTTCGGCGTTCCTGGCGGCTAGGGCTAACGACGCGCCTTTTTTCTTCCCCCTACGCCAGGATTTCCTCGAAGCGTATATCGAGCAGCGGGCGGCTTGCCGTTCCATCGGTGCGATTACCAGCAGCAGCGTAGAGTTGGAGCCGCATCAAATTGCCGTGGTTAGGCGCGTCCTTCAGGATCCATGCCCGAAGTACCTGCTAGCGGATGAAGTGGGCTTGGGCAAGACGATCGAGGCAGGTCTGATCATCCGTGAGCACGTGCTTCAGAAAAAGTTCGACGCCAATGTTCTAATTGCAGCGCCGGCTTCTATTGTCACTCAATGGCATGAGGAGTTAAGGGACCGATTTCATCTTGGCGAGTTGATGTCTACAAAGCATCGATCGGAACAGCTGATTCGAGTATGCAGTCATGAACAGTTGGTAACGGCTTTGCAGGAGGGTGGCCAGCCTAGCTTGTTTGTCGTTGACGAGATGCATCAATTGGCGCCGCTGGCCTGGTCCTCCGAGCAACGCTCGAATGACCTGTTTCAGGTGCTGGCGGAGGCCTGCCAAGCAGCCGAGGTGACTCTGTTGTTGTCGGGAACCCCGTTAAATGGGAACGAAAGGAATTTCCTGGCGATGCTGCATTGCTTGAGTCCCGAAGCTTATGAGATCTCGGAATCGGGGGTTCAGCGTTTCATCGCTCGAGTCAAGGAGCGTGAGTGGCTTGGCGGGCTGTATAGCGCACTGATCCCGGGTAACTCGAACGCCGCATTGGAACAAGCACTACAGGATCTGCGGAGTAAATTCCCTGAGGATCAGGAGTTGCATGAGCGAATCGGCAGTTTGATGCCGTTGGTGGATCTCTTCGCCGAGGAGAGCGGCGAGGAGCGCGAGCAACAGATCATAGGCTTGCGGCATTACCTCGGAGAACACTACCGACTGCATCAGCGCATGCTTCGTAACCGCCGGGAAATGGGGCATCTCGCGCAGTTATTTCCAGGATTGGCTGGTTTGCGCCGTCAATATTGGCCGATAGAACCACGCAGCATGCCATTGGATCTGTTGTTGGAAGAGTACCGTAGCCAGGCCTGCCGAGATCCTGATGAGTTCCAGGCAATGAGTTCTGGAGAGTACCTGAACTGGGTTGACGACATGTTGGGCAGTCCATTACTGGTCAAGCAGCGGGCCGATAGGTTCGACAGGCAACTGGCGGCCACGCTTGAAGCAACCGAGCGGGAGTTCCTTACCGAAATATCCAAGCAGGCCTCACTAGAGCAGGCGTGTAAAGATCGTAGTTTGATCGCGAGTCTGGAAATTTGGTTAGTCGAAAACCCTAAGGGTAAGGTGGTTGTTTTCTGCGGTGACGAAGTCGTCGCGGATCATGTTGCCGCTACGCTCGGTGACTCTCTGGCTGTAGGTATAGTGCGCAATAATTCCGACCGCGACTCGGAGTTCTTGCAGTCGGGCAGTTTTGTGCGGGTATTGGTTTGCGATCAAGGTGGTGAAGATGGTCTTAACCTGCATGGAGGGCAGAAACTCGCCGTGCATTACAGTCTTCCGAGATCGTTCAGTCGCGTTGAACAACGTCTGGGACGATTGAACCGTTACAGCGCAAATTTGCGTGGCATCAGGCCTGTGAAAAGCTTGGTTCTGATGTCTGACCATGATGGTTTGCTCCGACGGTGGCTAGATCTGCTTGACACATCGGTAGGTGTGTTTAATCAGACAGTGGCAAGCTTGCAGTACGTACTGGAGGAGCACCTCGAAAAGACTTGGCAGACAGTCGCGCGATCTGGCGATGAAGAGTTGCTTGTCTGCGCTAAGCAGCTGAGCGGCGAGGGCGGCCTGCTGGATCGCGAGCGCCGTCGGGTGAAAGTACAAGAAGAATTGCTTGCATTGGACGAGGATGTCGCCAAGGCAAGGGACTTCGCCGAAAAAATTTCCGAGGCGGACGAAATAGCCGAGGAGCAGATTGGCCGCATGTGTGCCTGGATGACGCGCGGCTTGAACTTCAGGCTAGAGGGGGATCTGCAGCAGCAATTTAGGTTGGGCTTCGGCCTTGACCCCGCTGAGCCTGGCGGTCGCACCCTGGTGGACGTGAAGACCTTTATCGAAGGTTGCATCACGGGTATTGATCCGGAAAGTGGTAACCCGCCATACACCGCCTCCATGAGTTTCTCGCGGCAGCAGGCTTCAGTTCAATCGGGCGTGTATCCCTTCCGTTACGGCCAGCCGTTCGTGGATTCCATATATGAACTGGCCGTTGGTGATTCGCGGGGGGCAACCTGCGCATTCTTGCGAATTCTTAATAGCAGTGCCCTGCAAGCGCCAAAGATTTTCTTTCATTTCAAGTGGTTGGTAACCGCTGCCCGGCCGGATTGCACGCATCAGGAACAAGTTATCGCCGATGAGTTACTGGCACCTGCGGTACATGGACACTGGCTCGCTGAAGACGGCAGCCTGGTAAAAGCCGAAAGCACATTGAAATCCCTGGAATGGCCTTACAAGAAGCCCACGGGCGCCATCTTCCAGGATATCAATCTGCGCCATGATGTCTGGTCCGAGTTGGAGTTTCTCTTACCTGCGGGTGAATGGAAACGCATGGTGCTGAGTATCACTGAGTTGAGCCGAAAGAGGATCGTAGAGGAGATAGGCGCTCTGCGAGGTTCCGTCCTTGAGTCGCACGTACACCTTATGGCGGTACACGCCCAGATCCTGTGTTCGAAAGATCTGTGGAGGAATGAATGATTCAAGCCCAATGGAACGCCTTGCAGAGAGCTCTGCTGGCGCAAGAGCATCAATCCGAGCAGTCTGTCGTAGAGCCGTACTTTCTCCGCCTGCTGATAGTGTTCGGCGACGCCAAGGCGGGCTCGGCCGATCGTGCCGTCGCTTGCCGTGATGCTTTCGGCTGTGCTCAAGCTCATGGCTGCACTGATTTGCTGCTTCAACTGCCTGCCGGTTCCGTTGAAAAGCAACACCTATTCCGAGTGGGGCTGACTCAAGATCCGTTGACCGACCGGATCAGGTTAGAGGTTGCTTTCGAAGAAACGGATTTGGCAGTTTACAGACGTCAACGTCGCCGATTCCTGCACCAACCTCAAATAGACGTGGCCTTGAGCAGTGCTTTGGGCCGTGTTGGATTCAGTAGCTACAATGGCCATGGTCAGCAAACTGCGGTTCGGGCCTTGCTGACCTCTCCGGATGACAGCACGGTCTTCATCAATCTGCCGACAGGTTGCGGCAAGACTCTGGCCGTCCATGCTTTGAGTTTGTTTGCCTATCGGCAGAAAGTGGTGCTTGTGATTGCGCCTACGACCGGACTTTCCATCGAGCAGGCCGCGCGCGCAGGAGAAGTGCTGGAGGCCGCAGGATGCGGACACGGTGGTAGCTACGTGTGGATCGGTGGCCAGGCGGAAGCGGAGCGTCGGGAGATACGGGAGCGCCTGCATTGCGGCAGTCAACGGATCTTGTTCTGTGCCCCCGAGTCCGCCATATCGGGTCTTCGACCTCTGCTATTCCAGTTGGCTGCGAAAGGACTTCTCGGTGCGCTAGTAATCGATGAAGCACATTTGGTCGGTCAATGGGGGGCGGAGTTCCGTCCTGACTTCCAACTGCTTGCCCCTCTATTCCACTCTCTCAGGGAGTACTCATCAAGCGCCATCCGCACCTTGTTGATGTCGGCTACGTTTAATGTCGCGGCTCTGGAGGTGTTGAAAGAAGCCTTCGTTCCTGAAGGAAAGAAGGCTATAGATATCAACGGCAGTTTTTTGCGACCGGAAGTGAACTTCAATGTCCGTAGAGTCTTTGCAGAGGAAGAGCACCGGCAGGTTGTGTTGGACATGCTGTGGCGCTTGCCTCGACCTCTGATTCTCTACACAACGACTCGGGCGGATGCGAAGAACTGGCGAGACCTGCTCGCCGAGCAGGGCTTCCGGCGTCTTGGTTTGTTCCACGGCGAAACCAATACCCAAGAGCGCAAGCGCTTAATAGACCAGTGGCAGGATGACCACCTGGACATAATGGTTGCGACGTCCGCTTTCGGTGTCGGTATGGACAAGAGCGACGTCCGTTCGGTGTTGCATGCGGCAGTACCGGAAAATTTAGATCGCTTCTATCAAGAGGCTGGGCGTGCTGGGCGCGATGGCAATGCCTGCTGGTCTTGGTTGGTTTTCTACCCGGAGCAGATAAAGGTGGCAGAGGGGATATCACGAGCAAGGCTGATATCCAGTGAGTTGGGCTTGGACCGCTGGAACGCCTTGCTGCAAACCCGCCAGCGCAGCAGTGATGGTTGCTTCAGTGTTTCTCTGTCGATGTTTCGCCGCGACTTGAAACGTCGTAGCGAAGGGAACGCAGAATGGAACGTACGTACGTTGCTTTTGATGCAACGAGCAGGCCTGATTCGATTGCGCTATTCGCCGCCCGAGGCTGTTTACGAAAGCGCCGTAGTTACAGATACAGATGAACTGAAAAGTGACAACTATTTTGACCGTATCGATATACAAATCCTGATCGATGCTCATCAGTCCGAAGATATCTGGCAGCGCCATGTCGATCCTCAGCGCACCCATGAAAAACAGGCAATGGAAGAGAACTTCGCCGGTTTGCGTAGATGGTTGGATGATCCGGATCAGTCGTTGTGCCGCCTGCTGGAAGAGTTCTACAGACTGGATGGATTCAGTCCTGAACGCAGTTGCGGCGGATGCCCTGGTTGCCGCGCTCAGGGGCGGGGGCCCTTTACGCCAACGTTGAGTGCGTCTTCCCATGTGACTGGCATAGTGCCTCCTGCAACGCCGAAATGGATGCCGGAATTCCAGTTACAGAGGATCCACTACCGTGCGGAGAGTTATCGTAGCGTTAATCCTCGTGCTCTGATTCATAACTGGCGGCGATGGATGGTGACTCTCCTGCGCAGCCAGCAGGTGCAGGCTGTCCGTGCCAGTCGAGCTTTTTTGGATGAAATACAGACCGATGCTGGTTTTAGAACACTACCTTTCTGGTGTGCCCTGGAACCATTCGACAGTGCTGGAAGTTGGACTGAGTTGGTATTACTCATGCCAGAGGAAAGTCACCTACCTGCGGGAGGTTACGATGCTCCGGCAAGGCTGATAGTTGCGCCCGAGACTCTGAGCGATCCGAATCACCCGTACCGAAACTGGTGGGAATGTGATACCCGAAGCAAGGATTTGGTCGACTTCGAAAGGGAAATATAAATATGTCCATGGTGAATAATGCCCACCCTGGTAGCAGTCTAATACTGCTAAATCTTATTGATCGTGTACTGGTTCGCAAAGGAAAGCCAGTTGCTCGCGCGGAGTTATTGGATACTTTGCGGCCGGACTTGCTCCCGAAAAGTGAGAATGGAGCAAAACGTTTTGAGTCAAATCTAGATTTCTGGTTGGAAGAAGGATTGTGGTTGCAGGATAGTGAAGGAGTGATCCTCTTACCCCCGCAGGCCCGAGATCAGAGTCTGGCCTCTCGGGTGCTGGAATTAATTATTAAAAACGCAGTTAAAGGACCCGACAGCGTTATTCTGGATGGCACTCGCAATGAACCGTTCTTTCGAGCCATGACCTGTTTATTGGCGCAGCGTCGTTACACTTTCATGGGGGGCGACTCGGTAAGTTCTGCTAATGCTGCTGAGGCAGTAAATAGCCATCTGCCGGGCAGAGGATTGAATGAGTCTAACGAACTCTCGACCTTCTTAGCGTACGGAGATTTTCTTGGCTTTCTAGAGCCATTCGGCAAGGGCTACCTTGTCGATCCAACACGGGCTATTGAACCCTATCTCGAACGAATCTTTGAGGGTGAGCGAGCACTGGCGGTCAGGATCTTTGTCGAGCGGTTAGGAGATTTTTTGCCACTACTGGATGGTGGGCGTTACCGAAGGTTGTTGGAACCTTACATGGCAGATTGGCAAACAGATGCCTCGCATGAAATCAGTGCCGCACTTAGCCACGCTCTAATCCGTCTGGAAAGTCTATTTCGATTGCGCTTGGAAAAGATCTCGGACGATAGTTCGAGTATGCGTCTGCTATTGCCGAATGGTGTTCAACGCTCCGTAAGTGAGATTCAATACCGTAACGAGGTGGCCGTATGAGTCTGATCAATTACTGGCCGACTTCAGACCATATTCTCCAGTGTATCCGTACGGAGGCAGAGGAATTAGCTGAGCACGTACTCTTAGCGGTGCATGAACCTATGCAATTGCTTCGGATAGGTAACGGAGCAGAGCAGCAATGCACTGAAGCCGATTTGCTAAAGCACTTTCTTGAGGTAGAACGGCCGATTCCTTTAATCGGCCGTTCTGGCGTCGGTAAGTCTCATCTGATTCGCTGGTTGGAAGCCCAGCTAAAACTGCAGTCGCAATCCGTCAACTGGCACATTGTTCGCATTCCAAAGAATTCGAGTTTACGCCAGGTGTTGGAAGTTCTACTGGATGGTTTGGAAGGCGACGCGTTTGACAGTGCGCGTCTACGTATTCAGTCGGTAGGTGAAATGCTGAGGACTGAGGAGGTCGCAGATTTGTTGCTGACTTTCATGTCCCAGCAACTGCGGCGACTCAATGACGATGTCGAAAAAGAAAGGCTATCTTACAAGGAAAATCCACACGCCGCCCGAGAATTACCTGTTGAAAAAACGCTACGTTGGCGAACTGTGCTCGCGCACACAAATCCGGGTTGTGGTCTTTCAGAATTGATTACCGACCCTAACTTTAAGAAAAGTTTGCTTAACCCAAAACACTGTATTTATCAGTTTGCAAGTCGTTTGACTCAGGGCGCTACCGATCAAGAGTTGAGCCGAAACGATTACCAAATCATTGCCGAGGATTTGGACTTCAGTTTCAACCTCGATGACTTATCGCAAAGCGCTCGGCAGTATGTCAGTAGGGCCCAGTTGAACACCAATAGGCAGGCGCAAGAAGCAGCGGCAAGTGTTCTAAATGAGGTGCTGGGAGAGTCCACCAGAACAGCCTTTCGCCATTTGTTCAGTTTCAATGGCGGTAGTTTTGTAGATCTTTTCAAAGACATTCGTCGTACGTTGAAGGTCCAAGGTCGTACCTTGGTCGTTCTAGTGGAGGATATGGCGGCGATTTCTGCTATCGAGGATGTGCTGATCGATAGCCTTCTGGAAGAGGCTGTTAGGGATGAAAAGCAGGAACTGTGTACGCTTCGCTCGGCTATCGCGGTAACGGATGGTTACCAAGGGTATCTACGGAGGCAGGACACGATTCAGACACGTGCACAATATGAGTGGCTGATACGTGATCATGGCCAGAGTCGCGAGCAAACGCTGGAGCGTATCGTTGATTTCTGTGGTCGCTACCTTAACGCTGCCCGTCACGGCAGTGCAAAGTTGAAAGCGTCTTGGTTAGAGCGCTCGACCGAACCTGATTGGCCGCCAGTTTGGGAGGATTCAGAAGGTCCGCCGGAGGAACTTCAAGCGTTCGGTCTTTCGCCTTCTGGTGTACCGCTATTTCCATTCAATCGTAACGCGATCAGTGCGTTGGTGGGGCACTATTGTAGCGACGACGAAGAGTTGAAGTTCAATCCCCGTCAAGTCTTGAACCAGATAGTGTTGCGTGTATTACGTGATCACCGTCAGGCTTGCAATGAACGTCGATTTCCGCCGGCGGAGTTTGCCGGCATCAAGGGCGGTGCTGGATTGATCGATCTGTATAGGCTCGACCAGCCTGCACGTTGCGAAACCGTAGCTGCAATTTGGGGCCATGGTTGCCGATCAATTGCAGAGTTGCAGCAGGACTTGGATTGGCGTGTGGCAAACGTATTCGGGCTAGATGAATTGGCATCTTTGTTGAAAGAGGTCCAGCCTGTCGGTTTTGTTCGCCCTCCGGCGCGGACAGTCAAGGGCCCAAAAAATACTAAGACGGCGGTAGAGCCAAAAGGACCAAAACCCGATCCCGATCAGCATCGATTGGAAGAGGTTGTTTCAGAGTGGTTCCAGCGCAAGAGGAAGTTGGAGCAAGAAGAGTCCAAAAAGTTAAGAAACGCCTTGAACAAGATGTATCAGCAATATGCTCATTCTGACTGGTTCGGTTTAGGGGCGCGGCCGGAATTACTGAGTGGGAACTTTGTTTATATAAATATTCCATTTTCCATCACAGGGAACAGAACCACTAATCTGGTGAGTTTTTGCCAGGAAGAAGACTTCGACGACCCTCAAAAGGCAGCTGTTTTGAAGGGGGTTACGCTGGCGCTACTACGCTACGAAACCGCCAACCCGAAACCCGGAGGGATAGGTTGGCAATACGATGGTGGATTCGAAGATTATTTGCGCTATCAAAATTTCGCCGCCTATTGGGTCCCTCAGGTTCTAGAAACGCTTGCGCTAATGGAACGCTCAAAACTACATGAGGTATTGTTTGAACAGTTGAGCTTAGTTCCAGTTTTGGGGTTGTGGCGTACTGCATCCAATGATCGTCAACGACTCAATGAGTTGCTTACTCCGGCAAAAAAGGTCTTGGAGTCATTGCCTACACCTGCTTCTCCCGGATTGCTAGAGCTTCGCACAAGGGCGTTGGATGAATGGGAAGGAAAGCGAGACGCCTGGTTGAAATTGGTTGCTGCCAATGACCATGGTGTGGATGGAGAGTTGGCGCTCAAGTCATTTAAAGAGGCTAGTAAGATCGGTTTTGGGCAGAAGTTAGCCCGGAATGATAGGCAAATTACCCAGGAATTGCAGTCGTCTTTTAATATATTGTCCGTTCTTGATGGTTATTCCCGGTACGAGCAATTTTGCTCCTTGCTGGATGAAATGTCTGAGATTGTTCGTGGCATCAGTGAGGAGGGGCGTCATTATCCTACTCACATTCCAGAGGTGCCGAATTCTAAGAAGATGCTAGAGGTCTTGAGCGCTCTACGATCGGGCGAGGTTTGGGTTGCAGTCAAGACTTTTCTTTTGTTTTGGAAGGAATCCGAATTGTCCAGGAGGCTGCAACTGATCAATCAAGTTGACGGAGACAGTCTGCAAAAGGCAGTTCAGTCATTTGCGGCGTGGGATAAGTTTGAAGCATATGTATCGCCGCGGCTGGAAAATGAGAGTCGCGAATTTGGTCTGGATATTTTGGAGAAGTCACAAGCGAGAGTTACTGAGTTATTGATGGTGTTGACTGGTACTTTGACGGGGTTGTTGGAGGAATGCCGTGAGCAGTCTTGAGCAAAAAGTTAGTGTTTTACGTGAGCGGATCTCATTGAACCGGTCGATTGGTGATTCGCGTATAGCCATTGATGATTGCAAAGAAATTTTCGAGAGATTTTCGGGGCTTTCAGAAAAGCTTGTTTTGCTGCGGCGGCAATCATCGAGCCTAGCTGCCTTGCCGGATGATGCTCCAGAGTCACTGGATTTGAAAAGTGAGTTTCACGACCAGATCTATAGGACTTTAGCGAGTTTAGATGTTTTTTTTGAGGTGTGGAAAACTTATAAACAATCTTCTCGTCAGGATGACTCTCTAGATAATTCAAGGATTGCACTTGAAAATTTAGTTGTCCAACTGGAAAACAAACTCGAATCCTGCTGGAAATCATGGACCGAACAATTGTATAGCCAGTGCATGGTTGAGAAAGTGATACTCGATAGCCAGCGTGAGATACCGGGTTTTGAACACCTTTACGATGACTATGTCAAGTCGCAGGGCGATTTTAAAGTCCTGGCAAAGCGCGTGCCGGAAACGGTGTGGCCGCTTGAAGACTTGATGAAGCTTAAAAAGCGTATGGAGCAACTTCGAGATGAAATGCAGCTCGATCTTCCCGAGAACGTTAAACGCTTCTTCAAGGTATTGAACCAACGTGGTAGGTCTGCAGGTGTTCTATTGTCGGAGATGGACAAGCACACTTTCTGTTGGCTTCTTGAGCATGACTTGCTAGGTCAGTTCTCCGTCGAACGCAGTAGGAAGCTATTTTGATGGAAATATCCCTTGAGAGTTTGTGTACTGCCCTCGATCGCCTGGAGGTGTTGGAGACGAGTTTGCTGGCCTGGGGGGACACCGGTGGCTTCTTCACTGAAGACGAGATACTTGCGACACTCGAAGAGGTGCTTCCCGAGGACGATCCCTATGACGTTCTGCTCGGACTCTGCGACCACGCAATGGTGATCGAGGCTCCCCACCCTGAGGGATTATCCAAGCGCTACAGGACGCGAATGGGAGAAGCTGTGCATCTGTACCGCCATCTTCGCCAGTGGTTCTTAAACAAACCGGCCGACCAGGCCCGTACGCTAGTTTCCGATTTTCGTTTCGTTCGACGGCCGCGTAGTTACCCCTGCCGCGATCAGAGTTTACAGAAACTGCTAGATTGCTTGGGCGAGGACGCTTCTGCGCGATTCCACCTGCCAATCCGCGCTCTACTGGGACACCAGGAGAACCTGCTTCTGGCCGGCTTTCAGGTGCGTGCTACTAATCGAGTCCTGCAGGCGTCTAAGGATCGGTCCATCCATGCTGCCGGCAGCATAGTCTGTGCCGGCACTGGTAGCGGCAAGACCTTAGCTTTCTATTTACCAGCCTTAGCTGCCTTATGCAGTCAATTGGCTGAGGATGCGTCCTCGCGAGTACGCATTCTGGCGATCTACCCGCGGCGTGAACTGCTTAAGGATCAGTTCATGGAGACTTGGAGCCAATGCCGAAAACTGGACGAATTGGTCAAGTCGCAGTCAGGCCGAAAAATTTCCATTGGGGCATTTTTTGGCGACACGCTGGAGAACACCAGTTCTGCCCATGAAGCCGCAAAAAAGTTCAGCGGCAATTTGCCGTTCGACTTGTTGCGTTGCCCAAGGAAGGATTGCTCCGGAAAAATGGAATGGCGTCTGGAGGGGTCTGTCGCGCAACGCGAAGAACTGCACTGCAGTCGCTGTGATCATTATGTACCTCATGATGAGGTTCGATTGACTCGGCGGTCTCTGGCTGCTGCGCCACCGGATATCCTCTTCACGACGACTGAAATGCTGAATCAGCATCTTGGGAACTATGCATTCCACCACTTATTTGGGGTAGGTAACTCCGAGGGGCCCACACTGGTGCTGCTGGATGAGGTGCATACTTATGAAGGTAGTAGCGGAGCGCAGACGGCCTATCTGCTACGGCGTTGGATGAAGCGAAGTGAATGCCGCCCACACTTCGTTGGACTTTCCGCTACTTTGAGTGGCGCACCTGCTTTTTTTTCCGAGTTAATCGGGGCGAAAGAAGGTCATGTGGAGTTGATCGAGCCTCTTGCGGATGAGATGGTGGATGAGGGCGCCGAGTATCTTATGTTGTTGCGCGGGGATCCGGTTTCTCAAACCGCATTGCTTTCCACCACCATTCAGGCCGCCATGTTGACTCGACGTATCCTAGATAATCGTGACAAGAGATCGCGTGGAACATGGGGAAGTAAAACTTTCGTCTTTACCGATGATTTGGATGTCAACAATCGACTCTATCACCAACTGGCAGACGCTGAAGGTTGGAAAACCAGGGGCGCGCAGTTGGTGCCGGACCATGAACCGCTGGCAAGCTTGAGGGGAGGTGGTCGCTATCTAGATTATCCAAGCCGCCTTAAACGTATTCAGTTAGGCCAAGACTGGCAAATAGGCATGGATATCGGGCATTCGCTCGACAATGATGATCGCGCTCTGGTAGGCCGGACCTCTAGTCAGGACTCTGGCGTCGACCCTAACTCCGAGATAGTAGTGGCTACTGCTTCGCTGGAGGTCGGCTTTAACGATCCATTGGTTGGAGCGGTTTTGCAGCATAAGGCGCCGCGTAGCGTTGCATCCTATCTGCAGCGCAAGGGGCGTGCTGGGCGCCCCCGCGGGATGCGCCCATGGACTCTCGTTGTGCTTTCTGAGTTCGGTCGAGATCGAGTTGCTTTCCAGCGTTACGAGGATTTGCTTACCCCTGAAATCAAGCGACAGAGGTTGCCCCTTCAGAATGGGCATATCCAGAAGATGCAGGGGGCAATGGCAACGCTGGATTGGCTAGCGATGGTGCTGAAGAGGGGGTCGGTTTGGAGAATCCTGAAGTATCCCAAAGGATCGTCTGCACAACTGACGACCTTACTCTCGGCTGTTGAGCAAGTACTGCAACCTGGTGGAATGCAGGACCGATATGTTGGTTATTTGAAGGACGCGATGCGCATAGATGAGGCAGCCTTGCAGCAAGTGCTGTGGGCTTCACCGCGATCATTGATGTTGTCTTTTTTGCCGACGCTTCGGCGGCAATTGAAAACGCTGTGGTGCGAGTATGGAGAAAAATGGAAAGAGTTACCCCGAGGCCGCTCGCCGATGCCGGCTTTCATTCCAGAGGCAATGTTCGCCGAATTAAATATTCCCAACCTATTCGTGTCTTTGCAGCGTGGGGAGGGTAATGATGCAAAATGGGAAGGACTGCCATTTTATCAGGCTTTGCGCGAGTTCTCCCCCGGCAGGATTTCCAAACGTTTTGCTATCAAGTATGACCTGGCTGACTGGCTGATCCCGGAGGGATTCCAGCCGATTGCCGATATCCTACAACAGGTTGACTTTGAGATTGCGGAAGCATTCGGAGAGTACCTACAGAACGAAGGGACGGTGGCCGCGGGATCCGATGCAGAATTGTCTGTGTTGCGCCCGCTGGAAATACATACCCGCGCTCTGCGCAAGGCGAGTGGGTTGACAGAAAAGAGTAATTCCCGACTGCGTTGGGACTCGGAATTCATCTTGGCCGAACATACATCTGTTCAGAAGCCACCGATGGGAAGTTGGAGGAAGCACCTGATTGATGTGGCGTTTTGCCTCCACCAGCAGATGACGCCACTTGAGGTGGTGCGCTATAGCAAAGGAGCCGATGCCACGCTGCGTTTTCGCAGTGGCCAAATCGCGCGGGTGAATTTTGCATGGAAAAGCCAAGGTGAGCCGATAGCCGTAGGTGCGCGTCAGTGGGTGGATGGTATGCGCCTTCGTTTTCGAGTCTGCGATGAAACTATTGCAGATCTCCTGGGGACCCTTGCCATATCCGCCGCATTGCGTCCGTTGTTGTTCCGGCGGCGGGTCGAGCAACTAGGTCGTTTCGACGGTGACCCCTTTACAGCCAATTGGGTATGTGAGTGCTTCCTAGCCGCTTTGGCTGCTGAGTTGAAAGACGTGGGCCCGGCCGAGCCATCGGTGATGCATGGAGCCTTGCGCCGTCTACTTTCCGACGAGGGTAAGGAACGCTTGCTCGCTATTCCGCAAAGCCTTTTCCAACTCGATGAGCAAGAAGAAAGTTCCAGGGAGCAGGAATTACAGGCCGACCTGCGCGGACTCCTGGGATGCTCTGAAGTGTTAGCCCAACTAGCAGATTGTGCCGAGCCTCTGTGGCGGGATATTCATTCCTTGCCAGATATTGTGGAATGGACAAAAGAACTGCTGGCCAATACGTTGGCAGCAGCAACCCAGCTAACACTATGCACCTTGCTTGGGGACGTCAATGAACGCTCGGTGAATGCTGATGCGCTTTGGCAAGACGGTAACCTGGAAGTATGGCTCAGCGAGGTCGAAGCGGGTGGTTGTGGAATCATCAGTCGCTTGGCCGAAGACTACTTCGATGATCCTTTGCGATTTCTGAATGTATTGGCATGCAGTTTGCGCCCGGGTGACTACGAGCAAATTGACTTCGATCTTTACGAATTGCTGGAGAGGGCTTCTGTTGATGAGGAGGTCGAGAGGGTTCTAACGGATGTCCGTGCAGCAGCCGGTCATAAGCAGCGTCGCAAGGCCGGTGCAGCTATGCATTCCAGTCTCTTGCGGGCGGGGTTTGCACTTAGCCACAGTTTTCTCAGTGTATTGCACTCTCGCATACTCAAGCCGAGCAGCAGTCGGCAAACGGATGCTGAACTGCTTACATTGCTCAAGCAATGGCGAGAACTCGAGGTCAGGAGTGGCATTGAGTGGCCCCTTAATATCGTTTCCCACACCTTGGCGGCGCAGAAGATGAGAGCGAATGCGACTGTCTCTGATTTATTTCGTGCTCATTGTGTTAATCAGGGGTTGTTGTGGCCGCGAGGTAACACAATTCGCCAATCGGAATTGAATCGTTACAATCCTTTTAGTAATGGGAATTCGGCCACGGAGCGAATGCTTGGCGCTGGTTTGTTCGCCGGGCGTAGACTTCGGATAGTGTATTCAAATTCCTATTTGAGTGAGTTGCACAAATTCTTGCGAGAAGAGGGTAGCGTTGAATTGGTGATTCCCCGCGATCAGCAGGGGGGAGTGTCAAAAGTTATTACCGAGGTACAGTTGTATCCGGTTGACTATCTGGGTTTGTTACTTTACCCCAGAGTGGGCGAACTACAGAGGGAAGATGGTTCCCTGGTGCTGGTCATAGAGTTGGCGGAGGCTTTGCAGTGAGGGCGCGCTATGAATGAGCAGCGGCAGATTTTTCTGCATGGACCTCTGGGCCGTAGGCAGTTTCGTGAAGTGCTAAGCACTATGCTGGCGTCTTTGCTGATCAATCCAGACGAGATCTGGCTTGTATCACCTTGGTTGAGCGATTTTCCTCTATTGGATAATCGCTCAGGGCAATGGAATTCATTGGAACCCAAGTGGGGTAGTCGAACCGTTTCGTTCAGCGAGTTATTGGCACGGGCTGTCACGGGGGGGTGTACCTTGCGAATCGCAACCCGCGATGTAGACTCCAGTCGCTATTTTGTCCGTGGCCTTGAAAATCGTCTCGGCGACAATCAGGACTTTCACTACCTGATCAGTGACACCCTGCATTCGAAGGGCTTTTTGACCCGGTCAGGGTTTCTTAAGGGTTCCTTGAACTACACATTCAGCGGTACGCAACGAAACGATGAGCATGTGACTCTGACACAAGACGCACAGGTGATATCCGATGCGTTTCTTGAATTCAAAAATCATTATTGTTTCGAGGCCGATATATGAGTATTCCACCAGATTGGCTTCGGAATTTTTTCACTGAAGACAATCAAATCGATCTTGATCGAGTGCTTTCGCTGACTAACCCGTATGATCCAAAGTTTCAGGATCTACTCAAGCCACTCATGTCTTCAGCAATCGATGGAAAATGGCCGTTGCTGCTCCCGGTTAGTCGTGACGGCGAACTTTATTTCTATGGTGCTGAGCGCGACAGTCGATCTTTGGAGGAGTTGCGACAGATACTGCAAGCGGTGTTGGGAGCAGCGGATACGTATCCAGAGTTTCCATTGATTAAGGTAGCCCGGGAAAAAATCGAACAGATTCTTTTACAGCAGGCACCTGCAGGGCTTCTCAAAGTTGATTTGTTGCGCCAGTCACAGAGCGACTTCGCTTTACGTAAACGTGTTTTTCAAGCGTTGGCATCGGTGCTGGATCTTTATCAGCAACGGCCGCCAGTAACCGCTGTGGTGAAGCGGCCAGTTGGGCGGATCCTGCGGGATTTCTTCGCTGCTTGTCAGTCCAGAGATGGTTCGAGAGCATCGCACTTTTTTGACGAACTCAAAACGACAGGCAATTTCAGTCAGCGAAACTTGATCTCTCTGGAGTTGCAGGCCTGGGAGGCTGAGCGTCGTTGGTCGGACATTCTAGGACATCCCCGACTAGTGGATATGCTGGGCGGAAGAATGCCTGCCCAACTGGTTCGGGTTCTATTGCGTGCCATAGGTAATTTGGGCGGTGATCGCTTGCTGGAGCCAGCAGCGTTTGGCGAGGTCCCTCTAGAACATATACGTCTTCTATGTCAGCCTATCAGCCCCCTTTTTGCCAATCGGCCCCCCCTGGAGACCCGCGATTGCTTTGCATCTGACTGGAAACTCTGGGCGATAGGCAACGGGGCATTGGGCTTTTCTGATGGCCTTGATGGTCTTCCTGACTTCATCGATCCGGTCTGGATTTGCGGATTGCACGACTGGGCAAATGTGCCAATCAAGACCCCGGTAGCGCCAACCATAGCGCCAATCCGTTCGCTGCAAAAAGTCGAATCTCCCCAGACCTTCAACGATCTGCGACTGGTGCTCGAAGGCTCGCTATCTGCCTCCATGGAAGAGTTACGCGAGATCTGGGTCGCAGTGCAGGAAGCACCCGAAGAGTTAAAAAATGAACTCTACGTTTATCCACGCCTGCAGTCGGTGTGGCAAGGCATGTGCCAGATCTTCGATGGTAGTAGGGAGCTTGGTTGGAAGGGATGGCTAGAACGCCTGAAGGAGGCTTCCACTGACCCAGATGCCCTGATTCATGAGTTACAGGAGGAGAGCCAGAGTTGGTCAATAGAGTCCTTCTCGGAGGCTCAGTTGAGTCAGTGTCTGCATGGCGATGCCAGTACTTCCCTATTGTTGCGAGACAGCTTGCCGCTACTGCTGGACTGGCTGGATCATCGTCAAATCCTCTGCTCCGGGCACTTCTGGCTGGAATGGCTGGAGTTGCTGGCGCTCGATGATTTGGTTAATCCGTCGGACGTACAATTGGCAGGGCAGATTGTGCAGCGCTTCTTGTCCCGCCCTAGCCAAATCGGCGACCGTGCGCGCTTAGGGGAATCCTTGGAGTTGTTATGGGAGAAGGGCGGTTCGGTCAGTGCTTATTCGGAAATGCTCGAGATTGTCGAGTTGCTTCTGGACGAGACTCAACCGGGGCAGCAAGAGTTGCGAAAGCTTTGGTTGGTACTTCAAGGATTTGCCTTGAGTCGCTGGACTCGTCTCGAGTTAGCGCAGCGTGTTCTCACCAAAAGTCTCGCCAGAGAGATATTTGGTGAGAGCAATGAGGCGAATTATCCGCCACTAGCTGCTGAAGGAGGCGATGCTGATCTTGACGTCCAAACAAGAAAGCTATCGGGTAGGCTGCTGGCTATCTACAGCCTTACTGAAGGGGCCGCGCGGCGGGCTAAAACGGTACTGGAAGGCATGTTCGAAGGTCTGCGAGTGGAACTCAATCATGATCATACTGCGACCCCGGCTCTGCAGAATTTAGCCAAAAAAGCTAATTACTTTTTGTTTGTTGCCGGTAGCGCGAAGCATCAAGCCTTCTATCCCGTGAGTCGGATAAGACAGGATTTGATCTATCCCTTAGGAAAAGGCGCATCGAGCATCATCGAAGCATTCTGCAAAAGCTGCGTAAATTTTACTTCGGAGTGATGAGGTGAATTTATAAAGGTCAAGCGTTCTGCGTCATCGTTCGGTGAGCACACAGAATTGCTTCGACTCGACATGCGTGTTGCCTGGCGGGTTGCCTACGTGATCAAAGTCTACCGCGTCCAGCGTAACACGCAGCGGTCACCGCTGAGGCGACGCTCGACCATAACGGCGCATAGACTAGGCACTGAATCTTCGAGTTGCTTACGGATAAAAGCGCACAGGTTTTCGATTGTGGCCGGCCCCAGATCCTGCACCTCGTCAAGTAGTCGGTGATCGAGCATCTCGCGAACACGGGCAATCTCACTTCGTAGGTAGCCCAGGTCAATTAGCATGCCGGAGGTGGCATCTGGTTGACCTGCGACGGTGACCTCCGCTTCATAGGTATGCCCATGGATGCGCCGGCTACTCTCAGTTTCTATGCCACGACTCAACGTATGGGCAGCCTCGAAGAAGAACCGCTGCGACAATTCACAGATCGTGTTTCTAGTCGAATTGAGCATGAACTCAGCATCGGGCGAAGGTGAGGTAGGAGCACCTGGTGACGTGGACATCATCGGATCTCCAATATCTTGTGTGTTTGCACGGACAGTCGCCACGTGGTGTTGGCTTGACAATAAGCAATCGCAGACCGAGTGTTTTGGCGTTGCAATGGACCATCCATTGGTTGCAATAGGTAGTACTTGAAGTCGTTGGTTGTAATGGTGTCGGGCAGCAGTCCCGGCTGTGGGTAAACGAGTTTCAATTCGTCACCGCTTCGCTGTACCCACTCTGTACCAGCCTTGGGGCTGACACAGATCCAGTCGATCCCCGTAGGCGCCGCGATGGTGCCATTAGTTTCAACGGCTACCTCGAAATCTTGGTTATGAAGTGCGTCGATCAGCGCGTCATCGACCTGCAACAAGGGCTCGCCTCCTGTGAGCACGACATAACGGTGCGCTTGGCCAACCGGCCACTGCGAGGCAATTTGCTCGACTAAGTTCTCCGCGGTCAGGTACTTGCCACCCAAGGTTCCGTTCGTACCCGCAAAATCGGTGTCGCAGAACTGGCAAACAGCTTGGGAGCGGTCGGCTTCCCGGCCACTCCAAAGATTGCACCCTGAAAAGCGACAGAACACTGCAGGTCGGCCCGCTCGAAGCCCTTCTCCTTGCAGGGTGTAGAAGATTTCTTTGATGCTGTAGGTCATGCGTTGTTATCTCGCAGGAATGCTTCGAAGCCGGTTCGGCGCAACTCGCAAGCGGGGCAGTCGTTGCAACCATATCCCCAGTTATGTCGATGCTGACGATCACCCAGGTAGCAAGTGTGGGTTTCTTCCTTAACGAACTCGACAAAGCTAGTTCCGCCGAGTTCTTTCGCCAACTCCCAGGTTTGTCTTTTATCCAGCCACATTAAGGGTGTCTCGATAACTAACGGCATATCCATGCCAAGGCCGAGCGAGACCTGCAGCGACTTCAGTGTGTTGTCTCGACAATCTGGATAGCCTGAGTAGTCCGTTTCACACATTCCACCCACAAGCACACTAAGTCCTCTTCGATAGGAGATGGCGGCAGCAAAGGTGAAGAACAGCAGATTACGTCCGGGAACGAAGGTGTTGGGGAGTCCGTTCTTTTCAAACTCTATAGTTTTCCCACCTGTCATCGCTGTATCGCTGATCTGGCCGAGTAATTTAAGGTCAAGCACGTGATCCTCACCGAGTCGCTTAGCCCAGTTCGGAAATCTGTTCCGTATCTCCTGCAAGACATTTATCCGGCACTCAAGTTCTATTTCGTGCCTCTGGCCATAATCAAAGCCAATGGTCTCGACGTGCTCGTAACGTTCCAGCGCCCAAGCAAGGCAGGTGGTAGAATCTTGTCCGCCTGAAAAAAGAACTAAGGCTTTGCTGTGCATACTGCTCTCCTCTGGACTGGGTCTGATTTAGCGCCGTTTCATTTCTTGCTTGAGTTTGTCGGTCAGATATTTGGTGAGCAACCCGATATCAGTGGGCGTGTTTTGGATGCCGTTCCAGGGGCGTTGGTCGGTTGCAGATATGTGCCATTCGCCACTTGTCCACGCCGTATGAGGTTTCAAAAGTTTTAGACCTTTGATAAATCCTTCCTTGCTGGTTGTGCCTTGATCGGAGTAAAGCAACTCCATAACGAAACTCAAAGAAACCAGGCCTGCCCCGTGCTTCAAGCGAGAGTTCCTAGGCGCTAGTCCCTCCCATTCCGATTTGAAAACTACACGCACTGCATGGAAGAAATTATTGATAAGTTCGATGCTGCGCCCCTCAAAGTCATCAAACTTCATGAAGCTACGAATCGCGCCATCATTCGCAGAGTTCATCACGAACTTCTGCATCGCCATGTCGCTTAGTACTCCTCTAGGGTTCGTATGTTGCTTGATCTCGCCAAACAGAGAGGAGTTAGGCAAAAAATTCAACAAATCAATAATACGAGCAGCGAATTTACGACTTGTGAACCGTTCGGGCAGTCCGTCAACAGTCGGTAAAAGTTCATAGATCAGCGATTTTGGCAGCGGCCTCGTATTGTTGACGAGCACAAACTGCTGCCGCAGTTCGTTGTAGTCTTTACAAATCAATGCAGATACAAATACCTGGAATCCAGGTTTTTCCATCGTCGCAAGGGCGCTGAGTCGTTGTTGTCCATCGACCACGAAGCCTGGTTTGGATTCAGTAGTATCAATAACGATTTCTACAATACCCTCGCCGAGGTCTTTAATCGTGACCCCGTCCAGAAAGGCCAAGATGATTGCATTAGGGAGCAATGCATCGTCGCGCTGAAGATAGTCACGAATGTCTCTGATGTGCGACGCGACTTGATGGCGCTGAAAACCTTTGAGGTGGCCTTCTTCATTGCGGCCAACTCTCTCAATTTCAGAAAATTCTAAAATTTCATTTGGAGTGGCCGCAAACGAAAATACATCATGCTCGGAGGCCTGTTGGGCGCGAACACCCTTAAATCGATAAATCATTGTTTCGAAAGTTCCAGAGTTTTCTGAAGGTGGCGGTGGTACACGCCTAAATTATGAAATCCGCGTCTTTTGTTTCGATTGCTGGCTCGAAAGATAATAGTTTCGATACCGACTGACTGACAAATCGAACATTGGCATTTTTGCCACGGTTTATCTCTCAGTGTGGGTGAGATTAGTCGGACATGCTTGGTGATTTCTTTTTCCATTTCTATTGGTGATAATATTGTGCCGGATAGAGTCAGTCGGAGATAGTCTACTAGTACGGCTAAGGTAGAATCAAAGTCGAGAAGATTTTTATCGTAGTCGCGGATCGCTAGCAGCGCCGCTTTTTCTTTGATTTGTAACTCTTCTGCGCTCAAAGTGCCTTTTTTAATTCCTTGCATTAGGCGTGGATTTTCAATTGCCTGAGGAATACGGATGGCAGTGTAATAATCCAGTTTGGTTGTATTGTTGCCCATGTAATAATTACACTTTGCATCTTTAAATGCGCGTATAAGGGGGGAGGTTGAGTCAAAGCTGGTAATGCCATATCCAGTGAACTCATGGATGTTCTCTGCTTTAGCAAAACCCAGCAGATGAATGTTTGTCTCGGGCTTGAGGACCGCTCGAAGCTCTTTTAGAACCTCATGGATTTGATCGACTTTCAAAGGTACTAGACCTCCGATCGCCAAGTAGCGATAACCCATGTCTTCGAGTTGTTTTGCAGCGTTCGCCATGCTTTGAGGAGACCAACCCTGTACCGCTCCAAGAGGTTCGAAAGGCCATTCCGCCTCCTTCACTAAACGTAGAAACTCTTGTGCATTTTTGAGCGTAATTTCGTACCGAAACAACACATCCTCCGACTGGCTCAGCGCTGGCGGATTGCTGGAGTCACAGTTGAATATGATGTGGTCTGGCGAGCAGCCATGGGTGAATCCCGCATCCGAGTAGAACTCTACTACTTCGCTTGGGCTATACGCAGGGGTAGGGTGTTCTACATAGGCAAAAGCCCCGCAGTCCCCTAGGACCATCGTGTCTTTGAACTGAATGCCATCGAGTCGTAGAAATTTGCGCGCGCCTTCTCTGAGGAAGCGGTGCTGCTCGGAAGTCGAGTACCGAACCTTTGAATTAGCGACACCATTTGCAGGTCGCACTGCGCTCATCGAGACCAATAACCCATCGTAAGGGACGGGCGTCATCATTTCGTGCGCATACTGGTCATCCCAGTATCTCTTTCGGCCTGGCGCATTTCGATCGTTGATGAAATCGTAGTCCGGGTCTACGTAGTCTTGGGTGTCGGCGTATAAAAATTTCATTGGTGAGTGCTGGTCATGTAGAGGCGGATCAAGGTTTCTTGCAGTGCCTTGATATCTTGAGGGGTGCTTTGGATTTCATTCCACTGGACATTAATCATCGGCCACTGACCTGTTGTCCATGCGCAGTAAGGAGCTACTTTGGCCAGTTCTTGTAGCACTGCTTCGTAGGTTTCGCGCTGACCACCGATTTTGGCGTAGATCCGATCCATAAGCACTCCCATGGCGATGATCCCCGCTGAGTGCATGAGTCGACTGCTCTTGGATTCAAGTGCCCACGCCTCTGGAAACGTATCACGCACTGCTCGCCAGAAGGTCGTTAGTAGGTTGTACATGGACTCAACGTTCGCCGCACCATCGGTGCTGGAGGTGTATGGAGCCAACGCTCCCAACGGATTACTGATGCTATGACGGATCATTGTTATTACAGCTGTGTCAGTGATCACTGCTTTGCTATTTTGCTCGGACGACCGCTTTATGAGTTTGTGGAAAGGGGAGTTGGGATCGCGGCTAAGAAGCCCGCACAACTCAGCTGGTGCCTTGCGAGCACTCAGTTCGCGGGGCAAAAGGATGCTGCCTGTCTCCGGCAGTAGTTCGTTGATCAGTCGAGTGGGCAAGGGTTTGGCCTTGTTGACCAAAATGAACTGCTCGCGCTGAGTGGTCAGGCTGTCGGACACAAAGCCGATCACTGGTACAGGAAGATCCGAGTTAGCCGCTTTCGCCAACGCCAATGAGCGCTGTTGCCCGTCTACGATCCAGGCAGATCTCATTCCTTCCTCCCTGATAGGGATCGTTAGCGTACCCGCTTGCGAAAGCCCCGCATCACCAGTCGGCTTGCTTCCGCGTGCTGCAACAAAACGCAGGTCTGGAGACAGCGCTAAGATAATTGCATTGGGGAAAAGTACATTTCCCTGATTGAGGTACTCGGTGATCCCTTTGACATGACTCTTAATCTCGGGGCGCTGAAAACCCTTGAGGGGGCTGCTGTCTTCGCGCGACAGGCGGCTGATGTCGGCAATTCGGACGAGGTCAGATCCCCTGATGAATAACGCATACACATCAAGGTTGTCGCCTTGAGTGGTGCGTAGTGCACGCACCACAATCGCATCTTCGCTCGTCATGCTTTGCTCTCTACGCTGTCTTGACCTTTGATGTCCTGCCAGATCCTCCGAAAGCGCGATTGCTCGCACGACACCATGGCGTCGTCCCTCAAGTAGCGTAACAATCGGGTGGAACTGCCTTGGTAGTCAGCCCACACACACTCAAGCATGTAGGCAATTTCACTGTCCGATGCGCGCCGCCGGATGGTCGTTTTAGCTAGTGATAAAAGATCCATCGCCGCGCTGACGCTCTTTCGAGCGATCTCAGCAGGAGCACTCGACAGTTCAAGAATCTCAATGAAATGACGCAGGGCTCTCTGGGGGAAATCGTTGCGAGTGCCCGGTAGTGTTGAGGTTTCAAGGCGTTCGTCATAGGGCATCGCGATGCGTCGTAAATGGCTGGGAAGCATCTCGATGCCCGGGCGCGAGGTGAATATTCTGAGCTTATCGATCTGCGTGTTCCTGATTTTTCCGAGGTCTTCGCCGATCAGCTGCACATAGTTTGAAGAGAGGGCAATGAGCACCAAGTCGATGTCGGGTTGGCTGACAAGATCCGCGAGGGCGCCTCCCTTTGATTGGGTGACATTCACGGCTTCCCACCAATCTGATGCGCACACACCCAATTTTTCGAGATGTGGGATGATAGAATTCGGATCCTGAGCCACCGTCAGGTTGTACGGTGGACATCTCCGATCGCCTTCAATCAACCCTAAGCCGGTCGACGCAAACATTAGCTTCGCGTCCAACTTCGTTGCTACGCGCCTCGCGTCAGAAACGCTTCTGCCCACGTAGAGTGAAGATGCCATCAGAGTGGTGGGACGTTCGTCTATTTGCCCCTTCCACGCCTTTGCCATAGCTGCAATCGATGAATAACACTCGTCCTTCAGCACCACCGGCGGCAGGCCGTCGAGACGTTTTCGATTGGTGCAGTTGGTGATGATTACGGTTTTCATGGGAAAACTGCAGACCTATTTTGACGGGTTTCGCATTTATCTGATGCTGACAATCTACCATTTAATAACTGTATGGGCCAATGCGCTTGAGCTAGTTTTTATGCGGAAGGGTTGGTATAAGAGCCTCAATACTGCTGCTATCCCTCTTTCTGGGGGGGCGCTCGATGGAGGAAGACCCATTGCTTAAGTTCAGCGCAATCAAGGCGTTACAGAGCCCAACCCACCAAGTGGTGTCGTTTGCGGCTACTGTTGAGCAGATTTTGACGATCGCTAGCATCGACCGAGTCAATCGTGATGATCGTGGCGCCCTTCATGGCTTTCAGCGGCCACAGGTGTCCAAGCACATACGAGAGATCCGCGACTACCTCTCCCGTCCCGATGCGGTAATGCCCAATGCTGTGGTGTTAGCGTTTACCAATGGAGTCCGAGTGGTGGATGGAGATGGACCCTATGCAGAAATTGAGGTGGATATTTCATCTGGCCCTCCTGGGTTCGTTGTGGATGGTCAGCAGCGCCTATCTGCGTTAGCTGGGCTCGAGGGGAGTTCGTTCCAGCTACTGGTGTCTGCTCTTGTGTGTGAAAATCAGGATGAGCTTCGTCGACAATTCATTCTTGTCAACAACACCAGTCCATTACCGAAGTCGCTGGTATATGAACTGCTCCCGTCTGTCAGCGGCCTTCCATTCAGAATGACTTCCCGCGCCCGCGCAGCCCGCATCGTGGAAATGCTGAATTATGACGATCGATCTTCTTTGCAAGGTCAGATTAAGCAGCATACCAATCCCTTAGGAGTCATCGGCGATACGTCGCTCCAAAAACTGGTAATGAACTCCCTATCAGACGGTTACTGTCGGGAGGTGATTGAGTTGCCGGGAGGTGAAGATCGATGTTTCTTGGCCATCAGTGAGTTTTTCCAGGCGGTTCAGGAGGTGTTTGGAAATGCTTGGCATGGTCATACACCTAAAAGTTCTCGTCTAGTACATAGCGCAGGGATTATTTCCATGGGGTTTGTTATGGAACAGTTATGTGCTACAGGAGCGCCACTGGCCCCAGTATTCAAGTTAGGCCTGAGAAAGCTACAAGGATATACAGCTTGGACGCTCGGTTCGGGAGAGTGGTCCTTTAAAACAGGCAGCCGGCCATGGAATGGCGTTCAGAATTTACATGGTGATATTCATCTTTTAACTGATCATTTGACCAGGGTAGTTCGAAGGTCGGAACTCGTACCTAGCTAACTGGGCTAATTACTAATATTTAGGAGGCAATATGCCTACTTTGGTTTCATCGAATCTGTCTCCAGCCCTGGCCAGCGACGCCAGTGTAAAAGAGTTCTCAGAAGTCATTCTTCATCTATCCATGGCTTTTCAGGAGGCATTGAGGAGGCTTGCAGGGCAGGACGAAGCTTTCCCTTCTGAAGGGTATGGCATGCTGACTGAAGCCTACGGTTTGCGGACGCGTGCGAATATTCTCTATCTGACGCCATCTACCCATGTGGTGCACGAATTAAGCTTTTCCCAAACTGCTATGTTGGAGAAATTTGAAGAAATATTAAATTTCCTGAATAATGTCGCCGATTTGCGCACTGTTAACTCCATTCTGGTTTCCGTAATCACCATTGCATCAGCACTGGGTGAAGGACGAGCCATGGTTGTAGAGTTTTTGTTTGAAACGCTATGCATCGATCTTGAGTCTTGGAAGGTTTAGTCTAGCTGTTTTTTTTTGCCTGAGATACGGAAAGAATTAGTGTAGATTTTGAAAGTTCGTTTTTGAGGCCGTTCGGCGACTGCCCATCCGGTGGTCGCCGGCTCAGCTTGGCGAGTGATCGTGTGTTGTCATTCGATCAGGCAGCGAGTCGCGCGCTTGATGCTATCGTTCGCGATTCCCATCATGACCTCAGGCAGTTCCTCAGGTGACAGCGCGGCCATGTTCTCTTTCTGTGGCTTCTTGAACACTGCTCGAATTCTATTGGGGAGGGGGCGAGGAATATCGCTCCCGAGTTTACCCCGTAAGTCATGATCTCGTTGAGCCGTTGGCACAGTCGCTTCACTGTCTCGAGGCTGCCTTTGGCCTCGATTGGGCCAAGCAGTTCGATGACCATCGGTGCGCTGATTTTTGAGAGCGGCGTAGTTTTCAGGTCTGGAAATACATGCAGCGTAAGCGATCGCCAAATGTCTTCGGCGTACGCCGGCGTAACGGAGTCCTTCTTCAGCTGTCTCCGCTCGTTTGGCTTCGTCCTGTGCATTGCGTTGTACCTTGGGATCAATGCCTTGTGCAAGCAGCACGCGCGCTTCCACCACTTTCTTCTTTGCATTCGCCAGCGAGAGCTCTGGGTACGTGCCCAGCCCCATATTGATACGGTTTTTGGTTACCAGCTCGCGGTAGTTGAAGTTCCACAGCATTGAGCCATTGCTCCCGATTCGGAGCTGAAGCCGTCGCCATCGTTGAGCACGTAATCTTTGTCTTTTGCCTTGACTACCTTGACTGCCTTGAGCTGGCGGTCGGAGAGGCGAAGGGCTGGAGCAGGCATGAGAGCTTCCTCTTACACTGATTTGGTATTCCAAAAAATAGCACTGAATGCCTTGGAATACCCAAACGGATGGAACTCAAAACACCTCTGCGGAGCCCATTAGCCCTTAAACCCTTGATTTCGCTGGATTTCAGGCACAAAAAAAGACGCCCTAAGACGTCTTCTCCTGCAGATTTGGTGGAGCCGGGGGGATTTGAACCCCCGTCCGCCAGTACTCCGCTGTCGGTACTACATGCTTAGCCGTGTCTACTGAGTTAATCCGCAGCCGCCCGACTGGCAGGGTGCATTGGACGAGCTGTGTAAGTTTTAGTCGCTTTGCCCACAGCGTGCTACACGACGATCCTGTTCTGCGTGACGATCACTTTGGGTTTACAGGCATCCCCTGATGATCGCTGGCACCGAAGTAGCCAGAAGAGCGGCTCAGCTACCGTTAGGCAGCGAGAGCTTGGCCCTCGTAGGTTTCGTCGTTGGCAACTATAGAAAGTTGCAACAGTGGATTTACGACTTCTGTTACCAAGTCGGCATGCACCTAAAGTTTCGCAACCGGCGTCGAATCCTAATCGGCCCCAACCCCTGCGGTTAGGCAGGGGAGACGTAGTCTACGTCATTTCGCGGCGTCAGGCCAACCCTATGGTTGGCTTGGCGGTCAACCTTTGCTTTTCTGAGCATCCATCAGGATGTTCATGGCATCGGTGGAGTGCGAGATGCAGGCTTTTTCGTCCTTGGCAGCGTGGGCGGCCATGGCTGCTTTGTAGGCGTCGTCGTATTGGCTCTTGGCAGGGTCGCCCAGTTGCATGGAAGTGGTCTTGGCGTCGTTCAGCTTCTGCATGTTGACGGCGCACAGGTCTTCAGCTGCGAACACAGGGGATGCTATCAGGGCGGAGGCTACGATCAGGCCGGACAGATAGGTACGCTTCATAAGAATCTCCTTACTCAAGGTGGACTCGGCGCTCCTCGGTAGGATCGGCGTCCGCAGTCAGAAATAGCCCGATTGCTTGCGGGCCTGATGAATGGACTTCGCGCCAATGCAGGGGTTCTACGCAAAACGTGTGCGGATGTAAAAAAATTCATAAGGCACCAAAAGGGGGCATGTTAGCCCCCAGGTTTGGTGTGATAGACGTAGATCGGCTGCCGATCAGTGCACCAGCATGCCGGTGAACCAGTACGCTTGGGCCAGGGTGATCAAGCCGATGATGGTGGCGAACAGCAGGCTGTGCTTGAGCGTGAAGCGCAGCAGGTCGGACTCGCGGCCCACCAGGCCGGTGGCGGCACAGGCGACGGCGATGGACTGCGGCGAGATCATCTTGCCAGTCACGCCTCCGCTGGAGTTGGCGGCCACCATCAGTACGTCGCTGACGCCCAGTTGGTGCGCGGTGGTGGCCTGCAGCGAGCCGAACAGGGCGTTGGACGAGGTGTCCGAGCCGGTGAGGAATACACCGAGCCAGCCCAGGAACGGCGAGAAGAACGGGAACGCGGAGCCAGTGCCGGCCAGGACCAGCGCCATGGTGGAAGACATGCCCGAGAAGTTGGTGACGAAGGCGAAGGCCAGCACCATGCCGATGGACAGGATCGGCCAGCGCAGTTCGAACAAGGTTTCACCGAACGTCTTGAACGCGGTCTTGATGTCGATGCGCAGCACCATCATCGAGATGATCGCGGCGAACAGAATCGCCGTGCCGGTGGCCGAGATCGGGTCGAACTTGAACACGGCGGGCATCGGTGTGGCGGTAGCGACGATGGGCGCGGTTTTGAGTACCAGTTGGTCCAGGTGCGGGATGGCGAAGTTGAAGACGAAGTTGTACATGGCGCCGCCCGGGGCGAACATCGCCTTGAACGGCTTCAGGGTCCAGATGGTGACGAGCACGGTCAGGATCAGGAACGGCGACCAGGCCTTGAGGATCTGCCCCAGGCTGTAGGGCGTTGGCGTCGAGCCACCGACGGTGCTGGCTTTGCCTGTTGGCCCGCCGCCCATCACGGCTGCGCCACCGCTGACGGCGACCGTTTCGCTGCTGGCCGCGCGCTTGGGTTGCCAGACTTTGAGGAACAGGGTCAGGCAGACGATGCTGGCCAGGGCCGAGGTGATGTCGGGCAGTTCCGGGCCGATGAAGTTGGAGGTCAGGTACTGCACGATGGCGAAGCTCAGGCCTGCGACCAGCGCCGCTGGCCAGGTTTCCCGAACGCCCCGCAGGCCGTCCATGATGAACACCAGCCAGAACGGGACGATCAGCGATAGCAGTGGCAGTTGACGGCCGGTCATGGCGCCGATCTTGAACGGGTCGATGCCGGTCACCTGACCCGCGACGATGATCGGGATGCCCAAGGCGCCGAAGGCCACCGGCGCGGTGTTGGCGATCAGGCACAGGCCTGCGGCGTACAGCGGGTTGAAGCCCAGGCCCACCAACAGGGCTGCGGTAATCGCCACCGGCGCGCCGAAGCCTGCCGCACCTTCCAGAAACGCACCGAAGCAGAAGCCGATCAGCAACACCTGCAGGCGTTGGTCGTCGGTGATGGACAGCACCGAGCTGCGGATGATTTCGAACTGGCCGCTCTTCACCGTCAGCTTGTAGAGGAACACGGCGGCCACGATGATCCAGGCGATCGGCCACAGGCCGTACATGAACCCGTAACCCGCGGCGGCCAGCGCCATGTCGGCGGGCATGCCGTAGGCGAAGATGGCCAGGATGATGGACAGCGCCAGCGTGATGCTGCCGGCGATGTACCCCTTCATGCGGAATACGGCCAGCGCCAGGAAGAAGAACACGATGGGAATGACGGCAACCAGGGCGGACAGCCCGAGGCTTCCGAGCGGGTTGTAGATCTGCTGCCAGGTTTGCATAAGCTGAGGCCCCTTGTTTTTTTTGGAAGGCTTGGCGCTGTCGTGCGGCTGTTTGATTGCAGAAATTGGTAATACCAATTTACAATAAATCCAAGTCAGG
Organism: Pseudomonas coleopterorum; assembly: GCF_900105555.1. NCBI lineage: Bacteria > Pseudomonadati > Pseudomonadota > Gammaproteobacteria > Pseudomonadales > Pseudomonadaceae > Pseudomonas > Pseudomonas coleopterorum. The sequence continues at coordinate 638,903 of NZ_FNTZ01000001.1, forward strand.
TTAGGGCGCAGCCGTGGGGCTGTCAATTTACTTGTCTATGACTTTGGTCGAGTGCGGCCGAAGCAATCGTGTGTTGGAGCCATCCATGGGTATTGATCAAGTCCGCCAGCGGCGTTTGTCCGATGGCATTGTCGAGCGTCTGGAAGCCATGATCCTGGAGGGCACCCTGCGTGCAGGCGAGCGCTTGCCGGCCGAGCGGGCGCTCGCCGAGCAATTCGGCGTGTCGCGCCCCTCGCTGCGCGAAGCCATCCAGAAGCTGGTGGCCAAGGGCATGCTGGTCAGTCGTCAGGGCGGCGGCAACTATGTCTGCCACAAGCTGGGTTCGACCTTCAGCGATCCATTGCTGGCGCTGCTGGAAAGCAATCCGGAGAGCCAGCGCGACCTGCTGGAATTTCGTCACACGCTGGAAGCGTCATGTGCGTTCTATGCGGCGCAGCGCGCCACTGAGATCGATCGTGAACAACTGAAGCTCGCCATGGATGTTCTGGAAGACTGTTACCGGCGGGTCGACAGCGTGACGCGGGAGGAGGAGGGCGTGGCCGATGCCAACTTTCATCTGGCCATCGCCGAAGCCAGTCACAACGCGGTGTTACTGCACACCGTGCGTGGGCTGTTCGACATGCTCAAGCGCAATATGGTGGTGAACATCGGTGGGATGCATCGGCACAGTGTCGAAACCCGCGACAAGCTCATCGCACAGCATCGGCGGCTGTTTCAAGCAATCGTCGAGGGGCAGGCAGAACAGGCGCGGGAGTTGGCCAGTCTGCACATCACCTACGTGCAGGGCGTGCTCGACGAGGCGCGGCAGACGGTGCAGCGAACCGCTCGCGCGCAGCGACGCAACGGCTTGTGAAAGCAAGCCGGAAAACGCGGTGAAACCGGCGCTGCAAGGGCGGGGAGATCAGTCTTCCTTGCCCTTGTTGCGCACGGCACGCTGCAGCTCGCGGTTGGAATCGCGCTCGCGCTCGGTGTCGCGCTTGTCGTATTCCTTCTTGCCCTTGCCCAGAGCGATTTCGCACTTGATCAAGTGCTTGCTCCAGTAGATCGACAAGGCCACGCAGGCATAGCCCTTCTGCTGAACCTGGGCGAACAGCTTTTCCAGCTCGCGGCGGTTGAGCAACAGTTTGCGGGTACGCGTCGGGTCGGCGATCACGTGGGTGCTGGCCGTGGTCAGGGGGGTGAAGTGGCTACCCATCAGCCAGGCTTCGCCATCCTTGAGCAGCACGTAGCTGTCCACCAGTTGCGCCTTGCCGGCACGCAGGCTTTTTACTTCCCAACCGGCCAGGACCAAGCCAGCCTCGAAACGGTGTTCGATGAAGTAATCGTGTCGCGCTTTCTTGTTCTGCGCGATGGTCCCTGTAGGGTGTTTCTTTAATTTGGCCATAGGGCGCGCATTATAGGCAGTCGTTGCGCTCTCGGCTACGGTATTGCGGTGTGCTTGAGCGGTTGCAATGAATACCGGACAATACGTGATCTTTTTGGATAGCCTGCGCTCAGCCGCTGTCGACAAAGAAGCCCCATGATTTCGTTGGCGTGCCCCCTGTCTGCTGGCATGCCTACCTTATTTTCAAGGCGCCGTTGGCGTCGTCCGGCCGGCGCGTGATGCTCGCGTCCGCCGCCCAGCTTTGGAAGTGACGCTCGCATGACTACCCATATTCAACGTTCGGCTTTGCTGCCATATCCTGCTCAGGCCCTGTATGACCTGGTCAACGATGTGTCGCGCTATCCCGAGTTCCTGCCCTGGTGTTCGGCCACCACCATCCTCGAAGAAACCGACACCTTGATGCGCGCCAACCTGGACATTGCCAAGGGTGGGTTGAGTCAGCACTTCGTGACCCGCAATACCCTGGAGCCCGGTCGCTCCATCGAAATGAACCTGGAAGAAGGCCCGTTCAATCAATTGCACGGTATGTGGATATTCAAGCCGTTGGGTGAGAAGGCCTGCAAGATCAGCCTGGATCTATCCTTCGACTACGCTGGCCCCATCGTTCGTGCCACCTTGGGTCCGCTGTTCAACCAGGCTGCCAATACCCTGGTCGATGCCTTTTGCCAGCGCGCCAAGCAGTTGCATGGCTGACCAGTCGATCGAGATTGAAGTGGTCTATGCCGCTGTCGATGACCAGGCATTGATCTCGCTTCAGGTACCCGTGGGTACCACGGTGGCCCAGGCCATCGAAATGTCAGGCATCGCCGTACGATTTCCTGACGTGGATTTCTCCCGGTGTCCGGTGGGCATTTTCGCAAAGCTTGTGGATTCTCCTGCCGAATACGTTATGCAGGCAGGTGATCGTATCGAGCTTTATCGACCTTTGTTGGCGGACCCAAAAGAAGTGCGGCGATTGCGCGCGGCCAAGGCGGCGCAAGCGCGCAAGACACGCTGAGATACGTGTTCTTCGCCCATGAAAAAGCCCGGCATCACCGGGCTTTTTTCGTATCGCCTGCTTACTGCGGCGAAACGTCCAGCGGCTGGGGCGTTGGGACGGGAACCGTCTTCACACCGTCCACATCGCGCTGGATGTCTTCGAGCATCGACCCAGGCTTGGGTGGCTCTTCGGCTTTCTGTGGCTCGCCCTGTTGAGGCACGACGTTGGTGTCGGTATCGCTGCCCAGAATCGCCTGATCCTTGCTGACGCCGGGCATGAAGTCGCCGGACAGGCCAACCAGCTGGTCGTTGCCGTTGAACAGGACACTCATGCGTTCCTGCTGACGTTCGCCGCCGCCTGGCTGCAGGCTGTACAGGTAATCCCAGCGATTGGCGTGGAACGTGTCGACCAGCAGAGGGTTGCCCATGATAAACCTTACTTGCCGACGGGTCATTCCGGGCCTTAACTGGTCTATCATGTCCTGCGTGACGACATTGCCCTGCTGGATGTCGATTTTGTAAACCCCGGGGAATGAACAACCGGCGAGTGCGAGCAGTCCCACGAAGGTGAGGCTGGTTAGCAAGTGCTTGGTGTTTTGCATCGGTGGGCGACTTCCACTATCTTGGCTGGGACAACGTAAACCCCGATCATACCCGTATTAAGAGATGCTGCGAAGCCGCATCGTTGAGAAAGCTGACCATGGTTGATAATAGCGAACTGCGTAAAGCCGGCCTCAAGGTGACCCTTCCACGGGTCAAGATTCTGCAAATGCTGGAATCGGCACAGCAACGCCACATGAGCGCCGAAGAGGTCTACAAGGCGCTGATGGAGGCTGGCGAGGATGTGGGTCTGGCCACGGTTTACCGTGTTCTGACTCAATTCGAAGCGGCCGGTCTGGTAGCACGTCACAACTTCGACGGCGGCCATGCCGTGTTCGAATTGGCAGACGGCGAGCATCACGACCACATGGTCGATGTGGAGTCGGGTGAAGTGATCGAGTTCACCGATCACGAGATTGAACGGCTCCAGAAGGAGCGTGCGATCCAGAACGGCTACGAGTTGGTCGATCACAACCTGGTGCTGTACGTGCGCCGGCCCAAGTAATCTCGGGCTTGATGCAGAAAGGCGACCCTAGGGTCGCCTTTTTTGTATGCGGTGTGTCAGTGAGGGCCTCTTCGCGGGCAGAGCCCGCTCCCACAATGAATAGTGTCACATCATCATGTGGGAGCGGGCTCTGCCCGCGAAGAGGCCGGACCTGCCACCATCACCCCTTGGCCGTGACCACCATCTTCTTGGCATGCGCCAATGATTCTTTGGTCAAATCGATCCCGCCCAGCATCCGCGCCACTTCTTCCACGCGCTCGCCCTCGCCCAGGTTCGACACCTCGGGCTTGATGCAGAAAGGCGACCCTAGGGTCGCCTTTTTTGTATGCGGTGTGTCAGTGGGGGCCTCTTCGCGGGCAGAGCCCGCTCCCACATGGAGCAGGATTGCATTGCAGCATTGTGGGAGCGGGCTCTGCCCGCGAAGAGGCCGGGCCTGCCACCATCACCCCTTGGCCGTCACCACCATCTTCTTGGCATGGGCCAACGATTCCTTGGTCAAATCGATCCCGCCCAGCATCCGCGCCACTTCTTCCACGCGTTCGCCCTTGCCCAGGTTCGACACCTCGGGCTTGATGCAGAAAGGCGACCCTAGGGTCGCCTTTTTTGTATGCGGTGTGTCAGTGAGGGCCCTTTCGCGGGCAGAGCCCGCTCCCACATGGAGCAGGATTGCATTGCAGCATTGTGGGAGCGGGCTCTGCCCGCGAAGAGGCCGGACCTGCCACCATCACCCCTTGGCCGTCACCACCATCTTCTTGGCATGGGCCAACGATTCCTTGGTCAAGTCGATCCCGCCCAGCATCCGCGCCACTTCTTCCACGCGCTCGCCCTTGCCCAGGTTCGACACCGCCGTGCGCGTCTCGTCGCTGCCACGCACCTTGTGCACGAACAGGTGATGATGCCCTTGAGCCGCCACCTGTGGCAGGTGGGTCACGGTCAACACCTGCCCACGTTCACCCAGACGACGCAGCAATTGGCCGACGATTTCTGCGGTAGGCCCGCCGATACCCACGTCCACTTCGTCGAACACCAGCGTCGGGACCCGCGAGGTCTGCGCCGTGATCACCTGGATCGCCAGACTGATCCGCGACAGCTCACCACCCGAAGCCACCTTGGCCAGGGGCTTCATGGGCTGGCCCGGGTTGGCGCTGACCAGTAGCTCGACCTGCTCTAGGCCATTGGGATGCAAGTCCTCATGGGCGTTGGCGCGCAACTCGATAGTAAAGCGCCCGCCGGGCATGCCCAGGCGCTGAATTTCCACTTCCACCGCCGAGGCCAGTTGCGCTGCCGCATGGGTGCGCAGGCCGGTCAGCTCGCGCGCTTTTTCCTGGTAGTGACGGGCATAGGCCGCCAGTTCTTCACCCAGTTGCTCGATCGACTCGTCGCTGGCATTCAAGCCTTCCAGCTCTTCGAGCAAGCGGTGTTGCAGCGCCACCACTTCGGTCGGGTGCACGCGGTGTTTGCGCGCCAGGGTATAGATGGTGTCGAGGCGTTCCTCGATGTGCTGTAAACGCGCCGGGTCTGCCTCGAAGTGATCAAGGAAGCGATTGAGTTCGCCGACCGCTTCTTCCACCTGAATCTGCGCCGTGGCCAGCATCGAGGCGGCTTCGCCCAGCGCGTTCGGTGCATTGCTGACGCCGCCCAAGCGATTCAGGCTGGCGGTCAGCGCGCTGAGCACGTTGCCCGAATCATTTTCACTGCAGTGGTCGATCACCTGGCGGCAGATGCCGAACAGCGCTTCGGCGTTGGTCAGGTTCTTGTGTTCCTGCTCCAACTGCTCCAGCTCGTTTTCACCCAGGCCGAGATTCTCCAGCTCTTCCAGCTGATAGCTGAGCAGTTGGTGGCGTGCGCGCTGCTCGTCGCCGGAATCCGACAGGCGTTCGAGTTCCTGGCGGGTCTGCCGCCACTTCTGCGCGGCCAGTTGCACTTGCCGAGCCAGGTCGCTGGCGCCGGCGTATTCGTCGAGCAGGCGGCGATGGGTGTCGGTCTTGAGCAGCGACTGGTGCTCGTGCTGGCTGTGGATGTCGATCAGCAGCTCGCCCAGAGACTTGAGGTCGCCCAGCGGGCAGGGTGTGCCGTTGATGTAGCCGCGCGAACCGCCCTTGGCGGTGATCACCCGGCGCAGAATGCAGGGGCCGTCGGTTTCCAGGTCGCGCTCGGCCAGCCAGGCGCTGGCCTCGGGGATGTCGACCAGGTCGAACGTGGCCAGGATGTCGGCCTTGTCGGCGCCCGGACGAACCACGCCGCAGTCGGCACGATCGCCCAGGGCCAGGCCCAGCGCATCGAGCATGATCGATTTGCCGGCGCCGGTCTCGCCCGTGATCACGCTCATCCCGCGCTCGAGTTCGAGGTCGAGATGTTCGACGATGGCATAGTTGTGTACGGACAGGTGCACCAGCATAAGACCGCCCCCAGGCATGAATGTCTGGTTATTTATACAGTGTTTCATGCAGGGCTGACAATATTCGTCCTTAGCTCGTTTTCGCCTGATCTCGGGATTTTTTATTGCTGACTTGCAAAGCTCGCGTGTCGCCGCTTGTCGTCAGCCCTTGAAGCGCGGATTTGTGACCCCATATACCGGTCAGAAGCGCGAGTCGACCTCGCGGACGTAATCGAGAGGAGAGAACCAATGGCTGACGAACAGAACCTGGACGATCAGAATCTAGACGCTAATCAGGCTGCCGACGCCGGTGCCGAAGACCTCACCGCGCGCGTGCAATTGCTCGAAGAGCAGCTCGCCGCCGCCCAGGACCAGTCCCTGCGCGTAGCCGCCGACCTGCAGAACGTTCGCCGCCGTGCCGACCAGGACGTGGAAAAGGCGCACAAGTTTGCCCTCGAGAAGTTCGCCGGCGACCTGCTGCCTGTGCTCGACAGTCTGGAGCGCGGCATCGAACTGTCCAGCCCCGATGACGAAAGCATCCGTCCGATGCGCGAAGGCATGGAGCTGACCCTGAAAATGTTCCAGGACACGCTCAAGCGCTACAACCTCGAGGCCATCGATCCGCACGGTCAGCCGTTCAACGCCGAGCATCATCAGGCCATGGCCATGCAGGAAAGCGCGGACGTCGAGCCCAACAGTGTCTTGAAAGTTTTCCAGAAGGGCTATCAGCTCAATGGACGCCTGCTGCGCCCGGCCATGGTCGTGGTCAGCAAGGCCGCCGTACCGGTTTCGCCTTCGATCGACGAGCAGGCTTGAAATCGGCCAAGTGGCCCCCATCTTAGTGTCAAGCGTTTAAGTGCTACCGCAGACAGCCACCACTGTCGCGGCAACCAAATCCAAAATTTTCGGGCCTTAGTGCCAGGAGAAGAAACATGGGCAAGATTATCGGTATCGACCTGGGGACCACCAACTCCTGCGTCTCCATTCTGGAAAACGGCAAGGCCAAGGTCATCGAGAACGCCGAAGGCGCTCGCACCACACCTTCGATCATCGCGTATGCCAACGACGGCGAAATTCTCGTCGGTCAGTCGGCCAAGCGTCAGGCGGTCACCAACCCGCATAACACCCTGTACGCGGTTAAGCGTCTGATCGGTCGTCGTTTCTCCGAAGACGTCGTACAGAAAGACATTCAGATGGTGCCTTACAAGATTGTCGAAGCCGACAACAAGGACGCCTGGGTTGAAGTCAACGGCAACAAAATGGCTCCGCCACAGATCTCGGCTGAAATCTTGAAAAAGATGAAGAAGACTGCCGAAGACTACCTGGGTGAAGCCGTTACCGAAGCGGTCATCACCGTACCGGCCTACTTCAACGACAGCCAGCGTCAGGCCACCAAAGACGCCGGTCGTATCGCGGGTCTGGACGTCAAGCGCATCATCAACGAGCCGACTGCCGCGGCACTGGCATACGGCATGGACAAGGCCAAGGGCGACCACACTGTCATCGTTTATGACCTGGGTGGCGGTACCTTCGACGTGTCCGTGATCGAAATCGCTGAAGTCGATGGCGAGCACCAGTTCGAAGTGTTGGCCACCAACGGCGACACTTTCCTGGGTGGTGAAGACTTCGACATCCGCTTGATCGACTACCTCGTCGACGAGTTCAAGAAAGAAAGCGGCATGAACCTCAAGGGTGACCCGCTGGCCATGCAGCGCCTGAAGGAAGCTGCGGAAAAAGCCAAGATCGAACTGTCCTCGAGCCAGTCGACCGACGTTAACCTGCCGTACATCACTGCAGACGCGACCGGTCCTAAGCACTTGAACGTGAAGATCTCCCGCGCCAAGCTGGAATCGCTTGTTGAAGACCTGGTTCAACGCACCATCGAGCCTTGCCGCACCGCCATGAAAGACGCCGGTATCGACGTTGGCGCGATCAACGACGTGATCCTGGTCGGTGGTCAGACCCGTATGCCACTGGTACAGAAGCTGGTGACCGATTTCTTCGGTAAGGAAGCTCGCAAGGACGTCAACCCTGACGAAGCCGTTGCCATGGGTGCTGCCATCCAGGGCGCCGTACTGGCCGGTGACGTGAAAGACGTGCTGCTGCTCGACGTCAGCCCGCTGACCCTGGGTATCGAAACCATGGGTGGCGTGATGACCGCGCTGATCGAGAAGAACACCACGATTCCTACCAAGAAATCGCAGGTATTCTCGACTGCCGACGACAACCAGGGCGCCGTGACCATCCACGTCCTGCAAGGCGAGCGCAAGCAAGCCGCGCAGAACAAGTCGCTGGGCAAGTTCGACCTGGCCGAGATTCCACCGGCTCCACGTGGCGTACCGCAGATCGAAGTGACCTTCGACATCGATGCCAACGGCATCCTGCACGTCGGCGCGAAGGACAAGGCCACCGGCAAGACTCAGTCCATCGTGATCAAGGCCAACTCCGGTCTGTCCGAAGACGAAATTCAGCAGATGGTTCGTGACGCTGAAGTCAACGCCGAGGAAGACCGCAAGTTCGAAGAGCTGGCTGCTGCTCGCAACCAGGGTGATGCACTGGTGCACTCGACTCGCAAGATGGTCGCTGACGCAGGTGACAAGGTCACCGCCGACGAGAAGACTGCCATCGAAGCGGCCGTTGTGGCGCTGGAAACTGCGGTCAAGGGCGACGACAAGGCAGCGATCGATGCCAAGGTCGAAGAATTGTCCAAGGTCTCCGCTCCAGTGGCACAGAAGATGTACGCCGAACAGGCCGAGAAGCCTGAAGGCGCCGCTGCTCAGCCAGCGGAAGAAGCCGGCAAGCACGACGACGTCGTCGATGCCGAATTCGAAGAAGTCAAAGACAACAAGTAATTCTTGTTGGTCGGCCGGTTGACTGTGCTCGCACGGTGACTGGTAGGATGTCGCCGCGCGGGGGCTTGCTCCCGCGTTGGCGTGTCTGGAATACACGAATTTTAACAACATGCGACAGCGATCGGATGTTGGCGGCGCGGTCAGCGGCGCCCCTGCGTGCTGGCTCCCAAAAGAGTAAAAAGACTTATGGCAAAGCGTGACTATTACGAGGTTCTGGGGGTGGAGCGTGGCTCCAGCGAAGCGGATCTGAAGAAGGCCTATCGCCGCCTCGCGATGAAGCATCACCCGGATCGCAACCCTGACAGCAAGGAATCCGAGGAAGCCTTCAAGGAGGCCAACGAGGCCTACGAAGTGCTGTCCGACGCCAGCAAGCGCGCGGCATACGACCAGTACGGTCATGCCGGCGTCGACCCGAGCATGGGTGGCGGCGGCCAGGGCTTCGGCGGGCAGAATTTCTCCGACATCTTCGGCGATGTGTTCAGCGATTTCTTCGGTGGCGGTCGTGGCGGCAATGGCCGCGGTGGCGCCCAGCGTGGTAGCGACCTGCGCTACACGCTCGAGCTGAACCTGGAAGAAGCCGTGCGCGGCACCACGGTCAGTATCCGTGTGCCGACGCTGGTCAACTGCAAGCCTTGCGACGGCAGTGGCGCGAAGAGGGGCTCGGCGCCGATCACCTGCCCAACCTGTGGCGGTATCGGCCAGGTGCGCATGCAGCAGGGCTTCTTCTCTGTGCAGCAGACCTGCCCGCGCTGCCACGGCCAGGGCAAGATCATCTCCGACCCGTGCGATTCGTGCCACGGCGAAGGCCGTGTCGAAGAGTACAAGACCCTCTCGGTCAAGGTGCCTTCGGGCGTCGACACCGGCGACCGCATTCGCCTCTCCGGCGAAGGCGAGGCGGGCATGCAGGGCGGTCCGACTGGCGATCTGTACGTGGTCATCAACGTGCGCGAGCACGCGATCTTCCAGCGCGACGGCAAGCACCTGTATTGCGAAGTGCCTATCAGCTTTACCGATGCGGCCTTGGGCGGCGAGCTGGAAGTGCCGACCCTCGACGGTCGGGTCAAGCTGAAGATCCCGGAAGGCACCCAGACCGGCAAGCAGTTCCGTCTGCGTGGCAAGGGCGTTGCGCCCGTGCGTGGCGGTGGTGCTGGCGACCTGATGTGCCGAGTGGCGGTGGAAACGCCCGTCAACCTCAACCGCCGTCAGCGTGAGTTGCTGGAAGAATTCCGCACTTCGCTGGAAGGCGACGAATCCCATTCCCCGAAGGCCAATGGTTGGTTCGAGGGTGTGAAGCGTTTCTTCGGCGACTTGTAAGGCATAAGGATTCAAGCATGCGACGTATAGCTGTGATGGGCGCCGCCGGGCGCATGGGCAAGACGTTGATCGAAGCGGTCCAGCTGGCGCCCGGCGCCGGTCTGACTGCTGCGATCGATCGGCCGGACAGCACGCTGGTCGGCGCCGATGCTGGTGAACTGGCGGCGCTGGGCCGTATCGGCGTGCCGTTGTCGGGTGACGTGGCGAAGGTGGCGGAAGAATTCGATGTATTGATCGACTTCACTCACCCAACCGTGACCCTGAAAAACTTGGCGTTCTGCCGCAAGGCCGGTAAGGCCATGGTCATCGGTACGACCGGTTTCAGTCCCGAGGAGAAGGCGCTGCTGGCCGAGGCGGGCAAGGACATTCCGATCGTCTTCGCTGCCAACTTCAGCGTCGGTGTCAACCTGTGCCTGAAGCTGCTCGACACCGCTGCACGGGTGTTGGGCGACGATGTCGACATCGAGATCATGGAAGCCCATCACCGGCACAAGGTCGACGCTCCGTCGGGCACGGCAGTGCGCATGGGTGAAGTGGTTGCCAATGCCTTGGGTCGCGACCTCAAGCAAGTGGCGGTCTACGGCCGTGAAGGCCAGACCGGTGCGCGCGAGCGTCAGACCATCGGTTTCGCCACTGTGCGTGCCGGTGACGTGGTGGGTGACCACACCGTGCTGTTCGCCGCTGACGGCGAGCGCGTCGAGATCACCCACAAGGCCTCCAGCCGCATGACGTTCGCCAAGGGCGCGGTACGCGCCGCCCTCTGGCTCGACGGCCGTGCCCCAGGCTTCTACGACATGCAGGATGTGCTCGACCTGCATTGATCCAGCTATCCTTCGCGGGCAAGCCCGCTCCCACAGGATCTTTGATGTGGCGAAGATCCTGTGGGAGCGGGCTTGCCCGCGAAGGCTCACGCCAGCAAATCACCACTGTGCGTCGCATCCTGCCAAGTCTTCACCGCATTCGCGGTAGACCAAAACCCCTCTTTTCTGTAAGCTACAGCTTTAGTGTGTCCACTAAAAGCGCGCAGATAATTCGATGAAAAGAAGCGGGGTGACGTATCCATACGGCATTCCGCTTTTTTACAACCTGCGATCGCCCTTTCAGGCTTTATTTACGGGAGGTCTTCTTGACTAAGCCAGCCATACTCGCCCTTGCCGATGGCAGCATCTTTCGCGGCGAAGCCATTGGAGCCGACGGGCAAACCGTTGGTGAGGTGGTGTTCAACACCGCCATGACCGGCTATCAGGAAATCCTTACCGATCCTTCCTATGCCCAGCAAATCGTTACCCTGACCTACCCCCACATCGGCAACACCGGTACCACGCCCGAAGACGCCGAGTCCGATCGCGTCTGGTCCGCAGGCCTGGTGATCCGCGACCTGCCACTGGTTGCCAGCAACTGGCGCAACACGCTGTCCCTGGACGAATACCTGAAAGCCAACAACGTCGTCGCCATCGCCGGCATCGATACTCGCCGCCTGACCCGCATCCTGCGTGAGAAGGGCGCGCAGAACGGCTGCATCATGGCCGGTGACGACATCAGCGAAGAGGCCGCCATCGCCGCCGCTCGCGCCTTCCCTGGCCTCAAGGGCATGGACCTGGCCAAGGAAGTCAGCACCAAGGACACCTACCAGTGGCGCTCCAGTGTCTGGGACCTCAAGTCCGACAGCCACCCCGACGTGCCCAACAGTGAATTGCCGTACCACGTGGTCGCCTACGACTACGGCGTCAAGGTCAACATCCTGCGCATGCTCGTCGAACGCGGCTGCCACCTGACCGTGGTGCCGGCGCAAACCCCGGCCGCCGACGTGCTCGCCCTCAACCCCGATGGCGTGTTCCTGTCCAACGGCCCTGGCGATCCGGAGCCCTGCGACTACGCTATCCAGGCGATCAAGGAAGTGCTGCAGACCGAGATTCCCGTCTTCGGCATCTGCCTGGGTCACCAGCTGCTGGCCCTGGCCGCCGGCGCCAAGACCGTCAAGATGGGTCACGGCCACCACGGCGCCAACCACCCGGTGCAGGACGTCGACAGCGGCGTGGTGATGATCACCAGTCAGAACCATGGTTTCGCGGTAGACGAAGCGACGCTGCCGGGCAATGTGCGTGCGATCCACAAATCGCTGTTCGATGGCACCCTGCAGGGCATCGAGCTGACCGCCAAGGCCGCCTTCAGCTTCCAGGGTCACCCTGAAGCCAGCCCTGGCCCCAATGACGTCTCGCCACTGTTCGACCGCTTCATCGAATCGATGGCCAAACGCCGCTGATTCCTGTCGGACCCGTGTGTAACGCGCGCCCCGGCTGGCCCCGTCGAAGACGGACAGGCCGCCAGGGCGCCGCCCAATAAAGTCCAGGCGGGCAGCCGGCTGAACTGCGCAATTGAGTGAGAACCATGCCAAAACGTACAGACTTGAAAAGCATCCTGATTCTTGGTGCCGGCCCGATCGTCATCGGCCAGGCCTGCGAATTCGACTACTCCGGCGCCCAGGCCTGCAAGGCCCTGCGCGAAGAGGGCTACCGCGTCATCCTGGTCAACTCCAACCCGGCCACCATCATGACCGACCCGGACATGGCCGACGCCACCTACATCGAACCGATCAAATGGCAGACCGTGGCCAAGATCATCGAGAAGGAGCGTCCGGACGCCGTGCTGCCGACCATGGGTGGCCAGACTGCCCTGAACTGCGCCCTGGACCTGGAGCGCGAAGGCGTGCTGGCCAAGTTCGGCGTGGAAATGATCGGTGCCAACGCCGACACCATCGACAAGGCCGAAGACCGTTCGCGCTTCGACAAGGCCATGAAATCCATTGGCCTGGCCTGCCCACGCTCGGGCATCGCCCACAGCATGGAAGAAGCCAACGCAGTACTCGAGAAGCTCGGCTTCCCGTGCATCATTCGTCCTTCGTTCACCATGGGCGGCACCGGCGGCGGTATCGCCTACAACCGTGAAGAATTCGAGGAAATCTGCGCCCGCGGTCTGGACCTGTCGCCGACCAAGGAACTGCTGATCGACGAATCGCTGATCGGCTGGAAAGAGTACGAGATGGAAGTGGTCCGCGACAAAAAGGACAACTGCATCATCGTCTGCTCGATCGAGAACTTCGACCCAATGGGCGTGCACACCGGTGACTCGATCACCGTTGCACCGGCGCAGACCCTCACCGACAAGGAATACCAGATCCTGCGCAACGCCTCCCTGGCGGTCCTTCGCGAGATCGGTGTGGAAACCGGTGGTTCCAACGTGCAGTTCGGTATCTGCCCGAACACCGGCCGCATGGTCGTCATCGAGATGAACCCGCGCGTGTCGCGTTCCTCGGCGCTGGCCTCCAAAGCCACCGGCTTCCCGATCGCCAAGGTCGCAGCCAAGCTCGCCGTCGGCTACACCCTCGACGAACTGCAGAACGACATCACCGGCGGCAAGACCCCGGCGTCCTTCGAGCCGTCGATCGACTACGTCGTCACCAAGCTGCCGCGCTTCGCCTTCGAGAAATTCCCCAAGGCCGACGCCCGCCTGACCACCCAGATGAAATCCGTGGGTGAAGTCATGGCCATCGGCCGGACCTTCCAGGAATCCCTGCAGAAAGCCTTGCGCGGCCTGGAAGTGGGCGTCTGCGGCCTGGACCCGAAAGTCGACCTGAGCAGCCCTGAAGCCAGCGGCATCCTCAAGCGCGAACTGACCGTGCCGGGCGCCGAGCGCATCTGGTACGTCGCCGACGCCATGCGCGCCGGCATGAGCGTGGATGCCATCTTCGACCTGACCATGATCGACCGCTGGTTCCTGGTGCAGATGGAAGACCTGATCAAGGAGGAAGAGAAGGTCAAGACCCTGGGTCTGGCCGATATCGACAAGGCCTTGATGTTCCGCCTCAAGCGCAAGGGCTTCTCCGATCAGCGACTGGCCAAGCTGCTGGGCATCACCGACAAGAACCTGCGTCGCCACCGCCACAAGCTGGAAATCTTCCCGGTCTACAAGCGCGTCGACACCTGCGCCGCCGAGTTCGCCACCGACACCGCCTACCTGTACTCCACGTACGAGGAAGAGTGCGAAGCCAACCCGTCGGACCGTGACAAGATCATGATCCTGGGCGGTGGTCCGAACCGTATCGGCCAGGGCATCGAGTTCGACTACTGCTGCGTTCACGCGGCCCTGGCCCTGCGCGCCGACGGGTACGAGACCATCATGGTCAACTGCAACCCGGAAACCGTCTCCACCGACTACGACACCTCCGACCGTCTGTACTTCGAGCCGCTGACGCTCGAAGACGTGCTGGAAGTGGTGCGCGTCGAGAAGCCCAAGGGTGTCATCGTCCAGTACGGTGGCCAGACCCCGCTGAAACTGGCCCGCGCGCTGGAAGAAGCCGGCGTGCCGATCATCGGCACCAGCCCGGACGCCATCGACCGCGCCGAAGACCGCGAGCGCTTCCAGCAGATGGTCCAGCGCCTGAACCTGCTGCAGCCGCCGAACGCCACTGTGCGCAGCGAAGAAGAAGCCATTCGTGCTGCCGGCACCATCGGTTATCCGCTGGTCGTGCGTCCTTCCTACGTGCTGGGCGGCCGTGCCATGGAAATCGTCTACGAACTGGACGAGCTCAAGCGCTACCTGCGTGAAGCCGTGCAGGTGTCCAACGACAGCCCGGTGCTGCTCGACCACTTCCTCAACTGCGCCATCGAGATGGACGTTGACGCGGTGTGCGACGGGACCGATGTAGTCATCGGTGCGATCATGCAGCACATCGAGCAGGCCGGCGTTCACTCCGGTGACTCGGCGTGCTCGCTGCCACCGTACTCGCTGCCGGCTCACGTGCAGGACGAAGTGCGCGAGCAGGTCAAGAAGATGGCCCTGGAGCTGGGTGTCATCGGTCTGATGAACGTGCAGCTGGCCTTGCAGGGCGACAAGATCTATGTGATCGAAGTCAACCCGCGTGCCTCGCGTACCGTGCCGTTCGTGTCCAAGTGCATCGGCACCTCGCTGGCGATGATCGCGGCGCGTGTCATGGCCGGCAAGACGCTGAAGGAAATCGGCTTCACCCAGGAAATCATTCCCAACTTCTACAGCGTCAAGGAAGCGGTGTTCCCGTTCGCCAAGTTCCCAGGCGTCGACCCGATCCTCGGCCCGGAAATGAAATCCACCGGTGAAGTCATGGGCGTCGGCGACACCTTCGGCGAAGCCTTCGCCAAGGCCCAGATGGGCGCCAGCGAAGTATTGCCAACCGGCGGCACCGCGTTCATCAGCGTGCGCGACGACGACAAGCCACTGGTGGCGGGCGTCGCTCGCGACCTGATCGCGCTGGGCTTCGAAGTGGTCGCCACCGCAGGCACCGCGCGCGTCATTGAAGAAGCCGGGTTGAAAGTACGTCGCGTGAACAAGGTGACCGAGGGCCGTCCGCACGTGGTCGACATGATCAAGAACGACGAAGTCACCTTGATCATCAACACCACCGAAGGTCGTCAATCGATCGCCGATTCTTACTCGATCCGTCGCAACGCCTTGCAGCACAAGATCTACTGCACCACGACCATTGCCGCTGGCGAAGCGATCTGTGAAGCGCTGAAGTTCGGTCCAGAAAAGACCGTGCGCCGTTTGCAGGATCTCCACGCAGGACTCAACGCATGATCAAATATCCAATGACTGTCCAGGGCCATCGCGCCCTGGAGGTAGAACACGAGTTTCTAAGCAAGACCGAGCGTCCGCGCTTGAGTCAGGCCATCGGTGAGGCGCGCGAATTGGGCGACCTCAAGGAAAACGCCGAATACCATGCCGCCCGCGAGGAGCAGGGCATGGTCGAGGCACGTATCCGCGACATCGAAGGCCGTTTGCAGAATGCTGTGGTGATCGACGTCACCACGATTCCGAAAACCGGCAAGGTGATCTTCGGCACGACCGTGGAAATCGCCAATGTCGATACCGACGAGCGCGTGAAGTACAAGATCGTGGGAGAGGACGAGGCCGACATCAAGGGCGGCAAGCTATCCCATGGCTCGCCCATCGCACGTGCCCTGATCGCCAAGGAAGAGGGCGATGTGGTCACCGTGAA
Source organism: Pseudomonas coleopterorum (assembly GCF_900105555.1). Classification (NCBI taxonomy): domain Bacteria; kingdom Pseudomonadati; phylum Pseudomonadota; class Gammaproteobacteria; order Pseudomonadales; family Pseudomonadaceae; genus Pseudomonas; species Pseudomonas coleopterorum. The sequence continues at coordinate 654,944 of NZ_FNTZ01000001.1, forward strand.
GACGCCCGGTGGCGTGATCGAGTACGAGATTGTCGAAGTCGCCCACATTTGATCGGCCGCAGTCCCGGCAGGTGAGCGCCGTCATCTGGCAACTGACCCAGACGCTTTGGGTCGGTGGCCTGTGGATGCTGCATTTCGGTGTGCTGCCAGCGCTGGTCAAGGTAGGCCTCGCGCCACTGCTGGTGGAAGATATCGGCAGCCAGACAGGCTCCATGCTGATGGGGTTCGCCGGTTTCTGCGCGGTGCTGCAACTGCTGTTGCTGGCACGACTGCAGGGTGCGGCGTGCCTTGTGCGCGACGCGCGCGGGCAGCTGTTGTGGGCGGTATTGGTGGCGTGCGCGGCGTATTTCGCCGTGGCCTGGATGCTGGCCGATGCAGTGCGCTGGCAGTTGTTGTGCTATCTGGTGGCGGGCGTTACCGGCTTGGTGCTCGTGGTGCAGCCGGTGCCCTCGAGGGCGCGCAGGGCGCGACCTTGAGGATCGGCATGAGCATCAGCGGAATCGATGCACGTTCGACAGCTGCTTGTTCACTTGCGGGTTCTTGCGGTAAACCAGTGCCATCTTGCCGATGACCTGGACCAGATCGGCACGGCCGACCTTGCACAGTTCGGCAACGGCTTGCAGGCGTTGTTCGCGGTCGAGGATGTTGAGTTTGATCTTGATCAGCTCGTGATCGCTCAAGGCGCGTTCGAATTCTGCTAAAACACCTTCAGTCAAACCGTTGTCGGCAACCATCAAAACCGGCTTGAGATGGTGACCAATCGATTTGTACTGTTTCTTCTGCTCCTGAGTGAGCGGCATAATCTGACCCTTCATCTGATCTTGTAAAAAGCGGCGGCCAGTTTACCCGAGCGCCCTCGGCTCCGCCCAGTTAATCACGACCCGTTATTCGAGGTGCCCCGTGGCCCGTTCCAAGACAAGCCTCAATTGGCTGAAAGAACACTTCAACGATCCCTACGTCAAAATGGCGCAGAAAGACGGGTATCGTTCGCGTGCAAGCTACAAGTTGCTGGAAATACAGGAACGCGACCGCCTGATCCGTCCCGGCATGAGCGTCATCGACCTGGGCGCAGCGCCCGGAGGCTGGTCCCAGGTGACCAGTCGTCTGATTGGTGGCCAGGGTCGCCTTATTGCGTCCGACATCCTGGAAATGGACAGCATCGCCGATGTCACCTTCATTCAGGGCGATTTCACCGAAGACGCGGTGTTGGCGCAGATCCTGGCAGCCGTCGGCAATTCGGAAGTCGACCTTGTGATTTCCGATATGGCCCCCAATATGAGTGGACTGGCCGCAGTCGACATGCCTCGTGCGATGTTTCTCTGCGAGCTGGCGCTCGACCTGGCCAGCCGGGTCCTGCGTCCGGGCGGTGATTTCCTGATCAAGGTCTTCCAGGGTGAAGGCTTCGACGTGTATCACAAGACCGTTCGGCACATGTTCGAGAAGGTACAGATGCGCAAGCCTTCCTCGTCCCGTGACCGCTCCCGCGAGCAGTACCTGCTGGCCCGCGGTTTCAAGGGTGTGGAAAAGCCGGACCAAGAGGTCTGAGGCTGTCGATAGCTTTTATTAAATGGCGCGGCATGCTGAGCATAAACGAAGATTACGCAGTCAAAGTTTCACAAAAGGTTACAGACGCCGCCTGCGGAGCCGCAGGCAATGTAGTAAGTTTGGCCGGTGAACATCATGCGAAGCACGCCTGCGCGGGTTGCGGGTAGCAGGCTTCAGAGGGTAGCGAATTGAACGATATGGCAAAGAATCTGATCCTGTGGTTGATCATCGCCGCCGTCCTGGTGACGGTCATGAACAACTTCTCCAGCCCCAACGAGCCGCAGACCCTCAACTATTCCGACTTCATCCAGCAGGTGAAGGACGGCAAGGTCGAACGCGTTGCGGTCGATGGCTATGTCATCACCGGCAAACGCACTGACGGCGATGCCTTCAAGACCATCCGCCCGGCCATCCAGGATAACGGCCTGATCGGCGATCTGGTGGACAACAAGGTCGTGGTCGAAGGCAAGCAGCCTGAACAGCAAAGCATCTGGACCCAGCTCCTGGTGGCCAGCTTCCCGATCCTGGTGATCATCGCGGTGTTCATGTTCTTCATGCGCCAGATGCAGGGCGGGGCAGGCGGCAAGGGCGGCCCGATGAGTTTCGGCAAGAGCAAGGCGCGCTTGCTGTCCGAAGATCAGGTCAAGACCACCCTGGCTGACGTCGCCGGTTGCGACGAAGCCAAGGAAGAAGTTGGCGAGCTGGTCGAGTTCCTGCGCGACCCAGGCAAGTTCCAGCGCCTGGGCGGTCGTATCCCTCGTGGCGTGCTGATGGTCGGCCCGCCCGGTACCGGTAAGACCTTGCTGGCCAAGGCCATCGCCGGTGAAGCCAAGGTTCCGTTCTTCACCATTTCCGGTTCGGACTTCGTCGAGATGTTCGTCGGCGTCGGTGCCAGTCGTGTGCGCGACATGTTCGAGCAAGCCAAGAAGCATGCGCCTTGCATCATCTTCATCGACGAAATCGATGCCGTGGGTCGTCATCGTGGCGCTGGCATGGGTGGCGGTCACGACGAACGCGAGCAGACGCTCAACCAGTTGCTGGTCGAGATGGACGGTTTCGAAATGAATGACGGCATCATCGTCATTGCTGCGACCAACCGTCCTGACGTACTCGACCCTGCGCTGCTGCGTCCAGGCCGCTTCGACCGTCAGGTCGTGGTAGGGCTGCCGGACATCCGTGGGCGCGAGCAGATCCTCAAGGTCCACATGAAGAAAGCGCCTTTGGGCGACGACGTGAACCCTGCTGTCATCGCTCGCGGCACGCCAGGCTTCTCCGGTGCCGACCTGGCCAACCTGGTCAACGAGGCCTCTCTGTTCGCTGCCCGTAATGGCAAGCGCCTTGTCGAGATGAAAGAGTTCGAACTCGCCAAGGACAAGATCATGATGGGCGCCGAGCGCAAGACCATGGTCATGTCCGAGAAGGAAAAGCAGAACACTGCCTATCACGAAGCGGGCCACGCCATCGTTGGTCGCGTCGTGCCGGAGCACGATCCGGTCTACAAGGTCTCGATCATTCCCCGTGGTCGTGCCCTGGGTGTAACCATGTTCCTGCCTGAAGAGGATCGCTACAGCCTCTCCAAGCGTGCGCTGATCAGCCAGATCTGCTCGCTGTATGGCGGCCGTATCGCCGAAGAGATGACCTTGGGCTTCGATGGCGTCACCACCGGTGCCTCCAACGACATCATGCGTGCCAGCCAGATCGCCCGGAACATGGTCACCAAGTGGGGCCTGTCGGAGAAACTCGGCCCATTGCTCTACGCCGAAGACGAAGACCAGGGCTACCTGGGTCGTGGCGGCGGCGGTGGCGCAGCAGCCGTATCGGGTGAGACCGCCAAGGTGATCGACTCCGAAGTGCGCAGCATCATTGACCAGTGCTACGGCACGGCCAAGCAGATCCTCACTGACAACCGAGACAAGCTGGACGCGATGGCAGATGCACTGATGAAGTACGAAACGATCGATGCCGATCAGATCGACGACATCATGGCCGGCCGTACGCCACGTGAGCCTCGCGACTGGTCTGGTGGTGGTTCGGGTCCTTCGGGCACCACCATCGCACCGGATCCGCGTCCTGAGACACCCATCGGTGGTCCAGCGGCCGAAGTCTGAAACAGACGTCTCGCGCTTGATACCTAAGGTTTGACATGACCCCTTCGCAATACCCCACTCGGTTGCCTTGCGGCAACCGAGTTCTCGATCTGACTCAGACGCACGTCATGGGTATCCTCAATATCACTCCCGACTCTTTCTCCGATGGCGGCCGGTTCAACCAGCGCGATCTTGCCCTGCGTCATGCGCAGGCAATGGTCGAGGCGGGTGCGACCCTCATCGACATCGGTGGCGAGTCGACACGTCCGGGTGCTCGCCCGGTCTCCGTGGTCGAAGAGCTGGAGCGTGTCGCGCCATTGGTCGAAGCGATCAGCCGCGAACTCGATGTGATCATTTCGGTGGACACGTCCACTCCGGCCGTCATGCGCGAAAGTGCACGGCTTGGCGCTGGCCTGATCAACGATGTGCGTGCGCTACGCCGTGACGGCGCGCTGGACGCTGCGGCGGCCACCGGCCTGCCGGTTTGCCTGATGCACATGCAGGGCGAGCCTGGCACCATGCAGGATCATCCCCATTACGACGACCTGTTGGGCGAGGTGTCGAGCTTTTTGCTCGAACGAATGCAAGCCTGCGCTTCGGCAGGCATCCCGGCTGAGCGTATACTCCTCGACCCAGGCTTCGGCTTCGCCAAATCGCATGCGCACAACCTGAGCCTGTTCAAGCATATGCAGGCACTGCATGCGCTCGGGCGGCCCTTGCTGGTGGGCGTTTCGCGCAAGAGCATGGTTGGCCTGGCCCTGAACAAGCCCGTGACCGAGCGCCTCAACGGCAGCTTGGCCCTGGCTGCCCTGGCGATGACCAAGGGGGCAAAGATCCTGCGCGTCCACGATGTGGCCGAAACGATCGATGTCGTTCGGATGATCGCCGCCGTTGAAGCGGCCGAATAAGAATTACGGAGTACTTATGAGCAGGAAATATTTTGGCACCGACGGCATTCGTGGCCGTGTCGGCGAGTACCCGATCACCCCTGACTTCATGCTCAAGCTGGGCTGGGCGGCGGGCATGGCTTTCCGCAAGATGGGCGCCTGCCGCGTACTGGTCGGCAAGGACACGCGCATCTCCGGCTACATGTTCGAGTCCGCGCTGGAGGCCGGCTTGTCAGCGGCTGGCGCCGACGTGCTGCTGCTTGGCCCGATGCCAACGCCTGCCATTGCCTACCTGACGCGCACGTTCCACGCCGAGGCCGGTATCGTCATCAGCGCCTCGCACAATCCGCACGATGATAACGGCATCAAGTTCTTCTCCGGTCAGGGCACCAAACTGCCTGACGAAGTCGAATCGATGATCGAAGAGCTCATGGATGCACCCATGACCGTGGCCGAGTCCAGCAAGCTGGGCAAGGTTTCACGCATCAACGATGCCGCTGGCCGCTACATCGAATTCTGCAAGAGCAGTGTGCCTACCACCACCGATTTCGCCGGTCTCAAACTGGTGATCGATTGTGCGCATGGCGCCACTTACAAAGTTGCCCCCAACGTCTTTCGCGAGCTGGGTGCACAGGTCACGGTGCTGTCCGCAGCGCCCGACGGCCTGAACATCAACGACAACTGTGGCTCCACTCACATGGAAGCGCTGCAGGCTGCCGTGCTGATCGGGCACGCGGACCTGGGCATCGCGTTCGACGGTGACGGCGACCGCGTCCTGATGGTCGACCATACCGGCGCCATCGTCGATGGCGACGACCTGCTGTTCATCATCGCCCGCGACCTTCAGGAGCGCGGCAAGCTGCATGGCGGCGTTGTGGGGACGCTGATGAGCAACCTGGGGCTGGAGTTGGCCTTCAAGGATCTCTCCATCCCTTTCGTACGCGCCAGCGTCGGTGACCGCTACGTCATGGCCGAGCTCAAGGAGCGTGATTGGCAGCTGGGCGGCGAGAATTCCGGGCACATCGTGTGCTGCCATCACACCACCACGGGTGACGCGATCATTGCTGCGTTGCAGGTGCTGCTGGCCCTCAAGCGTCGTGATGAAACCCTTGCCCATGCCCGCCAAGGGCTGCGCAAGTGCCCTCAGGTATTGGTCAACGTGCGCTTCGCCGGTGGCGACGTCAATCCGGTCGAGCATCCGTCGGTCAAGGAGGCGTGCGAGCGCGTCACCCAGGCCATGGGTGGCCGTGGGCGGGTGCTGTTGCGCAAGTCCGGTACCGAGCCGTTGGTGCGGGTAATGGTCGAAGGCGACGACGAAAAGGTCGTGCGTGGCTATGCCGATGAGCTTGCCAGACTGGTGAGTGAAGTTTGCGCCTGAATACGGCTTGCCAGTGAACGTTGCGTTGGGTAACATCTGCGCCCACTTTGATCGACGAGGTACAGCATGCGTCGCCCCATGGTAGCTGGTAACTGGAAAATGCATGGTACCCGCGCCAGCGTCGCTGAGCTGATCAAGGGTCTGTCTGATCAGTCCTTGCCCGACTCTGTCGAGGTTGCGGTGTTCCCACCTCTGCTGTTCATCGACCGTGTGGTCGAGGGTCTGCAGGGGAGCAAGATCGCCGTCGGTGCTCAAAACTGCGCGGTTCAGGCCGGGCAGGGTGCGCTGACCGGTGAAACGGCTTCGAGCCAGTTGGTCGATGCCGGGTGTTCACTGGTACTGATCGGCCATTCCGAGCGTCGCCAGGTCATCGGCGAAGGTGAACAGCAGCTGATCGAGAAATTCCGCGCCGCGCAAGCGGCCGGCCTGACGCCAGTGCTGTGCATAGGGGAAACCCTGGAAGAGCGCGAAGCCGGTCAGACATTGGATATTGTAGGTCGTCAGCTGGGCAGTGTGGTTACAGCCCTGGGTATCGAAGCGTTCACCCGTGCAGTGATCGCCTACGAACCGGTCTGGGCCATTGGCACCGGGCTGACGGCCACGCCGCAACAGGCTCAGGATGTGCACGCTGCCATCCGCGCCCAGTTGACGGCAGAAGATGCCAAGGTCGCACAAGCTGTGCGGCTGTTGTACGGCGGTAGCGTCAAAGCGGCCAATGCGGCCGAACTGTTCGGCATGCCGGATATCGATGGGGGCCTGATTGGTGGTGCTTCCCTGAATGCAGATGATTTCGGTGCGATCTGTCGCGCCGCGGGAAACTGAGAAAATGCTGGAAACAGTCGTAGTCGTTCTTCATCTGTTGGGTGCCCTGAGCGTCGTCGCTCTGGTTTTGCTGCAACAGGGTAAAGGTGCGGACGCTGGCGCGTCGTTCGGGGCAGGTGCATCAAATACTGTCTTCGGAAGCCAAGGTTCCTCTACCTTTCTTAGTAAGTTTACTGCTATACTTGCCGCCTGTTTCTTCATAACCAGCTTGGGGTTAGGTTACTTTGCTAAAGAGAAAGCTCAACAGCTGACTCAAGTAGGTTTGCCAGATCCAGCGGTTATCGAAGCACCACGGCAGAAGCCGGCTACAGATGATGTTCCGGTGCTTCAAGAGCAAAAGACCGATGCGGCTCCTGCTGCTGACGTTCCTCAGGCTCAAGAGCAAAAATGATTCTCGAAAGGGCATCAGGGTTACAAAAGCGGTAAGGGTTTCAAACGTTGTATTGCCGAGGTGGTGGAATTGGTAGACACGCAACCTTGAGGTGGTTGTGCCCATAGGGTGTAGGGGTTCGAGTCCCCTTCTCGGTACCAATTAGTAATCAGGAGAGCCCGCTGTTGCGGGCTTTCTTGTCGGTGGAAGCTTGGATTGACCCAAAACGGGTTCGGTCGTATACTTTCGCCCCAGCTTTGTCGCGGGATGGAGCAGTCTGGTAGCTCGTCGGGCTCATAACCCGAAGGTCGTTGGTTCAAATCCAGCTCCCGCAACCAGTTTTAGCAAGGCCCCTTTTCAAAGGGGCTTTTTGTTAGCTGGACAGTTCTTAGCGCCGGTATTCAACGGCGTATCCGGGATGGGCGCTTCGCCCATTTTTTATTTGCACAGCATGCACGAGGGGGTTCAGGTGTCGAGCAAGCTAGAACAGTTGCAGGCCTTGTTGGCCCCGGTGGTCGTGGCCCTAGGCTATGAATGCTGGGGTATTGAGTTTTCGGCTCAAGGCCGCCATTCACTTTTGCGTGTCTATATCGATAAAGAGGGCGGCGTGCTGGTGGACGACTGCGCCATCGTCAGCCGCCAGCTCAGTGGTGTGCTGGATGTCGAAGATCCCATCACGGTTGAATACACCCTTGAAGTTTCTTCTCCAGGCATGGAACGCCCGCTGTTCACCATCGAACAGTTTGCAGCGTACGCCGGAGCACAAGTAAAGATAAAGCTGCGCGCGCCTTTCGAAGGACGTCGCAACTTTCAGGGCCTTCTCCACGGTGTGGAGGGCCAGGATGTCGTGATTCGAGTAGACGAACACGAATTCCTGCTGCCGATCGATTCGATCGACAAGGCCAATATCATTCCCAGTTTTGACTGAGACGTGCCAGATACTGCGGGTCCCGCGGATCCAATGGCTTGCGAAAGGCGAGGCGTACGATGAGCAAAGAAGTACTGCTGGTTGTTGAGTCGGTATCCAATGAAAAGGGTGTACCGGCAGGCGTAATATTCGAAGCGCTGGAGATTGCTCTGGCGACCGCGACCAAGAAACGCTTCGAAGACGAAGTGGATCTTCGCGTGGAAATCAATCGCCACACCGGCTCCTATGAAACCTTCCGTCGCTGGACGGTCGTCGAGGAAGCCGATCTGGACGATCCGGCCATCGAAACCTGGCCGAGCAAGGTTGTATTGACCCATCCCGAAGCCAAGGTGGGTGATGTCATCGAAGAGAAGATCGACTCCATCGAGTTCGGTCGTATCGCTGCACAGACTGCCAAGCAGGTCATCGTGCAGAAAGTTCGCGAAGCCGAGCGCGCCCAGGTGGTCGACGCTTACCGCGAACGTCTGGGCGAGATCATCTCGGGTACGGTCAAGAAAGTGACCCGTGACAATGTCATCGTCGACCTGGGCAACAACGCCGAGGCCCTGTTGGCTCGGGAAGATATCATTTCGCGGGAAACCTTCCGTGTCGGTGTGCGCTTGCGTGCACTGCTCAAGGAAATCCGTACCGAAAACCGTGGTCCTCAACTGATTCTTTCGCGCACCGCCCCGGAAATGCTCATCGAGCTGTTCCGCATCGAAGTGCCGGAAATCGCTGAAGGCCTCATTGAAGTCATGGCCGCATCCCGTGATCCGGGTTCGCGCGCCAAGATCGCCGTTCGCTCCAAGGACAAGCGCATCGACCCGCAGGGTGCCTGTATCGGCATGCGCGGATCGCGTGTGCAGGCTGTGTCCGGCGAGTTGGGCGGCGAGCGCGTCGACATCGTCCTCTGGGACGATAACCCGGCACAGTTCGTCATCAATGCCATGTCCCCGGCGGAAGTCGCGGCCATCATCGTCGACGAAGACGCCCATGCCATGGACATCGCCGTGGGCGCCGACAACCTGGCTCAGGCCATCGGTCGTGGCGGTCAGAACGTGCGTCTGGCCAGCCAGTTGACCGGCTGGACACTGAACGTGATGACCGAATCGGACATCCAGGCCAAGCAGCAAGCGGAAACCGGTGACATCCTGCGCAACTTCATCGACGAGCTGGAAGTCGATGAAGAACTGGCCCAGGTACTGGTTGACGAAGGTTTCACAAGCCTGGAAGAGATTGCCTACGTACCGTTGGAAGAGATGCTCAACATCGACGGCTTTGACGAAGATATCGTCAACGAGCTTCGCGCTCGGGCCAAGGATCGCTTGTTGACCAAAGCCATCGCTACAGAGGAAAAGCTGGCAGACGCCCATCCGGCCGAAGACCTGCTCTCGCTTGAGGGTATGGACAAGGATTTGGCGATGGAACTGGCGGTGCGCGGCGTAGTTACCCGCGAAGACCTGGCCGAGCAGTCGATTGACGACCTGCTCGACATCGACGGCATTGACCAAGATCGTGCCGGCAAGTTGATCATGGCCGCCCGAGCCCATTGGTTCGAGTAATTGGCGCGGCCTGAGGAGAGAAGTGCATGACGCAAGTCACGGTGAAAGAATTGGCCCAAGAGGTCGCCGCACCGGTAGAGCGCCTGCTTCAGCAGATGCGTGAGGCAGGTCTGCCGCACACCGACGCCGGACAAGTTGTGACCGACAATGAGAAGCAGGCTCTGCTGGCTCATTTGAAAAGCAGCCACAAGGCGAAAGCGGAAGAACCGCGCAAGATTACCTTGCAGCGCAAGACCCAAAGCACCCTGCGTGTGGCCGGTAGCAAGAGCATCAGCGTAGAAGTACGCAAGAAGAAAGTATTCGTTCAGCGCAGCCCGGAAGAAATCCAGGCCGAGCAGAAGCGTGAGCTCGAAGAGCGTCGCGCAGCGGAAAATGCTGCCCGTCAGAAGGCTGAGCAGGAAGCCCGTTCGCGTGCCGAAGAAGAAGCACGCAAGCAGCCTGGCAGCACCGTTCAGGCGGACGCCCCTGCCGCACCGGCGCCAGCTCCATCGGCGCCGAGCGTCGATGTGGCTGCCGTTGCTCCGGCACCGGCGCCCGAGCGCAAGAAGGAAGAGCCCCGTCGCCCCGACAAGCCGCGCAACGACGACCGTCGCAGCGGCAGTGGCAACAGTGATGGCGAGCGCAAGAACCAGCCTCACCGTGCCACCGTCAAGGAGAAGGCTCCGACTCCGCGCGCCGCGCCTCGTACCACCGACGAAGAAAGCGATGGCTTCCGTCGTGGCGGTCGTGGCAAGGGCAAGCTGAAGAAGCGCAACGCCCACGGCTTCCAGAGCCCTACCGGTCCTCTGGTGCGTGACGTGAAAATCGGCGAGACCATCTCTGTCGGCGATCTCGCTGCGCAGATGTCGGTCAAGGCTGCCGAGATCATCAAGTTCATGTTCAAGCTGGGCACTCCGGCCACCATCAACCAGGTGCTGGATCAGGAAACTGCTCAGCTGGTTGCCGAGGAGCTGGGCCACAAGGTGACCCTGGTCAGCGACACCGCTCTGGAAGATTCCCTGGCCGAATCGCTGAAGTTCGAAGGTGAAGCCTTCGCTCGTGCTCCGGTCGTGACCGTCATGGGCCACGTTGACCACGGCAAGACCTCGCTGCTCGACTACATTCGTCGTGCCAAGGTCGCTGCTGGTGAAGCCGGCGGCATCACTCAGCACATCGGTGCCTACCACGTTGAAACCGAGCGCGGCATGGTCACCTTCCTCGACACCCCGGGCCACGCCGCGTTTACCGCGATGCGTGCCCGTGGTGCCAAGGCGACGGACATCGTGATCCTGGTGGTCGCGGCGGACGACGGCGTGATGCCGCAAACCATCGAAGCCGTTCAGCATGCGAAAGCCGCTGGCGTGCCACTGGTGGTCGCGGTGAACAAGATCGACAAGCCAGGTGCCGACCTGGACCGTATCCGCAGCGAGCTGTCGGTTCACGGTGTGACTTCCGAAGAGTGGGGCGGCGACACCCCGTTCGTACCGGTTTCGGCCAAGCAAGGTACGGGCGTCGACGAATTGCTCGAAGCTGTGTTGCTGCAGGCTGAAGTACTGGAATTGACCGCAACGCCTTCGGCTCCTGGCCGTGGTGTGGTCGTCGAATCGCGCCTGGACAAGGGCCGCGGTCCGGTAGCCACCGTGCTGGTTCAGGACGGTACGCTGCGTCAGGGCGACATGGTGCTGGTCGGTTCGAACTACGGCCGTGTACGGGCCATGCTCGACGAGAACGGCAAGCCGATCAAGGAAGCCGGTCCGGCCATCCCGGTCGAGATCCTGGGCCTTGACGGTACCCCGGATGCTGGCGACGAGATGAGCGTGGTTGCCGACGAGAAGAAAGCCCGTGAAGTGGCTCTGTTCCGTCAAGGCAAGTTCCGCGAAGTCAAGCTGGCCCGTGCTCACGCCGGCAAGCTGGAAAACATCTTCGAGAACATGGGTCAGGAAGAGAAGAAGACGCTCAACATCGTCCTCAAATCCGACGTCCGTGGATCGCTGGAAGCGTTGCAGGGCGCCTTGAACGGCCTGGGCAACGACGAAGTGCAGGTGCGTGTGGTCGGTGGCGGCGTCGGTGGTATCACCGAATCCGATGCCAACCTGGCCCTGGCTTCGACAGCGGTACTGTTCGGCTTCAACGTGCGGGCCGATGCCGGCGCGCGCAAGATCGTCGAGCAGGAAGGTCTGGATATGCGTTACTACAACGTGATCTACGACATCATCGAAGACGTCAAGAAAGCCCTGACCGGTATGCTCGGCAGCGATGTTCGCGAGAACATCCTGGGTATCGCCGAAGTGCGTGACGTGTTCCGTTCGCCGAAGTTCGGTGCGATCGCCGGCTGCATGGTCATCGAGGGTGTGGTCTTCCGCAACCGTCCGATCCGTGTACTGCGCGAAGACATCGTGATCTTCGAAGGCGAGCTGGAATCGCTGCGTCGCTTCAAGGACGATGCGTCCGAAGTGCGTGCCGGCATGGAATGCGGTATCGGCGTCAAGAGCTACAACGACGTCAAGGTCGGTGACAAGATCGAAGTCTTCGAGAAAGTCCAAGTGGCTCGTACCCTCTAAGCCGCGACCTCCAGGAACCGGTCCGGCCATCGCCGGGCAGGTTCTAAACGCAACGCCCGATCCGGCCCAGCCTGATCGGGCGTTTGCCGCTCTAGTTACAGGTAATGAAACATGGCAAAAGAATACAGCCGTACCCAGCGCATCGGCGATCAGATGCAGCGCGAGCTGGCGCAACTGATCCGTCGCGAAGTCAAGGATCCACGCGTCGGCCTGGTCACCATCACGGCGGTGGAAGTCAGCCGCGATGTCGGCCATGCCAAGGTGTTCATCACCGTCATGGGTCAGGACAGCGCTGCCGATATCGCCCAGAGCATCAAGGTGCTGAACTCGGCCGCCGGCTTCCTGCGCATGCAGTTGGCCAAGGAAATGAAGTTGCGCAGCGTGCCGCAACTGCATTTCCACTACGACGAAAGCGTGAGCCGTGGCGCTCATCTGTCAGCGTTGATCGAGCGTGCCGTGGCCGAAGACAGCCAGCATCACGCAGACGATTCGGCCGAAGAGTCCAAGGAGTAATCCCGGTGGCTCAGGTCAAGCGTATCCGTCGCAACGTCAGTGGCATCATCCTGCTGGACAAGCCACTGGGGTTCACTTCCAACGCCGCTTTGCAGAAAGTGCGCTGGCTGCTCAATGCCGAGAAGGCCGGTCATACCGGCAGTCTCGACCCCTTGGCTACCGGCGTGCTGCCGCTGTGCTTTGGCGAGGCGACCAAATTCTCCCAGTACCTGCTCGACTCCGACAAGGGCTATGAGACATTGGCCCAGTTGGGCAAGACCACGACCACGGCCGATGCCGAGGGCGAGGTTCTGCAGACCCGCGAGGTGACCGTCGGTCAGTCCGACATCGAAGCCGTGTTGCCTCGATTCCGCGGGCAGATCAGCCAGGTACCGCCGATGTACTCGGCGCTCAAGCGTGACGGCCAGCCGCTCTACAAACTGGCGCGTGCCGGTGAAGTAGTGGAGCGCGAGCCGCGTTCTGTTACTATTGCGCGGCTCGAATTGCTTGGCTGCGAGCAGACCACCGCGCGGTTCGCCGTGGACTGCAGCAAAGGCACCTACATTCGGACCCTGGTCGAGGACATCGGCGAGGCGTTGGGGTGTGGTGCGTACGTCGCCGAGCTGCGTCGGACCCAGGCGGGCCCGTTCAGCCTGGCGCAAACCGTGACGCTCGAAGAGCTTGAAGCGGTGCATGCCGAGGGCGGAAACGAGGCGGTGGACAAGTTTCTGCTGCCATCGGACAGCGGCCTGCAGGATTGGCCACTGCTGCAATTCTCGGAGCACAGTGCGTTCTACTGGCTTCATGGCCAGCCGGTAAGGGCTCCGGAAGCCCCCAAGTTCGGCATGGTGCGGGTACAGGATCACAATGGTCGCTTCATCGGTATCGGTGAAGTGAGCGAAGACGGGCGCATTGCGCCGCGTCGCTTGATTCGGTCGGAATGACCGATCCCGGTCGTCACGGTGTTCGTGACGGCTGGTCGAGGACGGCTGTCAACAGGCACGGTCGCACCTCTTCTCATGAATACAGGGTTCTGCCCTGGCCTGTTGGACACTGCATGCAGTGCCCTTGATAGTGGAGATGCCTCATGGCTCTTAGCGTTGAAGACAAAGCTCAAATCGTTGCCGACTACCAGCAAGCCGTTGGTGATACCGGTTCGCCAGAAGTGCAGGTTGCACTGCTGACGCACAACATCAACAAGCTGCAGGGTCACTTCAAGGCCAACGGCAAAGACCACCACTCGCGTCGTGGTCTGATCCGCATGGTCAACCAGCGCCGCAAGCTGCTGGACTACCTGAAGGGCAAGGACGTCACCCGTTACAGCGCCCTGATCGGTCGTCTGGGTCTGCGTCGCTAATAGCGGCTCGACACGCGGTGACAAGCGTGGTTCGCCATGTTCGCAGGCCTGGGCACAAGCTCGGGCCTGCGAGGGCGCCACGCGCAATCCTGAGGTTGGTTGTCTGTCGTACCCCAGCGGGTTTCTCGCAGGGGCGGGCAGGCTCCCAGCCTCAAGTTGTATCTGGACGGTCAACGGGGCCGATTCCCCGCTCTGCCCAAGAATTTCGCAAGAAACCAGTTCCCCCAAGAGCCAACAGAAGGTAGGAAACCGTGAACCCGGTAATCAAGACGTTTCAATTCGGTCAATCGACCGTAACCCTCGAAACGGGCCGCATTGCCCGTCAAGCCTCCGGCGCCGTACTGGTCACCGTCGATAACGACGTGACCGTGCTGGTTACCGTGGTAGGTGCCAAGCAAGCCGATCCAGGCAAAGGCTTTTTCCCGCTGTCCGTGCACTACCAGGAAAAGACCTACGCTGCCGGCAAGATCCCCGGTGGTTTCTTCAAGCGTGAAGGCCGTCCTTCCGAAAAAGAAACCCTGACTTCGCGTTTGATCGATCGCCCGATCCGCCCCCTGTTCCCAGAAGGCTTCATGAACGAAGTGCAGGTCGTCTGCACCGTCGTTTCCACCAGCAAGAAAACCGATCCGGACATCGCTGCGATGATCGGTACCTCGGCAGCCCTGGCCATTTCCGGCATTCCGTTCGATGGTCCGATCGGCGCTGCGCGCGTGGCTTTCCACGAGAGCACTGGCTACCTGCTGAACCCGACCTACGAGCAGCAGCAGGCGTCGAGCCTGGACATGGTCGTGGCCGGTACCAAAGACGCCGTGCTGATGGTTGAATCGGAAGCCAAAGAGCTGACCGAAGACCAGATGCTGGGCGCTGTGCTGTTCGCCCACGACGAGTTCCAGTCGGTCATCAAGGCCGTTGGCGAGCTGGCTGCCGAAGCCGCCAAGCCTACCTGGAGCTGGACGCCGAAAGCCTGGAACACCGAGCTGCTCGGCGCGATCCGTGGCGAATTCGGCGACGCCGTTTCCCAGGCCTACACCATCACCGTCAAGGCCGATCGCTACGCCAAGCTGGGCGAGCTGCGTGAACAGGTAATTGCCAAGTTCTCCGGCGAAGAAGGTCAGCCGACCGCAGCCGAAGTGAAGGAAATCTTCGGCGAGATCGAGTACCGCACCGTTCGCGAAAACATCGTCAACGGCAAGCCACGCATCGACGGTCGCGACACCAAGACCGTGCGTCCGTTGAACATCGAAGTCGGTGTACTGCCCAAGACCCACGGTTCGGCCCTGTTCACCCGTGGTGAAACCCAGGCGCTGGTCGTCGCGACTCTGGGCACCGCCCGCGACGCACAGTTGCTGGACACCCTGGAAGGCGAGAAGAAAGACCCCTTCATGCTGCACTACAACTTCCCTCCGTTCTCGGTGGGCGAGTGTGGTCGCATGGGCGGTGCAGGCCGTCGCGAAATCGGTCACGGCCGTCTGGCCCGTCGTTCGGTACAGGCCATGCTGCCCGCCGCCGATGTGTTCCCGTACACCATCCGCGTGGTATCGGAAATCACCGAGTCCAACGGTTCCAGCTCCATGGCGTCGGTCTGCGGTGCCTCCCTGGCCCTGATGGACGCTGGTGTGCCGATGAAGGCGCCGGTGGCCGGTATCGCCATGGGTCTGGTCAAGGAAGGCGAGAAGTTCGCCATCCTCACCGACATCCTGGGTGACGAAGACCACTTGGGCGACATGGACTTCAAGGTCGCCGGTACCGCCAAGGGCGTTACCGCGCTGCAGATGGACATCAAGATCAACGGCATCACCGAAGAGATCATGGAAATCGCCCTGGGCCAGGCCCTTGAAGCGCGCCTGAACATCCTCGGTCAGATGAACCAGATCATCGGTACCTCGCGTACCGAGCTGTCGGAAAACGCTCCGACCATGATCGCCATGAAGATCGACACCGACAAGATCCGCGACGTGATCGGCAAGGGTGGCGCAACCATCCGTGCCATCTGCGAGGAAACCAAGGCTTCGATCGACATCGAAGACGACGGCTCGATCAAGATCTTCGGCGAGTCCAAGGAAGCCGCTGAAGCTGCGCGTCAGCGCGTTCTGGGCATCACCGCAGAAGCCGAGATCGGCAAGATCTACGTCGGCAAGGTCGAGCGCATCGTCGACTTCGGTGCATTCGTCAACATCCTGCCGGGCAAGGACGGTCTGGTTCACATCTCCATGCTCAGCGATGCTCGCGTAGAGAAAGTGACCGACATCCTCAAAGAAGGTCAGGAAGTCGAAGTACTGGTGCTGGACGTGGACAACCGCGGCCGTATCAAGCTGTCCATCAAGGACGTTGCTGCTGCAAAGGCCTCGGGCGTCTAAACCCGCAGGTGTGAAGAAAGAGCCCTTCGGGGCTCTTTTTTTTCGCCTAGAGTTCACTAAGTAGCGGTTAGAACGCCGAAAGCTGTGCAGTTGAGTGATTGAAGTGAGCAGGGAACTTTTGCGGACTTGCAACTTGCACGCAAAAAACTGTACGAGCGTGCAAACTGCACGATAGTGCGGTTTTCGCATAATTATAAGTCATTGATTATTAAGGATTTTGCAGAGCGAAGCAGGTTGGCATGACGCCTGCAACATCCCTGTCACCTGCCACCAAGACATTAAATGGTCGCAGACCTTTTCAAAAAACAGGAGTGAATCGTATGAAGAAGTTCGCTATTGCTGCCGCTACTGCTACCGCGCTGACCCTGACCATGGCCAACGCCGCTTTCGCTCAACAGTCCACCCAGGCTCCTATGGTGGTTGCTGCTGGTGAAGTTACTCACGCCAAAGAAGCAACTTCCGACACTTGGATCACCACCAAGGTCAAATCCGATCTGGTCACCGAGAAAGGCATTCCAGGCACCGACATCAAGGTAGAAACCAACAAAGGCGTGGTTTCCCTGTCGTCGACCGTTGCTGTGACCGAAGCACAGAAGGCTACTGCCGTGCGTATCACCAAGGCAATCAAAGGCGTGAAAGCTGTTTCCGCCGATGGCCTGAAAGCCGAGTAAGTTTCATGCGAAGGCCACAGGGATGTGGCCACTTAAAGCCCCGGCGTGCTGCGCCGGGGCTTTTTTATGCCCGCGAATTGGGTACCAATCAGGGCCGAATCAGTTACGGCTGCTCTCGATCTCCACCAGACGGCTACCGACGAACTTCAAGTACTGACTCATGCCGTTGGACGGTCCGTACACCCATTCTTCGATGGGCAGTTCAACGCGCCGATTGATCGGGCCCGAGCGCTCATAGCCCGTCTGTGCCTTGCTGGCGGGAGCACCACACTTCTGCTCGACCTGAACCGTACGATCATTCAGCGACACCAGAGTGCTGCCGCAGCGCATCGTCGAGGCGGCGCCCGCCGTGTCGCACAGCGCCAGCAACAAAGGCGCGCAGCTCATCCAAATCAACTTGTTCATTCGGCATCCAGATGCAGTGGGGTGATGATGCGTCCGTCTTTTTCAGCCTGACCCAGGGCCGCATCGATGAAGTACACGCGCTCGTCAGCCAGTTGGCCCTTGTCGACCAGAAAGTCCTTGATGCTGCCCGCGCGCGCCTGACCCAGCTGGCGCAGCAACGCGTTGTTCGACGCCCACGACTTGAGCACTGCTTCACGCAACTTGTCGGCGCGTGTTTTGCTGTCCAGCTGTTGCCATTCCGCCGGCGGCTGGCCTTTGAGTCGCGTGCGGTAGATGGCTTCGAGCATCGGCGGTTTGTCGTCTTCGGGCACCTGCATCTCTGCAGCCGTGGCCGGGACCTTGTCGCCGCGGCGCTGAGCCATCTTATAGTAGGTGCTCTGGTACTCGCGCTCCAGCCGCTGTTGAGCGATGAGCGGGCCGTCGCTGGCCTGGGCGCTGGTGCCTTCGATTTCCAGGCGCAGCATCGGACGTTCCTTCAAGGCGGTTGCCAGCTTCATCAGCGCCGCTTGCGCCTCGGCACTGAGCTCATCGGAGCCTGGGCGGAACGACACGGTGCTCAGATCCTGCGACCCACCACCACTGACCAGCCCGCCAATGAACTTGAACGGTGCCTGCGCGGCGCGGACCATGAGATTGCGCAGGGTCTGCCAGACGATCGGCATGACGCTGAACTGGGGGCTGTTGAGGTCGCCACTCACCGGCAGTTCGATGGCGATCTTGCCCTCGGAGTCCTTGAGCAGCGCAATCGCCAGCCGCAACGGCAGATCCACCGCATCGGGGCTGTCGACCTTGTCACCCAACTGCAGCTGTTCCACCAGCAGCTTGTTTTCCGCCTTGAGCTGGCCTTTGGTGATCAGGTAGTGCAGGTCAAGATTCAGACGGCCCTTGCGAATGCGATAACCGGCGAACTTGCCGGAGTAGGGCGTCAGCGTGGTCAGCTCCACGCGCTTGAAGCTGGTGGTGATGTCCAAGCTGGCCATCGGATCGAAAGGGTTCAGCGCACCGGAAATGGTCACCGGCGCATAGCGATCGACCTTGCCCTGGATGTCGATGCGCGCAGGTTTGGCCTGGCGGTTGTCGATGGTGCCGATGCGCCCGTTGAGTTGCTGGACGGCGGTGGCGAAGTTGGGCGTCAGGCTGAAGTCGGCGAAGTTGGCCGAGCCGTTGTCGATGTCCACGGCGCCGATGCGGATGCCCAGTGGCGTTTCCGCATTGGCCGGTTTGCCAGCCCGGGCCGGCTCGGCGGGCTGCGCCGGTTGCGGAATCAGCAGGTCGTCGATATTGGTGGTGCGGTCCTCGTTGATCATGAAGCGCGCATACGGCTGCTGCAGCTGGACCCGTTCGATGTCCAGGCGATCGCCGTGGCGATACTCCAGACCGGTCAGGGTCAGGTGCTGCCATTTGACGAAGTCGCGCTCCTTGAGCGTATCGAGCGTGTGCAATTGATCGACTTCGGCGCGACCGGATACGGTCATGGCTAGGGGTTCGGTGCCGGTCAGTTGCACATCGAGATCGCTGTCGAGCATGCCGCTGCGCAGTTCCAGACGAATCAGCGGACTGATGTAGGCCTGCGCGATACGCAGGTCGATGTCCTGAGTGCTGACCTTCATGCGGGCAGCAACCGGCGCCAGACTGACCTCGCCGCTGGCCTGTACACGACCTTGCTTGCCCAGGCCGGTATCGAGCTTGAGGGTGAAGGGCGCGCCGTTGAGGCTGTCGAAGTCATGCAGGTCCAGGTTGAGTGGACCCACGTCCACGGCGACCTCATCGGTAGGCACACGGTCGGCCAGATGCACCTGGTAGTCACGCAGCTGGACATCCTTGAGCAGCACCTGCCAGGGCTTGGCCGGCGAACTTGTCGGCTCTTTGGGTGCTGGCTGCTGTGGTGCCGAGCTGGCGAACAGTTTCTGCCAGTCGAGCTGCCCATCCGCCTCGCGGGCGGCCCAGGTTTCCAGCTTGTGACTGCGTATCCGACCGACACTGACCAGTTGCTTGACCAGGTCGACCGACGTGTCGCTGACGTCCAGGCGCTCGAGTCGAGCCAGGGGACGTCCATCGGGAGCTGCGATCGCGAAGGGCGCGACGCTAAGGGCCACCTTGTCCAGTTTCAGCTCGGTCTGCTTGGCCAGATTGAGGTTGTAATCGGCACTCAGGGTGAACACGCCCTTTTCCAGAACCAACGGCACGCTGTCGCGCACGTACGGCCACCAGACGCTCATCTGCGCATCGGTCACCTTCAGCGATCCCTGGGACGACACCGGGCTCAGGCCGATCCGGCCACGCCAGTCGATACGACCGCCCTGAGGGCTGTTGGCAACCAGGGTCATGTCGGCATGATCGTCTGGCAGCGTGCTGAGGTTCTGCAGCTCCAGATTCATCGAGTCGTATAGAAATTCGATGGGCTGGCTGGGGCGCAGATCCTTGAAATGCAAACGCCCATCGACCAGCTTGATGCTGCCGATGCGCAAGGCGAAGGGCTCGGAAGGCGCGTCCTGCTCGGCAGCGGTATCGCTGGCCGGAAGCTTGAACAGAGCGCTCAGGTTCAGTTTACCGCTTTTGTCGAACAGTACTTGAGTCTGCGGTCTGTCCAGTTCCACTGCGACCAGATGCAAGGCGCCGGTCCACAGGCTGTCCACTTGCAGGTTGGCGTACAGCCGCTCGAAACCGATCTGTTCGGCGCCAGGCTCGCCGATCTTCAGCCCCCATAGGGTCAGCTCGAGACTGAACGGATTGAACTCCAGCCGCTGCAACTGTGCAGGCACGGTGGAGTAGGCCGCTAGCTGCTGATTGGCTACCCGCAGCGCTACGCCGGGCAGGATCAGGAAACCGAGCATCGCGTACAGCGCAACCAGCGCCACGAGGGTGGCGGCAGTGCGTTTCAATCCTTTGGACATGGAAATGGGGCCATCTGACGTGATCGGAGGTGCTTGGAGTATGGCACGTCAATGTGGTTCCTATGACTCAGCCCGCGTAAGTCATGGAATTTTCACCAGTTGATGTAGGAAAATTAGAAATTCAGGATCAGCGTCTTCAAGGGTGGCTGACCGTCGCTGGATGGAAAATCAGCGGCTGGGGCCAGTACCGAGTATTCACGTACAGGTCGACCGGCTTTCTCGGCGCAGCGCAGCACCTGATCGCGCCAGTCGTCAAGGTTGACCTTCGCCAGGTTGTTGCAGCAGACCAGTACACCGTTCTCGGCCGTGGCGAGAATCGCTGGTTTGAGCAGGCTCTGATAATCGCGCAGCAGATCGACCGTACCGAATGCACTTTTCGCCCAGGCTGGCGGATCGAGAAAGACCAAGTCGTACTGACGCTGCGGCAAGCGCGGGTAGGCTGGCAGCTTCTGGCCTCTGCGCGCGGTGATCGGCAGCCCGGCCAACTGGCGTATGGCCGGGAAATAGTCCGACTGGATGAACTGCATGGGCGCAAGCTCGGGGTTCAGCGCTCCGTTCTCGGCACCGACCGCCAGGTTGCCTTCGGCAAAGTCCAGGTTGCACACCTCACGGGCACCGCCTGCCGCTGCACTCAGGCCAACGCCGCAGGTGTAGGCGAACAGGTTCAACACGCTTTTGCCGGCACTGTGCTGCTTGACCCAGCCACGCGCATTGCGCAGGTCGAGAAACAGCAACGGGTCCTGGCCAGGATGACGGCCACGCACGCGATAGTTCAGGCCCCATTCACGTCCAACCAGATCCACCAGCGCGGCGTCTTCGGCGCGATACACCGTGTCTTCCCGATCAATCCGCGAATTGCCCCGTGACCGGTCGTTGTACACCAGCAGTAGCGGTGTCTGCAGATGCTGCTCGACCGCACCGTGCAAGGCCAACAGGTCTTCACGCTCCAGCGTCTGGTGGAAGCTTTGCACCAGCAACTGTGGGCCATAGCGGTCGACGGTCAGGCCACCGGCGCCTTCTTGGCTGCCGTGGAACAGGCGATAGCAATCGGTACCCTGTTCATGCAGTGGGTCGAGCAATGACGAACGAGCGTCGAGGGCGGCGCGCAGCGCTTGGATCAAAGCGGGCATGCACGGCGCCTGACGAAAAAAGGAGGGTGGCAATTCTACCTCAATTGCCCGGTGCCGCGAGGGATCGCACGGTCGCGGCGCTGTCCAGCAGCGTCGCGACCGTGTGAGGGTCAGCCGCGGTGACGGCCGCGGAAGTAGTTGATCAGGCCTTGGGTCGAAGCATCTTCGGCAGTCGTTTCGTTTTCACCGATCAGACGCTGGTAGACACCCTTGCCCAGTTCCTTGCCCAGTTCCACGCCCCACTGATCGAAGGCATTGATGCCCCACAGCACGCTCTGCACGAACACCTTGTGTTCATACATTGCAACCAGCGCGCCCAGGCGACGTGGGCTGATGCGCTCGACCACCAGGGTGTTGCTCGGACGGTTACCGGGAATGACCTTGTGCGGCGCCAGCTTCTGCACGTCCTCCTCGGCCATGCCGCGTTCGCGCAGTTCGGCTTCCGACTCGCTGCGGCTCTTGCCCAGCATCAGCGCCTGGCTCTGCGACAGGCAGTTGGCGAACAGCCACTGATGGTGGTCGGCAACCGGGTTGAAGCTCACTACCGGAACGATGAAGTCGGCCGGAATCATGTGGGTGCCTTGATGCAGCAGCTGGTGATAGGCGTGCTGACCGTTGCAGCCGACGCCGCCCCAGATGACCGGGCCGGTGTCGATGTTCACCGGCGTGCCGTCCTGGCGTACGCTCTTGCCGTTGGATTCCATATCCAATTGCTGCAGGTGCTTGGTGATGTTGCGCAGGTAGTGGTCGTACGGCAGGATCGCGTGGCTCTTGGCATCCCAGAAGTTGCCGTACCACACGCCCAGCAGGGCCAGCAGCACCGGCATGTTCTGTTCGAACGGTGCCGACTGGAAATGCTGGTCCATGGTGTAGGCGCCCGACAGCAGCTCCTTGAAGTTGGCCATGCCGATCGACATGGCGATCGGCAAGCCGATGGCCGACCACAGCGAATAGCGCCCACCCACCCAGTCCCACATCGGGAAGATGTTTTCCTCGCGGATACCGAACTCCACAGCGGCGGCATTGTTGCTCGACACGGCGATGAAGTGACGGTACAGCTCGGCTTCCGAACCACCCTGTGCCAGGTACCAGCCCCGCGCGGCCTGGGCGTTCTTCAAGGTTTCCAGGGTGCTGAACGACTTGGAGGAGACGATGAACAGGGTCGTCTCGGCACGCAGCTTGGCCGACAGCTCGTGGAATTCGCTGCCGTCGATGTTGGCCAGGTAATGACAGCGCACGCCTTTCTGCGCGTATGGCAGGAGGGCTTCGGACACCAGCTCAGGGCCGAGGAAGGAGCCACCGATACCGATGTTCACCACGTCGGTGATCGGCTTCTCGGTATAGCCGCGCCACAGGCCGTCATGGATGCGCGTGACCAGCTCGGTGATCTGGTTGAGAACCTTGTGCACGTCCGGCATCACGTTGACGCCATTGACGTTGAGCTTGTCGCCTACCGGACGGCGCAGAGCGGTGTGCAGAGCCGGGCGACCTTCGGAAGCATTGAGCAGCTCGCCGGCGAACATAGCCTTGATGGCGCCTTGCAGATCCACTTCGTTGGCCAGCTCGACCAGCAGGTCGCGGGTCTGCGTGTCGATCAGGTTTTTCGAATAGTCGAGGAACAGGCCGCAGGCGCTCAGGGAGAAATGCTCGAAACGCTGAGGGTCGGCGTTGAAGGCATCGCGCATGCTGAAGTCTTGCATGGCAGCGCGGTGCTGGGTTAGCGCCTGCCAAGCGGGCAGGGTAGTCACATCGTGCGGGGTTCGGTAGTACGCCATCGCTGCAAATTTCCTTTTTCTTGAACTGCCTTTGGACATTGGAACGCTCGGCCGGTTGCGTGCCTGTTGCATCAAAAGATCCAACAGGCGGCCAGGGTCATTGCGGGCCACTGATCGGCTGCCAATGCACGGTTCGGACGCTGCACCACCTTAAACCGCCGCGCGCATTCTGTCTGCGCCTAGTGGCCGGTGCGTGAACGACTTTCGAGCGGTCGCGGTTCAGCCGTGCTGAGGATCGTGATCGAGGTCCAGGTGCAGGTTGTCGATCAATCGCGTGGTACCCAGGTTCGCCGCGACCAGAATGACCAGATCGCGGTCATCGGCAGTGGCCGGCCGCAGGGTCAGTGCGTGGCGTACTTCCAGGTACTCGGGCACGAAGCCCGCTTGGGCAATGACTTGCCTGGCCTGGTCCAGCAGCAGCGGATAGTCGCGACGGCCCTGGCTGATCTGTGCCGCTACCTGGCTGAGCACCTGGTACAGCAACGGTGCCTGGGCGCGTTGTTCTTCGCTCAGATAACCATTGCGCGACGACAGCGCCAGGCCGTCTTCGGCACGCACGGTCGGCTCACCGATAATCTGGATCGGCATGTTGAGATCGCGCACCAGCGCCCGAATGACCGCCAGTTGCTGATAGTCCTTCTGACCAAAGACGGCCAGATCTGGCTGGACCATGTTGAACAGCTTGCTGACTACCGTCGCCACGCCTTCGAAGTGGCCAGGACGGCTGGTGCCGCACAGACCTTCGGACAATTGCGGAACGCTCACACGGGTCTGCCCGGCCATGCCGTCGGGGTACATCTCGGCAGCCGAAGGTGCGAACAGCAGACTGCAGCCTGCCTGCACTAGCCGCTCCTGATCGGCAGCCAGGGTACGCGGGTACTTGTCCAGATCTTCGCTGGGGCCGAACTGCAACGGGTTGACGAAGATACTGGCCACTACGAAATCGACACGCTGGGTGGCCTTGGCGACCAGCGCCGCATGGCCGCTGTGCAGGTTGCCCATGGTCGGCACCAGGCCGATACGCTTGCCTTCGCCACGAGCGCGGGCCACGGCGGCGCGCAGTTCACGGACGGTCTTGACGGTGTTCATGAGGCGAATCCATGTTCAGGTGCAGGGAAATCAACCGCCTTGACGGCGCTCACATAGGCGCGCAGGGCGCCTTGAATATCGCTCTGCCCGGTCATGAAGTTTTTCACGAAGCGTGGCACGCGGCCGCTCAACGACAGCCCGAGCATGTCGTGCAGTACCAAAACCTGGCCATCCACGGCGCTGCCGGCGCCGATGCCGATGACCGGGATCTTCACCGCCTGGGCAATGTCGGCTGCCAGTTCGACGGGCACGCACTCGAGCAGCAGCATGGCCGCGCCGGCCTGTTCCAGGGCGATGGCATCGGCACGCATCTGGCGTGCCTGGATATCCTGGCGTCCCTGCACCTTGTAGCCGCCGAGCAGGTTGACCGATTGTGGGGTCAGGCCCAGGTGGACACACGCGGGAACACCCCGCTCGGCGAGCAGGCGGACCGGCTCGGCGAGCCAGGCAGCCCCTTCGAGCTTGACCATGTGTGCCCCGGCCTGCATCAGCAAAGCGCTGTTGGCCAGCGTTTGCTCGCTGGTGGCATAGGCCATGAAAGGCAGGTCGGCCACGATGAACGCGCCTTGGTTGCCACGTTTAACGCTGCCCACATGGTAGGCCACGTCGGCAACGGTCACGGGCAATGTGCTGTCATGCCCCTGCAAAACCATGCCCAGCGAATCGCCCACGAGCAACACTTCGACACCCGCCGCACAGGCGGCGTGGGCGAATGTTGCGTCGTAGCAGGTCAGCATGGTGATCTTTTCACCCTTGAGCTTGAGGCTCTGCAGGGTGGTCAGGGTGATTTCGGGCATGAAAAAAATCCTCGGACTGGCGCTGTGTCGACACAACATCATCTGTCGTGATGTTTGGAAACCCACGCATAAACGTTGGTTTCGCGCCGTTTGGCACCTCAGGGTGCAACGGGCCGCCTATAGTCGTGAGCACGACCGGGGAAGTCAATTGGGTTTAGGGCCTCTTCGCGGGCAGAGCCCACTCCCACAGGTCCGCGCGGAAGTCACTTATTTGTGCCCGGAGCCCAATCCCCAAGTCCATGTGGAAGCCACTTCTTTGTGCCTGTAACCCAATCCAACACGTTCTTTGTGGGAGCGGGGCGGGCGGCGAGCCATCTGCCCGCGAAGAGACCTCACCGACGCTACAGCTTCTCCAGCCCCACGAACGGGCAGGCAGCCAGAAGCGCGCGCAGGCTGCGGCCATCGGCCAATACGAATGCCTCGTCCACCAGCTCGGCCAACGGATACAGCACGAACGCGCGTGCGTGCAGATGGTAGTGCGGCACCTTGAGGCGAGGCTCGTCGATCACCCGATCGGCATAGGTGATGATGTCCAGGTCCAGAGTACGCGGCCCCCAGCGCTCGCCACGCTCACGGCCTTGATCGCTCTCGATCGCCTGCAGTGCGTCGAGCAATGCCAGTGGGGCCAGCTCGGTGTCCAGCGCCGCCACGGCATTGGTGTAGCGAGGCTGGCCGGGCAGCAGTGAGTCGCTGGTATAGAACGATGAAGTTTCGACCAGTCGGGTATCCGGCAGCCCAGCCATGGCCTGCAGGGCATCACGCAGTTGCCGTTGCGGGCTGTCCAGATTGCTGCCCAGCCCGATGTGTACCCGCGCCATGCTTATTCGTCGGCCTCGCCACGCTTGCTGCGTTTGGCGCCGGTACGACGACGCTTGCGTGGTGCGCCAGACTCGTCCTTGCCACCCAGGTCGGCGATCATGTCGCGGCGTTCACTGTCGTTGCAGTCCTGATAATCGGTCCACCATTCGCCCAGGCCATCGGTTTCTTCGCCGGCCTTTTCGCGCAGCAACAGGAAGTCGTAGCCGGCGCGGAAACGTGGATTGTCGAGCAACAGGTCGGCGCGCTTGCCACTGCGTCGCGGCAGACGTTCCTGCATGTCCCAGATCTCGCGGATTGGAATGGTGAAACGTTTGGGAATGGCGACGCGTTGGCACTGTTCGGCAATCAGCTCGTGCGCTGCTTCCTGCATTGCCGGAATCGGTGGCATGCCGCGGCTTTGCAGGCGCAGTACACGCGCCGGCAGCGCCGGCCAGAGCAGGGCGGCGAACAGGAAAGCCGGGGTGACCGGCTTGCCTTGCTTGATGCGCAGGTCGGTGTTGCGCAGCGCCTCGCTGATCAGCGTGTGCGTGTAGGTCGGCGTGTCTTCCAGAGCCTGAGTGGTGGCCGGGAACAGCGAGTCGAACAGTTGCAGATCGACCAGCATCTCGAAGGTATCGGCCGCGTAGCCGGACAGGAACAGCTTGAGCACTTCCTCGAACAGACGCGCCGACGGTATCTCGCGCAGCATCGGCGCCAGTTCGCGAATCGGCGCAGCGGTGTGCTTCTCGATGCCGAAGTCCAGCTTGGCGGCGAAGCGCACGGCGCGCAGCATCCGCACCGGATCCTCCTGATAGCGCTGGGTCGGATCGCCGATCAGGCGAATCAGGCGGTTGCGCACATCGTGCACGCCATTGGCGTAGTCCAGGATCCGTTCGCTGACCGGATCGTAGTACAAGGCATTGATGGTCAGGTCGCGGCGCTGGGCGTCGTCTTCCAGGGTGCCGTAGACGTTGTCGCGCAGGATGCGCCCGCTTTCGCTGCTGGAGGAGCGATGGACATCCTGCTCGTCATCCTCTTCCGGATGATTGGCACGGAAGGTTGCGACTTCGATGATCTCGCGGCCGAAATGGATGTGTACGAGCTTGAAGCGCCGGCCAATCACGCGTGCGTTGCGGAACTCGGCACGGACCTGCTCGGGCGTGGCGCTGGTGGCGACGTCGAAATCCTTGGGCACGATGCCCAGCATGAGGTCACGTACGCAACCGCCTACCAGATAGGCCTGATAACCCGCGCTCTGCAGGCGCTCGACGATGCCCACGGCGTGGCGGCTGAACTGGCTGCGTTGCAGCGAGTGTTGACCAGCATTGAGCACTTCGGGCGTGGTGCGCCGGTGCTGCGGGTGACGCGCGGGAGTATTCAAAGACTTGAACAGCTTCTTCAGCATGGGATGCACTGTTTGAAGGGATTTTCGGCCATATACGAAGAACGACCGCATGATGGGCGGGGATTCTAGCATTTAGTCGAGGGATGGTGTAGGAGGCAGCGCCGGTCGGCGCAAGCGGCAGGACAAAAGCCGGAAACTACAAGGGGAGCCGAAGCTCCCCAAGAAGTAGTTGCGTGCTCTGTTTTTATTTTTTGTCGGGCTTCTTGTTTTTGTTGAGTGCCCTGTCCACCGAACCTGGGTTCGGGGGTGGCTCCCTATTCGGGAGCAAGAGCAAACGGATTGCTTTGGTCGCTGTGCTGTGATGATCGCGGTGATCCAACCAGTTCTGGCTTCTGCTTCAAAGCAGTTGTTGTAGTTCTCTGCCTGGCTGCGGGTTTCCCCAAAAACAACGCCTCTCCAAAAGAATCAGTTAGCTGCGCCTCCGCCGTGTTGTTCTTGTTATGCGTGAGTCGATTCGTCTTGTTCTTGTTATGGGTTTGCTTGCTTGTTGTTGTTCTTGTACCAGAGATATAGCAGGTCCCATGCCAACTTTTGCGAGTCCCTGTAGAACGGGGCTTTGCGGGTAAAAGGCCGGTGGTCGAGGGTCAGAATCGACCCGGGATTCGTTACCGATGGAACCGTGTTTTGTTACGTCGCAGGCCTAGGGTAACAGTTTGTCACGGCTACCCGTCAAGCCGCGAAACCCGCGGGCTAGAGCTGAAACGTATCAGCTTTCACTGGCCACACTCGACTTGCGCCGCGGGATGCCCAGGCGCTGTCGACGCTCCCACAGACACTTGCGGCTGACGCCCAATTTGCGCGCCAACTCGGTCTCGGTCATGTGGTCTTGATGCTCCAGCACGAAGTGCTGGAAATAATCTT
Source organism: Pseudomonas coleopterorum (assembly GCF_900105555.1). NCBI lineage: Bacteria > Pseudomonadati > Pseudomonadota > Gammaproteobacteria > Pseudomonadales > Pseudomonadaceae > Pseudomonas > Pseudomonas coleopterorum. The sequence continues at coordinate 683,073 of NZ_FNTZ01000001.1, forward strand.
CCAGAGAAAGATCTTCGGTGGGGTCGTGAGCGGTGTTGTTCGCCCCGTTCGGTTGGGAAGGCAGGCCAACGAAGTCATCGGTGTCCTGCAGATCGGCGAGTTCGATGTCGATGCCCAGCAGCTCGGCCGATATCTCGGTGCTCTCGCTAAGGATCACCGAGCGCTCGACGGCGTTTTCCAGTTCGCGCACGTTGCCCGGCCAGGAATACTGCCGAATCGCCTGCTCGGCATCGGCGGCGAAACGCAGGTCGGTACGTCCGATCCGGGCGCTCTGGCGAATCAGGAACGCCTTGGCGATCTCGCCGACATCGGCACCACGCTCGCGCAATGGCGGCAGCTTCAGCGCGATCACGTGCAGGCGGTAGTAGAGGTCCTCACGGAACTGGCCCAGCTTGGCCAGGCTTTTCAGGTCGCGGTGAGTCGCGGCAATCAGACGAACGTCGACTTTCTGCGACTGTACCGAGCCCACGCGGCGAATCTCGCCTTCCTGCAGGACCCTGAGCAGGCGTGCCTGAGCCTCCAGGGGCAGCTCGCCGATCTCGTCGAGAAACAGCGTTCCGCCATCGGCGGCTTCGACCAGTCCGGCACGCCCGGCGCTGGCGCCGGTGAAGGCACCTTTCTCATGGCCGAACAGTTCGGACTCGATCAAGGTTTCCGGGATCGCGGCACAGTTGACCGAGATCATCGGTGCCTTCGCACGTTTGGACAGGTTATGCAGGGCCCGAGCGACCAGTTCCTTGCCGGTGCCGGACTCGCCCTGGATCAACACGTTCGAATCGGTCGGCGCCACCTTGCGGATCTTGCTGTAGAGATCCTGCATGGGCGGGCAGGAGCCGATGATGCCAATATCGCCATTGGCGTTCTGCGCGGCTGGTTTGTCGGCGCCTGGCTTGCTTGCCGGTCGTTCGACGGCCTCCGCCGGTGCGCTTTGCCGATCGCGCAGGATGCGTGCGGCAGCCTGAAGCATTTCATCGTGATCGAAGGGCTTGGCGATGTAGTCCACCGCGCCCATCTTCATCGAGTCGACCGCCGAGCGCAGGCTGGCGTAGCTGGTCATGATGAGTACCGGAGTGCCTTCGCCCAGCTTGATCAGCTCGGTGCCTGGCGCACCGGGCAGGCGCAGGTCGCTGATGATCAGGTCGAACGATGGAATGCTGAACCGCTCCTGTGCTTCCTGCACGGAGCCGGCCTCACTGACCTGGTACTGGTTGCGTTCGAGCAGGCGACGCAGGGCAGATCGAATGATGGTTTCGTCTTCGACGATCAAAATATGCGGCATTGATTCTATTCTCTCGACGGTCTCAGTTCACAGCGGACGTCGCTTCGACATGACGCGGCAATGTCACCCGAATCCGGGTACCGCGCTGGCTCTGGATATCGGCCGGGCTGTCGATGGTGATCTGTCCATAATGCTCTTCAACGATGGAATAGACCAGAGCGAGCCCCAGTCCGGTCCCTTCGCCCGGATCCTTGGTGGTGAAGAACGGTTCGAATAACCGGTCCATGATGTTTTTGGGAATGCCGCTGCCCTCGTCTTCGACGATGAGGTCGACGGTCTGTTCGCTGGCCTCGGTCTTGACGCGTACCGCGCCGCCGGCCACCGAGGCGTCCCGCGCATTGGACAACAGATTGATCAGCACCTGTGCCAGGCGTTGTGGATCGCCCACGGCCCAGTGCTCGGGGTCGCACAGGTTGTAGAACTGGATCTCGAAGTTGCGGCGATTCAGGGCCAGCAGGCCAATGGCATCCTGGGCCACCTGGGCCAGATTGACCGGCTCATCGCTGTGCTGGTGGCCACCGGCATGGGCGAAGCTCATCAGCGACTGGACGATGCGCGACACGCGTTTGGTCTGTTCGAGAATCTGGCTGCTCAGTTCGGTGATCTCGGCGTCTTCCTCGCGCTCTTCGCGCAGGTTCTGCGCCAGGCAGGCGATGCCGGTGATCGGGTTGCCGATCTCGTGGGCCACCCCGGCCGCCAGCCTGCCGATGCTGGCCAGGCGTTCGGAATGCACCAGCTTGTCTTCGAGCATTTGCGTTTCGGTCAGATCCTCGACCAGCACCACCAGGCCACTGTTGCCCGGTGCCAGTGGCTCATCGATGGCGGCCTTGTGCAGGTTCAGCCAACGGGTCTGCCCATCCAGAGCCAGGCGCTGCTTGTGCAAGTGTTCGTCGGGCACGTTGATGAAGTCGATCAGCAGGCTGCGCCATGGCTGGCTGATCGTTACCAGGCGCGAGCCGACCACGTGCTGGGCAGGCACGCCGGTCAGGTCCTCCATGGCCTTGTTCCACATCAGGATCTCCTGATCCTTGGCCAGCGAGCAGACGCCCATGGGCAATTCCTGCAGGGTCTGGCGGTGGTAGCGACGCAGCGCATCCAGCTCGGCGGCCAGGCCGGTCAGGCGCGAGTGGTAGTCTTCCAGGCGGCTTTCGATGAAGTGGATGTCTTCGGTCACATAGTTTTCGCTGCCCGACTTGTAGGGCAAAAACGTCTCGACCATGTCCTGGGCCACGCTGGGGCCCATGAGGCCGGACAGGTTGGCCTCGATCCGGTCACGCAGACGGCGCAAGGCGTAGGGCCGTCGCTCGTCGAAGGGCAGGTAGAGATCACGCAGGGCTTGTTCCACCTCCCGCTGGGCAGCCTTGGCGCCCAGCGGTTTGGCCAGCTGCGTGGCGAACTCCTGGGGCGAGGCGGCGTGCAGCTCGCGGCGCTGCGGGCGGCGTACGTTGTCCACCGCACAGGCTTCGGCGGCGCTGACTTCTTCAGTGCTGGCGGCGGTGAACAGCGAGATCAGCGTGAACAGCAAGACGTTGGCCGCCAGCGAAGCAATGGCTGCCATATGCCAACTGGTGTCGTCGAGCACGTAGATCATGTTCAAGCGCGGAATGTAGAAGCCTTGCAGGTTGCCGATCAGCGGCAGCAGCATGGTAACCATCCAGACCGCCATGCCTGCCAACAGACCGGCGATGAATCCGCGGCGATTGGCCGTGGGCCAGTACAGCACCGACAGCACACCCGGCAGGAACTGCAGCGTGGCCACGAAAGCGACGATGCCCAGGTGAGCCAGGTCCTGCTTGGCGCCCAGCAGCAGGTAGAAGGCATAGCCGGCCATGATGATGGCGACGATCAAGGCTCGACGCGTCCACTTCAGCCAGCGGTAGATATTGCCCTCGGCCGGCGGCTGGTACAGCGGTAGCACCAGGTGGTTGAGCATCATGCCCGACAGCGCCAGGGTGGTGACGATGATCAGTCCACAGGACGCAGAGAGCCCGCCGACGTACGCCAGCAGCGCCAGCGCCTGACTGTTGGCGGCGATGCCGACCCCCAGCGTGAAGAATTCCGGGTTGGTGGTGACGCCCAAGCGCAGACCGGCCCAGAGGATCAGCGGCACCGCCAGACTCATCAGCAACAGGAACAGCGGCAGCCCCCAACTGGCGCTGACCAGCGCACGGGGGTTGAGGTTCTCGGTAAAGACCATGTGGTACATGTGCGGCATGACGATCGCCGACGCGAAGAACACCAGCAGCAGCGTGCGCCAGGGCCCCTCTTGCAGGGGCGCATGCAGCGAAGCCAGCGCGGTCTGGTTCTGCAGTAACCATTGCTCCAGATCGTGCGGCCCGTCGAATACACCGTACAGGGCGTACAGGCCGATACCGCCCACCGCGATCAGCTTGATCACCGATTCGAAGGCAATGGCGAACACCAGTCCCTCGTGCTTCTCGCGGGTCGCGATATGACGCGAGCCGAAAAAGATCGTGAACAAAGTGATGAGCACGCAGAAGCTCAACGCCACTCGATTCTGCACCAGCTCGCCGGTCATGATGCCAATGGAATCGGCAACCGCTTGAATCTGCAGCGCCAGCAACGGCAGTACGCCGACCAGCATGAACACGGTAGTCAGCGCGCCGGCCCAGGTGCTGCGGAAGCGAAAGGCGAACAGGTCGGCCAGCGATGACAGCTGATAGGTGCGCGTGACCTTGAGTATCGGATACAGCAGCACCGGCGCCAGCAGAAACGCGCCGGACACTCCCAGGTAGCAGGCCAGAAAACCATAGCCATACTGATAGGCCAGGCCAACCGTGCCATAGAATGCCCAGGCGCTGGCGTAGACGCCCAGTGACAGGGTGTAGGTCAACGGATGGCGAATGATCGCCCGCGCGATCATGCCGCGTTCGCTGACCCAGGCTACCGCGAACAGCACCAGCAGGTAGGCCGCGCTGACCAGCAACATCTGGGTAAGGCTAAAGCTCATCGGCATCACGCTGGCTCTGCAGGATAAAGGTCACCACGATCAGAATCAGCCATAGCAGGTAGGGTCGATACCACGCACCGGTGGGCTCGATCCACCAGTCCATGATGGCGGGGGAGAACAGGTAGATCCCCACCACCAGAAGCAGGACCAATCGATAGATGTACATGCTGGCCTCGGGGTAGGGTCGTGTGCAAAAACGGTGCGGCGATGGTAGCGGATCGGCGTGTCGCTGCGAAGGGGCGGGTATGACCCGGCTGCCGATCACTCGCCCAGCTGCGCCTCTGCCACCGTGCGCACACGGGGAATCGCATCACTGTTCCAATGCGCCACGCCCCAGCCCAGCACATCCTGAACGCTGCCGTCGGCCAGATCGGCCTCAGGTGCCTGGCCCAGCGCGCGCAGGGCACGCACCAGCAGGGGAGCTGCCTGATCCGGATCCAGGGGAGGAGATCGGTAACTTTTGCCCAGCTTGTTGCCATCGGGCTGGATGATCAGAGGGACATGCAGGTACCGCGGTTGCGGCAATCCCAGCAACTCCTGCAGATACAGATGGCGCGGTGTCGAATCCAGTAGGTCGGCACCGCGAACGATATCCGTCACCCCCTGCCAGGCATCGTCCAGCACCACCGCCAGTTGATAGGCATACAGACCGTCGCGACGACGGATGACGAAGTCCCCCGACTCGCGGCCCAAATGCTGCGAATACGCACCCTGCACTCGGTCCTCGAAGCGATACAGCAGTTCCGGAACGCGCACGCGGATGGCTGCATCCTCGGTCGTGTGCCCGGCATTGCGACAGGTGCCGGGATAGATGCCTTGATAGGGTTCCAGCTGTTTGCGCGAGCAGGTACAGGCATAGGCAAGCCCCTGCGTGAGCAAGCGGTCGATTACCTGCTGGTAGGCGGCATGACGCAGGCTCTGATAGACCACCTCGCCATCCCAGTGCAACCCGTAGCTGTCCAGCGTCTGGAGGATGGCTGCCTGGGCACCGGCGACTTCCCGCGGCGGATCGAGGTCCTCCATGCGCACCAGCCAGCGACCACCCGCAGCGCGGGCGTCCAGCCAGGACGCCAGGGCGGCCACCAGGGAGCCGAAATGCAGGTAGCCGCTCGGAGTCGGGGCGAAGCGACCTATATAAGGAGGGGTTGTCATGGGCGCAGGATTCTACGGGCAATACAGATACAAAGGGGCGCCGTGGCGCCCCTTTGTCGACAGGTCATTTGCCGACCTGTTTTTCCTTGATTTCCGCCAAGGTCTTGCAGTCGATGCACAGATCGGCGGTCGGACGTGCCTCAAGGCGGCGAATGCCGATCTCGATGCCGCAGGATTCGCACCAGCCGTACTCTTCGTCTTCGATCAACTGCAGCGTCTTGTCGATCTTCTTGATCAACTTGCGTTCGCGATCGCGAGCGCGCAATTCGAGGCTGAATTCCTCTTCCTGACTGGCCCGATCGGCCGGGTCAGGAAAGTTGGCGGCTTCGTCCTTCATGTGGTCGACGGTGCGATCCACTTCCTGCATCAAGTCCTGTTTCCACTTGTTCAGGATCTTGGTGAAGTGAGCACGCATCGGCTTGCCCATGTACTCCTCGCCCTTCGTCGGAACGTAGGGAGCGAAACCGGACAAGTTGCCAGTGTTTTGTTGCTTTTCATTGGTGGGCATGAATCAACCGCCTCTCGCTCTACTAATCCATTGCGCAGGATGATCCTTCTCCGGCACCCGCCGGCCCTGCGACTGCAAGCCGGCGAACTTACCAGATCGAACCAGCACGCGCTACTCCCGGTTGTCGTGCCTGGAACGCCTGCGTCGCAGGCACGATGTGGTGGCTTTCGATCGCGCGTTCAGTGAAACGTTCGATGCGAAGGTTCGGTAGAATCCGCTTTTTTCGCTGCCACAAGGAATACCCATGGCTCCGCTCTACAGCGCACGCAGTCGCGCCATCGAACCGTTTCACGTGATGGCGCTACTGGCCCGGGCCAATGAACTGCAGAGCCAGGGGCACGATGTGATCCACCTGGAAATTGGCGAGCCGGACTTCACCACGGCCGCCCCCATCGTTGCTGCCGGACAGGCCGCATTGGCCGCCGGGCATACCCGCTATACCGCTGCACGGGGGCTGCCGGCGCTGCGCGAAGCCATCGCCGGGTTCTATCGACAGCGCTACGGCCTGGACATCGATCCCCAGCGCATCATGATAACCCCGGGCGGCTCGGGCGCCTTGTTGCTGGCGGCCAGCCTGCTGGTCGATCCCGGCAAGCACTGGCTTCTGGCTGACCCCGGCTACCCGTGCAATCGGCATTTCCTGCGCCTGGTCGAAGGTGCTGCCCAACTGGTCCCGGTGGGTCCTGAGCAGCGTTATCAACTCAACGCCCAGCTGGTGGCGCAGCATTGGGACGAGCACAGCGTCGGCGCCTTGGTAGCGTCCCCGGCCAACCCCACCGGCACGTTACTGAGTCGCGACGAATTGCGTGCCTTGAGCCAGGCCGTGAAGGGCCGCCAGGGCCATCTTGTGGTCGACGAGATCTATCACGGTTTGACCTATGGCACGACCGCAGCCAGTGTGCTGGAAGTGGATGACGATGCCTTCGTCCTAAATAGTTTTTCCAAGTATTTCGGGATGACCGGTTGGCGCCTCGGCTGGCTGGTTGCACCCCCTCAGGCTATCCCCGAACTGGAAAAACTGGCGCAGAACCTGTACATCAGCGCCCCGAGCATGGCGCAGCATGCGGCACTGGCCTGCTTCGAGCCGGCCACGCTGGAGATCTTCGAACAGCGCCGCGAAGCATTCGGCCAGCGCCGCGATTATCTGTTGCCTGCGCTGCGCGACTTGGGCTTCGCCATTGCCGTCGAGCCTGAAGGCGCTTTCTACCTGTACGCCGATATCAGTGCATTCAGCGACGATGCCTTCACATTCTGCCAATACTTCCTGGAAACCGAGCATGTGGCATTCACGCCGGGGCTGGACTTCGGTCGTCACAAAGCGGGCCACCATGTCCGCTTCGCCTACACCCAGAGCCTTCCACGTCTGGAACAGGCCGTGGCGCGGATCGCTCGTGGCCTGCAAAGCTGGCAGGCAAGATGATCTTCTCGCCGGCCCTGGAACAAGGGCGTCTGATCCAGCGCTACAAGCGGTTTCTTGCCGACATCGAGCTTGAAAACGGCGAGCGGCTGACCATCCACTGCCCCAATACCGGCTCGATGCTCAACTGCATGATGCCTGGCGGTCGCGTCTGGTTCACGCGTTCGAGCGACCCCAAGCGCAAGTTACCGGGTACCTGGGAGATCAGTGAAACGCCGCAGGGCCGATTGGCCTGCATCAATACTGCGCGGGCCAATGCACTGGTAGAGGAAGCGTTGATCGCCGGCCGGATAGTGGAGCTGGCCGGATTCTCTGCACTCAAGCGCGAGGTGCCCTATGGCCAGGAGCGCAGCCGTATCGACTTCCGTCTGGATTACCCGGATTGCTGCGCGTGGGTCGAAGTGAAGAGCGTAACCCTGGGCTTCGCCGACAGCCGCATCGCAGCGTTCCCCGATGCCGTGACCCAGCGAGGCGCCAAGCACCTGCGTGAATTGGCCGCGCTGGCCCGCAGCGGCGTGCGCGCTGTGCAGCTGTATTGCGTCAACATCGATGGCGTGGACGCCGTAAGACCGGCGTCGGAGATCGACGCAGGCTACGCGCTGGCGTTGCGCCAGGCGGTGGATGCCGGTGTCGAGGTGTTGGCCTATGGTGTGCATCTGGATTCCCACGAGATCGTCATCGACCGTTCTCTGCCGGTGATCTTGTAACCCTCGTGGGGCAGGGCGCTATGGATCTCCGGGCAAAAAAAGACCCGGCAAAGTGCCGGGTCAATAACCGTGATTAGCCTGATGAGGAGACATCTGAAAGTCCGAACCAAGGGCCTTCCAGAGATCACCAGTCTCGCGACTGGATGTGATAATCATAACGATTCTCATTTAAGAGTCAAGCGCTCTGCGCATTTATTTGCATCGGCCGTGCAAAATGGTCGCTAAGACCTGCCCGGAGGCAGCAGGGCCGCGACCTGACGGTTCAGGCTCTGCTTGCGTTCGCATGACAGTTCGCTCCAGTGCACATCCCGCAATGCTCCCTCGATCGCGTAGAGAAGCACCTTCGAAGCGCGAAAGCCGCGATGCCTCACCGCGCAGTACGCCTGTACGGCACCTGCCCGGCGAAGATCGGTAGCATTGTGGATACCGACAGCATGAAGCCATTGAGCGGAGGTCTTGCCCAGATTCTTCAGGGCCAGAAGTTCATCGGTCATCAAACCTCCTGGCGTCGGCCAAGGCATGAGAGGGGGGACGATGGGGCAGGCAGCAGCAAACAGTGTAGTGGCGGCAGACCGGCGTGCTGCGTGGCCGGTCTGTTCGGATCGAGCGCTACAGTGTGTTACAGCCCTGGCAGGCGTTGGCGGATCTGCTCCACCAGTTTGTCCAGACTGCCGCTTTCATGGGTTTCCACGCGACGGGTCTGCAGCAGCTCGGCCTCGCTCAAGGGTTCGCGGCTCGCCTGCTGAGCGTCGATCACCGCCTGGGTGGCATCGGAAGGGTCGTCGGAGTGGGCCTGACGCTGCTGCAGCCAGCTGGAAATCACCGCTGCCGGCGCGTTGCAATCCAGGATCAGGAACGGCACCCCGGTGGACTCGGCGATCTGCGCCGCTGCCGCGCGTTGCTCGGCTTTGAGGTACGTCGCGTCTATCACCACCGGCAGGCCGGCGCGCAGTACGTGTTCCGCCAGCTTGTGCAGGTGCAGGTAAGTCGCTTCGCTGGTGCTGGCGTCATACAGGCCCGTCTCGGCGGTCTGGGTGCCGAACAGGCGCTTGCGCTCCACGTCCGAGCGCAGGCGGATCGCACCCAGCGCCTCGACCAGGCGCAGGGCGACGTGACTCTTGCCCACTGCCGATACGCCGCTGGTTATGGCCAGGAAGCGCGAAGGGATAGCGCTGTAGCTTTCCGCCAGGTTGGCGTAGTTGCGGTACTGGCGCAGCGTCGTTGCACGCTGTACGCCGGTGGCGTCCGGCGACAGGCTGAACAGCGCCACCTTGGCCCGCACCAGCGCCCGGTAGGCCTTGTAGAAGTTCAGCAACTCAAGGCCCTGATAGTCTCCGGTCAATTCCAGGTATTGGCTGATAAAGCGCCGCGCCAGGCTCTTCAACCCGCGGTCTTCCAGGTCCATGGCCAGGAAGGCGATGTCGGCATAGACGTCGGTGAACCGGAACGGCTCGTTGAACTCGATGCAGTCGAAGATCACCACTTCGCCATCGATGACGGTAGCGTTGCCCAGGTGGATGTCACCGTGGCACTCGCGGATGAACCCGTCTTGCTTGCGCAGCGCCAGCAGCGGTTCCAGGCGCACATAGCTGCTTTGTGCCCAGGCCTGCAAGGCATCCAGCTGGGCCAGGTCATCCTTGTCGGTGAGGAACGGGCGAATCTGTTCGAAGTTCTGTTCGACCGGAGCCATCGCCGCCTTCGGCGTGCCGGCTTCGTGCGTATCGGCGACCACGGGGGCCGCACGATGGAAGTCGGCAATCTGCCGTGCCAGCGAATCCACATGCGCCTGGGTCAGTTCACCGTTGGCCTGCAGCGTGCTCAACAGATTCCCACCCTCGAACTGGCGCATCTGCAGTGCGTACTCGATCGGCTCACCTTCGCCGCCCAGCACAGGTGCTTCCGCGCTGCCGGTGATCGGCAGCACCTGCAGGTACAGGTCGGAGGTCAGGCGCTGATTGAGGCGCAGCTCTTCGGCGCAGAAGTGGGCGCGGTCGGCCAGCTCGGAGAAGTCCAGAAAGCCGAAGTTCATCGGTTTCTTGATCTTGTAGGCGTAGGGGCCGGTCAGTATCACCCAGGAAATGTGCGTCTCGATGACCTGGAACCCTTCCACCGGATGCGGGTACAGGGCCGGGTCTTGCAGGGCGGCGATCAGGGTCTGGCTCACAGGCGATCCTTCATAGGCTGGGATGATTTCAAGGCCGTCATTATGGCCAGTGTCTGCGGTGATGCAAACCGCCAACGGTCCCTGCCCGCGACAAATCAAAGTGCGTATAATCCGCCGCCATGACTCGAACCCGATCTTCCCGTACCCCTAAAAAACCCCCATCTGGCGGCTTGCGCACCTGGCTCGGCTGGGGCCTCAAGCTGGGCCTGGTAGGCCTGGTGATCCTCGCCGGCTTTGCCGTCTACCTGGACGCCGTGGTCCAGGAGAAATTCTCCGGCAAGCGCTGGACCATCCCGGCCAAGGTGTACGCCCGCCCGCTGGAGTTGTTCGTCGGCCAGAAGCTGGCCAAGAATGATTTCCTGACCGAGCTCGATGCGCTCGGCTACCGTCGGCAAACCACCGTCGATGGCCCGGGCACCGACTCGGTCAATGGCAATACGGTCGACCTGAACACCCGTGGCTTCCAGTTCTACGAAGGGCTGGAACAGCCCCAGGCCGTGCGTGTGAAGTTCTCCGGCGATTACGTCTCGGAACTCAGCGGCAGCGGTGGCAAGAAGGTCGCAGTAGTGCGTCTCGAACCGTTGCTGATCGGTGGCCTGTACCCGAAAAACCTCGAGGACCGCATTCTGATCAAGCTCGATCAAGTGCCACCTTATCTGCTCGACACCCTGGTGACCGTCGAGGATCGCGACTTCTACCACCATTTTGGCGTCTCGCCCAAGTCCATCGCCCGCGCCATCTGGGTCAATACTTCTTCCGGCGCCATGCGCCAGGGTGGCAGTACCCTGACCCAGCAGTTGGTGAAGAACTTCTACCTGACCAACGAGCGCAGCCTGACCCGCAAGCTGACCGAAGCGATGATGGCGGTGCTGCTGGAATTGCACTACGACAAGGGTGAAATCCTCGAGGCCTATCTCAACGAGGTTTTCGTCGGCCAGGACGGCCAGCGCGCCGTGCACGGCTTCGGTCTGGCCAGCCAGTTCTTCTTCAGTCAGCCGTTGTCCGAGCTCAAGCTGCACCAGGTGGCATTGCTGGTGGGTATGGTCAAAGGCCCGTCCTCCTATAACCCGCGGCGCAATCCCGAGCGGGCCCTGGAACGCCGCAACCTGGTGCTCGATCTGCTGGCACAGCAGGGCGTAGCGACTCAGGAAGCGGTCGACGCCGCCAAGAAGATGCCCTTGGGCGTGACCAAGCGCGGCAGCCTAGCCGACAGCTCGTTCCCCGGCTTCCTCGACTTGGTCAAGCGCCAGTTGCGCGACGATTATCGCGACGAAGACTTGACCGAAGAAGGCCTGCGGATCTTCACCAGTTTCGACCCGATCCTGCAGATGAAGGCCGAATCGTCGGTTACCGACACCTTCAAACGCCTGGCCGGGCGCAAAGGCGCCGATGAAGTCGAGGCGGCCATGGTCGTGACCAACCCCGAAAGCGGCGAAGTGCAGGCCTTGGTCGGCAGCCGCGTACCGGGTTTCGCCGGTTTCAATCGCGCGCTCGATGCAGTGCGTCCCATCGGCTCGCTGATCAAGCCGGCGGTGTACCTGACCGCGCTTGAGCAGCCTAGCAAATACACTCTGACCAGTTGGGTGCAGGACGTACCGTTTTCGGTCAAGGGCGCAGACGGTCAGATCTGGAAGCCGCAGAACTACGAACGCAATTCCAATGGTACGGTGTTCCTGTATCAGGGCCTCGCCCATTCCTACAACCTGTCGACGGCCCGCCTGGGCCTGGATCTGGGCGTGCCCAACGTGCTCAAGACCCTCGGCAAGCTGGGCGTACAGGTCGATTGGCCCCCCTACCCGTCGATGTTGCTGGGGGCGGGCGGCCTGGCGCCGATGCAGGTGGCAACCATGTACCAGACCTTGGCCAATGGCGGTTTCAATACGCCGATGCGGGGCATCCGCAGCGTGCTCACGGCCGAAGGTGAGCCGCTCAAGCGCTACCCGTTCCAGATCCAGCAGCGCTTCGACCCGGCCTCCATCTACCTGATCCAGAACGCCATGCAGCGGGTGATGCGCGAAGGCACCGGACGTTCGGTCTACAACGTGCTGCCGAGCAATCTGAATCTGGCCGGCAAGACCGGCACCAGTAACGACTCGCGCGACAGCTGGTTCGCCGGCTTCAGTCAGGACGTGTTGGCCGTGGTCTGGTTGGGCCGTGACGATAATGGCAAGACACCGTTCACCGGTGCCACCGGTGCGCTGCAGGTCTGGACCAGCTTCATGAAGAAAGCCGATCCGCTGCCACTGGATACCCCTGTCCCGGAAAACGTGGTGCAGGCCTGGGTCGACGCCAAGACCGGACAGGGCTCGGACGCAAGCTGCCCCAACGCTGTGCAGATGCCGTATATTCGTGGCAGCGAACCGACTCCAGGCACCGCATGCGGCGGCGCCAATCCAGCCACCGACGATTCGGTGATGGACTGGGTCAAAGGCTGGTTGAACTAAGCGAAGGGGAATGAAGTGAACAAGTGGTGGTTTCCTGCCTTGACGGCATTGGCTTTGCTCAACGGTTGCGCCAGCGTGGAACGTGGCTCCATTCCAGTGGTTGATTCCGGCTCTGCGGTCACCAATGGCGAGCGGGTATCGCGCACCGGCGGTTTCCGCCAGACCACCGTGGTTCGTCCAAAGGCACAGGCCCAGGCGATCACCGAAGATTCCGGCGTGGTCGTCATGGTGCCGCAAGGGGCGGGCTCGCAGCCGATCCAGAGCTTCCCAGCGCCAGGTAACAGCGCGCCGATCAGCACCGGGCCGATCACCCCCGGCCCGATAGTGCCCGGCCCCAGCAGCTCGGCGCCCGTGAGCCAGGCGCCGGCCTATACGCCGGCCGCGCCAAGCACGACCTACAACATGCCGGCCAGCGCTCCGAGCGGAATTCCGCGGGCCAGCAGCGGTGGCGGCCTGTCCGCCGACGAACAACTGGACGGCCCGGTCCTGGCACTGTTGACCACCGCTCAGCAGCAGCAGGGTGGCGGCGATCTGAACGGCGCTTCCTCCAGCCTGGAGCGGGCCCAACGCATCGCACCGCGCGAGCCGCAGGTGCTGTACAAGCTGGCGCAAGTGCGGCTGGCCCAGGGTGACGCTGCCCAGGCCGAGCAACTGGCCCGCCGAGCGCTGACCTACGCCAATGGTCGTCCCGATCTGCAAGCGAGCCTGTGGAACATCATCGCCCAGTCGCGCGACAAGCAGGGCGATGCAGCAGGAGCCAACCTGGCTCGCCAGAAAGCCAAGAGCGCTTCGTGATGGATGATCGTTTTCTTGCGATCGCCGAGCATCTGCTGTTGATCGAACGCGAATTGCGTCAGCAGGGTTGGTGGCAGGATGTGCCACCCAGTGCCGAAGCGCTGGCCAGCGTCGAGCCGTTCAGCGTTGACACTCTGGACTTCGATCAGTGGCTGCAGTGGATCTTCCTGCCCCGCATGAAGACCATCATCGAGCAGGATCTTCCTCTGCCCAACGCCTCGGGCATTCTGGCGATGGCCGAAATGGTCTACGCCGATCGTCCCGACCAGAGCCGCGGCCTGCGCGCCAGCCTGGCGCGCTTCGACGAGCTGATCGGGCAGGTACGCTAGACGCTTACGTGCACTGCTCGTCGATCACCTTGCGCACTTCCTCGATCTTGGCCTGACGCTCCTGCTCGGTCAGGCGCTTGACCTCGCCATTGACCTGCTGAAGCACCCGCGGGTTGTTCTTGAGCTGCGCCAGGTTGGTCCTGGCGCCGGTACAGAACTCGTTGCGCCGCGCCGTCTCGTCGGCCACCTGCGACTTCACCTTGCGGTCGATCCGGCGCTGCTCGGCCTCGCCACTGGCTTTCATCACCGCGTCGTTGGAAATTGGCTCGGGCGGGGTCACCGGCTTCACGCCTTCCACGGCGGTCGCCTCAACGCCGTTGGGCGGTCGTGCATCAAAATGCGTCACGCCTTGGCTATCGACCCATTTGTAGATTTGCCCTGCTATCACCCATGGGGACAGGGCAAACAGCAGCAAACTTGCGGCAACGGTTGAACGCATGGCGCCTTCTCTGAGGGTTGGTTACGCATGAAACTACCATAGCTCATCAGCCAGACAGGGTTTATTGCGCTGTTTGGGTGCAGGTGCGCAATAAAATGCACGCATCACTTGACTTGCAGCAGACGAATCACAACAATCCAAAGTCCGCTGTACAGGGACTGCCAGAAGCAGACCCACACAGCAGAGCACAGGCGCACACCAGCGCCGACCCGTAATACCCGCAACGCGTTACCTCGCGCTGGGTGGGAAAGCCCGTGACACTTGGGTGCTCCCAATACTTGCTCAGTCAGTGCTGACGTACGTCGGCGACCACCGTCGCTCATGCTCTGCTGGCAGTAAACCTATTAAGACCCGTTCCCATGGAGCGGTATTCTGGCGTTTTAGAGGTGAACAACGTGGAGCTTTTATCTGGCGCTGAAATGGTCGTCCGCTTCCTGCGCGACGAAGGCGTTAAGCACATCTACGGGTACCCCGGTGGTGCCCTCCTGCATGTCTATGACGCCCTGTTCAAGGAACCCGCAGTCGAGCACGTGCTGGTCCGGCACGAGCAGGCCGCAACTCACATGGCCGATGGCTATGCCCGCGCGACCGGCAAGGCCGGCGTGGTACTGGTGACGTCCGGCCCGGGTGCCACCAACGCCATTACCGGTATCGCCACGGCCTACATGGACTCCATTCCGATGGTGATCCTCTCGGGCCAGGTGGCCAGCACCTTGGTCGGCACCGACGCGTTCCAGGAAACCGACATGATCGGTATCTCCCGTCCCATCGTGAAGCACAGCTTCATGATCAAGCACGCCTCGGAGATCCCCGAAGTCCTGAAGAAGGCTTTCTACCTGGCTCAGTCCGGTCGTCCCGGCCCTGTTGTGGTCGACATCCCCAAGGACATGACCAACCCGGCCGAAAAATTCGAATACGTCTATCCCAAGAAAGCCAAGCTGCGCTCCTACAGCCCGGCGGTTCGCGGTCACTCCGGTCAAATTCGCAAGGCCGTGGAAATGCTCCTGGCCGCCAAGCGTCCGGTCATGTACGCCGGAGGTGGCGTCATTCTCGGTGGCGCCTCCGCCGCCCTGACCGAGCTGGCGCAGATCCTCGACCTGCCGGTGACCAACACCCTGATGGGTCTGGGCGCCTATCCGGGCATGGATCGTCAGTTCGTCGGCATGCTCGGCATGCACGGCAGCTACACCGCCAACCTGGCCATGCACCATGCCGACGTGATCCTGGCCGTGGGCGCCCGCTTCGACGACCGTGTGATCAACGGCGCGGCCAAGTTCTGCCCGAACGCCAAGATCATCCACATCGATATCGACCCGGCCTCGATCTCCAAGACCATCAAGGCAGACGTGCCGATCGTGGGCCCGGTGGACAGCGTCCTGACCGAAATGCTCGCAACCTTGAAAGACATCGGTGAAACCCCGAACAAGGACACCGTTGCCAGTTGGTGGAAGCAGGTCGAAGAATGGCGTGGCGATAACGGCCTGTTCCCCTACGACAAGGGCGATGGCTCCAAGATCAAGCCGCAGAAGGTCATCGAGACGCTGTGCGAAGTCACCCAGGGCGACGCCTACGTCACCTCTGATGTGGGCCAGCACCAGATGTTCGCCGCGCAGTACTATCTGTTCAACAAGCCCAATCGCTGGATCAACTCCGGTGGCCTGGGCACCATGGGCTTCGGCTTCCCGGCGGCCATGGGTGTCAAGATGAGCTTTCCCGATGCCCACGTTGCCTGCGTGACCGGGGAGGGCAGTATCCAGATGAACATTCAGGAGCTGTCCACCTGCCTGCAGTACGGTCTGCCGGTCAAGATCATCCTGCTCAACAACGGGGTACTTGGCATGGTGCGCCAGTGGCAGGACATGAGCTACGGCGGTCGTCACTCGCATTCCTACGTCGAATCGCTACCCGACTTCGTCAAGCTGGTCGAAGCGTATGGTCACGTCGGCATGCGCATCACTGACCTCAAGGACCTCAAGCCGAAAATGGAAGAAGCCTTCGCCATGACCGACCGTCTGGTTTTCCTCGACATCCAGGTCGACGTTGGCGAGCACGTCTATCCGATGCAGATCAAGGACGGCTCGATGCGCGACATGTGGCTCAGCAAGACGGAGCGGACCTGATTATGCGGCACATCATTTCACTTTTGCTCGAGAACGAACCCGGCGCCCTGTCGCGCGTGGTAGGGCTGTTCTCGCAGCGCAACTACAACATCGAAAGCCTGACCGTGGCGCCCACCGAAGACCCGACCCTGTCGCGTCTGACGTTGACCACGGTAGGGCATGATGAAGTGATCGAACAGATCACGAAGAACCTCAACAAGTTGATCGAGGTGGTCAAGCTGGTAGACCTGTCGGAAAGCGCTCACATCGAACGCGAACTGATGCTGGTCAAGGTCAAGGCCACTGGCGCCCAACGCGCCGAGATCAAACGCACCACGGACATCTTCCGTGGGCAGATCGTTGATGTCAGCAGTAGCGTCTACACCGTTCAGCTGACGGGCACCAGCGACAAGCTGGATAGCTTCCTGCAGTCTATCGGCACCGCCTCGATCCTCGAAACCGTGCGCAGTGGCGTGACCGGTATCGCTCGCGGCGACAAAGTGCTGAGCATCTAACTCAATTGGCGACTGGCCGAAACGGCCCAGATAACAGGTGATATTCAATGAAAGTTTACTACGACAAAGATTGCGACCTCTCGATCATCCAGGGCAAGAAAGTAGCCATCATCGGCTACGGTTCCCAGGGCCATGCCCAGGCATGCAACCTGAAGGATTCGGGCGTCGACGTCACTGTGGGCCTGCGCAAGGGCTCGGCTACTGTCGCCAAGGCTGAGGCCCACGGCTTGAAAGTTGCCGACGTCGCTACCGCCGTTGCCGGTGCCGACCTGGTCATGATCCTGACCCCTGACGAATTCCAGTCCCAGCTGTACAAGACCGAAGTCGAGCCCAACATCAAGCAGGGCGCGACTCTGGCGTTCTCCCACGGTTTCGCCATTCACTACAACCAGGTCGTGCCACGCGCCGACCTGGACGTGATCATGATTGCACCCAAGGCGCCGGGTCACACCGTGCGTACCGAGTTCGTCAAGGGCGGCGGTATCCCTGACCTGATCGCCATCTACCAGGATGCCTCGGGCAACGCCAAGAACGTCGCGCTGTCCTACGCTTCGGGCGTGGGCGGTGGACGTACCGGCATCATCGAAACCACGTTCAAGGACGAGACCGAAACCGACCTGTTCGGTGAGCAGGCCGTTCTGTGCGGCGGTACCGTGGAACTGGTCAAGGCCGGCTTCGAAACTCTGGTCGAAGCCGGTTATGCACCGGAAATGGCCTACTTCGAGTGCCTGCACGAACTCAAGCTGATCGTCGACCTCATGTACGAAGGCGGTATCGCCAACATGAACTACTCGATCTCCAACAACGCCGAATACGGCGAGTACGTGACCGGTCCTGAAGTCATCAACGCCGAGTCCCGCCAGGCGATGCGCAACGCACTCAAGCGCATCCAGGATGGTGAATACGCCAAGATGTTCATCAACGAAGGCGCCACCAACTATCCATCGATGACCGCCAAGCGCCGCAACAACGCCGCTCATGGCATCGAAGTCATTGGTGAGCAGCTGCGTTCCATGATGCCTTGGATCGCTGCCAACAAGATCGTCGACAAAGCCAAGAACTGATACAGTTCCAAGCGATGAAAACGCGGCCCCGGCCGCGTTTTTTCGTTATGGTGGCAAGCTTCTGGTATAAAGCTGCAACGTTTTGCGGTCGAACCCTCGACCCAGACGCCTGTCGAAACTTTCCACACCGTTGCAAGGTATTGTCCATGAGCGAACGTCCCCAAGAGCCAAACAAGGCTCCTGACGCCGAAAGCCTCCTGCCGATCGATGAGCATGTCGAAGAAGGGCATGACGCCGAAGGACGTAAAGTCCGGCACCGCGGTATCTATCTTCTGCCCAACCTGTTCACCACGGCGAACCTGTTTGCGGGCTTCTACTCGATCATCAACTCGATCAGCGCCCAGAGCGCCGGCAATGCTGCCGAAGCCAGCAAGTACTTTGCTTACGCAGCCATCGCCATCTTCGTCGCCATGGTCCTCGACAGCCTCGATGGCCGAGTGGCACGCATGACCAACACCCAAAGCGCCTTCGGAGCGGAATACGATTCACTTTCCGACATGGTCGCGTTCGGTGTCGCACCTGCACTGCTCGCCTTTGGCTGGGCACTGGGTGACATGGGCAAGGTTGGCTGGATGGTGGCCTTCATCTACGTCGCGGGTGCCGCCTTGCGACTGGCCCGCTTCAACACCCAGGTCGGTACGGCTGACAAACGCTATTTCATCGGTCTGGCCAGTCCTGCCGCGGCGGGTGTGGTCGCCGGTCTGGTATGGGCGTTCAGCGACTACGGCATCCAGGGCTCGAAGATGTCATTCCTGGTCGCCTTGCTGGTAGCCGCCGCAGGCATGCTGATGGTGAGCAACATCAAGTACAACAGCTTCAAGGAACTGGATCTCAAGGGGCGCGTACCCTTCGTGGCCATCCTGGCGGTCGTGCTGGTGTTCGCGGTGGTGTTCAGCGATCCGCCCCGCATTCTGCTGTTGATCTTCCTCGCCTATGCAGCGTCAGGTCCGATACAGTATTTGTTACGCATGCGTCGTCACAAAAAAGCCGACTAAATTCAATTTCACGCATAATCCGTAGTCTCTTGGTATGTTGAATACAGCCAAGGCTACGGAGGCACCATGCTCATCAAGCTACCGCGTGCTTCGGACTGCAAAGAGTCCGAAGTCACCCCCGAATCGATCTATCTCTCCCGCCGCTCGCTCATGGGCGCCACCGCAACAGCCTTGGCCGTTTCGGCACTTCCTTCCTGGGCATCCGCTGCCGACCCGTCACGCTACGAAGGCGTCGACACCAGCAGTCCGCCTGCCTGGCTGAATGACAAGTTGGGACAAACCCGCTGGGGCGCGGTCACCGTGCAAGGCGAGGCGATCACGCCTTTCAAGGATGCCACCCACTACAACAACTTCTATGAGTTCGGCACCGGCAAGGGCGACCCAGCAGTCAATGCCGGTGCCTTGAAAACCGAACCCTGGTCGGTCGTGATAGACGGTGAGGTCGCCAAACCCGGGCGCTATGCGCTCGAAGACTTCATGAAGCCCTATCAGTTGGAGGAGAGGATCTATCGGCTGCGCTGTGTCGAGGCGTGGTCCATGGTCATCCCCTGGATCGGCTTTCCCATCTCGGCCTTGCTCAAGCAGGTCGAGCCCACTTCGAAAGCCAAGTACATCCGCTTCGAAACCTTGCAGGATCCCAAGACCATGCCTGGCCAGCGTTCTGGCTTCGCCTTGATCAACTGGCCCTATGTAGAAGGCCTGCGCTTGGACGAAGCGATGAATCCGCTGGCGATTCTCGGCGTCGGCATGTACGGCCGCGAACTGCCCAACCAGAACGGCGCACCCTTGCGCCTGGTGGTGCCGTGGAAGTACGGGTTCAAAAGCATCAAGTCCATCGTCCGGATCAGCCTGGTCAGCGAGCAGCCAGAGACGACCTGGGAAAACATTGCACCGAGCGAGTACGGGTTCTATGCCAACGTGAACCCGGAAGTCGACCATCCGCGCTGGACACAGGCTCGCGAACGGCGCCTGCCCAGCGGGCTGTTCAGCCCCAACGTCCGCGAGACGGCAATGTTCAATGGCTACGGTGAGGAAGTGGCATCCCTCTATACCGGCATGGATCTGCGGAAAAACTACTGATGCGTTACCCGTTCTGGCGTTTGAGTGTATTCGTGGTCGCCTGCGTATGGCCGCTGTTGTGGCTGTACCAGGCGTGGATATTTGCCTTGGGGCCCGATCCGGGCAAGGTGCTTGTCGATCGTCTGGGTCTGGGCACCTTGATTCTGGTGTTGATCACCCTGTGCATGACTCCCTTGCAAAAGCTGTCTGGCTGGCCGGGCTGGATAGCCGTACGCCGTCAATTGGGCCTTTGGTGCTTTGCCTATGTATGCCTGCATCTGGCCGCTTATCTGTTCTTCGTGCTTGGTTTGGACTGGGGGCAGCTTGGCGTCGAGCTGAGCAAGCGTCCCTATATCATCGTCGGAAGCCTGGCGTTCCTGTGCCTGCTGGCATTGGCCGTGACATCGAACCGCTACAGCCAGCGGCGGCTGGGTCGCCGTTGGAAGCAACTGCACCGCCTCATCTATGCCGTGCTGGGGCTGGGGTTGCTGCACTTCCTCTGGATCGTTCGTGCAGACCTGGAGGAGTGGTCGATCTACGCGGCTGTCGGCGCATTCCTGATGCTGCTTCGAGTTCCTGCCGTGGCGCGGCGTATTCCCCGTCTAGCGGGGCGAAAACCAGCTACCGCGAAAAAGGTGTGAATTAACGGTTGACGCCCCTCCAGATCTGTCTATAATTCGCCCCACTTCCGGCGCAGCCGAAACGATAAACGCCTTGTTAATCAATGAGTTAGTCGTTCAGGTAGTGAGGAAGTGCTTCGATCTTCAAGGTCGGAAGCGGTGAGAAAGGCAGTTGACAGCGGTTTGAAACGCTGTAGAATTCGCCTCCCGCTGACGAGTGATCGAAGCGAGTCAAGTGTTTGAAGTTGTTCAGGTTTCTGGAAAAATACTTCGAAATAAACGCTTGACAGAATATGAGGCCAGCGTAGAATGCGCGCCTCGGTTGAGACGAAAGAATCAACCCACCGCTCTTTAACAATTGAATCAAGCAATTCGTGTGGGTGCTTGTGAGTTAAGACTGTTAGTCAACAAGATTATCAGCATCACAACGACTCCGCGAGAAATCAAAGAGTTACCTCGATCCTTCGGGTTCGAGTTTGCGATTGCTGAGCCAAGTTTATAGGGTTTTCTCAAAACCCGATTGCAGTATTGAACTGAAGAGTTTGATCATGGCTCAGATTGAACGCTGGCGGCAGGCCTAACACATGCAAGTCGAGCGGTTGAAGGAAGCTTGCTTCCTGATTCAGCGGCGGACGGGTGAGTAATGCCTAGGAATCTGCCTGGTAGTGGGGGACAACGTTTCGAAAGGAACGCTAATACCGCATACGTCCTACGGGAGAAAGCAGGGGACCTTCGGGCCTTGCGCTATCAGATGAGCCTAGGTCGGATTAGCTAGTTGGTGAGGTAATGGCTCACCAAGGCGACGATCCGTAACTGGTCTGAGAGGATGATCAGTCACACTGGAACTGAGACACGGTCCAGACTCCTACGGGAGGCAGCAGTGGGGAATATTGGACAATGGGCGAAAGCCTGATCCAGCCATGCCGCGTGTGTGAAGAAGGTCTTCGGATTGTAAAGCACTTTAAGTTGGGAGGAAGGGCAGTCAGCGAATACCTTGCTGTCTTGACGTTACCGACAGAATAAGCACCGGCTAACTCTGTGCCAGCAGCCGCGGTAATACAGAGGGTGCAAGCGTTAATCGGAATTACTGGGCGTAAAGCGCGCGTAGGTGGTTTGTTAAGTTGGATGTGAAATCCCCGGGCTCAACCTGGGAACTGCATCCAAAACTGGCAAGCTAGAGTAGGGCAGAGGGTGGTGGAATTTCCTGTGTAGCGGTGAAATGCGTAGATATAGGAAGGAACACCAGTGGCGAAGGCGACCACCTGGGCTCATACTGACACTGAGGTGCGAAAGCGTGGGGAGCAAACAGGATTAGATACCCTGGTAGTCCACGCCGTAAACGATGTCAACTAGCCGTTGGGAGTCTTGAACTCTTAGTGGCGCAGCTAACGCATTAAGTTGACCGCCTGGGGAGTACGGCCGCAAGGTTAAAACTCAAATGAATTGACGGGGGCCCGCACAAGCGGTGGAGCATGTGGTTTAATTCGAAGCAACGCGAAGAACCTTACCAGGCCTTGACATCCAATGAACTTTCCAGAGATGGATGGGTGCCTTCGGGAACATTGAGACAGGTGCTGCATGGCTGTCGTCAGCTCGTGTCGTGAGATGTTGGGTTAAGTCCCGTAACGAGCGCAACCCTTGTCCTTAGTTACCAGCACGTTATGGTGGGCACTCTAAGGAGACTGCCGGTGACAAACCGGAGGAAGGTGGGGATGACGTCAAGTCATCATGGCCCTTACGGCCTGGGCTACACACGTGCTACAATGGTCGGTACAGAGGGTTGCCAAGCCGCGAGGTGGAGCTAATCTCACAAAACCGATCGTAGTCCGGATCGCAGTCTGCAACTCGACTGCGTGAAGTCGGAATCGCTAGTAATCGCGAATCAGAATGTCGCGGTGAATACGTTCCCGGGCCTTGTACACACCGCCCGTCACACCATGGGAGTGGGTTGCACCAGAAGTAGCTAGTCTAACCTTCGGGAGGACGGTTACCACGGTGTGATTCATGACTGGGGTGAAGTCGTAACAAGGTAGCCGTAGGGGAACCTGCGGCTGGATCACCTCCTTAATCGACGACAACAGCTGGCTCATGAGCTCCCACACGAATTGCTTGATTCATTGAAGAAGACGATTGGGTCTGTAGCTCAGTTGGTTAGAGCGCACCCCTGATAAGGGTGAGGTCGGCAGTTCGAATCTGCCCAGACCCACCAATTATGGGGCCATAGCTCAGCTGGGAGAGCGCCTGCCTTGCACGCAGGAGGTCAGCGGTTCGATCCCGCTTGGCTCCACCACTTTTGGTGCTCCATCGTTGTCAAAGCTTAGAAATGAGCATTCCATCGGTTGATGGTTGAATGCTGATTTCTGATCTTTTTCAGAATCGTTCTTTAAAAATTTGGGTATGTGATAGAAAGATAGACTGGACAGACACTTTCACTGGTGTAGGTTCAGGCTAAGGTAAAATTTGTGAGTTGCTCTTTGAGTAAATGCGAATTTTCGGCGAATGTCGTCTTCACAGTATAACCAGATTGCTTGGGGTTATATGGTCAAGTGAAGAAGCGCATACGGTAGATGCCTTGGCAGTCAGAGGCGATGAAAGACGTGGTAGCCTGCGAAAAGCTTCGGGGAGTCGGCAAACAGACTGTGATCCGGAGATGTCTGAATGGGGGAACCCAACTGTCATAAGACAGTTATCTCATGCTGAATACATAGGCATGCGAGGCGAACCAGGGGAACTGAAACATCTAAGTACCCTGAGGAAAAGAAATCAACCGAGATTCCCTTAGTAGTGGCGAGCGAACGGGGACCAGCCCTTAAGTTGATTTGAGATTAGCGGAACGCTCTGGAAAGTGCGGCCATAGTGGGTGATAGCCCTGTACGCGAAAATCTCTTGTCAATGAAATCGAGTAGGACGGGGCACGAGAAACCTTGTCTGAATATGGGGGGACCATCCTCCAAGGCTAAATACTACTGACTGACCGATAGTGAACTAGTACCGTGAGGGAAAGGCGAAAAGAACCCCGGAGAGGGGAGTGAAATAGATCCTGAAACCGTATGCGTACAAGCAGTGGGAGCAGACTTCGTTCTGTGACTGCGTACCTTTTGTATAATGGGTCAGCGACTTATATTCAGTGGCGAGCTTAACCGAATAGGGGAGGCGTAGCGAAAGCGAGTCTTAATAGGGCGTTTAGTCGCTGGGTATAGACCCGAAACCGGGCGATCTATCCATGGGCAGGTTGAAGGTTAGGTAACACTGACTGGAGGACCGAACCGACTACCGTTGAAAAGTTAGCGGATGACCTGTGGATCGGAGTGAAAGGCTAATCAAGCTCGGAGATAGCTGGTTCTCCTCGAAAGCTATTTAGGTAGCGCCTCATGTATCACTGTAGGGGGTAGAGCACTGTTTCGGCTAGGGGGTCATCCCGACTTACCAAACCGATGCAAACTCCGAATACCTACAAGTGCCGAGCATGGGAGACACACGGCGGGTGCTAACGTCCGTCGTGAAAAGGGAAACAACCCAGACCGTCAGCTAAGGTCCCAAAATCCTGGTTAAGTGGGAAACGATGTGGGAAGGCTTAGACAGCTAGGAGGTTGGCTTAGAAGCAGCCACCCTTTAAAGAAAGCGTAATAGCTCACTAGTCGAGTCGGCCTGCGCGGAAGATGTAACGGGGCTCAAACCAGGTACCGAAGCTACGGGTATCATCTTTTGATGATGCGGTAGAGGAGCGTTCTGTAAGCCTGTGAAGGTGAGTTGAGAAGCTTGCTGGAGGTATCAGAAGTGCGAATGCTGACATGAGTAACGACAATGGGTGTGAAAAACACCCACGCCGAAAGACCAAGGTTTCCTGCGCAACGTTAATCGACGCAGGGTTAGTCGGTCCCTAAGGCGAGGCTGAAAAGCGTAGTCGATGGAAAACAGGTTAATATTCCTGTACTTCTGGTTATTGCGATGGAGGGACGGAGAAGGCTAGGCCAGCTTGGCGTTGGTTGTCCAAGTTTAAGGTGGTAGGCTGAGATCTTAGGTAAATCCGGGATCTCAAGGCCGAGAGCTGATGACGAGTTGTCTTTTAGACGACGAAGTGGTTGATGCCATGCTTCCAAGAAAAGCTTCTAAGCTTCAGGTAACCAGGAACCGTACCCCAAACCGACACAGGTGGTTGGGTAGAGAATACCAAGGCGCTTGAGAGAACTCGGGTGAAGGAACTAGGCAAAATGGCACCGTAACTTCGGGAGAAGGTGCGCCGGTGAGGGTGAAGGACTTGCTCCGTAAGCTCATGCCGGTCGAAGATACCAGGCCGCTGCGACTGTTTATTAAAAACACAGCACTCTGCAAACACGAAAGTGGACGTATAGGGTGTGACGCCTGCCCGGTGCCGGAAGGTTAATTGATGGGGTTAGCGCAAGCGAAGCTCTTGATCGAAGCCCCGGTAAACGGCGGCCGTAACTATAACGGTCCTAAGGTAGCGAAATTCCTTGTCGGGTAAGTTCCGACCTGCACGAATGGCGTAACGATGGCGGCGCTGTCTCCACCCGAGACTCAGTGAAATTGAAATCGCTGTGAAGATGCAGTGTATCCGCGGCTAGACGGAAAGACCCCGTGAACCTTTACTATAGCTTTGCACTGGACTTTGAATTTGCTTGTGTAGGATAGGTGGGAGGCTTTGAAGCGTGGACGCCAGTCTGCGTGGAGCCATCCTTGAAATACCACCCTGGCAACTTTGAGGTTCTAACTCAGGTCCGTCATCCGGATCGAGGACAGTGTATGGTGGGTAGTTTGACTGGGGCGGTCTCCTCCTAAAGAGTAACGGAGGAGTACGAAGGTGCGCTCAGACCGGTCGGAAATCGGTCGTAGAGTATAAAGGCAAAAGCGCGCTTGACTGCGAGACAGACACGTCGAGCAGGTACGAAAGTAGGTCTTAGTGATCCGGTGGTTCTGTATGGAAGGGCCATCGCTCAACGGATAAAAGGTACTCCGGGGATAACAGGCTGATACCGCCCAAGAGTTCATATCGACGGCGGTGTTTGGCACCTCGATGTCGGCTCATCACATCCTGGGGCTGAAGCCGGTCCCAAGGGTATGGCTGTTCGCCATTTAAAGTGGTACGCGAGCTGGGTTTAGAACGTCGTGAGACAGTTCGGTCCCTATCTGCCGTGGACGTTTGAGATTTGAGAGGGGCTGCTCCTAGTACGAGAGGACCGGAGTGGACGAACCTCTGGTGTTCCGGTTGTCACGCCAGTGGCATTGCCGGGTAGCTATGTTCGGAAAAGATAACCGCTGAAAGCATCTAAGCGGGAAACTTGCCTCAAGATGAGATCTCACTGGAACCTTGAGTTCCCTGAAGGGCCGTCGAAGACTACGACGTTGATAGGTGGGGTGTGTAAGCGCTGTGAGGCGTTGAGCTAACCCATACTAATTGCCCGTGAGGCTTGACCATATAACACCCAAGCAATTTGCGTCGAATGACCAGATTGCGGTGACTGTGGAGATGACACGAACCGAAAGTTCGCAGCAAGACAACCCACGAATATCACATACCCGATTCGCTGGAATGCCTCCCAAGGGCATCCTGGCTACAGAATTTCTTGACGACCATAGAGCATTGGAACCACCTGATCCCATCCCGAACTCAGCAGTGAAACGATGCATCGCCGATGGTAGTGTGGGGTTTCCCCATGTGAGAGTAGGTCATCGTCAAGATTCAATTCCGAAACCCCTATCTGCGCAAGCAGGTAGGGGTTTTGTCTTTCATGAGGCAAAAATAACGACCCTGGCGGGTGGTTTTTTTGCAGCATGCCTACTTATGGATCTGTGCCTTTATGCAATCCAGAGGCGATGAGATCGCGCAGCCACATGTGGCCAGGGTCTCGATGCAGTCTTTCCGGCCACAACATGAGCATCTCAAAACCTGGAATAGCGAGTGGAGGTGTCTGTACGTGAAGAGCTGGCTCATCCTGCACAAGTCTTTCCGGCACCAGCGCGACCAAG
Source organism: Pseudomonas coleopterorum (assembly GCF_900105555.1). Lineage (NCBI taxonomy): Bacteria > Pseudomonadati > Pseudomonadota > Gammaproteobacteria > Pseudomonadales > Pseudomonadaceae > Pseudomonas > Pseudomonas coleopterorum. The sequence goes on from NZ_FNTZ01000001.1 coordinate 709,615, forward strand.
TCACTGTGAACCAGTGCTGAAACAAGCGAGTTGAAAGTGGACACTGATAGAACGACTTTGCGTTCCAGCCCTTGGGCAGCCAGTGCCTGGTCCGTACCGCCAACGAAGCCAGCGCCATTGGGTGACACCACAGCGTGTTCAAGACCACAGAATGCCTTGAGTGAAAGCGGGGTTGCCAATGCGGGATGACCGCGACGCCCTGCCAGCACATAGCGTTCGTGAACCAAAGACTTGTGACGCAGTTTCGGTGGTGCTTCATCGCGGGTGTGCAGGGCCAGATCGATCCGACCATTTTCAAGGTCATCGGCGAGGCTGAGGGGACTCTTGTTCAACAGCACCAGGCGGGTGTCCGGTGCCAGGCGCCTGAGCACTGCCAACGATGGCCAGACCAATGCGGTCACGGCGTAATCACTCGCAGCGATCTTCCAGGTGTGATTGGACAGTGCAGGCTCGAATGGGGCGCTCGGGCTCAGCGTCGCTTCCAAAGCCACCAGGGCTTCACGCAACGGTCCGCGCAACGCCTTGGCTCGCTCGGTAGGTGACATCCCTCGCGGGCCTGGCAGCAACAAGGGATCGTCCAGAATCTCCCGCAGTCGACCCAGTTGCAGGCTGACTGTCGGTTGAGCCAGATTGAGGAGTCGGGCGGCGCGGGTGACGTTTTGCTCGGACAGCAGTGCATCCAGCGTGACCAGTAGATTGAGATCCAGGCGGCGCAAGGTATTGTGCATGCAAATACCAGATGTTTCGGGAATTCATTTCTATCATAGCGAGGCAGTCGCTACCGTGTGGCATTCATTTACCTGGAGCTCCACATTAAGCTGCTGCTTGTCTACGCTCATCCTGAACCTCGATCCCTGAATGGCTCACTCAAGGATTTCGCCATCGCTCACCTGAAAGCCGGGGGGCACGAAGTAGTCGTTTCGGATCTGTACGCCATGGGTTGGAAAGCGCCTCTGGATTCCGACGATGCGCCTGGCTATGACAACCAAGCGCCTTTCAGCCCTGCGCTTGAATCGCAGCGCGTGTTCGATGCGGGCACGCAGCCGCTGGACATCGAGGGAGAACAGGCAAAGTTGCGCTGGGCGGACGCCGTGATCTTTCAGTTTCCACTGTGGTGGTTCTCGATGCCTGCAATTCTCAAGGGCTGGATCGAGCGCGTCTATGCCTACGGGTTTGCCTACGGCGTTGGCGAACACAGCGAAAGTCATTGGGGTGATCGCTACGGCGAAGGCAGCATGACGGGAAAGCGCGCCATGTTGGTGGTGACCATGGGCGGGTGGGAGCCGCATTACAGTGATCGAGGCGTAAACGGTGCGCTGAATGATCTGCTGTTTCCCATTCAACATGGCGTGCTTTTCTATCCTGGGTTCGCGGTGATGCCGCCTTTTCCGATCTTCAAAACAGGCAAAATGGACGCGACTCGGTTCGAACAGGTTTGTGAAGCCTACGCGGTGCGCCTGGATAATCTGTTCAATGATGAGCCGCTGCGATTTCGTCGCCAGAATGGTGGGGACTATGAGATTCCGGCGTTGACTCTCAAGCCGCATGTTGCGCCTGGGCGTAATGATCTGGGCATCCATGTGAGTGACGACTGAACACTGAAAGGTTTGAAGAAGAGGACAACGAAGTTGAGTGCTGAAATGGACGTTGATTCGAACCTGAGTGGATTGCACGTGCCTGGATTCAACCTGGGTAGTTATGTCCTTCGTCGTATCCGTTCTGACGATGCCCAAGTGGTATTTGCAGGTCTCTCCAACCCGCAGGTCATCGCTCACTATGGCGTGTCCTACGAAAGCCTTGAGGCGACTGCCGAGCAGATGCGTTGGTATGACTGGCTTTTGGCCGAGGGAGTGGGAATCTGGTGGGGCATTGCCAGGCAGGAAGACGACCACCTTATTGGTGCCTGCGGTTTCAATGACAGGCAGCACGAACATCACCGCATCGACCTGGGGTACTGGCTTCTGCCGGAGTACTGGGGGCGAGGCATCATGCAGGCGGCGTTGTCGCATATTCTCAGGTATGCGTTTGGGCATATGGGTATCCATCGAGTGCATGCAGACGTCGAGCCGGAGAATGTTGCCAGCTTGCATCTGCTGGAGAAGCTTGGATTTGCCCACGAAGGTACGTTGCGCGATGTCGAATACAAGGATGGGCGCTATATCAGCCTGCACCAGTTGAGCCTGATTAGGACCGACCCGGCGGCGATTGAGCTGATCAGACCGGCAAGTGGTTGAAGGCTAAAAAAAGCCCCGCTGTTGCGGGGCTCGTTCATTGCGTTGCGTTTACCGAGTGGCCTCGCTTTCGAGTGCAGCGACCGCTTTCGTCAGTTCGTCGTGGCGGCGGATGAATTTCCAGTCCGCCTCATCGATGTAGATGCCTTCGGCGCTGCTGCCGCCTTCGAGGTCGATGGCGACGTGAGCGGATACCTGTGGTTTCACGCTCGCCAGAATCGGCGTGAAACCCAGTTGCTGGCTGGTTTCCAGCAGGGCGGCCTGGTTGCGTTCGTCGATATCGGCGGCTTCGTCGAGGTAATAGGGCAGACGGATGCGGCCGGCTTGATCGCGATCCATCAGGTGCAGCAACAGGTACATGTTGGTCAGCGCCTTGATGGTCATTGTGGTGCCGTTGGAGGCGGCGCCATCGATGTCCGTGTGGATGACCGGTTGGCCGTTGATCTTGGTGATTTCGAAGGCCAGTTCGAACAGGTCCTTGAGGCCGAGCTGGTTATGATTGGCCGCAACCATGCGGGCCAGGTATTCCTTGGCCTCCTCGTTCTTGCTGTCCTGCTCGGCGCTCTGGTTGAGGTCGAACACGGAAAGGGTTTCGCCTTCCTCGTATTGGCCTGCGCTGTGGATGATCTGGTCGATGTGCTTGAGGGCGTCCTTGTTGGGTGCGAGCACGATGCGGAAGCTTTGCAGGTTCGACACCTGGCGCTTGTTGATCTCGCGGTTGAACAACGCCAGCTGATGTTCGAGGCTGTCGTAGTCGCTGCGGATGTTGCGCAGGGTCCGGGCGATGTCGGTGACGGCGGCGCGTCGAGCCTTGCCCAGGGTCAGGGCCTCGTCGGTGCGATGGGCATAGGCGTTGATCAGCAATTGCAGACGGCGCTCGACGTTGTCTTCGCTGTCGAACTTGGCCACGCCCTTGAGGCGCACCTGGGCGTACAAGGCTTCGATCTGTCCGTCGACACGTTGCAGGCTCTGCCAGCTGTCCTGATAGTCATTGAGCAAGGGCAGCAGGTTGTCCATCGAGTCGTCGATCAGCTCCATGAAAGGCGTGCCGAATGGCAGATCGGTCGGGAGCAGGTGGCGGCGGCGCAGGGCATCGTCCAGAGTGCGCTGTTTGCTTTCCAGGTCGGCGATCTGTCGGCCCACCAGCTGCAGCTTGGCAGACAGCTGTCCGACGCGCTCGGTGAAGGCGTCGCTGGAGCGCGCCAGTTCGTCCTGGGCCGCTTCGAGTTGGGCAAGCTGTTCGAGCTTGTCCTGCTCTTCGCGGCTCAGGGTCTGACTGCGACGGTAGTCTTCCAAGGCCTTCTGGGCATCCAGAACCTCCTGGTACAGCGTCTCGGAGCGCGACTTGCTGGCCGAAAGGTCCGCGGCAACGGCCTGTTGGGTCTTGAGTTGCTGCAACTCCTTTTCCAGGCGCGCACGTTGCTCGCGCAGGGCGGCGCGATCAGCCAGGGCCTGCAACACCGGCGGTTCGATGGTGGACAGGTCAATGGAGAGTCCGGGCAGTTCGAAGCGCTCGCCCTTGAAGCGGTCAAGCACGGTCTGCACGGTGTCGACCCAGGCGTTGCCGTCATCCAGGTCCAGACCTCGTGGGCCGGTGGGCAGGCTGAACAGCGCGCCGTTGAACAGGCGCATCAGGCGGTCGACATCCTGCTGCGAGAACTCTTCGCGCAGGCGCGCGTAGCTGTTGTTGTCGGCATGCTCCAGTTGCTGGCGGATGGACTTGAGGCGCTGCTCGACGTCGCCGATCCGCTCCTGCAGGTCCTGTGCGCTGAACTGGCGAGACTGCGCCAGGGCGCCGGCCAGTTCGTCGTGGGCATCCTTGGCAGCCAGCAGCTGCTGCTCCAGCATCCGTACGTCGGTGACCAGCGCGAAGCGGTTCTTGAGGACCGAGAGCTCGCCGAGCCAGCGCTGGATGGTCGAGATTTCGCGCTCCAGGCGCATGAGCTCCTGGGTGCTGCCGCGCTGATTGGTCTGTAGCACATCCTGTTCGTTGCGGTAGTGCTCGGACTGGATGACCAGCTCTTCCTTGCGCGCGCCGGCATAGTCCTGCCAGGTACCCAGCAGCCCATCCAGGATCGGCGAGAGACGGTGCAGCTTGCCGCGCAGGCCGTCGCGCTGGGCGACACCATTGGCCAGTGCCTCGACCAGCGGGCCGGCAGCGACCAGGGCGTTGTAGTCCTGCTCCATGCGGCGTACGTCGCGGAAGGCCTCTTCACAGGCGGCGATGTAGTCGACGCTGCCTGAGCGCAGGCTGTGCTCGAAGGCATCGAGGAACAGCTGCTTGAGTTTGGCCGCAGTGATTTCGCGCATGTGCAGCAGGTTGATGAACAGGGCGCGGAAGGTTTTCAGGCTCTGCTCGCTGGTCGAGCGCAGGGGGATCAGGGTGAGGTCGAGCGGTACGCTGGTGTGGCCGCCGACCAGCAGGCGACGCAGCTCCTCGGGTTTGAGCTCATAGGCCTTGAGGTTATGGCGTTCGAGATTGCTGAACAGCTCTTTCTGGCGCAGGCAGGTACCGTCCTGCTGGTAATGCGCCAGATCCAGTTCGCCTGCATAGGCAAAGAACTGATGACCGAAGCCCCCGCCAGGACCGCGACCGACCACGCCGATGACATGGGGGCCGTGGGCCAGGACGACTTCGCAGAGGATGTAGCTGGTATCGGTGGCGAAATAGAAGCGACGCGACTGCTCCAGGGTGTACTTGCCGAAGCTCATGTCGGACATGCGCGCCAGGATCGGGAACTGCAGGGCGTTGATCGAGGCACTTTTGCCCAGGTTGTTGGCGCCGTAGACCGACAGCGGCTGCTCCAGCGGAAACAGGCCCAGGCTGTAGCCGGCGGTGTTGAGCAAGGCGAAGCGGCGGATGCCGTAGCGTTCCTGGGTCATGCGTCGAGCTCCTGTCGCTCTTGGGCTATGGCGAGGGCCAAGGCCTGTTCGTCGCTGATGTCATCGCCCTCATCGGTGTCGTCACCGGCCAGCATCGGCACCGGCAGGGGCAGGGCGCTGTGCAGGCTGGCGGCCAGGTCGCGGTCCTGCTGCACCGATAGGCACACATCGAGGAAGCGATGCATCGGCGCCAGAAAGCGATAGATGCCATTGTCTTCGGCGGTGAAGCCGAGTTGGGTCATGCGCCGCAGGATCTTCTCTTCCAGTTCTTCCTGGGTCTGCACTTCGGCCTGCAGGAACAGGTCGCGGTATTTGTCCAGCAGGGCCGGCAGTTCGTCGCGCCCCAGGCTGCCGCCATCGAGTACGGCAATCGGATCGCGGCCTTGATCGGCCAGGTGCTCCACCAGGATGAAGGTGAACAGGGACAGACGCTGCGCGGTCTTGTTGACCTGAGCGGCGGCCAGCTCTGGAACGAAGTAGTAGAAGCCGCGGGTGTCGCAGACCAGTTCGAAGCCCAGGGCCTTGAACAGGCCGCGGTACACGTCCTGCAGGGTCGAGAGTTGCGAGTAGAGCTCCGGGTCGCGGCGGCTGATGTGAAAGCCTTTGAGCAGCTCGCGAAAGATCGGCGCCAGGTGGGTCAGTTCGTTGAGGTCAAGATGCATGTTCGGTGCTCGCGGAGTGTGCCGGAGTGACCGCTGTGGCGGGCTCGGCGCTGGAAAGCAGGGCGAAGGAGCGCAGGCTCAGCTGGTGCTCGCGGGTATGGTAGTCACGGCGTTCGAGGCGTTGGCGGGCAAAGCGCTTGTCTCGTGACAGGCGCGAGAACCAGTACAGCAGCTCATCGGTGGCGCCATCGGGTTCCTGGTCGAGCAGCCAGAGCATCAGGTCGGGCATCGGCAGGGCGTGTTCGCAACGTTCGAGCATTTCCTTGACCGTGCGGGGTGCGCGCTGGCTGCCTGCGGTGTCGCTCTTGTGCGCCTTGGGGAAGGGCGCGGGCTTGGCTTCGAAGCGGGCGAGGGCGTAGACATAGGCTTCGACCTGGCTGGCGCTGCCCAGGAATGTGCTCTGCGGACGGCTGAACAATGGCAGGGCGGCCTGGGGGACGGCGTCCAGGCCTTTGCGGCGAATGGCCGAGAGTGCAAGGGCTGCGCCGCGGGTCACGGCATTGTGCCGGCGTGCTTCCTCGCGCAGGGGCAGCAGCAGTTCACGGGCATGGCGCAGGGTCAGCTGCGCGCACGTCTGCATTTCGAGAATGCGCGCGTGGGTGCGCAACAGCATGTCATCATCGACCAGGTGACCAAGGCGCTGCTGTTCACCGAGCAAACGCAGCAGGACGTTTTCGACCTTGCGCACGCCTTGCTCGAAGGCGCCGTCGGCGTTGACCAGTTGGATCATGGGTTCGACGTATTCATCCCATGTCGCGAGGACCTCGGCGTAGCGCTGGCGCAGGTCAACCTGGCGATCGCGGGTCTTGGCCCGCTCGGCCACGGCCACCAGCGCCTGCTCGTCATTGGCCAGTTTCTTGAGGACATCGCGCACGCGCATGTCGAGCAGTCGCAGCTGGCGAGCCAGGTCATTACCATCGCGAATGTCGAAGGCATCCTGGATGTGCCCGGCCAAACGTTCGAGGTGGCGCAGGTAGGCTTCGATCTCCAGGCACAGGCCCAGGCGGTGTTCGCGCCGCAGGTAGGCGAGGAAGTCGTGGATCTGTGCGTTGAGCTCGAAGCGGTTGGGGCTTTTCGCGACGGGTACCAGGATGTCCAGCCGGATCCAAGTGTCGAGCAGGCTGGTGATCTCCTGGGCAGTGCTGTCCAGGCGTTGGGCAGCCAGCTGCTGACGCAGCTCGACAAGGCTCAGGGTACCTTGGTCGAAGTGCTCGCACAGCGGCTCCAGCAGGGCCCAGTGGTCGGCGAGGGCGCGCAGCACGCGCTTGGGTTCGATCATCGGCTGGTCGACTCGTGCCAGGTTAAAGGGTCGCGATTGTACTGCATGATGGGGCGGGTTTTGGTGCTGCGCGCGAGCGCTTGTGTAAAACGTGGCGGCACATCGTGTGGAACATCGGTAGAATCCACCGCCTCGACTTACCCACAGATGGCTGACCCTTTGCTCAACGAGTCCCGTCGCCGCGCCTATCTGGACGCCATGCAGGTAGTGCATTGGCTGCCCCGTACCGAGCTGCCGTTCGCAGCGCCTTCGCGTGCCTGTGTACTTGCGCATGTCGAGGTGTTGCCGTCGCTCTCGGAGCCTGCCGAGCAGGCGGCGGTGACCTCGGCGCTGCCGAATGCTCCGCGCGCGGTGGAGCCTGCGCTGCCCGATCCGGCCAAGGTTCAGCGGCCCAGGATCGAGGTGCCGCGGCCCAGCGTTGCACGTCCGGCCGTGGCTGCTGTGGCCGAAGAGGCCGTCGAGGCACCGGTCGCCAAACCGGTCAGTGCGCCGCCGCGTTTTGCCTTGCAGGTGCTGCGCGCCGGTCCTTGTCTGGTGCTGGTTGAGCTGGCCACAGGGCAGGCGTTCCAGAGTCGCGATCCTTCCTACCTGCTGCTCAAGGACATGCTGCGCGCTGCCGGCCTGCCCGATGCGCCACAAATCCTGGGCGAGCCGATCCGCTGGCCGTTTCTGCAGCGCGGCCAGTTGGACCAGGGGCCGGATGCGGCCTGCGATTTCGTGCAGGGCTTCGTCATGGCGCAGCTTGAGCAGACGCCGTGCACGTGCCTGTGGTTGGTCGGGCTGCCGGCAATTCGTTTTGCCGGGCGCGCCAATGCCGAAGATTACAACCGCGAGCTGGAAGTGGAAGGGCTTGGGCTGGCCTGGGCCGTACCGGGTCTTGAGCTGTTGATGGATGAACCCGAGCGCAAGGCTGCCGTTTGGCAGGCGATGCGCCGTCTGCTACCGCGTTGGAAAAACCGTGATGAGTGATGCCGTAAGCTTTCGCCGAATGACCGAAGCGGATCTGGATGCCGTACTCAAGATCGAATTCGCCGCCTACACCCATCCATGGACGCGGGGCATCTTTCTCGATGGTTTGAAATCATACGAGATCTGGCTGATGTTCGACGGCCAGCAACAGGTGGGGCATGGCGTGCTCAACGTCATCATCGACGAAGCTCATCTGCTGAACATCACCGTGAAGCCGGAAAACCAAGGTCGTGGACTGGGTTTGAAGTTGCTCGAGCGGCTGATGTCGCGAGCCTACGAGCTGGGCGGGCGTGAGTGCTTTCTGGAGCTGCGCGCCAGCAATCAGTCGGCGTACCGCCTATACGAACGCTATGGCTTCAATGAGATCGGCAAGCGACGGGACTACTACCCCATGGCCGGTGGGCGCGAGGATGCGCTGGTCATGGCCTGTACGTTGTTCGAATGACTGCTTTGTTCAAGTGAGCGCCACCGATCACTGCCCTGCAGGAACCTGGGAAAGTGATCGGTGTGAGCGCCGGCCTCAGCGTTTGCCGTCGAGCGGATCGATCAGGGCCAGTTCTTCTTCATCCAGGCCATCGCCGCCGCCAATGTCATCTTCATCGACGAAGCTCAGTTCCTGATCAGCGGGACCGCTTTCGCCTGGCTCGTTGGGCGAACGTGCGCCATCCTCGTGGATCAATGTTTCTGGGCTAAGGTCGTCGTCGGTCGGATTGTGATCATCCATCGAGGCGCCGGTCAGGCCTGCTTCGCGTACGCGCTCTTCAGGGACCAGATGCTCCAGCTCGTCGGCGGGGATGGTATCGCCGATCCTGCCGGTGGGACCGTCCGTGTCATCGAAATCCAGCTCGCGGACTTGGCCCATGCGATCTTCGGTGTCGTCGATCGGGTTGGGTTGTGGCGCATCGTAGGGGCGATGGGAGTCAGTCATTACGGCAATCCTCTGGTGTGTGTCTAGATAAGGTTGACCCTCGTGCGGCTGGAAAGATTCAGCGTGATTTGTTGGCACCCACCGTGACCTTGTGCGGTGCTGGCCAGTCATAATCCAAATCATTCTTGAGGCTTGAACATGCATGATCTACAGGAACTGATCGACAACAATGCGCGCTGGGCCGAGGCGATCAAGGAAGAAGATCCGGAGTTCTTCGCCAAGCTGGCGCGTCAGCAGACCCCGGAGTTTCTCTGGATCGGCTGCTCGGACGCCCGGGTGCCGGCAAACGAGATCGTGGGCATGCTGCCGGGCGATCTGTTCGTGCACCGCAACGTGGCCAACGTGGTGCTGCACACCGATCTGAACTGCATGTCGGTGATCCAGTACGCGGTCGATGTACTCAAGGTCAAACACATCCTGGTGACCGGCCATTACGGCTGCGGCGGCGTACGCGCAGCGATGCAGGATCGCCAGCTGGGCTTGATCGATGGCTGGCTGCGGACCATTCGCGACCTGTACTACGAGCACCGCAAGGTGCTGGCGACCTTGCCCACCGAAGAGGAGCAGGTCGATCGTCTGTGCGAACTCAACGTCATTCAGCAGGTGGCCAACGTCGGGCATACCAGCATCGTTCAGAACGCCTGGCATCGTGGCCAGGAGCTGTCGGTGCATGGCTGCATCTACGGCATCAAGGATGGCCGCTGGAAGAGCCTGGACGTGACCATCAGTGGCTTCGATCAACTGCCGCCGCAATACCGTCTGCGCGCGCTGGATTGATGGGCAGGAACGAGTGGGCCCGATTCGGGTTCTGAACGGAATGGGGCGGCGATGCGAGTCGCGGCCCTACCGGTAATCAAACGCGAAGCGAAGGAGGCACGATGAAGTCTTATGGCTGGCTTGCACTGATGGCTGCAATGTCGATCGGTAGCGCCAATGCGGCATCCAAGGAAGTGCAGATGAATCTGGTCAGCGCCGAGGGCGCGCCACAGCCGATCGGCACGGTGATGATCGAGGAAACGCCTTACGGGCTGGAGTTCACGCCGCAGCTCAAGTCGCTGCCGGCAGGCGTGCATGGTTTCCACGTGCATGCCAACGGCAGCTGCGCGGCGGCGATGAAGGACGGCAAGATGTCGGCTGCGGAAGCGGCGGGCGGGCACTTCGATCCACAGAAGACCGGCAAGCACCTGGGCCCCTATGATGCCAAAGGTCACCTGGGGGATCTGCCGGCGATCTACGTGAATGCCGATGGCACCGCGACCTATCCGGTGCTGGCGCCGCGCTTGAAGAAATTGAGCGAAGTGGAAGGGCATGCGTTGATGGTGCATGCCGGTGGTGACAACCATTCCGATTCACCGGCACCGTTGGGTGGTGGTGCGGCACGGATGGCTTGTGGGGTGATTTGATCTTTGTGTGAGGTTGGGGAGCGGTGGTGCGGCCTTCGCGGGCAGAGCCCGCTCCCACAGGGTCTACGCTGAGTAGGGTGGTCGTCAGAGCTGGACGGGTGTGAGCACCGGTTCGCCACTGAAGAACGCGCTCAGGTTGCGTTCTACCATTGTCACCGTGTCTCGCGTGGCTTCTGGTGAGAGGCCTGCCACGTGAGGCGTCAGGATGACGTTGTGCAGCGTCTTGAAGGCGTCTGGTACGTTGGGCTCGTCGTCGAACACGTCCAGCGCCGCACCGGCTATGGTGTTGGTTTGCAGAGCCGTCAGTAGATCGTCCGTCGCCACGACGCTGCCGCGGGCGATGTTTACCAGAAACCCCTGCGGACCCAGTGCTTTCAGCACGCTGGCGTCGACGATGGCGCGGGTTTGCGCGCCGCCTGGTGTGGCAATCACCAGAATATCGCTGACTGCGGCCAACTCTACCGGGCTTGCGCAGTACCCATAGTCGACATCATCGCGTTGCGTGCGGTTGTGGTAGTGCACGCTCATGTCGAAACCCAGCGCGGCGCGCTTGGCGATTGCCAGGCCGACGGCTCCCAGCCCGATGATGCCCAGCCGCTTGCCGGCCACCGAAGGGCGCATGCTCTTGACCCACTCGCCACGCCGGACCGACGCATCGGCGCGCGGGATATCGCGCATCAGGGCCAGCAAGAGCGCCAGGGTATGGTCAGCCACCGAGGATGCATTCACCCCAGCGCCGTTGGTCACGGTCAAGCCGTGTGCCTTGGCGGCTGTCAGATCGACGTTCTCGTAGCCTGCGCCCAGCACGCAGATGATGCGCAGCTTAGGGAGAGCCGCCATCTCGTCCGCCGTCAAACCCAACGGGCCACGGGTGAGCACGGCATCGATGCGGTCCGCGTGGTCGGCGATCGCCTTGGCGCGCTGGGCAGGCGAGGGCGCCATGATCAGGTCGTAGCCTTGATCTTCGAGAATCGACACGTAGTCGTTGATGGTTTCGACCAGCACCAGCACCGTTGCACGCATGGAGACCTCCAGGGTGAGAAATGAAGGTCATGGTAGCAAGTTGTGGTCATGCGCAAATGCGCGCATAAAAAAAGGGCTTACCTTTCGGTAAGCCCTTTTTCGTACTTGGTGGCTACACAGGGACTTGAACCCCGGACCCCAGCATTATGAATGCTATGCTCTAACCAACTGAGCTATGTAGCCAAGTGGCGCGCATTATTCGCTTGAAACGGGATTGTGTCAACACCCCTTTGCAAAATATTTATGCGTGCGATCAAACGCTTAGACTATGCGCGGGTACAAGGGGGGCGCGCGGCGCGGCGATCAGCCACCGAACCAGCCCAGCTTGATGACGAAGATGATCGACAGCACGACCAGTGCCGAATTGAGTTCGCGCCATTTGCCGCTCAGCAGTTTGACCGCCGTCCAGGTGATGAAGCCGAACGCGATGCCGTTGGCGATCGAGTAGGTCAATGGCATGGCCAGCGCGGTGACGACGACGGGTGCGGCAACGGTGATGTCGTCCCAGTCGATTTCTGCCAGCCCCGACGCCATCAGTACCGCCACGAACAGCAGCGCGGGGGCGGTCGCGAACGCTGGAACGCTGCCGGCCAAGGGCGCGAAGAACAGCGCCAGGAGGAAAAGGCAGGCGACCACAATGGCGGTCAGGCCGGTTCGCCCACCGGCGCTGACGCCCGCTGCCGACTCGATGTAGCTGGTGGTGGTCGAGGTGCCCAGCAGCGAGCCGGCCAGTGCGGCGGTGCTGTCGGCGATCAGGGCGCGGCCCATTTTCGGCATGTGGCCGTCCTTGCCCATCAGGCCGGCGCGTTTGGCCACGCCGATGAGGGTGCCGGAGTTGTCGAACAGATCGACGAAGAGGAAGGCGAAGATCACGCTGATCAGGCCGACGTCGAACGCACCCTTGATGTCCAGTTGCAGGAAGGTCGGCGCCAATGATGGCGGCATCGATACCACGCCGCCGAACGGCGTGATGCCGAGCACGATGGACAGCACGGTGATCAGCAGGATGCCGATCAGCACCGAGCCGCGGACCTTGAGCGCTTCCAGGGCAACGATGATGAAGAAGCCGAGGATCGCCAGGACCGGCTCGGGTTTGGACAAGTCACCCATGCCGACCAGGGTGGCCGGGTTGGCGACCACGATCTTGGCGTTTTGCAGTGCGATCAGCGCCAGGAACAGGCCGATGCCTGCGGCGATGGCTGAACGCAGTGGCAAGGGAATGCTGTTGATGATCCATTCGCGGATGCGGAAGATCGACAGCAGGAAGAAACACACGGCCGAGATGAACACCGCGCCCAGTGCCACCTGCCAGCTGTGGCCCAGGTGCAGGACCACGGTGTAGGTGAAGAACGCATTGAGGCCCATGCCCGGCGCCAGGGCGATCGGGTAGTTGGCGATCAGGCCCATGATCGCCGAGCCGATGGCTGCCGCCAGGCAGGTCGCGACGAACAGGGCACCCTTGTCCATGCCGGTTTCGCCCAGGATGCTGGGGTTGACGAACAAGATGTAGGCCATGGCCAGGAAGGTGGTGACCCCGGCGAGGATTTCCGTGCGCACGGTGGTGTTGTGCGCCTTGAGCTTGAAGAATGAGTCCAGCATGTTGCTCCCCTGGGACGATGGACGCCGGATCGTGCGGCGACGGTGTGTGTAGCGAGCCAGCCTGAGCGAGCGTTGGCGTGTGCTGAAACATAACTGTGTGGTCAGCTTTTGCGGTTTGCGTGTAGCAGGTTCCGGGCCATGTCATTGGAGGCGGTGTTTGCGCGCCATCGGTAATGCGTTACGGCTCTCTTGCCACTTCCGGTTACACATTCTTTGCACTGATTGGAAGCAGGGAGTCGGGGGCTTCTGCACCAAAGCGGAGCCGCGCCAGCGGTGGGGCGATCCAGGGTACGGGCAAAGCCGAGGGAAGATGATTGGTCTGAATCTTGCTGAGATGGCATTTTGCTGGCGCCACGTTTCCGTAGGTACCTGCAGTCTCCGTGGAGTTGTCGGACATGCATGCTTTGTTGTCACCGGGTATCCGGTTGCTGGGTCGCTATGGTTTCGCGCGCAAGTTTCAGCTGCTGTTTCTCCTGTTCATGCTGCCGCTGGTAGGCAGTCTGTGGCTGTTGGGGGAAGACTTTCGCGACCGGCTGGCGGTCATCAATGCCGAGCGCAGCGGCGTGCATCAGTTGCTGGCACTCGACAGCTTGGATGCGCAGCTGTCGGCGCAGCGCAACCGTGCCGCGCGCTGGAAAGCGGTGGATATCCAGCGCCAGCCAACGCCAGAGGCGCAGGCGGCGATCGCTGCGCTGGAGGCGGCCACGCCGGGGATCCAGGCGTCGCTCGACAAGCTGAGCAGTGAGCTGGCGCGCGAAAAGGCGCCTGCCGATACCCTGGAGCGGCTGCAAGCGGTACAAACCGCGACCAAGGGTCTGGACTTGGCGAGCCTGCGCCAGGTGGGTTGGTGGCCTGACGGCTACGATCGCTTCACGGCCGCGCTGACGTCGGTGCAGGTGCTGCGCGAGCAGATCGCCATGGCCAGCGGATTGATCGTCGATCCATGGCGGGAAACCTATCTCCTGATGCAGATCGCGACCCAGCAGGCGCCTGATCTGATCGAGCGCGTCGGGAGGTTGGGCAGCATTGGTCATTCGTCATTGGTGGCGGGGCAGTTCAGCCTGCAGAGTCGGCTGCAGATGCGTGATCTGCGCAGCCGCATCAACGATGCGCGCGAGCAACTGGTGAAAGCCGGTGGCGCCTTGCAGCAGCGCCTGCCGGAGCAACTGCGCGGCTGGGATGCGCAGTACCAGAAGGCGCTGGGGACGTTGGATGGCGAGTTGAAGCGGCTGGACGAGAATCTGTTCGGCGGCGACATCAAGCTGTCTGCCGCGCAGTTCGAAAGCAGTATCGACAGCATGCTCGGCGCCTTGAACGAACTGCGTCACGAGTCGCTGAAGTCGTTGGAATGGCGGCTGGATCACTATCACGATCAGGCCGTTCGCCAGTTGATTCCAGGCGCTGCGGTATTCGCCCTGTTGCTGTTGGCCGCGCTGTACCTGTTCGTGTGCCTGCAGGCGTCGATTCGACGCAGCGCCAGCGGAATCACCACGCTGGCGCAATCGCTGCGCGACGGCGATCTGAGTGTTCAGGTAGCGGTGCAGGGGCGTGACGAGCTCGCAGCAATCAGTACGGCGCTCAATGCCGCCGTGGTGCAGTTGCGTGGCAGTCTGCTGGGCGTCAACCACGAGACCGTGCAGTTGAGCCAGGCGGTGGCGACGCTCAATAGCCAATCCAGCGGCACGCTTGATGAGGTCGAGGCGCAGCAGCAACAGATCAGCCAGATCGCGGCGGCGGCCACGCAGCTGGCCGCCACTTCGCAAGGCGTGGCCCGCAGTTGCGAGGAGGCTTCAGGCAGTGCCCAGCACACCCGGCAGATTGCCGAAGACAGCAGCCGTGATAGCCAACGCACCACTGCCAGTATCCAGCAGCTCAACCAGCGCTTGAACGACACGGCCCAGGCGCTTGGCCGTGTGAGTGAACAGGGGCAGCAGATCCAGTCGGTGGTGGATGCGATTCGCGGTATTGCCGAGCAGACCAATCTGCTGGCGCTCAATGCGGCCATCGAGGCGGCCCGGGCGGGCGAGCAGGGGCGCGGCTTTGCGGTGGTGGCCGATGAGGTGCGCAGCCTGTCGCAGCGCACGCAAGCGTCTACCGGGCAGATTGCCGGGACGGTGGAAAGCCTGCGTTCGACGGTCAAGCAGGCCGTGGATTTGATGCAGGCCGCGTGTGGGCAGGCGCAGGTCGATGCGCAGTCGGTGATGGGCCTGGGTGAGCGCCTGGGTGAGATTGCCGGAGCGGTACAGGGGGTGACCGATACCCTGGCGCAGATCGCCACGGCGGTGGAGGAGCAGGCCGCCACGGCCGATGAGGTGAGCAGCAATATCCAGCAGGTGGACCAGGCGGCGGTGCGCCTGCTCGAGGGTGCGCGGGCTGTGAACCAGGCGGCGGATCGGTTGGGGCAGGGGAGCCGGGTGCTGAGCGAGAATACGGCGCGGTTCAATCTGGGGTAGGGCTGTGGAGTTGCGGGGTGGCTTTCGCGGGCAGAGGGCTCGGCGGCTGTCCCGCTCCCACACGGCGTGGGAGCGGGGCGGTGGCTTGTCAGGCCTGGGCGGTTTCGGCGGGGGAGACGATGCTGGTTTTCATGCCGCGCGAGCGGCCTGAGCTGAGGTAGGCGGCGATCGATTCCTGGGTCACTTCGCCGAGGAACACGTTCTCCGCGTCCAGCACCGGCAGCCATGAGCGGTTGAACTCGTACATGCGCGACAGCAGGATGCGCAGGTGCTCGTCGTAGGCCGCCGTGGCGTTGAATTCACGCAGGAAGTCGACGCAGCTGCCGACCTGGCGGTACAGGTCGCGGCGGCGTACATAACCCATGGCCTTGTTCTGCGCGTCGGTGACCACGACGTAGCGCCGGTCGTGTTCGTCCATCAGCTCCAGTGCATCGGCCACCGGCGTTTCCGGGCTCACCGACGGTGCGTTGTCGGCGGCGTCCTCGGCCTTGACCAGCAGCAGGCGCTTGAGCGTGCTGTCCTGGCCGACGAAGTTGCTGACGAAGTCGTCCACCGGATGGGCCAGCAAGGTGTCGGGATGGTCGATCTGCAGTAGCTTGCCGGCACGGAAAATAGCGATCTTGTCGCCCAGCTTGATCGCTTCGTCGATGTCATGGCTGACCATGATCACGGTCTTGTTCAAGGCCCGCTGCATCTCGAAGAACTCGTTCTGGATCATCTCGCGGTTGATCGGGTCGACCGCGCCGAAGGGCTCGTCCATCAACAGCAACGGCGCTTCGGCGGCCAGGGCGCGGATCACGCCGATGCGCTGTTGCTGGCCGCCCGAGAGTTCGCGCGGGTAGCGATGCAGGTACTGCTTGGGTTCCAGCTTGATCATGCTCATCAGCTCGCGGGCGCGCTCGGCGCAGCGCTTCTTGTCCCAACCGAGCAGGCGCGGGACCACGGTGATGTTCTCCTCGATGGTCATGTTGGGGAACAGGCCGATCTGCTGGATCACATAGCCGATGTTGCGGCGCAGGGTCACTTCGTCCAGGCCGGTGGTGTCTTCGCCGTTGATCAGGACCTTGCCGGAGGTGGGCATGATCAGCCGGTTGATCATCTTCAGCGTGGTGCTCTTGCCGCAGCCCGAAGGCCCGAGGAATACGCAGATCTCGCCTTCATTGACGGTCAGGCTTACCGCGTCGACGGCTTTGACTTCCTTGCCGTTGCTGTGGAAGGTCTTGGTCAGGTTCTGAAGTTCGATCATTTCAATAATCCTTTGGGAGTCAGGGCGCGTTGCAGCCATTGCAGGAGCAGGTCGGCGATGATCGCCAGGACACTGACCAGCACGGCGCCGACGATGAGCATGGACATGTCGCTGCGGCTGATGGAAGTGAGGATGAGAACGCCCAGGCCGCCGGCGCCGATGGTGGCGGCGATGGTCATGACGCCGATGTTCATCACCACGGCGGTGCGCACGCCGGCGAGGATCACCGGCACGGCGATGGGCAGTTCGACCATGCGCAGGCGCTGGCCGAAGGTCATGCCGATGCCCTTGGCCGCTTCGCGGATGCCGGGCTCCACGCCGGTCAGGGCCAGGTAGGTATTACGCAGGATCGGCAGCAGCGAGTAGAGAAACACGGCGGTGATGGCCGGCAGTGGGCCAAGGCCCTGGCCGAACTTGGAATAGAACGGCAGCAGCAACCCGAACAGGGCGATCGAGGGGATCGTCAGCAGCACCGTGGCGCAGGCCTGCAGCGGCCCGGCGAGTGCCGGAAAGCGGGTCATCAGGATGCCGATGGGCACGCCGAAGAGGATGGCCAGGCTGACGGCGATGCCGACCAGCGTGATGTGCTGCCAGGTCAGTTGCAGCACCAACGGCCAGTCGAGGTGGGAGAAGGTGTCGAGGAAACTCATGGCTTCTCCTGGGCTTGATCGTTGATCGGATGGGCCTTGAGAAACTCGGCCGCCACGACGGTCGGGCTGCGGTGCGCGACGTCGACCTGGGCATTGAGCTCACGCATGGTGGCATCGTCGAGCATCTCGGCAAGCGGCTTGAGTTGCGCGGCCAGTTGCGGATGGGCGTCGAGCAGTTGCTGGCGAACCACGGGCGCTGCGGTGTAGTCGGGGAAGTACTTGAGGTCGTCTTCGAGCAGTTTGAGCTTGAACGCGTTGAGGCGGCCATCGGTGGTATAGACGAGGCCGGTGAACACCTGCCCGTTGCGCAGCGCGGTATAGACAAGGCCGGCATCCATCTGGCGAATGTCACGCCGGGTGAATTTCAGGTCGTAGGTCTGGGTCAAGCCCACCAGGCCGTCGGAGCGGTTGGCGAACTCGGTGTCCAGGGCCAGGATGTGGTCTTTCTTCGGCTCGTCGATCAGCACCTGATTCAGCTGGCTGATGGTGTTGACCTGGGGATACGCCTTGGCGACGTCTTCAGGCAAGGCCAGGGCGTAGGTGTTGCTGAACCGCGAAGGGGTCAGCCAGACCAGGCCTTTTTTGCCATCCAGCTCCTTGACTCGCGCGTAGGTCGCGGCGCTGTCGAGCTTCTCGTCGATGTGGTTGTAGGACACCAGGGAGACGCCGGTGTATTCCCAGAGCATATCCAATTGGCCGCTTTCCTGGGCACTGCGCGCCAGGTTGCTGCCCAGGCCGCCGGTAACCCGTACGTCGTAGCCCTTGCTGCCCAGGTATTGAGCGGTGATGGCCGCCAGTACGGTTTGCTCGGTGAACACCCGCGCGCCGAGGCGGATCACGGGTTTGTCTGCGGCCTGCGCGACGCCCGCGCACAGCAGGGCCAGGCCCAGTACGATGCTTAACTTCTTCATTGAATTCATTCCTTCGCTCAGCGAGTCAACCCGCGTTCAAGCCAGAGGCGGCTGACCAGGGTCACGATGCCGTCCAGGATCAAGGCCAGCAGCGCAGTGCAGGCGGCGCCCAGCAGCAGCTGCGGCTGATTGTTCAGGGCGATACCGGGGAAGATCAGGCTGCCCAGGCTGTTGGCGCCGATGAGGAACGCCAGGGGCGCAGTGCCCACGTTGATCGCCAGCGCCACACGTACACCGCCGACGATGATCGGCACGGCATTGGGCAATTCCACCTTGAACAGCACCTGGCGTGGGGTCATGCCAATGCCGGTGGCGGCTTCCTTGAGTGAACCCTGAACGTTTTTCAGCCCCTCGTAGGTGTTGCGCACGATGGGCAGCAGGGAGGCGAGAAACAGCGCGAAGATGGCAGGGCCGCTGCCGATGCCCAGGATGCCCAGGGCGATGGCGAGGACCGCCAGGGGAGGAATGGTGTTGCCGATGTTGAATATCTGCATGAAGCGTTCGGCGCGCTTGACCATGCTGGGTCGACTCAGCGCGACGCCGGCAGGGATGCCCACCAACAGTGCGGCGAACATTGAAACCAGCACCAGAATCAGGTGCGCTTGCA
Organism: Pseudomonas coleopterorum; assembly: GCF_900105555.1. Lineage (NCBI taxonomy): Bacteria > Pseudomonadati > Pseudomonadota > Gammaproteobacteria > Pseudomonadales > Pseudomonadaceae > Pseudomonas > Pseudomonas coleopterorum. Next base: position 728,459 of record NZ_FNTZ01000001.1, read on the forward strand.
GGTAGAACAGCAGGTCTTCACGGTAGTGCTCGATAGTGCTTATGCCGATCCAATGGACCAGCAGGGCCAGGACGGCAACGATAACCGCGCCCCCTAACAGCCCTTTGCCATAGCGATTAGCCACAGGCGGACTCCTTTTTCAGTCGGCGCCTACCGGGCCTGCGACGAGCGCTCGGGCGAGCGATCGGCCCAGGTAGGACGCGAATAGCAGCTCGCGTGGTGCGAGCCATAAGCGCAGCCTCGTCAGGCTAACTTGCTGATTTTGCTGACCCTGATGCGTATTCGGATCAGGGTGTGGACGTCTCCGGGCGTGCAAAGGTTCCCATACATGGACGGCACTTGGCCACCTCGGATGCCGTTCACGAGCAAATGGACGGTGGCGAAAATGGCGCGGCTGGCCGGCGCAGCGCCACGTTGGATTGCGATGTGCGCTGTTGCGGCAAGGGGGCCAACCCGCTCCCCACTGCTTGAATCCAGATCAATCCAGGTGCCGTCTCTGGCCCAGCCTGTAGATCAGCAAGGTCAGCGAGTCGGCGTTCATCAGCATGATGCGTGAACGGATGTCCGCGTTGTCGAGGAACCTGCGGCGGGCGTCCACAAGGTCCGGCGAGGCGGCGATCCGCAGAATCAACGCGCGTCCCTTGCGGTCGTCGTTGCGCAGGTCGCGTATCTGGCCGGTTACGTCATCGCGTACGGTGAACAGCCGTCGGCTGGGTGTGAGATGGGAGAACAGCTCGTCATGCTCATGCTCGAGCCAGGCGCGACGTACGCCAGGTTGCAACCTTTCGACGTAGGGGGTCGCAGCCTCCAGATAGCGGATATCGCGGGTGTCACAGGCGATGTGGGTAAACTCATGCAGCAACACCATGGCCTTGCTCAAGGCATTCGCATCGTCGGGTGTGAAGGTCGGCGCCAGCGGCAGGTGGCGGGCGGTGTCGAACTCAAAGAATTCGTCGAGCAGGAAAACCTGCTTCTGCGGGTCCAGTGCGGACATGAACGCGATACCGACGCTGGAGGCCGGGCTCAGGCGGCGGCCCATGATGTAGCGTTTTGAACTCACCGGCGAATACGCTCGCGATGCCATGACGGTGACGAGTTTTTCCAGCGATTGACGGATGCGTCGCACCAGCGCGTCACTGACCTGTGGCGTACCGAAGAAACGCGCGATGATCTCCAGAGTGGCCGCCGGTGCGCGGTGGGTGGGGATAGCGCGATGCAGGTTATCCAAAGCGACGCCCAGGTAGGTCAGGGCATCGCGGTGTGCATGGCGCAACATGCGGGCGCGTTGCGGCATCAATTCACGGATCTTGCGCGCGCCCACGGCCAGGATGACCACCTGGTCGCGGCTCAGCGTCCAGCGCGTCAAGCGTCCACCCAGCCGGCTTGGCACGCCACCTTCGTACAGGGGCAGTGCCTGAGGCACGCTGATTGCCCAACCCAGTTGGGGATCGAAATTGAGCATGGGTCCCAATTCCTCGTCCATCTCACCCGCCAGAAACCATTGGTCGCCTTCCTGTCGAACACGATAGAGCCGACTGCGCAGGCTGACGAAATGCTCGTAGGTGGTTCGCGTGGCGTAGCTGCCGGTGGACGCCTCGAAATACAGTTCGTGCAAGGCTTGGCCGGGGCTTTCGTAGCCGGCCAGGGATACGCCGTACTGTTCGTCTTCGCGCATGGCCTGCCAGAACTGCTCGAGGCTGGTCGGCACGTTTTCCAGTTTCGCGACACCATGTCCGATCAATGCACCCTGAATCAGTGCACAGGTCAGCTCAAGCAGGTTCTGGCCCCATTTGTGCTGTTCTGCAGCCTCGACGACCTGCAGGGTCTTGAGCTCCAACTGCCACGCGGCCAGGATCAGACCCATTTTGCCCGGCAGAAACATCGGCAGTTGCTCCCAGGCCAGGCTCAATACGTTGACGAAGGCGTTCCATTGCGCCTGTGCCGCTGTGATGAATTGTGTCTTGGAGTGCGCGACCAGGTAGCGCGCGTTGTCCTCGAACAGAAAGTGCAGCAGGTTGCCGGCGATGGGTGTACTTTCCAGTCGAACAGGGCCTGGCGCTGGAAAGTAATCGAAACCAGAGGTCGAGCTCGGGTTCAGATGTGCTTCTCGGAAGCCACCATGGTCGTAGCGTGAACGCCACTGCCCGGGCATGCGTGCCAAGACGCGTTGTTGCAAGGCGCTGTCGTCGATCAATGCCTGCAGCAACGCGGCAGTGCCGCCGAACGCCTGCAGCGGGACGCTGGCCTCATACGGCAGATACAGCACACACAGGCCGGTACCACGGGCGATGAACAGATAACTGTCCGGGACGCAATCGGGTTGCAGGCCAGGGCCGGGGATCAATTGCAGTGGCGTGAAATCGAGGACTCCCAGCTCGCCAGCCTTGCGCAGCTGTGCCTCGGGCGCAAGCATCACTTGAGTGACCAACTGAACGGCCTGCAATGACAGGTCACCCATGAGGTGCGCTCGCCAGGCGCGTTCGATCAACTGGCCGGGCAGTTGACGGCAGTACAGCGCAAGCCTTTGTGAATAGCGCACGTCCGTTGCAGTGAACGCCTGCTCCAGCATCACCTGGTAATGTTTGCCCAGGTCCAGCGCTCGGACCCGTTGGCGAACATAGGCGGCATCCAGCTCGGGGGGAGCCGGATGCCCGCTGCCCAGCTCGATGGCTGTAAGGGCTGCGTCCCAGTCGCGGTAATGATTCAGGGCATATTGCACCAGGCTTTGCCGATGACTGACCGTGGCGGCGGGAATGGCACTGGGAATCTCACCCGGCATCGGCGGTGCCGACACATAGCGCTGGGTGGTCACGAAGATGGCCTGGGGCTTGAACCGACCGGGCGTGAAATCGATGTCCAGCTGGCTTTGCAAACGATCCTGGGCAAAGGCTGGAATGTCCTGAAGGTCGAGCAGGTAATCCTGCTCGACGGGGCTGCTCAACAAATTGTAGGCCAAGGCTTTCAGGTAATCGTTTTTCTGCGCAGCAGTCGCCTGCGCCAACCAGGGTGGAATCATGTCGATCTGGATTTGCCGACGCGCCAGGTCACGGTAGTGCTCCAGAGCCTGTGCCAGACTGTCGGACGGATCCGCCTGACGCATCAGATCAGGCAGTGACGCGCTGGGCCAGCTGCCCGCCATCAAATGATCGAAGGTTTGCAGGCGCCAGGCTTGCCTTGCGGTGCTGTCGGGAATGTTCTCCTGCAAGGCCGCAGGGCGCTGGGCAGGCTTGTGGTCCAGCCGAGTTTCCAGCTCGTTCAGGTAATACCGCAGTTTGCGATAGTACCCGCCGGACAACGCCTCTCGGTGCTGCACTGCCTGTTCGAATGAAGCACGCAACTGCCGGCGAGCACGCTGCAAAATCGACGTCATCAATGATTTTGGCAACGCGTCGACTGGCTGCTGTACCCCTTCGGCGACCTGTATGAAAGCCTGGCCCAGGTCAGCATCCTCGTTCTGCCATAGCGCCTGGGGCAGGTTGGGCGCGGGTAGCTGGATGGACAGTGCTGCGGGGCCGTCTTCCAGGACGCAGGCCATTTCCAGTTGCAGAATACTGGCCGAAACCGACGCCAAGTCCGGTCCTCGCGCTTGATAGCGGGCGTATTGCAGGTCCAGATCGGCCAAGTGAGTGAGTAACTGCTGCGGGTTGTGGGCATCACGCAGGATCGCACCGCCGACGTAGTTCAGGCTGGCCGGATCATCGCGAATGTCGGCTGGGAAAAGAGGGGCCATGATTCGCAAATGGGGATCCAGGTACTGATCCAGGGCCAGGGCTTGCTGGCACAGGCGCAAAGGGGTCTGCGAACTGTCCGTGCTCAGGGCTTCATGAAGACGGCTGCGTTGACGTGCCAGCAGAGCGTTTGCATACCCCTGGAGCGTTTGAATGGGCGTGGGGTCCAGGCACAACGCATTGATTCTCAGCGTTTGCAAAAGGGCTCGGCCGCTGCCGGATACCTGAAGCAGCCAGTAGTCTCGGCGTAGCGGGTCAGAGAGGTCCGCCAGCAAGGCTCGACGGCTGGGATAACACTGCACTCCATCGGCAGCGCGATAAATGTAATACGAGCCTGTATGGTCCGGCAAGCTCAGCACCAGCAGATCGTCCAGCGGCACGCTCTGGTTTTCCATTGTCGACACACGCAGGGAAAAGGCTCGCAACGCGAGCGCCGTTTCTGCATCGAGTCCGATCGCCCATGCGGCCAGTTGGCGGTATTGCTCCGGTTCCAGCCGGCCGGCTTGCCTGCTGTGCAGCAGGTGGTGGAGCAGGGTAGTCTGCAGTGCCGTGCCCAGTTGTTCGCACAGTGGCGCACTGGTGGCGGCCGCGTCATTCCAGTATTGGGCCAGGCAAGTGCTGGCGCGCACTGCCGGATCGATAGGTCCGTCTTTGTCAGCAGCGAGCATGGCATCAGGTGTCGGCTGGTTTCGCACCCATCCGCGCAGCTGCGCAAGGTTGTCTGCAAGACCCGCCTGCATACGCAGCATCAATGCATCGAACACGTCCCCGCTGAGCAGCGAGCCTTGAAAGGCCTCGACCTGGTGCCTCTTCATCGCAAGCTGCTGTGTCGCTGTCGCCGCAAAGCGCAAGGCTGCTCCCCATCCCGATTTGCCGATGTGTTCGAGGAGAAACTGCTTGAGCTGCAGCGGGTCGGCAAAGCGGCGCAGCCCCATCAGTGGGTTGTAGAGCATCACGACATTGGAGTGCCCGCCTCGGCTGAGTCGGACCGTGGCAGGCAGATCGACCCGTTGGCCATCGCTCAGGATGGCTGCGATCGAGTCAACGCGCATCTGTCGCAGCGAAGTGGGCTGGTGGTCACGGTCGGTTGCGTGCAGCAGCTCCAGCCATTGATGCTCTTGTACGGTGATCGTGCCGGCAGCCAGACTGGCCTGCGCGTGAGCCGCGAAACGTTGCCGCAGCGAAGTACTGTGGAACCAGGGTAGAAATTGGGTAGGCATGGTGACTCCTGGGCAATGGATAGCCCCGCCTGCTGATCGAGCATGGGATGGCGGAGCGGCCACTGTTGCCTGGCCCGGCCGCATGGAGGTGGTATCTATGGCTGAGGCATGCGTGAAGAGGGAGCGCTTGAAAGTCGGAGCATCGCCTTGGACAAGGTGCGATTTTTGCCGAGGCAGGCTATAATCCGCGCCCTTTTTCACTCCCTCGCCAGGCGATCATCCATGACCCAACAGGCCGCCGAAGTCGCGAAACGCCGCACTTTTGCCATTATTTCCCACCCGGATGCGGGTAAGACGACCATCACCGAGAAACTCTTGCTGATGGGCAAGGCAATTGCCGTGGCCGGTACGGTCAAGTCGCGCAAATCCGACCGTCACGCGACTTCCGACTGGATGGAAATGGAGAAGCAGCGCGGGATTTCCATCACCACCTCGGTGATGCAGTTCCCCTATCGCGAGCACATGGTCAACCTGCTCGACACCCCGGGTCACGAAGACTTCTCGGAAGACACCTACCGCACCCTGACGGCGGTGGACTCGGCGCTGATGGTGCTCGATGGCGGTAAAGGCGTCGAGCCGCGCACCATTGCCCTGATGGATGTCTGCCGCCTGCGCGACACGCCGATCGTCAGCTTCATCAACAAGCTGGACCGCGACATTCGCGACCCGATCGAGCTGCTCGACGAGATCGAGGCGGTGCTCAAGATCAAGGCCGCGCCGATCACCTGGCCGATTGGCTGCTACCGCGACTTCAAGGGCGTCTATCACCTGGCAGGCGACTACATCATCGTTTACACGCCGGGCCATGGCCACGAGCGTACCGATGTGAAGATCATCGAGAAGCTGGACTCCGACGAGGCCCGTGCGCACCTGGGTGACGAGTACGACCGCTTCGTCGAGCAACTGGAACTGGTGCAGGGCGCTTGCCACGAATTCAACCAGGACGAGTTCCTGACCGGCCAGCTGACGCCGGTGTTCTTCGGTACGGCGCTGGGCAACTTCGGCGTCGACCATGTGCTCGATGCCGTCGTGGACTGGGCGCCGCGCCCGCTGCCGCGGGTGGCGAACGAGCGGACCGTGGAGCCGGTGGAAGAGAAATTCTCCGGCTTCGTGTTCAAGATCCAGGCGAACATGGACCCCAAGCACCGCGACCGTATCGCCTTCATGCGCATCTGTTCGGGCCGCTACGAGAAGGGCATGAAGATGCGCCACGTGCGCACCGGCAAGGACCTGCGCATCGGCGATGCCCTGACGTTCTTCTCCTCCGAGCGCGAGCAGCTCGAAGAAGCCTTCGCCGGCGACATCATCGGCCTGCACAACCACGGCACCATCCAGATCGGCGACACCTTCAGCGAGGGTGAAAGCCTGGGCTTCACCGGTATCCCGCACTTCGCCCCGGAGCTGTTCCGCCGAGTGCGGCTCAAGGATCCGCTCAAGTCCAAGCAGTTGCGCCAGGGGTTGCAACAGTTGGCCGAGGAAGGTGCCACCCAGGTGTTCTTCCCCGAGCGCAGCAACGACATCATTCTCGGCGCGGTCGGCGTGCTGCAGTTCGACGTGGTCGCCAGCCGCCTGAAAGAGGAATACAAGGTGGAATGCGCCTACGAGCCGATCACCGTGTGGTCCGCCCGCTGGATCGAGTGTGCCGACAAGAAGAAACTCGAGGAATTCAGCAACAAGGCCGCTGAGAACCTGGCCCTGGACGGCGGTGGGCACCTGACCTACCTGGCGCCGACGCGAGTCAATCTGGCGCTGATGCAGGAACGTTGGCCGGACGTGAAATTCCGTGCCACTCGCGAGCATCACTGATCCAAGCCAGGGCCTCAGTGACGGATCTGGTTCCAGATTCGGGTGCGCAGCTGTTCGATATCGGCCGGCATGGGCTGTAGCAGGAACAGCTTGCTCATCACCTCGGCGCTGGGGTAGATCCGCAGATCGCCCTTGATCGCAGGGTCGACCCATTCATCGGCGCCTTCGTTGCCATTGGCGTAGTGCACGCTGTTGGTGATGTTGGCCATGACCTTGGGGTCCAGCAGGTAGTTGAGAAAGGTGTACGCCGCGTCTTCGTCCGGCGCGTCGGCGGGGATGGCGACCATGTCGAACCACATGGTCGAGCCCTCCCGCGGCAAGGTGAACTCGATGTCCACGCCCTGGTTGGCCTGTCTGGCCTGAGTCTGCGCCTGCAGGATATCGCCGGAAAAACCGATCACGGCGCACAGCTTCCCCTCGGCCAACTGATGGCTGTACTCCACCGAATCGAAATAGCGTACGTAGGGCTTGATGCTCAGCAGCAGCGCGCGCGCCTTGTCGTAGTCGGCCGGATTCTGGCTGTGCGAGGGCAGCCCCAGATAGTTGAGTGCCATGGGCAACAATTCGGGGCCGATGTCGAGGATGGCGACGCCGCACTTCTTCAGGCGCGCGATGTTTTCCGGCTTGAACACCAGATCCCAGGAATCCACCGGCGCATCGTCGCCGAGCGCGGCCTTGACCTGCTGCACGTTGTAGCCGATACCGCTGAAGCCCCACAGGTAGGGGAAGCCGTAACGATTGCCGGGGTCGTTGATTTCCAGGGCGCGCAGCAGGGCAGGGTTCAGGTACTTCCAGTTCGGCAGACGGCTGCGGTCCAGTGGCTTGAGATTGCCGACACTGATATGCCGATTCATGAAGTGGTTGGATGGAAAGATCACATCGTACTTTCCGGGGGATTCACGCAGGCGTTTTTCCAGGGTTTCGTTACTGTCGAAAATAGAATATTGGGTGTCGATGCCGGTCTGGCGCTGGAAGTTGGACAGGGTATCGGGGGCCATGTAATCGGGCCAGTTGAAGATGCTGACCTTGCCGGCGGCGAACGCCATGGGCGTGGCCAGCATCAGCACGGCGAGGGCCAAGCGAAGCATAGGGTGATTCCTGAACCGCCGTTGATTGCCTACTGTAATCACAGAAACGAGGTGGGGGAAGGCCCGCGCGCACCACCACGCTACGCGCCGCGGCATGACAGCGGTATAGTGCCCGCGCACCCTTCATCGAGGAGATCGCCGTTGCGTTGGGTATCAAGGATGCTGGCCGCTCTGTTCTGCGGCGCTCAGGCCGCCGTCGCCGCGCCGCCGGTGGCGACCCTGGAGCGCAGTCACTGGCCCGAGCGCATCGAATCGCCGGTACTGTTCGATGTGGCCTCGCGTGCGCAGATACTGCTGTTCGCCCGTTCGTTGCTGGCCAGTGAAAGCCAGGACGAAGCACAGCTGACCGCACGTCTGGGCCTGCGCCAGATCAACCTGCTGGCGATCGACGACTTGCGCCAGCGACTCTGGCAGCGGCTCTGGGCCAATTTCGATCTGGCGCAGCAAAGCTGCGAGCAGGACGCCTCGTTCTGCTATGCCATCGACAGCGAAAGCGATCTGCGCACCCAGGCGGCCGATCTGGGTATCGCGCCCGAGTCCTTCTATTCCGGGTTTGCCGTACCGGGCCAGGTGTTCAGCGAGGCCTATCTCAACGAATTGTTGCGTCTGGCCGCGGTGTCGCCGCAGACCACCAGCGAAGTGCAGCTGTTGTCGGAACAGGAATTCGATGGCAACGGCTTTGCCGACCGCACCTTCCTGCTCACCTTCGACGGCGGCCCCAGCCCGGCCGATGGCGCCACCGATGCGCTGACCGGCTACCTGCGTGCGCAGGATCTGAGCGCTACGTTCTTCGTGCCAGGCCAGAGCCTGCAGGCGCGCGCCGACAAGACCTCGGTGGCTCAATTGCAGGCGCTGTATGCCGGGCAGTGCGTGGCGACCCTGGGTTGGCAGTACGTCTCTCATGGACAATGGGACAAATGGCAGGACTCGATACTGCGCAGCATCGCGCTGCTGCAGAGCGATCTGCCTGACAGCTACGTGCCCTGGTTCCGCCCACCCTATGGTCAGCGCCGCGCCGACAGCGGTGGGTTCTTCGCTGGCGCGGGTCTGAGAGTGGCGCTGTGGAACATCGATTCGATGGACGACGACAGCCGCCTGACCGCCCAGCAGGCCGGCGAGCGTACGCTCAGCCTGATGCTGCTGTGGCGTCGGGGGATCGTGGTGTTTCATGACAGCCTGGCCAAGGCTCAGACTGCGGTGCCCTGGCTGATGCGCGAAACCGCCCAGACCGACATCCAATGGCAAGCCTGCGCCGACGTTCAGTGAACAAAAGCGTTAAACGTCAGGTTTTACGGGGCTTTGGCAGGTTTTTTGCGAAATTTGCCGGTCTGGTGACGGGCGGGTCAACTTCGGACTCTAACGGCGTGCGTTGCAGCCGCCAAGCGTTATTCGCACTACGGAAAAATAAACTTCAAAAAACCGTAAAGTGCTTTTTTCCTTCATGGGTTTTGCGGTATTACGAAGACAGACCGCCGAACCCTGCATCACAGGTGGCGTCTTCCAGAGACTCTCCACCTGTGCGCAGGTCCTGCTCCTTGATGCGGGAATCCGGCGGCCTTTTCGCGGCGCAGCACCGTCCAGGTATTGCGTTGTCAGGCTCCCAAAAAGGTGACCGAGTATGGATGAACAAGGACGCAGCACCTCTTCCGATCAGCCAATCCTTTATGTGCTCGATACCAACGTACTGATCCACGATCCAAACGCCCTGCTGAATTTCGAAGAGCACCACGTCGCCATCCCCATGACCGTTCTGGAGGAACTGGACAAACTCAAGGATGGCAAGCAGACCGTCGCTGCCGAGTGTCGGCAGGCCATCCGTCTGATCGACAAGACCCTGGGCGATGCCTCGCCTCCAGTGGTCGAGTCCGGCGTACCGATCATGCGCGTCAATGGCAGCACCAAAGGCTTCCTGTCCATCCTGATGGACAAGCGTCCCGAACCTTCGAACCTGCTGCCGCAGAACCTCAACGACAACATCATCATCAACCAGCTGATCGACCTGCACACACGCAACCCCGACCTGAGCGTGATTCTGGTCACCAAAGACATCAACATGCGCCTCAAGGCGCGCGCCTGCGGCATTGCCGCCGAGGATTACAGCACCGACCAGCTGGTCGACGACGTGTCGCTGCTTTCACGCGGCTATCACAACGTGCCCGGATCGTTCTGGGATCGCGTGAGCAAGGTCGAGACCCGTCAGGACCACGGCCGCACCTGGCACCGCGTGCAGTTGAGCGAGCTGCTGCCGTCGGTGCACATGAACGAGTTCATCATCGACGAGCAGGGTTTCGTCGGCTGGATCAAGGGCATCAAGGACGACGAACTGATGATCCTCGACCTGCATCAGGAGCCTTTGTTGCACCAGGAAGCCTGGGGTCTGAAGCCACGCGACATCTATCAGGCGCTGGCCTTGTTCGCCCTGCTGGACCCGGACATCCACCTGGTCAACCTGTCCGGTGCGGCGGGTTCGGGCAAGACCATCCTGGCGCTGGCTGCCGCCATCGAGCAGACCATGGTGACCAAGCGCTACCGGCGCATCATCGCCACCCGAAGCGTGCAGGGGCTGGACCAGGAGATCGGTTTCCTGCCCGGTACCGAAGCGGAAAAAATGGAGCCCTGGCTGGGCGCCATCACCGACAACCTCGAAGCCCTGCACATGGAGGATGAAAACACCCACGGCAGCGTCGACTACATCCTGAGCAAGGTGCCGTTGCAGTTCAAATCCCTCAACTACATCCGAGGCCGCAGTTTCCAGCAAAGCCTGATCCTGATCGACGAGTGCCAGAACCTGACGCCGCACCAGATGAAAACCATCATCACCCGTGCCGGCGCCGGTTCCAAAGTGATCTGCCTGGGCAACCTGGCGCAGATCGACACCCCCTACCTGTCGGCGCCCAGTTCGGGGCTGACCTACCTGACGGAGCGTTTCAAGGATTTCCCGCAGGGTGTGCACATCACCTTGCAAGGTGTACCGCGGTCGATTCTGGCCGAGTATGCCGAGAGTCATCTGTAAGCCCGTGTCCGAGAAGCGTCAGCCGTTGAACTCGATCGAGCGGCGCTTCTCGCCTTCCTCCAGCACGAAGCGATAGGCGCGCCCAGGTTTTTTGTCGAACACCATCTGGCCCCCAGGGCGGATATGGTGTTTGACTGGAGTGGTGCAGTCTCGACCGCTGCTGTCGCAGTCATTGAAATGATCCAGTACCACTGTGGCGTTGCCTCGGTTGGGAATGGCGAATCGTCCCGGCTCCTGAACCACGTCGCTGTCGTATCGAGTCTGAGTTGGTTTGACGAAGACCACTGCGCCGTAACCTGCAAGTATGTTGACACCTGCCTTGAGGGATTCGCCGTACTGGCGCGTTTCTTCGGCAGTCAACCCGAAGCTGTCCTGCTTATCGGGAAGCACCGGGATGAAGCGCAGGCGAAAGTAGCGCTCCTGCGTGCGTTCTCCACGAAACAACAGGCGTACCTGCTGCATGCCTTTGGCCGGCACGATCAGCCTGGCAGGGCTGGCGATCAGCGTGCGCTGTTCGGTAGGCAGGCCGTCCATCGAAACCTCCTGCACCTTGCCGTCTGCACCGTATACCAGCTCGGCCACTGTGACCTTGACGAATGCCGTGCCGTCGCCACTGTTGTAGATGCGCTTGAGCGCCGTACTGCGCGTACCTTCAAGGTATTCGTACATGCTGCCGATGTTCAGTTCAGGCGCTGCATGGACACAAGGTGCCAGCACCGCCAATAGGGTCAAGAGCAGTCTCATGGATAGGGCCTCACGGGTTGGCGTCGTAGATGATGGTGATCCAGCCGCTGTATTTGCCCGGGTACTTCACCATGGGTTCGATGTCAGCCTTGATGACATCGAAGTGCAGGGTGCCAGGTTGGTTGGAGACATTGCCAAGCGGCGCGATGAGTTTGGCTTGCGAGCGTCCGTCGAGCAGTTGCAGACGGTCCACAGGACGTCGCTTTTCACTAAAGGTGCCCGGCAGCGTCAAGGCCACCTGTACGGGCACCTCGGTGGTGCCGTTCAGGTGTTTTATATTGCATTGGTTGGTCCGGCTTGGGTATTGACACGCCAGGTACACCATGAAAGTACTGGAGGCCCACACCTGGAGCGGCACATTCTTGTAGAGGCGTTCGGGTATGCGCTGGTTGACCATGAAATCGTTCCAGCCGCCTGGCGGCATGATGCTCAGCTCGGTGCCGGCCGAGGGCATCTCCACCTGCATGTCATGCAGCACGTTGAAGCGAAAGACCAGGTCGATGCTATCGGTATCGTTGCCGTACATTTCGCCAAAGTCGAAGCCGGTCGGTGCACCGAGCTGATAGGTCAGGCGGCCTTCCCAGCGACCGGGACTCAAGGTGGCGGTATCCGGGAAGGTGGGGTAGAAAATCATGCCCAGTTCATTGAAGAAGACCTGCTGTGAGCCGGGCGTACTTGGCATTCTGGCAACGCAGGGCAAAGTGTAGATGTACCACAAGTGCTGCCGATAATTGCTGCCAGGGTAGGACGGCACTGAGGTGCACGTTCCGTTGATGTCGCGCTCTACCACCGGATGCGTTTCGTGCCGAACCTTCTGACTGATGGCGCCGACCTCGATAGTGATCGACGCGGTCTGACCGGTGCTCTCGTTAACCACCGTCAGTATCTGTTTGGGTGGGGGGCGTACATAGACTTTGGCTCGGTCGTTATCTACCGACAAATCGATGCTCTTGTAGTAGGTCAAGGGCAGGTTCACGGCCCATTGGTTCCAGCACGCACTACCTTGGGTGAACCAGCGGCAGAAACTGGGCGTTGCCGTGGTGTTGGTGAATTTTCCCCGGGTATCGATCCAGGCCGTCACCACCGCGTCGGCGCCTGCGGCCTGGTTGCTCAGCAGTTGTATGAACAGTGCCAGCATCAGCAGTGCTTGCCATCCCCTTGTTGTCATCATAGCGGTGTTCATCCCGCACCTCCGTCCAGCGTATTGGCCGCAGCCAGACTGTCCGGGCTGCATTGTTGATCGCCCACCAGCAGGATCTCGTTCTCCCGCGTGGCATGTTTTCCATCAAGCTTGAGAAAACACAGTCGACCGCCACTCTGGCGGACTTCCAAAGTAGGCGTGGATTCGCTCATTTCCACCGCGAAGAAACCGTCGGTTTCAGTCAGGCTGCGGCTGGCGTGATTGATGACCAGAGCGCCCTTGATAGGCTCACCGCGGACATCCAGCAGGCGACCCAGCACGGTCACGGTACGCATTACTCGGATCTGTTGATAATTCACGCCGCCGCGGTTCAGGTGATAGCTCACAGTAGCGGGCTGGATGACCGCTGCCTGGGCGTCCTGTCCCTGGAAATCGAAGAGCACGTGGCCCGGGCGATAAGCGCTGACCGGAATGATGTTGCGTCCAGGCCTGAGCGGAGCGCTGGCGCCGTTATGGTCATCGGCCCGTAGCGTCAGATCGCTGATGTCCGATTCCACGTCCACGATCATGCCGGCTTCGTAGGCTTGAAAGTTGCCACTGACCGCCGCCTTGCCGCCACCCAGTGCCACGGTGCTTTCCAGATTGAGGCCACCGCTCAGATTGTTGTCGTAGGAAGAGCTTTGCAGGTAGGCATCGCCGTACACTGCGTTGTTCCGGAATTGCACATTGCCCGCCAGGCCGGTGCCGTAGCGGTCCCCGGTGACGGTTGCCGCAACATTGTGCAGCGTGTGGTGCGCAATACTTTGCTGGTAGGTCAGCGACACGTTCTGGTCGCGGCTGCCGTCGCGGGCAGTGCGTGTGCCCAGGGTGCCCGAAAGACGCCGCCCGTTTTCACCCAGGCTCATGCTCAAGGTGAAGTTGACACCGCGATTGCGGGCCCCGTTGGTTCCAGGGTTGCCAGGATGGTCGAACACCGAGGTGCGCCAATTGGCATCCGAACCCAGCAGTTTGCCGTGGTAGGTCAAGCCCAGGTCAAACGAGGTGCCGCCATACAGGCCATCGGCTTGGGCCACGCGAGTGGTGGTGCTGATACGGGCGTTGAGACGATGCAGCCAGGACAGCGAAGTCTGGATGACGTCCTGTCCCGGTGGTCTTTCGCGCTGCCCGCGCTGGCGTGGAAATTGTTGCCAGCTCTGGTTGCGACCCAGGACCAGGTTGCCGCCGTCGTATGTCCACAGCGCCTGCAAGTCATAACCGTGGCCGTGTGCCTGGGTCTGGAAGAGGTTGGCGTACAGCTTGAGGCGGTCGCTCGCGTCCCAGTCGATGGAGCTACCGTATTGGTCATAGCCACCTACCCGTTGCAGCGATCCGCCCAGCACGACCCTTGAATGGGCCAAGTAGTTGAACAGCATGCCCGCGCTCAGGCTGCGTTGATCATCGCTGTCCCAGTTGCTCAGCAGTGTCCGGCGCTGGCCCAGGTAGAGGTTGTAGCGCCACGGCTGGTCGGGATCGCTCCAGTTCGAAGGCTTGTAGATGAACGCTTCGTTGCTGGAGGTGACCTGGCCGTCTTCGATCAGGCGCACTTCCACATCGTAGATACCGCCGGGCAGTACTTTGGTGTCGATGGTCTGCAAGCCAGGCTGAACCGGCTGGCTATTGATCAAGACCCCGCTGCGATAGATCTCGACCACGCCCGGGCGGTTGGGCGTGACATAGATAGGGGTTGCGCTGGGGCTGGCATTAGCCACGGCCAGACTGTCACTGGTGCCATACATGATCCCCAGTGCTGTGTCGGGTGTGTCGCCAAGCAGCCGTGGCTGGCGCACCAGGCCTTGAGCCCCGGGGGTGAAATAGCCCAGCCGGTAGAAGTGGCGCTCTTGCAGGCGCTCGGCATAGAGCTGATCGATACGGTGACGGGTGCCAGGCTCATTGTCGCGGCTGCGATCGGCCTGAGCCTGAGCCATTGTCGTCCATTGACCTATGCTGCCTTGACCTTGCACGGCATAACGACCGGTCTGCTCGGTTTCGCCTGCCGAAATGTTCACCTGGTTACGCAAGATGAGACCGCGACTGCCCTGTTCAGGCAATGCGTAGAAACGCTGCTCTTGGTCATCGTATTCGGCGGTACGGGTCAGAATCGACAATTGCGAATTATTCAGGCTGTAGTGCAATGCGACCAGGTCATGGGTGCAGTTCTGTTCGCAGTTGCCCAAGGGTTGGCCTTCGGCGAGATAGTCCGCCCAGCGTTGCCGCAGGTGGTCGGGTTCGGCGCTGTCTTCGCTGGCGGTGAACTCGATCAACTGTACTCGCTCTTGACGATCAAGCATGACCAGCGCTTCGCCCAGCAGGCGTCCGTCCAGTTCGACGCGTACCGCCAGGGGGACATCGAAGAAGTGTTCACTGAAATCACTTGGCAAGCCTTGTGCCTGACTCAGGATTCCTTGCTGACTGGCGAGTTGTTGAGCCGATGCGGCCGCAGATGCAGACAGCAACAAGAACAGGGCCAGAGCCCGGCTCCCGAGAAATATCGATGCGGCATATGGTGTCATGGCTGTCACATAGGCAAAGGCCTCCCGGCTGTACGGGGTACCGTGAGGCCGGGGGCAAAGATCACGCACAGGCAAGTTGTTGTTCTGGGATCCTGTGCCGAGAATCAGGCTGGATCAGGTGTTTCGAAAATCACATTGACCAGACCCTGGTAGCTGCCCGGTACGAAAGCGCCTGCCGGCTTGACCGCGCTGACCTGAAAGTCGATCACGGTGCCGTTCTTGGCGTCGTCGACGCTGGCGACGATCTCGCCTGCAGCGGCGGTGCCCAGGGTCTTTCCGCCCACACTGACGTTCAGCGCGATGGTGTTGGCGCCACTGGTCATGGAAGCAGCGTTCATCAGCTTGGCCTTGATGGCGCCGCTGGTGCTCTTGACCGACAACTGCTTGCGGATAGGCTCCAACGTCCCATCCACAGGGCGGTAGCTCATGTTCTGTGGGTCGTTCATCCAGTTGCCGCCCAGCGGTTCGACGTAGAAACGTTCAACGGGTACGGTCGCGGTCACGGTCACGGTATGGTCGATACGCTGATCGGCCAGGGCCGCGCCGGCGAACAACAGGGCTGCTGGCAGTGCAAGAATTGAGGCTTTCATCGGGTACGTTTCCTTGGGTTTGATTTGAGCATTGAAAACGTGCCGCGCATCGAACAGCGGGAAACAGGTACCTACCCGGTCGACGTGCAACATCGAGGGGAAGTGTGCTAGGGAAAAGATGGGAAGAAAGTCGGACATCTCCCAAGTTGTTCGAGAAAATTCCTACCTCTTAGGCGTCTGCGGTTCGTGCATGCCACCTGTTGCAGGGCTACAATCGCCGCTTCTGGAACAGGAGTAAGGCTGTGCTGACCCATCTCGATTCCCAAGGCCGCGCGCACATGGTGGACGTCACCGAGAAGGCCGTCACTTCTCGCGAAGCCGTGGCCGAGGCACGTGTCCGTATGCTGCCACCGACCTTGCGCATGATCGTCGACGGTGAGCATCCCAAAGGCGATGTGTTTGCCGTGGCGCGCATCGCCGGTATCCAGGCGGCGAAGAAAACCAGTGATCTCATTCCTCTGTGCCACCCGCTGATGCTGACCGGCGTGAAGGTCGAGTTGGTGGCCGATGGCGAGGACAGCGTGCTGATCACCGCGCGCTGCAAGCTGGCCGGGCAGACCGGGGTGGAAATGGAGGCCCTGACGGCGGCGAGTGTTGCAGCTCTGACGATCTACGACATGTGCAAGGCAGTGGATCGCGGCATGGTCATCGAGCAGGTGCGCCTGCTGGAGAAGCAGGGTGGCAAGAGTGGGCATTTCAAGGCGGACGCCTCATGAGTTACACGGTGCTGTATTTCGCCCGCTATCGCGAGTTGCTGGGCGTCGGCAAGGAAGTGGTCACCGGCGAGTTCGCCAGTGTCGATGCCTTGCGCGAATTCCTCATTCTGCGTGGGGATCGCGAGATTCTTGGGGAGAAGGGCCTGATGTGCGCCCGCAATCAGGAGATGTGTGCACTGAGCGAGCCCCTGTTCGATGGCGATGAAGTCGCGTTCTTTCCAACCGTGACCGGAGGCTGACATGAGCGTTCGCGTGCAGCATGAGCCGTTCGACCCGGGCGTTGAGCTCAATGCCTTGCATCAGGTCAATACCGGGGTGGGTGCAGTGGTTGGTTTCGTTGGCTACGTGCGCGATTTCAATGACGGACTCGAAGTGCGCGGGATGTTGCTGGAACACTACCCGGGCATGACCGAGAAGGCCTTGGACAAGATCGTTCTGGAAGCAGCGCAGCGTTGGCCGTTGCTGAAACTGGAGATCCTGCACCGTGTCGGTGCGCTGGAACCGGGTGAGCCGATCGTGTTCGTCGGTGTGGCCAGCGCTCATCGTCAGGCGGCGTTCGAGGCCTGCGACTTCGTCATGGACTATCTCAAGACCCGAGCGCCGTTCTGGAAAAAGGAAAGCACCGAGAATGGTCCACGCTGGGTGCAGGGACGCGAAAGCGACGAGCAGGCGGCGCAGCGCTGGGAATGATCTGAAGGTCGGCGGCGGCCTTTCGCGGGCAGAGCCCGCTCCCACAAGAGATCGGCGCTGTGGAGCGGGTGTACCGCGATGAGGCCTCTTCGCGGGCAGAGCCCGCTCCCACAAGAGATCGGCGCTGTGGAGCAGGTGTACCGCGATGAGGCCTTCGCGGGCAGAGCCCGCTCCCACAAGAGATCGGCGCTGTGGAGCGGGTGTACCGCGATGAGGCCTTTCGCGGGCAGAGCCCGCTCCTACAAGAGGTCGGCGCTGTGGAGCAGGTGTACCGCGATGAGGCCTTCGCGGGCAGAGCCCGCTCCCACAAGAGATCGGCGCTGTGGAGCGGGTGTACCGCGATGAGGCCTTTCGCGGGCAGAGCCCGCTCCCACAAGAGATCGGCGCTGTGGAGCGGGTGTACCGCGATGAGGCCTCTTCGCGGGCAGAGCCCGCTCCCACAAGAGATCGGCGCTGTGGAGCGGGTGTACCGCGATGAGGCCTCTTCGCGGGCAGAGCCCGCTCCCACAAGAGATCGGCGCTGTGGAGCGGGTGTACCGCGATGAGGCCTCTTCGCGGGCAGAGCCCGCTCCCACAAGAGATCGGCGCTGTGGAGCGGGTGTACCGCGATGAGGCCTTTCGCGGGCAGAGCCCGCTCTCACAAGAGATCGGCGCTGCGGAGCAGGTGTACCGCGATGAGCCTTCGCGGGCAGAGTCCGCTCTCACAAGAGGTCGGCGCGGTGAGGCTTCGCTGCCTCGGACCGCTCCTACAGGGGTCAGGAGCGCTTGCGCTCCACCGGTTTGAGCAGCTCGGCTGATGGCATTTCGAAGTTGATCTTGCGGCCCAGCAGCGCTTCGATGGAAGGCAGTTGGTAGGAGTCGTCTTCGCCTGCGAAGCTGATCGACACGCCACTGGTGCCGGCCCGCCCTGTACGACCGATGCGATGAACATAGTCATCCGGCACTTCGGGCAGGGTGAAATTGATCACATGGCTGATGCCATCGATATGGATGCCGCGGCCTGCCACATCGGTGGCCACCAGCACGCGGATCTTGCCTTCGCGAAACCCCTCCAGCGTCTTGATGCGCTTGTGCTGCGGCACATCTCCGGACAGCTGCGCAGCATTCACGCCGTCGCGCACCAGGCGCTCTTCGATGCGGCGTACTTCGTCCTTGCGGTTGGCAAACACGATCACGCGCTCCCAATCGTTACCGGTGACCAGGTTGTACAGCAGCGTGTACTTGTCGCTGCCGGCGACGGCGTATACGTGTTGCTCGACGGTTTCGCTGGCGACGTTCTCAGGTTCGATCTCGACGATGGCCGGGTCGGTGGTCCACTGCTGGGCCAGGTTCATCACGTCTTCGGTGAAGGTGGCCGAGAACAGCAGGGTCTGGCGCTCCTGCTTGGGCGGGGTCTGGCGAATGATCTGACGCACCTGGGGGATGAAGCCCATGTCGAGCATGCGGTCGGCTTCATCGAGCACCATCACTTCGACCATGTCCAGGTGCACTTCGCCGCGCTGGTTGAAGTCCAGCAGGCGACCGGGGGTGGCGACCAGGATGTCGCAGTGACGGGCTTCGAGCTGCTTGAGCTGCTTGTCGAAGTCCATGCCGCCGACGAAGGTCATTACGTTCAGGCCGGTGTACTTGGTCAGGCCTGCGGCATCCTTGGCGATCTGTACCACCAGCTCGCGGGTGGGCGCGATGATCAGCGCGCGCGGCTCGCCCATGAAGCGCTCCTTGGGCGCAGGCGTCTGCTGCAACTGAGAGATGATCGAGACGAGGAAGGCGGCAGTCTTGCCGGTGCCGGTCTGGGCACGGCCGATGGCGTCGCGGCCCTTGAGGGTATAACCCAGCACCTGCGCCTGGATCGGCGTGCAATAGGGGAAACCGAGGTCGTGGATGGCGTGCATCAGCTCGTCGGTGAGCGCGAAGTCGTGGAAGCGGGTCTTGCCTTCCTGCGGGGCGACCTGAAAGTCGGCGCGGTTCCAGGCCGGTGCCACAGGCTTGGGCGGGCGAGGGCGGCGGGGCGTTTCGACGATGATGGGTGCAGCGGCTGCTGCCGGTTCAGGGCTGGCGGCCGGTGCAACCGCCACAGTGGCCGGCGGGGTCGATTCTTCAGTGTCGACGGGTAGCGCGCGGGTGGCGCCAGTGTCGGCAGCAAGCGGCTGTGCGTCGCTCTTGCCAAACATCTTCTTGAGTGCTTTGAGCACGGGCTTCTCATCGATTGGTTAAGGAATGTGCGTCAGGCAGTGTAATGCAAGAATCGCGCACGACGGTAGAAGAGTGCTGGATGTGGGAAAGGCGGGTGAAGGGTGTACCGATGTATGGCAGATACACCAGGGTGCCTGGTTCGCGGCCATTGACCGCTCCTACACGGGTTCCGTAGAAGCGGTCTTTGGCCCGTGAATGGCCTGCCTGGGGTCAGTGCAACCGCTGCGCCAACCAGTCGCCGATGTCCGCGATCTCTTGCGGTAACACTTGGTGACCCATGGGGTATTCCCGCCACGCTGCGTCCACGCCCCAGCCTTTGAGGTATTCATAGGCACTGCGACCCATGGCATTGATCACCACCTCGTCGTTCTGCCCATGCAGGCAGAGTGCCGGGGTGCGCTGCTGGCTCGCGGCCAATTCGACTTTTTCGTCGAAGGTCGGCGCATAGGTCGACAGCGCCAGCACCCCGCCCAACGGTCCTGTCCAGGTGATGTAGGCCGTGTGCAGGATCACCGCGCCACCTTGGGAAAACCCGGCGATGAAGATTCGCTCCGGCGCGATCCCGCTCGCCTGCTGCTCCTCGATCAGGCCGCAAAGCATCTGCGCAGACGCTTCCAGCTGACCCTGGTCAATCGCCCGTGCCGGACTCATGGCAATGATGTTGTACCAGCTGGGCATGGCGTAGCCGCCATTGATGGTGACCGCGCGGGTCGGCGCCTGGGGCAGTACGAAGCGCGTGCTGTGCAGGCGTTGCTGCAGGGCTTCTGCTACCGGCAGGAAGTCATATCTATCTGCGCCCAGGCCGTGCAGCCAGATGACACAGGCGTCGGCGGTGTGGTTCGGTTCGATGATCAAGGGATCAGTCATGGTTGCTCCGTTGTGGGGCGCCCGCTCTGTTTGAGTGCAGTGCGACGGGGCGCGATGGTGCGATCTCTGAAGAAGATGTCGCAAGGCTACAAGTTTTTCTATTGACGTGCACTTAAACGCTTTCCGGATTCACTCTGGTACGAGGCTTGCTATGTAACTGGCGTAATACCAGCATCCTCATCGGCGGTAACACTATAGAGCCCTTCGGAACTGACGCAGAGCAGTCCATCAGGGTTGTAGCAGAATCGGTCGATGATCGCGAAAGACGCCGCAGGCCACTGCGTCGGACCTTGCGGGGAGCGGGGGCAAGCGTTGCATATCCCGGTCGCGCCATCTGGCCACTCGGGTTCATCACTTGTATTGCGATTGATGCTTGACCCAACAACTAGCCGACACGGGTCGATACCGCCTCATTTAGGTGCAGCGCAATTCAAGCTCGGACACAACAAGAGCAACTGGAGGTTTTGAATGAAGATGTTGAAATCCACCCTGGCTGTACTGACCGCTGCGACCGTTCTGGGCGTGAGCAGCTTCGCTCAGGCGGGTGCCACTCTGGACGCCATCCAGAAGAAAGGTTTCGTACAGTGCGGCGTCTCCGACGGCCTGCCGGGTTTCTCCGTTCCTGATGCTTCGGGCAAGATCGTTGGTATCGACGCCGACGTCTGCCGTGCCGTCGCTGCCGCCGTGTTCGGCGACGCCACCAAGGTCAAGTTCAGCCAGCTGAACGCCAAGGAGCGTTTCACCGCGTTGCAGTCCGGTGAAATCGACATCCTGTCGCGCAACACCACCTGGACCAGCTCCCGCGATGCGGGCATGGGCATGGTCTTCGCCGGCGTGACCTACTACGACGGCATCGGCTTCCTGGTGAACAACAAGCTGGGCGTGAAGAGCGCCAAGGAACTGGACGGTGCAACCATCTGCATCCAGGCCGGTACCACCACCGAACTGAACGTGTCCGACTACTTCCGCGGCAATGGCCTGAAGTACACCCCAATCACATTCGACACTTCCGACGAAAGCGCCAAGTCCCTGGAAGGCGGCCGTTGCGACGTACTGACCTCCGACAAGTCGCAGCTGTTCGCCCAGCGCAGCAAGCTGGCCGCACCGAACGACTATATCGTGCTGCCGGAAACCATTTCCAAGGAGCCTTTGGGCCCAGTGGTACGCCGTGGCGATGAAGACTGGCTGGCAATCGTCAAGTGGACCCTGTTCGCTCAGCTCAACGCCGAAGAAGCGGGCGTGACCTCGAAGAACGTCGAAGCCGAAGCCAAGTCGACCAAGAACCCGGACGTGGCTCGTCTGCTGGGCGCCGATGGCGAATACGGCAAGGACCTGAAACTGCCGAAGGACTGGGTGGTACAGATCGTCAAGCAGGTCGGCAACTACGGTGAAATGTTCGAGCGCAACCTGGGCGCGAACACCCCGCTGAAGATCGACCGTGGCCAGAACGCTCTGTGGAACGCTGGCGGTATCCAGTACGCACCACCCGTACGCTGATCGGCCCTGCGCCTGACGGCACGTTGCCGTCAGGCGCTGTTCTCCCTTTCCTCTGGGGCTTTCCATGCAAAATCAAATCGGCGCACCCAAGCAGGGCCTGTCCCTGACTGATCCACGTGTGCGTGCGTGGCTTTTCCAGATCATCACCATTGTGGCGGTGGTCGGTTTGGGCTGGTTTCTGTTCAACAATACACAGACCAACCTGCAACACCGGGGCATCACTTCCGGTTTCGACTTTCTTGAACGCAGTGCCGGCTTCGGCATTGCCCAACACCTGATCGACTACACCGAATCGGACAGCTACGCGCGCGTGTTCGTGATCGGCCTGCTCAACACCCTGCTGGTGTCGATCATCGGCATCATCCTGGCAACCCTGCTGGGTTTCGTGATCGGTGTGGCTCGGCTGTCGCCCAACTTCATGATCAACAAGCTGGCGACGATCTATATCGAGGTATTCCGCAATATCCCGCCGCTGCTGCAGATCCTGTTCTGGTACTTCGCGGTGTTTCTGACGCTGCCTGGGCCGCGCGCCGCCCATGGCTTCATGGACAGCTTCTACGTCAGCAGCCGCGGCCTGAACATGCCGGCTGCCCTTGCTGCACCGGGCTTCTGGCCGTTCGTGATCAGCGTCATCCTGGCCATCGTCGGCATCGTGCTGATGTCCAAATGGGCCACCAAGCGCTTCGAAGCCACCGGCGAGCCGTTCCACAAGTTCTGGGTGGGCCTGGCGATTCTGATCGTCGTGCCGGCCCTGTGCTCGCTGATCTTCGGCGCTCCTGTGCATTGGGAAAAACCCGAGCTCAAGGGCTTCAACTTCGTCGGTGGCTGGGTATTGATCCCGGAACTGCTGGCCCTGACCCTGGCCCTGACCGTGTACACCGCGGCGTTCATCGCCGAGATCGTGCGTTCGGGCATCAAGTCGGTGAGCCACGGCCAGACCGAAGCGGCGCATTCCCTGGGGCTGCGCAACGGCCCGACCCTGCGCAAGGTGATCATCCCGCAGGCCCTGCGCGTGATCATTCCGCCACTGACCAGCCAATACCTGAACCTGGCGAAGAACTCGTCGCTGGCTGCCGGTATCGGTTACCCGGAAATGGTTTCGCTGTTCGCCGGTACCGTGCTCAACCAGACGGGGCAGGCGATCGAAGTCATTGCCATCACCATGAGCGTGTACCTGGCGATCAGTATCAGCATTTCCCTGCTGATGAACTGGTACAACAAGCGCATTGCGCTGATCGAACGGTGAGGATGAGCGCATGACGACCCATATTTTCAAACCCGACCAGCCACCACCGAGCAAAGTGTTCGGCCCGGTCGCGTGGATGCGCCAGAACCTGTTTTCCAGCTGGCTCAACACCCTGCTGACGCTGTTGTCGCTGTACCTGATCTGGCTGATCGTACCGCCGTTGTTGAGCTGGTCGATCTTCGACGCGAACTGGGTCGGCACCACCCGTGCCGACTGCACCAAGGAAGGCGCCTGCTGGGTGTTCATCCAGCAACGTTTCGGCCAGTTCATGTACGGCTATTACCCACCCGAGCTGCGCTGGCGCGTCGACCTGACCGTCTGGCTGGCGGTCCTGGGTGTGGCGCCGCTGTTCATCTCGCGATTCAAGCGCAAAGCCGTCTACGGCATCGGTTTCCTGGTGCTGTACCCGATCATCGCCTACTTCCTGCTGCACGGCGGGGCGTTCGGCATGCCTAACGTGGCCACCAGCCAGTGGGGCGGTCTGATGCTCACCCTGGTGATCGCCACTGTCGGCATTGCCGGTGCCTTGCCGTTGGGGATTCTGCTGGCCCTGGGCCGTCGCTCGAAAATGCCGGCGGTGAAGGTAGTCTGCGTGACCTTTATCGAGTTCTGGCGCGGCGTGCCGTTGATCACCGTGCTGTTCATGTCCTCGGTGATGCTGCCGCTGTTCCTGCCTGAAGGCATGAACTTCGACAAGCTGCTGCGTGCGCTGATCGGCGTGATCCTGTTCCAGTCGGCCTATGTCGCCGAAGTGGTGCGCGGTGGTATGCAGGCCATTCCCAAGGGGCAGTACGAGGCGGCTTCGGCCATGGCGCTGGGCTACTGGCGCAGCATGGGTCTGGTGATCCTGCCGCAGGCCCTGAAGATGGTCATTCCGGGCATCGTCAACACCTTCATTGCATTGTTCAAGGACACCAGCCTGGTGATCATCATCGGCCTGTTCGACCTGCTCAACAGCGTCAAGCAGGCGGCAGCCGACCCGGCGTGGCTGGGCATGGCGACCGAGGGCTACGTGTTCGCGGCCTTGGTGTTCTGGATCTTCTGTTTCGGTATGTCCCGCTACTCCATGCACCTGGAGCGCAAGCTGGACACTGGCCACAAGCGTTAGGAGCTTAATCATGAGTGAAGCGATCAAGAAACCGGCCGGCGCTCCGGGCATCATCCAGATGCAAGGCGTGAACAAGTGGTACGGCCAGTTCCACGTGCTAAAGGACATCAACCTGAACGTGACCCAAGGCGAGCGTATCGTGTTGTGCGGGCCTTCGGGTTCGGGCAAGTCGACCACCATTCGCTGCCTGAACCGGCTGGAAGAGCATCAGCAGGGCACCATCATCGTCGACGGCGTGGAGCTGACCAACGATCTCAAGCAGATCGAAACGGTACGTCGCGAAGTGGGCATGGTGTTTCAGCACTTCAACCTGTTCCCGCACCTGACCATCCTGCAGAACTGCACGCTGGCGCCGATGTGGGTGCGCAAGATGCCCAAGCGCCAGGCCGAGGAAATCGCCATGCATTACCTGGAGCGCGTACGCATTCCGGAGCAGGCGCACAAGTTTCCGGGTCAGTTGTCCGGTGGTCAGCAGCAGCGTGTGGCCATTGCGCGGGCGCTGTGCATGAAGCCCAAGATCATGCTGTTCGACGAACCGACTTCGGCGCTCGACCCGGAAATGGTCAAGGAAGTGCTCGACACCATGATCGGCCTGGCCGAGGATGGCATGACCATGCTCTGCGTGACTCACGAAATGGGCTTCGCCCGCACCGTGGCGAACCGGGTGATCTTCATGGACAAGGGGGAGATCGTCGAGCAGGCCGCACCGAACGACTTCTTCGACAACCCGCAGAGTGACCGGACGCGGATGTTCTTGAGCCAGATCCTGCACTGATCACCGTTTGCAGCAAACGAAAAGCCCGGGCCTGTGCCCGGGTTTTTTCGTTTCAGGTCTGCTGCACCGCAGCGCCTGCTTCGCGGGCAGAGCCCGCTCCCACAGGGGATCCGCGCCTGTTGTGGGACCCTGTTGTGGAGCCCTGTTATGGGAGCGGGCTCTGCCCGCGAAGGGCGCACTGCGGTTCACCTGACATACCACAGCGCCTGCTTCGCGGCCGATGACCGCTCCTACGGGTTGCCCGGATACCTGTGGGAGCGGGCTCTGCCCGCGAAGGGCGCACTGCGGTCTGAAGGGCACACTGCCAGCCAGGTATTTGCCATTGCTGGCAATAGGCTCTACGCTTCCTCGTTCAAAGCCGTATCCAAGAGACCACCAGGCATTCCCGTCCTGGCAATGGTCCGCACTTTCGTTTCTGGACTTTTATGCCTACTGCCAACTGTACCCCCGCGAGTCGCGATATCGTCACGCCGCTGCATAAACCCTGGTTGCTGATCCTTGGACTGGTACTGGTGGCGCTCAACCTGCGTCCGGCCCTGTCGAGCATGGCGCCGTTGCTTGCGCAGGTCTCTGCCACCCTCGGCCTGAGCGGCTCGACGGCCGGTCTGCTGACCACGCTCCCGGTTCTGTGCCTGGGCCTTTTCGCGCCGCTGGCACCTTTGCTGGCTCGGCGTTTCGACAGCGAGCGTGTGGTCCTTGGCGTGTTGCTCGTGCTGGCGGCCGGCATCGCTTTGCGCAGTCAGTTGGGCATCTGGGGCTTGTTCATCGGCAGCCTGGTGGCCGGTGGCAGTATCGGAATCATCGGCGTGCTGCTGCCTGGCATCGTCAAGCGCGACTTCGCCCGACAGGCCGGCACGATGACCGGCGTCTACACCATGGCGTTGTGCCTCGGAGCGGCATTGGCGGCCGGTTCCAGCGTGCCACTGAGCCAGTATTTCGATGACAGCTGGCGCATCGGTCTGGCGTTCTGGATGGTGCCGGCGTTGCTGGCTGCGGTGTTCTGGTGGCCGCAGACGCGGCAGAAGCATGGTGTCCAGCGTGCTCGCTATCGCGTGACCGGGCTGTTTCGTGATCCGCTCGCGTGGCAGGTCACGTTGTTCATGGGGTTGCAGTCGTCGCTGGCGTACATCGTCTTCGGCTGGTTGCCGTCGATCCTGATCGGGCGCGGGTTATCGGCTGCGCAAGCGGGTCTGGTCATGTCATTCTCGATCATCGTGCAGTTGCCCAGCGCCTTGACCGTGCCATGGCTGGCCACCCGCGGCCGTGATCAGCGCCTGCCGATTCTCGCGGTGATGGCGCTGAGCCTGGCTGGGTTGTTCGGCCTGCTTTACGCACCGCTGGGCGGGATGTGGGGCTGGGCGATTGTCTTGGGGTTGGGCCAGGGCGGGGTGTTCGCGCTGGCACTGACTTTGATCGTACTGCGCTCGCGCGATGCCCATGTGGCGGCCAATCTGTCGAGCATGGCCCAGGGCGTGGGCTACACCATCGCGTCGATGGGGCCTTTCGCGGTCGGTCTGGTGCACGACATGACGGGTGGGTGGGGCGCAGTGGGTTGGGTGTTCGCCTTCATCGGCGTCGCCGCCACGGCCGCGGGCATGGGGGCCGGGCGCACGCTGCATGTGCAGGCTATGGCGACGAAGGTGGAGTGATATTGCTTGCACACAGGCGCTGTTGAATCGATGACCGCTGCCACGCCAGCCAAGCCCTGGTATGTCTACCTGGTGCGCGCGGCGAATGGCTCGCTTTACTGCGGCATCAGTGACGATCCGCAGCGCCGTTTCGCCAAGCACCAGAGTGGGAAGGGCGCGCGGTTCTTCCTGTCCAGCCCGGCAGTGGCGTTGGTTTACGTGGAAGCATGGCCAAGCAAAAGCGAAGCCTTGCGCCACGAGCGGCTGATCAAACGCTTGCGCAAGCCCGCCAAGGAACACCTCGTAGCCTCCTTCACCCCCCTGTAGCGGCGCGAGCCGCGTCCGGCTTCATCGCGTTCATTCAGGCACACCGCATGCACCGCCGACGCGGCTTGCGCCGCTGCTACGGAGATCGCGTTCCCCTGTAGCAGCGGCGCGAGCCGCGTCCGGCTTCATCGCGTTCGTTCAGGCATACCGCATGCACCGCCGACGCGGCTTGCGCCGCTGCTACGGAGATCGCGTTCCCCTGTAGCAGCGGCGCGAGCCGCGTCCGGCTTCATCGCGTTCGTTCAGGCATACCGCATGCACCGCCGACGCGGCTTGCGCCGCTGCTACGGAGATCGCGTTCCCCTGTAGCAGCGGCGCGAGCCGCGTCCGGCTTCATCGCGTTCATTCAGGCACACCGCATGCACCGCCGACGCGGCTTGCGCCGCTGCTACAGGGATTGCGAGCCGCGTTCGGGGTTATGCGTTCATTCAGGTATACCGCATGCGTCGCTTTTACAGGGGTATGTGGTCTGCGCGAGGGCGAGTAAGCTGTGGGCTTTCCCATCCGCTGCTGGAGCCGATATGTCCGAGTTGATCCTGCATCACTATCCGACCTCGCCGTTCGCCGAAAAGGCCCGTTTGATGCTCGGCTTCAAAGGGCTCGCGTGGCGCTCGGTGCTGATCTCGCCGATCATGCCCAAGCCTGATCTGACAGCGCTGACCGGTGGCTATCGCAAGACGCCAGTGCTGCAGGTCGGGGCCGATGTTTATTGCGACACCGCCCTGATCGCTCGACGGCTGGAGCAGGAGAAAGCCTTGCCGGCGCTGCTGCCCCTTGGCCAGGAGCTCACCGTGGCCACTTTCGCCGCCTGGGCCGATTCGGTGCTGTTCCAGCATGCCGTCAGCCTGGTGTTCCAGCCCGAGTCCATCAGCGCCCGCCTGTCGCGTCTGCCCGAAGACGCCGCCAAGGCCTTCATCGCCGACCGCATGGCGCTGTTCCAGGGCGGCACTGCCACGCGTCTGCCGGTGGAGCAGGCCAAGCATCAGTGGCCGACGTTCATGGCGCGCCTGGAACAGCAACTGCAGAACGCAGAGGGTGAGTACCTGTTTGGCGAACCTACCCTGGCTGATTTCTCCATGGCCCACCTATTGTGGTTTCTCAAGGGCACGCCGGTCACCGCACCGCTGGTGGATGCCTACCCTGCCATCCACGCCTGGCTGGGTCGCGTACTGGGTTTTGGCCACGGCACCTACAGCGAGCTGACTGCCGACGAGGCCCTGGCGATTGCCAAAGCGGCCACTCCGGCAGACTTGCCCGATGAAACGTTCGAGGACCCCAACGGGTTCAAGGCGGGCGACCAGGTGAGCATCTCGGCCGTGGACTATGGTGTCGACCCCGTGCAGGGCGAGTTGTTGTTTGCCGGGGCTGAGGAATTGATCATCCGGCGTGAAGACGCGCGCGCCGGCGTGGTGCATGTGCATTTTCCGCGAGTGGGTTTTGCGATCACAAAACCGTAGCGGCGACGTCAAGCCGGACACCCCACACCGCCTGCTTCCCCGCCGATTGTGGGAGCGGGCTCTGCCCGCGAAGGCCACGCTGCGGTTCGATTGACACCCCTCAGCACCCGCTTCGCGGCCAGTGACCACTCATACGGCGCATTCCGTCAATCCTTGCGCCGTTTGAGCTGGTCGGTCAGTTGCGACGGCAGGCCCTTGATGATCAAGGTACCGGCTTCCTCGTCATACTCGATCTTCGAGCCCAGCAGATGCGCCTCGAAGCTGATCGACAGCCCCTCGGCCCGCCCGGTGAAGCGACGAAACTGGTTGAGGGTGCGCTTGTCGGCCGGAATCTCCGGCGACAAACCGTAATCCTTGTTGCGGATATGGTCATAGAACGCCTGCGGGCGCTCTTCATCGATCAGACCCGACAGCTCTTTCAACGTGACCGGCTCGCCCATCTTGGTCTGGCTGGTGGCGTACTCCACCAGCGTCTGGGTTTTCTCCCGCGCCGACTCTTCTGGCAGGTCCTCGCTCTCGACGAAGTCGCTGAACGCCTTGAGCAGTGTCCGCGTTTCTCCCGGACCATCCACGCCTTCCTGGCAGCCGATGAAGTCGCGGAAGTACTCCGAGACCTTCTTGCCGTTCTTGCCCTTGATGAACGAGATGTACTGTTTGGACTGCTTGTTGTTCTGCCACTCCGACAGGTTGATGCGCGCCGCCAGGTGCAGTTGCCCCAGGTCCAGGTGCCGCGACGGGGTCACGTCGAGCTCGGAGGTCACGGCCACGCCTTCACTGTGATGCAGCAAGGCAATGGCCAGGTAATCGGTCATGCCCTGCTGGTAGTGCGCGAACAGCACATGCCCACCGGTGGACAGGTTGGATTCTTCCATCAGCTTCTGCAGGTGCTCGACGGCCGTGCGGCTGAACTGGGTGAAGTCGCGGCCCTCGTCCAGATAGTCCTTGAGCCAGCCGCTGAACGGGTGCGCGCCGGACTCGGCATGGAAGAAGCCCCAAGCCTTGCCCTGCTTGGCGTTGTAACTTTCGTTGAGGTCGGCAAGCAGATGTTCGATGGCGCTGGACTCGGCCAGCTCGCTGTCGCGCGCATGAAGCACGGCAGGCGTGCCGTCGGGTTTCTTGTCGATCAAATGGACGATGCAGTGACGGATCGGCATGGGCTTCTCGGCTTGTCTGACTGATGGGCACGGCGGCTGGAGCAGGCCGTGCCGCAAAGGGGCGAAGTGTAACGTAGATAGGGGTTTTACGGATTGCCGGTGACCTGCGCATGCGCTGAAACGACGAAATCGTCTATTTTTTGGCCAAACCCATGATAAAGCTGAATAAAAGGGCCGCTAGTGGCGGATATTTGTTTGGCTCTGTGCTAGTTTTGCCCGGTCTTGCGGCCCACGAGGCCGTGAAGCCCCGCAGAGAGCGGCTTTCGAGTCGAACCAAACGTCATTCTGGGTATCTACAATGGCGATTGGCATGACCGAAACGCGAGCCCCGGCGGACGTCGCACGCCCGGCTCCGACTTACGCTGCACTTTGCAATCCAATTGAATTTGATAGGGAAGGTACACCACCATGGCATTAACCAAAGACCAACTGATCGCCGATATCGCTGAAGCTATCGACGCGCCGAAAACCACCGCGCGCAACGCTATCGAGCAGCTGGGCCAGATCGTTGCCGATCAATTGGAAAATGGCAGCGAGATCACTCTGCCTGGTATCGGCAAGCTGAAAATCACCGAGCGTCCTGCCCGCACTGGCCGTAACCCTTCGACTGGCGCTGCCATCGAAATCGCTGCCAAGAAAGTCGTCAAGTTCGTCCCAGCCAAAGTGCTGACCGATTCCGTTAACAAGTAATTGTAACGGCTCGATGAACCGTGCCGCGGGTCAACCCGGGCGCGGTTTTTTTGTGCCTGTAAATCCATAGGCGCGGTCTGTGAGCATCTGTGGGAGCGGGCTCTGCCCGCGAAGCTCGCAACGCGTGGTGGCTGCTTCGCGGGCAGAGCCCGCTCCCACAGGGGCCGCAGTGCGCCGTGAATCAGTCAGCTGAACCAGTTTTTGCCGGCTGGCTCTGCCTGGAAGGTCCAGGCGACGAAGCGGCTTTGCTTCTGGCCTTGGCCCATTTCCACCACTCGGACCTGCACGGCATTGACCTTGCCAAGGGCTGCCTGAATGACCGGCAGGTTGGACGCCTTGGACACCAGCGTCGAAAACCACAACACCTGCTGTCCCACGGCCACGCTTTCGTTGATCAACTGCGTCACGAAGCGAATCTCGCCGCCTTCACACCACAACTCGTTGTTCTGACCGCCAAAGTTGAGCACGGGCAACTTGCGCTTGGGATCGGCCTTGCCCAGCGCGCGCCATTTGCGCTGGCTGCCGCGGGTCGCTTCCTGCAACGACGCGTGGAAGGGTGGATTGCACAGGGTCACGGCGAATCGTTCTTCGCGGCCCAGTAGTCCCTGGAGAATCTGTCGAGGCTGCGTCTGCTGGCGCAGGGAAATGGCTTTGCCCAGTTTGTTGGCCTGCACGATGGTGTTGGCCGAGGCCAGTGCCACCGGGTCGATGTCGGAGCCTACGAACTGCCAGCGATAGTCACTGTGGCCCAGCAGGGGGTAGATGCAGTTGGCACCTACACCCACGTCGAGCGCCCTGACGCCGGCGCCCCGCGGAATCTCGCCGCCGTTGCTTTCGGCCAGCAGGTCGGCCAGGCAGTGCAGATAGTCGGCCCGTCCGGGTATGGGCGGACACAGGTAGCCGTCCGGGATGTCCCAGTGCTCAATGCCATAGAGGGTCCTGAGCAACGCCCGGTTGAACACCTTCACCGCCGCAGGATCGGCGAAGTCGATGCTTTGCTTGCCATACGGGTTGAGGATGACGAACCGGGCAAGGTCCGGATGGCTCTTGATCAATTGCGGGAAATCGTAGCGACCCTGGTGGCGATTGCGCGGGTGCAGGGTGGGTTTTGGCGGGGTGGACATGGAGAGGTTACCGGTAGGGGCGGGGGCCTCTTCGCGGGCAGAGCTCACTCCCACACAACGCTCTGTGGGAGCGGGCTTTGCCCGCGAAGAGGCCAGCAGACGGATTACAGGCTGGCGATCCGCGCGTGCTGTTCAGCCAGCTTGGTCAATGCCTGTTCGGCTTCGGCCAGTTTGGCGCGCTCTTTGTCGATGACGGCAGGGGGTGCCTTGTCGACGAAGGCTGCATTGGACAGCTTGCCGCCCACGCGAGCGACTTCACCGTTCAGCCGCTGGATTTCCTTGTCCAGGCGAGCCAGTTCGGCGTCCTTGTCGATCAGCCCGGCCATCGGCACCAGCACTTCCATTTCACCGACCAGCGCAGTAGCGCTCAGAGGCGCTTCCTGGTCATCGTCCAGCACGGTGATGGACTCCAGCTTGGCGAGCTTCTTGAGCAAGGCATCGTTTTCCTGCAGACGACGCTGATCCTGGCTGCCGGTGTTCTTGAGGAACAACGCCAGTGGCTTGCCCGGACCGATGTTCATCTCGCCGCGAATGTTGCGCACGCCGAGCATCAGGCCCTTGAGCCACTCGATATCGTCTTCGGCGGCGGTGTCGATACGGCTTTCATTGGCCACCGGCCAAGGCTGCAGCATGATCGTCTTGCCCTGCACACCGGCGAGCGGCGCCAGGCGCTGCCAGATTTCTTCGGTGATGAACGGCATGAACGGATGCGCCAGGCGCAACGCCACTTCCAGCACGCGCACCAGGGTGCGACGGGTACCGCGCTGGCGCTCCACCGGAGCGTTCTCGTCCCACAGCACCGGCTTGGACAGCTCCAGGTACCAGTCGCAATACTGGTTCCAGATGAACTCATAGAGTGCCTGGGCAGCCAGGTCGAAACGGAACTGATCCAGATGACGCGTCACTTCGGCTTCGGTACGCTGCAACTGCGAGATGATCCAGCGATCGGCGAGCGAGAGCTCGTAGGCCTCACCGTTCTGGCCGCAGTCCTCGCCCTTGTCGAGCACATAGCGCGCGGCGTTCCAGATCTTGTTGCAGAAATTGCGATAGCCCTCGACGCGGCCCATGTCGAACTTGATGTCGCGGCCGGTGGACGCCAGCGAGCAGAAGGTGAAGCGCAGGGCGTCGGTGCCGTAGCTGGCGATGCCGCCTTCGAACTCGTCGCGAGTCTGCTTCTCGATCTTCTTCGCAAGCTTGGGCTGCATCATGCCGCTGGTGCGCTTTTCGACCAGGGCTTCGAGCTCGATACCGTCGATGATGTCCAGCGGGTCGAGCACGTTGCCCTTGGACTTGGACATCTTCTGGCCCTGGCCATCACGCACCAGGCCGTGCACGTAGACCGTCTTGAACGGCACTTGCGGCGTACCGTTCTCGTCCTTGACCAGGTGCATGGTCAACATGATCATCCGGGCGACCCAGAAGAAGATGATGTCGAAGCCGGTGACCAGCACGTCGGTGCTGTGGAATTTCTTCAGGAATTCGGTCTGCTCCGGCCAGCCCAGGGTGGAAAAGGTCCACAGGCCCGAGCTGAACCAGGTGTCCAGCACGTCGTTGTCCTGGTTGAGCACCACATCGGCGCCCAGGCCGTGCTTGCTGCGCACTTCGGCTTCGCTGCGGCCGACGTAGACCTTGCCGGACTCGTCGTACCAGGCCGGGATGCGATGGCCCCAC
The DNA here is from genome assembly GCF_900105555.1 of Pseudomonas coleopterorum. Classification (NCBI taxonomy): domain Bacteria; kingdom Pseudomonadati; phylum Pseudomonadota; class Gammaproteobacteria; order Pseudomonadales; family Pseudomonadaceae; genus Pseudomonas; species Pseudomonas coleopterorum. The sequence goes on from NZ_FNTZ01000001.1 coordinate 761,481, forward strand.
CAGAGCTGGCGGCTGATGCACCAGTCCTGGATATCGCGCATCCAGGAGAAGTACATGTTTTCGTACTGCTTGGGCACGAAGGCGATGCGGCCGTCTTCCACAGCGGCGATGGCAGGTTCGGCCAGCGGCTTGGTGGACACGTACCACTGGTCGGTCAGCCAGGGCTCGATGACGGTGCCGGAGCGATCGCCCTTCGGCACTTTCAAGGCGTGGTCGTCGACGCTGACCAGCAGGCCGGCGGCGTCGAACGCGGCGACGATCTGCTTGCGGGCCTCGAAGCGGTCCAGGCCGGCGTATTCGCCAGGCAAGGTGCCATCGACGCTGTCGTTCAGCGTGCCGTCGAGGTTGAACACCTGAGCGCTGGGCAGAACGTTGGCATTCTTGTCGAAGATGTTGAGCAACGGCAGGTTGTGCCGCTTGCCGACTTCGTAGTCGTTGAAATCGTGGGCCGGAGTGATCTTCACGCAGCCGGTACCGAACTCGGGGTCGCAATAATCATCGGCGATGATCGGAATGAGGCGGCCTACCAAGGGCAGTTCGACGAACTTGCCGATCAATGCTTGGTAGCGCTCGTCGTTCGGGTTCACCGCGACCGCGGCGTCGCCGAGCATGGTTTCCGGGCGTGTGGTGGCGACGATCAGGTAGTCGTTGCCTTCGGCGGTTTTCGCGCCATCTGCCAGCGGGTACTTGAGGTTCCAGAGGAAACCCTTTTCATCGTGGTTTTCCACTTCCAGGTCGGAGATGGCCGTGTGCAGCTTGGTGTCCCAGTTGACCAGGCGCTTGCCGCGGTAGATCAGGCCGTCTTCGTGCAGGCGCACGAAGGCTTCCTTGACCGCTTCGGACAGGCCGTCATCCATGGTGAAACGTTCGCGGCTCCAGTCGACCGACGAGCCGAGGCGACGGATCTGGCGGCTGATGTTGCCACCGGACTGGTCTTTCCATTCCCAGATCTTTTCCAGGAATTTTTCCCGGCCCAGGTCATGGCGATTCAGACCCTGGGCTTCGATCTGGCGCTCGACCAGCATCTGCGTGGCGATACCGGCGTGGTCGGTACCCGGCTGCCACAGGGTGTTGCGACCCTGCATGCGGCGGAAACGGATCAGGGCGTCCATGATCGCGTTGTTGAAGCCGTGGCCCATATGCAGGCTGCCGGTGACGTTCGGCGGCGGAATCATGATGGTGTAGGAGTCGCCGGCACCTTGCGGGGCGAAGTAGTTCTCGGCCTCCCAGGTCTGGTACCAGGAAGTTTCGATAGCGTGCGGCTGGTAGGTCTTATCCATGCGCGGCGGGACCCTATAAGGCATTTATTCAAAGAAAGCCGGGAAGTATAGCGGGGATATGGCGGCTATGGGAGGGAGGCGGGCTGCGCAGGAGCGGTCCGTGGTCGCGATGGGCGCGATTCGGTATGGCTGACTCACCGTAGCGCCTGTTTCGCGGCCGATGACCGCTCCTACGGTGGTAGGCGAGCGGCCCGTGGCTGCGAAGGGCGGGGGAAGGGGATCAGGGCTGGTTCAGCAACCGTTCCATGCGGGCCTCGAGGCGGCGCTTGATTTCCGTTTCGATGTGCGGCGCGAAATCGTCGATCACATCCTGCATGATCAACTGAGCGGCGGCGCGCAGTTCGGCGTCCAGGTGCAGCAGGGTGTCCTGGCGGTTCTGCGCGGGGGTAGGGGCAACGGTTGCCGCCGCTGGCGCTTCGGCAGCGGCCCCGGGCTCGTCGTGCAGTTCGAACAGTAACGGCACATCCGGCTCGCTGCGAACCACGGCGTCGGTCAGCAGCGGTGGCTGGAGGGTATCATCGCCGAGCAGCTTGCGGATCGATTCGAGGTCGTCCAGCAGGTGTACGGATTTGGGCAAAGGCTTGGTGTTGTTGTCCATCGTGGGCTCAAAGTCGCGATAAGCGGTGGTCTTGCAGAGGATAGCCTTGTTCACGGTAGAAGCGAAAACTCTCCCGGGCGGCCTGACGAATAGCAGGGTCTTCTACCACTATTTCAGCGATACGGGCGAACTGCCCGGCAAAGCTCGGTACGCTCAAGGCCAGGTTGATCAGCAGGTCGTCATGGCCCGCCGCCTGTGCAGCGATGCCCAACGTAACGGGCGAGTGCGGATCGTCCTCTGCCAGGCTGTGGGGGACGAAGCTCTCGCCCTTGAAGCTCCACAGGCGTGCATCCAGTGCCTCGCGCTGGGCAGCGTCAGTGCAATGGACGTACACCCGGTGGCCCAGGCGCCAGGCTTTTTCGCCCAGTTTGCAGGCGAAGTCCAGGCGTGCGGCGGACAGGGGCGTGGGCAGAACATAGAAGTCGACTTGGGGCATGGCGTGTTCCTGGTGCTTGAGACCGCGTCGCCCTTTTCGCGGGCAGAGCCCCGCTCCCACACAAGCATGCTTCCTGTGGGAGCGGGGCTCTGCCCGCGAAAAGACCGACGCGGACTTGAGGCATTACACCCCGGCGCGATCCAGCAGGTACTGGGTGAGCAGAGGCACAGGACGACCGGTGGCGCCCTTGTCCTTGCCGCCGCTGACCCACGCCGTACCGGCGATGTCCAGGTGCGCCCACTCATAGGCTTTGGTGAAGCGGGACAGGAAGCAGCCGGCAGTGATGGCACCGCCCTTCGGCCCACCGATGTTGGCGATGTCGGCGAACGGGCTGTCCAGTTGCTCCTGGTACTCCTCGAACAGCGGCAGCTGCCAGCAACGATCGTCCGCCTGCTTGCCCGCTTCCAGCAACTGGCCGACCAGGGCTTCGTTGTTGCTCATCAGGCCGGTGGTATGGCCGCCCAGAGCGACGACACAGGCGCCGGTCAGGGTCGCGATGTCGATCACCGCGCGCGGGTTGAAACGCTCGGCGTAGGTCAGGGCATCGCACAGCACCAGACGGCCTTCGGCGTCGGTGTTGAGGATCTCCACGGTCTGGCCGCTCATGGTCTCGACGATGTCGCCAGGGCGTGTCGCACGGTCACTGGGCATGTTCTCGGCGCAGGCCATCAGGCACACCAGGTTGATCGGCAGTTCCAGTTCCAGCACGGCGCGCAGGGTGCCGAACACGCTGGCCGCACCGCACATGTCGTACTTCATCTCGTCCATGCCGGCCGCTGGCTTGATGCTGATGCCACCGGTGTCGAAGGTGATGCCTTTACCCACCAGCACGTACGGCTGCTCGGATTTCTTCGCGCCCTGATAGTTGAGCACGATCAGGCGCGGCGGCTGTGCGCTGCCCTGGGCGACGGCCAGGAACGCGCCCATGCCCAGTTCCTTGAGCTTCTTCTCGTCGTGGATCTCGACCTTGAGGTTCTTGTGCGCCTTGCTCAGGCTCTTGGCGGCTTCGGCCAGGAAGCTGGGATGGCACAGGTTGGGCGGCAGATTGCCCAGGTCCTTGGTGAAGCTCATGCCGCTGGCGATGGCCTTGGCATGGGTCACGGCGCGCTCGACGTCGGCCTGGCTGGATTTCGCGGTCAGCAGGGTGATCTTCTGCAAGGCACGCGGATCGGCCTTCTTGCTCTTGAAGCGATCGAACACGTATTCGCCATCGATCAGGGTCTCTGCCAGCAGGCGGGTTCGGCCGTAGGCGTCACGGCCCTTGACGGTCAGCTCGTCGAAAGCGAACACGGCATCGCTGCCGCCCAGGTTCTTCAATGCGCCATAGGCAGCGCTGGCCAGCTTGCGCCATGGGCGGTCGGCCAGTTCTTCGTCCTTGCCGCTGCCCACCAGCAGCAGGCGTTCGGCCTTGAGTGCAGGCACGCCCGGCAGCAACAGGGTCTGGCCGGCACGACCGACGATGTCGCCACGCTTGAGTGCAGCGCTGATCAAACCGCCGCTCAGGCCGTCGATCTTGCTGGCAATGGCGCCCAGTGCGCGCTCTTCGCCGATGGCGACGACGAGGGTCGCGGTTTTAATCGATTCGGCAGCAACGCTCTTTACAACCAATTCCATATCCAGAACCCCTGATTCTAGGTCGATGCTTGCGCAAGACGGTTCGCGCGAAAGCGTCCAGTTTGACCCCAGCCCCAGCCCCCTCGCAACCTTTGCATGGTGGTAATTGTCCATCCAATGCCGCTGTTAAGTGACAGGCACAGCCTTTCACAGGATAATGCGGCGACTTTTTTACCTGGCCCGCTCCTGCGGGCCGGCCCCTGTCCTGGCTGCTACGTTCCCCTGTCGGGCTGCCTGCGCGCGACGACCCTGGAGTGTCTGGTTTGATCGTTTTCCGTTATCTGTCCCGTGAGGTCATGATCACAATGAGCGCCGTGAGTGCGGTGCTCCTGGTGATCATCATGAGCGGGCGCTTCATCAAGTACCTGGCCCAGGCGGCGTCAGGGATCCTCGACCCCGGCGTGCTGTTCATGATCATGGGCTTCCGCCTGCCGGGCTTCCTGCAGCTGATCCTGCCGCTGGGCCTGTTTCTGGGCATCCTGCTGGCGTACGGGCGCCTGTACCTGGAAAGCGAGATGACCGTGCTGTCCGCCACCGGCATGAGCCAGCAGCGCCTGCTGGCGATCACCATGGCCCCGGCGGCGCTGGTTGCCCTGCTAGTGGCCTGGCTGAGCCTGAGCCTCGCCCCGCAAGGCGTCGCCCAGGTCGCCACGATCATCAACCAGCAGGACGCCATGACCGAGTTCGACACCCTGGTGCCGGGTCGCTTCCAGGCGTTGCGCGATGGCACGCGGGTCACCTATACCCAGAGCCTCTCGGAAAACCGCGTCGACCTCAGCGGCGTGTTCATCTCCGAGAAGCGCATGTCCCAGGACAAGTCCAAGGATCGTGGCATTTCTGTGCTCGTGGCCGAGAAGGGCCGCCAGGAAGTGCGTGCCGACGGCAACCGCTACCTGATCCTGGAAAACGGCTTCCGTTACGACGGCAATCCGGGAGAAGCCAACTACCGCGCCATCCAGTACGACACCTACGGCGTGCTTCTGCCCAAGCCGGACGTGAGCAGTGACATCACCGATCGCGAAGCCATCCCTACCGGTGAGCTGTGGGGCAGCAATGACCCACGGCCTCGCGCCGAACTGCAGTGGCGCCTGTCGCTGCCCATACTGGTGTTCATCGTGACTCTGATGGCAGTCCCGTTGTCGCGGGTCAATCCGCGCCAGGGCCGCTTCCTCAAATTGCTACCGGCGATCCTTCTGTACATGGCCTATCTGACCCTGCTCATCGCCGCGCGCAGCGCCATGGAAAAAGGCCGGCTGCCCGCAGCCCTCGGCATGTGGTGGGTGCACGCGCTGTTCCTGGCCATCGGCCTGCTGTTGATGTATTGGGAACCCATGAAGCTGGCCCGTGCCAGCCGCCGTGCCAAGGGGGTGACCCATGGTTAAGCTCGATCGCTATATCGGCAAGAGCGTCGCGGTCGCCATTCTGGCCGTGCTGGGGATCATCCTCGGGCTGGCCTCGCTGTTCGCCTTCATCGACGAGATGGGCGACATCAGCGACACCTACACCTTGGTCGATGCCGGCAAGTACGTTGCCCTGACGGCGCCGCGACGGGTCTACGACATGCTGCCGATGGCGGCCCTGATCGGCTGTCTGATCGGCCTCGGCAGCCTGGCCAGCAGCAGCGAACTGACCATCATGCGCGCGGCCGGCGTGTCGGTGGGGCGGATCGTCTGGGCGGTGATGAAGCCCATGCTGGTGTTGATGATCGTGGGCGTGCTGGTGGGTGAATACGTTGCCCCACCTGCAGAAGACAAGGCTCAGGCCGAGCGCTCCCTGGCTCAGGGCAGCGGTGATGCGCAGAGCGGCAAGCACGGCATGTGGCACCGCCAGGGTGACGAATTCATCCACATCAACACGGTGCAGCCACGAGGCCTGCTGTACGGGGTCACCCGTTACCGCTTCGACGACCAGCGCCACATGCTCAGCGCCAGCTTCGCCCGCAAGGCGCAGTACGATGGCGATCATTGGCAGTTGAGCGATGTCACCACCACGCTCTTTCACAGTGATCGCAGCGAAGTGGTCAAGGCTGCTGACGAGCGCTGGGAGGTCTCTCTGACCCCACAGTTGCTCAGCACGGTCATTGTCGCGCCCGAAGCGCTGTCGATTTCAGGTCTGTGGGGCTACATCCACTACCTCGCCGATCAAGGGCTGAACAACGGTCAGTACTGGTTGGCGTTCTGGGTGAAGGTCCTGCAACCGCTGGTCACGGCAGCGCTGGTGTTGATGGCCATCTCGTTCATCTTCGGTCCGTTGCGCTCGGTCACTCTGGGCCAGCGCGTGTTCACCGGCGTGCTGGTGGGCTTCGTGTTCCGCATCGCCCAGGACCTGCTCGGGCCATCGAGCCTGGTATTCGGCTTCCCACCGCTGCTGGCGGTGGTGCTGCCTGCGGCGATCTGCGCCGTGGCAGGGATCTGGCTGTTGCGACGCGCCGGTTAGCGCAAGCACAGCCATGCAGAAAACCGGCCCTCAGTGGCCGGTTTTTCGTTGGGCCATCCGCACTACCTGGCTGCGCGATCCCAGATCGTGCCAGGTGCGCTGGCGTCGATCGAACAGCATCCACCACCAGCCGATCCCCAGGCATAGCCACGACAACATCGCCAGGACAAACCGCAGCGCCGCCTGGCCCAGGCCAAGCGGGCTACCGTCGGCACTTTGCACGCGGATACCCCAGGCCTGCATGCCCAGGGTCTGCCCGGCACGGGTCCAGAAACAGGCGAAGAAGGCGAACGACAGGCTCGCCAGCAGCAGTGAAAGCCATCGGTCATGATCCAAGGCGCCTGCCTCGGACAGGGCGCGCAGGTGAGCTTCGCCGTACCAGAGCATTTGTCCCAGCTTGTACAGCGCGGTGGCGACCATCAGCAGGGCTACTAACAGGATCATATCGTAGGCTGCCGCAGCCAGGCGACGAGTCAAGGTTGCCGGCGTCGGCTGCCGTATAGCGTTTACGGCATCGGGTGCCATCGAGAATCCTTGGAAGGGGAGGCAGTCGGCGCTTGTCGAGCGGCCACAAAAAAGCCCCAGGCTATCAGCGCTGGGGCTTTTGGGCGACGCTCGAATCAAGCCTCGGCTTGAACCTCGTCAGCCTGCAGGCCTTTCTGGCCCTGTACGGATACGAAGGTGACCTTTTGGCCTTCCTTCAGGCTCTTGAAGCCGTTGCCTTGAATGGCGCGGAAGTGAACGAACAGGTCTGGACCGCTTTCAGGCGTAATGAAACCGAAACCTTTTTCGTCGTTGAACCACTTGACGGTACCGCTTTGACGATTCGACATAGCTTAATTTCCTTGAAACCTAGAAGTATTAACAGCGTCTTTCACATGAAAGAGTACTGGGCTGATTTGCAGGAAAGTTAAGAGACGTCGAACGGGTTGTAGCAGTCATCAGCGCTACTGCCCAGGTCACGATCCAAGCGACCCATGCAAACACAGTGGAGAAACTTTACGCTAACTTCAGCGCGAAAAACAAGCCCTCGCAACCGTCACGTTCAGACCTTTTTGTGCCGCATTTCAGGCCCTGTTCGGGGCGTTGCCCCAAGTTCGTGCACAAGGGTGCATGCACTTGACGTCATTGAGTTAAAACAACGGAAACAGTGCAATAAGGTGTGTTGGAACTATGACGCTTTAGCTTCGCGTCATAGTTTTTATCTACCAGAAGCGGCTGTTAGCCACAGTGCATCGATGCGCCAGGTTGCACTCAGCCCCGATAATATCGTTGCGGCACGAACGGCATCTTTGCAACTTTCATGGGCACGGGCTTGCCACGCACGATGGCACTGAGCGTGGTGTCCAGCGTCGCTGCGCTGGCCTCCACATAGCCCATGGCAACCGGAGCATCCAGGGTCGGGCCGAAACCGCCACTGCAGACGCGACCGACTTCAACACCTTCGGCATTCAGGATGGGAGCACCCTCGCGTACGGGTGTGCGTTCCTGAGGCAGCAGGCCGACGCGCTTGCGTGCAACACCTTCGCGCTGCTGCGCGAAGATGATCTCGTCACCCGGGAAACCTCCGGCACGGGCACCATCGGCGCGGCGCGTTTTGGAAATGGCCCAGAGCAAGCTGGCCTCGATCGGTGACGTATCGCTGTCCATGTCATGGCCGTACAGACACAGGCCTGCTTCGAGTCGCAGCGAATCCCGTGCGCCCAGGCCAATGGGTTCCACTTCGGGCTCGGCCAGCAACGCGCGCGCCAAGGCTTCGGCCTGGGCGTTCGGCACGGAAATCTCGAAACCGTCCTCGCCGGTGTAGCCCGAGCGACTCACGTAGCAGTCCACGCCGAGCAGCTTGACGCTGGCGAATTGCATGAACGTCATCTGCGCGACTTCCGGGGCCAGACGTGCCAGCACCGTGACCGCGGCCGGACCCTGAAGCGCCAGCAGCGCACGTGAATCGAACAGGGCTTCGATCGTGCAACGGCCGCTCAGATGCTGTTGCAGGTGGGCCAGGTCCTGGTCCTTGCAGGCAGCGTTGACGACCAGCATCAAGGTGTCGTTACCCAGGTTCGCCACCATCAGGTCGTCGAGAATGCCGCCCTGTTCGTTGGTGAACAGCGCATAGCGCTGCATGCCCACCGGCAGGTCGATGATGTCCACCGGTACCAGCGTTTCAAGGGCCTTGGCGGCGTCGGCGCCGGTCAGGCGAATCTGGCCCATGTGCGACACATCGAACAGGCCGGCCTGGGCCCGGGTGTGTCGATGTTCTTTCATGACGCCCAGTGGGTACTGCACCGGCATGTCGTAGCCGGCGAAGGGCACCATGCGCGCGCCCAGTTCCAGGTGCAGCGCATGCAGCGGGGTTGTTTGCAGGGGGGTATCGGACATAGTCATTCCTTGCGCAGCAGGGCGCGCGGCAATCAAGGCCGCGCGCCGCCGTCATCACGCTTGCTGATAGGCTTCGATGGAAGGGCAGGCACACACCAAGTTGCGGTCGCCGAAAACGTTGTCGACTCGGCCAACGGGTGGCCAGTACTTGTTTTCCAGCAGGGTCGGCAGCGGGTAGACCGCTTGTTCACGACTGTAGGCGTGGGTCCATTCGCCGACCAGCTCGGCGGCCGTGTGCGGCGCATTCTTCAGCGGGTTGTCGTCGCGATCCAGACGGCCTTCCTCGACCGCACGAATTTCTTCGCGGATCTGGATCATGGCGTTGCAGAAGCGGTCGAGTTCTTCCATCGATTCGCTTTCGGTCGGCTCGATCATCAACGTGCCCGCCACCGGGAACGACATGGTCGGGGCGTGGAAGCCGAAGTCGATCAGGCGCTTGGCGACGTCGTCGACGCTGATGCCGCTGCTGTCCTTGAGCGGACGCACGTCGAGGATGCACTCGTGAGCCACCAGGCCGTTGCTGCCGGCGTACAGAATCGGGTAGTGCTGCTCCAGGCGCCGGGCGATGTAGTTGGCGTTGAGGATGGCCACCTGGGAGGCGCGCTTGAGGCCGTCGCCGCCCATCATGCGGATGTACATCCAGGTGATCGGCAGGATGCTGGCGCTGCCGAACGGCGCTGCACAGACTGCGCCTTCCTTGCGTTCCAGGGCCGCATGGCCGGGCAGGAACGGAGCCAGGTGCGCCTTGACGCCGATCGGGCCGACACCCGGACCGCCACCGCCATGGGGAATGCAGAAGGTCTTGTGCAGGTTCAGGTGGGACACGTCGCCGCCGAACTTGCCCGGCGCGCACAGGCCCACCATGGCATTCATGTTGGCGCCATCGATGTACACCTGGCCACCGTGGGCATGGATGATCGCGCAGATCTCGCGGATACCTTCCTCGAACACGCCATGGGTGGACGGGTAGGTGATCATCAGGGCTGCCAGCTTGTCGCTGTGCTCGATGGCCTTGGCGCGCAGGTCTTCGATGTCGACGTTGCCGCGCGCGTCGCAGGCGGTGACCACCACGCGCATCCCGGCCATGTGCGCCGTGGCCGGATTGGTGCCGTGGGCCGAAGACGGAATCAGGCAGATGTCGCGATGCGCTTCGCCACGGCTCTGGTGATAGGCGCGAATGGCCAGCAGCCCGGCGTACTCACCCTGGGAACCGGCGTTGGGCTGCAGGGACACGGAGTCGTAACCGGTGGCGGCGCACAGCATGCTCTCCAGCTCATCGGTCAGCAGTTGATAGCCCTGGCTCTGCGCAGCCGGTGCGAAAGGGTGCAACTGGCCGAATTCGGCCCAGGTCACCGGGATCATCTCGCTGGCGGCGTTGAGCTTCATGGTGCAGGAGCCCAGCGGGATCATGGTGCGATCCAGGGCCAGGTCCTTGTCGGCCAGGCGGCGCAGATAGCGCATCAGCTCGGTTTCCGAGTGATAGCGGTTGAAGACCGGATGTTGCAGGATCGCCGACTGACGCAGCAGGGCTTCAGGCAGTTGATCGGCGACTTCGTCGGCCAGGGTCTGGAAGGTCACCTGGGTGCTTTCGTTGTGGAACAGCGTAAACAGTGCTTCCACATCGGCCTGGCGGGTGGTCTCGTCCAGCGAGATACCCACGCGCTCGGCATCGACCTCGCGCAAGTTGATACCCGCGGCACGGGCCTGCTCATGCAGGCGCTCGGTGGAGTTGCCCGTGGCGAGGGTGAGTGTGTCGAAGAAGTGCTGCTGCTCGACGCGCACGCCCAGTTGCGTCAGGCCGCGCGCCAGGATGGCGGTCAGCTGGTGGGTGCGCCGAGCGATCTGGATCAGGCCGGCCGGGCCGTGGTAGACCGCGTACATGCTGGCGATGTTGGCCAGCAGGACCTGCGCCGTGCAGATGTTGCTGGTCGCCTTCTCGCGGCGGATATGCTGCTCGCGGGTCTGCATGGCCAGGCGCAGGGCGCTCTTGCCGTGGCGGTCCACGGACACACCGACCAGACGGCCCGGCATGTCACGCTTGAAGCTGTCGCGGGTGGAAAAGTACGCCGCATGGGGGCCGCCGAAACCCAACGGCACACCAAAACGCTGGGCGCTGCCGATGGCCACGTCGGCACCGAATTCACCCGGCGGGCTGAGCAGCGTCAAGGCCAGCAGGTCCGCGGCCACCGCCACCAGAGCGTTGCCGGTGTGGAAGCGCTCGACCAGTTCGCGGTAATCGAAAATGTCGCCGTTGCTGGCGGGGTACTGCAGCAGTGCGCCAAAGAAGCCGTCGGTGTCGGCGAGCTCGTGCTCGTCGCCGATGACCACCTCGATACCCAAGGGCTCGGCGCGGGTGATCAGTACGGCCAGGGTCTGCGGGTGGCAGTGGCTGGAGGCGAAGAAGCGCTGGCTGCCCTTGTTCTTGCTCAGGCGTTTGCAGAAGGTCATGGCTTCGGCAGCCGCGGTCGCTTCGTCGAGCAGCGAGGCATTGGCGATGGGCAAGCCGGTCAGGTCGCTGATCAAGGTCTGGAAGTTCAGCAGCGCTTCCAGGCGGCCTTGGGAGATTTCCGGCTGATACGGCGTGTAGGCGGTGTACCACGCAGGGTTTTCCAGCAGGTTGCGCAGAATCGGCGCTGGCGTGTGGGTGTTGTAATAGCCCTGACCGATGTAGTTCTTGAACAGTTGGTTCTGCTGGGCAATGGCCTTGATGGCGGCCAAGGCATCGGCTTCGCTCTGCCCGGCAGACAGACCAAGCACACTAGTGCCCTTGATGCTTTCGGGGATGACGCTGGCGCTCAGCGCGTCCAGGTTCTCGTAGCCGAGAAAATCGAGCATGGCCTGCTCGTCGGCAGGGCCGGGGCCGATGTGGCGAGCGATGAATTCGTTGTCGGTGTGCAGTGCAATGGCGCGAGTCATGGTCGATCCTCAGCCTTGGGCGGCGATCAGGTTGTCGTAGGCGGGCTGGTCGAGCAAGGCGTGAACCTGGCCGAGGTCATCGGGGATGAAGCGGAAGAACCAGCCCTGTGCCAGCGGGTCCTGATTGACCAGTTCCGGGGCGGCATCGAGCGCTGCGTTGACCTCGACGATCTCGCCGTCGAGCGGCATGTTGATGCTGCTGGCAGCCTTCACCGATTCCAGCACCGAAACCTCGGCATCGCGCGCGTGGTGGGCCAGCTCGGGCAACTGCACGAACACGACATCGCCCAAGGCGTTCTGGGCGAAAGGGGTGATGCCGACTGTGACGCTGCCGTCGGCTTCGAGGCGTAGCCATTCGTGTTCGACGGTGAAACGCAACTCGCTCATGGAAACTCCGCAATGATTTGGGGTTCAGCAATGGCGGTTACGTAGCAAGATGGTTGCCAGATTTCTCAAAGCCACACACTTCAAGGCCTTCAGGCAGATGACCCACGTCCAGCAGCAGAGTGGCTGTAACGAAAACGCTACGCACCGCCCTGGTCCATTCCCCGCGACAACCCCTGTAGCCGCGGCGCAAGCCGCGTCGGCGGCCAACGCGGTCTGTTGAGTACACCTCGGTGAGCCCGGACGCGGCTTGCGCTGCTGCTACAGAGCGCATCAGGCAAGAGTGTATTGGATTGCGTACGGTGTATTGGAATCGATACAGCGCAGTCCGTGTCACTTGTCAGGATGCGCCACCGATACCGTATTTGCGTAACCGGTTGGCAATGGCCGTATGTGACGTCTGCAGACGACTGGCCAATTGGCGGCTCGACGGGTAGCTGGGGTACAGCTTTTCCAGCAGCGCTTTTTCGTAGGCACCCACCGCCTGCTCCAGGCTGACCACCTCACTGTCGTTGCGGTGGGTCACGCGGGTACCGGCAATATCCAGATCGCCGATATCCACCGTATTGCTTTCGCAGACGGCAGCGGCGCGAAAGATCACGTTCTGCAACTGCCGGACATTGCCCGGCCAGCGGTTGCCCAGCAAGGCAGGATAAGTGTTCGCTGTCAGTCGGCACATCGGCCGCTGAATCTGGGTGCAGGCCTGCTGCATGAAATAACGCGCCAGCAACAGGATGTCCTCCCCGCGCTCGCGCAGCGGCGGCACATTCAGGTTGAGCACGTTGAGGCGGTAGAACAAGTCTTCCCGAAACGCCCCTTCGGCCACCATCTGCTCCAGATTGCGGTGGGTGGCGCTGAGGATGCGCACATTGACCTTGACCTCGCGGTCGCCGCCGACCCGGCGGAAACTGCCATCGTTGAGAAAACGCAGCAGCTTGGCTTGCAGGTAAGGCGACATTTCCCCGATTTCGTCGAGGAACACCGTGCCCTGGTGGGCCAACTCCATCAGCCCCGGCTTGCCGCCTCGCTGAGCACCCGTGAAGGCGCCGGGGGCGTAGCCGAACAGCTCGCTCTCGGCGAGGTTCTCCGGCAGCGCGGCACAATTGAGGGCCAGGAACGGCGCCCCGTGGCGCGCGCTGACGGCATGGCAGGCACGTGCCACCAGTTCCTTGCCGGTGCCCGTTTCGCCCTGGATCAATAAAGGCGCATCCAGGGCCGCGACGCGCTGCGCCCGAGCTTTCAGCGCACGAATGGGTGCAGAGTCACCCAGCAGCGAATCGAATCCCTCGGCATGGTCGTGGTGCAGGGCGGCCAGCCGTTCACCCATGCGGTTGGGCGGGTACAGCGTCAGCAAGGCACCTGCGTCGGTGATGGGTGTGGCATCGAGCAGCAGCGTCTGGCCATTCAGGTTGACCTCGCGCAGCGGCAGTCGGAACCCCTGTTCCAACAGAGAACCGAGCAGGGCCGGATCGGCGAACAGATCGCCCACCGACTGCCCGGCCGGCTCGCGACCATACAGCTCGACCAAGGCCGGGTTGGCCAGCAGAACATTGCCGGCACTGTCCAGCGCCAGCACTGGATCGGCCATGGCAGCCAGCAGAGCTTCGAGCTGCAGATGCCGGCGCTGTCCGGGCAGAATGTCGACCACACGCACGTCTTCCACGCCCTTTACCCGGAACAGGGCATCGTGCAGCTCTTCCAGGACCAGCGGGCTGAGCGTCGGTGCATCGATGTAGACGTTGGGTGGGACCATCTCGACGGCATCGAGGTTGAGATTGCGAGCGCCAAGCAATGCCAGCACTTCCTGGGTGATGCCGACACGGTCGATGAAGCTGACGTGGATACGCATGGGTTTCGTGCATTCTGGACAGCGGAGGCAGGCAGTATGCCTTGCCATGGCTCAAAGCTGTAGGGCCGAGGCTGTGGGTCAGCGCTCGGCAGTGACGCGTTCGGGTCGCGACCAGATCCACAGGTTGACCAGCACCATGCCCGCGATGGCGGCGTAGACCGGCCAGTGTTGCTTGAGGGTGAACCACATCACCAGCGAGCAGATCACCATGCTGACGGTGGCGCTGACCTTGGTCCGGCGGGTGATCACCTTGCCATTGCGCCAGTTGTGCAGCATGGGGCCGAACAGCTTGTGGTTCTCCAGCCAGGCGCTGAGCCGCGGCGAGCTTTTGGTTGCCGCCCACGCGGCCAGCAGGATGAACTCGGTGGTGGGCAACCCCGGCACCACGATCGCGATCAGCCCGATGATCAGGCTGGTATAGGCGAGCAGGCCGTAAAGCACGCGGGCCATCTTTGAGGGGAGCGGGCGAGGGTTGTCCATGAGTTCCATACAGTCGGGTTTCAAGCCGGCGCCGTGTCCCGATGATCGGCGTAGGTGTGTTGCAGCAGCACCTGCAAGCGCGCGAACGCGTCGTTGGCCGCCTGGTCGGCTTCCGCTTCTTCGCTCGGGCTGAAGGGCAGGGCATCGAAAATTGCGTTGAAGGCTTTCCAGCCCCTGCCGCGTCCGCCTTCGGGTTCGGCCAGATGACGAGCACCGAAACTCTCCGTGTAGCCCAGGGCGTTGGCCCGCTTGATCAGGATAGCGGCGCCGAGTTTAGACCCTTCGGAGACACGAATCCAGGTCAGCGCCGTCGCCCGGCTGGGCTCGCTGAGGGCGCCCGGAACAGGTTGCGGAATGGCCACGCCCAGATCGATCAGGTCGGCCTTGGCCGCCTCTGCGCGGCAGCGCCCGGGCAGGTCGGGAAACAAGGCGATCAGGGCGGGATCGTTGTACAGGTGCTGCAGCTCCGACTGGAACAGGTACTGCATCTGAAGAAAACGCGCATAGCTTTCCGGCGTATCGAAGGGGGCGTAGCGGGCCACGGTATTTTCCAGGCTGTCGTGCAACGCCTGGCTGATCGCGCGCAAGCGGGCGGAGCGCAGTGGGGCGTGGTCCTGAGTGTGCTCGGTGACGGTCATTGCGAATTCCTTGAAAAATGCGGTGCTGTGTAGACGAGACGAATCGACTCACAGCGGACCGTAAAAAAATCCCACCACAGGGGCAGCGGTTATCTGCCCCTACAGTGCCATTATCAGATGTCCCAAACCAGATTGATCGCGAAATTACGACCGGGAGCCGTGAGACGGTCGAGGTTGGCGGGTGATGTCACCGCCGCTTCGCCCACCCCGTCATAACTGCGTACGTCGTCCCATAGCCAGTATTTCTTGTCGGTGAGGTTGTACAGGCCGGCGTTGACGGTGACGTCGTCGGTGACCTTGTAGTAACCGGCCAGGTCGAGGATGCCGAAACCAGGCGTTTTGAACACGCCGCTGCCGTCTGGCGACTTGAACGCGCTGCTGTCCACTCGGTTCTGCCGCTTGACCAGTGTCCAGCTGAGCAGGCCGCCGTACTGCTGCTGCTCGTAACCCAGTCCGAAGACACCTTTGAGCGGATTGACGCTGTTGATCGGTTGGCCGTTGTCTTCGTTCTTGCCATGGGCGTAGGCGATGGCGCCCTGGCTGTAGAGACCTTGCGGTGCGCCGAAGCTGTCCAGGTTCAAGCGGCCCTTGAGCTCGACGCCCTTGATGGTGGCGTGCTTGATATTGTTGCTTTGGAACACCGCGGACGTCGCCCCGGGGGTGACCGCATCTTCGTTGATGAAGTCACGATACTGGTTGTAGAACACCGCGATGTCGAAAGTGCCGGCTTCGAATGTGCCGCGCAGACCGGTTTCATAGCTTCTGCTTTTCTCTGGATCCAGGTCAGGATTGGGCTGGACCGTATAGCCGGCGCCCAGGTTTTCGAAGCGACCGTACAGCGCCTTGGCCGAGGGCGTGCGGAAGCCTTCGGCATACTGCCCGTACCAAGTGTAGTGGTCATCGAAGTCGTAGGTCACGCCCAGCTTGGGCGACAACCGGTGCCAGTTCCGCTCGCTGTCGGTCACGGTGTATTCACCTGTGGGGTTGACCGTGCGCAGGAATTCATCGGTCAGGCGGGGCTTGAGCTGGGTGTAGTCATAGCGCGCGCTGGGCAGAAAGGTCCACTGGTTCCAGCGGATCTCGTCCTGGGCGAACAGGCTGTAGGTGTTGATGGTCGGGTCGGGGAAGTCGCTGGACTTGACCAGGCGATCGGTCGAACTGTCGGCGCCGATGGAGCGGCAGCTGCCCATCACGGTCAGGCAGGTCCCGTAGCCGCTGCGCGAGCCGGTGACCTTCTGCTGACGGATGTTCGTGCCGTAGGTCAGCAGGTGATCGGTTTGTCCCACCTGAAAGGCTTTGTCCAATTGCAGGTCGAACACCCACTGGCGCTCTTTGTACAGGGTGTCACGCGCTCGCAGCACATCGCGTGCGCGCGGAACCACATAGTGCTCTTCGGTGTGCTGGTCGGTCTTGGCGATCTGGTAGTTCAGGCTCCACTTGATGTGATCGGCCACGACGCTGTCCAGGCCGAAGTCGTGGTTCAAGCCGAAGCGCTCCCGGGTGACCGTGTCATTGCCACCGCGCGATCGATAGAAATTCAGCGGGCTGCCATTGGCATACGGGCCGCCATAGGCGCTTTTCAGGTCGACATCACGGTCGTCCTTGTACTTTTCATAGGTGAGCCCGAACCGAGCGTCGTCGGCGTAGTTCCAGCCCAGCTTGGCCAGAACGTTGGTGGAGCGTACATCCTTGGGGTCGGCTGCGGTGCGGCTCAGGCCGGTAGTGTTGTGATCTGCGTGGGACTCGGTTTCATGCCCGTTGCGCTGGCTCACATGCAGCAGGGCGTCGAGGTCACCGGTACGGCCGGCCACGGTGGCCGAGTTCAGCCAGCTCTCGTCTGCCGAGCTGTAGCCGGTCTTCAGGCGCGCGCCGATGTCCTTGCCTGGTTTGATGATGTCTTCCGGGTCCAGGGTGTAGTAGCTGACCACCCCACCGATGGCACTGCTGCCGTACAGCGACGACGCCGGCCCGCGCAGGATTTCCACGCGCTTGACGATTTCCGGGTCGACATAGTTGCGCTCGGTTTGCGCGTAGGGGCCGTTGAAGAAGCTGTCCGGCACTTCGACGCCATCGACCTGGGTGAGGATGCGGTCGCCATCGATGCCGCGAATGTTGTAGCCGGTGATGCCACTGCGCAGACCGGTGCCGCCCGCGGAAACGCCCGGTTCGTAGCGCACCACATCCTGAATCGTGTTGACGTTGTCACGGTCCAGCTGCATGCGGCCCTGCACGCTGACGGTGCTTGGTACGCTGTCGGCGCTCTGTTCCTGGCGGGTGGCACTGACGGTCATCTGCTGCAGGGCGATCACGGCACCCGGCGGACTGCGCTCGAGCACGACATTGTTGGCGCTGATTTTCCGGTAGCGCAGCGATGTGCCCGCGAGCAGGCGATCCAGTGCCTGTTCCGGCGTCAGGTTGCCACGTGCGCCGGGTGAGACAACGTCCCGAGCGAGCTCTGCGGGCAGTCCGACTTGCCATCCCGTCGTGGTGCTGAAGCCGTTCAAGGCCAATGTCAGAGGTTGCTGGGCGATGCTGAAGGAGTGACTGACGCTGTTACGGGCGCTGCTTGGTGTCGGCTCTGCAGCGCTGCCCACGGCAGGCACGGCGGCCAGCAGCAGGGCAGCGGCGAGCACCGAGTGGTGGAACGTTGGACGAGTGAAACCTGTGGGCATCGAAAGCGCTCCCTGTCGCGTGTCGTTATAGTGTCGCTGATTCGAATGCGAATCAGTTGCATTGGCTATGACTAGACGGATGGGGAAGCGCTACAGCGTAAAAATAGTTATGCAGGTTATGCAGGGTGTTGGTTCATGGCACTGACGTGTCCGTCAGTTCAGGATGACCAGCGCCGGAAACTCCCGCACCTGTGCCGACGTCACTTGGGCCAGCGAGCGAACGACATCGAGCGGATTGTCCAGGCGGTAATTGCCGGTCACCGCCACCTGCTCGAGCTTCTTGTCGGTGTTGATGATCCACCCCGGGTAATAGCGCCGCAGTTCGGCGAGCACCTCGCCCATGGGGCAGTTCTCGAAGATCAGCCGGCCCTGGACCCAGGCCAGATCCTTCTGCGGATCGAGCCGCTCGCGCGTGCCGAACCCCTTGGGGCCGATGCGGATACTGTCTCCGGCGTTCAGGCGGACCTTCTCGTCATGGCTGGCGCTGAGGTCGACGTTGCCGCGCTGCACTCGCACTTGCGCCTGGCCATCGTGGTAGCTCACGGCGAAGGCGCTGTCGAGCACATCGGCACGCACCGGGCCGGCTCGCACCTGCAACGGTTGTTGGCGGCTGGGCGGCACCTCGAAAAACGCTTCGCCTTCGTACAGGCGCGCGTTGCGTTGGCGGGTGTCGATTCGGCTGGAAAAGGCCGAATCGGTGTTGAGCAGCACCTTGGAGCCGTCCTCCAGTTCCAGGTGCTGGCGTTCGCCGACCTGGGTCAGATGAGCGGCCTGTACGCGCAGCGGCAGCTGGGGGAAATTGAGTACACCGACCACCAGCATCGCGGCTGTGGCGAGAGGTTTCCAATGCCGCCGCCACGCCGGCGTTCGGCGCTGCGTTTGCATGGCCACGGCGGCGTCCTGCACCGGCGCCCCGTGCCACACGGCGCGGGCTTGCTCGAACGCAGCGGCATGTTCGGGGTCGGCCAGCAGCCAGGTCTCGAATGCCCTCTGCTCGGCGGGGTCGGCGCAGGGCTGAACGATCAGCCAATCGATGGCTTGCTCCATGACGGGCGTCAATGGCGCCTGTTCTGGTGAATGCTGCCGGTTCACGGGTGTTGCTCCAGGCGCTGTGCGACGCCGATGCAGATCGCCATGATCAATTTCAATTCCTTCTGTATGGTGCTTGCCGAGACGTGCAGTTCCTCGGCAATTTCCACATAACTGCTGCCATGCACTCGGCTCAATATGAAAATGCGCTGCTGGCGCGGCGTCAGTCGGCCAAGGCTCAGGGTCAGCCTGGCCAGCAGGCGCTCGGCATGAGCCGCCTCATCTGGAGTGCTGCTCACTGCTGCAATGCTTTGTAGCACGTCGAGGGGCACATCTTCGACCATGGTCCGCTCCTGCACCCGCCGTGAGCGCAGATAATCCAGTGCCAGATTGCGCGCTGTCTGGAACACGAAAGGTTCGAGATGCTCGATGGGGCGCTCGCCCAGGGCACGGTTGACCCTCAGGTAGGTTTCCTGAAGCAGGTCTTCGGCGGTGCTGGGGTTGCGTACCATGCGCTGAAGGGTGCGCAGCAGACTCAAGCGTTGGGAGAGGAAAACGGAATTGAAGCGTGATTGACTCACGGAAGTGCCCGACCGGAAAGCAGCAGATGATAATGCTTCTCATCTGCTCATCTAGTCAAGTCGCGATCTTTGCAGGAGGTATCGCGGCTGGAGACGGCATCAACCATATCCAGCCGCTATGGGGCTTACTTGGCGTTGATCAGCGCCAGGCAGTTGTCCAGCATGCGATTCGAGAAGCCCCACTCGTTGTCGTACCAGGCCATGACCTTGACCAGCTTGCCGTTGACCTTGGTGTGGTTGGCATCGAAGATCGACGACAGCGGGTTGTGGTTGAAGTCGGTGGAAACCAGCGGCAGGGTGTTGTAACCCAGCACCTTGGACTGCTCGGCGGCCGCCTGCATCAGCGCATTGATTTCGTCACGGCTGACTTGGCGCGACAGGTTCAGGGTCAGGTCGACCAGCGATACGTTGATCACCGGGACGCGTACCGCCATGCCGGTCAGTTTGCCGGCAAGTTCGGGCAGCACCAGGCCTACTGCCTCGGCAGCACCGGTCTTGCTGGGGATCATCGACTGGGTGGCCGAGCGCGCGCGGTAGGGGTCGCTGTGGTACACGTCGATCAGGTTCTGGTCGTTGGTGTAGGCATGGATCGTGGTCATCAAACCCTGCTCGATGCCCAGTTCGCGGTGCAGTACCTGGGCAACCGGCGCCAGGCAGTTGGTGGTGCACGAGGCGTTGGAGATCACCTCGTGGGACTGGCGCAGCACTTCATGGTTGACGCCATAGACCACCGTGGCGTCGGCGCCCTTGGCCGGGGCCGAGATGATCACCTTGCGCGCGCCAGCGGTCAGATGCGCCGCAGCCTTCTCACGGTCGGTGAACAGGCCGGTGCATTCGAACACCACGTCGATGTTCTCGGCCTTCCACGGCAGCTCGGCCGGGTTGCGGATGGCGCTCACCGAAATGCGATCGCCATTGACCGTCAGGCCTTCCTTGTCGTGCTCCACCGTGCCGTCGAAGGTGCCATGCACCGTGTCGTACTTGAGCAGGTGGGCGTTGATCGCGCTGTCGCCCAGGTCGTTGATGGCGACGACTTGCAGGTCCTGGCGGTAGCCTTGGGTATAGAGTGCCCGCAGGACGTTGCGGCCGATGCGGCCAAAACCGTTGATAGCTATACGAATGGTCATGAGTGATTCCTGTAATCAGATTGGGTGATTCCCCTTGGATCAGGTCCGGGCAAGCAGGTCACGTAATCTGTTTTGTTGTTGGAATTACAAGATTATTCGCATAGAAATAGAAAACAAGCCTTTTTAGTGGCAATATTTTGTTCTATCTACAACGAGTGACCGGTACAACCCTTCCTTCACATCGATTCTGCCTGCAGGGCTTTGAGCCCTGGCACAGGTCGTAGTTCGGACAGAGTGTTGCAGAGGTCGCCCCCAAAGCCTGGAGTTCTTCACATGCATCCCCGCGTCCTTGAGGTCACCCAACGGCTGATCGCGCGTAGCCAAGCTACCCGCGAGCACTACCTGCAACTGATCGACAGCGCTGCCAGCGACGGCCCCATGCGGGGCAAGCTGCAGTGTGCGAACTTTGCCCATGGAGTAGCGGGGTGCGGCACCGAAGACAAGCACCAACTGCGCATGATGAACGCGACCAACATCGCAATTGTTTCGTCATATAACGACATGCTCTCGGCGCATCAGCCCTACGAAACCTACCCCGAGCAGCTCAAGCAAGCCCTGCGTGAAATCGGCTCGGTCGGCCAGTTCGCCGGCGGCGTGCCGGCCATGTGCGATGGCGTGACCCAGGGTGAGCCCGGCATGGAGCTGAGCCTGGCCAGCCGCGAAACCATTGCGCTGTCCACAGCCGTGGCGCTGTCGCACAACATGTTCGACGGTGCGCTGATGCTCGGCATCTGCGACAAGATCGTGCCGGGCTTGATGATGGGGGCCCTGCGTTTTGGCCATCTGCCCATGATCTTCGTCCCCGGCGGACCGATGCCGTCGGGCATTTCCAACAAGGAAAAGGCCGATGTCCGGCAGCGCTATGCCGAGGGCAAGGCCAGCCGTGAGGAATTGCTCGAATCGGAGATGAAGTCCTACCACAGTCCGGGCACCTGCACCTTCTATGGCACGGCCAACACCAATCAGTTGCTCATGGAGGTGCTGGGCCTGCATTTGCCGGGCGCCTCGTTCGTCAACCCCAATACGCCGCTGCGCGACGCGCTGACCCATGAAGCGGCTCATCAGGTGACGCGCCTGACCAAAGCCAATGGCGAGTTCACGCCCATTGGCCGCATCGTCGATGAAAAGTCACTGGTGAATTCGATCGTCGCCCTGCACGCCACGGGTGGTTCGACCAACCACACGCTGCACATGCCGGCGATCGCCATGGCAGCAGGCATCATCCTGACCTGGCAGGACATGGCCGACCTTTCCGAGGTCGTGCCCACCCTGTCCAACGTCTACCCGAACGGCAAGGCCGACATCAACCATTTCCAGGCCGCTGGCGGCATGGCGTTCTTGATTCGCGAGCTGCTCGGTGCAGGCCTGTTGCACGAGGATGTCAACACCGTGGCTGGCCATGGCCTGAGCCGCTATACCCGCGAGCCGTTTCTGGAAGACGGCCGGCTGGTCTGGCGCGAAGGGCCTGTGGCGAGCCTCGACGAGAGCATTCTGCGCCCGGTGGCACGCCCGTTTTCGGCCGAGGGCGGATTGCGCGTGATGGAAGGCAACCTGGGCCGTGGCGTCATGAAAGTGTCTGCTGTGGCTCTGGAGAATCAGGTGGTAGAAGCGCCTTGCCGCGTGTTCCAGGACCAGCAGGAACTGGCCGACGCGTTCAAGGCCGGCGAACTGGAAAAGGATTTCGTCGCCGTCATGCGCTTCCAGGGGCCGCGCTCCAACGGCATGCCGGAACTGCACAAGATGACGCCGTTTCTCGGCGTGCTGCAGGACCGCGGCTTCAAGGTCGCGCTGGTCACCGACGGTCGCATGTCCGGCGCGTCCGGCAAGATTCCCGCCGCGATTCACGTCAGCCCCGAAGCGGCCAGTGGCGGACCGTTGGCCTTGGTGCGCGATGGCGATATCATCCGGGTCGACGGTGTCGAAGGTACCTTGCAGGTGCGCGTCGATGCCCAGACGCTGGCCAGCCGCACCCCGGCGGTCGGCACCTTGGCCAATGGCGTAGGTTGCGGGCGTGAACTGTTCGGGTTCATGCGCCAGGCCTTCAGCTCGGCCGAGCAAGGCGCCAGTGCCTTCACTTCGGGGTTGGAGATTTTGCGATGACACTCGCCCTCATTGGCGATATTGGCGGTACCAACGCACGTTTCGCCATCTGGGAGAATGACGCATTGCATTCGGTCCGGGTCTTCGCGACGGCGGACTACACCAGCCCCGAGCACGCAATCGGCGTGTACATGGCCGACCTCAAACTGCAAAAAGGCGATATCGGCGCCGCGTGCCTGGCGGTGGCCGGCCCGGTGGACGGTGACGAATTTCGCTTCACCAACAGCCATTGGCGCCTGAGCCGCAAGGCGTTCTGCCAGACTTTGCAGGTGGGCCACCTGCTGCTGATCAACGATTTCACGGCCATGGCCTTGGGCATGACCCGCCTGCAGCCCGACGAGTATCAGCTGGTGTGCGAAGGGGAGGCCGACCCTGCACGTCCGGCCGTGGTCATCGGTCCGGGCACCGGCCTGGGCGTGGGCACCTTGATCGGCCTGCGCAACGGCTGGATGGCGCTGCCGGGAGAGGGCGGCCATGTCGACCTGCCCGTCGGCAGCCCCCGCGAAGCTCAACTGCGGGCGCACATCGAAGCACAGATCGGTCACGTCAGTGCCGAAACGATTCTGAGCGGTGGCGGCTTGTTGAGGTTGTATCAAACTGTGTGCGAAGTGGACGGCCACGAACCATCCTGCGACTCACCTGCGCAAGTCACCGAAGCCGGTCTGGCCGGCGATCCCGTCGCCCGCGAAACCCTGGAGCAATTCTGTCGCTTTCTCGGCCGAGTGGCGGGCAACAATGTGCTGACCGTGGGCGGTCGCGGCGGTGTGTACATCGTCGGCGGCGTGATCCCGCGCTTCCTGGATATCTTCATGCAGAGCGGTTTCGCCGAGAGCTTCGCCGACAAGGGCTGCATGAGCGATTACTTCAAGGGCATTCCCGTGTGGGTGGTCACGGCCGAGTTCTCCGGACTGCTGGGCGCTGGCGTGGCCTTGCAACAGGCGCAAGCTTGAGCGTTTAATCAGCCCTTGAAAAAAGCCGGGCGTATCGACCCGGCAATGACAACAAGGACGCCCACGTGAGCACTGTCGGCAAATCGATCCTGCTGGTCGATGACGATCAGGAAATCCGCGAACTGCTGGACACCTACCTGAGCCGCGCCGGCTTTGCCGTGCGCACCACTGCCGACGGCGCCGGCTTTCGCGAAGCCCTGAGCGCCGAGGTCGGCACCGACCTGGTAATTCTTGACGTCATGCTGCCCGATGAAGACGGCTTCAGCCTGTGCCGCTGGATCCGCCAGCATCCGCGCATGGCCCAAGTGCCGATCATCATGCTGACGGCCAGCTCCGATGAAGCGGACCGGGTAATCGGTCTCGAATTGGGCGCCGATGACTATCTGGGCAAACCGTTCAGCCCTCGCGAGCTGCAAGCGCGCATCAAGGCACTGCTGCGGCGCAGCCAGTTCGCCAGCGAGCGTAGCGAGCGCAGCGGCGAGGTGCTCGGCTTCGACGAGTGGCGGCTCGATACCGTGAGCCACCGGTTGTTTCACACCGATGGCGAGGAGGTGTTCCTGTCCGGTGCCGACTTCGCCCTGCTCAAGCTGTTCCTCGATCATCCCCAGCAGATTCTCGACCGCGACACCATCGGCAACGCCACACGCGGGCGCGAGCCGATGCCTCTGGACCGCATCGTCGACATGGCGGTGAGCCGTCTGCGCCAGCGCCTGCGCGACAACGACAAACCGCCCCGGTTGATCCGCACGGTGCGCGGTAGCGGCTACCTGCTGGCGGCCCACGTTGCGCCTGTTTAAACCACGCTCGCTGTTGGGCCGCATGCTCTTGCTGACCCTGCTGGCGGTGCTGCTGGCGCAGGGGTTGTCCAGCGTGATCTGGCTGTCACAGCTACGGGCCACCCAGCTCGAAGGACTGGTCACCAGCGCGCGCAGCCTGGCGCATTCGATGGCGGCCAGCGTCAGCTATTTCCGTTCGCTGCCACTGGCCTATCGGCCGCTGGTGCTGGATCAACTGCGCAGCATGGGCGGTACGCGCTTTTTCGTATCGCTCAATGACAAGCCCCTGGGCATGCAGTTGCTCGAACCAACCGCACGCAAGACCGCGGTGATCGAGGCGGTGTCTGCGGTGCTCAGAGCCCAACTGGGCAGCGACGTGGATATTTCGGTGACCTTCGTCAGCCCCGATGATCTGCGCATCTTCAACAGCGGCCTGAAGCTGGACGAACTGCCGCGTTCCTGGGCGCACTACGCCCTGACCCTGGAGCCGGTGAATCCACCGGTGCTGGTCACCCAGATTCGCCTGGGGCCGAGCGAATGGCTGTACATCGCTTCACTGTTGCCCGAACCCTACACGACCCTGGAAGAAGAGGGACTGCCGGCCCAGCAGATCTGGTTCATCGCCCTCACCAGCGGTTTCCTGTTGCTGTTCATCGGCGTGCTGGTGCACTGGCAGAGTCGTCCTCTCAAACGTCTGGCTCGAGCCGCACGCGAGTTGTCCTTGGGCGAGGTCAACAACCAGCCGCCCATGGACGGAGGCGGCAGCGAGGTGGTGGAAGTGGCGCGGGCGCTGAATGCCATGCGCGAGCGCATCAGCCGCTACCTGACCGAACGCAGCCAGCTGTTCAGCGCCATCTCCCATGACTTGCGCACGCCCATCACCCGTTTGCGGCTGCGCGTCGAACTGCTCGACGATCCCGCCCTGGAGGCCAAGTTCGGCCGCGACCTGGACGAGCTGGAATTGCTGGTCAAGGGCGCACTGCAATGCGTGAAAGACACCGACATCCACGAGAACATCGAGCGGGTCGATCTCGATCAGGTCCTCGACTGTCTGGTGGAACCTTATCTGGCGCCGCACGGCAATGGCCGTGTAACTCTGGAAGGCCAGGCGCGCCGACCCTACGCCGGCAAACCGCTGGCCATCAAGCGCTGCATCGGCAACCTGATCGACAACGCCCTGAAGTACGGTGACCGCGCGCACCTGTCCATCCACGACGATACGCAGGCCTTCGTGCTGTACGTGGACGATGAGGGCCCCGGTGTACCCGAGCAACGATTACAGAAGGTCTTCGAGCCGCACTTCCGCCTGGCCGGTACCCAGCAGGGCTATGGGCTAGGGCTGGGCATCGCGCGCAACATCGCCCACAGCCACGGTGGCGAGGTGACGTTGCAGAATCTTCCGGCCGGTGGCTTGCGGGTGACATTGGTCTTGCCGCGCAAGACGGTGTGAGCGGTCCGCGTGTTTCTGCACGCCGACTGGCCTGGCGATCATGAATGTCACCAGTCTGTGACATTTCCCTATCCCTTCGTTACCTGCACCCCACTTGGCGGTGTTTACACTCTCACGCAACGCAAGCATCAGACTTGCCTCTGCATAACAACAAAAAAGGAAGTCCCATGAACAAGCTCTCTCGCCTCGCCCTCGTCGTTTCCTTCGCCTCCCTGTTCCCGCTCAGTGCCATGGCTGCCGATTCCAAAGGTTCGGTGGAAGTGGTCCATTGGTGGACGTCAGGCGGTGAAAAAGCGGCGGTCGACGTGCTCAAGGCGCAAGTCGAGAAAGATGGCTTCACCTGGAAAGACGGGGCTGTAGCCGGTGGCGGCGGTTCGACTGCCATGACCGTGCTCAAGAGCCGCGCCGTGGCCGGCAACCCGCCTGGTGTAGCCCAGATCAAAGGCCCGGACATCCAGGAATGGGCGTCGACCGGCCTGCTCGACACCGACGTGCTGAAAGACGTGGCCAAGTCGGAAAAGTGGGACAGTCTGCTCGACAAGAAAGTCTCCGATACCGTGAAGTACGACGGTGATTACGTCGCTGTGCCGGTGAATATTCACCGCGTGAACTGGCTGTGGATCAACCCGGAAGTGTTCAAGAAAGCCGGTATCACCAAGAACCCGACCACTCTCGAAGAATTCTACGCCGCGGGCGACAAGCTCAAGGCTGCAGGTTTCATCCCTCTGGCCCATGGTGGTCAGCCTTGGCAGGACAGCACCGTGTTCGAAGCGGTAGTGCTTTCGGTCATGGGTGTCGATGGTTACAAAAAGGCCCTGGTGGACCTGGACAACGCCGCGCTGACTGGCCCGGAAATGGTCAAGGCGCTGACCGAGCTGAAGAAAGTCGCGACCTACATGGACGCCGACGGCAAAGGTCAGGACTGGAACCTGGAGGCGGCCAAAGTCATCAACGGCAAGGCCGGCATGCAGATCATGGGTGACTGGGCCAAGTCCGAATGGACCGCCGCCAAGAAAGTCGCTGGCAAGGACTATGAGTGCGTGGCCTTCCCGGGCACCGACAAGGCGTTCACCTACAACATCGACTCGCTGGCCGTGTTCAAGCAGAAGGACGCAGGCACTGCGGCCGGTCAGCAGGACATCGCCAAAGTCGTGCTGGGTGAGAACTTCCAGAAAGTCTTCAGCATCAACAAAGGCTCGATCCCGGTTCGCAACGACATGCTGAACAACATGGAACAACTTGGTTTCGATTCCTGCGCACAGACCGCTGCCAAGGACTTCCTGGCGGACGCCAAGTCCGGCGGCCTGCAACCGAGCATGGCGCACAACATGGCGACCACGCTGGCCGTGCAAGGCGCTTTCTTCGATGTCGTGACCAACTACATCAACGACCCGAAGGCCGATCCGGCCGACACTGCCAAGAAGCTCGGCGCAGCGGTCAAGTCTTCCAAATAAGCCGTAGCGGCAAGCTGCAAGCTGCAAGTCAGAGCACTGCCCTGCTTATCTTGCAGCTTGAAACTTGTAGCTAGTAGCTGCCCTTTTCTTTCTCGATGGATTTCCCCATGAGCTCTGTTGCTGCGTTCAGCAAAGCCTCGCCGTTCGATGCATTGCAACGCTGGCTGCCAAAACTGGTGCTGGCGCCGAGCATGTTCATCGTACTGGTGGGCTTCTATGGCTACATCCTGTGGACGTTCGTGCTGTCGTTCACCACGTCGACGTTCCTGCCGACCTACAAGTGGGCGGGCCTTGCGCAGTACGCGCGGTTGTTCGACAACGACCGCTGGTGGGTCGCGAGCAAGAACCTCGCCGTGTTCGGTGGCATGTTCATCGGCATCACGCTGGTGATCGGTGTGTTGCTGGCGGTGTTCCTTGACCAGCGCATCCGTCGCGAAGGCTTTATCCGCACCATTTATCTGTACCCGATGGCACTTTCGATGATCGTCACCGGTACCGCGTGGAAATGGCTGCTCAACCCGGGCATGGGCCTGGACAAATTGCTGCGTGACTGGGGCTGGGAAGGCTTCCGTCTCGACTGGCTGATCGACCCCGATCGCGTGGTCTACTGCCTTGTGATCGCGGCGGTGTGGCAAGCCTCGGGCTTTATCATGGCGATGTTCCTCGCTGGCCTGCGTGGTGTCGATCAATCGATCATTCGTGCCGCGCAGATCGATGGCGCGAGCATGCCGACGATCTACTGGAAAGTGGTGCTGCCCAGTCTGCGTCCGGTGTTCTTCAGTGCGGTGATGATTCTGGCGCACATCGCGATCAAGAGTTTCGACCTGGTCGCGGCGATGACCGCCGGTGGTCCGGGTTATTCCTCCGACCTGCCGGCGATGTTCATGTATTCCTTCACCTTCAGTCGCGGCCAGATGGGCATGGGCTCGGCCAGTGCGATTCTGATGCTCGGTGCGATCCTCGCGATCATCGTGCCTTACCTGTATTCCGAGCTGAGGACCAAGCGCAATGACTGATCTCGCAGCCAAACCCGCCATCAACCTGAGTCGCATCGCGATTTACGCGGTGCTGATCCTCGCCGTATTGCTTTATCTGGTGCCGCTGGTAGTCATGTTGCTGACCAGCTTCAAGACTCCGGAAGACATCAGCACCGGCAACCTGCTGAGCTGGCCGACCGTGGTCAGCGGCATCGGCTGGGTCAAGGCCTGGGCCACGGTTGACGGGTACTTCTGGAACTCGATCAAGATCACCGTACCGGCCGTGATCATCTCTACCGCCATCGGGGCACTGAACGGCTACGTGCTGTCGATGTGGCGCTTCCGCGGTTCGCAGTTGTTCTTCGGTCTGCTGTTGTTCGGCTGCTTCCTGCCGTTCCAGACGGTGCTGCTGCCGGCCTCGTTCACGCTCGGCAAGATCGGGCTGGCCAGCACTACCACCGGCCTGGTGCTTGTCCACGTGGTTTACGGTCTGGCGTTCACCACGCTGTTTTTCCGTAACTACTACGTGAGCATTCCCGACGCGCTGGTTAAAGCCGCACGTCTGGACGGCGCGGGTTTCTTCACGATTTTCCGCCGCATCATTCTGCCGATGTCGACGCCGATCATCATGGTGTGCCTGATCTGGCAATTCACCCAGATCTGGAACGACTTCCTGTTCGGTGTGGTGTTCTCCAGCGGTGATTCGCAACCGATCACGGTGGCGCTGAACAACCTGGTCAACACCAGCACCGGCGCCAAGGAATACAACGTGGACATGGCGGCGGCGATGATCGCCGGTTTGCCGACCCTGCTGGTCTATGTGGTCGCAGGCAAGTATTTCGTGCGCGGGCTGACAGCCGGCGCAGTCAAGGGGTAATCATGGCTACGCTCGAACTTCGCAACGTCAACAAGACCTACGGTCCCGGCCTGCCGGACACGCTGAAGAACATCGAACTGTCGATCAAGGACGGGGAGTTCCTGATCCTCGTCGGCCCGTCGGGGTGCGGCAAGTCGACCCTGATGAACTGCATCGCCGGTCTGGAAAGCATCACCGGCGGCGCGATCATGATTGGTGATCAGGACGTCAGTGGCATGAGCCCGAAGGATCGTGACATCGCCATGGTGTTCCAATCCTACGCGCTGTACCCGACCATGAGCGTGCGCGAGAACATCGAATTCGGCTTGAAGATCCGCAAGATGCCGCAGTCGGCGATCGACGAAGAAGTCGCGCGCGTGGCCAAGCTGCTGCAGATCGAACATCTGCTCAACCGCAAACCCGGTCAGCTCTCCGGTGGTCAGCAACAGCGTGTGGCGATGGGCCGTGCCCTGGCGCGTCGGCCGAAGATTTATCTGTTCGACGAACCGCTGTCCAACCTCGACGCCAAACTGCGCGTCGAGATGCGCACTGAAATGAAACTGATGCACCAGCGCCTGAAGACCACCACGGTCTACGTCACCCACGACCAGATCGAGGCCATGACCCTGGGCGACAAGGTGGCGGTCATGAAGGATGGGATCATCCAGCAGTTCGGTACGCCACAACAGATCTACAACGATCCGGCCAACCTGTTCGTGGCCAGCTTCATCGGCTCGCCGCCGATGAACTTCATCCCTCTGCGTCTGACGCGTCAGGACGGCCGTCTGGTGGCGTTGCTCGACAGCGGCCAGGCGCGCTGCGAGCTACCGCTGGGGGTCACCGACGCAGGGTTGGAAGATCGCGAGATTATCCTCGGTATTCGCCCCGAGCAGATCGCCCTGGCGAGCGAACAGAGCACGGGGTTGCCGGTGTTGCGCGCCGAAGTACAGATCACCGAGCCGACCGGGCCGGACACCCTGGTGTTCGTCACGGTGAACCAGACCAAGGTCTGCTGCCGACTGGCGCCGGATGATGCACCGACGCCAGGCGCGACCCTCAACCTGTTGCTGGACCCGAGCAAGGTCCTGCTTTTCGACGCGGCCAGTGGCGAGCGTCTCGGCACAACGCGCTCCGTGGAAGATGCTGCACCCTTGGGCAACGTGACCCAGTTCAAAGGACGCTGAATAGCGATACCGGCAGGCGGCCTGTCGCCTGTCATTGGCAAGACTGTACAACACGTCAATAACAATAAAAGAGGAAGCGGGATGAACAGCAGACTTATCAACAAACCCAGACTGATCGGCCAATTGTCGATGCTTGGCGCCTTGAGTCTGGCCGGTAGCGTGCACGCCGCCGGCGCCTTCACCGAAGAGTCGCCGTGGATGACCGGCGATTGGGGTGGAGCGCGTACCGAGTTGCTGGAAAAGGGGTACGATTTTTCGCTGGAGTATGTGGGGGAGGTTGGTAGCAACCTGAACGGTGGCTACAACGACGACACCACCGCACGCTACAGCGACCAGTTCGCCCTGGGCGTGAAGATGGATCTGGAAAAGATCCTGGGCTGGAACGACGCCGAGTTCAAGCTGGCCATTACCGAACGTAGCGGTCGCAACATTTCCAACGACCGGATCGGCGATCCGCGTGCCGGGACCTTGAGTTCCTCCCAGGAAGTCTGGGGCAGGGGGCAGACCTGGCGGCTGACGCAGATGTGGTACAAGCAGGGCTATTTCGACAACAAGCTCAACGTCAAGATCGGTCGATTCGGTCCGGGCGAGGAATTCAACAGCTTCCCGTGCGACTTCCAGAACCTGGCGTTCTGCGGTTCGCAGGTCGGCAACTGGGTGGGCAACATCTGGTACAACTGGCCGGTCAGCCAGTGGGCC
The DNA here is from genome assembly GCF_900105555.1 of Pseudomonas coleopterorum. Classification (NCBI taxonomy): domain Bacteria; kingdom Pseudomonadati; phylum Pseudomonadota; class Gammaproteobacteria; order Pseudomonadales; family Pseudomonadaceae; genus Pseudomonas; species Pseudomonas coleopterorum. The sequence goes on from NZ_FNTZ01000001.1 coordinate 792,346, forward strand.
TTGCGCATCAAGTACAACATCACGCCGGAAGTGTACGCGCAGGTGGGTGTGTTCGAGCAAAACCCTTCGTACCTGGAAACCGGCAACGGCTTCAAGCTCAGCGGTAGCGGCACCAAAGGCATGATCCTGCCGGTCGAACTGGTGTGGACGCCCAAGCTCAACGATCTGCCGGGCGAGTACCGTCTGGGCTACTACTACAGCACGGCCAAGGCCGACGACGTCTATGAAGACGGCAATGGCCAGGCGGCCGCCGTGTCCGGCGCCAGTTACAAGTCCCACAGCAGCAAGCATGGCGCCTGGATCGTGGCCCAGCAGCAGTTGACCAGCCATAACGGCAGCGCTGCCCGTGGTCTGAGCATCTTCGCCAACGCCACCGTGCACGACAAGGACACCAACTTCGTCGACAACTACCAGCAGATCGGCCTGACCTACATGGGGCCTTTCGACGCTCGGCCCAAGGATGACATCGGCGTGGGCATCGCCCGCATCCACGTCAACGACGACGTACGCAAGAATCGTCGCCTGGTCAACGATCTGAACAATGTCGACGACTACGACAACCCCACCTACCTGCCGATCCAGGAAACCGAATACAACGCCGAGATCTACTACGGGTTCCACGTCACCAACTGGCTGACCGTGCGGCCCAACGTGCAGTACATCAAGCACCCGGGCGGCGTGAATCAGGTGGACGATGCACTGGTGGCCGGCCTGAAGATCCAGTCCAAGTTCTGATTTGTGGTGTGCTCTTTACGGGTGACTTCGGTCGCCCGTTTTTTTACCCGGTGACGGGCTCACCGTAGGAGCGGTCATCGGCCGCGAAAGCCAGGGCACAGTCCATCTGCTTCACCGCAGCGCACTTTTCGCGGCCACTGGCCGCTCCTGCATATCCGTATTCAGTCCAGCCCATCCCCAGCCGGATAGCGGCTGACATTCAGGCTTTCCTTGATCTTCCTCAGGTGCGGCTGGAAATCCACGCCGCGTCGTAGCGTCATGCCCGTGGCCAGCACATCGAGCACGGTCAGTTGCACGATGCGCGAGGTCATCGGCATGTAAATATCCGTGTCTTCTGGCAGGGGTATGTTCAGACTGACACTGCTGGCCTTGGCCAGGGGCGAGCCCGCGGCGGTCAGGCCCAGCACCGAGGCGCCGTTTTCCCGCGCCAGGCGAGCCACTTCCACCAGTTCGCGGGTGCGCCCAGTGTAGGAAATGATCACGAACAGCTCACCGGTGTGGGCCACCGAGGCCAGCATTCGCTGCATGAGGACATCGGCATGCGCCGACACCGCCAGGTTGAAGCGGAAGAACTTGTGCTGCGCATCGAGCGCCACCGGCGCCGATGCGCCGAGGCCGAAGAAATGGATCTGCCGCGCCTGGATCAGCATGTCCACGGCGCGGCTGACCAAGGCCGGATCGAGTTGCTGGCAGGCGCTGTCCAACGAGGCAATGGCGCTGCCGAAAATCTTCTGGGTGTAGGCTGCAGGATCGTCGTCGGCTTCAACCGCGCGACTGACATAAGCCGCGCCGCTGGCCAGGCTCTGCGCCAGTTGCAGCTTCAGCTCAGGGTAGCCACTGACGCCGAAGGAGCGACAGAAGCGGTTCACCGTCGGCTCGCTGACCTTGGCGGCTTGCGCCAGGGCGGCAATACTGAAGCGGGTTGCCTGCTGCGGATTGAGCAGAATGATCTCGGCCACCTTGCGTTCGGCCTTGTTCAGCTCATCGAGGCGGCTCTGGATCTGTTCCAGAAGATTTCGCACACGGTCCATGGTATGTCCTTGGGTCTACTGCAGCCAGCGAGCATGTCTGGCCAGGCTGTCTTCACGGGTGGCTTATCCTACTGGTGGGCGCAGTGCGCCACCACCCGTATCTGTTTGAAGGGGCAAATGTTGTGGTTATTACTACATTCTGCCTTGAATCGCGCCCTGAAAAAGGGTATTTCTACGTCAACTTGATAGAAGAACAAACATCATGCCCTCAATGACCGCAGGATCATGCACCTTTGCCCTCTTTGGCGCCCTGGGCGACCTGGCATTGCGCAAGCTGTTTCCAGCGCTGTATCAACTCGATCGCGCGCAGTTGCTGCACGCCGATACCCGCATTCTCGCGTTGGCCCGTGAACCCGGTGACGAGGCCCACCACCTGGGTGTCATTGAGGCCGGACTGCGCAAATTCGTTTCCGAGGCGCAGCTGGAGCCTGAACCGCTGCAGCGTTTTCTGGCCCGTCTGAGCTACGTGCACGTGGACTTTCTGGACGCCGATACCTACGTTGCGCTGGCCGAGAAAGTCGGCAATGCCGAGCAATTGATCGCCTACTTCGCCACGCCGGCTGCCGTGTACGGCGCCATCTGCGAAAACCTGCACAAGGTCGGCCTGACCGAGCGCACCCGCGCCGTGCTGGAAAAGCCGATTGGCCACGACCTGGAATCCTCGCGCCGGGTCAACGACGCCGTGGCGCAGTACTTCCCGGAAAACCGGGTCTATCGAATCGACCACTACCTGGGCAAGGAGACGGTGCAGAACCTCATTGCCCTGCGCTTCGCCAACAGCCTGTTCGAAACCCAGTGGAACCAGAACTACATTTCCCACGTGGAAATCACCGTGGCGGAAAAGGTCGGTATCGAAGGGCGTTGGGGGTATTTCGACCAGGCCGGTCAGTTGCGCGACATGATCCAGAACCACCTGTTGCAGCTGCTGTGCCTGATCGCCATGGACCCACCGGCCGATCTGTCCGCCGACAGTATCCGCGACGAGAAAGTGAAGGTTCTCAAGGCGCTCGCACCGTTCACTGCCGATGGTCTGACCCAGCAAGTGGTACGGGGTCAGTACATCGCCGGTTACAGCGAAGGCCGGCCCGTGCCGGGGTATCTGGAAGAGGAAAACTCCAACACCCAGAGCGACACCGAAACGTTCGTCGCGCTGCGAGCCGACATTCGCAACTGGCGCTGGGCCGGCGTGCCGTTCTACCTGCGCACCGGCAAGCGCATGCCGCAGAAACTGTCGCAGATCGTCATCCACTTCAAAGAGCCGCCGCACTACATCTTCGCCCCCGAGCAGCGCCTGCAGATCAGCAACAAGCTGATCATCCGCCTGCAACCGGACGAAGGCATATCGCTGCGGGTGATGACCAAGGAACAAGGCCTGGACAAGGGCATGCAACTGCGCAGCGGGCCGTTGCAACTGAATTTCTCCGACACCTATCGCAGTGCGCGTATTCCAGATGCGTACGAGCGGTTGCTGCTGGAGGTCATGCAGGGCAATCAGAACCTGTTTGTCCGCAAAGATGAAATCGAATATGCGTGGACATGGTGCGATCAGCTGATCGCCGGCTGGAAGAAGTCCGGCGATGCCCCCAAGCCGTACGCGGCAGGTTCCTGGGGGCCGATGAGCTCGATTGCCCTGATCACACGCGATGGGAGATCCTGGTATGGCGATATCTGATTTACAGTTCCCCGAAGGGGTGAAGGTTCACGACTGCGTGAGCGCTCCCCTGATGGCCGAAGCCTTGGCCGGCACGGTGGCCGAACAATTGCGCGAGGCCATCGAACGTCAGAACGTGGCGACCCTGGTGGTTTCCGGCGGACGCAGTCCGGTAGCGTTCTTCGAATGCCTGGCGCGTCAGAGCCTGGACTGGTCGCGCGTGGTGATTTCCCTGGCCGACGAGCGCTGGGTGCCCATCGAGCACGCCGACAGCAACGCCGGTCTGCTCAAGCGCCACCTGTTGGTTGGCGCGGTGGAGCAGGCTCGTTTCGTCAGCTTGTACCAGACCACTTCCAGCCAGGAGGGGGCCGCTGCAGTGGCCGATGACCTGCTCGGCCAATTGCCGCCGATCGATGTGCTGGTACTGGGCATGGGTGATGACGGGCACACCGCGTCGTTGTTTCCCGACAGCCCCAACCTCCAACAGGCCCTGGCACTGGACAGCGAGCGTCGCTGCTGGCCGATGCTGGCGCCCAGCGTACCCCATCAACGCCTGAGCATGAGCCGCGCGCTGCTGGCCTCGGCCCGCTTCAAGGTGTTGTCGGTACAGGGCGAAAGCAAGTTGAGCACATTGCGCACCGCACTGGCCGGCGACGATGTCGCGCAGATGCCGATCCGCGCCTTCCTGCACTCCGCGTTGGATATCTACTGGTGTCACTGAATCAAGGAACTGCCGCAATGATCACCACCGAACAACAGCAACGCATGGTCGACAAGGTTGCCCAGATCGACGCCCTGGCGGCGCGTGCGCGAATCCTGCCCGTCATCACCATCGCGCGTGAAGAGGACATTCTGCCGCTCGCCGATGCGCTGGCGGCCGGCGGTCTGACCGTGCTGGAAGTGACCCTGCGTTCGGCACTCGGCCTGAAGGCCATTCAGGTGCTGCGCGAGCAACGCCCCGAACTGCTGGTGGGCGCAGGTACCGTACTGACTCGGGAAATGCTGGCCGCAACCGAGCAGGCCGGCTCTCAGTTCACCGTCACCCCCGGTGTGACCCAGGACATGCTCAAGGCCGGTGTGGAAAGCTCGCTGCCCTTGCTGCCGGGTATCAGCAGTCCGTCCGAATTGATGATGGGCTACGCGCTGGGGTATCGCCGCTTCAAGCTGTTCCCGGCCGAGGTGAGCGGTGGTGTTGCTGCCATCAAGGCGCTGGGCGGACCTTTCCCGGAAGTACGCTTCTGCCCGACCGGCGGCGTGGGTCCAGGCAACATCAACAGCTACATGGGGCAGTCCAACGTGATGTGCGTGGGCGGCTCGTGGATGCTCGACAGCAAATGGATTGAAAACCGCGATTGGGCACGCATTCAGGAGTGCAGCGCGCAAGCACTGGCTCTGCTCGATTGATCAGACTTCGTTAGGCGCTTCATGGCTGTCTTCAGTGCGCTTGGTCGGCGCACTTTTTTTTGCCTGGAACAAAGCCCTCACGGTGTCTACCGGCCATCGGCAATGCGCGGCTTGCCATGTTTGACACGCAGCGGATCGAGCAGGTCGGACAAACCGTTGTGATCGATTTCCTGCATGAGGGCCAGCAGACCACCCAGCTCTCCCTTGGGAAAGCCTTCGCGTGCGAACCAGTTCAGATAATGCCCTGGCAGATCGGCAATCACCCGGCCCTTGTACTTGCCGAAGGGCATTGCAAATGTCACCAGGGATTCGAGTTTTTCGGGGTTCATGGGCAGGTCTTCGCAACGAGTTTCGTTTCATGGACAGAGTGGCAAAGGTTACATGCATTCTGCACGAGCACATAATTCGTGATCATGCATAAAGAGGGCAGGGTCGGCTGCTGATTAATCGCAAGCTACTGATTTATAAGACGATAACCAATTACATCGATTTGGCACGAAGCCTGCTGTTGCTCATCCATCCCCAACCCGGTTTCCGATTTTTTCTCAGGAATTGAACAAAGATGAATGGTCCCACCAAAAGCGTGATTTCGATTCTTAACAATCTGATCGAAACCTGCAAAGACGGTCAGGAAGGCTTCAAGACGTGTGCCGAAGACATCAAGAACCCCGAGCTCAAGGCGCTGTTCACCAAGCACGCGCACGAATGCGCCGAGGCGGCGGGCGAGTTGCAAGCCGAAGTGATCGCCTTGGGGGGTACGCCTGAGGATTCCACCAGCCTGAGCGGCGACCTGCACCGCCGTTGGGTCGACGTCAAATCGATTTTTACCGGCAAGGATGAAGAAGCGGTCTTGAACGAAGCCGAGCGTGGCGAAGATGTGGCACTTGCAGCCTATAAAGACGCCTTGGCCCAGCCACTGCCCGCCCATGTCCATTCCATCATCGAGCGTCAGCAGCAGGGCGTGCAACGCAATCACGACGAGATCAAGGCGCTGCGCAATATCGCTCGCGCCCATAGCTGAGTAGGTTTGAGCAATAGAAGAACGCCCGCGTATCGGGCGTTTTTTTATGGGTAGTGTTCAGTGGCTGGCAGGCAGTGCGGGTGTCCGCGAACCGTCGGTGCGGTGAAACAGCCGCTCCAGTTGCAGATAGATCACCGGGGTGGTGAACAGCGTCAGCACCTGGCTGATGAGCAGGCCGCCCACCACCGCGATACCCAGCGGCTGGCGCAATTCCGCACCGGCGCCGTAGCCGAACATCAACGGCAACGCGCCCAGCAGTGCAGCCAGGGTGGTCATGATGATCGGGCGAAATCGCGTCAGGCAGGCTTTGTGTATCGCTTCGTGCGGGGGCAGTCCCTGGATGCGTTGCGCCTGCAGGGCGAAGTCGATCATCAGAATGCCGTTCTTCTTGACGATGCCGATCAGCAAGACCAGGCCGATCAAACCCATGATCGAGAAATCCTGTCCCCACAGCCATAGCAGCAACAAGGCACCGAGCCCGGCCGAAGGCAGGGTCGAGATGATCGTCAGGGGGTGGACGAAGCTTTCGTACAGCACGCCCAGGATGATATAGACCGCCACCAGGGCGGCCAGAATCAGCCAGGGTTGGCTGGCCAGCGAGCTTTGAAAGGCCTGGGCTGCGCCTTGGAAACTGCCGGTGATGGAAGCGGGCATGCCCAGTTCCGCCTCCGTGCGTTCGAGCAGCGCCACGGCTTCGCCCAACGCAACGCCTGGCGCCAGGTTGAAAGACAGGTTGGCAGCCGGAAACAGACCGTCGTGACTGATCGACAAGGGGCCCTGAGTGGGCGGCTCCACTCGGGCGACGGCCGAGAGCGGTACCATTTCACCGCTCAGCGCCGAGCGCAGATAGAAGTACTGCAGGCTCTGGGCCTTGCCGCGCTGATCCGCCTTGAGCTCCAGAATGACCTTGTACTGATTGGTCTCGGTCTGGAATTCGTTGATCTGGCGCTGACCGAACGCATCGTACAGCGCCTGATCGATGTCGCTGGTGGTCAGGCCGAAACGCGCTGCGGCCACGCGATCGATGCTGATCTGCGTCACGCTGCCACCCAACTGCAAGTCGTTGGACAGGTCGCGGAAGGCCGGATTGGCCCGCAGCCGCTCGGTCAGACGCTGGGTCCACAGGTTCAGGGTGGGCCCGTCATTGCTCTTGAGCACGTATTGGTACTGACTACGGCTGGGGCCGGCGCTGAGGTTGATGTCCTGCCCGGCGCGCAGGTACAGCACCACGCCCGGGACCTGCGCCAGTTGCGGCCGCAGGCGGTCGATGAACTCGCTGGCCGACACGTCTCGCTCGCCTTGGTTCTTCAAGCCGATCCAGAATCGTCCGGTGGCAATGGTCTGGTTGCTGCCTGTCACGCCGACAGCGTGGGAATAAGCCCGGACCGCCGGATCTGCGCCGACGATGCGGGCCAGAGCGAGGTGTTTTTCCTGCATGTCCTTATAGGAAATGTCCGCCGCCGCCTCGGTCGTACCCAGCACGAAACCGGTGTCCTGCACCGGGAAGAACCCTTTCGGGATGAGCACGTAGCCTGCGACTGAAAGGCCCACGGTCAGGGCGAACACGGCCAGGGTGATACGCTGGTGCGCCAGCGCGCGTATCAGCCCCTTGTCATACCAGTCCAGCAGACGCGCACCGAAATCGGCGCGCGTGGCGTGCGCGGGTCGGCGCATGAACAGCGCGCACAAGGTCGGTGCCAGGGTCAGGGAAACCACGACCGAAATCAGAATGGTCGAGGTCGCCGTCAAGGCAAACTCCTTGAACAGCCGCCCGACCACGCCCCCCATGAACAACAGCGGAATGAAGGCGGCAATCAGCGAAAAACTGATCGACACCACCGTGAAGCTGATTTCACTGGCACCCTTGATCGCCGCTTCGCGCATGCCATCGCCGGCTTCCAGATGGCGATGGATGTTCTCCACCACGACGATCGCGTCGTCGACCACGAAGCCGACGCTGATCACGATCGCCACCAGCGTCAGATTGTTCAGGCTGAAACCCATCAGGTACATGGCGGCGAATGTCGCGACCAGAGACACACCCAGCACGCTCGACACGATCAGCGTGGCTGACAGCTGGCGCAGGAACAGGGCCATGACCGCCACGACCAGCAACACGGCGATCAGCAGCGTCAGCTCGACTTCGTGCAGGGAAGCCCGAATGGTCTGGGTGCGGTCGTTGAGCACGGTGACGTCCACGGTCGCCGGCAGCATCTCCTGCAGGCGTGGCATGGCGGCGAGAATGCGGTCGACGGTGTCGACGATATTCGCGCCCGGCTGGCGGAAAATCGTCAGGTTCAACCCCGGTTGATCACCGGACCAGGATTGCACGTAGGCATTCTCCGCGCCCTGGATCACCGTGGCGACATCCTTGAGCTGCACCGGCGCACCGTCACGGTAGGCCACCACCAGCTGCGCGTATTCATCGGCTTCGAACAGTTGATCGTTGGTGGCCAGTGTCGACACGCTGGTGTCACCGTACAGAGCGCCCTTGGCCAGGTTCAAGCTGGTCTGCTGGATGGCGCCGCGCAGGTCGGCCAAGGTCAGCTCCAACGCAGCCAGGCGCTCGGGAGCCGCCTGCACACGAATCGCCGGGCGTTGCTGGCCAGTGATGTAGACCTGGCCGACGCCCTCGATCTGGCTCAGTTGCCGAGCCAGCAGCGTTTCGGTGTAGTCACTCAACACATGGGTGGGCATTTGCGCCGAGCTCACGCTGAGGATCAGCACCGGGCTGTCCCCCGGGTTGACCTTGCGCCAGGTTGGCAGGTTGGGCATGTCCTGCGGTAGACGTCCGGCCGCGGTATTGATCGCTGCCTGGACTTCTTGCGCGGCGGTGTCGATGCTTTTGCTGAGGCTGAATTGCAGGATCAGATTGGTCGAGCCCAGCGCGCTGCTGGAGGTCATCTGGGTCATGCCGGGGATGGCACTGAACTGCACTTCCAGAGGCGTGGCGACCGAAGACGCCATGGTCTGCGGACTGGCGCCGGGCAATTGAGCGTTCACCTGAATGGTCGGGAAATCCGCTTCGGGCAGCGGCGCAATTGCCAGCCGGGTAAAGGCCAGGCCACCGAGCAACACCAGGGCAAAGGTCAGCAGAACGGTGGCCACCGGGTGGTCGATGCACCAGGCGCTGACCGAGCGCCCGGTGCTCATGGCGCGGTCGCTGCGTTGCCCGTCGCCGGCTCGACAAGCTGTACTGGAGCGCCTGGCCTCAATCTTGACTGCCCGTCACTGACCAGCACGTCACCAGCCGCCACGCCTTCTATCAGGCTCTGCGTGGAGTTCTGGTAAAGCACCTGCACCGGAACCTGCTCGACCTTGGCGTCAGTCACACGGTAGACGTAATGGCCGTCGATCCCGCGCTGGACCACGGCCAATGGCACCACCAGGGCATTGCGCTCGACCCCGACCTGCAATCCGACACTCACCAGCTGACCTGGCCACAAAGTGTGTTTGCCGTTATGAAATTCGGCCTTGGCGCGAATGGTACCGGTGTTTGCCGCAATCTGGTTGTCGAGCAGGGTGAGGTGGCCTTCACCGACCTGCGTGCCCGTCTCGGTGTCGCCATTTATGTACGCGCGCACCACCGCTGGCTGCGGCTTGTCCAGCAGCGACTGCAGGGTGGCCAGTTCCTGCTGCGGCAGCGAGAACTCGACAGCGATGGGGTCGATCTGAGTCACCGTGAACAAGCCTTCGGCATCACTGACGCGCAGGAAATTGCCGGGATCCACGCGTCGAATCCCGACCCGACCGGTCACCGGCGAACGAATCTGGGTATAGGACAACTGCACTTGCGCCGCAGCGATGGCGGCCTTGTTGCCTTGCAGGGTTGCGGTGAGCTGGTCGAACAGGGCTTGCTGTTCGTCGAGCACCTGGCGGGAAATACCATTGTCACGGCTCAGGTCCTTGTACCGGCGCAGGTTGATCCCTGCCACTTGCAACTGCGCCTGGCTCTGACTGGCTTGCGCCTGAGCTTGAGCCAGGCTGGCGCGAATGGCGCGATCGTCGATGCTGGCGAGCGCATCCCCTTTGTTCACCCATTGGCCTTCTTTCACCGCGACCTGGTCAAGAATACCGTCGACCTGCGCGCGCACGGTCACGCTGTGCAATGAAAGCACCGAACCGATGCCGGTGAGGTAACGCGGAACATCGGCCTGCACCACGCTGACCACCCGCACCGGGATGGGCTGGGCCGGTGTTGGCTGGGTGGGTGAGGTGCGCTTGAACAGCCATGCCGCGACGACCACGACGACGAGCAGCAGACCTGCCACGAGCAGGGGGCGGATGGCTATGCGCATGCGGATCGGACACCGGCAGGGGGGAAGATCGGGCAGTTTGACCTTAGTCGCGCTGCCTTGCCAAGCCCAGGCCTGTGGGTGGTCGGCCCTAGGCAGCCGACGCCCATGGGGCTATTGCGGTTCGCCTAGGAAAAAATCGCTCAGATCCAGAGGCGTTTAACCGTTAGCCCCGTCGGGTTTTTCCTACAAGGTGTGCTGAATAGACCTATGGAACTGCCCAGTTGATCACCAGAGACTTCTTTCCTTACAACAAGTCGATAAATGAAGGAAGGCCAGTGATCGTTATGGACTGTGTGAAGTATGGCAAAGGATTGCTGCTGGCGAGTCTGATCCCCGTAATGCTGGCCTTGCTGTACGTCAGCACGTTGCCGGCGGCGATCAAGTGCTGCGCCTTTCAACTGGCCCTCGCCTTGGGCATGCTGTTGGTGTTATCGACACGCCAGCAATGGATCAGGGTGCTGGTGGTTGTTTCATTCATGCTCAAGTTCGCAGCGCTGGAAGCACTCGACGAGAAAGCCGGCAGCATGCCGTTTGTCAGCATCCTCTATGCATTCATTCTGCTTTGACGTTATTTGCCCTGTACCGAATCCCACTGAGTGACGAATGCCTTGCGGCTTTGCTTATGGTACAGACACAGCTCGGCGCCAGGCTGATTCTTCATGTGCGCCTGTGGATAACGGCCTTGGATGAGCACTGCGGTGTAACCCACGCGGTCTTCGAATTCGGCAGGCGCGCTGGCCACCCGGGCCTGTTTCAATGTGGTGGCTTTCAAGCAGCTGCTCGCGACGCGTTTGTCGTGTTCCGCCCAGGCTTGGTCGGTCGACGCCATCGCTTGAGTGGTGGCGCCGCCGAGCGCGAGCAAAAGGGTCAGGTAGGTTTTCATGGTCAGGGAGCCTCAGCGGTGTAAACGGGCACCCATTATGCCTGGGTGCACCGCTGACCTGACTGCGTTGAGGCGCAGGTACCTTTATGCCGCAGCGAACTCAGCGCGCCTGTTCGGCGACGAAACGCGCTGCGGTGATCAGGCAGCCGGTCAGTTCGGGGGAGGAGAATTTCGTCAGCACGGCATTGGCGCCGGCCAGCCGAGCCTTCTCGCTGTTCATCGTACTGTCCAGCGAGGTGTGCAGCAGAACGTACAGATCCTTGAAGTCTGGTGTTTCTCGCAAAGTGCGGGTCAGCGCGTAGCCGTCCATTTCCGACATCTCGATATCCGATACCAGCACATTGATCTGCGCCTCGGTGCCCTGCAGTTCCAACAGGCAGTCGATCGCCTCGCGGGCGCTGCGCGCCGTCCGACATTCGATGCCCAGGGTGCGCAAGGTGATGAGCGACTGCTGCAACGCCACGTGGCTGTCGTCCACAACCAGGATGTTGGCGTTGGCCAGGCAGCGGGCATCGGCGTCGCTCAAGCGCTGGGGTTCGCCCTGCAGGCGCGCCGGGGCAATGCCATGGATGACTTTCTCGATGTCCAGTACCTGCACCAGCGCACCGTCCACCTGGGTCACCCCGGTGATGAACGACTTGGTACCCGAGCCGTAGGGTGGCGGACGGATATCGGTACTCAGGCAATGCACTATGCGGCTGACGGCCTGAACGTGCAGGCCCTGCTTGGAGCGACTGACGTCCGTGACGATCAGGCACCCGCCGGACGGATCGAGCAAGGGTTGCTCACCGATCGCCCGGCTCAGGTCGATGACGGACAACGCCTGGCCCCGCAGGGTTGCCACCCCTTTGACGTGGGGGTGTGCTTCGGGGAGTCGGGTCAGGGCAGGGCAGGGGATGATCTCGCTGACCTTGAGCAGGTTGATGGCCATCAACTTGCCGCTGCGCAAGGTGAACAACAGCAACGAAAGGGAATCTGCGCGGGCGTTCTGGGTTGCCATGTGAACCTTCTTGATGGAGCCGATGCGGGGCGGCGAACGACCCGCCAAAGGAGTGCGTTGCCTATGTATCGACTCGACACGCGCAGGCTTTAACGAGATCGCCATGCTGGCTGCCACGCCTGGCTTAACGTCGGTTTAATCACGCGCGCCATACTGTGTGCGGATCGGCAGAAATTTCTGGTTACACCGTATTTCCAGAGTTTTCCTACAGTCCACTTGGCAACCCAGCGTGTAGACTGGCGCCCATCTAAAAACCTGCCCGTACTGACCTGTAAAGGGAAAGCTGCAATGAATGAAGTCAACCTGCGCCTGAACCGCGAGCGACGTTTCCTGGTATTGCTGGGCGTGATCTGCCTGGCCTTGATCGGTGGGGCGCTGTACATGCAGATCGTGTTGGGCGAGGCGCCTTGCCCATTGTGCATCCTGCAACGCTATGCCTTGCTTTTCATTGCCCTGTTCGCCTTCATCGGCGCGGCGATGCGCGGCCGTACCGGTGTGACGGTATGCGAAGGGTTGGTAGTGCTCAGCGCCGTGGGCGGCATTGCTGCGGCCGGGCGTCATGCATGGGTATTGGCCAATCCCTCGGTCAGTTGCGGCCTCGACACGCTGCAACCGATCGTCGACGGGTTGCCCCTGGCCGATCTGATGCCCAGCGTGTTTCAGGTCCAGGGTTTCTGCTCGACACCTTACCCACCGGTGCTTGGCCTGTCGCTGGCGCAATGGGCGCTGGTGGCTTTTGTGATGACGGCTATCCTTGTACCCGTGGGCATCTACCGCAATCGAACACGCGCCTGATGGCGCCAGGGGTGTCGGCCTCGTCATTATTCGTGCCGGAAGTCGATTCCGCCTTCGGCGTGTAACGGCGAAGATGCGACAACCCGTCGTCGGCGATTTCGCGAAAGCCCCTAAAATACGGGCCTTCGCAAGGGTTTTCAGGGGTGCGACATCGTGTCGCAAGGCTTTGAAAGTGCGTCGGATTGTTGCATAATTTGGAAATACCTGTTGCTGGATTAGTCGTAGTCAATGGGTAAAGGGCTCACTACAATCGCGGAAATTTCAGCAGGTCAGTGCCTCAAAAAGGGCAGGTCGGTGGCGCTTTTGCACCATTGGCAGGCACTTTTTCATACCGTTGGTACGGCTTGGCTGAACCCTTGAGTGGTCCGTGCACTCAAGGGAAAGAGTCTGCAATCCTCTGGGTTGCACAAGTCATGACAGCTGCACCGTTCCAGACCGGTCTTGTCACCCCGCAGCAACTGCGAGCCTGGCATGTCCGTATTCAATCCCGATATAAATGCTGGCGCTTGGCAGGTTGAAGTGTTGGCTACCAAAACACAATTGCATTGAAGCAAGCTGCTCTAGAGGTCGTGAGATGAGTAAAAAGCGTTACCCCAGACTGTTTGGCATACTGCCCTTTTTAGGCATGCTTTTTCTCGGCGGGTGCAAATGGACCCTGATCGACTCGAAAGGGCAGGTGGGCATCGACGAACGCAACCTGATCTACATCGCCACCGGGCTGATGTTGCTGGTGGTGATCCCGGTCATCGTCATGGCGCTTGCGTTCGCCTGGAAGTACCGTGCCTCCAACAAGGAAGCCACATACACGCCTGAATGGGCGCACTCCACCAAGATCGAACTGGTGGTGTGGGGCATCCCGCTGCTGATCATCATCGCGCTGGGCTACGTGACCTACGTGTCGACTCATCACCTGGATCCGTACCGTCCGCTGGATTCCGAGCACAAGCCGGTCACCATCCAGGTCGTTGCGATGGACTGGAAATGGTTGTTCATCTATCCGGAACAAGGCATTGCCACAGTCAACAAGATCGTCTTCCCGGCCAACGTACCGGTCAACTTCCGCATCACCTCCGACTCGGTCATGAACTCGTTCTTCATTCCGCAGCTGGGCGGCCAGATCTACGCAATGGCCGGCATGCAGACGCAGTTGCACCTGATCGCCAATGAAAACGGCGAGTTCGACGGCATCTCCGCGAACTACAGCGGTGCAGGCTTCACCGGCATGAAATTCAAAGCAGTCGCTACGACCCAGGCTGATTTCGATGCATGGGTCAGTGAAGTGAAGAGCGCGCCTAAGCAGCTCGATGCAGCTACCTACGAAGCGCTGGCCAAACCTAGCGAGAAAAATCCGGTCGAGCTGTATTCCTCGTACGTCCCGAACCTGTTCCAGACCATCATCGACAAGTATGAAGGCATGAACCCAGGTAAAGGCGTCAGCCACGAGGGGAAGCAAGCCTCGAACGAAGGGATGGACATGGGCAAGAATTCAGCTGCTGGGGCAGAGGAGTAAAAGATGTTCGGTAAACTTAGTCTGGAAGCGGTGCCCTTCCACGAGCCGATAGTGATGGTGACACTCGCCGTCGTTGCGGTGCTCGGGGCGGTGGTGTTCGGTCTGATCACCTACTACAAGAAGTGGACGTACCTGTGGACCGAGTGGTTCACGTCGGTTGACCACAAGAAAATCGGCGTGATGTACATCGCCGTTGCCATGGTCATGCTGCTGCGCGGCTTTGCCGACGCCATCATGATGCGCTCGCAGCTTGCGGTCGCCACGGGCGGTTCCACCGGCTTCCTGCCACCGGAACATTACGACCAGATCTTCACCGCTCACGGTGTGATCATGATCATCTTCATGGCCATGCCATTCATGATCGGTCTGATGAACATTGTCGTGCCGCTGCAGATCGGCGCTCGCGACGTGGCTTTCCCGTTCCTGAACTCGGTCAGCTTCTGGCTGTTCGTGGTCGGCGTGCTGTTGGTCAACATCTCTCTGGGTGTCGGCGAGTTCGCCAAGACCGGCTGGGTGGCGTATCCACCGTTGGCGGGGTTGCAATACAGTCCGGGGGTAGGTGTCGATTACTACATCTGGGCACTGCAGATATCCGGCTTGGGTACCTTGCTCACAGGCGTCAACTTCATCGTCACCATCCTGAAGATGCGTGCGCCTGGCATGACGCTGATGAAAATGCCGGTGTTCACCTGGAACTGCCTGTGCACCGCGGTCCTGATCGCTGCTTCGTTCCCGATCCTCACCGCTGTACTGTTCATGCTGACCCTTGACCGCTACTTGGGCTTCCACTTCTTCACCAACGAGCTTGGTGGGAACCCGATGATGTACGTCAACCTGTTCTGGGCCTGGGGTCACCCCGAGGTTTACATCCTGATCCTGCCGGCCTTCGGTGTGTTCTCGGAAGTAACCTCGACGTTCTGTAAAAAGCGTCTGTTCGGCTACGTCTCCCTGGTATGGGCAACGATCGCCATTACCGTGCTGTCGTTCGTGGTCTGGCTGCACCACTTTTTCACCATGGGTTCGGGGGCCAACGTCAACGCCTTCTTCGGCATCATGACAATGGTCATTGCAATTCCGACCGGTGTGAAGATCTTCACCTGGCTGTTCACCATGTACCGTGGCCGCATCGAGTTCACCTCTCCGATGTTGTGGACCATCGGTTTCATCGTGACCTTCAGCATCGGCGGCATGACCGGCGTACTGCTGGCGGTACCGGGTGCTGACTTCGTCCTGCACAACAGCCTGTTCCTGATCGCTCACTTCCACAACGTGATCATCGGTGGTGCGGTATTCGGTTACCTGGCCGGCTTCGCCTTCTGGTTCCCGAAAGCGTTTGGCTTCAAGCTCAACGAGCGTCTGGGCAAGTACTCGTTCTGGTGCTGGCTGGTCGGTTTCTACCTGGCGTTCATGCCGTTGTACGTGCTGGGCTTCATGGGCATGACCCGTCGCCTGAACCACACCGACAACCCAGAGTGGACGCCTTGGCTATACGTGGCTTTCGTCGGTGCACTGTTCGTCGCCGCCGGTATCTTCTTCCAGCTGCTGCAACTCTATGTATCGATCCGCGATCGTCACAAGAATCAGGACGTTTCGGGCGACCCATGGGATGGCCGTACCCTGGAGTGGTCGACTTCGTCGCCACCACCGTTCTACAACTTCGCCGAGCAGCCAGTGGTTTCCGACCTGGACGCTTACTGGGGCATGAAAGAGCGTGGTGAAGCCACTGCCAACGCCGCGGACTACAAGCAGATTCACATGCCGCGCAACACCGGTATGGGCGTGCTGATGTCGTTCTTCGGTCTGATCCTGGGCTTCGCCGCCATCTGGCATATCTGGTGGGCGGCTGCGATCGGCCTGGCCGGCATGGTCATCACCCTGATCGTGCGCAGCTATGACGACGACATCGACTACTACGTACCGGCTGAAGAAGTCGCTCGTATCGAAGGTGAACGCATGGCTCGCCTGGCAAACGCTGCACGAGTTGATTCTCGTCTGAACTCCACGGTGGAGAAGGCTTAAACAATGTCTAACGCAACCTTAAACGCGGAAGTGGCTCACCAACACGAGCACGGTCACGACGATCACGATCATCACGATTCCGGGGGCATGACTGTCTTTGGTTTCTGGATCTACCTGATGACCGACTGCATCCTGTTCGCGTCGATCTTCGCCGCCTACGCAGTACTGGTTAACAACGTCGCCGGTGGCCCGTCGGGCCACGACATCTTCGAGCTGCCCTTCGTGGCAGCCGAGACTGCACTGCTGCTGTTCAGCTCCATCACGTATGGCTTCGCCATGCTGGCGCTGCACAGCAACGACAAAAGCGGCGTGATGAAGTGGTTGTTCGTCACGTTCCTGCTGGGTGCAGGCTTCATCGCGATGGAGATCTACGAGTTCCACAAGCTGATCGAAGAGGGCTTCGGCCCGCAGCGCAGCGGCTTCCTGACCGGGTTCTTCACCCTGGTAGGCACCCACGGCCTGCACGTGACCAGCGGCTTGATCTGGATGGCGGTGCTGATCGCCCAGATCAAATCCAAAGGCCTGACCGCAACCAACAACACGCGCATGAGCTGCCTGAGCCTGTTCTGGCACTTCCTGGACGTGGTCTGGATCTGCGTGTTCACCGTCGTCTATCTGATGGGAGCTCTGTAAATGGCAAACCCTCATACCACTTCGGCCGGTAGCAGCCACGGTAGCTACAAGTCGTACATGATCGGTTTCGTACTGTCGGTCATCCTGACCGCGATTCCGTTCGGTCTGGTGATGTTCCCGACCCTGTCCAAGGAAGCCACGCTGTGGATCGTGCTGATCTTCGCAGTGGTCCAAGTGCTGGTTCACCTGGTTTACTTCCTGCACCTGGACCGCACGTCCGAACAGCGCTGGAACGTGATCGCCTTCGTCTTCTCGGCGCTGATCATTGCGTTCCTGGTCGGTCTGTCGCTGTGGATCATGTTCAGCATCCATCACTTCATGATGGCGAAGTAAGGAACCCGGCATGTCCGTTAAGCACTTTATCCAAATCACCAAACCGGGGATCATTTTCGGTAACGTGCTTTCCGTGGCAGGTGGGTTCTTCCTGGCCTCTCAAGGGCATGTCGACATTGGGCTGTTTCTGGCTACAGTGATCGGTACATCGCTGGTGGTGGCATCGGGCTGTGCATTCAACAACTGCATCGACCGCGACATCGACGTGAAGATGGAGCGCACCAAGAACCGCGCATTGGTCCAGGGGCAGATTTCGGTGAAGGTCGCATTGATCTTCGCAACGCTGCTCGGGGTCGCCGGGATGGTCATGCTGTACGCATTGGCCAACCCTCTGGCGGCGTTGTGCGGTCTGATCGGCTTCGTGATCTATGTGGGGTTCTATAGCCTCTACCTGAAGCGCAAGTCGGTGCATGGTACGTTGGTCGGCAGTCTGTCCGGTGCCATGCCTCCGGTGATCGGTTACGTGGCAGTCAGCAACAGTTTCGATCTGGCGGCGTTGACGCTGCTGGTGATGTTCAGCCTGTGGCAGATGCCTCATTCGTATGCCATCGCGATCTTCCGCTTCAATGATTATCTGGCAGCTTCGATTCCAGTGTTGCCGGTGAAGCGCGGTATCGTGGTGGCCAAGAAGCACATCCTGCTCTACATCCTGGCTTTCCTGTTGGCGACGCTGATGCTGACCCTGGGTGGCTATGCCGGGATGAGCTATCTGGCAGTGGCGGCGGCCATGGGCATGTACTGGTTGTACATGGCCTGGACGGGCTACAAGGCGGTTGATGATCGAGTCTGGGCGCGCAAGCTGTTCGTGTTCTCGATCTTCACCATCACTGCCTTGAGCGTGATGATGTCGCTGGATTTCAAGGTGCCCAGTGAGTTGTTGCTGACTTACGCGCACTGATTTCGCTGCAGCGATAAAAACGCCCCGGACCGAATAGATCCGGGGCTTTTTTTGGGCAGAGGTTGGGTCAGTGGTGCGGCCTTCGCGGGCAGAGCCCGCTCCCACAGGGACTCTTGTGGAACCGGGCTCTGCCCGCGAAGGGCTCGCCGCATATTCCGCTTTACAGCCCCGCATCGGCCCGATTATCGTTCGACCTGGCCACCGCAGTGGCCAACGTCGCTCGGACGGTTCCGGGCGCTTACGTCTCCGAGGAAATCATGGCCGAACCTGTTCGCCCGCGCCGCTTTGCGCGCATCGATCGTCTCCCCCCTTATGTGTTCAACATCACTGCCGAATTGAAGATGGCTGCGCGTCGGCGCGGCGAAGACATCATCGACCTGAGCATGGGTAATCCCGACGGCGCCACGCCGCCCCACATCGTCGACAAACTGGTGACCGTTGCCCAGCGCGAAGACACCCATGGCTACTCCACTTCCCGTGGCATCCCGCGGCTGCGCCGGGCGATCTCGCGCTGGTACAAGGACCGCTATCAGGTCGATATCGACCCTGAAGACGAAGCCATCGTCACCATTGGTTCGAAGGAGGGCCTGGCCCACCTGATGCTGGCGACCCTCGACCAGGGTGATACCGTTCTGGTGCCCAACCCCAGCTACCCTATTCACATCTATGGTGCTGTGATCGCCGGTGCCCAGGTACGCTCGGTGCCGCTGGTGCCCGGTGTGGATTTCTTCAATGAGCTGGAGCGGGCGATCCGCGAGTCCATTCCCAAGCCGAAGATGATGATCCTGGGCTTTCCTTCCAACCCGACCGCGCAATGCGTGGAACTGGATTTCTTCGAGCGGGTGGTGGCACTCGCCAAGCGCTACGACGTTTTGGTGGTGCACGACCTGGCCTACGCCGACATCGTCTACGACGGCTGGAAGGCGCCTTCGATCATGCAGGTACCGGGCGCCAAGGACATCGCCGTCGAGTTCTTCACGCTGTCCAAAAGTTACAACATGGCAGGATGGCGAATCGGCTTCATGGTCGGCAATCCCGAGCTGGTCAACGCTCTGGCCCGGATCAAGAGCTATCACGACTACGGCACGTTCACACCCCTGCAGGTGGCGGCCATCGCCGCACTCGAAGGCGATCAGCAGTGTGTGAAAGACATCGCCGAACAGTACCGCCAGCGTCGCAACGTGCTGGTCAAAGGTCTTCACGAGCTGGGTTGGATGGTGGAAAACCCCAAGGCTTCGATGTACGTCTGGGCGAAGATTCCCGAGGACTACGCCCATCTTGGTTCGCTCGAATTCGCCAAGAAGCTGTTGGCCGAAGCCAAGGTCTGCGTCTCGCCGGGCATCGGGTTCGGTGACTATGGCGATGATCACGTGCGCTTTGCCCTGATCGAAAACCAGGATCGCATACGCCAGGCCGTACGTGGCATCCGCCAGATGTTCCGGGCCGACAAGGCGGATCGTTCCTAGCCTGGCAGGTCGCGCCACTCGTACTGCATCTGGCGCGCGGTGATGCGCGCTGCGTCACCGCCCAGCAGCCTCGCCACCAGATGCAGGCTCATGTCGATACCGGCGGAAATCCCGGCACTGGTGACCAGGCTGCCGGCGTCGACATAGGGCACATTTTCCTGCACGTCCAGGTCCGGGTAGCTTTCACGGAGCTCCTGGATGTCGGCCCAATGGGTGGTCACGCTGTGTCCTTGCAGCAGGCCAGCCTTGGCCAGAATCAACGCCCCGCTGCACACCGACGTCAGCAAGCCTGTCGACGATGCCATCCGGCGCACCCAAGCCAGGGTCTGCGGATCGTTTACGGGCTGATCGATCACACCACCCGGTACTATCAGAACGTCGCAAGGCAGTTCGTCATCGAACTGCGCATCGGGCTGCACCCGTAGGTCGTAGCGCGCAGTAAGCAGCTCGCGACTGGCCGCGACTGTACTGACGAGAAACGGTGGATGAGCACTGAGGCCGTCGCGCAAGGCGATGCGCGTGGCGACACTGAACACCTCGTAAGGTCCTGCGAAGTCGAGGATCTCGATACCGGGATACAGCAGGATGACCACCTGCAAGGGGCGGTCGAAAATCTGCAGTTCGGGGGGCAGGGCGTTGGGCATACGTTCACTCCAGTCTGGAGCAGGCATGATCGGTCCGGAGCTTGCGTGGGTAAATGACAGTTACCCCACAGATCCTGCCAATGCATCGTGCGACGCATTGTCGGGATAGGCGCTCGACTGTCCGGAGAAATTGTTTCGCCAAGTTGCAATTGCCCGAGAACACCTTTTTAAATGGCAACCTGATCCTGGCTTTTGGCCGATTACGCGTAAACTGATCATTCCTCGCGAGGCGGTTGACCTTCACCGCACTCGTTCGCTTCGCCTCTGGCCAGTCATCGGCCAGGCTTCATCTTCAGTTTCAGGATCATATTGTCATGACCAAACGGCTCACCAGCGCTCTGCTGGCTTGTGTATTACTCGGCTCCAGCGCCGCCCACGCGCAGAAAGCGCCCCCACCGGTTCAGCTGTCGTTGCTCGGCTCCGGTGGTGTGGTCAGCGCCATGCAGACCATCGTCGTCGAATATGAAAAGGCCACTGGGGTCAAAGTCACGGTGTTGCCTTCGCCGGCCATCGGCGACAACCCCATGGCGATCTCCAGTCGACTGGAGCGCGGCGAGCGTGCGGACCTGGTGCTTACCGAAGACGCGGCCCTGAACAAACTCATTCAATTGGGTGAAGTGCAGCGCGAGCCACGGGTGGATGTCGGCAAGTCGTTCATTGCCATGGCGGTACGCCAGGGCGAGGCCAAGCCTGACATCGGCAGTGTCGACGCCTTTCGCAAGACGCTGCTGGACGCCCGTTCGCTGGCCTATTCCAACAGTACCAGTGGCCTGTACCTGTCACATCTACTGTTCCCGCGCATGAAGCTCACCGAGCAGCTTCGCGATAAAAGCAGCCTGGTCGACAACGAGCCAGTAGGGGCGGCCGTCGCTCGGGGCGATGTGCAATTGGGGTTCCAGCAGTTGAGCGAGCTCAAGGCGGTACCAGGTATCGACATCGTCGGTCTGATTCCCGATGCGGTGCAGAAGATGACGCTGTATTCAGGTGGCGTTACACGTACCAGCGCTCACCCTGAAGAGGCCGCGGCGTTGCTGCAGTACTTGAGCACCCCGGCGGCCCGGCTGGCAATTGAGGAAAGCGGGCTGACGCCGGTGCACTGACCGGCCCCGGCCGCTCGCTATGGGCGCTAGAGAAATCTGACAGTGTGAAAGGCCACCGTGTTGTAGGGCACGGTGATTTCCTGCTTGTCCTTGAGATCCGGATGTGTAGCGATGATTTCGCGCACTTTCTGGAAGATCGGTTCCTGCTGCTCTGGGGCAAGGGCAGAAATGAAGCTGATCGAGCGTACCCGGTTGAGGATGACGTCCTCTGGCGTACCGGTGTACGTATGGGTGAACCGCTTTTCCACCAGGGGCGTGAATCCGCTGTGAGGAAATGCTTCCCGCCATTTCTGGGTATAGAACCGTGGGCTGTCTGCGGCCACATCGCTCACGATGTCCGCGATCTGGCGCACCCAATCGTGGCTGGTGTCGCGCAGGTTCCAGATCATCCCCAAGCGTCCTCTGGGTTTCAGCACGCGGTAGATTTCCGCCATGCTGGCGGCATTGGCGAACCAATGGAAGGAGTGGGCACAGACCACGGCGTCCACCGACCCACTTTTGAGGGGAATTTCCTCGGCAGCTCCTTCGAGGACCTTCACGTAGGGGTTGTCGGCCCAGTTGTGTTCCAGCTGTGCGCGCATCGCCGCAACAGGCTCGACGGCGAACACTTCGGCGCCGGCCTCGAGCAGTCGCGGAATGAACTTGCCGGTGCCAGACCCCAGGTCGAGTACCGTTGTGTGGGGTGGGTCCCATTTGCTGTGCGGCTTGATCTGAATCGTCTCGCGCAGCCAGTTGTCGAGCTCCTTGGGGTAGTCCGGACGGCCCTTGTCGAAGGCGTCGGCCCCCTGCAGGTAGCCCTTTGCAGCCGTCGATGGAAGGATGCCCTGGAGCTTTTCGGTCAAGTTCTTGATTTGCAGAATATCGCCTAGGTTTTTCACGTTCGCCCCTCGCACGCTTGCTGGCGCTTTCGTAGTCGCCAGGCTGATGGAACAGCGGAACACCCAACCAGCCTCGGTGGGCGTTATAAGACAAAGCGTAGCGCAAGGTGGACGAGGCGGTGGTTAATTCCTGCTGCACGAGACGAGACCGGATCAGAGGGGGGTGGCAGATGCGCCTTCAAGCCCATGGGCCACCGATGCCTGCGCCTGGAGCTCCAGCCACTGACGAAAAACCCTGCATTTCCGGCTTTCTTCGGTCGACCGCGCCGACAGCAGGAAATACCCGGACCCGTCGCGTACAAAGCCGAAGGGTGCGACCAGTTGGCCCGAGGCGAGCTCTTCTTCCACCATCATCATAGACGCCATGCTCACGCCCAGGCCTGCGGTGGCCGCCTGAACGCACAAGTAGAAGTGCTCGTAATCGATGGTCGTGACATCGCAGGCCACTTTCTGCACCAGACGCAACCACTGCTCCCAGGCCGCGGGTCGTGTTCGACTGCGAAGCAGGTGCACGCCGCTCAATCGTCCAGCCGGCCCTGCCAGACTGGGCGCGCACACCGGGCCCACCCATTCCGGACACAGTGCGCTGCTGTGCACGGTGTCATCCCAGTGGAAATCGTCGCGTCGGATGGCCAGGTCTGCGCTACACCGAGAGAAATCGATCGGTCCGCCCGCTGCCAGCAATTGAATCTGGATGTCCGGGTGCGCCTTGTTGAAGGCGGGCAGGCGTGGAATCAGCCATTTCATTGCGATGGTCGGCTCGCAGGACAACACCAGAATGTCTTCGCCGGCTTTCTGCTGTACCTGACGAACCGCCTGTTCCAGCTGCTCGAACATCGGTTGGGTCACCTCATGCAGCAGACGTCCGGCATGGTTGAGAAACACCGCACGATTCCGTCGATCGAACAGCTCCACGCCCAATGCCTCTTCAAGCGAGCGAATCTGGCGGCTCACAGCGCCATGAGTGACGTGCAGTTGCTCTGCGGCCTTGATGAAACTCTGCGTTTGCGCGGCAGCGTTGAAAAAACGGAAGGAAGCGAGGGGCGGGAGGCTCATACGGGCAACGAAATCTCACAGGTTTCGATGACTATAAATCGTTTTTTTCAGCCCAGGCAAAACTCCATGATGGCGCTCGTTGCCGAGGATTCTGGCGACCTGACCAATAAAATGGAGAAAATCCATGGACAATATTCATAAGCGTGCAGTGCCCATTGGCAATCTTGCTCCCCAGCTTTATACGCCACTGATCGCCGAAGTCTGCGATACCGTAAACCGCAATGGGTTTGTTTTTCTGCAACCGCCCATGGTCGCAGCCTTGCTGAACAGTGCCGTACCCGGCTTCGTCCAGGGCTGGGAAGACTTCCGGCTCTCATGGGGTCATCTGGACCAGGACGCGTTCATGGGCGACGGTGGTACCTATCGCTTCCGGCGTTACGCCACCTTCTTCACCGAGCAGGGCAGTCGCCACTGGCAACCCTGTCCTCACCAACCGCATTACCAGACCACTGTGCACAACCCACTCAATGGCGGCATTGTCCGGCACTTTGCCCCGATCCCGACCGAGCTCTGCGAAGGCCTGGTGTTTTCGGCGGTGATGGATCTGTGTTGCGCCTGCTTCAACGTGCTGGCGCCACACTGCGCATGGCATATCGAAGTTCATCAGTTCCGCATCGATGCGTCCGCGGGGGCCGCCTCTCCCACGCCCGAAGGTGTGCACCGGGACGGCGTCGACTTTGTATTCATGCTGATGGTCAACAGGGTCAATGTCGTGGAGGGGGAAACGTCCATCTACGATAACGACCAGCGGCTGCTGGCCAGGCATTCGATGATCCATGAGCTGGAAGCTGCCCTGCTCAATGACGCACAGGTCCGGCACGGTGTCAGCGCCATCATCCCGATACACCCCGATCGACCTGCCCACCGCGATGTACTGGTCGTTACTTTCAAGAAACGCTGACGGAATGTGGTCATGAACGAATTACTGGCAGTAGCCCTGATTACCGTATTGGCTGTCATCAGCCCAGGCCCCGACTTCGCCATGGTCACGCGCAACAGTTATGCCTATGGGCGGCGCAGTGGACTGATCGCGGCATTGGGCATTGCCTGCGGTGTACAGGTGCATGTTTTCTACACCGTGTTCGGTATTGCCGTGATCATCACGCAATCGCCCCTGTTGTTCATGGCCATGAAATGGCTGGGTGCCGGTTATCTCATTTACCTTGGGCTGCGCTCATTGCTCAACACGTCAAAGTTGGCGCTGGATACCGTCGAGGGTGCGACACCGTCTCTGTGGAGCGCTTTCCGAATGGGCTTTTTCACCAATGCGCTCAATCCCAAGACGATGCTGTTCGTGG
Organism: Pseudomonas coleopterorum; assembly: GCF_900105555.1. NCBI lineage: Bacteria > Pseudomonadati > Pseudomonadota > Gammaproteobacteria > Pseudomonadales > Pseudomonadaceae > Pseudomonas > Pseudomonas coleopterorum. The sequence continues at coordinate 816,999 of NZ_FNTZ01000001.1, forward strand.
TGGCGACCTACAGTCAGGTCGTGCAGGCAGGCAGTTCGATGACGACGAACTTTGCCTACGGTTTGTTCATGTCGTTCTCGCACTGGGTGTGGTTCAGCATCGTGGCGCTGTTCTTTTCGTCCGGGCCATTGCGGCGGCGGATGCTGGAGAAACAACGCCTCGTCGATCGCGTGATCGGCACCGCGCTCATCGGGTTGGGCGCGAGCCTGGTGCTGCCGGGCCTCGTTGGCTGAGCCATGGCACCGCAAGCCGTCTGCCATGGCGCTTGCGGTGCAATCGATCAGGCCGGCTGCAGTTTCTTTTCGAACACCACCACGCCGTCCAGGTCGCGCAGTTGCACGGTCATTTCCCCGCTCAAGCCCTCGATCTGCACTTCGCCGAAAAACTGGAAGCCCGCGAACGGCGAAGTGTTCTGCGCAGGCGGCGCTTTCTGGAAAACCACTTGCGGACCGAACGTGGCATCCAGCGGATTGGGCCCGAAGCTGCCGGCATTCAACGGTCCGGCGACGAACTCCCAGAACGGTTCGAAGTCCTGAAACGCAGCGCGATCGGGATGGTAGTGGTGGGCTGCGCAGTAATGCACATCGGCCGTGAGCCAGACGGTGTTGGCGATTTTTTGCTGGCGCAGAAAACCCAGCAGCTCGGCGATTTCCAGCTCGCGACCCTTGGCAGCGCCGTCATCGCCGTTGGCGATCGCCTCCCAGCGGCCAACGCCTGGGCTGACTTCTCCATCTGGAACACCCAGACCGATGGGCATGTCGGCGGCGATGACTTTCCACTGCGCCTGCGACCCCTTGAGCCCGGACTTGAGCCAGTCCAGTTGCGCCTGCCCGAGAAACGCCGTGCGGGCTTCGGGCGTGGGCGCCAGGTTGTCATCGTTGCCGCTACGGTAGCTGCGCATATCCAACACGAAAATGTCCAGCATCGGCCCGTAGCTGAGCTTGCGGTATATACGCCCGCCGTTGTCGGCCCGCTGCAGGCGCATGGGGGCGTACTCGAGCCACGCCTGACGGGCGTTGCCCACCAGGTGGTGAATGTCGCGGTTCTGGTAACGCTCGTCGAGCTGCTTGCTGGGCGACCAGTTGTTGGTCACCTCGTGGTCGTCCCATTGCCAGATCTGCGGCACCTCGGCGTTGAACCGGCGCACGTTTTCATCCATCAGGTTGTAGCGGTAGTTGCCGCGGTACTCATCCAGAGTCTCGGCCACCTTGCTCTTGGCTTCGGTGGTGATGTTGCGCCACACGCGGCCATTTTCCGTGGTCACCGTGGCCGGCACCGGCCCGTCGGCGTAAATGGTGTCGCCGCTGTGGATGAAGAAATCTGGCAAGCGCAGGCGCATGGCTTCGTAGATACGCATGCCGCCAATTTCCGGATTGATGCCAAAGCCCTGACCCACGGTGTCGCCGCTCCACACGAAACGGATGTCACGACGCTGGGAAGGCTCGCTGCGCAGATGACCGAACCACGGCTCGCTGCTGACGCCGGTCTGCGCGTCCTCGAACTGCACCCGATAGAAGATCGCCTGATCCACCGGCAAGCCATTGAGCTCGACTCGTGCGGTAAAGTCGGTGCCAGCGTCGGCCAATGGCGAGACCAGTCGGCGCGGGTTGGTGAACATGCTGCGCGTATCCCACTCCACCACCATTCGCGCCGGGCGGTCGCACCGGCTCCAGACCATTGCCTTGTCGCCCAACAGGTCCCCGGACTGTACGCCATCGGTGAGTTGGGGACGGTCCTTGACCGAGGCGATCACCGCTGGCGCCAGCCCCGGCAGCAGAAAACCCGCACCCACGGCCTGGACGAGGCGACGGCGCTTAAGGTCGAACATGCTCATGACATAGCCCTGTGAAAGAGAAAGGGCTATGTAAGCGTGGGGATGTGACAGGGGCGTGTCAGCCAGGAACGATCGTCTCGCTCGCCGAACTTGCCTGCAGCGTGCGCAGGCCTGTCAGCACGGCGGTGAGCATCAGCAAGCCGGCGCCGATGGCGACGCCGAATCCGGCACGGGTACCGAAGTGGTCGATGACCAGGCCGGCGATCGCGCCGCCCATTGCAATGCCGACACTGACGCCTGTACTCAACCAGGTCAGCCCTTCAGTGATCTTTCCGGGCGGCAGGATTTTCGTGCCGATGTTCATCACCACGATCAGCGTCGGCGCGAACGACATGCCGGTGATGAACAGCAAGCCGGTGAGCCAGTACACATTGGGCGCAAAGATCGGCAGCGTCGTCGCCACGGCGGTGAATACCGCACCAATCAGCAATTGGGTTTCGAACGGTAGCCCACTCCTGACCGCTCCGAAGGTGATCCCGGCGACCATCGACCCGGCCGCGAAGCCTGCCAGGACGAAGCTGGCAGCGGCCGCCCAGCCGGCCTCCTTGGCAAAAGCGACCACCGCCACGTCGACCGATCCGCCGAGCACGCCCAGCGCCAGCATCGCCACGACGATGATCCGCAAGGCCGGAATGCGCAGGGGAGAGCTGGAGTGGCCTTTGACGGCCGGTATCGGCGGTGGCTCGGTTTCGTGCTGGCGCAGGAAGGCGACCACGCCGACGGCCAGCAGCACGGCGGCCACCAAAGGTCCGGCTTGAGGAAACAGACCGCTGCTCAAAGCGATGGACAGCGGCGGGCCGACGATGAAGGTGAATTCCACCAGCACCGTATCCAGGGAATACGCGGCGTGCAGCTGCGGCTTTCCGCGAAACAGATAGGCCCAGCGCGCGCGGATCATCGCCCCGAAATGGGGAAGCACACCCGCCATGGCTGCCAGCACGAACAGCACCGGCAACGGCGCATGCCAGTACACGGCACCGATCAGGGCCAGCAGCATGCCAATGCTGAACGCCGCGATCGGCGCCAGCACCTTGCGCTGGCCGCGCTGATCCACCAGCTTCGAGATCTTCGGCCCGAGTATGGCGCTGGTCAGGGTATAAGTGCCCGCTACCGCCCCTGCGACCCAGTAGCGGCCCGTTTCCTGTGCGAGCATGGCAATCAGGCCCATTCCGACCATGGCTTGCGGAAGCCTGGCCATCGAGCCGGCCACGATCAGCGCCACGACGCCTGGGGTTGCGAAGAATGTACGGTAGGCATTGCTCATGTGAAGGGCGGAACTCCGTGTTCGCGGGGGTGGATCAGGTAGGGGCTTTCATAGTGCCAGTAGGTTGAAGCTGATACCTGTTTTGCCGGGGTGTAGAAGGAAGATCATAGGGGTCGCTCAAGAAATAACAGTCGTGCGGCCAGTGCCGTCATCATGCCCGCGAAGCCATAGCTGCCCCACCTTCTCAACGCCGGACCGCCATTCAACCGTTTACGCAGCGTTGCGGCACAAAGGGCGAGCACGCAGTGAAAAACCAGGGCAATCAAGGCGAGCAGCATGCCCAGCACCGAAAGCTGGACGACTACGCTTGCGTTGCCGACCGTGACGAATTGCGGCAGGAACACCATGAAGAACAGCAGGGCCTTGGGGTTCAACAAGCTATTGAGCGTGGCGCGAATGAATACCTTGCGGGTCGAGCCCAGCGGAAGTGGGGCAGCGCTTTGAGCCGTTGGCGCCGTCAACGCTTGCCAAGCCATCCACAACAGATAGCACGCACCCGCCAACCGCAACAAGTCGAAAGCAGGAGCCCAACTCATGACGACAGCACCCATGCCTGCGCTGACCAGCAGCGTCATGATCAAATCTGCCAGCGAAATGCCCAGCGCGGCCGCCACCCCGGCCCGCCAGCCATGGGCAAGGGCGTGACTTGTGACGAACGCCATGTTCGGTCCGGGGACGATCAGCAGCAATGCCGCGGCAATGACGAACAGGTAGAGGTTGGCTGCATCCGGCATGACGACTGCTCCTTTGAGTTGATTCCAAGGGTAGGCGCATCAGGTCAGCGGCGGGAGGCACAGTTCATGAGAAGGTGGGGGCAACAGTCGATTTTGCTGCAGAGGTCGCCAAGGCTGCGAAAGACACGGTGCCCCTTGAGCCATATATCGAATGCCTGGGTACCACTGAATAGGTGGCGGTGAACGGATACGGCGTCGGCAGCGCTGGCTTGTTCATGGTCAGCGGCCGTTTCTGCACAGGAAGGATGCCGAATCGCAGGCGAAAAAAAAGACCTTCGCGAAGGTCTTTTTTCTGATTTGGTGCCCCGAGGGAGACTCGAACTCCCACTCCTTTCGAAAACGGATTTTGAATCCGCCGCGTCTACCAATTCCGCCATCAGGGCTTACAGGCGGCGAAGTATAGAGACGACTCGACCACTGGTCAATCAGCTTTCATGGTCAATTTTGAAGATTTTTGCTAGAATTTTCAGCCCTATACAGCCGAACCCTATCATGCGCGTCGCCGATTTCTCTTTCGAGCTTCCTGATTCCCTGATCGCTCGCCATCCGCTGGCCGAGCGCCATGGCAGCCGCCTGTTGGTCCTCGATGGGCCGTCCGGTGCGCTGGATCATCGTCAATTCACCGATCTGCCGGGCTTTCTGCGGCCGGGCGACCTGATGGTGTTCAACAACACCCGGGTGATTCCGGCGCGGGTGTTTGGCCAGAAGGCGTCGGGGGGCAAGCTGGAAATTCTGGTGGAGCGCGTGCTGGACAGCCACCGCGTGCTGGCCCATGTGCGTTCCAGCAAGTCGCCCAAGCCCGGCTCGATGATCCTGATCGACGGTGGTGGCGAGGCCGAGATGGTCGCGCGGCACGATGCGCTGTTCGAGCTGCGCTTCAACGAAGAGGTGCTGCCGCTGCTCGACAAGGTTGGCCACATGCCGTTGCCGCCCTACATCGACCGGCCCGACGACACCGCCGACCGCGAGCGCTACCAGACCGTGTACGCCGAGAAGGCCGGCGCGGTGGCGGCGCCGACGGCGGGTCTGCACTTCGACGAGGCGCTGCTGGCGCAGATCGAAGCGATGGGCGTTGAAACTGCCTTCGTCACATTGCATGTAGGCGCGGGCACCTTCCAGCCGGTGCGGGTCGAGAAGCTCGAAGATCACCATATGCATAAAGAGTGGCTGGAGGTCAGCCAGGACGTGGTCGATGCGGTGCAGGCGTGCAAGGCCCGCGGTGGCCGGGTGGTAGCGGTAGGTACCACCAGCGTGCGTTCGCTGGAAAGCGCCGCCCGCGATGGTGTATTGAAACCGTTCAGTGGCGACACCGACATCTTCATCTTTCCAGGGCGGCCGTTTCATGTGGTCGATGCCCTGGTAACCAACTTTCATTTGCCCGAGTCCACGCTGTTGATGCTGGTCTCGGCGTTCGCGGGTTATCCCGAAGCCATGGCGGCCTATGCGGCGGCGGTGGCCAACGAGTACCGCTTCTTCAGTTACGGTGATGCCATGTTCATCACCCGCAATCCGGCGCCTCGCGGTCCCAGCGAAGCCGCGCCAGGGGATCAAGCATGAGTCGCACCTGTCGTATGTCGTTCGAGTTGCTGGCCACCGATGGCAAGGCCCGTCGTGGCCGCCTCACCTTTCCCCGTGGCGTGGTGGAAACCCCGGCGTTCATGCCGGTGGGCACCTATGGCACGGTCAAGGGCATGTTGCCGCGCGACATCGAGGCGATTGGCGCACAGATGATCCTGGGCAACACCTTTCACCTGTGGCTGCGTCCGGGCACCGAGGTGATCAAGGCGCACGGCGACCTGCACGATTTCATGCAGTGGAAAGGGCCGATTCTGACCGACTCCGGTGGCTTCCAGGTATTCAGCCTCGGCGCCATGCGCAAGATCAAGGAGGAGGGCGTGTACTTCGCCTCCCCGGTGGACGGCTCCAAGGTCTTCATGGGTCCCGAGGAATCGATGCAGGTGCAGCGTGACCTGGGCTCGGACGTCGTGATGATCTTCGACGAATGCACGCCTTATCCCGCCGACGAGCAGACCGCGCGCACGTCCATGGAGCTGTCGCTGCGCTGGGCGCAACGTTCCAAGGATGCCCACGCTGACAGCACGGCGGCGTTGTTCGGCATCGTTCAGGGCGGCATGCACGAGAACCTGCGCATGCGTTCGCTCGAAGGCCTGGACAAGATCGGCTTCGATGGCCTGGCCATCGGCGGCCTGTCGGTGGGCGAGCCCAAGCACGAAATGATCAAGGTGCTCGACTACCTGCCGGGCCAGATGCCCGCTGACAAACCTCGTTACCTTATGGGGGTAGGCAAACCCGAAGACTTGGTCGAGGGTGTGCGCCGCGGCGTCGACATGTTCGACTGCGTGATGCCGACGCGCAACGCGCGCAATGGGCATCTGTTCATCGATACCGGCGTGCTGAAGATCCGCAATGCGTTCCATCGCCACGATGATTCGCCGCTGGACCCTACCTGCGATTGCTACACCTGCCGCAACTTCTCGCGCGCTTATCTGCACCACCTGGACAAGTGCGGGGAAATGCTGGGTAGCATGTTGAATACCATCCACAATTTGCGTCATTACCAGCGCCTGATGGCTGGTTTGCGCGAGGCTATTCAACAGGGTACATTGGCCGCCTTTGTCGATGCCTTCTATGCCAAGCGCGGGCTGCCTGTGCCGCCCTTGGACTGACCGTTTTATAAAGACTTTCAAGTCAATAACTTCTAAGTAACTGGAGCGTTGAATGAGCTTTTTGATCCCCGCCGCTTTCGCGGACGCCGCTGCACCGGCTGCTGGCCCTGCCGGCACTGGCTTCGAGTGGATTTTCCTGGTCGGTTTCCTGGTCATCTTCTACATGATGATCTGGCGCCCGCAGGCCAAGCGTGCCAAGGAACAGAAAAACCTGCTGGGCAACCTGCAGAAAGGTGACGAAGTGGTTACCAACGGCGGCATTGCCGGCAAGATCAACAAGGTCACCGACGACTTCGTGGTCATCGAAGTGTCCGACACCGTCGAGCTGAAAATCCAGAAGGGCGCCATCGCCGCGACCCTGCCCAAAGGCACGCTCAAAGCGATCTAAGCTGCAGACTTTTACCCATGTCGGGGCGCGCAAGGCGCCCCGCGTCTTGAACGGGCGGCGTGATGCTGAACAAATACCCTCTGTGGAAATATGTACTGATCCTGGCGGTGCTGGCGATCGGTTTTATCTATTCCGCACCTAATCTCTATCCTGATGACGCGGCCATCCAGGTCAGCGGCGCGAGCACTGCGCTGCAGGTCAATCAGGCCGATCTGGATCGCGTCGGCACGGCGCTCAACGCCGCCGGCATCCAGGTCAAATCCGCAAGCCTGGCCGAAAACGGCAAGGGCGGTCTGCTGCGCCTGACCAAGGCCGAAGACCAGCTGCCGGCCAAGGATGTCGTGCGCAAGGCGCTGGGCGACGACTACGTGGTGGCCCTGAACCTGGCCCCTACCACGCCGCCGTGGTTGCGCAGCCTGGGCGCCAGCCCGATGAAGCTGGGCCTCGACCTGTCCGGTGGTGTGCACTTCCTGCTCGAAGTGGACATGGACAAGGCGCTCGACGCCCGCATGAAAGTCTACGAAGGCGAAGTCAAGACGCTGCTGCGCAAGGAACGTGTGCGCTATCGCAGCCTGCCGCAGCAGGATGGTGCCATCCAGCTGGGCTTCAACGACACCGCGACCCGTGACCAGGCCCAGGCTTTGATCCGCAAGAATTTCACCGATTTCGACCTGACCGCCAGCGAGCGCAACGAGTTGTCGGTGTTGCGCCTGTCCATGACTCAGGCCAAGGTTGCGGAAATCCGCGAATACTCGATCAAGCAGAACCTGACCACGGTGCGTAACCGGGTCAACGAACTGGGTGTGGCCGAGCCGCTGGTACAGCGTCAGGGTGCCAACCGCATCGTGGTCGAGCTGCCGGGCGTGCAGGACACCGCCGAAGCCAAGCGTATCCTGGGCAAGACCGCCAACCTGGAATTCCGCCTCGGCGCAGGCCCGGACGATTCCAAGGCCACCACCGAGACCTTCGAATTCCGCGAGGGCAACCGTGCTCCGGCGGCCGTCGAGCGTGGCCTGATCATCACCGGTGACCAGGTCACCGACGCCCAGGCCAGCTTCGACGAACATGGCCAGCCACAGGTGAACATCAAGCTCGATGGCCACGGCGGCGACCTGATGAGCCGCGCCACGCGCAGCAACGTCGGCCGCAGCATGGCGGTGATCTTCATCGAACAGCGCCCGACCACCCGCTACGTCAAGCAAACGGTCAATGGCGTGGAGAAGGACGTCGCGGTACAGACCTTCACCGAAGAGAAGAAGATCATCAGCCTGGCGACCATCCAGTCGCCGCTGGGCAGCCAGTTCCGCATCACCGGCCTCAACGGCCAGGGTGAATCCTCCGAACTGGCCCTGCTGCTGCGCGCCGGTGGCCTGGCCGCACCGATGTACTTCGCCGAAGAACGCACCATCGGGCCGAGCCTGGGCGCCGACAACATCACCAAGGGTATCGATGCGTCGCTGTGGGGCATGCTGTTCGTCTCGCTGTTCATCATCGCCATCTATCGCTTCTTCGGTGTGATCGCCACCGTGGCACTGGCCTTGAACATGGTCATGCTGCTGGCGCTGATGTCGTTGCTGGGCGCGACCCTGACGTTGCCGGGTATCGCCGGTATCGTATTGACGATGGGCATGGCGGTGGACGCCAACGTGCTGATCTTCTCGCGCATACGTGAAGAGATCGCCAATGGCATGAGCATCCAGCGCGCCATTCACGAAGGTTTCGACCGCGCCTACACCGCGATCATCGACGCCAACCTGACGACGCTGCTGGTCGGCGGGATTCTCTTTGCCATGGGCACCGGCCCGGTGAAGGGCTTCGCCGTTACCATGTCCCTCGGGATCTTTACCTCGATGTTCACGGCCATCATGGTGACCCGCGCAATGGTCAACCTGATCTACGGCGGTCGGGACTTCAAGAAGTTGTGGATTTAAGGGGCTGCCATGTTACGTACCATCAACTTCATGGGCGTGCGCAATATTGCGTTCGCCATCACCGTGCTCCTTACCGTGCTGGCGCTGTTCAGCATGTTCCACAAGGGCATGAACTACGGGCTGGACTTCACCGGCGGTACGCTCATCGAGCTGACCTACGAGAAACCGGCCGACCTGGGCCTGGTCCGTGACGAGCTGGTGAAAGCCGGCTATCACGACGCCGTGGTGCAGAACTTCGGTGCGACCACCGACCTGCTGGTGCGCATGCCGGGTGAAGACCCGCAACTGGGCAACCAGGTCGCGGCGGCGCTGCAAACGGTCGGTGGCGACAACCCGGCCACGGTCAAGCGCGTCGAGTTCGTCGGCCCGCAGGTGGGCGAAGAACTGCGCGACCAGGGCGGCCTCGGCATGCTGCTGGCGCTTGGCGGCGTACTCGTCTACCTGGCGTTCCGTTTCCAGTGGAAATTCGCGGTCGGCGCCATCCTGTCGCTGATTCACGACGTGATCGTCACCGTGGGCCTGTTGTCGTTCTTCCAGATCACCTTCGACCTGACAGTGCTGGCGGCGGTACTGGCCATCATCGGCTACTCGCTCAACGACACCATCGTGGTATTCGACCGGGTTCGCGAGAACTTCCGGGTGATGCGCAAGGCGTCCCTGATCGAGAACATCAACGTTTCCACGACCCAGACGCTGCTGCGTACCGTGGCGACCTCGGTGTCGACCCTGCTGGCCATCGCCGCCCTGATGTTCTTCGGTGGCGACAACCTGTGGGGCTTCTCGCTGGCACTGTTCATCGGCGTCATGGCCGGTACCTACTCGTCGATCTACATCGCCAACGTGGTACTGATCTGGCTGAACCTGAGCAGCGAGGATCTGATTCCTCCCGTGGCCAAGGACCAGGTCGACGACCGTCCATAAGACGTTCCACGTCAACTGCGGCAAGGCCTGAAAGGCGCGAGTATTGAACTCGCGCCTTTTTTCATGCTCCAAGGCTGGGAAACGTGGCCTGGCGCCATGACCGTAGTCAGGAGGTTCAAAGTGAATAAGTCGTTGCTGATTGGTGCAGTGCTGGGTGCTGTCGGTGTTACCGCCGGAGGCGCCGTTGCAACCTACAGCCTCGTGAACAAAGGCCCCGAGTACGCCGACGTCTTGGCCGCAGAGCCGATCAAACAGCAGATCAAGACGCCGCGCGAAGTGTGCAAGGACGTCACCGTGACTCGGCAGAGGCCGGTGCAGGATCAGCATCAGATCGTGGGCAGTGTATTGGGCGCAGTGGCGGGCGGCTTGCTCGGCAATCAGGTCGGTGGTGGCAACGGCAAGAAGATCGCCACCGTGGCCGGTGCTGTCGGCGGTGGATACGCCGGCAACAAGGTCCAGGAGGGCATGCAGGGTCGTGACACCTACACCACGACTCAGACCCGCTGCAACACGGTCAACGACATCAGCGACAAGGTCGTGGGCTACAACGTGAAGTACCAGCTCGACGGCAAGGTCGGACAAGTGCGCATGGACCGTGACCCCGGCTCGCAGATCCCGGTGAACAAGCAGGGTCAATTGATCCTTGGTGAGAATCAGGCCGGGCAATAAGCTCCAGGTTCCTCCTCGCTCATACGCGCCGCCGGTCCCGGCGGCGTTAGCTCCACACTCCGGCAATACTCCATGAACAGCCGAGTCGCCCGACTCGGCTGGTTGTTGCGCAGGTGCGCCATCACCAGCGTTGAGGCCGGCATGTCGTCTTCGATCTCCAGATGCGCCAGCAGCTTGCCGTCATAGGTCATATGGCTGCATGGCCGCGTGACCAACACCGAAAATCCCAATCCTTGCCCTACCATGCAGCGAACCATTTCGATGGAGGGGGAGCTGTAGGCAACGACCGGGGCATAGCCTTTCTCGGTGAAGATATCCATGAAGTAACTGCGGCTGGGAACGGCATCGAGCAGGATCATCGGCTCCTCGCTCAGGGCCTGCAAAGTGACCGAGGTTCGTTGCGCCAGAGGATGGCCGAGCGGTAGCAGGGCATAGGGCTTGTGGGGCGCGTTGAGGGCCTGTTTGTGGATGGTGTTGCCCAGTTCCAGGTCGTAGAGAAAGGCCAGGTCGAAGCGACCACGGTGCAGGCCGTGCATCAGTTCGTGCTGTTCACCGTCATAGAGTTGAATGGCAACTTCCGGGTACAGGCTCTTGAATCCGGCCACCAACTTGGGCATGTACAACGGCGCGGCCGATTCGAAACAGCCAATGGCAATGGTGCCCGAAACATTGCCATTCTCGACGCGCGAATCCTGTTCCAATTCCTGGGACAGCCTTAATAACTCCTTGGCCTTTTCATAGATCCTGCCGCCTCCGGCCGTGAGTGAAACACCTTGGGCATGATGGCGGACGAACAAGGGTTGATTGAAGGCTTCTTCGAGATTCTTGATCGCGACGGAGATGGACGGCTGGGATATATGCAACTGTCGGGAGGCTTCGGCAATGCTGTCCTGTTCGACGGCCGCGACGAAGTATTTGAGTTGCCGAAGGGTGAAGTGCATCAAGTTCAGCTCCTCGGCAGCGCCGTGCAGCCCTGCGCCGCCTGAATAGGTTTTACCTATGCCTGCGAAGACCATGCCAGTGCTTGGGCCCCCCCCAACTACAGGGGCTGTCGGAACCCTGATCACACTTTACGCCCAGCAATAGCAACGCCCTGCAAGCGAGCTTCTCAAGTGCGGCATTCCGGCACACCCAATGAATCAAGGCGCAAAACCCATTTCGCACCAAAAAGTCTCGTCTGCAGTGAGACCGGAAACAGGCTGCGCTAAAACCGTGCAGTTGTTCTCAAGCTTTGCATCTAACCAAGTAGACACAGGGAGTGCGAAGTTCGCCTTAGCAACTTCTGCTTAGGTTTTTCCTATGCAAGGGGCCCGAATTTACTAATTTCGGCAAAACCTGGCATCAATCATGATGGGTTCAAGACGGGCAGAACGGGCAACGTTCGAAGTTCATAGTCGACAGGAAGTCACCCATCACCCTTGACCTTGCCAAGCGAGCCGACGATGACGTTTGATTGGAAATACATGTTTGGTCTGCTCGGCGATACCGAGTTCTGGATGGCGGCCTGGACCGTGATTCAACTCAGTGTATTGACCTGGGTCGTCAGTATTGTGCTTGGCTTCGTGCTGGCGCTGGCGAAGCAATCTTCCCGTCCATTGCTCAACTTGCCGGCGCGCGGTTACATCTGGCTGTTTCGCAGCCTGCCGCTGCTGGTCCTGCTGATATTCGTCTACAACCTGCCACAGGCGATGCCGTCCACTTCGGCCGTGCTGGCCAACCCGTTCTGGGCCGGACTGATCGCGCTGGTGTTGAGTGAAACCGCCTACGTTGCGGAGATCCATCGTGGCGGGCTGCTGTCCATCGCCAAGGGGCAAAGCGAGGCTGCGCGGGCATTGGGTCTGCGTTTTGCCGGCACCCAGTGGCGGATCGTCATCCCCCAGGCCTTGCGGGTGGCCCTGCCGTCGCTCACCAACGAATTCATTTCCATCGTCAAGCTCAGCTCGCTGGTGTCGGTGATCTCGCTGACCGAGATCCTCATGGTGGGTCAGCGCCTGTATTCGCAGAACTTTCTGGTCATGGAAACCATGGCAGGGGTGGCGTTCTTCTACGTGCTGATCGTGACCGTGTTCGATTTCCTGCTCAAACGCCTGGAGCGTTATCTGGACGTGACCCAGACCAAGGCCGCGCGTCAGCCGGATGCCGAAGTGCTGCGCCTGGCCACCGAACACCGCGCCGCGGTGACGCGACCCGATAGCGCCGCCACCGGTCCTGCGTTGCAGGCGACCAAGCTGCACAAGGCCTATAACGACGTCGAAGTGCTGGGCGCGGTGAGCCTGCAGATCGAGCCGGGCGAGGTGGTGTCGGTGATCGGTCCTTCGGGGTCGGGCAAGACCACGCTGATTCGCCTGCTCAATGGCCTGGAGCAGATCGACAACGGCGACATCAAGATCAACGGCAAGCCGTTCATTCACCTGAACCGGCAGGGCGCGCAACCGCCGCGCTATGTGGAGCACGCCGAGCACCGCATGAACATCGGCATGGTGTTCCAGAGCTTCAATCTGTTCCCGCACATGACTGTGCTGAACAACCTGCTGATGGCGCCGCGTTATCACCGTCTGGCGCCCCTGGCCGAACTCAAGCAGCAGGCCTACACCTTGCTGCACAAGGTCGGCATGCTCGACCACGCGTGGAAATACCCGCATCAGTTGTCCGGCGGCCAGCAGCAGCGCGTGGCGATCGCCCGGGCATTGATGATGCGCCCGCAGATCATGCTGTTCGATGAGCCCACCTCGGCGCTCGATCCAGAGAAGGTCAATGAGGTGCTGCAGGTGATCGAGGCCCTGGCCAGCGAGGGCATCACCATGATCATCGTGACCCACGAAATGAATTTTGCCTTCAAGGTTTCCGATCGCATCGTCTTCATGGAGAAGGGGCGAGTGGTTTGCGACGACAGCCCGCAGGCGCTGCGTGGCGGTCACAACCCGCGAGTGGAAGCGTTCCTGAAAGATGTCTCGTTGGCCTGAAGCCAACCCTACCGGTGCGAGGAGAGAACATGATCGAGCAATGGCAGATAGACCAGTTTCACCAGGATGGCTTTCTGGTGGTCGAGGATGTGCTGGCGGCGCCTGAAGTGGCGGCGCTGCAGCATGACTTCGATCAATGGGTGCAGGACAGCCGCAGCCAGGCTCAGGCCTGGGGTGAAACCCTGGATGGTCGCGCACGTTTCGATGTGGAAAGCGATCACCGTGCCGACCATCCCTCCCTGCGCCGGGTAGCGTCGCCCACCGAGATTTCGCCGGCGTATCGCCAGACGGCGTTCGAATCGCGCATGGCCGAAATCGCCGGGCAGTTGATCGGCGGGAGCGGCACCCGTTTCCATCACAGCAAGATCAACTCCAAGCTGCCGCACACCGCGACCCAGGTGAAATGGCATCAGGATTTCCTCTTCACCCCGCACAGCAACGACGACCTGGTAACGGCGCTGTTGATGGTCAGCGAAGTGACCGCCCAGAACGGTCCGCTCAAGGTGATACCCGGTAGCCACAAAGGTCCGCTGTGGTCGCACTGGCACAACGAGCGTTTCACCGGCGCGGTGGCCGATGCCGTGGTCGATGAACACTGCCAGGCGCCGGTGGCCTGCTTCGGCCCGCCCGGCTCGGTGTGCTTCATGCACACCCGCCTGCTGCATGCCTCGAGCCCCAATCACACCGAAGATCCGCGGACGCTGTTCATCAGCGTGTACGCCGCCGAGGACGCTCTGCCACTGGCCGACAACCCGCTGCCCAGTGAGCACGCCGGGCGCCTGGTGGCCGGGTGCGAAAGCGGCTTGATCCGCAGCACCGAGAACCATGTGCGTCTGCCCCAGAAACCCAAGGGTGCATCGTTTTTCGTCCAGCAGGCCGGTACCGACCTGGCAACAGCCTGAATCCATTGACTGCGAGGAATACCCCATGAAGTTGCCAAGCCTGAAAGCCCGCCCCGTCGCCATGGCCGTTTTCGGCGCCATCCTGGCTGCCAGTTCGTTGAGCGCTTCGGCGTTCCAGCAGCCCGGCAAGATCGTCGCCGGGTCCGACATGACGTTCTTCCCCTACGAGTACATGGAGAAGAACAAGCCTGCCGGCTTCGATATCGAGTTCCTCGACGGTCTCGCCAAGGTCATGGGCATGACTGCGGAAAACATCGACACCCGCTTTCCCAACCTGATCAGCGGGCTTCAGGCCGGACGGTTCGATATCACCAACTCGTCGATGTACATCACCGCCGACCGCATGAAGGTGATCGACATGGTCCCTTACCTGAAAAGCGGTGAGTCGATCCTCGCGGTCAAGGGCAGCGCCTATCAGCCCAAGACGCCGGAAGAGTTCTGCGGGCACAAGATCGGCTCCATGGGCGCCACCTCCTGGTTGCAGCAGTTGCAGAAGCTGTCCGCCGAGTATTGTGTGAAGAATGGTCTGCAGCCGATCGCCATCAGTGAGTACGGCACCGACCCGCAAACCACCCAGGCCATGCTCGCCCACGCGGTGGAAGCGCAGATCACCGACGCGGCGGTCGCTCGCGGGGTGGTCGACAAGCTGGGCGATCGCGTGGTGATTTCCTCGCAGACCCTGATCTACCCGGTGCTCAACGGCTTCGGTGTGAAGAAAGGCAATGACGAGGTCCGCAACGCGCTGATCCAGGGCCTGGAGAAGTACAGCAAGACCCCCGAATACGCGGCGCTGCTGGACAAGTACAAGTTCCAGGCGCCGACCGCCGATGACATCGCGGCCTTGATGCCCAAGCCCTGATATCGCGCCTCGACATCAGCCGACAGTACCCGTCGATCCTGGCGGGTACGTTTCCATGGAGTGCCCAGAGCATGGCCCTGAGTTTCGAAGAACAGACGCGCATCGACCTGGCCGCAACGTTCCGCATCATCGCCCACCTGGGCATGCACGAGGCGGTCGCCAACCATTTCAGCGCTGCCATCAGCGCCGACGGCAAGCAGTTCCTGCTCAACCCCAAGTGGGTGCATTTCTCGCGGCTGCGGGCCAGTGATCTGTTGCTGCTCGATGCCGACGACACCGAAGCCGCGCATCGTCCGGACGTGGATGCCACGGCCTGGTCGATCCACGGCCAGGTTCACCAGCGCCTGCCCGATGCCCGGGTGGTGCTGCACCTGCACCCGGTCTACACCACGGCCGTAGCTTGCCTTGCGCAACCCAGGATTCTGCCGGTCGACCAGAACACGGCGCGTTATTTCAACCGCGTTGCGGTGGACGAACTCTACGGCGGCATGGCCGATACCAGTGCCGAGGGTGCCCGCCTGGCCAACCTGCTGCAGGACAAGCGCCGGCTGCTGATGGGCAACCACGGCGTCATCGTCACCGCCGCCACGGTGGGCGAAGCCTTCGATGACATCTGGACCTTGGAGCGAGCCTGCCAGATTCTGGTGACGGCCTGGTCGACCGGCCAGCCGCTCAAGCTGCTCGCCGATGACGTCGCGGAAAAGACCGCACGGGACTGGGAGAAGATCACCGATTTTTCCCAGCGCCATTTCGAAGAAATGAAGCACCTGATGATCCAGGCGGACCCTTCGCTGGTGGACTGAGCGCAACCGAGCGCCCGAATGATTGAAGCTTTGCACACAGCCTCGCGGGTGCCGCAGGACGCCGTGCGCCCGGCTTTCGAATTTTCATGAAGACAGCGACTGGCCACCGACGGCCTGTCGAAGGATGCCAAGATGAACCAACAGATCACCGAAATAGACACCCTGGTCGTAGGCGCCGGCCAGGCCGGCGTGGCCATGAGCGAGCACCTGAGCCGTCTGGGTATCCCTCACTTGGTGCTAGAGCGGCATCGCATCGCCGAAGCCTGGCGCTCCGGCCGCTGGGACTCGCTGGTGGCCAACGGCCCGGCCTGGCACGATCGGTTTCCTGGCCTTGAATTCGATATGGACCCCGATGGCTTTGCCGGCAAGGAGCAGGTGGCCGACTATTTCGAGGCCTATGCCCGCAAGTTCGACGCGCCGATCAAGACCGGGGTCGAGGTCAGGCGTGTCACGCGCAATGTCGGCCGCGCCGGCTTCACCGTGGAAACCAGTGACGGCACCTATTGCGTCAACCACCTGGTATCGGCCACCGGGCCGTTTCAGAAGCCGGTGATCCCGGCCATCGCGCCCACGGATTCGACCCTCCACCAGATTCACTCGGCGCACTATTTCAATCCTGAACAATTGCCCGCAGGCGCGGTGCTGGTGGTCGGTGCCGGTTCCTCCGGGGTGCAGATCGCCGAGGAGCTGCTGCGTGCCGGGCGTAAGGTCTACCTCTCGGTGGGTCCCCACGATCGGCCGCCGCGCGCCTACCGTGGGCGCGACTTCTGCTGGTGGCTGGGGGTACTCGGGCTGTGGGACAGTGAAACGGTGCAGGCGGGTCGGGAGCACGTCACCATCGCCGTCAGCGGTGCCCGCGGCGGGCACACCGTGGACTTCCGGCGACTGGCTCAGGCGGGCATGGTGCTGGTGGGTCTGACCGAGCGCTTTGCCGACGGCAAGGTCAGCTTCGCCCAGGATCTGAACGACAATCTGGACCGAGGCGACGAGAACTACCTGGCGCTGCTCGATGCTGCCGACGCCTACGCCGAGCGCAACGGCCTGGACCTGCCCCTGGAGCCGACTGCCCGCGAACGCGTGGCCGACGCGGCGTGCATTGCCCAACCCCTGCAAGCGCTGGACCTGACCGAGGCGGGGGTGTCCACGATCATCTGGGCCACCGGCTATTCGCAGGACTACAGCTGGCTGCAGGTCGACGCCTTCCACGCCAACGGCAAGCCACGCCATCAGCGCGGTGTGAGCAGCGAGCAGGGCGTCTACTTCGTCGGCCTGCCTTGGCTGTCGCGGCGCGGGTCGGCCTTTATCTGGGGCGTCTGGCATGACGCCAAGCATGTCGCCGATCAGATCGCCACGCAGCGCAAGTACCGCGCCTATGACGAGTCCCGGACCGCTGCCCGGACACCCGCGCCGTTGCGCGCCAACGCTTGATCATCACTGTGTCGCCTCACTACGACGCGCACGCCAAGGAGCTTCGTTCATGGTCACCCATACCCGCATTCGCATGTTCAACACCAAGGACACCTACCCCAATCAGAGCCTGGACAATGATTTGTGCCAGGCGGTGCGCGCCGGCAATACCGTGTACGTGCGCGGTCAGGTGGGCACCGATTTCGACGGCAACCTGGTCGGCCTGGGCGACCCTGCGGCGCAGGCCGAGCAGGCCATGAAAAACGTCAAGCAGTTGCTGGAGGAGGCGGGCAGTGACTTGTCGCACATCGTCAAGACCACCACCTACATCATCGATCCGCGTTATCGCGAGCCGGTCTATCACGTGGTTGGCCGCTGGCTCAAAGGTGTCTTTCCGATCTCCACGGGCCTGGTGGTCTCGGCCCTGGGTCAGCCGCAGTGGCTGATGGAAATCGACGTGATCGCCGTCATTCCGGACTGAGGAGTTCTCTGCCATGACCTTTTCCATCGCAGCGCGCTGCGCCGAAACCGGCCAGTTGGGCATCGCCATCAGCTCGTCGAGCATCGCCGTAGGCGCCCGCTGCCCGTGGCTTTTGGCCGGTGTGGGCGCGGTGTCGTCGCAGAACATCACGCTGCCAGCCCTCGGTCCGCAGGCGCTGGCGCAACTGGAACAACAGGTGTCGCCTGACCAGGCGTTGCAACAGGTGCTGGACCGCGACGGCTTCGGTGCGTATCGCCAGATCATCGCCATCGATGCGCAAGGCCGCAGCGCCCACGCCAGTGGCGGCCAGACCTTGGGCATTCATCACGCGCGCAGCGGTGAGCAGTGCGTGGCCGCCGGCAACATGCTGGCCACGACCGCCGTGGTCGACGCCGTGGTCGAGGCGTTCGAAAACGCCTCCGGGCATTTGGCCGAGCGTCTGCTGCACGCCATGCTCGCCGGCCTGGCCGCGGGCGGCGAAGCCGGACCGGTGCATTCGGCGGCGCTGAAGGTGGTGGGCGAGCTGCCGTGGCCCATTGTGGATCTGCGCGTTGACTGGGCCGAGCATGACCCCTTGGGCGAGTTGCAGGGATTGTGGCAGGCCTATCGACCGCAGATGCAGGACTACATCGACCGTGCCCTGAATCCGGCGGTAGCACCGGGCTATGGCGTGCCCGGAGACGAGCGATGAGCGCCAGCCGTGAGCTGCTGGCGAACTTGGTGGCCTTCGACACCACCAGCCGCGAATCCAACCTTGCCCTGATCGAGTTCGTTCGCGACTACCTGGCCGAGCACGGCGTGAGCAGCGAACTGATCTACAACGAGGACGGCAGCAAGGCCAATCTGTTCGCCAGCATCGGCCCGGCCGATGTGCCGGGCATCGTCCTGTCAGGTCATACCGACGTGGTGCCGGTGGACGGCCAGGCCTGGACGTATCCTGCGTTCCAGTTGAGCGAAGCGGACGGCAAGTTGTACGGCCGCGGCACGGCAGACATGAAAGGCTACATCGCCTGCGTACTGGCACAGGTGCCCGCGCTGGTGCAGGCGCCCCTGCGTCGGCCGGTGCACATCGCCTTGTCCTACGATGAGGAGGTCGGTTGCCTGGGCGTACGCTCGCTGCTCGAGGCCCTGCGGGGCAAGCCGGTGCAGCCGATGTTGTGCGTGATCGGCGAGCCGACCGAGCTGGCGCCGGTGCTCGGCCACAAGGGCAAACTGGCCATGCGCTGCGAGGTGCATGGCATGGCCTGCCATTCGGCCCATGCGCCGAGCGGGGTCAATGCCATCGAATACGCCGCGCGGCTGATTGCCGAACTGGGTCGGCTGGGCGACGCGCTGCAGGCACCGGCTGCCCGCAACGAGCGCTTCGATCCGCCGTTTTCCACGGTGCAGGTGGGAGTGATCGCTGGCGGTACCGCGCTCAACATCGTTCCGCAGCATTGCCGTTTCGATTTCGAGGTGCGCTCGCTGCCTGCCGAAGACCCGCGACAGTTGACCCAGGCCCTGCAGCGCTACGCCGAGCACACGCTGCTGCCGGGGATGCAGGCGATCAGTGGTCAGAGTGCAATTCGGTTCAGCGAGCTGTCGAGCTATCCGGGCCTGGACGTCAGCCATGCCGGCGAGGCCGCCCGCTTGATCGCGCGGTTCAGCGGTTCGCAGGCGTTTTCCACGGTGGCCTTCGGTACCGAAGGCGGGCTGTTCGATCAGGCAGGCATCGCCACCGTGGTGTGCGGGCCCGGGAGCATGGCGCAGGGGCACAAGCCCGATGAGTTCGTCAGCCTCGCGCAGCTGGCCGGATGCGACGAGATGCTGGGGCGAATACTGGCTTTCGCCTGCGAAGGTTGACTGGGCGGGGGCTGAATTGCGCCCATGAAAAAAGCACCCCGTGGGGTGCTTTTCTTGTCGTGCCAGGTCTCAGCGCTTGAGCGAGGCCGGCAGGTGCGGCTGGATGGCGGTCAGCACTGCCTTGAAGCACTTGGTGTTACCGGCAACGATGTGGCCGTTTTCCAGGAAGTTGTGACCGCCGGTGAAATCGCTCACCAGGCCGCCCGCTTCCTGAATCAGCAGGACGCCTGCGGCCATGTCCCATTCCGACAGGCCCGACTCCCAGAACGCATCGAAGCGGCCAGCGGCAACGTAGGCCAGATCCAGGCTGGCGGCGCCGGCGCGGCGAATGCCGGCGGTCTGGCCGACCAGGCTGCGGAACATGCCCAGGTAGTTGTCCAGGTTGTCCATCTGGTTGTCGCGGAACGGGAAGCCGGTGCCCAGCAGGGCGCCGTCCAGGCTGGTGCGACCGCTGACGCGCAGGCGACGGCCATTGAGCTGGGCGCCACGGCCACGGCTGGCGGTGAATTCTTCCTGGCGGACCGGATCGAGCACGACGGCGTGTTCCAGACGACCACGGTACTTGCACGCGATGCTGACGGCGAAGTGCGGTACGCCGCGCAGGAAGTTGGTGGTGCCGTCCAGTGGGTCGATGATCCAGAGGTAGTCTTCGCCCTCACCGCTGCCGGCATGGAAACCGGTCTCTTCGCCACGGATGCCGTGGGTCGGGTAGGCCTTGCGCAGGGCGTCGATGATTTTCTGTTCGGCAGCGCGATCGACTTCGGACACGTAATCCTTGGCATCTTTCTCGTCGACCTTGATGGTATCCAGGCGCTCGATGGAGCGGAAGATCAATTCACTGGCGCTGCGGGCGGCGCGCAGCGCGATATTCAGCATGGGCTGCATGGACGTTTCACCTAAGGTCGTTAAAGAAAGCCGCGCATTCTAGCAGAAAAGTCGTGGACAAGAAGAGGGACATAGCCTTAGTTATAGGCCTTCTGTAATATTTGCCGCCCTTTCCCCGACACAGAGCCCTAGCCGTGCTGGATAACATCCGAGTCGTCCTGGTCAATACCAGCCATCCCGGCAACATCGGTGGCGCGGCGCGCGCCATGAAAAACATGGGGTTGTCGCGGCTGGTGCTGGTCGAGCCCCGCGACTTCCCGTCGCCCGAAGCCGACGCCCGCGCATCGGGCGCCAGCGACGTGCTGGAAAACGCCCAGGTGGTCGCCACTCTGGAAGAGGCGTTGGTGGGCTGCACCGTGGTGCTGGGCACCAGTGCCCGCGACCGCAGCCTGCCGTGGCCGCTGGTAGATCCCCGGGAGTGTGGCGAGAAGGTCATCGAGGAGGCCGGGCAGGGCAAGGAGATCGCGCTGGTGTTCGGTCGCGAGCACGCTGGCTTGACCAACGATGAGCTGCAGCGCTGTCATTTCCATGTGCACATTCCGTCCAATCCGGAGTTCAGTTCGTTGAATCTGGCGGCAGCGGTGCAAGTGCTCGGGTATGAAGTGCGCATGGCCTGGCTGGCGGGCAAGCGTCCGGCGCCAACGCTGGACAAGACCGAGGAGCTGGCCACCAGCGACGAAATGGAGCGCTTCTATGGCCATCTGCAGGACACCCTGGTCGACATCGCCTTTCTCGACCCGGACAAGCCACGGCACCTGATGGCTCGCCTGCGCCGCCTGTTCGGGCGCAGCGCCGTGAACAAGTCGGAAATGAGTATTTTGCGCGGCATTCTCACCGAGACCCAGAAGGTCGCTCGGGGCGAGCCGCATAAGCGCAAGGATCAATAAATGTTCGAACGTCTGCGGGAAGATATCCAGAGTGTTTTTCATCGCGATCCGGCCGCGCGCAATGCGTTCGAGGTGTTGACCTGCTACCCGGGCATGCACGCCATCTGGCTGCATCGAGCCGCCCATGCCTTGTGGAAGCGCGAGTTGAAGTGGCTGGCGCGGGTGGTGTCCAACTTCGGTCGCTGGATGACGGGCATCGAGATCCATCCCGGTGCGACGGTGGGGCGGCGCTTTTTCATCGACCACGGCATGGGCATCGTGATCGGCGAGACGGCCGAGATCGGTGACGACGTGACGATCTACCAGGGCGTGACCTTGGGCGGCACCAGCTGGAACAAGGGCAAGCGCCATCCGACCCTGGCCGATGGCGTGGTGGTGGGGGCGGGCGCCAAGGTGCTCGGGCCGTTCACGGTGGGTGCCGGGGCCAAGGTCGGCTCCAACGCGGTGGTGACCAAGGAAGTGCCGCCCGGCGCGACCGTGGTCGGGATACCCGGCAAGATCATCGTCAAAAGCGATGACCAGCTGGACGCACGGCGCAAGGCCATGGCCGAGAAGATCGGTTTCGATGCCTATGGCGTCGGCGGCGAAGACATGCCCGACCCGGTGGCGCGAGCCATCGGCCAGCTGCTCGATCATCTGCATGCGGTGGACGGGCGTCTGGAAGGGATGTGTGGCGCGCTGAACCGTCTGGGCAGTGACTACTGCGCCAAGGACCTGCCGCCCCTGCGCGACGAAGACTTCGAATGCGTGCAAGGCGCGGAGCGCAAGGCGCAGTCTTGATCCGGGCCGTCACACAGGCCCCAATCGGCATCATTAGTCTGCTACCATTGCGCCGCCGTTTTTGCACCCAAGTCCTAGTAATTCAGTAGGACTTATAGTTGACAAATTTACTCGGAAATAGGATGATCGAACCTATTCCGAGAACCCGTGGTACTAGCCATGCGACTGACAACGAAAGGCCGATACGCCGTCACTGCCATGCTCGACCTGGCATTGCACGCGCAGCGTGGTCCGGTCTCATTGGCCGACATCTCCGAGCGCCAGGGCATATCCCTGTCCTACCTGGAGCAACTGTTCGCCAAGCTGCGCCGGGGCAACCTGGTGTCCAGCGTGCGTGGTCCCGGCGGTGGTTATCAGCTGTCCCGCGAAATGGAAGGCATCCAGGTTGCACAGGTCATCGACGCGGTCAACGAATCGGTCGATGCCACCAAGTGCCAGGGGCTGGGTGATTGCCACGCCGGTGACACCTGCCTGACCCATCACCTGTGGTGTGACCTCAGCCAGCAGATTCACGAATTTTTGAGCGGTATCAGTCTGTCCGACCTTGTCACTCGTCGTGAGGTGCAAGAAGTCGCTCAGCGCCAGGATCTGCGTCGTTGCAACAGCAATGGCCGCATGCAGCGCCTGGACAAGATCGAAACGTCTGCCGTCGAATGAGAAAGCCAGGTTAGCCGCCTGATAGGAGATACCAATGAAGTTGCCGATTTACCTCGATTACTCCGCGACCACGCCAGTGGATCCTCGCGTTGCACAGAAGATGATCGAATGCCTGCAGATGGACGGGAACTTCGGTAACCCGGCTTCCCGTTCGCACGTGTTCGGCTGGAAGGCTGAAGAAGCCGTCGAGAACGCCCGTCGCCAAGTGGCCGACCTGGTCGGTGCCGACCCGCGCGAGATCGTCTGGACCAGCGGTGCCACCGAGTCCGACAACCTCGCGATCAAGGGTGTGGCGCACTTCTACCAGACCAAGGGCAAGCACATCATTACCACCAAGATCGAGCACAAGGCGGTCCTGGATACCACCCGCCAGCTCGAGCGTGAAGGTTTCGACGTCACCTATCTGGAGCCCGGCACCGACGGTCTGGTCACTCCGGCCATGATCGAAGCGGCCATGCGTGACGACACCATCCTGGTCTCGGTCATCCATGTGAACAACGAAATCGGCGTGATCAACGACATCGCTGCCATCGGTGAGCTGACTCGCTCGCGCGGCGTGCTGTTCCACGTCGATGCGGCCCAGTCCACCGGCAAGGTCGAGATCGACCTGTCGGCACTGAAGGTCGACCTGATGTCGTTCTCGGCGCACAAGACCTATGGTCCCAAGGGTATCGGCGCGCTGTACGTCAGCCGCAAGCCGCGTGTTCGCCTCGAAGCGGCCATGCACGGCGGCGGTCATGAGCGCGGCATGCGTTCGGGCACCCTGGCCACGCACCAGATCGTCGGCATGGGTGAAGCCTTCCGCATCGCCAAGGAAACCATGGCCAGCGAAAACCTGCGTATCAAGGCGCTGAGCGATCGCTTCTACCAGCAGGTCGAGAACCTCGAAGAGCTGTACGTCAACGGCAGCCTGACGGCCCGTGTGCCGCACAACCTGAACCTGTCCTTCAACTATGTCGAAGGCGAGTCGCTGATCATGGCCCTCAAGGACCTGGCAGTGTCGTCCGGTTCGGCGTGCACCTCGGCCTCGCTTGAGCCTTCGTATGTACTGCGCGCCCTGGGCCGCAACGACGAGTTGGCGCACAGCTCCATCCGTTTCACCTTCGGTCGCTTCACCACCGAAGAAGAAGTCGATTACGCCGCGCAGAAAGTCTGCGAGGCCGTCACCAAGCTGCGCGCTCTGTCGCCGCTGTGGGACATGTACAAAGACGGTGTCGATATCTCGAAGATCGAGTGGGCGGCGCACTAAGTAGCTGCCGACAAGAGCGGCTTACCTGATGAGTTTCAGTAAGGATCAATACCATGGCTTACAGTGAAAAGGTCATCGACCACTACGAAAACCCACGTAACGTGGGCAAGATGGACGCCGAAGATGCCGACGTCGGCACTGGCATGGTCGGCGCTCCGGCGTGCGGCGATGTGATGCGTCTGCAGATCCGCGTCAACGAGCAGGGCATCATCGAAGATGCCAAGTTCAAGACCTACGGCTGCGGTTCGGCCATCGCTTCCAGCTCCCTCGCCACCGAGTGGATGAAGGGCAAGACCCTGGACGAAGCCGAAACCATCAAGAATACCCAGCTGGCCGAAGAACTGGCGTTGCCGCCGGTGAAGATCCACTGCTCGGTGCTCGCCGAGGACGCCATCAAGGCGGCCGTGCGCGACTACAAGCAGAAGAAAGGTCTGCTCTGAGTCAGAGCGAAGCTGGACACAGTCGAAGGTTCGATACAGCGCGGTGCGGGTGACCGCTCGCGCGAAACC
Organism: Pseudomonas coleopterorum; assembly: GCF_900105555.1. Classification (NCBI taxonomy): domain Bacteria; kingdom Pseudomonadati; phylum Pseudomonadota; class Gammaproteobacteria; order Pseudomonadales; family Pseudomonadaceae; genus Pseudomonas; species Pseudomonas coleopterorum. The sequence goes on from NZ_FNTZ01000001.1 coordinate 841,651, forward strand.
GTTTGCAGGTAAGGAGTCACGATGGCTATCAGCATGACAGAAGCCGCCGCCAACCATGTTCGTCGTTCCCTCCAGGGGCGTGGCAAGGGTGACGGCATTCGCTTGGGCGTACGCACCACCGGTTGCTCGGGCCTGGCCTACGTGCTGGAGTTCGTCGATGAAGCCGGTAGCGAAGACAAGGTCTTCGAGAACCATGGCGTCAAGGTGATCATCGATCCCAAGAGCCTGGTCTACCTGGACGGCACCGAACTCGATTTCGTCAAGGAAGGGTTGAACGAAGGCTTCAAGTTCAACAACCCCAACGTGCGCGGCGAATGTGGCTGCGGCGAAAGCTTCAATATCTGAGGCACATCCGTGGGTACTCCTTGTCATTTCGCCCTGTTCGACCTCAAGCCCGGCTTTCGTCTGGACCTCGATCAACTGGCCACGCGCTATCGCGAGTTGGCCCGCGAGGTCCATCCCGATCGCTTTGCCGATGCCTCCGAGCGCGAGCAGCGTCAGGCCCTCGAAAAGTCTGCAGGCCTGAACGACGCCTACCAGACCTTGAAGGCGGCGCCCAAGCGTGCGCGCTATTTGCTGTCCATCAGTGGCCAGGAAGTACCGCAGGAAGTCACGGTCCACGATCCGGACTTTCTTCTGCAGCAGATGCAGTGGCGCGAAGAACTCGAAGACCTGCAGGACAGCGCCGACCTGGCGGGCGTGGCAACGTTCAAGCGCCGGGTCAAGACCGCGCAGGCTGAACTCGAAGACAGCTTCGCTGCCTGTTGGGATGACGCTGCGCAACGCGAACAGGCCGAACGCCTGATGCGGCGCATGCAGTTCCTCGACAAGCTTTCCTATGAAGTGCGCCAGCTCGAAGAGCGCCTCGACGATTAACCCAGTGTCGCTACGGCCGCACGCCTGAATTCCTGACCTGATAAGCATGGCCCTACTGCAGATCGCCGAACCTGGCCAGAGTCCTCAACCACACCAGCGTCGTCTGGCCGTGGGGATCGACCTGGGCACTACCAATTCGCTGGTCGCTGCGCTGCGCAGCGGTCTCTCCGAACCCCTGGCGGACGCAGACGGGCAGGTCATTCTGCCGTCTGCTGTGCGCTATCATGCCGACCGCATCGAAGTGGGAGCGGCTGCCAAGGCCGCCGCTGCCAGCGATCCGCTCAACACCGTGCTCTCGGTCAAGCGCCTGATGGGCCGCGGCCTGACCGACGTCAAGCAACTGGGCGAGCAATTGCCCTACCGCTTCGTCGGTGGCGAGTCGCACATGCCGTTCATCGAAACCGCGCAAGGCCCGAAGAGTCCGGTGGAGGTGTCCGCCGACATCCTCAAGGCCCTGCGTCAGCGTGCCGAAGACACCCTGGGTGGCGAGCTGGTGGGGGCGGTGATCACCGTGCCTGCCTATTTCGACGATGCCCAGCGCCAGGCCACCAAGGACGCTGCGCGTCTGGCCGGTCTGAACGTCTTGCGCCTGCTCAACGAGCCCACCGCCGCGGCTGTGGCCTATGGCCTGGATCAACACGCCGAAGGGCTGGTGGCGATCTACGACCTGGGCGGCGGGACGTTCGACATTTCCATCCTGCGCCTCACCGGCGGTGTGTTCGAAGTGCTGGCCACCGGCGGCGACAGCGCGCTGGGCGGCGATGATTTCGACCATGCCATCGCCGGCTGGATCGTCGAGCAGGCCGGTGTATCCGCCAACCTCGATCCTGGTGCGCAGCGCCAATTGCTCCAGGCGGCCTGCGCTGCCAAGGAAGCGTTGAGCCAGACGCACAGCACCACCATCACCTACGGTAGCTGGAGCGCGGAACTCACCCGCGATGCCTTCCAGGCCCTGATCGAACCCATGGTCGCGCGCAGCCTCAAGGCGTGCCGACGCGCCGTGCGTGACGCGAACATCGAGATCGACGAGATTCTCGCCGTGGTCATGGTCGGCGGTTCCACTCGCGTTCCGCGTGTGCGTGAAGCGGTGGGCGAGCTGTTCGGGCGTCAGCCCCTGACCGACATCGACCCGGATCAGGTCGTGGCTATCGGTGCCGCCATCCAGGCCGATACGCTGGCCGGCAACAAGCGTGACGGCGGCGAACTGTTGCTGCTCGATGTCATTCCACTGTCCCTGGGGCTGGAAACCATGGGCGGGCTGATGGAGAAGGTGATTCCGCGCAACACCACCATTCCCGTCGCCCGTGCCCAGGATTTCACCACTTATAAAGACGGCCAGTCGGCCTTGCTGGTGCATGTGCTGCAGGGTGAGCGCGAGCTGATCAGCGACTGCCGGTCCCTGGCCCGTTTCGAACTGCGCGGTATTCCTGCCATGGTGGCTGGTGCGGCGAAGATCCGCGTCACCTTCCAGGTCGACGCCGATGGTCTGCTCAGTGTGTCCGCCCGCGAGCTGGGTTCGGGCGTCGAGGCGAGCATTCAGGTCAAGCCGTCCTACGGTCTGACCGACGGCGAGATCGCCCGGATGCTCACCGATTCCTTCCAGTACGCCGGCGATGACAAGGTCGCTCGCCAGTTGCGTGAACACCAGGTCGACGGTGAGCGTCTGATCGAGGCCGTACAGGCCGCGCTGGACGCCGACGGCGAGCGCCTGCTCGACGACGAGGAGCGCATGGTGATCGGCTTGCAGATGGACGAGTTGCGCGCGCTGGTCAAAGGCAATGACGGTCCGGCCATCGAACAGCAGACCAAGCTGCTGTCGCAGGTGACCGATGCGTTCGCCGCGCGTCGCATGAACAATGCCGTGAAAGACGCCCTGTCAGGGCGCAACCTGAATGAAATTGAGGAATAACTGATGCCGAAGGTGACATTTCTGCCCCACGCCGAGCATTGCCCGGACGGTATGGTGGTCGAGGCTGAAACCGGCAGGTCGCTGCTCGACGTCGCCCACGATCATCACATCGAGATCGAGAGTGCCTGCGGCGGCGTCTGCGCCTGCACCACCTGCCACTGCGTGATCCGCGCCGGCTTCAACTCCCTGGAAGAGGCCGACGAGCTGGAAGAAGACTTCCTTGACCGCGCCTGGGGGCTGGAAGCCACGTCGCGTCTGAGCTGCCAGGCCAAGGTCGGCACCGAGGACATCACCGTCGAGATTCCCAAGTACTCGCTCAATCACGCCGCCGAAGCGCCGCACTGACCGAGGGATTGTCATGAGCTATGGTTGGAATGATGTACAGCGCATCGCCGAGGAGCTGGAAGAGCAGCACCCGGATCTGGATCCGTATTCGATCGGCTTCACCCGCCTGCAGCAGATGATCAAGGCGCTGCCGGATTTCGATGACACCTCCGGTCGCGTCGGCGAGAAGGTGCTCGAAGCGGTGCAGACCCTCTGGGCCGCCGAAAAAGACTGATCGATTTGCAGGTTAGGCAATACCCCGGAACCCGCGTATAATTCGCGGGTTTAATTTTTCGCTTCAATCACCGTTTCTGGAGTTTCACATGGCTGTTCAACGTACTTTCTCCATCATCAAGCCCGACGCTGTCGCCAAGAACGTCATCGGCGAGATCACCACTCGTTTCGAAAAAGCCGGTCTGCGCGTCGTTGCCTCGAAACTCAAGCAACTGTCCAAGGCCGAGGCCGAAGGCTTCTACGCCGAGCACAGCGCTCGTGGCTTCTTCGGTGAACTGGTTGCCTTCATGACTTCCGGCCCGGTTGTCGTTCAGGTTCTGGAAGGCGAAAACGCCATCGCCCTGAACCGCGAGCTGATGGGTGCCACCAACCCTAAAGAAGCCGCTGCCGGTACCATCCGCGCCGACTTCGCCGAGTCGATCGACGCCAACGCCGTTCACGGTTCGGACTCCGAAGCCGCTGCTGCTCGCGAAATCGCATACTTCTTCGCTACTACCGAAGTAACCACTCGCTAAGCTACGGCTCACGAGTGAAGGTGAATCCATGACTGATATGACTGGCAAGACGAACCTGTTGGGGCTGACTCAACCGGAAATGGAACAGTTCTTCGACTCGATCGGGGAGAAGCGCTTTCGTGCCGGTCAGGTCATGAAGTGGATTCACCATTTTGGCGTGGACGATTTCGATGCCATGACCAACGTCGGCAAGGCCCTGCGCGAAAAGCTCAAGGCCTGTGCCGAGATCCGCGGCCCCGAAGTGGTCAGCGAGGACATCTCCACCGACGGCACCCGCAAATGGGTGGTGCGCGTGGCGTCCGGCAGCTGCGTCGAGACCGTCTACATCCCCCAGGGCAAGCGCGGCACCTTGTGTGTTTCGTCCCAGGCGGGCTGTGCCCTGGATTGCAGTTTCTGCTCCACCGGCAAACAAGGCTTCAACAGCAACCTCACCGCCGCCGAAGTCATCGGCCAGGTGTGGATTGCCAACAAATCCTTCGGCAGCGTCCCGGCGACCGTCGACCGTGCCATCACCAACGTGGTGATGATGGGCATGGGCGAGCCGCTGCTGAACTTCGACAACGTCATCGCGGCCATGCGCCTGATGATGGATGACCTGGGCTATGGCATCTCCAAACGCCGGGTCACCCTGTCGACCTCGGGTGTCGTCCCGATGATCGACGTGCTCGCCGATCACATCGACGTGTCCCTGGCCCTGTCGCTGCATGCGCCCAACGACGCACTGCGCAACCAGCTGGTACCGATCAACAAGAAGTACCCGCTCAAGATGCTGCTCGAGTCGTGCCAGCGCTACATGTCGCAATTGGGCGAAAAGCGTGTGCTGACCATCGAGTACACCTTGCTCAAGGACGTCAACGATCAGCTCGACCATGCCATCGAAATGGTCGAGCTGCTCAAGAACGTGCCGTGCAAGATCAACCTGATTCCGTTCAACCCGTTCCCTCATTCCGGTTACGAGCGGCCGAGCAACAACGCCATCCGTCGTTTCCAGGATCACCTGCACCAGGCCGGCTTCAACGTGACCGTGCGCACCACTCGTGGCGAGGATATCGACGCCGCCTGTGGTCAGTTGGTGGGGCAGGTCATGGACCGCACGCGTCGCAGTGAGCGCTACATCGCCGTACGCCAATTAGGCGCTGAGGCCGATATGCCGCAAACTGCCGCGAATCGGAACTGAACGAGAGGAACTCCATGACCCTGCGCGCCGCGCTGCTGATCGTCTTCGCCTTGCTGACCGGCTGCGTCACCACGGGCAAGGTCAATCCGATGGACACCAGCAAGGGTCGGGACGAGGCGCGTCAGGCCTACGTGCAACTGGGTCTGGGATACCTGCAGGAAGGCAGTACCGAGCGGGCCAAGATTCCCTTGAAGAAGGCCCTGGAGCTCAACGGTTCCGACGCCGACGCCAATGCGGCACTGGCCTTGGTGTTCCAGGCGGAAATGGAACCCGAGCTTGCCGAACAGCACTTTCGCAAGGCTTTGAACGCACGCAGCGATGCCCGTATCCTGAACAACTACGGCAGCTTCCTGTATGAACAGAAACGCTACAAGGAAGCCTACGAACTGTTCGAGAAGGCCGCCGCCGACACGCTCTATCCAGAGCGATCGCGGGTCTTCGAAAACCTTGGCATGACAGCGGCGGCCCTGGGCCAGCGTGAGGTGGCACGGCAGAACCTGGAGAAAGCGCTGCGGCTCAATCGCCAGCAGCCGCGGGCGCTGCTGGAAATGGCTGAAATGTCGTACCAGGACATGCAGTATGTGCCGGCCAAGGAGTATTTCGACCGGTTCACCCAGTTGAGCGAGCAAACCGCGCGCAGCCTGCTGCTCGGCACGCGTCTGGCGAAAGTCTACGAAGACAAGAACAAGGCCGCCAGTTATGGCCTGCAACTCAAACGGCTTTATCCCGGTACGCCGGAATATCAGCAATACCTGTCGGAGCAAAGATGAAAGCGGCGCATCCCGAAGTAGCAGCAGGCTCTCGTGTAAACCCCGGCGATACCTTGCGTCAGGCCCGTGAAGGCAAAGCGTGGTCGTTGCCCGAGGTGGCCGCGCGGCTGAACCTCACCCCGGCCTCTTTGGCCAACCTGGAAGCGGGCGCGTTCGACAAGCTGCCGGGCCACACTTTTTCCCGTGGCTACATTCGCGCCTATGCCAAATTGCTTGGCCTGGATCAGGCCGTGCTGGTGCAGGCGTTCGATCAGTACACCGGCACCAACGCGCAGGGCAGCAACGTGCATGGCCTGGGCCGCATCGAAGAACCTTCGCGCCTGGCCCACAACCTGCTGCGTATCGTCAGCCTGATGCTGGTGCTGGCCCTGGTGGGCGGCGGCTTCCTCTGGTGGCAGGACAAGACCACCACCCGTGGCACCGATCCGACCAACGTTGCGCTGGAGCACGTCGAAGTCGAAAGCGCCGACGGCACGACCCAGATTCATCCATTGGACGAGCCTGAAGACCAGGCCGTGGTGGCTGCGCGCGAAGGCGAGCCCACCTCGTTGAGCCTGGGACAGGGCCAAACCCCGGTTGACCCGGCCACTACCGGCACACCGGCGACCACGACTACCCAGTCATCTGCGACCGTTGCGCAGACGCCTGCAACCGTTGCCACGCCTGTTCCCGCACCTGTACCCAATTCAGCGACAACACCTGCCGCGCCTGCGCCAGTCGAGACGCCCGTGGCCGGGCAGGGCCAGGTCGGCATGAACTTCGTCGCCGACTGCTGGACCCAGGTCACCGATGCTACCGGCAAAGTCTTGTACAGCGGCCTCAAACGCAGTGGTGACAATCTTCAGGTGAGCGGCAAGCCGCCGCTTTCCATACGCCTGGGCGTGGCCAATGCCGCCCAGGTGACTTACAACGGTCAAGCGGTGGATGTCGCACCCTTTACCAAGGGCAATACTGCTCGCATGAAGCTGGGGCAATAACATGCACGGTGAATCTCCGATCAAGCGCCGCGAATCGCGCAAAATATGGGTCGGCTCGGTACCGGTGGGGGGCGATGCGCCCATCGCCGTGCAGAGCATGACCAACACCGACACCAATGATGTCGATGCCACTGTCGGGCAGATCCAGCGCCTGGTCGATGCCGGCGTCGACATCGTGCGCGTGTCCGTGCCCGACATGGACGCCGCCGAAGCCTTCGGGCGCATCAAGCAGCGCGTCAGCGTGCCGCTGGTGGCCGACATCCACTTCGACTACAAGATTGCCCTGCGCGTGGCCGAGCTGGGTGTGGACTGCCTGCGTATCAACCCCGGCAACATCGGTCGCGAAGACCGCGTGCGCGCCGTGGTCGATGCCGCGCGCGATCGTGGCATCCCGATCCGCATCGGCGTCAACGCAGGCTCCCTGGAAAAGGACCTGCAGAAGAAGTACGGCGAACCGACCCCGGAAGCACTGGTCGAGTCCGCGCTGCGTCACGTCGAGCATCTGGTGCGTCTGGATTTCCACGACTTCAAGGTCAGCGTCAAGGCTTCCGACGTGTTCATGGCCGTCGACGCCTATCGTCTGCTGGCCAAGCAGATCATCCAGCCGCTGCACCTGGGGATCACCGAAGCCGGAGGCCTGCGTTCGGGTACGGTCAAGTCGGCGGTCGGCCTGGGCATGCTGCTGGCCGACGGCATCGGCGACACCATCCGCATCTCGCTGGCGGCCGATCCGGTGGAAGAGGTCAAGGTCGGCTACGACATTCTCAAGTCGTTGCGCCTGCGTTCGCGCGGCATCAACTTCATTGCCTGCCCCAGCTGCTCGCGACAGAACTTCGACGTGGTCAAGACCATGAACGAGCTCGAAGGCCGTCTCGAAGACCTGCTGGTGCCGCTGGACGTCGCGGTCATCGGTTGTGTGGTCAACGGTCCGGGCGAAGCCAAGGAGGCCCATGTCGGCCTCACCGGCGGCACGCCGAACCTGATCTACATCGACGGCAAGCCGTCGCAGAAACTGACCAATGACAACCTGGTGGATGAGCTCGAGAAGCTGATCCGGCAGAAGGCTGCGGAAAAGGTCGAAGCCGATGCGGCGTTGATCGTTCGCGGCTAACAGGGATTTTTAAGGATATTTTGTGAGCAAGACTCTGCAAGCCATTCGTGGCATGAACGACATCCTGCCGGAGCAGACGCCGCTGTGGCGTTACTTCGAAGGCACTGTGGCCGGTTTGCTGGACGGTTACGGCTACCGCCAGATCCGCATGCCCATCGTCGAGTTCACCGACCTGTTCAAGCGCTCCATCGGCGAAGTCACCGATATCGTCGAAAAGGAGATGTACACCTTCGAGGATCGCAACGGTGATTCCCTCACGCTGCGCCCCGAAGGTACAGCAGCCTGTGTCCGCGCGGTGCTCGAACATGGCCTGAGCGGTGGTGGCCAGGTGCAGAAGCTCTGGTACATGGGCCCGATGTTTCGCCATGAACGGCCGCAGAAGGGGCGCTATCGCCAGTTCCACCAGATCGGCCTGGAAGTGTTCAATCTCGACGGTCCGGATATCGACGCCGAGCTGATCGTGCTGACCTGGCGCCTGTGGAAACTGCTGGGCATTCGCGACGCGGTCACCCTGGAACTCAACAGCCTGGGCACCAGCGAAGCCCGCGGTCGCTACCGCGAGGCGTTGGTGGAATTTCTCACCGCGCACCTGGACCAGATCGACGAAGACAGCCAGCGCCGCCTGAAGACCAACCCGTTGCGCGTGCTCGATACCAAGCACCCGGAAACCCAGGCGGTTTTGGTCAACGCGCCGAAGCTGGCCGATTATCTCGACGAAGAGTCGCGCGTGCATTTCGAGGGCTTGAAGGCGCGTCTGGATGCCGCCGGCATTCCCTACGTGATCAACCCCAAGCTGGTGCGGGGCCTGGACTACTACAGCAAGACCGTTTTCGAGTGGGTCACCGACAAGCTGGGCGCTCAGGGCACCGTCTGTGCCGGCGGCCGCTATGATGGCCTGGTCGAGCAGATGGGTGGCAAGCCGACGCCGGGCGTGGGTTTTGCCATGGGCATCGAACGTCTGATCCTATTGCTCGAAACCCTGGAGCAGGTGCCCGAATCCATTGCCCGGCAGGTCGACGTCTACCTCTGCGCTTTCGGCGAACAGGCCGAGTTGGCAGGTCTGACCCTGGCCGAGCGGCTGCGCGACCAGGTGCCGGGCCTGCGCCTGATGGTCAACGCCGGTGCCGGCAGTTTCAAGAGCCAGTTCAAGAAGGCCGACAAGAGCGGTGCCTTGTACGCCTTGATCCTGGGGGACGACGAACTGGCCCAACAAGTGGTAGGTTTCAAACCCCTGCGCGGCCAGGGCGAACAACAGAACATTGCCTGGTCGGCGTTGGCCGACCATCTGGCGACCTGCGTTGTGCAGGGCTGAATCAAGCAAGCATCAAGCATTTGCGCGAATAGGAGCATTGGGGTGTCGAGTACCGAAGACGAACAAATGGGCGAACTCAAGGACTGGTGGCAGCGTAACGGCAAGCCCCTGGTCACCGGTGGCCTGCTGGCCCTGGTGGTCGTGTTCGGCTGGCAAGCCTGGACCCGCTATCAGAGCAACCAGTCGCAGAGCGCTTCCAACCTGTACCAGCAGTTGCTGGAAGCCAGCCTGACCCCGACCGGCAAGCCCGATACCGCCCAGGTGGCAGACCTGGCCGGCAAGCTCAAGAACGAGTTCGGCGGCACTGCCTATGCGCAGTACGCCAGCCTGTTCCTGGCCAAGGCCGCCGTCGATGCCGGCAAGCTCGATGATGCCGCCGCCGAACTCAAGACGGTGGTCGACAAGCCGGTCGACACCACCCTGGGCGAAGTGGCACGTCAGCGCCTGGCGCAGGTCATGGCCGCGCAGAACAAGGCCGAAGACGCCTTGAAGCTGCTCGACGGCGATGCCGACAAGGCGTTCCTGGCAGCCCGCGAAGAACTCAAGGGTGACCTGCTGGTGCAACTGGGCCGCAGCGACGACGCCTATGCCGCCTATCAAAAAGCCAAGGCTGCGCTGTCCGATGAAGCGGCGGTGGGTGGCCTTCAAATCAAGCTCGACGACCTGGCCAAAGGGGATGCGTGACGTGATCCGTTGGAAACATGCAGCATTGCTGGCCCTGGCCTTGATGGCCGTGGGTTGCAGCAGCAACAGCAAGAAGGAACTGCCCCCGGCCGAGCTCACCGACTTCAAGGAAGAAGTGTCCTTGCAGAAGGTCTGGAGCCGCGGTATCGGCGACGGCCAGGGCAAGACCTACAACATGCTCGTGCCGGCGATCGAGAACGATCGCATCTACGCCGCCGATGTGAACGGCGAAGTGGTCGCGATGAACCGCATGACCGGCGACGTGCTGTGGAAGAAAGACCTGGACCAGCCGGTTTCCGGTGCCGTGGGCGTGAGCTACGGCCTGGTGACCCTGGGCACCTTGCGCGGCGACGTGATCGCACTCGACGCCGACACCGGTGAGCAACGCTGGAAGAAACGCGTGAACAGCGAAGTGCTGGCACCACCGGCCAACAACGGCAACGTCGTGGTGGTGCAGACCCAGGACGATCGCCTGATCGGTCTGGATGCCAGCACTGGTGATCAGCGCTGGATCTACGACAGCACTCCAGCGGTGTTGACCCTGCGCGGTACGGGCGCCCCTCTGGTGACCAACCAGCTGGCGATCGCCGGTCTGTCGACTGGCAAGGTCGTGGCTCTGGACATCTCCAACGGCGTGCCGGTCTGGGAAGCTCGGGTCGCCGTGCCTCAGGGGCGTTCCGAACTGGATCGCGTGGTCGACATTGACGGCGGCCTGCTGTTGTCCGGCGGCACGCTGTATGTGACCACCTACCAGGGCCGCATGGCCGGCCTGGACCTGGAAAGCGGGCGTGTGCTGTGGCAGCGCGATGCTTCCAGCTACGCAGGTGTCGCGCAGGGCTTCGGCAACGTCTACACCAGCCTGGCCTCGGGCACCGTGGAGGGCGTCGACGAGCGTTCCACTACCGCCCTGTGGAGCAACGACCAACTGGCGCGTCGCCAGCTGTCGGCTCCCGAAGTGTTTTCCAGCTACATCGCGGTGGGCGACCTGGAAGGTTACGTCCACCTGCTGAGTCAGGTCGACGGTCGTTTCGTCAGCCGTACTCGGGTCGACAGTGACGGTGTACGGGCTCGCCCGCTGGTCGTTGGCGACATGCTTTATATTTACGGCAACAGTGGCAAGCTGGAAGCCCTGACCGTCAAGCAGTGATTGACTATGCTTCCAGACACCCACGGGTGCCTGGAAGCCGCTTCGTTTGAAGCGCCTCGAACTCCGGCCGCTGCCTGCAGCGGCCTTTGTATTTTCTGAATCAACGCAGTGGAGAGCCGCATGGTTCCCGTAATCGCCCTGGTGGGCCGACCCAACGTCGGTAAATCCACCATGTTCAACCGCCTGACCAAAAGCCGTGACGCCATCGTCGGCGACCTGTCTGGTCTTACCCGTGATCGCCAATACGGTGAGGCGCGCTGGCAAGGGCGTTCCTACATTCTGGTCGACACCGGTGGTATTTCCGGTGACGAACACGGCATGGACGAGAAGATGGCCGAGCAGTCGCTGCTGGCCATCGAAGAAGCCGATGTCGTGATGTTCCTGGTCGATGCGCGCGCGGGTTTCACCGCCGCCGACCAGATGATTGCCGAGCACCTGCGCAAGCGTAACAAGCGCTCGCTTTTGGTCGCCAACAAGGTCGACAACGTCGACCCCGAGATGGCCAAGGCCGAATTCGCCCCACTGGGCATGGGCGACGCCATCCCCGTGGCCGGTGCCCAGGGCCGCGGTGTCAACGCGCTGCTCGAAGCCGCCTTGAGCGAGTTCCCGCGCGACGAGGAAGAAGTCGACCTCAACGCCGAGGTGGCCGAGGGCGAGGAAGCCGTGCGCATTCCGGGCCCGAGCGAGAAGGACGGCATCAAGATCGCCATCATCGGTCGACCCAACGTCGGCAAGTCGACGCTGGTCAATCGCATGCTCGGCGAAGACCGGGTGATCGTCTATGACCAGCCAGGTACGACTCGCGACAGCATCTACATTCCCTTCGAACGCAACGAAGAGAAGTACACGCTGATCGACACGGCCGGTGTGCGCAAGCGCGGCAAGATCCACGAGGAAGTGGAAAAATTCTCGGTGGTCAAGACGCTGCAGGCGATCAAGGACGCCAACGTGGTGATCTTCGTCATGGATGCACGCGAAGGCGTGGTCGACCATGACCTGAACCTGCTGGGCTTCGCCCTGGAAACCGGGCGCGCCATCGTCATCGCGCTGAACAAGTGGGACGGCATGCAGCCCAGCGAGCGCGACTATGTGAAGGTCGAGCTGGAGCGGCGGTTGTTCTTCGTCGACTTCGCCGACATCCACTTCATTTCGGCGCTGCATGGCACCGGCGTGGGCAACTTGTATGCTTCGGTGCAGGCATCGTTCAAGTCGGCGATCACCCGCTGGCCGACCAGCCGCCTGACCCAGATCCTTGAGGACGCGGTGCAGGAGCACCAGCCGCCGATGGTCAACAGCCGCCGGATCAAGCTGCGCTACGCTCACCTGGGTGGTGCCAACCCGCCGTTGATCGTGATCCACGGCAATCAGGTGGAGAAGGTACCGAAGTCGTACGTGCGCTATCTGGAAAACACGTATCGCCGCGTGCTTAAGCTGGTCGGTACGCCGATCCGTATCGAGTTCAAGGGTGGCGAGAACCCGTACGAAGGCAACAAGAACACGCTCACCGACCGCCAGGTCAACAAGAAGCGTCGCCTGATGTCGCACCACAAGAAAGCCGACAAAAAGCGCCGCGACAAGCGCTGACAGACCGCGGTGGTGCTGGACGCGGCTCGCGCCGCTGCTACAGGGGAATGTGTAACCCGTATCAGCGGTGCATGCGTTCCATCAGGCCCCCCGCAATCCCTGTAGCAGCGGCGCAAGCCGCGTCGGCGGTGCATGCGGTCTGCCTGCTACACTGGGGAACGTTTTCCCAGGGAGCGGCCCATGATCAGCAGCAAGCTGCCGAATGTCGGCACCACCATCTTCACCACCATGTCCCAGCTCGCCGCACAAACCGGCGCTTTGAACCTGTCTCAGGGCTTTCCTGATTTCGACGGTCCGCCTGCCTTGCTCGAAGCCGTCGGGCGCCATGTGCTGGCCGGGCATAACCAATACTCGCCCATGACCGGTCTGCCCGCCCTGCGCCAACAGGTTGCGGTCAAGGTCGAGCGCTTGTACGGGCGTCGTGTGGATGCCGAAAGCGAAATCACCATCACCCCCGGCGCCACCCAGGCGATTTTCTGCGCGATTCAGGCCACCATTCGCCACGGCGATGAAGTGATCGTGTTCGATCCGTGCTACGACAGCTACGAGCCTGCGGTCGAACTGGCGGGCGGGACGTGCGTGCACGTGCAACTGAATGCTGCGAATTTCAGCATCGACTGGCAGCAACTGGGCCAAGCGATCAACGCGCGTACCCGAATGATCGTGATCAACTCGCCACACAACCCAAGCGGGGCCTTGATCACTGCCGCCGAACTCGACCGCCTGGCGACCTTGATCGCCGACCGCGACATCTACATCCTCAGCGACGAGGTCTACGAGCACCTGGTATTCGATGGCGTCGCCCATGCCAGCGTGCTGGCCTGCGAGCGGCTATACGAGCGGGCGTTCGTGGTCAGCTCGTTCGGCAAGACCTATCACGTCACCGGCTGGAAAACCGGCTACGTCATCGCACCGCCCGCGCTGATGGGGGAGCTGCGCAAGGTGCACCAGTACGTCAGTTTCTGTGGCGTCACGCCCTTGCAGCATGCCTTGGCCGAGTACATGGCTGAACACCCCGACCACGTGGATGCGTTGCCTGGGTTCTATCAGGGCAAGCGCGATCTGCTCTGCGATCTGCTGACCGATTCGCGGTTCACGTTTGTGCCCACGCCCGGCACCTATTTTCAACTGGTCGACTATTCGGCGATCCGCCCCGACCTCAACGACGTCGACATGGCACAGTGGCTGACGCGTGAGCATGGGGTGGCCAGCATTCCGGTTTCGGTGTTCTATCGCACGCCGGTTGCGGACCAACGCCTGGTTCGCTTGTGTTTCGCCAAACGTGAGGAGACGCTGCGCGAGGCAGCCCACAAACTATGCCGAATCTGACGGAAGCAACCCTGGCCGAGCAGGCCCCTGAACTAAGAATCGCGCTGATCCAGACCCAGCTGGCCTGGCACGACCGCGAGGCCAATCTCGAACACTTCGATACCTTGCTGGAACAAGCCCAGGGCGCCGATCTGGTGGTCTTGCCCGAGATGTTCACCACTGGCTTTTCGATGGAGTCCGAAAGCCTGTGCGAGCCCGAGAATGGAGTAACCCACGACTGGCTGCTGGCGTGGGCCAACAAGCTCGATGCGGTGGTCACCGGCAGCGTGATCGTCCAGGCTGCCGATGGCAGCCACCGCAATCGCCTGCTGTGGGCCTGCCCGGATGGGCGGATGCTGCACTACGACAAGCGTCATCTGTTTCGCATGGCGGGGGAGCACGAACACTACAGCCCCGGCGAGCGGCAAGCCGTGTTCGCCGTGAAGGGCTGGCGCGTGCGTCCGTTGATCTGTTACGACCTGCGTTTTCCGGTATGGAGCCGAGATGGCGAGGGTACCGACCTGCTGTTGTACACGGCCAACTGGCCGGGCGCTCGACGCATGCACTGGAACCGCCTGCTGCCGGCCCGTGCGATCGAGAACCTCTGCTACGTGGCGGCGGTGAATCGGGTGGGCACCGACGGCAAGGGCTTTGCCTACACGGGTGACAGCCAGTTATTGGACTTTCAGGGCGAGACCCTGTTGTGCGCGGGTGAGGCCGACGGCGTGTTTCATGCCAGCCTCGATGCCCAGGCCCTGCACGCCTATCGCAGCAAGTTCCCGGCCCACCTGGACGCTGACGAATACGAGTTGCGCTAGGAACGCTCATGCCTGACACACCGCGGTGTGTTTTTTGCGGACAATGACCGCTCCTGCGAGGTAGCGCAGGCATAAAAAAACCGGCCCTGATGGGCCGGTTCTTGCGCGGCTACCCGTATCAGGCAGCTTTCGCTTCCTGCTGGCTCAGCGAGCGATTCAGTGCGCTGAACAGCGCCTTGAAGCTGGCGGTGGTGATGTTTTCATCCACGCCTACGCCATGCACCGGACGTCCACCGGCCACACGCAGCTCGATATAGGCAGCGGCCTTGGCGTTGGTGCCAGCGCCAATGGCGTGTTCGTTGTAGTCCATGATCTCGACCGCGACCGGCATGGAGGCGACGAGCGCTTCCAGGGCGCCGTTGCCCTTGCCGCGCCAGTGCTGGGTTTCACCGTCGCTGTGCACTTCCACGTCAACCGCACTGTTGCCGTTCTCTTCCTGCAACCGATGGCTGATCAACGCATAGGGCGTGTTGGCCTGCAGGTACTCCTTGCGCAACAGCGCATAGATCTGCTGAGCGGTCATTTCAAGGCCCAGGCGGTCGGTCTCGCCCTGTACTACCTGGCTGAACTCGATCTGCATGCGACGCGGCAGGCTGATGCCGTATTCCTGTTCGAGCAGGTAGGTGATGCCACCCTTGCCCGACTGGCTGTTGACGCGGATGACTGCTTCGTAGCTGCGACCGATGTCGGCCGGGTCGATCGGCAGGTAGGGCACTTCCCACACCGTGCCTTCCTTCTGCTGGGTGAAACCCTTGCGAATGGCGTCCTGGTGCGAGCCGGAAAATGCGGTATGGACCAGATCACCCACGTACGGATGACGCGGATGCACCGGCAACTGGTTGCATTCCTCGACCACCTTGCGGATGCCGTCGATGTCGGAGAAGTCCAGCTCGGGATCGACGCCCTGGGTGTACAGGTTCAAGCCAAGAGTCACCAGATCGACGTTACCGGTCCGCTCGCCGTTGCCGAACAGGCAGCCTTCCACGCGATCTGCACCGGCCATCAGGCCCAGTTCGGTGGCGGCCACGCCGGTGCCACGGTCGTTGTGGGTGTGCAGGCTGAGCAGCACGCTGTCGCGACGGGTGATGTGACGGCCGAACCATTCGATCTGATCGGCATAGATGTTCGGGGTGGACACTTCCACGGTCGCCGGCAGGTTGAGGATCACCTTGTTCTGCGGCGTGGGGTTCCACACTTCGATCACCGCATCGCAGACTTCCTTGGCGAACTCGAGCTCGGTGGCGCTGAACGTCTCCGGCGAATATTGAAAGGTCCACTGGGTTTCCGGCTGCTGCGCTGCGTATTTGACGAACAGCTTGGCGGCATTCACCGCGATGTCCTTGACGCCTTGTTTGTCCTGGTTGAAGACGATCTTGCGGAAGGACGGCGAAGTGGCGTTGTACAGGTGAACGATGGCTTTCTTGGCGCCCTTGAGCGATTCGAAGGTGCGCGCGATGAGGTCTTCACGGGCCTGGGTCAGGACCTGAATGGTCGTGTCGTCCGGGATATGGCCCTCTTCGATCAAGGTGCGCACGAAATCAAAATCGGTCTGCGACGCGGAAGGGAAGGAGGCTTCGATTTCCTTCACGCCCACGGCGACCAGGGTTTTCCAGAAGCGCAGTTTCTTGACCGCATCCATGGGTTCGATCAGTGACTGGTTGCCGTCGCGCAGGTCGGAGCTGCACCAGATGGGCGCGGCGGTGATGGACTTCGACGGCCAGGTGCGATCGGGGAGGTCGATAGTCGGGAACGCGCGGTACTTCTGCGACGGGTCTTTGAGCATGGACATGGTGAAAATCCTTGGTGAGCAGCCTGGGGAAAGGGCCTGCCGGTCATTCGAAAAGGTGAGGGGCGAGGCGACGCGTTTCAGCCAGGCAGTCGTGCACTGACCAGGCAGAGGCTGCGGTGCTGGCGGAGCTGGATGAGGGTGTGGGCGGTTTTCATGACCTCAACCCTAACCACTGGGGTGAAAAATGGCAAGGGTATTGGGGAAAATGGTAGGAGAGTTGGCTATCTTGGAGCAGGCGAGATTTTATTGCTGAAGATTTGGAAAGGGGTGCCAGAGATTGCGTGGCTTCAAGGGGCCACGCAATGCGTTGGGTCGACGGTGAGGCCTTCGCGGGCAGTGCCCGCTCCCACAGGTCAAGCAGTGCTGAGAGGATTTGCGGTGGATCAAGGCTGGAAGGCGTTGATGAAGATTGCCGGATCGACCCGGGCATCGTTCAGGCTGACGTTCCAGTGCATGTGCGGCCCGGTGGCGCGGCCTGTGGAGCCTACGCGTCCGACCACGGCGCCGCGCACCAGGTCCTGGCCGACCTTCACGTCGATCTTTGACATGTGGCAGAACATGCTGATGAACCCCTGCCCATGGTCGACGAACACCGTGTTGCCGTTGAAGAAGTAGTCGCCTACCAGGATCACCTTGCCATTGGCAGGCGTCTTGATCGGCGTACCGGCGGGCACCGCGAAATCCAGGCCGGAGTGTGGATTGCGCTCCTCGCCATTGAAGAAACGGCGTACACCGAACTTGCTCGACAAGGGGCCGCTGACCGGCTTGTCCAGCAGCAGATTGCTCGGCGTGCCGGGGCTGAAGCTGCGGTAGGCGCGCAGCTGTTCGGCGAGTTCGCCGTCGATGCGCTTGATGTCCGCCGGGTTGGGATTGACCTGACGGGTATTCTTCAAGGTGATCCGCTGTTCGGGGTACTTCTTGCTGCCAATCTCGAAACCGATGGCGCGACCGGCCACGCTGACCTGCGCCTGGCCAGGCTTGGCGGTCAACGGGATGCCGACGATCGCGCGCCAGGTACCTTGCTCATTGACCACCAGCACGCGCTTGCCATCGTAGGTCGCCTTGGGCGCCTGGCTGGCGTTGCCCAGATCCACCACCGCCACGCCGCCTGGCACCGGCTTGTTCAGCAGCCGGGTGATGTAGCTGTCCGCCTGAGCGAACGAGGACAGGCACAACAGCAG
Organism: Pseudomonas coleopterorum; assembly: GCF_900105555.1. Taxonomy (NCBI): domain Bacteria; kingdom Pseudomonadati; phylum Pseudomonadota; class Gammaproteobacteria; order Pseudomonadales; family Pseudomonadaceae; genus Pseudomonas; species Pseudomonas coleopterorum. The sequence continues at coordinate 859,367 of NZ_FNTZ01000001.1, forward strand.
GGCGACAACGAGAAAACGCGGCATGGATCAATCCAGTAAAGAAAGGGTAACGGGCGTGAGGTGATTGTCTTCCACCCGCACTTCAAGCTCGCCTTCGCCCAATCTTGCGACCAGGCGCTGACCGCGCTGGGTCTGCTCGGCGCTGCGGATGGCTTGCCCATGTTCGTCGAGCAGAATGCTGTAGCCGCGCCCGAGGGTTGCCAGCGGGCTGACCACGTGCAAGGTCTGCACCTGACTCTGCAACTGCTGGCGACGGTCCTTGAGCGCGTCACGCATGGCCCGCGGCAAGCGCTCGGCCAGGCCGTCCAGGCGCTGCTTGAGCAGGCGCAGCACACGGTCCGGATGCTGCCCGGCCAGGCGTGTCTGCAACTGCGCCAGGCGATGCGCACGCGCAGTCATCTGTCGCTCGAAGGCGCGGCGCATGCGCATGTCCAGATCATCCAGGCGTTGCGCCTGCTGGCGCAGGCGCTCGCCGGGGTGGCGCAGGCGTCGGGTCAGCCCCTCAACGCGCAGGCGTTCGTGAGCCAGACGATTGTGCATGCGCAACACCAGGCGTCGCTGCAGGCTGTCGAGCCGCCGTTGCAGGTCGCCGGCATCCGGCGCCAGCAGCTCGGCGGCCGCAGAAGGTGTCGGTGCACGCACATCGGCCACGAAGTCACTGATGGAGACGTCGGTCTCATGACCCACGGCGCTGACAATGGGCGTCACGCACGCATCGACGGCGCGCGCCACGGCTTCCTCGTTGAAGCACCAGAGGTCCTCCAGCGAGCCGCCGCCACGGGCGAGGATGATCGCATCGAAGCCGCGTGCATCGGCCAGGCGCAGAGCGCGGACGATCTGTGCGGTGGCCTCGCGGCCCTGCACGGCGGTCGGGATCAGGGTCAGCTGGATCTGCGGGGCACGTCGACGGAACACGCTGATGATGTCGCGGATCACCGCGCCGGTCGGCGAACTGACGATACCGATGCGTTGCGGGTGCGCCGGCAGGGCCACCTTGCGTTCGCTGCTGAACAGACCTTCGGCGTCGAGCTTTACCTTGAGCGCGTCGAACGCCATGCGCAGCGCGCCGTCACCGGCAGGCTCCACGGTGTCGAGAATCAGCTGATAGTCGCCACGGCCTTCGAACAGCGAGACCTTGCCGCGCACTTTCACCGCTGCGCCATCCTTGAGCACCTGGCGCACACGTTGAGCGTTCTGCCGGAACAGGGCACAGCGCACCTGGGCGCCGCTGTCCTTGAGCGTGAAATAGACGTGGCCGGACGCCGGACGCGCCAGGTTGGAGATTTCACCTTCGACCCAGATATTGCTGAAGACATCTTCGAGCAACACACGGGCACGGCCATTGAGCTGGCTGACGGTGATGACCTCGCGATCGAGGTTCAGGCGGGCAAAGGGGTCTTTGATCATGTTCGGCATCATAGAGACATTCGTCTGCGGATGCACTGGGGCAGGGGGGGGTAGATCAGGCCTCTTCACACAATGGTGAAGAGGCTTGCAGGTGTTGAAAGAACGGCCTGGCGTCATGACTCGTCATTTACGCGTATCCACAGCCGGAACGTCGATATCCAGACCCAGCAGTTCGCGGCGGCGGTCATGAAGCCCCGCGAAGGTGGCCAGGGCGCTGTCGATGCCTGCATGGGCTCATCGATGTGACATTCAGGCCACTTGCTGCGCGGTGGCGCGCTCGGCTTCCAGCTCGCGGACAAGCGGCAGCACACGCTTGCCGAAGTACTCGACTTCCTCCTGGAAGTGCAGGAATGCGCTCAACACCAGATCCACACCCACTGCCTTGAGTGCAACGATGCGCTCGGCAATCTGCTCTGGCGTACCAACCAGATTGGTCTTGAAACCATCGTTATACTGCACCAAATCTTGGAAGCTGGACTTGGCCCAGTTGCCCTCGCCTTCGGGGCTGGCTTTACCGGCCTGTTTGGCGGCATCACCAAAGGCGTTGACGGCTTCCGGATCGGCCTGGTCGATGATTTCCTCGAGCACGGCGCGCGCTTCTTCTTCGGTGTCGCGGGCGATGATGAAGGCGTTCACGCCGATCTTGACCTTATGGTTGTTGGCTGCAGCCTTGGCGCGGATGTCATCCACCTGGGCCTTGATGCCTTCAACGGTGTTGCCGTTGGTGAAATACCAGTCGGACACCCGCGCGGCCATGTCCCGCGCAGCACGCGAACTGCCGCCCTGAAAAATTTCCGGGTGCTGCTGAATGGGTTTTGGTTTGAGCGTGTATTCATTGGTGCGGTAGAAGTCGCCGCGGAACGTGAAGTTGTCCTGGGTCCAGATGCCCTTGACGGTGCGGATGAACTCTTCCGAGCGACGATAGCGTTCGTCGTGCTCCAGCCAATGTTCACCAATGGCGGTGAACTCCCCTTTGAACCAGCCGGAGACGATGTTGATCGCCACGCGGCCGTTGGTGAGCTGGTCGATGGTTGCGATCTGTTTGGCCAGCAGCACCGGCGGCCATGGCCCTGGCAATACGGCGGCGATCACTTTCAATTTGGTCGTGGCGGCCAGCAGCGCGTGGCTGAACGCCACCGACTCGTGCTGGTATTCGGCGCTGTAACCGGCGGTGAAGCGAATTTGCGTCAAGCCGTATTCAAAGCCTGCCGCTTCAGCGATTTGCGCCAGTTTACGGTTGTAGTCGATGTCCCAGCTGGTGCGCTGCTGGATCTTGCTCACCACCAAGCCCCCACTTACGTTGGGGACCCAGTAGGCGAATTTGATGTTGTCTTGGCTCATGGCTACTTATCCTCTTGCCGGGGCTGCCGTGTGGCGACCATGCAGGAGCAAGAGCAGTAACTATGCCATATGGTTTTTTCTTATTTATCAGCGTGTTGACCGTATCGCCCGGCCAACGAAGGTGTTTGGCAAAGCACAGTCTGTTGAACGACTGTTGCCCTGGCAACAGTAGAAAGCCTGGCAATAGCTCCAGGGAGCCCCATCCCGTCAGATTGAGTCAGAGCCTGACGGGGTGGGGCTGTGCCACCCATTCGGACAGCGTCTCCCGTAGAAGCATGCCCATGAGGAACGCAAGAACATCGCGTTCATCCAAGAGACCTGAATGGACGTTGGCACTTCACGCGAGCAAGCCCGCCCTTACACCAGGAACTGCTCGGCGTAGTGACACGCCACCTGCCGCGTATCCACCGGCCGGAACGCCGGTACTTCGGTGCTGCAGCGCTCGGTGGCGTACGGGCAGCGCTTGTGGAACGCACAGCCCGACGGCGGATTCAGCGGGTTGGGCAACTCGCCGACGATCTTGATCTTGGGCTTGAGCGGGTCCGGCTTGATGGTCGGCGTGGCCGACAGCAGGGCCTGGGTGTAGGGGTGCAGAGGACGGGTGTAGATGTCTTCCTTGGGCCCCATTTCCGCCGGCCTGCCCAGGTACATCACCAGCACCTGGTCGGCCACATGACGCACCACGGCCAGGTTGTGGGAGATGAACACGTACGCCGTGTTGAATTCCTGCTGCAAGTCCATGAACAGGTTAAGCACCTGCGCCTGGATCGACACGTCGAGGGCCGAGGTGGGTTCGTCGGCGACCAGCACTTTGGGCTGCAACATCATGGCGCGGGCCAGGGCGATGCGCTGGCGCTGGCCACCGGAGAACATGTGCGGGTAGCGCTGGTAGTGTTCAGGGCGCAGGCCGACCTGCTGCATCATCGCCTGGACCTTCTCGCGGCGCTCGGCCTTGCTCAGGGAGGTGTTGATCAGCAGCGGCTCGCCGAGTTGGTCGCCGATCTTCTGCCGAGGGTTGAGCGAAGCGTAGGGGCTCTGGAACACCATCTGCACGTCCTTGCGCAGTTGCTTGCGCTCGGCCTTGCTGGCGCCTGCCACTTCCTGGCCGGCGATCTGCAGCGAACCGGAGGAGGGTTCTTCGATCAGGGTCAGCGCGCGGGCCAGGGTCGACTTGCCGCAGCCCGATTCACCGACCACGGCGAGGGTCTTGCCGGCTTCCAGCTCGAAGGATACGCCATTGAGGGCACGCACCACGGCATGGGGCTTGAAGAGCCCGCGCGAAACGTCGTAATGACGGGTAAGGTCGCGGGCGGTCAGTACGACGCTCATCACGCCACCTCCTGATTGAGTGGGTAGAAACAACGCGCCAGGCTCTGGGCTTTGGGGTCCAGGGCCGGGCGTTCGGTGCGACAGTTTTCCCGCACGTACGGGCAGCGCGGCGACAGCAGGCAGCCCTGCGGACGGTCGTAGCGGCCGGGGACGATGCCAGGCAGGGTGGCCAGGCGCTCGGCGCCTTCGCTGTGCTCCGGGATAGCCATTAGCAACGCTTCGCTGTAGGGGTGCGCGGGAATGTCGAACAATTGCGGCACATGGCCCACTTCCACTGCCTGACCGGCGTACATCACGCACACGCGCTGGGCGGTTTCGGCCACCACGGCCAGGTCGTGGGTGATCAGGATCAGACCCATGTTCTGCTCTTGTTGCAGGCTGAGCAGCAACTCCATGATCTGCGCCTGGATGGTCACGTCCAGTGCGGTGGTCGGTTCGTCGGCGATCAGCAGCTTGGGCTCACCGGCAATCGCCATGGCGATCGCGACGCGTTGGCTCATGCCCCCGGACAGCTGATGCGGATAGGCATCCAAGCGGCTTTCGGCTGCCGGGATTTCCACTTTCTTGAGCAATTCCAGAGCACGCTGGCGCGCGGCCTTGCCGGACATGCCCAGGTGCTGGCGCAGGACTTCCTCGATCTGGAAACCCACGGTGTAGCTGGGGTTAAGCGCAGTCATCGGGTCCTGGAAAATCATCGCCAGGTCCTTGCCGACCACCTTGCGCCGTTGCCGGGCGTTGAGCTTGAGCATGTCGTGGCCGTCGAAGACCAGCGAGTCGGCGGTGACGATGCCGGGTGCATCGATCAGGCCCATCAGGGCCATCATGGTCACCGATTTGCCCGAGCCCGATTCGCCGACGATGGCCAGCACTTCGCCCTTGTCCACGCTCAGGTCCAGCCCGTCCACGACCGGTACGGCCTTGGCATCGCCGAAACGTACGTTCAGGTTGTTGATATTCAAAAGTGACATGATCGGCTCCTCAGGCGGCGTTCTTGAGTTTGGGGTCCAGCGCATCGCGCAGCCCGTCGCCCATCAGGTTGATTGCCAGCACGCTGAGCAGAATGGTCAGGCCCGGCAGGCTCACCACCCACCAGGCGCGTTCGATGTAGTCACGCGCTGAAGCCAGCATGGTGCCCCATTCCGGCGTTGGCGGTTGTACGCCCAGGCCCAGGAAGCCCAGGGCGGCGGCATCGAGAATCGCCGAGGAAAAGCTCAAGGTGGCCTGCACGATCAGTGGCGCCATGCAGTTGGGCAGCACGGTGATGAACATCAGGCGCGGCAGCGTAGCCCCGGCCAGGCGCGCGGCGGTCACGTAGTCACGGTTCAGTTCGCCCATCACCGCAGCGCGGGTCAGGCGTACGTAGGAGGGCAGCGAGACCACGGCAATGGCGATCACGGTGTTGATCAGGCCAGGGCCGAGGATGGCGACGATCGCCACGGCCAGCAGCAGCGATGGCAGCGCCAGCATGACGTCCATCAGGCGCATGATCGACGGCCCGAGAATGCGCGGGAAGAATCCGGCCAGCAGGCCCATCAGAATGCCGGGGATCAGCGACATCACCACCGACGACAGGCCGATCAGGAGCGACAGCCGCGAGCCCTGGATCAGGCGCGAAAGCAGATCACGGCCCAGCTCGTCGGTGCCCAGGATGAATTGCCACTGGCCGCCTTCCAGCCATACCGGCGGGGTGAGGAGGAAGTCACGGTACTGCTCGCTGGGGTTGTGCGGGGCCACCCACGGCGCGAACAGCGCGCAGAAGACGATGATCAGCATGAACACCAGGCCCGCCACGGCGCCCTTGTTCTTGGCGAATGCCTGCCAGAATTCCTTGTACGGGGAGGGGTAGAGCAGGCTCTGATCCACTGCGACCGTTTCGATTTTCGTAGTCATGGATAGGGTCTCAACGCTGATGACGGATGCGTGGGTTGGCCAGGCCGTAGAGGATATCCACCACGAAGTTGACCAGGATCACCAGGCAGGCGATCAACAGGATGCCGTTCTGCACGACAGGGTAGTCACGGGCGCCGATGGCCTCGATCAGCCACTTGCCGATGCCCGGCCACGAGAAGATGGTTTCGGTCAGGACCGCACCGGCCAGCAAGGTGCCGACCTGCAGGCCGAACACCGTGAGCACCGGAATCAGCGCGTTGCGCAGACCGTGCACGAACACCACGCGAGTCGGCGACAGGCCCTTGGCGCGGGCAGTGCGCACGTAGTCCTCGCGCAGCACTTCGAGCATCGAGGAACGGGTCATGCGGGCGATCACCGCCAGCGGAATGGTGCCCAGCACGATGGCGGGCAGAATCAGGTGCTGCAGGGCGTCCAACCAGGCGCCTTCGTCTTCGCTGAACAACGTGTCGATGAGCATGAAACCGGTTTTCGGCTGGATGTCGTAGAGCAGGTCGATGCGCCCCGACACTGGCGTCCAGCCCAGGGTCACGGAGAAGAACATGATCAGGATCAGGCCCCACCAGAAGATGGGCATGGAATAGCCGGCCAGGGAAATGCCCATGACCCCATGGTCGAACAGTGATCCTCGCTTGAGCGCGGCGATCACCCCCGCCAGCAGGCCGAGCACGCCGGCGAAGATCAGCGCGGCGATGGACAGCTCCAGCGTGGCCGGAAACAGCGCAGTGAACTCGGTCCAGACGCTCTCGCGCGTACGCAGCGACTCACCCAGGTTGCCCTGGGCGAGATTGCCGATGTAATCCAGGTACTGAGCATACAGGGGCTTGTTCAGACCCAGGCGTTCCATCGCCTGTGCGTGCATTTCGGGGTCGACCCGACGCTCGCCCATCATCACTTCGACAGGGTCACCGGGAATCAGGCGTATCAACGCGAAGGTCAATAGCGTGATGCCGAAGAAAGTGGGGATCAGCAATCCCACACGTCGGGCAATAAAACTAAACATCGTGCGTAGTACCTCATCAGCCGGTTAGGCAAGCCGCGCATCCGCCCGGGTGGGCGCCGATACGCGGCGTCTTTTTCTACTTCACCTGGGTGGTGGCGAAGTTGTTATTGGTCATCGGGCTTATGTGGAAGCCTTCGACGTTCTTGCGCATGGCCGAGAACACACGTGGATACGCCAGGCTCAACCAAGGTTGCTCTTTGAGAAAAATGACCTGCGCCTGTTCGTAGAACGCCGCGCGCGCTGCCGGTTCAGTGGCTTCGCGGGCCTGGCTGACCAGGGCGTCGAATTCCTTGTTGCACCAGCGCGCGGCGTTTTCGCCGTTCTTCGCTGCTTCGCAGGTAAGGTTCGGGCTGAGGAAGTTGTCCGGGTCGCCGTTGTCGCCGGCCCAACCGTAGAAAGCCAGGTCATGTTCGCCCAGTTTCAGGCGCTTGATCAACTCGCCCCATTCCAGCACGCGGATATCCAGCTTGATGCCAACCTTGGCCAGGTCGGCCTGCAACAGTTGCGCTGCGAGGCTGGAGTTGGGGTTGGTCGGGCTGCTGCCGTTGCGCGCGAAGATGGTGAACGAGGTGCCTTCCGGAACGCCGGCTTCCTTGAGCAGGGCGCGGGCCTTGTCCGGATCGTAGGGCAGGTCTTTGAGGCTGTGGTTGTAGCCCAGCAGCGTGGTCGGGTAGGGCCCCACGCCCGGTGTCGCGTTTCCCTCGCCGAACAGGGTTCGAACGAAGGTCTGCTTGTCGAAGGCCATCTGGATGGCCTGGCGCACGCGTACGTCGCTCAGGTATTTGTGGGTGGTGTTGATGGCCACGTAGCTGGTCATCAAGGCATCCATTTCGGCGATCTTGAGCTGAGGATCGGCCTTGATGCCGGGTACGTCGTCCGGCTTGGGATAGACCGCCACCTGGCATTCGTTGGCACGCAGCTTCTGCGCCCGCACGTTGTTGTCCACGGTGATGGCGAAAATCAGGGGGTCGGCCGGTGGCTTGCCCTTGTAGTAATCGGGGTTGGCCTTGAAGCGAACCTGGGCGTCCTTGCTGTAGCGCACGAACACGAACGGCCCGGTGCCGATCGGCTTGCTGTTCAAGTCGGCGGTCTTGCCGGCCTTGAGCAACTGGTCGGCGTATTCGGCTGAGTAGATCGAGGTGAAGGGCATCGCCATGTCGCGCAGGAACGGCGCTTCGGGGCGCTTGAGCACGAAACGCACGGTCATGTCGTCGAGCTTGTCGATGCTCTGGATCAGATCACCCATGGCCATCGATTCGAAATAGGGATAGCCCATGGTCGACTTGTCATGCCAGGGATGCTTGGCGTCGAACTGGCGCATGAAGCTCCACAGCACGTCGTCGGCATTCAGGGTGCGGGTCGGCTTGAAGTACTCCGTGGTGTGGAACTTCACGCCTTCGCGCAAGTGGAACGTATAGATCTTGCCGTCTTCACTGATGTCCCAGCTCTTGGCCAGTCCTGGCTGGATGTCGGTGGTGCCCGGCGTGAAGTCGACCAGGCGGTTGAGCACCGTCTCGGCCGAGGCATCGCTCGTGACCGCGCCGGTGTATTGAACGATATCGAAACCTTCGGGGCTGGCTTCGGTGCAGACCACCAGCGGTTTGGCACTGGCGCCCAAGGTCAGGCCGAGCAGGGCGGCTGCCACGGCAGCCTTCAGAGATAGCGTTTTCATCATTGCCCTCGCAATCGCACGTAAGCGTAGCCGCTGCCCGGGATTCGTCGAACCCCGGGCAGCGGTTGCCGATCAAAGAATCTGGAACGGAATGGTGGTGACGATGCGCAGCTCGTTGAGGCTGCCATCGACCTGATTGGCGCTGGCGCGGTGGGCACTGTAGGTCGCGCGGATGGTGCTGGCCTTCAACGGCCCGCCCTGCACGGCATACGAGGTGCCGAAGCCGTACTCGTAATGCTTCTCGCCGTCCTGGGCCTGGATGCCATCATAGCCGCCGCCCTTGTAGTGCGTGCCATCGATACCCCAGCCGCGCGCGGTGTAGACGCTGAACTTGAGGCCGGGTACGCCATAGCCGGCCATGTCCAGCCCGTAACCGATCTGGAACGATTTTTCGTTCGGGCCGTTGTAGTCGGAAAACAGCGAGTTGGCCAGGAAAATGGCGTTGGTCTCGTGCAGGTAGTCGAAGTATTCGTTGCCGTTCACTTCCTGGAAGGCCAGGGTCAGGCTGTGCGCCTTGTGCGTGGCGGTCAACGACAGGCTGTAGGTGTCGTTGTCGATGGCGCCCATTTTCGAGCTGCCGGCATCCTTGGTCTTGTAGTAGTTGAAACCGGTGGTCAGGCCCAGCACCGAGGCATCGCCCAGTTCATGGGAGGCACCGAAGTAGTACTGGTTCCACACATCCTTGACGTTGGACGCGTACAGGCTGGTGGTCAGGCTTTTCAGCGGCTGGTAGTTGAGGCCGAAGATGTTGACCTGGTCGGTGGTGGTGCCGTCGCCGTACTCGGTCCTGAACTTGCTCAGGCTCTGTTCGGTTCGCGGCGAGACGCGGCTGAACGTGCCCAGGTCGAAGTCGAGGTTGTCGAACTCGGCGCTGTGCAGGCTGACACCCTCGAAGCTGGAGGGCAGGGCACGGTTGCCGATGAAGGCCAGTACCGGCGTGTTCATCGATTGGCGCCCGGCGGTCAGCACGGTGTTGGACACCCGCGCCTTGAGGTTGGCCAGGCCCGCCTTGGTCCACTGGTCGACCACGTCGCCATCGTGATCGGTCAGTGTGCGGTTCCCCCCGCCGGCCACGCGACCTTTGCCCTGCTCCAGCGCCACGGTGTTGTAGGCCGCCACTTCGGTACTGAACCCCACGGTGCCCTGAGTGAAGCCCGAGGTGTAGTTGACGATGGTGCCCTGAACCCAGGTGTCGCGGCTGCCGGTGCGTTCGGTCACGCCATCGCCCTTGTTGATGCCCCAGGTCAGGCCACGCTTGCCCTTCTCCTTGGCGAACCAGTTGCGGGTCGAGCCGGTCAGGCTCGAGTCCTCGATGAAGCCCTTGGCCTCATCCTGTGCGCTGCTGGTCTTGACGGTAAGCGGGATGAACGCCTGGCTGGCTTCATCGGCCAGGACCAGGGGGGCGAACCCGCTCAACGACAAGGTGAAGACTGCTCTCTTGGTAATTTTCAACTGAAGCTCCTTACTTTTTTAGTTTTATGGCCGCGTCTTCTAGTGCGGCTGATGGCCAGTCCATGGCCCGTGATGACAGTTGCAAACGTTTGCTTGCTCTTTTTTGCCAAAAGCTCCCCAAGCCCATGGCACGGTCATGGGTGTGGGGAAGGCCTGGTTTATCTAGTCGCGCAGACTCACGCCGCCAAAGTCGTTACGCCCGAACGGGCTGACCTTGAAACCTTCAACCTTGGCGCTGACCGGCTGGTTGACGGTGGAGTGGGCGATCGGGGTGATCGGCACCTGTTGCTTGAGCAACTGCTGGGCCTGACGATAGAGCACGCTGCGCTCTTCGCGGTCGGTGACGCGCTTGGCTTGCTGGACCAGCTTGTCGTAGTCCTGGTTGCACCACATCGAGTAGTTGTTGCTGCCGATGGCGTCGCAGCTGTACAGCGTGCCCAGCCAGTTGTCCGGGTCGCCGTTGTCGCCGGTCCAGCCAATCAGCGAGACGTCGTGTTCGCCGCGTTTGGTGCGGTCCAGGTACTCGCCCCACTCGTAGCTGACGATCTTGACCTTGAGGCCGATCTTGCCCCAGTCGGCCTGCAGCATTTCAGCCATCAGCTTGGCGTTGGGGTTGTAGGGGCGCTGCACGGGCATGGCCCACAGTGTGATCTCGGTGCCTTCCTTGACGCCGGCGGCCTGCAGCATCTGCTTGGCTTTCTCCGGATCGAAGGGCGCGTCCTTGATGCTCTCGTCGTAGGACCACTGGGTCGGCGGCATGGCGTTGACGGCCTTCTGCCCGGCGCCCTGGTAGACGGCCTTGAGAATGGCGTCCTTGTTCACCGCCATGTCCATGGCCTGGCGCATTTCCAGCTGGTCGAACGGCTTGTGACGCACGTTGTAGGTGATGTAGCCCAGGTTGTAGCCGGCCTGCTCCATGACCTTGAGCTTGGGGTCGGCCTTGAGGCCCGCGAGGTCGGCAGGGCGTGGGTAGGCGGTGACCTGGCACTCGTTCTTCTTGAGCTTCTGCATGCGCACCGATGCGTCGGTGTTGATGGCGAAGATCAGTTGGTCGACCTTTACCTGGCTCATGTCCCAGTACTGCGGGTTGGCCTTGTAGCGGATCTGCGAGTCTTTCTGGTAACGCTGGAAGGCGAACGGACCGGTGCCGATCGGCTTCTGGTTGATGTCGCGCATGTTGCCGCTCTTGAGCAGCTGCTCGGCGTACTCGGCGGACAGGATGGACGCGAAGTTCATGGCGATGTTCTGCACGAACGCGGCGTCTACGGCGTTGAGGGTGAACACCACGGTGTGGTCGTCGGTTTTCTCGACCTTGGCGATGTTCTTGTCCAGGCTCATGCTGACGAAGTACGGGAACTCGGTCGGGTACGCCTTGCGAAACGGCTGATTGGGATCGAGCATGCGATTGAAGGTGAACAGCACATCGTCGGCGTTGAAGTCACGGGTCGGCTTGAACGCTTCGTTGCTGTGGAACTTGACCCCTTCGCGCAGGTGGAAGGTGTAGGTCAGGCCGTCTTCGGAGATGTCCCACTTGGTGGCCAGCGCGGGAATGACACTGGTGCCGCCTTTTTCGAATTCAGTCAGGCGGTTGTAGATCGGTTGCGCAGCGTCGTTGTCGGTGCCGCTCGTGTACTGGGCGATGTCGAAGCCGGCGGGGCTGCCTTCGGAGCAGTACACCAGGCTGTTGGCGGCCTGGCTGAGGCCGACCTGGCCGAGCAGGCCCAGAGCAAGCATGGCGGAGCAAAGCTGGGTATGTCGCATGATAGTCCCTGTCTTGTTGTTTTCCGGTCGTGGGGCGCCAGTCCCTGGCGGGAATACGGCGGCCGTCGCCAAAGGAAGCTAGTCCCATTTGGCGAGGGCGTATGTCGGCGTATTCCGGTAGAGCTGTGGGAAAAATCCTGGCGTTAATGCAAGCGAATGGGCGCTGGACCTGCCGGTCCATCGCCCGCTTCCATTAGGGGAGGTGCCTGGTTCAGTCCTTCACGCCCACGCCATAGAACGAGTTCAAGCCAAAGGGGCTGATCTTGAAGTCGGTGACCTTGGCGCTCATGGGCTGGTAGACCGTGGAGTGCGCGATCGGGGTGATCGGCACCTGTTGCTTGAGGCGCACCTGGGCCTGTTTGTACAGCTCGGTGCGCTTGGCCTGATCGGGCGTGGCCTTGGCGGTCTTGATCAACTGGTCGTAGTCCTTGTCGCACCACTTGGAGAAGTTGTTGCCGTTCACCGCATCGCAACCGTACAGGGTGCCCAGCCAGTTGTCCGGGTCACCGTTGTCGCCGCTCCAGCCGATCAGCATGGCATCGGTCTCGCCGGCCTTGGCGCGCTTGAGGTATTCACCCCACTCGTAGCTGACGATCTTGGCCTTGATACCCACCTTGGCCCAGTCCGACTGCAGCATTTCGGCCATCAGCTTGGCGTTGGGGTTGTAGGGACGCTGTACCGGCATGGCCCACAGGGTGATCTCGGTGCCTTCCTTGACGCCGGCTTCCTTGAGCAGCTTCTTGGCCTCTTCCACGTTGTAGCCGGCGTCCTTGATGCTCGTGTCATAGGACCATTGGGTCGGCGGCATGGCGTTGACGGCCAATTGACCGGCGCCCTGGTAAACGGCCTCGATGATGCTCTGCTTGTTCACCGCCATGTCCAGCGCCTGGCGAACCTTGAGGTTGCCCAGTGGTTCGTGGGTCACGTTGTAGGCGATGTATCCCAGGTTGAAGCCAGCCTGGTCGGGCATCTGCAGGTTCTTGTCTTCCTTGAGCGGCTTGAGATCGGCCGGACGTGGATAGACGCTGACCTGGCATTCGTTCTTCTTGAGCTTCTGCATGCGCACGGATGCATCGGTGGTGATGGCGAAGATCAGGTTGTCGATCTTCACGTCAGCCGGGTTCCAGTAATCCTTGTTGCCCTTGTAGCGAATCTGCGCGTCTTTCTGATAGCGATTGAACACGAACGGGCCGGTGCCGATCGGCTTCTGGTTGATGTCGGCGGCCTTGCCCTGCTTGAGCAACTGGGCGGCGTATTCGGCGGACTGGATCGAAGCGAAGCTCATGGCCATGTTCTGGATGAACGCGGCGTCGACCGTCTTCAAGGTGAAGCGGACGGTGTGATCGTCGAGCTTCTCGATGTTGGTGATGTTCTCGTCCATGCCCATGTCGGTGAAGTACGGGAACTCGGTCGGATAGGCTTTGCGGAACGGCATGTTCTTGTCGATCATGCGGTTGAAAGTGAACAGCACGTCGTCGGCGTTGAATTCACGGGACGGCTTGAAGTAGTCGGTGGTGTGGAACTTGACCCCTTCGCGCAGGTGGAAGGTGTAGGTCAGGGCGTCTTCGGAGATGTCCCAGCTGGTAGCCAGCCCCGGGATGACTGCGGTGCCGCCACGCTCGAACTGGCTCAGACGGTTGAAGACGGTTTCTGCCGAAGCGTCGAAATCCGTACCACTGGTATACAGCGCCGGGTCAAAACCCGCCGGACTGCCTTCAGAGCAGAATACAAGGTTGCTCGCAGCATGGGCGAAAGGGGCGCTGGCGAGCAGGCCGGCCCCGACGATGAACGGAATGACCGCGGTTTTGAGCATGGTGGCCTCAGTTGTTGTCATTTTAAGAATGAGGACGACCTTGTGAGTCGACCTGGCCGATACTTATGCAGGCGGCATACCCAAATCAACCGTTTGCGGTGTATCGCACCTGAAACGGTGGGACGGGCGTACACGAATGTCGCATCGATGTAAGTTTTTCGGTAGTTGAACGCATGTTCAACTACATTTGGCCACTCAATGCACACTTATCGACCCCATTGCACCACGATGACGCACTGCAATGGGGCGTTCGGTATCACTGCGAAAGGCTGACACCATAGAAAGGCGTCAGGCCGAAGGGGCTGATGCGGAAATCCTGGACTTCCTTGCGCATGGGTTGGAAGACCGTGGAGTTGGCGATCGGGGTGATCGGCACCTGTTGCTTGAGTATGGCCTGCGCCTGCTGGTACAGCTTCACGCGTTCATCGCGATCGCTGCTCAGTTTGGCCTGCTGGATGAGCTTGTCGTAGGCTGGATCGCACCATTTGGCGTAGTTGCTGCCCTTGACCGCCGCGCAGCTGTAGAGCACGCCGAGCCAGTTGTCCGGATCGCCATTGTCGCCGGTCCACCCGTAGATCATGGTGTCGTGCTCGCCATTCTTGGCGCGCTTGATGTACTCGCCCCATTCATAACTGACGATGTTGGCCTTGATGCCGATCTTGGCCCAGTCGTTCTGGATCATCTGCGCCGACATGCGCGCATTGGGGTTGGACGCACGCTGCACCGTCATGGCCCACAGGTCGATGGTCGTGCCCTCTTTTATTCCGGCTTCCTTGAGCAGGGCGCGGGCCTTGGTAATGTCGTAGGGCGCGTCCTTGATTCGGGTGTCATACGACCATTGCGCAGGGGGCAGGGCGTTCTGCGCCAACTGACCGGCGCTCTGATACACCGCCTTGATGATGGCCGGCTTGTCGATCGCCATGTCCAGGGCCTGACGCACCTTGAGCTGGTCGAGCGGCGGATGGGTCACGTTGTAGGCCAGGAAACCCAGGTTGAAGCCCGGCTGGCTGAGCACGCGCAGGTTGGGGTCCTGTTTCATCACGTCGATGTCGGCCGGCCGTGGATAGCCGCTGACCTGGCATTCGCCAGCCTTCAGCTTCTGCAGGCGCACCGCAGCATCGGTACTGATGGAGAAGATCAGGTTGTCGAGCTTGACGTCCTCGGGTTTCCAGTACGCCTTGTTGGCGGTGTAGCGGATCTGCGAATCCTTCTGGTAGCGCTTGAACACGAACGGGCCGGTGCCGATGGGTTTCTGGTTGATGTCGGCGGCCTTGCCCTGCTTGAGCAACTGGTCGGCGTATTCGGCGGACTGCACCGAAGCGAAACTCATCGCCAGGTTCTGCACAAAGGCGGCGTCGACCGTGTTCAGCGTGAAGACCACGGTATGCGGGTCTTGTTTGCTGACCGACTTGATGTTGGTGTTCAGGCCCATGTCGGTGAAATAGGGCGATTCCGAAGGGTAGGCCTTGCGGAATGGATGCTCGGGGTCGAGCAGGCGCTGGAAGGTGAACAGCACGTCGTCCGCGTTGAAATCGCGGGTGGGCGTGAAGTAGTCGGTGGTGTGGAACTTGACGCCTTCGCGCAGGTGAAAGGTGTAGGTCAAGCCGTCCGGGGAGACGTCCCAGGAAGTGGCCAGCCCCGGTTCGACTTCGGTGCCGCCGCGCTTGAACTGGGTCAGGCGATTGAAGACGGTTTCCGCCGAGGCGTCGAAATCGGTACCACTGGTGTACTGGCTGGGATCGAAACCGGCAGGGCTGGCTTCGGAGCAGTACACCAGCGTACTCGCGGCCTGGGCCATGGGCATCCCGGCGCACAGGGCGGCGGTAAGGAGCAGGGGCTTGAAGGCGGGGATATCCATATTGGGCCTCGATAGACGAAGGGAGGGACTCGGGGAGTGATGTTTGCGGACAGAATCCGTCCTGCGGGAGCGGATTCTGCCTTTGACGAAAGCGTCAGCCTATCAAGGCATCACGACTTCGATGACGCCGTCGGCATTGATGCTGACCTCGCTGGTGCCCGCTTCTACGTCGGGGGTCACCGGAGCCGCGTCGGCGCGAGCGGCCTTCATCATCATCGGCGCCGAGGCGTAGGGGCGAGGGTAGCCAGCGCTGTTGAGGTTGAGGTTGACCACCTTGTAGCTCTTGCCGCCCAGGGCGTCGGTAGCCAGTTGCGCGCGGGCTTTGAACGCAGCCACGGCTTCCTTGAGCAGGGCGTCTTCGCTCTGCTTGCGGGTCTTGTCGGCGATGGAGAAGTCCATGGCGCCCATCTTCAGGCTCTGCAGCAGTTCGCCGGTGAGTTTGGACAGGGCCGGGAAGTCGGCGCTTTCAAGGCGCACTTCGGCGCGCTCGCGCCAGCCGGTGATGGTCTGGCCCTTGTCATCGTAGATCGGATAGCTGTTGCGACTGCCCTGGCGGACGATCACGCCTTTGACTTCGCGGGCCTGGGCCAGGGCCTTGTTCAACGTGTCGCTGATACCGGCGGCCAGCTTGGCCGGGTCGGCATTCTGCTCCTCGCTGTAGAGGGTCACGAGCATCAGGTCGCGAGGCACTTCCTGGCTGACCTCGGCACGCAGGGAAATCTGGTTGTAGCGGGCCTCGTCGGCCAGGGCAGGGAGGCTGGACAACAGGCTTGCGCCAAGGACCAGAGCGGCGCTGCGGGTGATGACGGGCATGGAAAACTCCTTGTTGTAGGTGCTGCGTAAGACTGGCCAGGCCGGATGCGGTTCCTGAGGGGGCTGCATGGACAGGCCACCTTTTACGATAAACCCAAGGCCTGCACTTGCGACGCGGTCATTTGCCGCACTTTTCGCTGTCGACGCGTCGAGTTGGTTATACTTGCACCGACCCGCCTGCAGCGCTCACTGGAGAGCAAATGCTCGCCCACCCTATGCCTCTTTCCGCTTCACGCCAGAACCTCTGGCGCCTGACCTTCATCCGCACGCTGGTACTGGCCGCTCAGGCCGGCTCGGTCGGCTTCGCCTACCTCACGCACCTGTTGCCCTTGCCGTGGCTGGCGTTGAGCACCACCCTGGCGGTGTCGGCCATACTCTGCGCGCTGACCGTGCTGCGCCTGCGCTTCTCGTTGCCGGTCACCGAACTTGAATACGCCTTGCAACTGGCCTGCGACCTGCTCATCCACAGTGTCCTGCTGTACTACTCGGGCGGCGGTGCCAACCCGTTCGTTTCCTATTACCTGGTGCCGCTGACCATCGCCGCCGTGACCCTGCCCTGGGTCTATTCCCTGGTGCTGTCCGGGATCGCCCTGGCGTGCTACACCTTCATGCTGGCGCATTTCTATCCCCTCGACGCATTGCCGATCGGTCGTGAGAACCTGCAGATCTACGGCATGTGGTTGAGCTTTGCCCTGGCCGCTTCGGTAATCACCTTCTTCGCCGCCAAGATGGCCGAAGAGTTGCGCCGCCAGGAACAACTGCGTGCGCAGCGCCGCGAAGAGGGTCTGCGTGACCAGCAACTGCTGGCCGTGGCCACCGAGGCCGCCGGTGCCGCGCATGAGTTGGGTACGCCACTGGCCACCATGAGCGTGCTGCTCAAGGAGATGCGCCAGGACCATCCCCAGCCCGAACTGCAGGAAGACCTGCAGGTGCTGCAGGATCAGGTCAAGCTGTGCAAGGAAACCCTGCAGCAGCTGGTGCGCGCCGCCGAGGCCAATCGGCGCATGGCTGTGGTCGATCAACCCGTGACCGCCTGGCTCGACGAAGCCCTGAATCGCTGGCACTTGATGCGTCCCGAATCCAGCTACCGCTTCCACCGCCAGGGCCAGGGCGAGGTTCCCCATCTGGCGCCGCCGCCGGACCTGACCCAGGCGCTGCTCAACCTGCTCAACAACGCCGCCGATGCCTGCCCCGACAACCTCGAGGTCAGGCTGGACTGGGACAGCGTAGACATTTTCATCTCGATCCGTGACCACGGAGCGGGTGTTCCCCTGGCGATTGCCGAGCAGATCGGCAAGCCGTTCTTCACCACAAAGGGCAAAGGCTTCGGCCTCGGCCTGTTCTTGAGCAAAGCCAGCGTGACTCGCGCCGGCGGCTCGGTAAAACTCTATAGTCATGAAGAGGGCGGCACGCTCACCGAGCTGCGTCTGCCCCGTGGCGTCCGAGGAGATGATCGATGACTGACGAACACCAAGTCGAAGGCGAAGAACTGCCACATTTGTTGTTGGTAGATGATGACGCCACCTTCACCCGTGTCATGGCCCGCGCCATGAGCCGCCGAGGCTTTCGCGTGAGTACCGCGGGCAGCGCCGAGGAAGGCTTGAAGCTGGCCCAGGACGACGTGCCGGACTACGCCGCGCTGGACCTGAAAATGGAAGGCGATTCGGGCCTGGTGCTGCTGCCCAAGCTGCTGGAGCTGGACCCGGAGATGCGTGTGGTGATCCTCACCGGCTATTCCAGCATCGCGACCGCAGTGGAGGCGATCAAGCGTGGCGCCTGCAACTACCTGTGCAAGCCGGCCGACGCCGACGACGTGCTGGCTGCGCTGTCGGCCGAACACGCCGACCTCGATAGCCTAGTGCCGGAAAACCCCATGTCGGTGGACCGCCTGCAATGGGAGCACATCCAGCGGGTGCTCACCGAGCACGCGGGCAACATTTCTGCCACGGCGCGGGCGTTGGGTATGCACCGACGCACCCTGCAACGCAAATTGCAGAAGCGTCCGGTTCGGCGCTGAATCCGCGGCGCATGCTCTGGTTGGCGCCTTGCGTGCATCGGCTGGCGGCATTTGCCCGCGTGCTGGGCATTGCGGCCACTCATGCCATGATCGTACAACCTGCTTTAGGCTATGATTGCTCCAATCACCGACCGTTTCGAGAATGACTTTCACTATGGATACTCAGAGCGCCGCCCCACGCGCCCGTCGCAAACCGCGCAGCCTGGCCCAGGAACTGGTGGCCGTGCTGACCCAGCGTATTCTCGATGGCGAACTCAAGCGGGGCGACAAACTGCCTACCGAGTCGGCCATCATGGAAGAGCAGGGCGTCAGCCGCACGGTGGTGCGTGAAGCCATTTCCCGGCTGCAGGCGGCGGGGCAGGTCGAGACCCGCCATGGCATCGGCACTTTCGTGCTGGATACGCCGAGCCCGAGTGGCTTTCGCATCGATCCGGCGACCATCGTCACGTTGCGCGACGTGCTCGCGGTGCTGGAGCTGCGCATCAGCCTGGAAGTGGAGTCCGCCGGTCTGGCTGCCAGCCGACGCTCCGACGAACAGCTGGCGGCCATGCGCGCGGCGCTCGATGCGCTGAACGAAAGCGCGGCCCATGCCAGTGACGCCGTGGCATCCGATTTCCAGTTCCACCTGCAGATCGCCTTGTCCACTGGCAACCGGTACTTCACCGACATCATGACGCACCTGGGCACCAGCATCATTCCCCGTACCCGGCTGAATTCGGCGCGCTTGGCGCACGATGACCAGCAGCACTACATGACCCGTCTCAGCCGCGAGCACGAGGAAATCTACGACGCCATTGCCCGTCAGGATTCCGATGCGGCACGCGCCGCCATGCGCCTGCACCTGACCAACAGCCGCGAACGCCTGCGCCAGGCCCACCAGGAAGCCGAAGCCGGCACGGCCTGATCGCCTCAAGGCGATTCCTGATACCCCATGGTGCACCTGACGCGGCTCGCGCCGCTGCTACAGAAGCACCGCAACCCCTGTAGCAGCGGCGCAAGCCGCGTCGGCGGCCAAGGTGATCTTTCTGATACCCCGCGGTGAAACCTGACGCGGCTCGCGCCGCTGCTACAGGGACACCGCGACCCTCTGTAGCAGCGGCGCAAGCCGCGTCGGCGGCCAAGGTGATTTGTCTGATACCCCGCGGTGAAACCTGACGCGGCTCGCGCCGCTGCTACAGGGACACCGCGACCCTCTGTAGCAGCGGCGCAAGCCGCGTCGGCGGCCAAGGTGATTTGTCTGATACCCCGCGGTGAAACCTGACGCGGCTCGCGCCGCTGCTACAGGGATCCTGTGGGCGGTGCATGGTGAACAATCTGAAAATACTTCGTTCCGGCTATTGAGGAACACTTGGAGTAGTTGTACGATGACGTACGACATCAGCCAGCCATGGCTGCTTGGTTGTTCAATTTTCCATGCGACCCAGGGTGTTCAAACAATGAATCCACAAGAACTAAAGTCCATCCTCAACCACGGCTTGCTGTCTTTCCCGGTAACCGACTTCACTGCCCAAGGCGACTTCCACCGCGAGGGCTATATCAAGCGCCTGGAATGGCTTGCCCCGTATGGCGCCAGCGCGCTGTTCGCTGCCGGCGGTACCGGTGAGTTCTTCTCCCTCGCTGCCAGCGAATACTCGCAGGTGATCAAGACTGCGGTCGACACTTGCGCCAAAAGCGTGCCTATCCTCGCCGGTGTGGGCGGTTCCACTCGCCAGGCCATCGAATATGCGCAGGAAGCCGAGCGCCTGGGCGCCAAGGGTCTGTTGCTGTTGCCGCACTACCTGACCGAAGCCAGCCAGGACGGCGTGGCCGCCCACGTCGAAGCCGTGTGCAAATCGGTCAACATCGGCGTCATCGTCTACAACCGCAACGTCTGCCGTCTGAACGCACTGCTGCTCGAGCGTCTGGCCGAAACCTGCCCGAACCTGATCGGCTACAAGGACGGCTTGGGCGATATCGAACTGATGGTGTCGATCCGTCGCCGTCTGGGCGACCGTTTCAGCTACCTGGGTGGCCTGCCGACCGCCGAAGTCTATGCTGCTGCCTACAAGGCGCTGGGCGTACCGGTCTATTCGTCCGCCGTGTTCAACTTCATCCCGAAGACCGCGATGGACTTCTACCACGCGATCGCCGCTGACGATCACGTCACCGTAGGCAAGTTGATCGATGACTTCTTCCTGCCTTACCTGGACATCCGCAACCGCAAGTCGGGCTATGCCGTCAGTATCGTCAAGGCCGGCGCCAAGATCGCAGGTTACGACGCAGGTCCGGTGCGCACCCCGCTGACCGACCTGACTGGCGAAGAGTATGAAATGCTCGCTGCGCTGATGGACAAGATGGGTCCGCAGTAAGCTTCGGAACCGCGGTGCGGCGTGCGCGGCCGCTGACCGCTCCTACGGGGATCTTGCAGGTGCTGGGGATCTTTGTGGGAGCGGGGCAGGCGACGAGCCCGCTGCCCTCCAAGCGGCTGCTCCAGACACAGGCTTTGCCAGAATTTCCCCGCCTCATTCCCCTATCCTCGCTATCATTGTCGTCTGACTCCAGGCAACAGGTTCCCCCGGCATGCTGGCCCTATTTCTGCAGACCCTGAACGTGACCGCTCCGGTGTTCGCCATGCTGTTTTTGGGCTATGGGCTGAAGCGGATCGAGTGGATCAACGATAACTTCATCAAGACCGCCTCGGCCTTGGTGTTCAACGTCTGCATGCCGTCCTTGCTGTTCCTGGGCATCTACCATGCCGACCTGCGCTCGGCGCTCAAGCCCGGTTTGCTGGTGTATTTCGTGGTGGCCACGGTGGGCAGCTTCGCCATCGCCTGGTGGATCGCCACCAAGCGTTGTCCGGAGGTCGATCGCGGCGTCTTCACCCAAGGCGCATTTCGCGGCAACAACGGCGTCATTGGCCTGGCTCTGGCCGGCAGCATGTATGGTGACTACGGCATCTCTCTGGGCTCGATCCTCGCGGGCCTGGTGATCGTGCTCTACAACTCCTTGTCCGTCGTGGTGCTGGCGATCTACAGCCCCAACATCAAGTCCGACCCCTTGAGCATCTGCAAGAGCATCCTGGTCAACCCGCTGATCATCAGCGTGGTCACGGCCGTGCCCTTCGCCTGGCTGCAGGTGCCCATCCCCAACTGGATCCTGACTTCTGCCGATTACGTCGCGCAGATGAGCCTGCCGCTGGCACTGATCTGCATCGGCGGCACCCTGTCGCTGGCGGCCTTGCGCAGCAGCGGTTCGGTGGCCCTGAGCGCCAGCGCGGTGAAAATGATCCTGCTGCCGATCGTCGGTACATTCGGTGCCTGGCTGTTGGGCTTTCGCGGGGCGGAACTGGGCATTCTGTTCCTGTATATTGGCGCTCCTTCGGCCTCGGTCGGTTATGTCATGGTGCGGGCCAGCGGCGGCAACTATTCGCTCGCCGCCGCCATCATCGTGATCACCACCCTGGCGGCGGCCATCACCACCAATATCGGAATTTTCCTGTTGCAGTGGGGCGGCTGGATCTAGACGCTGCTTGCCCACCGGCAAGCATTTACCCGCTAAGGAACCGCAATGGATGATCAATCCACCCCCGAAGGTCTGCATCGGGGTCTGAAAAACAGGCATATCCAGCTCATTGCCCTGGGCGGCGCCATCGGCACCGGCCTGTTTCTGGGCATTGCCCAGACCATCGGCATGGCCGGCCCTTCGGTGATCCTGGGCTACGCCATCGGCGGCCTGATCGCTTTCTTCATCATGCGCCAGCTCGGTGAGATGGTCGTCGAGGAACCGGTCACCGGGACCTTCAGCCATTTCGCCAACCGCTACTGGAGTGGCCTGGCCGGGTTCATGTCCGGCTGGAACTACTGGGTGCTGTACGTGCTGGTGGGCATGGCCGAGCTCACCGCCGTGGGCATCTACATCAAGTACTGGTGGCCGGACGTGCCCACCTGGGCTTCGGCCGCGGTGTTCTTCGTGCTGATCAACGCGATCAACATGTTCCAGGTGAAGATCTATGGCGAGATGGAGTTCTGGTTCTCGTTGATCAAGGTGGCGGCCATCGTCAGCATGATCGGCTTCGGCGCCTGGATGCTGGCCACCGGCAATGGCGGGCCTGATGCCAGCGTTGCCAACCTTTGGCAATACGGTGGCTTCTTCCCCAACGGCATCGGGGGCCTGACCCTGGCCATGGCGGTGATCATGTTCTCCTTCGGCGGCCTGGAACTGGTCGGCATCACCGCCGCCGAAGCCGATGATCCCAAGCGCAGCATACCCAAGGCCACCAACCAGGTGATCTACCGCATCCTGCTGTTCTACGTGGGCGCCTTGACCATCCTGCTGTCGCTGTACCCGTGGCAGAAAGTGGTCGAGGGCGGCAGTCCGTTCGTGATGATCTTCCACGCGCTGGACAGCAACGTGGTGGCTACCGTACTCAATGTGGTGGTGCTGACCGCAGCGCTGTCGGTCTACAACAGCTGCGTCTATTGCAATAGCCGCATGCTGTTCGGCCTGGCGGTGCAGGGTGATGCACCCAAGACCTTGCTCAAGGTCAACCGCCGTGGCGTGCCCATGAAAGCACTGGGGATTTCCGCGCTGGCAACCGGCTTGAGCGTGCTCATCAACTACCTGATGCCGGGCGAGGCGTTTGGCTTGCTGATGGCGCTGGCCGTCTCTGCGCTGGTCATCAACTGGGGCATCATCAGTATCACCCACCTGAAATTCCGCAAGGCCATGCGCGCCAACGGTCATGCAACGTTCTTTCCGAGCTGGGGCTACCCGATCACCAACTGGGTATGCCTGGCGTTCCTGGCAGCGATTCTGGTGATCATGTACATGACCCCAGGCATCCGCATTTCGGTGCTGTTGATTCCCGTATGGCTTGGGGTGCTGGCCGTGGCCTGGATGTTCAAGAAGCGCCAGGGGTAGGGCGCGTCGTTCAGTGCTGTCGACGCCAGGCGCGCAGGGTGCCCCAGAGCACCACCGCCGCCAGCACTGGCAGCACGTAGAACAGCATCAGCTCTTCCAGTCTCGCCGCCAGCGGCATGCCCGTGGTGAAGGTCACCACATGCAGGCCATAGGCAGCGTAGAGCCCCAGCAGCACCAGCCCCTCGACCCGTGTGACGCGGTATCCCGAGTAGAACAGGGGCAGGCACAGCAGCGTGACGCCCAGCATGACCGGCAGGTCGAAATCCAGCGCATTGGGCGAAACGCTCAAGGGTGCTGGCGCCAGAACGGCGGTCAGGCCTAGCACGCCGAGCAGGTTGAACAGGTTGCTGCCGATCACGTTACCCACCGCAATCTCACGGTGACCGCGCAACGCGGCCACGAGCGAGGTGGCCAATTCCGGAAGAGAGGTGCCGACGGCCACGATGGTCAATCCGATCACCCGATCCGACAGGCCGAAATCGGTGGCCAGTTCCAGCGCCGCTTCCAGTAACCAGTGGCTTCCGGCAACCAGCAGCAGCAAACCGCCGAGCATCATGCCCAGGCACTTGAGCCAGGGGGCGGTGCCCTGTGGCGTCGCCACCCGGCCCGGATGCCGCGACTGGCGCCATAACACGCCCAGGTAGCCGACCAGGCCCAGGAGCAGGATGCCGCCTTCCAGGCGCCCCAGTTGCTCGTTCAAGGCCAGTCCGAATACCAGCGCACTGGCGCCGATCAGCAACGGGATATCGAGCCGCAGCAGTTGCCGGGACACCCGCAACGGAATGATCAGCGCGGATAACCCCAAGGTCACCAGCAAGCTGAAGATGTTGCTGCCCACCAGGCTGCCCACGGCGATGTCGGGCGTACCGACGAACGTCGCCTGCAGGCTGACCGCCAGCTGCGGCGCACTGCTGCCCAGCGCCACCACGCCCAGGCCCACCACCAGTGGCCTGACCTTCAGCGCAGCCGCCAGGCGCACGGCGCCGCGCACCAGCCATTCGGCCCCGGCAATCAGCAGCAACAGCCCTGTGAACAATTGCAGCAAGGTGGGTCCGGGCAAGGTGGCGAGATTGAAAATGACGGCGGCTCCGAGTCAGTCTTGCAGGGTTTGCACACGCACGCGAGCGGTGCCGCTGCGCAGCATGCCCAGTTTTTCTGCCGCGCCCTTGGACACATCGATCAAGCGCCCGCGCGACTGAGGACCACGGTCGTTGATCCGCACGATGACGTTGCGCTGGTTGGCCAGATTGGTCACCACCACTCGGGTGCCGAATGGCAGCTGGCGGTGGGCCGCAGTCAGGCCGTACTGATCGAAGCGTTCGCCACTGGCCGTGCGAGCGCCATGGTGGCGCGCGCCGTAATAGGAGGCGACCCCGTCACGGTCGTAACCACGGGGGTCGATGATGCCGTTCTGGCTGGCGCAACCGGCCAACAACGCAATCGCGCCGGCACAAACGGCATGACGCCCAAATGAACAAGCCCCCCGTAGCAGCGGTGCAAGCCGCGTCGGCGGTATTCCCGGTCCGTCTGATTCACCGCGTCGGGGCCACACGCGGCTTGCGCCGCTGTTACAGGGGGTGCGCTGTTGCATCAACCGGCCAGCTTGCTCTTGAGTAACTCGTTGACCTGCTGCGGGTTGGCCTTGCCCTTGGACGCTTTCATGGCCTGGCCGACGAAGAAGCCGAACATCTTGCCGCGTTTGGCCTCGTCTGCCGCACGGTACTGTTCGACCTGCTCGGCGTTGGCGGCCAACACTTCGTCCAGCACCTTCTCGATGGCACCGCTGTCGGTGACCTGTTTCAGGCCGCGCGCCTCGATGATCTGGTCGGCATCGCCTTCACCATTGGCCATGGCTTCGAAGACCATCTTGGCGATCTTGCCGGAGATGGTGTTGTCCTTGATGCGCTGCAGCATGCCACCCAGTTGCGCGGCGCTGACCGGCGACTCCTCGATTTCCACGCCCTGCTTGTTCAGCAGGCTGCCCAGCTCGACCATGACCCAGTTGGCGGCCAGCTTGGCATCGCCGCAGCTGCCCACGACCTGCTCGAAGAAGTCAGCCTGCTCGCGGCTCGAAGCCAATACGCTGGCATCGTACGCGGACAAACCAAACTCGTTCTGGAAGCGCTCACGCTTGGCCGGCGGCAGCTCCGGCAGAGTCGCCCGGGTGGTTTCCAGGAACGAATCCTCGATCACCACCGGCAGCAGGTCCGGATCGGGGAAGTAACGGTAGTCGTTGGCTTCCTCCTTGCTGCGCATGGCCCGTGTCTCGTCCTTGTTCGGATCGTACAGGCGGGTTTGCTGAACGACCTTGCCACCGTCCTCGATCAGCTCGATCTGGCGCGCGATCTCGCTGTTGATGGCGCGTTCGATGAAGCGGAACGAGTTGACGTTCTTGATCTCGCAGCGTGTGCCGAACTCGACCTGTCCCTTGGGCCGGATCGAGACGTTGCAGTCGCAGCGCAGCGAGCCTTCGGCCATGTTGCCGTCACAGATGCCCAGGTAGCGGACCAGCGCATGGATCGCCTTGACGTAGGCCACGGCTTCCTTGGCGCTGCGCATGTCGGGCTCGGACACGATTTCCAGCAGCGGTGTACCAGCTCGGTTGAGGTCGATACCCGTGCTGCCGCTGAAGTCCTCGTGCAGGCTCTTGCCGGCGTCCTCTTCCAGGTGCGCGCGGGTCACACCGATGCGCTTGACCGTGCCGTCTTCCAGGGTAATGTCCAGGTGGCCCTTGCCGACGATCGGCAGCTCCATCTGGCTGATCTGGTAGCCCTTGGGCAGGTCGGGGTAGAAGTAGTTCTTGCGCGCGAACACGTTGTGCTGGCCGATCTCGGCATCGATGGCCAGACCGAACATCACGGCCATGCGCACGGCTTCCTGGTTGAGCACCGGCAGCACGCCGGGCATGCCCAGGTCGACCAGGCTGGCCTGGGTGTTCGGCTCGGAGCCGAAGATGGTGGAACTGCCGGAGAAAATCTTCGACTGGGTGGCGAGCTGGGTATGAATCTCCAGCCCGATCACGACTTCCCATTGCATGATGTTTCTCCTTAGAAGCCTTCAGGCGCGCGAGTGTGCCAGTCGGTGACTTGCTGGTACTGGTGCGCCACGTTGAGCAGGCGGCCTTCCTGGAAGTAAGGGGCCAGCAGTTGCACGCCGACCGGCAGGCCATCGACGAAACCGGCCGGCATCGACAGGCCGGGCAGGCCGGCCAGGTTGGCGGTGATCGTGTAGATGTCTTCCAGGTAGGCGGCCACCGGATCGGCGTTCTTGGCCCCCAGTTTCCAGGCCGGGTTTGGCGTGGTCGGGCTGAGGATCATGTCGACGTCTTCGAAGGCGGCCATGAAATCGTTCTTGATCAGGCGGCGAATCTTCTGCGCCTGCAGGTAATAGGCGTCGTAGTAGCCGGCCGACAGGGCATAGGCACCGACCATGATGCGGCGCTGCACTTCCGCCCCGAAGCCTTCGGCGCGCGAACGCTTGTACAGATCGGTCAGATCCTTGGGGTTCTCGCAGCGGTAGCCGAAGCGCACGCCATCGAAGCGCGACAGGTTAGAGGACGCTTCGGCCGGCGCGATCACGTAGTAGGCGGCGATCGCCTGCTGCATGTTCGGCAGGCTGATGTGCTTGATCACCGCGCCGAGTTTTTCCAGCGCCTGGATGCTGGCCTGCACCCGTTCGGCGATGCGCGGGTCGAGGCCGGCACCGAAGTATTCCTTTGGCACGCCGATGCGCAGACCCTGCAGGGAGTCGCCCAGGGTGGCGCTGTAGTCCGGAACCGGCTCATCGATGCTGGTGGAGTCCTGCGGATCGAAGCCCGCCATGCCTTGCAGGAGCAGGGCGCAGTCTTCGGCGTTGCGCGCCAGCACGCCGGCCTGATCGAGGCTGGAGGCGTAGGCGATCATGCCCCAGCGCGACACCCGGCCGTAGGTCGGTTTGATGCCGGTGAGATTGGTGAAGGCGGCGGGTTGGCGAATCGAGCCGCCGGTGTCGGTACCTGTGGCCACTGGCAGCAGACGCGCGGCCACGGCCGCAGCCGAACCGCCCGACGAGCCGCCGGGCACGTGCGCCAGGTTCCAGGGGTTTTTCACCGCGCCGTAATGGCTGTTCTCGTTGGCCGAGCCCATGGCGAATTCGTCCATGTTCAGCTTGCCCAGAGTGACCGCGCCGGCCGCATTGAGCTTGGCCACCACGGTGGCATCGTAGGGCGCCTCGAAGTTGTCCAGCATCCTGGACCCGCAACTGGTGCGGATGCCCTGGGTGCAGAACAGATCCTTGTGGGCCAGCGGCACGCCCAGCAGGGCACCGCTTTCACCCTTGGCGCGGCGCGCATCGGCGGCCTGTGCCTGGGCGATGGCATGCTCGGGGGTGACGGTGATGAAGCTGTTGAGCTGCGGGTCCAGCTGGGCGATGCGCGCCAGCAGGGTGCGGGTCAACTCTTCGGCGGAAAATTTCTTGTCGGCGAGTCCGCGGGCGATCTCGGCCAGTGTCAGTTGATGCATGGCAGGCTCTTTTCCCTTTACTCGATGACTTTCGGAACCAGGTACAGGCCGTTCTCGACCGCCGGCGCAATGGCCTGGTAGGCGTCGCGCTGGTTGCGTTCGGTCACCTGGTCGGCGCGCAGCCGCTGGCTCGCTTCCAGTGGGTGGGCCAGGGGTTCGATGCCGCGGGTGTCGACCGCTTGCATCTGGTCGACCAGGCCCAGAATGCTGTTCAGTGCTTCGATGGTGCGTGGCAGATCGGCGTCATTCAGGCCCAGACGAGCCAGGTGAGCGATCTTTTCCACGTCGCAGCGTTCAAGCGCCATGGGGGTCTCCGGTGGAAAATGAAATACGGCAGGGCCGTGGTTTTGGGGAACACAATCGCACTTCTGCGGTCATATGGCCGCGATCGAGTGCAGGCGTGCCCGGAAAAACAGCCAATTTAACATATTGGCGCCTTGCCCAAAATCCCCGCCGTTGTTAGAGTTTGCCGCACTTTTTTACCCACGCGTTGCCTAGGGTCCTTTTCCCATGTTCAAGAAACTGCGTGGCATGTTTTCCAGCGATCTTTCCATCGACCTGGGCACTGCCAACACCCTTATTTACGTGCGTGAGCGCGGTATCGTTCTGAATGAGCCATCGGTTGTGGCCATTCGGACCCACGGTAATCAGAAAAGTGTCGTTGCGGTCGGTACCGAAGCCAAGCGCATGCTCGGTCGTACCCCCGGCAACATCGCCGCCATTCGCCCCATGAAGGACGGCGTCATCGCCGACTTCAGCGTCTGCGAAAAGATGCTGCAATATTTCATCAACAAGGTGCACGAAAACAGCTTCCTGCAGCCCAGCCCGCGCGTGCTGATCTGTGTGCCTTGCAAGTCCACCCAGGTGGAGCGTCGTGCCATTCGTGAATCGGCGCTCGGCGCCGGTGCCCGCGAAGTGTTCCTGATCGAAGAGCCCATGGCAGCCGCCATCGGTGCCGGTTTGCCGGTCGAGGAAGCACGCGGTTCGATGGTCGTCGACATCGGCGGTGGCACCACCGAAATTGCCCTGATCTCGCTCAATGGCGTGGTCTACGCCGAGTCCGTCCGCGTGGGCGGCGACCGCTTCGACGAAGCCATCGTCACCTACGTGCGTCGCAACTACGGCAGCCTGATCGGCGAATCCACCGCCGAGCGCATCAAGCAGGAAATCGGCACCGCCTACCCAGGCGGCGAAGTGCGTGAAGTCGACGTGCGCGGCCGCAACCTGGCCGAGGGCGTGCCACGCGCCTTCACCCTGAACTCCAACGAAGTGCTGGAGGCTCTGCAGGAGTCCCTGGCCACAATCGTGCAGGCGGTCAAGAGCGCGCTGGAGCAGTCGCCTCCGGAATTGGCCTCGGACATCGCCGAGCGCGGCCTGGTGCTGACCGGTGGTGGCGCGCTGCTGCGCGACCTCGACAAGCTGCTGGCCCAGGAAACCGGCCTGCCGGTGATCGTCGCCGAAGACCCGCTGACGTGCGTGGCTCGTGGTGGCGGTCGCGCCCTGGAAATGATGGACAAGCACACCATGGATCTGCTCTCCAGCGAGTAACTTCGCGGGAAAGATTCCTGGGGCCGTTTACAGGTAGCGTCTTCGATGCTACCTGTATGCGTCCTGTACTTTCGATCCGGGCCGGTTTGCCGTCACATGAATGACCACATGAACATTTGCCTGGGAGGAGCGGCTTATTAAACCGCTTTTCACCAAGGGCCCCTCACTGGGCGTGCGCCTGTTGGTGCTGGTCGTGCTGTCGGTCGCGCTGATGGTGGTCGACGCGCGCTTCACTCTGCTCAAGCCCGTGCGCAGCGAAATGTCGCTGGTGCTGATGCGTGCCTATTGGGTGACCGATCTGCCACAGCGTTTGTACGAGGGCGTTGCCAGCCAGTTTGGCAGCCGCACCGAGTTGTTGGCCGAAAACGAGAAACTCAAGACCGAAGCTCTGTTGTTGCAGGGTCGCCTGCAAAAGCTGGCGGCGCTGACCGAGCAGAACGTGCGCCTGCGCGAGTTGCTCAACTCCTCGGCGCTGGTGAACGAAAAGGTCGAGGTCGCCGAGCTGATCGGCATGGACCCGAACCCGTTCACCCATCGCATCCTGATCAACAAGGGCGAACGCGACGGTGTGGTGCTCGGTCAGCCGGTGCTCGACGCACGTGGCCTGATGGGGCAGGTGGTCGAATTGATGCCCTACACCTCGCGCGTGTTGCTGCTCACCGACACCACCCACAGCATCCCGGTGCAGGTCAACCGCAACGGCCTGCGCGCCATTGCCAGCGGCACGGGGAATCCCGAGCGCCTGGAATTGCGCCATGTAGCCGACACCGCTGACATCAAGGAAGGCGATCTGCTGGTCAGCTCGGGTCTGGGGCAGCGTTTCCCGGCCGGGTATCCGGTGGCCACGGTGAAGGAAGTCATCCACGACTCCGGCCAGCCCTTTGCCATCGTGCGCGCGGTGCCGACCGCCGCCCTGAACCGCAGCCGTTATCTGTTGCTGGTGTTCAGCGACAGCCGTTCGCCGGAGCAGCGCGCCACCGAGGCCGCGCAGGCCCAGGAAGCCGCCGATCGCCAAGGCGCGGCTCCTGAAGTCAGCGCTCCGACGACGCCGACGACGGCGCCCGCTGCCGCTGCACCCGCATCCGCCACACCCGCGCACAGCACCGCACCGGCCGCCACCCCCGCGCACACGACCCCGGCGACACCTTCGCGGTCCGCGCCGGCTACAACACGGGAGAGGCAATAATGGTGGGTACTCGCTCGCGCAATGGCTGGGTCATCTGGGTGACCTTCATCGTCGGCCTGTTGCTTTGTGTGTCGCCGATGCCGCAGTTCATGGAAGTATTGCGGCCGCTGTGGCTGGCCCTGCTGCTGGCCTACTGGACGCTCTCGGTACCGCACAAGGTGGGCATGACCACCGCCTGGGTCCTGGGGCTGGCGCAGGACGTGCTGTTCGGCACGCTGCTTGGGCAGAACGCGCTCATCCTCAGCCTCATCACCTTCCTCATCCTGTCCCTGGCCCAGCGCATGCGCATCTTCCCGATGTGGCAGCAGAGCCTGGTCATTCTCGTGGTCTTCGGCCTGGCGCAGTTGGTGCAGCTGTGGCTGAGCGCCTTGACCGGCAACCGTCAACCTACCCTGGCCCTGTTGCTGCCTGCGCTGATGAGCGCTTTGCTCTGGCCGTGGGTCAGCTACCTGCTGCGCGGCTTGCGCAAGCGCCTGGGCATCAACTGACGGGCCCGTGCGCGGCCCGACGCGGAGACGCCTCGCATGTCTACCCTGTACCTGGCTTCCAGCTCGCCGCGACGGCGTGAACTGCTGACACAGATCGGCGTCCCGTTCACCGTGGTCAAGGCACCCATCGACGAAACCCCGCAGGCCGGTGAAGGCAGCTTTGCCTACGTACAACGCATGGCCGAAGAAAAGGCTCGCGCCGGCTGGGAGTCGCTGCCGCAGCCAGGCAGCGGTCATGTGCTGGGCGCAGATACGGCGGTCATCGCTCAAGGCCGCATTCTCGGCAAACCGCGTGACGAGGCCGATGCCTTGGCGATACTGGCGTTGTTGTCCGGCAGCACTCACGAGGTGATCACCACCGTGGCGCTGTTCGACGGTGCGCGCATGGACACCTGCACCGCGTCGGCGCGGGTCACCTTCCGCCCTATTGACGAGGCAGAGGCCCGTGCCTATTGGGCCAGCGGCGAGCCGGCGGACAAGGCGGGCGGTTATGGCATTCAGGGTCTGGGTGCAATATTCGTAGAAAAGCTCGAAGGCAGTTATTCTGCCGTCGTCGGTCTGGGTTTGTTCGAAACCGCGGCGCTGCTGCAACGCAACGGCATCGCCTGCTGGCAAGCGTCCTGAGAAGGGCCTTGCGGGCGCGTCATCGCCACTACAATAAAGACACCAGGAACGAGACCCAGCCATGAGCGAAGAGATTCTGATCAACATCACGCCGATGGAATCGCGCGTGGCCGTGGTGGAAAACGGTGTCCTGCAAGAGGTGCATGTCGAGCGCACTCAGCGTCGCGGCATCGTCGGCAATATCTACAAGGGCAAGGTCGTGCGCGTGCTGCCCGGCATGCAGGCCGCCTTCATCGACATCGGCCTGGACCGCGCCGCGTTCATCCACGCGTCGGAAATCTCCCTGCGCGAAGGCTCGAGCCTGGAAACCATCAGCGCCCTGGTCCACGAAGGACAAAGCCTGGTGGTGCAGGTCACCAAGGACCCGATCGGTTCCAAGGGCGCACGCCTGACCACCCAGCTGTCGATCCCTTCGCGCTACCTGGTGTACATGCCGCGCACCCGGCACGTCGGCATTTCCCTGAAGATCGAAGACGAGAGCGAGCGCGAACGCCTGAAGAAGGTGGTGGCCGACTGTGTCGAGAAAGAAGGTATCCAGGAAGTCGGCGGGTTCATCCTGCGCACCGCTGCCGACGGCGCCGGTGCCGAGGAAATCCTCATGGACATCCGCTATCTGCGCCGTCTGTGGGACCAGATCAACGCGCAGATCCAGACCGTTGGTGCACCGACCGAAATCTACGAAGACCTGGGCCTGGCACTGCGCACCCTGCGCGACCTGGTCAACCCGAAGATCGAGAAGATCCGCATCGACTCCCGGGAAACCTTCCAGAAGACCACCCAGTTCGTTGCCGAGCTGATGCCCGAAATCGCCGACCGCCTGGAACATTACCCCGGCGAGCGCCCGATCTTCGATCTGTACGGTGTGGAGGACGAGATCCAGCGCGCCCTGGACCGCAAGGTGCCGCTCAAGTCCGGCGGCTATCTGGTGGTGGACCCAGCCGAGGCGATGACCACCATCGACGTCAACACCGGCGCTTTCGTCGGTCACCGCAACCTCGAAGAAACCATCTTCAAGACCAATCTGGAAGCGGCCACCGCCATTGCCCGGCAACTGCGCCTGCGCAACATCGGCGGGATCATCATCATCGACTTCATCGACATGGAAGATGAGGAGCATCAGCGTCAGGTTCTGCGCACCCTGGAGAAGCAGCTGGAGCGCGATCACGCCAAGACCAACATCATCGGCATCACCGAGCTGGGTCTGGTGCAGATGACCCGCAAGCGCACCCGGGAAAGCCTCGAACAAGTGCTGTGCGAACCCTGCATTTGCTGCCAGGGCCGCGGCAAGCTGAAGACCCCCGAGACAGTGTGTTACGAGATTTTTCGCGAGATCCTGCGCGAGGCCCGTGCCTATCAGGCCGAAGGCTATCGTGTGCTGGCCAATCAGAAAGTGGTCGACCGTCTGCTCGACGAAGAATCCGGCAATGTGGCCGAACTGGAAGCGTTTATCGGACGAACCATTCGCTTCCAGGTCGAGTCCATGTATTCCCAGGAACAATATGATGTGGTGCTGCTCTGAAACGGCCAGTGGAACGATTCTCGACCTGTAGGGCTGACACGGTACATTGCCGGAGCGTGCCTGCATGGTCCGTGTGAGTGCTGCGCTCGGGGGCTTGATCCGTTGGGCCCTGGCACTGTGCGCCGTGCTGCTGGTGTTGCTGGCGCTCTATGTCAGCCTGGGTCGGCAGTTGATTCCGTTGGTGGCCGAGTACGATGCTCAGATCGAGGCGCGTGCCAGCGAGGCGCTGGGCATGCCGGTGCGCATCGGCAGCCTGGAAGGCCGCTGGAACCGTCTGGCGCCAGTGCTGCTGATTCATGATGTGCAGGTGGGCGAGGGCAGCAACGCGCTGCGTCTCGATCAGGTCAAGGTGGTACCGGACCTGTTGAGCAGCCTGTTGGCGCGTGCGGTGCGCATTGCCCATCTCGAGCTGGGCGGCGTGCAGCTCAGCGCCGTCGAGGATGCCACGGGCAAGTGGTCGGTCAAGGGCGTGCCCCAGCAACCGGATCAGGCCTTCGACGTGCAGCGCACGTTGCAGCAGATGCAACAGGTCGAGCAGTTGTCGGTGCTCGACAGTCAGCTGACCCTGCAACCCTTCGAGCATGATCCACTGACCCTCACCTATGTCGGCCTGAGTCTGCGCACCGCTGACGAGCGCCAGCGTCTGGACCTGCGCCTGCACCTGCCCGACGGTCAGCCGTTGGCGCTGAACGTCGAGGCTCAGGTGCGCGCCGAACACTGGCGCGACGGCCGCGCCCAGGCCTACGCGAATCTGCCGCAGAGCGACTGGGCAAAGTGGCTGCCAAGTCGCTATACCCAGGGTTGGAAGCTTGACCAGCTCAAGGCGGGGGGCGAGGTTTGGGTGGACTGGGCAGACGCCAATGTCCAGCGAGCCGTGGTTCAACTGGATGCGCCAGCGCTCAAGGGCGCCTATGGCGACCACAAGCCGTACACCCTCGCCGATCTCACGCTGAAGGCGTGGATGCAGCGCAACACCGACGGTTTCGACGTGAACCTGGGAACCCTCGCCATGACGCTGGACGGCAAGCCGTGGCAGACTCATATTGCGCTGCAGCAGCGCGCGGCAACGCCGTCGAGTCAGGAGCAGTGGCGTGTGCAGGCCGATCGCCTCGACCTGACCCCGATCACGCCACTGCTCGACGCGCTGGCACCCCTGCCCAAGCAGGTGGCGGCCATCGTCAATGGCCTGAACTTCACTGGCGTGGTGCGCAACCTTTCCCTCGACGTTCGTCCCAAGGCCACGGGTGCCGAGCGCCTGAGCTACGCCGCCAATCTGGAGAATGTCGGCTTCGATGCCTACTACGGTGCTCCAGCGGCAGACAATGTCAGTGGCAGTTTGATTGGCGACATCGGCCAAGGCGAACTGCGCCTGGACAGCGACAAGTTCATGCTGCACCTGAGCCCCATCTTCGAAAAGCCCTGGCATTACCTCAAGGCTAACGCCCGGCTGAACTTCAAGCTCGATGATCACGCTTTCACCTTGATCGCGCCGGCCATTCGTGTGCTGGGCGAGGAGGGCAAGATCGCGGCCGATTTCCTCATTCGCCTGCCGTTGCATCACGAGGCCGAGCCCTACATGGACCTGCGGGTTGGCCTGGTCGACGGCGATGGCGCCTACACCAGCAAATACCTGCCCAAGGTGCTCAGCCCGTCGGTCGACCAGTGGCTGCGTACGGCGATCAAACGTGGCGCGGTCGACCAGGGTTACTTCCAGTACCAAGGCTCGCTGGCCAGTGCAGCCGAGGCCCATTCACGCAGCATCACCCTGTTTTTCAAGGTCCATGACGTGACCCTGGCCTTCCAGCCCGGCTGGCCGGAGGCGCGCAAGGTCGCAGGCAATGTCTACATCCAGGACGGCGACGTGCGCATCCTGGCTGACCGTGGGCAGATTCTCGACACCAAGGTCAGCGACGTTGCGGTCAGCGTGCCCCACGTACCAGTTGGCCAGGACAGCCACTTGTTCGTGAACGGCAATTTCGACGGCGGCCTGGCCGACGGGTTGAAGATCCTGCAGACCGCCCCGATCGGTACCGCCGACATCTTCGCTGGCTGGCAGGGCGAGGGCCCGCTCAAGGGCAAGCTGGAACTCGACATCCCGCTGGTCAAGGGGCACGAGCCCAAGGTGGTGGTCGACTTCAGCACCCGTGCGGCGCGCCTGAAGATCAAGTCGCCGGAGCTTGCGCTCAGTCAACTGGGCGGGACATTCCGTTTCGACTTCGACAAGGGCCTGAGTGGCGAGGGCGTCACGGCCCAGGCCTTCGATCAGCCGGTGAAGGCGCAGATCATGGCCGAGGGCAAGCCGGGCGCGCCGTTGACGCGCATCGTCGCCGACAGCCAGATCCCGGTGAAACGCCTGGTCGACTGGTTGCAGGTCAAGCAGGCCGTGCCGGCGTCCGGCGATATCGCCTACCAGTTGCAACTCAAGCTGGGCAGCGACAGCCAGCTTCGCGTCGACTCCGACCTCAAGGGCGTCGACATCGACTTGCCCGCACCCTTTGGCAAAGCGCGTTCAGTGGCCCGTCCCACGGCCTTCGTGATGAACCTGCAAGGCCGTGAGCGTCGCTTCGACGTCACCTACGCCGACATCGCCAGCTTCGCCTACGCCGCGCCGCCCAACGACCTGGCCAGCGGCCGCGGTGAATTGCTGGTCGGCGCCGGCACGCCGCAGCTTCCTGCGACCCAGGGCCTGCGGGTGCGTGGCGCGTTGCCGACCCTGGACCTGGAGCCGTGGCAGCAGCAGGCCGAGAACTACACGGGCGGCAATCCGAGTGGCACCGCCAGCCAGATCATCAATGCCGTCGACCTGCAGATCGGCACGCTCAAGGGGTTCGGCCAGCAACTCGACCAGGCGCGGGTACAGCTCAACCGCAGCCCCAGCGCCTGGCACCTCGCTGTGGCCAGCCAGCAAATCACTGGCAGGGTCGATGTACCCGATGGCAAGGCGACCCCGATCAATGTCGACCTCGACACCGTGCGCTTGCCGCCGGTCGATCCGAACGCGGTCAAGGCCGATAATCCGGTCGAGTCGCCTGATCCCCTGGCCAATGTCGATCCGCGCAAGATACCGGCGGTCAATGTCAGGATTCGCCAGCTGTTGCAGGGTTCGGAACTGGTCGGCAGTTGGTCGTTGAAGCTGCGCCCAACCGCCCGTGGTGTCGCCCTCAACGACCTCGACCTGGGGCTCAAGGGCTTGATGCTGCAAGGTGCTGCGACTTGGGAAGGTGCCTCTGGAGCGTCCAGCACCTGGTTCCGCGGGCGGCTGCAGGGCAAGAACCTGGCCGACGTGCTCCAGGCCTGGAAATTCGCGCCCACCGTGACCAGCGAGTCGTTCCACCTGGATGCCGACGGCCGCTGGCCCGGTTCGCCGGCCTGGGTGGGACTCAAGCGTTTTTCCGGCAACCTGGACGCGACCCTGCGTGACGGCCAGTTCGTCGAAGTCGAAGGCGGTGCGCAGGCCCTGCGCGTGTTCGGTCTGCTCAACTTCAATGCGATCGGTCGCCGTCTGCGTCTGGATTTCTCCGATGTGCTGGGCAAGGGTTTGAGCTACGATCGAGTCAAGGGCCTGCTGGTGGCCAGCGAAGGGGTGTACGTGACGCGGACCCCGATCACCCTGCGCGGCCCCAGCACCGACATCGATCTGGACGGTACCCTGGACATGGTGCGCGACGGCGTCAACGCCAAGGTGCAGGTCGCCTTGCCGATCACCAACAGCCTGCCGCTGGCTGCGGTCCTGGTGGGCGCACCGGTGGTCGGCGGCGCCCTGTTCGTGGTGAACAAGCTGCTCGGCGACCGCGTGGCGCGCTTTGCCAGTGTGCAGTACCGCATCGAGGGGTCGTGGAAGGATCCGCAGATGACCCTGGTCAAGCCTTTCGGTGGCTGACAATGCGGTTGCCTTGGCTGTGTATCGGACGGCTGGGCCAGGCCGGGTATTGAAAACGTGTCGGGGCGGACGCATGTAGTGTTTATTCGTCACAGGCACCGGCATTGCGCGCGTCGCCCCAGGCGACGCGCGAGCATCCATTTGCGCAGACCGCCTCGCGGCCTGCGAGCACCTACTGACGCAGCGCCGCCAAGCGAACTGCGAGCATCTATCCCGCAGCGCGCGACGCGCCCTGCGAACAGCGCGGAGTAAATATGAGCCAGATGTTATCCACCGTCAGCGACCACCTGCTGGCCCCCGGCGGCCTCACGCTCGACAGCCTGCAATCGGTGCTGGGCGAGTTGGCCGGCCCGGGCATCGACGCGGCCGACCTGTATTTCCAGGGTCAGATTTCCGAGTCCTGGGCGCTGGAAGACGGCATCGTCAAGGAAGGCAGTTTCAACCTCGACCAAGGCGTGGGCGTACGCGCCCAGTCCGGGGAAAAGACCGGCTTCGCCTACAGCAACGCGATCACCCAGGATGCGCTGGTGCAGGCCGCGCGCGCGGCGCGCTCGATCTCCCGCGCCGGCCAGAATGGCCGTGTGCAGGCCTTCAGCAGTCCAGTGGTCAGCCAGCTGTACGGTCCGGACAACCCACTGGAAGTGCTTACCCGCGCCGAAAAGGTCGACCTGCTCAAGCGTGTCGATGCCGCCACTCGCGCACTGGACCCCCGTATTCAGCAAGTCACCGTGAGCATGGCCGGGGTCTGGGAACGGATTCTGGTCGCGGCCGCTGATGGCAGCCTGGCGGCGGACGTGCGACCACTGGTGCGTTTCAACGTCAGTGTCATCGTCGAGCACAACGGTCGTCGCGAGCGCGGTGGCCATGGCGGCGGTGGACGTACCGACTATCGTTATTTCCTCGCCGAAGACCGCGCCATGGGCTATGCCCGCGAGGCGCTGCGCCAGGCTCTGGTGAACGTCGAAGCGGTGGCGGCACCGGCGGGCACCATGCCCGTGGTGATGGGTGCCGGCTGGTCTGGCGTGTTGCTGCACGAAGCGGTCGGGCATGGTCTGGAAGGCGACTTCAACCGCAAGGGCAGCTCGGCCTACAGCGGTCGCGTCGGTGAGAAGGTGGCATCGAGCCTGTGCACCATCGTCGACGATGGCACGCTGGCCGGGCGTCGCGGCTCGCTGAGCGTCGATGACGAAGGTACGCCGACCCAGTGCACCACCTTGATCGAAAATGGCGTGCTCAAGGGCTACATGCAGGACAAGCTCAACGCGCGGCTGATGGGCGTCGCTGCCACCGGCAACGGTCGCCGCGAATCCTATGCGCACCTACCCATGCCGCGCATGACCAACACCTACATGCTGGCGGGCGAGAGCGATCCGGCCGAGATCATCGCTTCGGTGAAGAAAGGCATCTACTGCGCCAACCTTGGCGGCGGACAGGTGGATATCACCAGCGGCAAGTTCGTCTTCTCGACCAGCGAAGCCTACCTGATCGAAGATGGCAAGATCACCACGCCAGTCAAGGGCGCGACGTTGATCGGCAATGGGCCGGAGGCGATGAGCAAGGTGTCGATGGTCGGCAACGACCTGGCACTGGACAGTGGCGTGGGCACCTGTGGCAAGGATGGCCAGTCGGTACCGGTCGGTGTCGGTCAGCCCACCTTGAAGATCGATGCGATCACGGTGGGCGGTACCGGCGCCTGAAGCGGGTGATGGGCAAGCCGGACGGCCTGCCCGCGGGCCTGTCAGCGCAGGCCGCGTTGGGTTTCGTCCAGCTCGCGGATGTACTTGAAGATCTTGCGCGTGGTAGCGGGCGGCTTGTTGTGAGCCGTTTCGTGCTGGGCCTGGCGAACCAGGTTGCGCAGGTGCTGGCGGTCGGTTTCCGGGTACTCGGCGAAGAACGCCTCCAGCACCTGGTCCGGGCCTGCGACCAACCGATCGCGCCAACGCTCCAGGTTGTGGAAACGTTCGTTGTACTGCCGGGTGGAGGCGTCCAGTTGATCGAGCAGCACCAGAATCGCCTCGACGTCCTGATCGCGCATCAGCTTACCGATGAACTGGATGTGGCGTTTGCGCGCGATGTGCGCCGTGTGCTTTGAGGCGTCACCCAGTGCCCGCCGCAAAGCGTCGGTCAGGGGCAGGCGATCGAGCATGTCCGGCTTGAGCGTGGTGAGCCGCTCGCCCAGATCGGTCAGCGCATGCAGTTCGCGCTTGACCTGAGTTTTGCTTTTTCCCTCGTCGAGGGAGTCGTCGTAAGAATCAACCATGGGGGCCGTCCGCAAATAAACGCCGCCATGATAACCAGTCGGGGGCCGCTTGTCTGGCCCGGCCGTAGATCGGCCCGCGCCGAAACCCGAATTTGAGTGGAGAACACCATGAACGCACCCCAGAGCGTCGGCCCGCAGGCACTGCCCGTCCTGCAGGAGCAAGTGCAGCAGATCATCGACGAAGCCAAACGCCAGGGCGCCAGTGCCTGTGAAGTGGCGGTTTCGCTGGAGCAGGGCCTGTCCACGTCGGTGCGTCAACGCGAGGTGGAAACTGTCGAGTTCAACCGTGACCAAGGCTTTGGCATCACGCTGTACGTTGGCCAGCGCAAGGGCTCGGCCAGCACCTCGGCCAGCGGTCCACAGGCCATTCGCGAAACCGTCGCCGCAGCGCTGGCGATCGCCAAACACACCTCCGAAGATGAAAGCTCGGGCTTGGCCGACGCCGCCCTGATGGCGCGCGAGCAGCCGGACTTCGACCTTTACCACGCCTGGGACATCACGCCCGAGCAGGCCATCGAAAAGGCCCTGGCCTGCGAAGCGGCCGCCTTCGATGCCGAACCCCTGATCAAGAACGCCGACGGCACCACGCTCAACACCCACCAGGGCTGCCGCGTGTATGGCAACAGCCATGGTTTCATCGGCGGCTATGCGTCGACCCGGCACAGCCTGAGTTGCGTGATGATCGCCGAGGCCAACGGTCAGATGCAGCGTGACTACTGGTACGACGTCAATCGTCAGGGCGAATTGCTCGCCGATCCCGTTGCCATCGGTCAGCGCGCCGCACAGCGGGCTGCGGCCCGATTGGGCGCACGTCCGGTGCCGACCTGCGAGGTACCGGTGCTGTTTTCAGCCGAGCTGGCCGGGGGCTTGTTCGGCAATTTCCTGGCCGCCGTTTCCGGGGGCAACCTGTATCGCAAGTCCTCGTTCCTGGAAGGGGCGATGGGGCAGCGCCTGTTCCCCGAGTGGCTGACCCTGGACGAGCGTCCGCACCTGATGCGTGCCATGGGCAGCGCAGCGTTCGACGGCGATGGTCTGGCCACCTACGCCAAGCCGTTCGTGGAGAACGGTGAACTGGTCTCCTATGTGCTCAGTACCTATTCAGGGCGCAAGCTGGGCCTGCCCAGCACCGCCAACTCCGGTGGCGTGCACAACCTGTTCGTGACCCACGGCGACGAAGACCAGAAAGCGCTGCTACGGCGCATGGGGCGTGGCTTGCTGGTCACCGAGTTGATGGGCCACGGCCTGAACATGGTCACCGGCGACTACTCGCGCGGTGCTGCCGGATTCTGGGTCGAAAATGGCGAGATCCAGTTTCCGGTTCAGGAAGTGACCATTGCCGGGAACATGCGCGACATGTTCAAACAGATCGTCGCCGTGGGTAACGATCTGGAGCTGCGCAGCAACATTCGCACAGGCTCGGTCCTGATCGAGCGCATGACCGTCGCCGGCAGCTGATCCTAGCGCCGGTCCGTCGCGGCCGGCACGGTTTGCAGCACAGGTGCCCACATGGGCGCTTGTGTTGATTCTCAATATCAATCAATAATAAAACTCATTCCGGCAAAAAGGTGCGCCGATGAGTTCTGCCGTTCACGAATTCGCCCATCTCGAAAACTGGCATTGGCTCGGCCTGCAAATCCGTTGCGCGCTGGCCCCCGACGAGCCGCGACTCATCGAACACTACCTCGCCCAAGGCCGCTACCTGGCGCGCTTTACCCCGACTTCTTCATGGTCCGTGGCTCACGGCACCTTTCGCCTGATGCTCGCTACCGCCCTCGATCAAGCCCTGCCGTGGCACTGGCGCAGCCTGTGTCTGGACCAGGCTTGGCGGCCTTTGCGTGACCTGCGCAATTGCGCGGCACAGCCAGCCCAGGTCCGCCAGTGGCAGGACTGCGCCCATCAGCTGGCGCGCTGCGAGTTGCTGCCTTCGATTCCACTCACTGATCTGCTGCAAGGATATTGCGATGAGTAACACCCGTATCGAGCGTGACAGCATGGGCGAACTGCAGGTACCGGAGGCCGCCCTGTATGGCGCCCAGACCCAGCGGGCCGTCGATAACTTTCCGATCAGCCGGCAGCGCATGCCGACCCAGTTCATCCGCGCGCTGATCCTGGCCAAGGCCGCTGCGGCCAAGGCCAACGTCGAGCTTGCGCAGATCAGCGCCGGCCAGGGCGATGCCATCGTGCGTGCCTGCGAACAACTGCTGGCCGACGACTTCATGCAGCACTTTCCGGTCGACATCTACCAGACCGGCTCCGGCACCAGCTCCAACATGAATGCCAACGAGGTCATCGCGACCTTGGCGGGCCGCCTTGTCGACGAGCCGGTCAACCCCAACGACCATGTCAACTGCGGTCAGAGCAGCAACGACATCATCCCCACCAGCATTCACGTGAGCGCTGCGCTGGCCCTGCACGAACAACTGCTGCCTGCACTGCGGCACTTGGTGCAGGTCACCCAGGCCAAGGCCGAGCAGGTTCACGTCTTCGTCAAGACCGGCCGCACGCACCTGATGGATGCCATGCCGGTGCGCATGAGCCAGGTGCTGCATGGTTGGGCGGCGCAGATCCAGGCCAACATCGACCACCTGCAAGCGCTGCAGCCTGCCTTGCAGGCGTTGGCACAGGGCGGCACGGCGGTGGGCACCGGGATCAACGCGCATCCCGAGTTCGCCCGGCGTTTCTGTCATCACCTTGGCGAGCTGACCGGTGTCGAGTTCACCCAGGGCGAGAACCTGTTCGCCCTGATCGGCTCCCAGGACACCGCAGTGGCGGTGTCCGGCCAGCTCAAAGGCACCGCCGTCACCCTGATGAAGATCGCCAACGACCTGCGCTGGATGAACTCCGGGCCACTGGCCGGCCTGGGTGAAATCGAACTCGAGGCCCTGCAGCCGGGTTCCTCGATCATGCCGGGCAAGGTCAATCCGGTGATTCCCGAGGCGACCGCCATGGTGGCGGCGCAGGTTATCGGCAATGACGCGGCGATCGCCATCGCCGGTCAGTCCGGCAATTTCGAGCTCAATGTGATGCTGCCGATCATTGCCCACAACCTGCTGTCCAGCATCGAACTGATGGCCAGTGCTAGTCGTCTGCTGGGCGACAAGGCGATCGCGACGTTCAAGGTCAACGAGGCCAAGCTCAAGGAAGCGCTCGCGCGCAACCCGATTCTGGTGACGGCACTCAATCCGATCATCGGATATCAGCAGGCTGCCCAGATTGCCAAGCTAGCCTACAAGGAAGGTCGGCCGATCATCGACGTCGCGCTGGAGCAAACCGACCTGAGCCGCGAGCAGCTCAGCGACCTGCTCGACCCGGAAAAGCTCACGGCCGGCGGTATCTGACCGCTCGGCGACTGCTGGGAGACCTGCGCCATGCAGCACTGGAAACGTATCACGGAGACGGCCAACGCCTGCTTTGTCCGGGGCGAGCTGATCGATGCGCGCGAACACTACCTGCAAGCCCTCGCTTGGGCTCAGGTGCTGTTCGAACGCTGGGCGGATGTCGACGAAGCGGTGGCCGCGTGCGTCATTTCCCATCACAACCTGGTTGACCTGCATCTGCAACTGCATCAACCCGAAGAAAGCGCCGAATACCTGTGCGCCATCCATGAACGCTTGTTGCGTGCGGCGCAGGACCCTCGGCTGCGGCCAACACTGCGCGAGGCCGCGCTGCGTCATGCCGGCAAGACCTACGCCGAGCTGCTCGGCTTCACTCGCCAGCATGGCGAATACCCCCGTACCCACCGGTTGCTGTGTGGCGCCGCCGACATCGACGTCGCGCCAGCGGTCACGCAATCCGATCACCTTCCCTACGGAGTTCACTGAAAATGCCCTATACCTTGCCCGCCCTGTCGTATGCCTATGACGCCCTGGAGCCGCACATCGATGCCGCGACCATGGAGATCCACCACACCAAGCATCACCAGACCTACATCACCAACGTCAACGCCGCCATCGAAGGTACCGAGTACGCCGAATGGCCGGTGGAAAAGCTGGTGGCCTCGGTCAAGCAGCTGCCGGAAAACCTGCGTGGCGCCGTTACCAATCACGGTGGCGGACATGCCAACCACAGCCTGTTCTGGGAAGTCATGTCGCCCAATGGCGGCGGTCAGCCCCAGGGCAGCGTTGGCCAGGCCATCGATGCCGAACTGGGCGGGTTCGACGCGTTCAAGGAAGCCTTCACCAAAGCTGCCCTGAGTCGCTTCGGCAGCGGCTGGGCCTGGCTCAGCGTCACGCCTGAGAAGAAGCTGGTCGTGGAGAGCAGCGGTAACCAGGACAGCCCATTGATGAATGGC
This sequence comes from Pseudomonas coleopterorum, assembly GCF_900105555.1. NCBI lineage: Bacteria > Pseudomonadati > Pseudomonadota > Gammaproteobacteria > Pseudomonadales > Pseudomonadaceae > Pseudomonas > Pseudomonas coleopterorum. The sequence goes on from NZ_FNTZ01000001.1 coordinate 902,935, forward strand.
AACACGCCCATCCTGGGGCTCGATATCTGGGAGCATGCCTACTACCTCAAGTATCAGAACCGTCGGCCGGAATACATCAATGCGTTCTACAACGTGGTCGACTGGGCCAATGTCGAGAAGCGCTACCAAGCCGCGCTGAGCTGAGTCTGGCCATGGGATCACAGACCTTCGCGCTGGCCAGTGTTCGCCGTTTTCGTCTGGCACTGGGCACGGTGTTGCTGCTGGCCGGCGCAGCTCTGCTGGTGGGCGAGCTGCTGGACTGGCTCGACCTCGAACCGCGTATCCTGCGTGCACTCGAGGGCGGTGCCATCTGCGCCTTGGGCACCGCCCTGGGCGCCGTTCCGGTACTGGTCATCCGCAGCATGCCCGTCGCGGTGGCCGATACGTTGCTGGGTTTCGGTGCCGGCGTGATGCTCGCCGCCACCGCGTTCTCGCTGATCATCCCCGGCCTGGATGCGGCAGCGGCGATCGGTTTCTCGCGCTGGGGTGCCGGCGCCCTGATGAGCCTGGGCATCATGTCCGGAGCATTCTGCCTGTACCTGGTGGACAGGAGGGTATCCGGCGTTACTCCGGATTACCTGGTGGGCACGACGCAACAGCCGGTGATCCCGGCACGCATCTGGATCTTCGTGATTGCCATCATCGCTCACAACATCCCGGAAGGCATGGCCGTCGGCGTTTCGGCAGGCGGCGGCATGCACGACGCCGACAGTCTGGCGATGGGCATCGCCTTGCAGGATGTGCCCGAAGGGCTGGTGATCGCATTGGTTCTGGCCGGGGCAGGCATGGCGCGCTACAAGGCTTTCCTGATTGGTGCCGCATCCGGGCTGGTGGAGCCGGTGTTTGCGGTACTGTGTGCCTGGCTGGTACGCATGGGCGAGCTGCTGCTACCTCTGGGCCTGGCCTTTGCGGCTGGCGCCATGCTGCTGGTCGTGACCCACGAAATCATTCCCGAATCACGCAGCAACGGCCATCACAAGCTGGCAAGCCTGGGCCTGTGTGTCGGTTTCTGTCTGATGATGGTCATGGACACCGCGTTGTCTTGAATCTGGTACCTGGGTGGTGGACAGCTCGATGGCCTCCACCCCGGTTCCGACGCTTGGCCACTGGCTTGGCTTACTCGCCTTCGTCGAACTTGTCGTTGATCAACTTGACGATGGCGTCCAGCGCTTCCTGATCCTGCTCGCCTTCGGTGTGCAAGTGAATGGTGGTGCCTTTGCCGGCTGCCAACATCATCACACCCATGATGCTTTTGCCATCGACCAGCGACTCTGGCGAGCGACCCACACGCACCTGACAGGGATAGCGTCCAGCGACGCCGACGAATTTTGCCGCGGCGCGGGCGTGCAGGCCGAGCTTGTTGATGATTTCTACTTGGAGGGCGGGCATTGCGCGGGGGATCCTTTCAGCTGAGGTCGCGATGGCGAACCTGGACGTTCTTGAGCGACTGCTGCAGCAATCGGCCCAGGCGCTCGGTCAAGTATACCGAGCGATGGTGCCCGCCTGTACAGCCAATGGCGATCGTCACGTAGGCGCGGCTGCTGGCAGCGAAGCGGGGCAGCCATTTGAGCAGGTAAGAGGAGATGTCCTGATACATCTCTTCGACGTCCGGCTGCGCTGCCAGGTATTCGGCGACCGGCGCATCGAGCCCGGACTGTTCGCGCAATTCCGGCTTCCAGTACGGGTTGGGCAGGCAGCGCACGTCGAACACCAGGTCGGCGTCTATCGGCATGCCCCGCTTGAAGCCGAACGATTCCACCAGAAACGCGGTGCCCGGCTCCGGCTTGTTCAACAGCCGTACCTTGATGGCGTCGCGCAACTGGTAGAGGTTAAGGCTGGTGGTGTTGATCTTGAGATCGGCCAAGTCGACGATAGGCCCGAGCAAATCGCTTTCCACCCGGATGGCTTCGGCCAGCGAGCGGTTGCTGTTGCTCAGAGGGTGTCGACGTCGGGTCTCGGAGAAGCGCTTGAGTAGCGTTTCTTCGTCGGCGTCCAGGTACAGGACATCGCATTGGATGTGCTTGGCGCGCATTTCAGCCAGTAACTGCGGAAAGCGGGACAGATGGCTGGGCAGGTTACGCGCATCGATCGATACCGCCACCTGGGGCTGCGCCAGTTCGGTGTGGATCAACGCACGCTCGGCCAGTTCGGGCAGCAGCCCGGCCGGCAAGTTGTCGATGCAATAGAAACCGTTGTCTTCGAGAACATCCAGGGCAGTGCTCTTGCCTGAGCCTGAGCGGCCACTGACGATGATCAAACGCATGGTTAACGACCGTTCTGTTCGTCCAGTACCACTTGGTACAAGGCTTGATTGCTGGGCGCCGAACGCAGTCTTTCGCGCACTTCCTTGCGATCGAGCATGCTGGCGATCTGGCGGAGCAATTCCAGGTGCGCATCGGTGGCCGCTTCGGGCACCAGAAGCACGAATAGCAGGTCGACCGGAGCGCCATCGATTGCGTCGTAGTCGATCGGCGCGCTCAGGTGAACGAGGGCACTGACCGGCGTATCGCAGCCTTTGAGCCGGCAATGCGGTATGGCGATGCCGTTACCGAATCCAGTGGAGCCCAGTTTTTCACGGGCAATCAGCGCTTCGAACACGGTCTGGGTGTCGAGCGATGGCACTTCACGACCGATCAGGTTGGCGATCTCTTCGAGTGCTTTCTTCTTGCTGCCGCCCGGCACGTTCACACGTGAACGGCCGGGGGTCAGGATGGTTTCTAATCGGATCATGGGTGGGGAGTGTCAGCGAGCAGTCGCGCCTTGCAACAGACTCTGCTGTTTTTCCTTATGCTTTTTGAGTTGGCGATCCAGCTTGTCGGTAAGCAGATCGATGGCCGCGTACATGTCGTCATGTTCGGCGTTGGCAACCACCTCGCCACCGGGTATGCGCAGGGTGGCTTCGATTTTCTGTTTGAGCTTCTCGACCTCCATGATCACCTGCACGTTGGTGATCTTGTCGAAGTGGCGTTCGAGACGCTCGAGTTTTTCCCCGATGTAGGTTCGCAGGGGTTCGGTCACATCCAGTTGGTGTCCACTGATGTTGACTTGCATACCGCTTCTCCTTATTGCCATTGCATAAAGAAGCAGGCTTGGGTGCCTGCCACTGGAACGCTGTGGCACATCGCAGGGCTACATCAACCGCTTGCGTTCGCTGGACGGCGCAATCCCAAGGGACTCGCGATACTTGGCGACCGTTCGGCGGGCTACCTGGATGCCTTGTGCCTCCAGTAAACCAGCGATCTTGCTGTCACTCAACGGCTTTTTCTGATTTTCGGCGGCGACCAGTTTCTTGATGATCGCGCGGATCGCGGTGGAGGAGCATTCGCCCCCCTCGGAGGTGCTGACATGGCTGGAGAAAAAGTATTTCAGCTCGTATATGCCGCGCGGCGTGTGCATGTATTTCTGCGTGGTCACCCGGGAAATGGTCGACTCGTGCATGCCCACCGCCTCGGCGATGTCGTGCAGAACCAGGGGCTTCATGGCCTCGTCGCCGTAATCGAGGAAGCCACGCTGATGCTCGACGATCTGGGTGGCAACCTTCATCAGGGTTTCGTTGCGGCTTTGCAGGCTCTTGATGAACCAGCGCGCTTCCTGGAGCTGGTTGCGCATGAAGGTGTTGTCGGCGCTGGTGTCGGCGCGCCGCACGAAGCCGGCATACTGCGGATTGACCCGCAGCCGCGGGACCGACTCCTGATTGAGCTCGACCAGCCAGCGGTCGTTGTCCTTGCGCACGATGACGTCGGGCACGACGTATTCGGGTTCGCTGGATTCGATCTGCGAGCCAGGCCGCGGGTTCAGGCTCTGTACCAGCTCGATGACCTGGCGCAGTTCGTCTTCCTTGAGCTTCATGCGCCGCATCAGCTGGCTGTAGTCACGCGAGCCGAGCATGTCGATGAAATCGCTCACCAGCCGCTGTGCTTCGGCCAGCCAACGGGTCTTGGCCGGTAGCTGGCGCAGTTGCAGCATCAGGCATTCGCTCAGGTCGCGGGCGGCGATGCCGGCCGGTTCGAACTGCTGGATGCGATGCAGCACCGCTTCGATTTCGTCCAGTTCGATGTCCAGCTCGGGGTCGAAGGAATCGCAGATTTCCTGCAGCGTCTCGTCCAGATAACCCTGATTGTTGATACAGTCGATGATGGTCACGGCGATCAGCCGATCGGTATCGGACATGGGCGCCAGATTCAACTGCCACAGCAGGTGCGTCTGCAGGCTCTCGCCGACCGACGTGCGGGTGGTGAAGTCCCACTCGTCGTCATCGTTGCTCGGCAGGCTGCTGGCACTGGTCTGGTAGATGTCTTCCCAAGCCGTGTCGACGGGCAATTCGTTGGGGATGCGCTCGTTCCAGTCGCCTTCCTCGAGGTTGTCCACCGTCGGCGCAGACTCCTGGAAGCTCGGTTCCTGGATCTCCTGGGTCGGCTTCTGCTCGATGTTGTCGGCCAGCGGGTCGCTGTTGTCGAAGTCGTCGCCTTCTTCCTGGCGTTCGAGCATGGGATTGGATTCCAGCGCTTCCTGGATTTCCTGCTGGAGGTCCAGGGTCGATAGCTGGAGAAGGCGGATGGCCTGTTGCAACTGCGGTGTCATCGTCAGTTGCTGGCCCATACGTAGGACGAGCGATGGTTTCATGGCAGGAACTTAACACCTTGGTCGCCGGCGCGAAGCGCCTTCTACTACGGGTACCGAAGTACCCGGCTTATGTCGTAAGCAAATTATATGCCTGAAACCTGAGTGTTTGCCTAGGGCGCCATGAAAATTAATGCCCGCAGGAGGGCGACGGCGCCCTTGGGCCTTACAAGCGAAACTCGTGGCCCAGGTAGACTTCGCGGACCAGATCGTTGGCCAGGATGGTCTGGGCATCGCCTTCGGCGATCAACTGGCCATCATTGACGATATAGGCCGTTTCACAGATGTCCAGGGTCTCGCGGACGTTGTGGTCGGTGATCAATACGCCGATGCCCTTGGTCTTGAGGTGGTGGATGATCTGCTTGATGTCGCCGACCGAAATCGGATCGACACCGGCGAAGGGTTCGTCGAGCAGGATGAACTTGGGCGCGGTGGCCAGTGCACGTGCGATCTCCACGCGGCGGCGTTCACCACCCGAAAGGCTCATGCCCAGGTTGTCGCGAATGTGCGTGATGTGGAATTCCTGCAACAGGCCTTCGAGCTCGGCCAGGCGAGCCGCGGCGTCTAGCTCCTTGCGGGTTTCCAGGATGGCCATGATGTTGTCTGCCACCGACAGCTTGCGGAAGATCGAGGCTTCCTGCGGCAGATAACCGATACCCGAACGGGCACGGCCGTGCATCGGCTGGTGGCTGACGTCCAGGTCGTCGATGAGGACGCGGCCCTGATCGGCCTGTACCAGGCCGACGATCATGTAGAAGCAGGTGGTCTTGCCGGCACCGTTGGGGCCCAGCAGGCCGACGATCTGTCCGCTTTCGATGGACAGGCTCACGTCGCGTACGACTTGTCGGCTCTTGTAGCTCTTGGCCAGGTGCTGCGCTTTCAGGACTGCCATCACTGGGCCTTCTGCGGTGCGTCGGATTTCTTCTTGGGCTGGATCACCATGTCGATCCGCGGACGAGGCGTGGTGACCTTGCTGCCCGTGGCACGGCCGGCGTTGACCACCTGGCGCACCGTGTCATAGACGATCTTCTCGCCTTCGGAGGTGTTGCCGTCGTTGATGACCTTGGCCTTGTCGATCAGCACGATGCGGTTCTGCGCCGCGAAGTATTGAATGGTCACGCCATAGGCCTGAACGATGGGCTTGTCCACCGCAGGTTTCTGCTCGTAATAGGCCAGGTTGCCGACGGCAGTGAACACGTCCACGTCGCCGGTGGCGTTGCGGGTGATGGTCACGGTATTGCCGGTGATCTTCATCGACCCCTGGGTGATGATCACATTGCCCTTGTAGGTCGCCACACCCTGTTTGTCGTCGAGCTGGGCATCGTCGGACTGGATATGAATGGGCTGATCGCGGTCAGTGGGCAGTGCCCAGGCGCTCGCGCTTCCCAGTGCTGCGCTCAGGCCGAGCAAAAAGGGGAGGGTTTTAACGAGCCTCATACTGTCCTCTTACGTTGGACAACAAGTTGATCTTGCTGTCATTCAGATACGCTTTCATGCCCTTGGCCGTCGACACGCCACCGGCGCCGTCGATTCTAACGTCTTGGTCGGTCTGCGCATATTGCTTCTGTGGGAAAACGGTCATGCGTGAGCTGGTGATCAGCGTGGCGCGGCTCTTCTGGTCGGTGCGCGCGATGCGAACCGAATCGATCAGCTCGACCTGGCTGCCATCGGGATTGACCTCGCCACGGTCGCTGGTCACGTGCCATGGGTAGACAGTGCCGCGGTACAGCTGCATGTCGGGCTTGGTCAGCAAGGTCACCTGCGAGGTCTTGACGTGCTCGACCTTGTCGGCGGTCATGTCGTACTGCACGCCACCGTCGGGCAGGTACTGGCGAGCCTTCGCGTTGATAGCGTAGTAATCGATCTGGCTTTCGTCGACGGCCGCAGCCGGCTGGTCGAGGAAACGCTCCGGGCTGATGTCCCAGTAGCCGATGGCGGCGAACAGCAGCCCCAGCACACCCAGGATCACGATATTACGAATTTTCTTGTTCAGCATGTCAGGCCCTACAGGTAGGCGGCACGGGCCGCTTCGAGATTGCCTTGGGCAGCCAGGATCAGCTCGCAGAACTCGCGCGCTGCACCCATGCCACCACTGGCCTGGGTCACGCCGTCGGCATGCTGGCGCACGAAGGCATTGGCATTGGCCACGGCCATGCCCAGCCCCACCCGGCGAATCACCGGCAGGTCGGGCAGATCGTCACCCAGGTAGGCCACTTGCTCATAGTTCAGGCCGAGCTCGGCGAGCAGGCCGTCGAGTACCACGAGCTTGTCTTCGCGCCCCTGAAATAGATGGGCAATACCCAGGTTGCGGGCCCGCCGCTCCACCACCGGACTGCTGCGGCCGGTGATGATCGCAGTGGTCACGCCGCTGTTGATGAGCATCTTGATGCCCTGGCCATCCAGCGTGCTGAAGCTCTTGAACTCGCTGCCGTCGGCCAGGAAATACAGACGGCCATCGGTCAGTACGCCGTCGACGTCGAATACGGCCAGCTTGATGGCCTTGCCACATTGCAGAAGCTCGCTGCTGCCAGTCTGGGTCATTGCGTCGTTTCCGGTCATTACATGACTCCCGCGCGCAGCAGGTCGCCCAGGTTGAAGGCGCCTACCGGACAGTCCTGATCATCGACCACGACCAGTGAGTTGATCTTGTTGTCTTCCATGATCTTCAGCGCCTCGGCGGCCAGCATGTCGGCGCGCGCGGTCTTGCCGTGGGAAGTCATGACGTCTTCGATTCGAGTGTTGTGGACATCGATGGTGCGATCCAATGTGCGCCGCAGGTCACCGTCGGTGAAGATCCCGGCGAGGCGGCCATCGGCCTCCAGGACGGCGGTCATGCCCAGCCCCTTGCGGGTCATTTCCATCAGCGCATCGCGCAGCAGCGTGCCGCGCGGCACCTGTGGCAGCGCGGTGCCGGTGTGCATGACGTGCTCGACCTTGAGCAGCAGGCGACGACCCAGGGCACCACCGGGATGGGAGAAGGCGAAGTCATCGGCGGTGAAGCCTCGCGCCTCGAGCAGGGCGATGGCGAGGGCATCGCCCAGTACCAGGGTCGCCGTGGTGGAGGAGGTCGGTGCCAGGTTCAACGGGCAGGCTTCCTGGGCGACGCGGGCGTCGAGGTTGACCTCGGCGGCCTGGGCCAGGGGCGAGTCGGGGTTGCCGGTCATGCTGATCATGGGAATGCCCATGCGCTTGATCAAAGGCAGCAATGTGACGATTTCTGCGGTCGAACCGGAGTTGGACAGGGCCAGGATGACGTCCTGGCGGGTGATCATGCCCATGTCGCCGTGGCTGGCCTCGGCAGGATGGACGAAAAACGCCGGGGTGCCGGTGCTGGCCAGGGTCGCGGCGATCTTGTTGCCGATGTGTCCGGATTTGCCCATGCCCAGCACGATCACGCGGCCATCGCTTTCGAGGATCAGTTCGCAGGCGCGCACGAAATCGGCGTCGATATGGGCGAGCAGGCCCTCTACCGCTTCGATCTCGAGACGGATGGTGCGGTGCGCGGATTGGATCAGGTCGCTGGTCTGGCTCATGGCGAAAATCGGTAGGCCCGGTGAAAAGGCGGCGATTATAGCGGGAATGGGCGAGCGACTCACCTGCCTATTTTGCGGCCTGTACAAATCAACGACACGGCATGCCAATGGATCGATCTTGGGCGGCACCTGTCTGCAATGCTATAGTTCGCCGCTTGTTCGGCCTGTCCGCGCCAAGTGTCTTCGGTCAGAAGATGAGCGTCCGAGGGTAAGGTTGCACTGCAAGGAGTTTAAATGAGTGCCGATAGCGCCTACGCGGTCGAGCTGAAAGGGGTTTCTTTCAAGCGCGGTGCGCGGAGCATTTTCAATGATGTCGATATCCGCATTCCTCGCGGCAAGGTCACCGGTATCATGGGGCCTTCAGGTAGCGGCAAGACGACGCTCCTGCGTCTGATGGGCGCCCAGCTGCGACCCACTGGCGGCGAGGTCTGGGTCAATGGCCAGAACCTGCCCAAGCTATCGCGCAGCGACCTGTTCGATGCGCGCAAGCACATGGGCGTGCTGTTCCAGAGCGGAGCGCTGTTCACCGACCTGGACGTGTTCGAGAACGTGGCCTTCCCGCTGCGGGTGCATACCGACCTGCCCGAAGACATGATCCGCGACATCGTCCTGATGAAGCTGCAGGCCGTCGGGCTGCGTGGCGCCATCGAACTGATGCCCGACGAATTGTCCGGTGGCATGAAGCGTCGTGTCGCATTGGCCCGTGCCATTGCCATGGATCCGCAGATACTGATGTACGACGAACCGTTCGTCGGCCAGGATCCGATCGCCATGGGCGTGTTGGTCCGGCTGATCCGCCTGCTCAACGATGCCCTGGGCATCACCAGTATCGTGGTCTCCCACGACCTGGCGGAAACCGCGAGCATCGCCGACTACATCTATGTGGTCGGCGATGGTCAGGTGCTGGGTCATGGTACGCCCGAGGCATTGATGGCGTCGGACAACCCGCGCGTCCGTCAATTCATGAAAGGCGATCCCGACGGTCCCGTGCCTTTTCATTTTTCCGCGCCCGATTACCGCGCCGATCTGCTGGGGAAGCGTTGATGCGCAAGAAATCAATCATGGAGCGAGTGCGCCTGTTCGGTCGATCGGCCATCGACATGGTCGGCATCCTGGGGCGTTCCGGGCTGTTCCTGGGTCACGCTCTTGTGGGCCGCGGCGGTATCGGTGGCGGTTTTCAACTGCTGATGAAGCAGCTGTATTCCGTGGGTGTGATGTCGCTGCTGATCATTGTCGTGTCCGGTGTGTTCATCGGCATGGTACTGGCGTTGCAGGGCTTCAGCATTCTGGCCAAGTACGGCTCCGAGCAGGCGGTCGGGCAAATGGTCGCGCTCACGCTGTTGCGTGAACTCGGGCCGGTGGTGACCGCTCTATTGTTCGCCGGTCGCGCAGGGTCGGCACTGACCGCCGAGATCGGCAACATGAAGTCGACCGAGCAGTTGTCGAGCCTGGAAATGATTGGCGTCGACCCGCTCAAGTACATCGTTGCGCCAAGGCTGTGGGCTGGTTTCATTTCCCTGCCGCTGCTGGCCATGATCTTCAGCGTCGTCGGTATCTGGGGTGGATCCTGGGTGGCCGTCGATTGGCTGGGGGTCTACGAAGGATCGTTCTGGGCCAACATGCAGAACAGCGTCAATTTCACCGATGACGTGCTCAACGGTGTGATCAAGAGCCTGGTATTCGCTTTCGTCGTCACCTGGATCGCCGTGTTCCAGGGGTATGACTGTGAACCCACGTCCGAGGGCATCAGCCGCGCTACCACCAAGACCGTGGTCTATGCGTCGCTGGCCGTCCTGGGCCTGGACTTTATTCTGACCGCCCTGATGTTTGGAGATTTCTGATGCAAAACCGATCAATGGAAGTCGGAGTCGGCCTGTTCCTTCTGGCCGGTATCCTGGCTTTGCTGCTGTTGGCCTTGCGTGTCAGTGGTCTGTCCACCAGCGCGAATACCGAGAGCTACAAACTTTATGCCTATTTTGACAATATCGCCGGTTTGACTGTCAGAGCCAAGGTGACCATGGCCGGTGTGACCATAGGCAAGGTCACGGCCATCGATCTGGATCGCGACACCTTCACCGGAAGGGTGACCCTGCAGCTGGACAAGAAAGTGGACAACCTGCCCACCGACTCCACTGCTTCCATCCTGACGGCGGGTCTGCTGGGCGAGAAATACATTGGTATCAGCGTGGGTGGCGAGGAGGCCTTGCTCGCCGACGGCGGTACCATCCATGACACCCAGTCGTCCCTGGTGCTCGAAGACCTGATCGGCAAGTTCCTGCTCAATACAGTCAGCAAAGATGCCAAATAAGGAGTTATCCATGTTTTCGATCATGCGACGCAGCCTGCTGGTTCTGGTGGCTCTGCTGCCGATGTGGGCCAATGCAGCGCCTGCGGTGTCCGCACATCAGGTGGTGCAGGGCGTCACCGACCGACTGCTGTCGGATCTGGAAAAGAACCGCGACACCTACCGCAGCAATCCGCAGGCGTTCTACGACGCGCTCAACACCATCGTCGGTCCCGTGGTCGACGCCGATGGCATTTCGCGCAGCATCATGACCGTGAAATATTCGCGCAAGGCTACCCCCGCGCAGATGGCCCGGTTCCAGGAAAACTTCAAGCGCAGCTTGATGCAGTTCTACGGCAACGCCTTGCTTGAGTACAACAACCAGGGCATCACCGTAGGTCCGGCCAAGGATGAAAGCGGCACACGCACCAGCGTCGACATGCAGGTCAAGGGTACGGGTGGGGCGGTGTATCCGGTTTCCTACACCCTGGAAAACCTGAACAACGAATGGAAAGTGCGTAACGTCATCATCAACGGCATCAACATCGGCAAGCTGTTCCGCGATCAGTTCGCCGACAGCATGCAGCGCAACGGCAACGACCTGGACAAGACCATCGATGGTTGGGCTGGCGAAGTCGCCAAGGCCAAGGAAGTGACCGACAAAGCTGCACCGACGAGCGCGCAGTGATGGAACAGGGTCGTGTCGAACTGTCGGGCGATCAGCTGAGCCTGGCCGGTGTGCTGGATTACCGCTGCGGTGCGGCCCTGCGCAAGCAGGGGCAGGCACTGATTCAATCCAGTCAGGCCGCCGCGCTGGTCATCGACTGCACCGGCGTGGAAAAGTCGAGCAGCGTGGGTCTGTCCCTGCTGCTGGGCTTCATGCGCGATGCTCAGGCCGCTGGCAAGAGCGTGCGAGTTCAGGCATTGCCGCACGACATGCGTCAGATCGCTCAGGTCACAGGCATGAGCGACTTCTTTTCACAGAATTGATTGGCCATCTGCACAGCTCTCTGACCTGATCCCGTGAATCCGGGGTTCGCAGTCGGAGGGCTTTTTTGTATGATGGCCGACCCGCGCGCACAGGGCGCCGATCGAGGTTGAGCATGCAGGCTGTAGAAGTGAAGGGTTTCCTTGAATCCAAACTGCCCGGAGTGCAGGTGGAAGTCGAAGGCGAAGGCTGCAATTTCCAGTTGAACGTGATCAGTGACGAGCTGACTGCGCTCAGTCCGGTCAAGCGCCAGCAACAGATCTATGCTCATTTGAACCCATGGATCGCCGATGGCAGCATCCATGCGATCACCATGAAATTCTTCAGCAGCGCAGCCTGGGCTGAGCGTTCCTGAGCCACCCCGCGTCGAGACTCCAATGGACAAACTGATTATTACTGGCGGCGTTCGCCTTGATGGCGAAATCCGCATTTCCGGGGCGAAGAACTCCGCCCTGCCGATCCTGGCCGCTACCTTGCTGGCAGATGGGCCGGTGACGGTCGCCAACCTGCCGCACCTGCACGACATCACCACCATGATCGAGCTGTTCGGCCGCATGGGCATCGAGCCGGTGATCGACGAGAAGCTGGCCGTGGAAATCGATCCGCGCACCATCAAGACCCTGGTTGCGCCGTACGAGCTGGTCAAGACCATGCGCGCCTCGATCCTGGTCCTGGGCCCGATGGTCGCCCGTTTCGGTGAGGCCGAAGTGGCGCTGCCCGGCGGCTGCGCGATCGGTTCGCGTCCGGTCGACCTGCACATCCGTGGTCTGGAAGCCATGGGCGCCGTGATCGACGTGGAAGCCGGCTACATCAAGGCCAAGGCCCCCGAGGGCGGGCTGCGCGGTGCCAACTTCTTCTTCGATACTGTCAGTGTGACGGGTACCGAGAACATCATGATGGCCGCGGCATTGGCCAACGGCCGCAGCGTGCTGCAGAACGCTGCGCGCGAGCCGGAAGTGGTCGACCTGGCCAACTTCATCAACGCCATGGGCGGCAATGTCCAGGGCGCAGGCACCGACACCATCACCATCGATGGCGTCAAGCGTCTGCACTCGGCGACCTACAAAGTCATGCCCGATCGCATCGAGACCGGCACCTACCTGGTGGCTGCGGCCTGCACCGGCGGCCGGGTCAAGGTCAAGGACACCGATCCGACCATCCTCGAAGCGGTGCTGGAAAAGCTGCGCGAAGCGGGTGCCGAGATCACCACGGGCGCCGACTGGATCGAACTGAACATGCACGGCAAGCGGCCTAAGGCGGTCAACGTCCGCACCGCGCCATACCCTGCGTTCCCCACCGACATGCAGGCGCAGTTCATCTCGCTCAACGCTATTGCCGAAGGCACGGGCGCCGTGATCGAGACCATTTTCGAGAACCGCTTCATGCACGTGTACGAAATGCACCGCATGGGCGCGCAGATCCAGGTGGAAGGCAACACGGCCATCGTCACCGGTGCCGAAAAGCTCAAGGGCGCGCCCGTCATGGCCACCGACCTGCGAGCTTCGGCCAGCCTGGTGATCTCGGCGCTGACGGCTGAAGGCGACACCCTGATCGACCGCATCTACCACATCGACCGTGGCTACGAGTGCATCGAAGAAAAACTGCAGATGCTGGGCGCCAAGATCCGTCGCGTACCGGGCTGATGAGCGTGCAGGGCGCAGGGATGCGCCCGGGCGTTGCCAGAAACTTTCCTGTAAGGACTGACGTTTCCCATGTTGACCATTGCGTTGTCCAAAGGCCGCATTCTTGACGATACATTGCCGCTCCTGGCCGAGGCGGGCATCGTGCCCACCGAAAACCCGGACAAGAGCCGCAAGCTGATCATTCCCACGACCCAGGACGATGTGCGCCTGCTGATCGTGCGCGCCACCGATGTGCCGACCTATGTCGAACACGGTGCTGCCGACCTGGGCGTTGCCGGCAAGGACGTCCTGCTCGAATACAGCGGCCAGGGCCTGTACGAGCCGCTGGATCTGCAGATTGCCCAGTGCAAGCTGATGACTGCGGGCGCCATCGGTGCTGCCGAGCCCACGGGGCGTCTGCGCGTCGCCACCAAGTTCGTCAACGTTGCCAAGCGTTACTACGCCGAGCAGGGTCGTCAGGTCGATATCATCAAGCTGTACGGCTCCATGGAGCTGGCACCGCTGGTGGGCCTGGCCGACAAGATCATCGATGTCGTCGACACCGGCAACACCCTGCGCGCCAATGGCCTGGAACCCCAGGAATTGATCGCCCACATCAGCTCCCGGCTGGTGGTGAACAAAGCCTCCATGAAAATGCAGTACGCCCGCATCCAGGCGTTGATCGACACCCTGCGCAAGGCAGTGGAGTCGCGACACCGCGGCTGACTTTCCCGCGCGGGTTCGCAACCCGCGCCCGTCTATCCGCATCATAGCCAAATAACTCAAGTGCCCATGTGGATCGATTGGTAATCTATCGGCGCTTGAGCAATTGCCATTATTTGAGGCCCGCCATGACCGCTTCCACTGCTATTCGCCGACTCGATGCCACTGATCCGGACTTCGCCCGCCATCTGGACCATCTGTTGAGCTGGGAAAGTGTGTCCGATGATTCGGTCAATCAGCGGGTGCTGGACATCATCAAGGCCGTGCGCGAGCGTGGCGATGCTGCGCTGGTCGAGTTCACCGAGCGCTTCGATGGTCTGCAGGTGGCGTCGATGGCCGACCTGATCCTGCCGCGCGAGCGCCTGGAACTGGCGCTCACGCGCATCACCGAGGCCCAGCGCGAAGCGCTTGAAACCGCCGCCGAGCGGGTGCGCCTGTATCACGAAAAGCAGAAGCAGGACTCCTGGAGCTATACCGAAGCCGATGGGACTGTGCTCGGCCAGAAAGTGACGCCACTGGATCGCGCCGGCCTGTATGTGCCTGGCGGCAAGGCGTCGTACCCCTCGTCAGTGCTGATGAACGCCATTCCAGCGAAGGTGGCGGGCGTGACCGAAGTGGTCATGGTCGTGCCCACGCCGCGAGGCGAGGTCAACGAACTGGTATTGGCAGCGGCCTGCATCGCCGGGGTCGACCGCGTGTTCACCATCGGCGGCGCCCAAGCCGTTGCGGCCCTGGCCTACGGCACTGAAAGCGTGCCGCGGGTGGACAAGGTCGTCGGCCCTGGCAACATCTACGTGGCGACGGCCAAGCGCCATGTGTTCGGCCAGGTCGGGATCGACATGATCGCAGGTCCCTCCGAGATTCTGGTGGTCTGCGACGGCGGCACCGATCCGGACTGGATCGCCATGGATCTGTTCTCCCAGGCCGAACACGACGAAGACGCCCAGGCGATTCTGGTCAGCCCCGATGCGGAGTTCCTCGACAAGGTCGCGGCCAGCATCGACAAGCTGCTGCCGACCATGGAACGTGCCGAGATCATCAATACCTCGATCAACGGCCGTGGCGCGTTGATCAAGGTCCGCGACATGCAGCAGGCCATCGAGGTGGCCAACCGCATCGCGCCGGAGCACCTGGAGTTGTCGGTCGAAGATCCTCAGGCCTGGCTGCCGCAGATCCGTCACGCCGGTGCCATCTTCATGGGTCGTCACACCAGTGAAGCGCTGGGCGACTACTGCGCAGGTCCCAACCATGTGCTGCCGACGTCCGGCACGGCGCGCTTTTCCTCGCCCCTGGGGGTCTATGACTTCCAGAAGCGTTCGTCGATCATCTTCTGCTCCGAGCAGGGGGCTTCCGAACTGGGCAAGACCGCTTCGGTACTGGCCCGGGGTGAATCCCTGAGCGCCCATGCCCGCAGCGCCGAATACCGTATTCAATCCGATCTGGCAAAAGGGGAGTGAGCATGAGCAAATTCTGGAGCCCTTTCGTCAAGGACCTGGTGCCCTACGTGCCCGGCGAGCAACCTAAGGTCGCCAACCTGGTCAAGCTCAACACCAACGAGAACCCCTACGGCCCATCGCCTAAGGCGATCGAAGCCATGCGCGCCGAGTTGAGCGATGCCCTGCGCCTGTACCCGGACCCCAACAGCGATCTGCTCAAGCAAGCCGTGGCGGACTATTACGGTGTGCAGACCAACCAGGTGTTTCTGGGCAATGGTTCGGACGAGGTGCTGGCGCATATCTTTCACGGTTTGTTCCAGCATGACCAACCGCTGCTGTTTCCGGACATCAGCTACAGCTTCTATCCGGTCTACTGCGGTTTGTATGGCATTCCCTTCGAGGCCGTGCCGCTGGATGACCAGTTCCAGATTCGTGCGCAAGACTATGCCAAGCCCAACGCCGGGATCATCTTCCCCAACCCGAACGCACCCACCGGTTGCCTCTTGCCGCTGGAGGCGGTCGAGCAGATCGTCAAGGCCAGCCCGGACTCGGTCGTTGTGGTGGACGAAGCCTACGTCGACTTCGGTGGCGAAACGGCGATCAAGCTGGTCGATCGCTATCCGAACCTGCTGGTCACCCAGACCGTGTCCAAATCACGCTCGTTGGCCGGCCTGCGTGTAGGCCTGGCGGTGGGGCATCCGGATCTGATCGAGGCGCTGGAGCGCATCAAGAACAGCTTCAACTCCTATCCGATCGACCGCATCGCCGTCGCCGGCGCCGCTGCGGCCTTCGCCGACACGGCCTACTTCGAAGACACCTGCGCCAAGGTCATTGCCAGCCGGGAAAAACTGGTCGAAGGGCTGCAACAGCGTGGGTTCGACGTGCTGCCTTCGGCGGCCAACTTCATCTTCGCTCGCCATCTCGAACAGGACGCGGCGGGCATCGCAGCTCGCCTGCGGGAGAAAGGTGTGATCGTGCGGCACTTCAAGCAGGAACGCATTGCCCAGTTCCTGCGCATCAGCATTGGTACGCCGGAGCAGAATCAGGCGTTGCTGGACGCGCTGTAAGTTTCACGCAGACCCTGTGCAGCGGAGCGACCGCTGCACATTGCGGTTGCAGGGCCTACTTTTCCTCCGTCTTCACCGCCGCCGGCGCCGGTGGCGGGCGCAGGCCCACTTCGGCGTTCAAGGTGAGCTCCTTGCCCTTGCGCATCACCTGGATGGCGATGCGGTCGCCTGGCTTGGTGCGGGCCACCTGATTCATCGACCGACGTCCATCGCCGGCCGCCTCGCCATTGATGCTGAGGATGACGTCGCCCAGTTGCAAACCGGCTTTCTGCGCCGGGCCGCCCTGGAAAACCCCTGCAACCACGATGCCTGGCCGGTCCTTGATGCCGAACGACTCGGCCAGTTCTTCGGTCATCGGCTGCACTTCGATGCCCAGCCAGCCGCGAATCACCTGGCCATGTTCGATGATCGACTTCATCACCTCCAGCGCCAGCTTGGTCGGGATGGCGAAGCCGATGCCCTGCGAACCGCCGGACTTGGAGAAGATCGCCGTGTTGATGCCGGTCAGGTTGCCGTTGGCATCCACCAGGGCGCCGCCGGAGTTGCCGGGGTTGATCGCCGCATCGGTCTGGATGAAATCTTCGTAAGTGTTGAGGCCCAGCTGGTTGCGGCCGGTGGCGCTGATGATGCCCATGGTCACCGTCTGGCCGACCCCGAACGGGTTACCGATGGCCAGGGCGACATCGCCGATGCGGATGCCGTCGGAACGCCCGATGGTGATGGCCGGAACGTTCTTCAGATCGATCTTGAGCACTGCCAGGTCCGTCTCCGGATCACTGCCGATCACCCGGGCGAGGGTTTCACGTCCGTCCTTGAGCGCCACCACGATCTGGTCGGCACCTGCGGTCACGTGGTTGTTGGTGAGCAGGTAGCCTTCCGGGCTCATGATCACCGCCGAGCCCAGGCTCGATTCCCAGCGCCGCTGCTTGGGCAGGTTGTCGCCGAAGAAGCGGCGGAACTGCGGATCTTCGAACAGCGGGTGAGCGCCCTTGTTGACCGCTTTGGTGGTGTAGAGATTCGCCACGGCGGGGGCGGCAATGGCCACGGCGTCGGCGTAGGACACCGGACCCTGGATGACGCTGGCGCTTTGCGGCGCCTGCTGCAGGTTGACGTCCTGGCTGGGCAGGCCCACCCATTGCGGAAAGCGCAGGATAACCAGCAGGGCGATCAATATGCCGGTCAACAGCGGCCAACCAAAGAAGCGCAAGGCCTTGAACATGGGGACAATCCTGGAAGGTAGCGAGGGGCTGTTTCTTCGAGGCGCGGGAGCGCCATAATGGCCGGCATTATACGGGCGCTCGCGCCGCGCTGAACTGCCTTTGTGGAGACTTTTATGGCTGTGGCACTGAACACGTTGGTCGAAGAAGCCGACCGTTATCTGGGCAGCGCGAAGATCCAGGATTACTGTCCCAATGGTTTGCAGGTGGAAGGGCGCCCGCAGGTCATGCGTATCGTCAGTGGGGTCACGGCAAGCCAGGCGTTGCTCGATGCCGCGGTGGAAGCCAAGGCCGATCTGGTGCTGGTGCATCATGGCTATTTCTGGAAGGGCGAGAACCCCTGCGTGGTCGGCATGAAACAGCGACGTCTGAAGACGTTGCTCAGGCACGACATCAGCCTGTTGGCCTATCACCTGCCTTTGGATGTGCACGCCGAAGTGGGCAACAACGTGCAGCTGGCGCGGCAGCTGGAGCTCACGGTGGAAGGTCCGCTGGACCCGGCCGACAGCCGCGTGGTGGGGCTGATCGGCTCATTGCCCGAACCGATGCACCCGCGTGACTTCGCTCGCCGCGTGCAGGAAGTGCTGGGCCGCGAGCCGTTGCTGATCGAAGGCAGCGAAAAGATCCGGCGCGTGGGCTGGTGCACCGGTGGCGGGCAGGGCTACATCGACCGTGCGATTGCGGCCGGTGTCGACCTGTACATCAGTGGCGAGGCGTCCGAGCAGACCTTTCACAGCGCGCGCGAGAACGACATCAGCTTCATCGCCGCCGGGCATCATGCTACCGAACGCTATGGGGTCCAGGCGCTGGGTGATTACCTGGCACGGCGCTTTGCGCTTGAGCATGTGTTCATCGACTGTCCCAATCCGGTCTGATCGTCGGACCGTGGTGCCTGATTCGCGGGCAGAGCCCCGCTCCCACATTGTGACCGCGAAGGGGGGAGAGCCATGCCGGAAGCTCCAAACCACAAGGCATATTGATATACCCCTTCGATCTAACCACCTCCCACGACCCACCCATACGCCGTGTTAAAGTGCCCGGCTCGAACACGGCCCGCAGGCCGTCCATAAAGACTGTATTCCGTGAGTAGCCATGGTCGACAAACTGACGCATCTGAAACAGCTGGAGGCGGAAAGCATCCACATCATTCGTGAGGTGGCCGCTGAGTTCGATAACCCGGTGATGTTGTACTCCATCGGCAAAGACTCGGCCGTGATGCTGCATCTGGCGCGCAAGGCCTTCTTCCCCGGCAAGCTGCCGTTCCCGGTGATGCACGTCGACACCCAGTGGAAGTTCCAGGAAATGTACAAGTTCCGCGATCGCATGGTCGAGGAACTGGGCCTGGACCTGTTGGTGCACGTCAATCCCGAAGGCGTGGCGCAGGGCATCAACCCCTTCACCCACGGCAGCTCCAAGCACACCGACATCATGAAGACCCAGGGCCTGAAACAGGCGCTGGACAAGCACGGCTTCGACGCCGCCTTCGGGGGTGCGCGCCGCGACGAAGAGAAGTCGCGGGCCAAGGAGCGGGTCTATTCGTTCCGCGACAGCAAGCACCGCTGGGATCCGAAGAACCAGCGTCCGGAGCTGTGGAACGTCTACAACGGCAAGGTCAACAAGGGCGAATCGATCCGTGTGTTCCCTCTGTCGAACTGGACCGAGCTCGACATCTGGCAGTACATCTACCTGGAAGGCATCCCGATCGTGCCGCTGTACTTCGCCGCCGAACGTGAAGTGATCGAGAAGAACGGCACGCTGATCATGATCGACGACGACCGCATCCTCGAGCACCTCAGCGAGGAAGAGAAGGCCAGCATCGTCAAGAAGAAAGTTCGTTTCCGTACCCTTGGCTGCTACCCGTTGACGGGCGCGGTGGAGTCCGAGGCCGAAAGCCTCACCGACATCATTCAGGAAATGCTCCTGACGCGAACGTCCGAGCGCCAGGGCCGGGTCATCGATCACGATGGCGCCGGTTCCATGGAAGACAAGAAACGTCAGGGCTACTTCTAAAGCAGGGTCAGAACATGTCGCACCAATCCGAATTGATCAGCGAGGACATCCTCGCCTACCTGGCCCAGCACGAACGCAAGGAACTGCTGCGCTTCCTTACCTGCGGCAACGTCGACGACGGCAAGAGCACCCTGATCGGGCGTCTGCTGCACGACTCCAAGATGATCTACGAAGATCACCTGGAAGCCATCACTCGCGACTCGAAGAAATCCGGCACCACCGGTGAAGAAGTCGACCTGGCGCTGCTGGTCGACGGCCTGCAGGCCGAGCGCGAGCAGGGCATCACCATCGATGTCGCCTACCGCTATTTCTCCACGGCCAAGCGCAAGTTCATCATCGCCGACACCCCGGGCCATGAGCAGTACACGCGCAACATGGCCACCGGCGCGTCCACCTGCGACCTGGCGATCATCCTCGTCGATGCCCGCTACGGCGTGCAGACCCAGACCCGCCGGCACAGCTACATCGCGTCCCTGCTGGGCATCAAGCACATCGTTGTGGCCATCAACAAGATGGACCTCAAGGGCTTCGATGAGGGTGTGTTCGAGCAGATCAAGGCCGACTACCTCAAGTTCGCCGAAGCCATCGCTCTGCAGCCGACCACATTGGCCTTCGTGCCGATGTCGGCGCTCAAGGGCGACAACGTGGTCAACCGCAGCGAGCAATCGCCGTGGTACACCGGCCAGACCCTGATGGAAATTCTGGAAACGGTGGAAGTGGCGGCCGATCGCAACTTCGACGACCTGCGTTTCCCGGTTCAGTACGTCAACCGACCGAACCTCAACTTCCGCGGCTTCGCCGGCACTCTGGCCAGCGGTATCGTGCACAAGGGCGACGAAGTGGTGGTGTTGCCTTCGGGCAAGAGCAGCCGGGTCAAATCCATCGTCACCTTCGAGGGTGAGCTGGAACACGCCGGTCCCGGCCAGGCCGTGACCCTGACGATGGAAGACGAGATCGACATCTCCCGTGGCGACCTGCTGGTGCATGCCGCCAACGTGCCGACCGTCTCCGACAGCTTCGAAGCCATGCTGGTGTGGATGGCCGAAGAGCCCATGCTGCCGGGCAAGAAATACGACATCAAGCGCGCCACCAGCTACGTGCCGGGCTCGATCGCCAGCATCGTGCACAAAGTCGATGTCAACACCCTGGCCGAAGGCCCGGCCAGTGCGCTGCAGCTCAACGAGATCGGCAAGGTCAAGGTGTCGCTGGACAGCGCCATCGCTCTGGACGGTTACGACAGCAACCGCACCACCGGCGCGTTCATCATCATCGACCGTCTGACCAATGGCACCGTCGGCGCCGGCATGATCATCGCACCGGCAGCCGCCACCCAGGGCGGCAAGTCCCACGGTCGCTCCGCTCACGTGACCACAGAGGAACGCGCCCAGCGCTTCGGCCAGCAACCGGCTACCGTGCTGTTCAGCGGTCTGTCGGGTGCGGGCAAGAGCACCTTGGCCTACGCCGTCGAGCGCAAGCTGTTCGACATGGGCCGCGCAGTGTTCGTGCTCGATGGCCAGAACCTGCGGCATGACCTGAACAAAGGTCTGCCACAGGACCGCGCCGGACGTACCGAAAACTGGCGTCGTGCCGCTCACGTGGCGCGCCAGTTCAACGAAGCGGGGCTGGTGACCCTGGCCGCCTTCGTGGCGCCTGATGCAGCCGGCCGTGAGCAGGCGCGTGACCTGATCGGCGCCGATCGGCTGCTGACCGTCTACGTTCAGGCCTCACCCCTGGTCTGCCGCGAACGCGACCCTCAGGGTCTGTACGCTGCGGATCAGGACAACATCCCGGGCGAGTCCTTCCCGTACGATGTGCCGCTCAACGCCGACCTGGTGATCGACACCCAGTCCTCGTCCGTCGAGGAGGGCGTCAAGCAAGTCCTGGATCTGCTGCGCAGCCACGGCGCGATCTAAGCCTTGCGAAACGACAAGAGACCCCGCCTTGGCGGGGTCTCTTGTTTGCGGTGACTAATTGTCTACCACCCTGCATGACGCCCAGCGGTGCCTGATGCGCCTTCATACATCCTGAAGGCGCCAGCTCCATGACCTCTCTTCTTACCCTGAGCGGTGAAGTCGCTCGATCCGCACCATTGGCCAGTAGCGTCAGCAAGCATTTTGCCAGTCGTCCCTCGTTGCGTGACGTGGCGCAGCAGGTGCTGCTGACGCAGTTCGCCACCCGCTATCCCAAGCTGAACGTGGATTTTTCTCTTGTTCATCTGTTCGAGCCCATCGGCCCGACCGGCACTACACCCTTCTCGGGGTATCGCAAGCTGTTGCTGGCTGATGTTCTGATCGATCGCTACCTGCACGATAAGAACATCATCCTCGTTCAGGGCTACCACTTTCTTTCTGCACAGGCCGGCGCCGAAAATCCGAGCGCGCTGGCTGTGGATATGATCCAGGTGCAGGGCATCGTGAATGAATGGGGACCGCAGATACTGCGCGCCTACAGCGAAGCGCTGTGTAGCTACTGGGACCTGATCGCGCCGACGGGCGGTAGCCGCTGGCAATGGCTCGGCAATACCTTGCAGACCCGGCTCAAGCGCAGTGTCGAACGCGAACAGAAAGCAGGCCGCCTGAGCAATGATCAGGGCGCCACCGCTATGCTGTTGATATCGATGCCCAGCGCTCGCCAACGTGCGCTGTATACCGGCGATACCATCGAGGCGAGCTTGATCAGTGTGCAAGCCATGGGCTTGCCGTTGCAGCGTCATGCCGAGCTTACCCACGCCTTGTTCATCCGCCGCCGTGTCAGCAGTCATGGCGGCGACGTATTGCTTATGTATACCCCCGTCAACGGTCTGGAAGCGTTCTCGACCCTGCAGGCGATGGCGGACGCATTTGCCCTGCATCTTGGGCATGCGATCACAGGTCCGGTGCTTGAGCTGGCGCTGTATTCGCCTGCAGGCAACGTCTTCGAGGCCCAGGCCCAGGCCATTCTGGAGCAGCAACTCGAAGCATTGCAGGCGCTGGGTGATTATTGCCGGGCCAATGGCTTTGGCGTGGGTGCGCTGGAGCGGGGCGCGGACTATGTCACCTGCCTGTTCGATATCGACAGCGCCGAAGAGCGGGCGCGTCTGCAAGCGCTGCAAGACGGGCTGCCGACATGGTTGACGCAGGCCGATGACGCGCAACGGCGGGAATTCTCGCTGTACCTGGCGACCTTGGCCGCGCTGCGCGAACAGCAGCAGCACGCATCGTTCCTGGACGGCATCCCCGCCATCACCGACTTTGCCGAACAAGCGCTGATCAGGCAGATCGGCCGGGACCATCCTCATGCAGCGCTTGACGCTGTCGATGATGTCGAAGTGCACATCCTGACGGTACCCAACGCGCCGCTGAGCATCGTCAACGCGGGTGACATGACGTTGGAGGATCATGTCATCAGTTTGGTCGACCTGGCTTTGGACAACCTCTCGGG
The DNA here is from genome assembly GCF_900105555.1 of Pseudomonas coleopterorum. Classification (NCBI taxonomy): domain Bacteria; kingdom Pseudomonadati; phylum Pseudomonadota; class Gammaproteobacteria; order Pseudomonadales; family Pseudomonadaceae; genus Pseudomonas; species Pseudomonas coleopterorum. Next base: position 925,855 of record NZ_FNTZ01000001.1, read on the forward strand.
TCGACCCCAGGGGCGCTTGCTGATCCAGCCCAGGACGGGCGCTACACTGCCGTCCTGGGTCGATGAGACCACTATTCAGACCTTGATCGACAGGACCGATGCCAGCGGCGGCTACCTGGCGTTGCTTAAACAAAAACTCCTGCAGGACCCCGTCGAGTTCAAGCGTCGCAGCGCGCTGTTCGCCAGTCAGTTGCAGTGCCAGTTGCCAATGCTGGCGTTGGAAAACAGCATTCGCGGGCTGTGGGGGTTTACCCGTCTGGGCTGGAAGTATGTCGCCGGAGTCATGGAGGCCGCAGGTAACACTGAAATCGAAGGAGTGAGCGTGGCCATTCAAGCGCTGGCTATCCTGCCGGCGGCGGACATGAAGGTCGACAAGGTGTGCAACATGTATGTCATAGCCGCCACCGACGGTTCCGGTCTGCAGGTGTTGTACCGGCCGCTCATGCAGCCAACGTTGATTCAGTACCCGGACCGCGCCGCCTTGTTCGAGGCTATTGCCGAAGAAGGCGAGGTGCAGCGCAGCGTGCTCGACTGGCTCGATACCCCGGCACGCGCGCGTTATGCCAACGACGGCTTCCATCAGCCGCACCTGGTCCGCTTCGGGCAAGGTTCGGACTATGCGCCGATAAGCGTCCCTGCTGCTGCGGCCTTGGAGGGTGTGGCGCTGGGTGCCGATGTACTGACCGAGTTGTACCAGAGCTGCGTGAAGGCCTTGGTCACCGTGGCTGACCGGCGGTCTGTCTCCTCTGAGGAAAGCCGCTGGATCGGTTATCGCGCATTGGGCTGGACCGTGTTCAACGCGCTGCTGCCCATTCTTCCAGGGCCCTTGGCCAGCGCTGGCTGGCTGATCCAGGCCATGGCCGCCAGCAACGTTACGCTGGCCGCGCAGGCGGGTGGCGACAAGGATGTGGCAGATGATCAACTGGTGAATCTGCTCTTCAACGTTGCGCTGGTATTGCTGGTCCATACCACTGAGCGGTCCATGGCGATCCGCGAATTTCACCAGCCGGTGCGGGCGATGCCGGCAAAGACCACCGTGACAACACGCCTGCTACCCACACCGGTGCAGCACTTCGATGCCAATGCGCATCTGAGCTTTTCCTGGGCACGTGCCCAGCACCGGCTCAGCCCGGAGGATGCCACTGCCTTGGCCCGCTATCGTGTCGCGGCACCGCAGCCATTGCCCGAGCCTTTGTCACATGGCGCGCTGCGTGGGTTGTATCTGGATGGCGAGCGCTGGTTGTTGCCACTGGAGGGGCATTTCTATCAGGTCGCAGTCGACGATGGGCTGGTCCGCATTGTCGATGCCACCCGCCCGCAGACACCTGGCCCTTGGGTGGAGCGTGACGAGGTGGGTCGTTGGCGTCTGGATTTGCGTCTGCGTCTGCGCGGCGGGGGACCCAAGCGCAGCATTGCCGCACTGCGTGCGGCTAATCGAGAGCGCATGCAAGCCTGTGACCGGCAGATCGGCGAATTCAACCAGAAACGTTCAGCCCTGCATGCCCGTGTCAATGAGTTGCTGGGCAAGGTCAACCGTGCCATGAAGGCCAATGACAGCGAACGTTTGAGAGGGCTTCGCGAGGCAATGAGCCAGGCAACCGGCGACTATCTGGATGCGCTGCGCCAGGTGTTGGAGGTCAGTCTGGAACTGAACCAGTTGGAGCCTTACAGCAACCGGGCCAAGGAGCAGGCCAGCCTGCTGTTCCAGCTGTGTGAGGTCGCGCAGGAGGAAGTTATCAACCTGCGTTACAAAAGCCTCGATCTTCGTGACCGCGCCGAGGACATGAACGTGCTTCTGGAAGGGGCGGACATGAGCGAACGGCAGTCGCAACAGTTCTTCGATTATGTCAGCGACAGCATCGATGTTCTGGACAAGCAGATTCAACTGACCAAAGAACTGGGCCAGTGGAAAGAGCAACTGCGGCGTTTACCGATCGAAGGCGCCGCCGCCGTTGAGAAGCTGACCGCGAACTGGATCGAAGCCTTGTCGATCCGACGCTGGATCGGCTTGCTAGTGGATGGTCTGGCGCTGACCAGCATTCGCAATATTGCCTCCCTGGAGGTGGCGGACCGAATCATGGATTCGGTGGCCGAGCCAGTTCGTCTGGCGGCTCAGACCCATGCCGCTCTGGAGGAAACCGCCGAATACAATCTCACTGATCGAGTCGAGCTGCTGAACAGCCTGGACCTGCAATATGAAGCGGCACAACAATCCCTTGAGTTCTATGTCGGCGAACTCGGCGATCGGCTGCACGAACCTGCGCGTGTGCGCCTGGCCAAGCTGATTCAAGAGTTGCGCGACAGTGCCCAGACGGCCCTGGTGCCGCTGATCCGTGAACAGTTCAAGATGACCCGCAAGCAGCGCCAGCAAGCCCGTCATAAAAATATCTTCGTGACCCGACACAGAGGGCTGGTGGTAGGGCAGCGGCGTACCAAGGTCGCGGTCACCGATCGCGATATCGTCGATGTGATCGACCCCATCGAAAAGAAGGTACTGGCCTCGTTCGACAAGGATCCTGCTCAAGCGGATTGGGAGGCGCTGAAAACGACCCGCGAAGTGCTGCGTCCACGATCGGCGCGCCGTTCGCTGAACGCGGCGATCCGACGTGGCAACCAGTTGTTGCAAGGCGCCGACCAGCAGACCCGCAAGGCCTGGAAGGAGGCGCAAAAGCCCTATCTGCCGGTGGAGGTCGAAGACCGGCTACGGTTGTATGCACAGCAGTTGAGCGACGCGGCCGATGCCGTAGAGCAGCAATTGACCCGTGACAATCAGGTAGACGAGGCCACCAGCGAGCGCACGTCAGCCCATGGCCGCGCAGAGCTGTTCCGTAACAAGGCCGCCGAGTTGCTGGAGCAGGGACGCCTGATCCACATCCATATGGTCAAATGGCAACCTCCTGCGGCGGCTCGGGTAGACTACCTGTACCGCCAAGGTGCAGCACGGATCAGCCGTGTGGGGCCGCGCAGCAAGCTCAAACGCTCGCCTGGCTATCTGGAGGAATACCTGGTGGCCGACACGGCGGGCAAGCCTTTGTGGTACGCCCATTTTCACTACGCACATCCACGCGGTCCCCGCGATGCCTATACCGCCGCGCACCTGAAAACCGTAGAGCAACGCTTCGACGGATTCGAGAAGCAAAAGATCGACGAAGCGACTCATGGCAAATGGATCGGGATACTGCGCAGCGAAATCACGCCGCCCTTCGATCAGGTATATCTGGCACTTTGAGTCCGGCGCCAGTTCTCGCTTGGCCAAGGCGAAAAAAAAGCGGGGCCTGCTAATGCAGGCCCCGCTTTTTTGTCGACACGTGTTTCACATTGATCGAACGTGCAGCCCTACTTGCGCTTCAGGCCATACTGCTCGTCCAGCATGCCAGGCGAGTTCGCTGCCTTGGGCGCATAGTCGCGAGGTGGCTCGGCATCGCGCGGCGGTGTCAGGCGCTCGCGGTGAGGCTGCGGCGCGTCCGAGTGCAGGGCGGCAAGCAGGCGCTGGCGTGTGAGTTCATCAAGGGCCAGGCGGTCGGCGCCTTCGGCCAGGTGGTCCTGCACTTCCTGATAGCTCTGGGTCAGCTTCTTGACCAGGATCGCAGTGCTGTTGAAATGGGTCACTACCTCGTTCTGGTAGGTATCGAAACGTTCCTGGATATCATCGAGCTGACGCTGTGTGCCATTGGGCACGGCACGAGGTGCCAGGCGCGCGACGGCAAAACCGATGACCACACCGACCACCAGGGCCAGGGTTGGCAACAACCAAACTAAGAGCGAGAGTTCCACGAGTCCTTCCTCTATAAACGGCTTTGCTTTACGTTAACGGCTCGGACCTGCGCTGTATACCGCGCGCTTGCGCAATTTCGCAGGCCAGAATCTTCCAGCTAGACGAGTCGACCCCTGTTGGGGTCACGGAGTTCACCCCTTGCTCATCCGCGAAACCGCAGTTTTCATCGACGGCCCGCAGGGCCCACTCGAAGCGTTGTACCTCGACACCGCCGATGCTACGGGCATCGCCTTGATCTGCCACCCCAATCCGGTACAGGGCGGGACCATGCTCAACAAGGTGGTGTCCACCTTGCAACGCACCGCTCGCGATGCCGGCATGCTGACGCTGCGCTTCAACTACCGCGGCGTCGGCGCCAGCGCCGGAAGCCATGACATGGGCAGCGGTGAAGTCGACGATGCCTGGGCCGTGGCCCGCTGGCTTCGAGCGAAACACCCCGAACTGCCGCTGACGATTCTGGGCTTTTCCTTTGGCGGTTTCGTGGCAGCCACCCTGGCCGGCCGCCTGGAGGCTGAAGGCGAGGCGGTGCAGCAGTTGTTCATGGTCGCTCCAGCGGTGATGCGGATAACCGAGCGCTTGCCGCAGCAGGCCACATTGACCGTGATCCAGCCGGATGCCGACGAGGTGGTTGATCCACAGCTCGTCTACGACTGGTCCGACGAGCTCGAGCGCCCCCACGAGCTGCTGAAAGTGGCAGAATGCGGGCACTTTTTCCACGGCAAGCTGACCGACCTCAAGGATCTGCTGCTGCCGCGTCTTTCGAACTGATGCCCGTCCACGGCTCCTGAACAAGAATCGACCAATGACCACTCGTATCCTGACCGGTATCACCACCACTGGCACGCCTCACCTTGGCAACTATGCCGGCGCCATCCGCCCGGCGATCGTTGCCAGTCGCCAGAGTGACGCCGACTCGTTCTATTTCCTGGCCGATTACCACGCCCTGATCAAATGCGATGACCCGCTGCGCATCCAGCGCTCGCGTCTGGAAATCGCGGCCACCTGGCTGGCGTCGGGTCTGGATGTGGAGCGGGTGACGTTCTATCGGCAGTCCGATATCCCGGAAATCCCGGAACTGACCTGGCTGCTGACCTGCGTGGCCGCCAAGGGCCTGCTCAACCGCGCCCATGCCTACAAGGCGTCGGTAGACAAGAACGTCGAAACCGGTGAAGACCCCGATGCCGGCATCTCCATGGGCTTGTACAGCTATCCGGTGCTGATGGCCGCCGACATCCTGATGTTCAATGCGCACAAGGTGCCGGTCGGCCGCGACCAGATCCAGCACGTGGAAATGGCCCGCGACATCGGCCAGCGTTTCAACCACCTGTTCGGCAAGGGCCGTGAGTTCTTCGTCATGCCCGAGGCGTTGATCGAGGAAAGCGTCGCTACCTTGCCCGGCCTGGATGGGCGCAAGATGTCCAAGAGCTACGACAACACCATCCCGTTGTTCACCAGCGCCAAGGACATGAAGGACGCCATCTCGCGTATCGTCACCGACTCGCGCGCGCCGGGCGAAGCCAAGGACCCGGACAATTCGCACCTGTTTACCTTGTTCCAAGCCTTCGCCACGGCCGAGCAGAGCGCCGAGTTTCACGCCGCGCTGCGCGAAGGCCTGGGTTGGGGCGAGGCCAAGGCGCGCCTGTTCAACCTGCTCGATGCCGAGCTGGGTGAAGCCCGCGAGCGTTATCACCACTTTATCGAGCGCCCGGCGGAACTGGAGGACATCCTCCTGGCCGGCGCCGCTAAAGCCCGTGCCGTCGCCACGCCGTTTCTGGGTGAGCTGCGCGAGGCGGTGGGGCTTCGCTCCTTCCGCGAGCAGGTGCAGGTGACCACGGCAGGCAAGAAGAAAGCCGCCAAGGCTGCACGCTTCGTCAGCTTCCGTGACGACGACGGCAGCTTCCGCTTCCGTCTGCTCGACGCCAGCGGCGAGCAACTGCTGCTGTCGCGCAGCTTCGCCGACGGCAAGGCAGCCGGGCAGGTCAGCAAGCAATTGCAGCAGGGCGGTGAACTGGACATCCGCAGCGATGCCGAAAGCTTCACGCTGTGGCTGGACGACACCTGCGTGGCCGATGGCCCGACGTTCACCACGACAGAGGCCCGCGATACCGCCATTCAGGCGTTGCGCAAGGCACTGCAGCCCCAAGGGGAGTGATGCGACACCCTGTCGCAAAGCTCATTGCCATTATCCTGGGCCGTCGCTACAGTGACGGCCCGTTTTTGTTGCCTTGCTAACGAATATGACGCCCCTAGAACGATACCAAGCCGATCTCAAACGTCCCGAATTCTTCCACGACGCCGCCCAGGAAAATGCCGTCCGCCACCTGCAGCGTCTGTACGACGATCTGGTCGCCGCCGGGCACAGCAAACCTGGCGTGTTCGGCAAGCTGTTCGGCAAGAAGGAACCCAAGCTGGTCAAGGGGATTTACTTCTGGGGCGGCGTCGGCCGCGGCAAGACCTACCTGGTCGACACCTTCTTCGACGCCTTGCCGTTCGAGCAGAAAGTGCGTACGCACTTCCACCGCTTCATGAAGCGCGTGCACGAGGAACTGAAAACCCTCAAGGACGTGAAGAACCCGCTGACGGTGATCGCCAAGCGGTTCTCCGATGAGGCGCGGGTGATCTGCTTCGACGAATTCTTCGTTTCGGACATCACCGACGCGATGATCCTGGGCACCTTGATGGAAGAGCTGTTCAAGAACGGCGTCACGCTGGTGGCGACCTCCAACATCGTGCCTGACGGCCTGTACAAGGACGGTCTGCAACGAGCGCGCTTCCTGCCGGCGATCGCGCTGATCAAGGAGCACACCGAGATCGTCAACGTCGACAGCGGCGTCGACTATCGCCTGCGTCACCTGGAGCAGGCCGAGCTGTTCCACTCACCGCTCAACGAAGCCGCCCAGGCGAGCATGCGCGAAAGCTTCAAGGCGCTGACCCACAACAGCACCAAGGTGGTCGAGAACGACCCCCTGATGATCGAGAACCGCGAGATCCGCGCGCTACGCACCTGCGATGACGTGGCCTGGTTCGAATTCCGCGAGCTGTGCGACGGCCCACGCAGCCAGAACGACTACATCGAGCTGGGCAAGATCTTCAATGCCGTATTGCTCAGCGGTGTCGAGCAGATGAGCGTGACCACCGACGACATCGCCCGCCGCTTCATCAACATGGTCGACGAGTTCTACGATCGCAACGTGAAGCTGATCATCTCGGCCGAAGTGGAGCTCAAGGATCTGTACACCGGTGGACGTCTGAACTTCGAGTTCCAGCGCACCTTGAGCCGCCTGCTGGAAATGCAGTCCCACGAGTTCCTCTCGCGGGCGCACAAGCCCTGACAGACCGCAGGGTCTGTTTCGCGGCCGCCGACCGCTCCTGCCATTGTCCGCAGGACCGGTCAGTGACCGAGAAAAGCGCACCGCAATGTTTCTTCACGCCGCCTGCATGAACTGCTGACGATAGCCATTGGGCGACAGTTCGGTGTGCTGGCGGAACAGCCGCGCGAAGAAGCTCGCATCGTCGTACCCCACTTCATAGCTGATCGTCTTGACGCTCTTGCGGGTACCTGACAACAGGCCCTTGGCAGTTTCGATGCGCAGCCGCTGCAGGTAATGCAGCGGCTTGTCGCCAGTGGCGGCATGGAAACGACGCATGAAGTTGCGGATGCTCATGCCACGCTCGCGAGCCACGTCCTCGAAACGGAATTTCTCGGCGAAGTGTTCTTCGAGCCATTGCTGGATATGCAGGATCGGCACGTCACGGTGCAGCTTCTGGCCACCGAAGCCAATGCGTCCAGGCGTATAGCTGCGCTGCACTTCGTACAGGGTATCGCGCGAAACCGCCTGGGCTACATGGGCGCCACAGAACCGCTCGATCAGGTGAATGTACAGGTCGCAGGCCGACACCGGCCCGCCGGCACAGAAGAGGTTGTCCGCGTCGGTCAGGTGCTTGTCCTGATTGAGACGAACGCCGGGAAAGCGATGCTTGAATTCTTCGAAGAAACGCCAGTAGGTGGTCGCTTCCTTGCCGTCCAGCAGGCCACTGGCAGCCAGCCAGAACACGCCGCTGGCCTCACCGCACAGAACCGCGCCGCGGGCGTGTTGAGAGCACAGCCAAGGCAGCACCTGCGGGTAGCGCGCCGCAGCACTGTCGAAGTCGCCCCAGCAGGCGGGCAGGATGATCAGGTCGGCGTCTTCCAGACCACCGTCCACTGGCAGCATGACCTCGCTGAAACTGCGCACCGGCAGCCCGTCCGGGCTGACCAGGCGGGTCTCGAAGAGCGCATGGCGGTCCAGGCCCAGCTGCTTGCCGTAGCGCAGGCTGGCCATGTGGAAGAAGTCCTTGGCCTGCATCAGGGTCGAGGCCATGACCTGATCGGTGGCCAGAATGCAGACGCGCCGCAGCGCAGGCGTGTGGGGCGTGAAGATCATGATTTTATTCTTGTGGGGTGAAAGCGGTCAGGATATGGCCGAAGCGCCGCTGGATTCAAGCGAGGTCGAGAAGGGGAAGGGTATTGATCCCTTCACGGCCGCTGACCGCTCCTACGAAAGAGGTTCAGATCCCTGTAGGAGCGGCCAGTGGCTGCGAAGAGGCCATCAGCAACAGCAGCAATCGAAAGTCACGGCGCCGGATTCGGCTGCGCCTTGTGGATTGCCTCGATACCCGCCAGCACCTCTTCGGACAGTTGCAGATCGATGCTCGCCAGGTTGCTGTCCAGTTGTTCCAGCGAGGTCGCCCCGATGATGTTGCTGGTCACGAACGGCTGCGCGGTGACGAAGGCCAGGGCCATCTGCGCCGGGTCCAGACCGTGTTCGCGGGCCAGCGCCACGTAGCGGCTGGTGGCAGCGATTGCCTGGTCGTTGGCGTAGCGGGTGAAACGGCTGAACAGGGCCAGACGGCTACCGGCCGGACGTGCGCCGTTCTCGAACTTGCCCGAGAGCATGCCGAACGCCAGGGGCGAGTAGGCCAGCAGCCCGCACTGCTCACGGATGGCCACTTCGGCCAGGCCGACCTCGAAGGTGCGGTTGAGCAGGTTGTAGGGGTTCTGGATGGACACCGGGCGGGGCAGGTTGCCGCTGTCGGCCAGACCCAGGAACTTCATCGTGCCCCACGGCGTTTCGTTGGACAGCCCGACATGCCGGATCTTGCCGGCCTTGACCTGTTCATCGAGCACCTGCAGGGTTTCCTGCAACGGTGTGTCGAGGTGGTCCTGGGTGTGCTGATAGCCCAGCTTGCCGAAGAAGTTGGTACTGCGTTCCGGCCAGTGCAACTGATAGAGGTCGATCCAGTCGGTCTGCAACCGCTGCAGGCTGGCATCCAGGGCCGCGACGATGTGCTCGCGGTTGAATTTCAGCTGGCCATCGCGGATGTGGCTGATGCCGTTGCCGGGGCCGGCGATCTTGCTCGCCAGGATCCAGTCGGCGCGGTCGCCCTGGCGCTTGAACCAGTTGCCGATCACCCGCTCGGTGGCGGCATAGGTTTCCGGACGCGGTGGCACGGGGTACATTTCCGCCGTGTCGAGGAAATTGATGCCGGCCGCCTTGGCCCTTTCTATCTGCGCGAAGCCTTGCTCCTCGGTGTTCTGCTCGCCCCAGGTCATGGTGCCCAGGCACAGCGCGCTCACGTTCAGATCGGTACGTCCCAGCTTGCGATAGTGCATCGGTGACTCCTCTTGGCAAAGGAATCATAAAAGCAGGTTGATATTTTTTTCGCAATCTGGATAATTCGGCCCCTCTCTGTGAAGTGGAAGTGATGCCCCCCCTCCCGGAAGAATTTTGCCGTGTATGTGACGCGAAGACCCGAGCCCCCCAAAAGTGTCCCGTGCCCGGCTGCCTTTGACTTGTCAAAGTAAGCACTATTCAGTAAGATCCGCCGTCTCTTTTTGCTGGGCGGCCCCTGAGGCTATAAAGAATGAAAACTTTTACTGCTAAACCGGAAACAGTAAAGCGCGACTGGTTCGTCGTTGATGCTGCTGGTCAGACCCTGGGTCGTCTGGCTACAGAAATCGCGAGCCGTCTGCGTGGCAAGCACAAGCCTGAGTACACTCCTCACGTTGACACCGGCGACTACATCGTCGTCATCAACGCCGAGCAGGTGCGTGTCACTGGTGCCAAAACCACTGACAAGATCTACTACTCCCACTCCGGTTTCCCGGGCGGTATCAAGTCGATCAACTTCGAAAAGCTGATCGCCAAGGCGCCAGAGCGCGTGCTCGAGACCGCGGTTAAGGGCATGCTGCCCAAGAATCCGCTGGGTCGCGACATGTACCGTAAGCTGAAAGTCTATGCGGGCGCTGCTCACCCTCATACTGCTCAGCAGCCCCAAGAACTGAAGTTTTAACGGAATAGTTCATTATGTCGGCGACTCAAAATTACGGCACTGGCCGTCGCAAGACCGCAACCGCTCGCGTTTTCCTGCGTCCGGGCACCGGTAACATCTCCATCAACAATCGCACTCTGGACACCTTCTTCGGTCGCGAAACTGCCCGCATGGTAGTTCGCCAGCCGCTGGAGCTGACCGAGAACACCGAGAAGTTCGACATCTACGTCACCGTCATCGGTGGTGGTGTCAGCGGTCAGGCCGGTGCGATCCGTCACGGTATCACCCGTGCACTGATGGACTACGACGAAGCACTGCGTCCGGCCCTGCGTAAAGCAGGCTTCGTGACTCGCGATGCTCGTGAAGTTGAACGTAAGAAAGTCGGTCTGCGTAAAGCGCGTAAGCGTCCGCAGTACTCGAAGCGTTAATTCGCGTCTTCGTTCCAGAAAAAACCCGGTTCTCGCGAGCCGGGTTTTTTTTTCGCCCGTCAATCCGTGAGAGGCGCTGGTACACTGCGCGCTGGACAATGCAGATGCCTATTGCGGCAGGCTAAGGTAGAGGATGGCGGACGAGCAGAGCGGGGTGTGTGACATCGACCAGGGTCGCCGTCGCTTTCTGGTCAGAACCACGGCGCTGGTGGGCGCTGCCGGTGCGGTCGGCGCGACGGTGCCGTTCGTGGCTTCATGGCAACCCAGTGCCAAGGCTCGCGCCGCAGCCGCGCCGGTCAAGGTGAACATCGCCAAGATCGAGCCTGGGCAGCAGATGGTCGCCCGCTGGCGTGGCCAACCCGTTTTCATCTGCCGACGCACGCCGCAGGTACTCGACAATCTTGCCCACGACATCGACCATCTGGCGGATCCCGAATCGCGCGACTCGGACCAGCCAAGGTATGTCGACGCCGCATTGCGCGCCATCCGGCCCGAGGTGCTAGTGGTGGTCGGCATCTGTACGCACCTGGGTTGTTCGCCCACCTTCCGGCCCGAGGTTGCGCCAGCCGACCTGGGGCCGGACTGGCAGGGCGGGTATTTCTGCCCCTGTCATGGCTCGCACTACGATCTGGCAGGGCGTGTCTACAAGGCGCAGCCCGCACCCTTGAACCTCGCCGTGCCACCGCATTACTACGAAAGTGCCGATGTGCTCGTGCTGGGTATCGATGGGGAGAGTGCCTGATGCGAGGCCTGTTGCAGTGGATCGAAGCGCGCCTGCCGGTGGGCAGGGTGTGGCGCAACCACCTGAGCCAGTACTACGTCCCGAAGAATCTGAATGTTTTCTACATTTTCGGATCTCTGGCGCTGCTGATGCTGCTCAATCAGTTGCTCACCGGCATCTGGCTGACCATGAACTACACGCCCACGGCCGAGGGGGCTTTCGCGTCCATCGAGTACATCATGCGCGACGTCGAATATGGCTGGCTGCTGCGCTACCTGCATTCCACCGGTGCTTCGGCGTTCTTCATCGTGATCTACCTGCACATGTTCCGCAGCCTGCTGTATGGCTCCTATCAGAAGCCGCGCGAGCTGGTGTGGGTGTTCGGCATGTCGATCTATCTGCTGCTGATGGCGGAGGCCTTCATGGGGTACCTGCTGCCGTGGGGACAGATGTCGTACTGGGGGGCGCAGGTGATCATCTCGTTGTTTGGTGCCATCCCTATTGTGGGCGCCGATCTGGCCCAGTGGATCCGCGGTGACTACCTGGTCTCGGGCGTGACCTTGAGCCGTTTCTTTGCCTTGCATGTGGTGGCCTTGCCGCTGCTGATCGTGGCGCTGGTGGTGCTGCACATTCTGGCGCTGCACGAGGTGGGCTCGAACAACCCCGACGGCATCGACATCAAACGCCTGCGCGACGCGGACGGCAAGCCGCTGGACGGCATTGCCTTTCATCCCTACTACACGGTCAAGGATCTGCTCGGGGTGGCGGTTTTTCTGTTCGTGTTCAGCGCCGTGGTGTTCTTCTTTCCGCAGATGGGTGGATACTTTCTGGAGCCGACCAATTTCGAGCCCGCGAACGTGCTCAAGACGCCAGAGCACATTGCCCCCGTCTGGTACTTCACCCCGTTCTACGCGATTCTGCGTGCCGTGCCCGACAAGCTAATGGGCGTATGCGCCATGGGCCTGGCGATCGCCATTGTGTTCGTGCTGCCCTGGCTGGACCGCAGCCCGGTGAAGTCGATGCGCTACAAGGGATGGCTCAGCCGCATTGCGCTGGCGCTGTTCTGCGTGGCGTTCGTGGCGCTGGGCTACCTGGGCATGCAACCGGCCACAGCCGCCACGACCTGGGCGGCAAGGGTGTGCATGGTGCTGTACTTCGGCTATTTCCTGGCGATGCCGCTGTACACACGTCGGGAAATCACCCGGCCGGTGCCCGATCGGATTCCAAGCCGATGAAAGCGCTGATTGCGTTTGTGCTACTGCTGTTGTTGTCGCCGCTGACGGTCCTTGCGGCACCCGTCGCCTCTGGCGTGCAACCTATGGTGATCGACGTGACCGACAAAGCTGCTTTGCGCGACGGTGCGAACACCTTTGTCGGCTATTGCATGGGCTGCCACGGCACGCAATTTCAGCGGTACCAGACGGTGGCCGACGATTTGGGCATACCCTATGAGCAGATGTTGCAGACCTTGGCGCCAGCAGGGGCGAGCATTGCCGACCCCATGCAGACACGTTTGCTGCCGGGAGATGCCAAGGCCTGGTTCGGCGCCGAGGTCCCCGACCTGACCCTGATCGCTCGCGTGAGGGGTACCGACTGGCTGTACGCCTACCTGCAGGGCTTCTACGCCGACCCGGCGCGGCCCTGGGGTGTGAACAATACCGTCTACCCCAACGTCGGCATGCCCAATGTGCTGGAAAGCCTGCAGGGCCGTCAGGTACTCGACTGTGCCGAGCCGACGGCGCAACCGTGCACGCGTCTGCGCGTCACACCCGGTACCGGTAGCCTCGACGCTCGGCAATTCGACGACAAGGTCAGGAACCTGGTGACGTTCCTGGCCTACTCGGCCGACCCGGTACAGATTAAAAGCCGGCAGATTGGCCTGTACGTATTGCTGTACCTGGCGCTGCTGATCCTCCTCGCTTACTTGCTGAAACGCGAATACTGGAAGGACGTGGGTTGAAAGTGCGGTAAACTTCGCGGCTTGCTTGCGCCCCCTGCTGGGGTCGCTCGTTTTTGCATTCATACTCTATACGCGAGGAGGACCGCCATGGGCGTGACCAATCGGTTGGCCTGTTACTCCGACCCCGCCGACCACTATTCTCATCGGGTGCGCATCGTTCTCGCCGAGAAAGGCGTCAGCGCAGAGATCATCAACGTGGAAGGCGGTCGCCTGCCACCCCGGCTGATCGAAGTGAACCCCTACGGCAGCACGCCGACGCTGGTCGACCGGGACCTGGCCCTGTTCGAATCGACCGTGGTGATGGAATACCTCGACGAACGCTATCCCCATCCGCCGCTGTTGCCGGTGTATCCGGTGGCGCGCGCCAACAGCCGACTGCTGATCCACCGCATCCAGCGGGACTGGTGCGGCCTGGCCGATCTGATCCTGGATCCGCGCAGCAAGGAAGCCGCCCGGGTTCAGGCGCGCAAGGAACTGCGCGAAAGCCTGACCGGCGTGTCGGCCCTGTTCGCTGACAAGCCCTGCTTCCTCAGTGAGGAGCAAAGTCTGGTCGACTGCTGTCTACTGCCGATACTCTGGCGCTTGCCGATCATGGGTATCGAACTGCCGCGGCCCGCCAAGCCGCTGCTCGACTATATGGAACGTCAGTTCGCGCGGGAGGCCTTCAAGGCCAGCCTGTCTGCCGCTGAACGTGAAATGCGCTAGGTTTTGAGGAGCCGTTGATGAACTCCAGTCGTCCCTATCTGATCCGCGCGCTGTACGAGTGGATCGTCGACAATGACTGTACCCCGCACATGCTGGTCAATGCCGAGTACCCCTCGGTTCGGGTCCCGCAAGGTTTTGCCAGCGATGGCCAGATCGTATTGAACGTGTCGCCCAGCGCCGTACGCAATCTGCATATGGATAACGAAGCGGTCAGTTTCGACGGTCGCTTCGGCGGCGTGTCGCACACGCTGTTCGTGCCTACGGGCGCCATTCTGGGCATCTATGCTCGCGAGAACGGTCAGGGCATGGTCTTCGATCTGGAGTCGCCAGAGTTGGACGAGGAGGACGCCGAATTCGAGGACATCGTCGAATCAGACGACGATGCCCCGCCACCGGGCAGCCCACCGCCACGGCCTACCGGGCGTCCAAGCCTGAAAGTGGTGAAATGAAAAAAGGCGATCCGCAAGGATCGCCTTTTTTGTTGCGCCCGTACCGCCCGGCAGGGGCGGCATCGATGGTCAGTCGATGTATTCGAACAGCTTCACGATTTTCTGTACGCCGGAAACGCCCTGCACCAGGTTGGTGGCCCGGGTAGCCTCGGCCTGGGTCAGCAGACCCAGCAGGTAGACGATGCCGTTCTCGGTGACCACTTTGATGCGCGAGCCTGGGATGGCGCTGTCGGCCAGCATCTGGGTCTTGATCTTGGTGGTCAGCCAGGCGTCGTTGTTGCGCGCCAGCAGCGAAGACGGTGCCAGCACCTGGATTTCGTTGTGCACTTTCTTGACCCGCTGAACTTCACTGGCCGCCTGCTCGGCGAGGGTCTTGAGCTCGGCGCGCGGGGTCTGGCCGGCGAGCAGGACCACACCGTTGTAGCTGGTCACGACGATGTGGGAATTCTTGTCCAGATCGACATTGGCCTTGGCGATGTTCACCGACACCTTGGTTTCGATCAGCGAGTCGTCGATCTTGCTGCCCAGGGTGCGGGTACCACGGTCATCGTCGATCGGGTTGTCACGGGTGGCAGTCAGGACCGAGCTGCAGCCGGTGACGCTCAAGGCCAGGCTCAGGGCCACTAGGGCAAGGTGGGTACGCTTCATTCTTCACTCCCGAACAATTGGCTGTCGATCAAGTCGCAGAGGCAGTGGATCGCCAGCAGGTGAACTTCCTGAATGCGTGCCGTGACGTTGGCAGGCACGCGGATCTCGACGTCTTCAGGCAGCAGCAGGGAGGCCATGCCACCCCCGTCGCGGCCGGTCAGGGCAACCACCACCATGTCACGGTCGTGGGCGGCCTGGATGGCCTGGATGATGTTGGCCGAGTTGCCGCTGGTGGAGATGGCCAGCAACACGTCGCCGGGCTGTCCCAGCGCGCGGATCTGCTTGGAGAATACCTCGTTGTAGCTGTAGTCGTTGGAAATCGAGGTAATCGTCGAGCTGTCGGTGGTCAGGGCGATGGCGGGCAGGCTGGGGCGTTCGCGTTCGAAGCGGTTGAGCAGCTCGGACGAGAAGTGCTGGGCATCCCCGGCCGAGCCGCCGTTGCCGCAGGAAAGCATCTTGCCGTCGCTGAGCAGGGCGCCGACCATGACCTGGCTGGCTTGTTCGATGTACGGTGCAAGGACTTCCATCGCCTGTTGCTTGGTATCGATACTGGCCTGGAAAAGCTGGCGAATTCGGGATTGCATGTCCATCAAGGTGACCTTAAGTAAAGCGGCTGGTCGGGCAAGACCGCAACGCGGCGGCGGTTCCCGGCACAACAAGAATGTGCAGCCCGCAAAGCAAAGAGCGAGAACGCGTGGCTGGGGTGTCAGGTGTCAGCTGTCGAAGGCATTGCGTATCCAGTTCAGGCGCGTGGCCTGGGTACCGGTGCCTTCCAGGGCGATCACGTCGAAACGGCATGGATGTTGGGCCCAGCGTGTTTCCTCGAGGAGGAAATACTGCGCGGCCAACACCAGCTTTTCGCGCTTGCGGGCATCGATGCTGGCCAATGCTCCACCCCATTGTGCGTGCAGGCGATAGCGGACTTCGATGAATACTACTGTATCGCCCTCTAGCATGACCAGATCAAGCTCGCCTCGCTTGCACAACCAGTTCTGCGCGAGTAGCTCCAGGCCCTGTGCGCACAAGTGCTCCAAGGCCTGCTGCTCGGCCTCGCGACCCGCCTTCTGGCGAGGGCTCAGCGACATTACGGCGTAGTGTTGGGCAGGCGCTGGACTTGGCCACCGACGAACTGCGCCCAGGGCAGTTGGCGTTCGATGCGTTGGTTGGCGCCCATGCCCAGGTTGCCGGACAAGCCTTCGACGCGACTGTCGGGCAGGGCCTTGAGCTGCCCAAGGCGGGCGGCGAGGGTGTAGGCATCCACGCCCATGGCGTACAGCCGGCCCATGCTGCCGTTGGCCTGTGGCCACTGCCGAGTGACCTGCTGGCGCAGCGGGTTGCCGGCGTCGAGCAGCCAAGGCGTTTCGCAGAAGCGAATGCCGGTCATGTCGTTGTACTGAGCCTGGTCGCCACTGGCGCTGAACACGTGCGAAGTGGCGTAGACCGGAAGATCGCCGGCGTACTGGAAGTTCAGGGTCGGCTTGATTTGCTGCGCCTGCTGAGGTGTGGCAGCCAGGAAGATGAAATCGATGTCCTGGCGGCGCGAGCCCTGGGCGCCGCTGCTGCTCTGCAGCCCGCCGCCGGCGTTGCGCACATTGAGCATGTCGGCAATCTGCTGCGCCAGTTGCACTGGTTGGTCGACGCGTTCGGCTGCGATCAAGGTGCCGCCGTTGGCTTCCCAGTCCTGGCGGAAGGCGTTGAGCACGCGGTCACCCCAGTCACCCTTGGGGATCATCGCAGCAGCGCTGTGCAAGCCGTCGGCGCGGGCACGGCGCGACACTTCGCGCGCTTCGTCTTCGGCGGCCAGACCGAACTGGAACAGCTGGGGCGGCCCCATCTGGTTGGTGTCGCTGTAGTTCAGTGCCAGGGTCGGAAGGGGCAGTTGCGCACGTGCGGCCAGCTGTTTGACCAGTGGCTTTTCCAGCGGGCCGATTACCAGTTGCACGCCTTGGGCCTGAGCCTGGCGGTAGAAATCGTCGAGCGAAGTCAGGCGCGAACTGTCGATCACGTCGATCACCGGCGGCTTCTGACCGGCTTGCTGGGCCTGATAGTAGGCCGCCATGAAGCCTTCGCGCAGAGCGCGAGCCACGCCTGCGAGCTGCCCATCCTGCGGCAGCAGCAGGGCGATGCGAGTCAGGGGCTGGCTGGCCAGGGCCTTGAGTTTGACCAAAGGCGCAGGCAGCTGTCGCGCGGCCGGATGGGCGGCGTGTTGGGCTACCCAGGTATCGATGGCTGCTTGCTGCTGTTCCAGGGTGCCGGCGGATTTGACCGCCAGGGCCAGGCTCAACCAGCCGGCGAAGTCATCGGTGCCTTGATTCTGCAGTTGCTCGACGGGCAGCGAACCCACCAAGGCCCAGATGGCCTCATGGTTCTGGGCGGCAGCTTCACCACTGAGCAGAGGCGCGATGAACACCCGCTCGCGTGCGGCAGCCAGGATCTGGCCATCGGCTTCCAGTGCGCGAGCACGAACCAGGTGGGTGCGCACCTGCTGGTCGGCGGGCAACTCGCCCAGGCGCTGCAGGCTTGGATGATCGAGCGCGGCCAGCGCGGCCTTGGCGTCATTGCGCGTCAGTGCCAGCTCCGCGTTCAAGGTGCTGGCCAGTATCTGCAGGCCCGGCTTGAGCAGTTCGATGCGCACTTGCTGCAGGATCTGGGTGGCGCGGGCCGAGTCGCCCTGGCGAGCGGCCTGATCCGCCGCGCTCAGGCGCAGGACCGCCGCCTCTTCCGGCGACTTGCTGGCGCTGGCGCGTTCGAGCAACTGTTCCACGGTGGCGTCCGGTGTGCGGGGCAGCTCACCGAGATTGGATGAAGGCGAACTGGCGCACGCAGCCAGCAAGGCGGCGAGGCATAGGGCAGATAGAAGCCGCAGGCAGGCTGTCATGGATATCTTCCTGATTTACTCGATCAATAGACGGGCAAGTGTACCCAAGCATCGGCCGGGGTGCGACGAAGAAGGCTAGTCCGTCCTTATATAGGACGAGCAAATGTTTCACGTCGACTGCGCCGGATCGCTGGGCAAGCACTGGGTGGCGTGGAGCCTGTACAATGCGGGTTTGGCCGAACGACAAGGTGTGTGCTGTGACTGCTTCAAGCGCTTCTAATTCCACCCCGGGCACACTTTATGTAGTGGCCACGCCCATCGGCAATCTGGACGACATGAGCGCACGTGCGCTGAAGATCCTGGGCGAGGTGGCGCTGATTGCAGCCGAGGACACACGCCATTCGGTGCGCCTGATGCAGCACTTCGGATTGGATACGCCGCTGGCCGCCTGCCACGAGCACAACGAGCGGGACGAAGGCAGTCGTTTCATCCAGCGGTTGTTGGCCGGCGATGACGTGGCGCTGATTTCCGATGCCGGTACGCCGCTGATTTCCGATCCTGGTTATCACCTGGTACGTCAGGCACGTGCCGCGGGTGTGCAAGTGGTGCCGGTGCCCGGTCCCTGTGCCTTGATCGCAGCCCTGTCGGCTGCAGGCTTGCCGTCGGACCGGTTCATCTTCGAAGGTTTTCTTCCCGCCAAGACGGCCGGTCGCTGCGCGCGCCTCGAGCAGGTCAGGGAGGAACCGCGCACCTTGATCTTCTACGAGGCGCCCCATCGCATACTCGAGTGCCTGCAGGACATGGAAAAGGTCTTCGGTGGCGAGCGTCCGGCATTACTGGCGCGCGAACTGACGAAAACCTTCGAAACCCTCAAGGGGTTGCCGCTGGCAGAGCTGCGTGCATTCGTGGAAGCCGACAGCAACCAGCAGCGGGGCGAGTGTGTGGTGTTGGTGGCAGGCTGGAGCCCGCCGGTCACTGATGAGGCGGTCAGCGCCGAGGTCATGCGCATTCTGGATGTGCTGCTGGCAGAAATGCCGCTCAAGCGTGCCGCCGCCGTGGCGGCAGAGATCACCGGGGTGCGCAAGAATCTGCTTTATCAAGTGGCGCTGGAAAAGCAGAAGACGTGACTGCGGTGCGGGTATGGCCCGATTGGTGCGATTAAAGCTTGTCCTGGCCGGTGCATGTCGTTAACCTGCGCGCCGGAGAGTCGATCGGACAGTCGCTGCCCGTTTTTGTTCCGCAACTCGTTGCTGGGCAAGCGGGGGGAGGAAAGTCCGGGCTCCATAGGGCGGAGTGCCAGGTAATGCCTGGGGGGCGCGAGCCTACGGAAAGTGCCACAGAAAATAACCGCCTAAGCGCGCAAGCGCCGGTAAGGGTGAAAAGGTGCGGTAAGAGCGCACCGCACGTCTGGCAACAGTTCGTGGCTAGGTAAACCCCACTCGGAGCAAGACCAAATAGGGTTCCATATGGCGCGGCCCGCGTTGGAACCGGGTAGGTTGCTAGAGGTGTCCAGCGATGGCCATCGTAGAGGAATGACTGTCCTCGACAAAACCCGGCTTACAGATCGACTCTCCACCTTTTACTTCGCATCCTGCTGTATTCCCCGCAAAAAAAGGCAACCAAATCCCCTCTGGTAATGTCGAAAAATTCTTAGTCTTGAGACTCTACTTTAAGTTCAGGGCGCAGATGCTTGAACTCTAACGGCTTTATCCCTCCCTTGCGTGTCTCAAATACCGCTTTCCCTTCCTTTTGCGTTCTAAATCTCCGATCTATAAGGCTTTTCCCTACAGACGCGCCTTGACGGTGTGGTGGGGGGGTTCCTATAGTGTGCGCGAGTGGCGGGAAGTGGCGAAAAGTGGGTTTTTCGAGCTTAAAAATCTGAGTTCAGGGGAAACGCGACGTGTTTCGTGGAGCTAATCCGATCAACCTCGATGCCAAGGGACGGCTCGCCATGCCGAGTCGGTATCGTGACGAGTTGGATTCCAAATGCTCCGGTCAGCTGATCATCACGGTCGATACCGTCGACCCTTGCCTGTGTGTCTATCCACTGGATGAATGGGAACTCATTGAGGCCAAGCTGCGGGCCTTGCCATCGTTGGTGGAAAGCAACCGCCGTCTGCAGCGCCTGCTCATTGGCAATGCCGTCGACCTCGAACTCGATGGCAGTGGACGTTTTCTGGTGCCCCCGCGTCTTCGCGAGTACGCCCGGCTGGACAAGCACGCGATGCTGGTCGGCCAACTGAACAAGTTTCAATTGTGGGACGAGGGTGCGTGGAATGCCGTAAGTGCGGCAGACCTTGCAGCTATACAACAACCGGGCGCCATGCCCGAAGAATTGCGTGATTTGATCTTGTGACTATTGATAGCGGCTTCAATCACATCACCGTGCTGCTCGACGAAGCTGTCGAGGCTCTGGCCGTGCGCGACGATGGTTGCTATCTGGACGGCACTTTCGGCCGGGGTGGCCATAGCCGCCTGATCCTGCAGCACCTGGGGCCCGATGGCCGCCTGTTGGGGTTCGACAAGGACCCTCAAGCGATTGCCACCGGGCAAGCGCTGGCGGCCGAAGACGGCCGCTTTGTCATTGTACAGCGCAGCTTTGCCGAGCTCGGTGCCGAAGTGCGCGAGCGCGGCATGCATGGCAAGGTCAGCGGCATCCTGCTCGATCTGGGCGTTTCCTCGCCGCAACTCGACGATGCCGAGCGCGGCTTCAGTTTCCTTCATGACGGCCCGTTGGACATGCGCATGGACCCCACGCGGGGTGTAAGTGCGGCGCAGTTCATCGCCACTGCCGCCGAGGAGGAAATCGCCCGGGTGTTCAAGGAATACGGCGAAGAGCGGTTCGCTCGTCGCATGGCCCGTGCGGTAGTGGAGCGCCGCGAAGTGCAGCCGTTCGAGCGCACCGCCGACCTGGCCGAGGTGCTGAAGGTCGCCAACCCGGCGTGGGAGAAGGGCAAGAACCCTGCAACTCGCGCGTTCCAGGGACTGCGTATCCACGTCAACAATGAGCTGGCCGACCTCGAGGCGGGCCTGGAGGCTGCCCTTGATGCTCTGGAAATCGGTGGTCGCCTGGTGGTGATCAGCTTCCATTCCCTGGAAGACCGCATCGTCAAACTGTTCATGCGCAAGCTCACCAAGGGCGAAGCCGACAACCTGCCGCGCAACCTGCCGGTGCGGTTCGAAGCCTTCGTGCCCAAGGTCAAGCTGCATGGCAAGGCGCAGTTCGCTTCCGAAGCCGAGCTCAAGGCCAACCCGCGCTCGCGCAGTGCCGTCATGCGTGTCGCGGAGAAGCTGCGATGAGCAAGCTGCTCAACAAGCCGCTACCGGGCGGCAGTTTCCTCATGCTGCTGCTGTTCGTCGCCGTGCTGGTGTCGGCCATCGGCGTTTCCTACAGCGCGCACATCAATCGGCAACTGCTCAACACGCTGTACGGCGAGCTGAGCGAGCGCGACAAGGCGCAGGCCGAATGGGGTCGTCTGATCCTGGAGCAAAGCACCTGGACCGCACACAGCCGTATCGAATCCCTGGCCACCGAACAGTTGAAGATGCGCATCCCGGATGCCACTGAAATTCGCATGGTGTCGCCATGATGAAGCTCGACGGGGCACTGTTCCCGTGGCGGTTCCGCCTGATGGTCGGCCTGCTCCTGCTGCTGGTCGGCGGCATCGTTGCGCAGATCGTCTACCTGCAGGTGATCAATCGTGACTTCCTGATCGGTCAGGGCGACGCGCGCAGCATGCGGCACATCCCCATTCCCGCGCATCGCGGCCTGATCACCGACCGCAATGGCGAGCCTCTGGCCGTGAGTACGCCGGTGACCACCCTGTGGGCCAACCCCAAGGAAATGCAGCTGGCCAAGGACAAGTGGCCTGCGCTCGCACGCGCGCTCGGGCAAGACCCCAAGGCTCTGGCCGAGCGCCTGGAAGCTCAGGCGAGCAAGGAATTCATCTACCTGGTCCGCGGCCTGACTCCCGAACAAGGCGCGTCGGTACTCGACCTGAAAACCCCGGGTGTCTACGGCATCGAGGAATTCCGTCGTTTCTACCCGGCGGGCGACGTGACCGCGCACATGGTCGGCTTCACCGACCTCGACGATCACGGCCGTGAAGGCGTCGAGCTGGCCTATGACGAGTGGCTCGCCGGCGTACCTGGCAAGCGTCAGGTCATCAAGGACCGCCGTGGGCGGTTGATCAAGGACGTACAGGTCACCAAGAACGCCAAGGCCGGCAAGACCTTGGCGTTGTCCATCGACCTGCGTCTGCAGTATCTGGCCAGCCGCGAGCTGCGCAACGCCATCACTGAGAACGAAGCCAAGGCCGGCAGCATGGTCATCATGGACGTGAAAACCGGTGAGGTGCTGGCCATGGTCAACCAGCCGACCTACAACCCCAACAACCGCCGCACCATGCTGCCTGCGGCCATGCGTAACCGTGCGATCATCGACGTGTTCGAGCCGGGCTCGACCATGAAGCCGATCTCCATGAGCGCGGCATTGGAAACCGGTCGCTGGAAGCCCAGCGACAAGGTCGACGTGTACCCAGGCACGTTGCAGATCGGTCGCTACACCATCAAGGACGTGACCAAGACCGAAGGTCCGGTGCTTGACCTGACCGGGATTCTGATCAACTCCAGTAACGTGGGCATGAGCAAGGTGGCCTTCGACATTGGCGGCGAGAGCATCTATCGCGTCATGTCCGCGGTGGGCCTGGGTCAGTACACCGGCCTGGGCTTCCCGGGCGAGCGCGTCGGCAACCTGCCCAACCACCGTGAATGGCGCAAGGCCGAGACCGCCACGCTGTCCTACGGCTACGGCCTGTCGGTGACGGCGCTGCAGTTGGTGCACGCCTATGCGGCCATCGCCAACAACGGCCGTATCGTGCCCCTGACCATTCTCAAGAGCGACCAGCCGCCGACCGCGGCGCAGGTGATTCCCGAGAAGGTCGCCAAGACCGTGCAGGGCATGCTCCAGCAAGTCATCGAAGACACCCGCGGCGTGTATCGCGCGCGGGTGCCTTCGTATCACGTGGCGGGCAAGTCGGGTACCGCGCGCAAGGCCACCATCGGCTCGCGCGGCTACACCGAGAATGCCTACCGCTCGCTGTTCGCAGGTTTCGGCCCGATGAGCGACCCTCGCTACGCGATCGTCGTGGTGATCGACGAACCGAGCAAGGGTGGCTACTACGGCGGCCTGGTCAGCGCCCCGGTCTTCAGCAAGGTGATGTCCGGCACGCTGCGCCTGATGAACGTGCAACCTGACAACCTGCCGCCGCCGGTGCCGCAGCAGCAGGTCAACGCCGCACCGGCGACCCCATTGATAAAAGGAGGGCGCGGCTGATGACCATGCCCCTGAGCAAGCTTTTTTCTGAAGCCAGCCGCGATCCGATGATCCGCGAGCTGACCCTGGACAGCCGCAACGTGCGTCCGGGCGATCTGTTTCTGGCCGTACCCGGCAGTAAGGTCGATGGCCGAGCGCACATCGCCGATGCCCTCAAGCTGGGTGCCGCTGCCGTGGCCTATGAAGTGGAAGGCGCTACCGTGCTGCCGCTCACCGATGTGCCCCTGATTCCGGTAAAAGGGCTGATCGCGCAGTTGTCGAGCATCGCCGGGCGCTTCTACGGCGAGCCGAGCCGCTCGGTGAATATGGTTGGCGTCACCGGTACCAATGGCAAGACCAGCATTACCCAGTTGGTGGCTCAGGCGCTCGATGCCCTGGGCGAGCACTGCGGCCTGATCGGTACCCTGGGCACCGGTTTCTACGGTGCCTTGCAGAGCGGCCGATTGACCACTCCCGACCCGATCGCCGTGCAGTCCACACTGTACGATCTTAAAAAGGGCGGCGCTCACGCCGTGGCCATGGAAGTGTCTTCGCACGCACTGGATCAGGGCCGCGTGGCCGCGCTGGATTTCGACATCGCCGTGCTGAGCAACCTGTCCCGTGACCATCTGGATTACCACGGCAGCATGCAGGCCTACGCAGAAGCCAAGGCCCGACTGTTCGCCTGGCCAAGCCTGAAGTGCCGTGTGCTCAATCTGGACGATGCGTTCGGTCGCGAGTTGGCCAAGCAGGATCACGAGTCGCGGCTGATCACCTACAGCCTCAGCGACAGCAGCGCGACCCTGTACTGCCGCGACGCGCAATTCGATGATCACGGTGTGCGCGCCACGCTGGTGACCTCACACGGTGAATACAGCCTGCGCAGCAGCCTGCTCGGGCGCTTCAATCTGAGCAACGTATTGGCGGCGGTCGGTGCCCTGATGGGCATGGAATACCCACTGGACGACGTGCTCAAGGTGATGCGCCAGGTGCAGGGACCGCAAGGTCGCATGCAGCGTCTGGGCGGTGGCGACAAGCCCTTGGTGGTGGTCGACTACGCGCACACCCCCGATGCCCTGGACCAGGTCCTGCAGGCCTTGCGGCCTCACGCCAAGGGCCAGTTGCTGTGTCTTTTCGGCTGTGGCGGCGACCGCGACAGTGGCAAGCGCCCGTTGATGGCCGAAGTCGCCGAGCGCCTGGCCGACCGCGTGCTGGTCACCGACGACAACCCTCGCAGCGAAGATCCACTGCGCATCTTCGACGACATTCGTGTGGGTTTTTCCAGCGCGGCCAACGCGACCTTCGTGGCAGGCCGTGGCACCGCCATTGCCCAACTGATCGATTCGGCTTCGGTCGACGATGTCATCGTGCTGGCCGGCAAGGGTCATGAAGACTATCAGGAGATCAACGGCGAGCGTCATCCGTTCTCCGACCTGCAGCAGGCCGAGCAGGCTCTGGCTGCATGGGGAGCTGCCGATGCTTGACGCCATGACCCTCAGCCAACTGGCAGGCACTCTGCACGGACACGTAGTGGGTGACGACGCGCGCTTCGACGGTGTCAGCATCGACAGCCGGGCCATCACTGCAGGCGATCTGTTCGTCGCATTGGCCGGTCCTCGTTTCGATGGTCACGACTATCTGGACGACGTCGCCGCCAAGGGCGCGGTAGCCGCGCTGGTGCAGCGCGCAGTTCCAGACTCAACGCTGCCGCAGTTGGTCGTGGCCGACACGCGTCTGGCGCTCGGCCAGCTCGGCGCGCTGAACCGCGCCGCGTTCGGCCGCCCGGTGGCTGCGATCACCGGTTCGAGCGGCAAGACCACGGTCAAGGAAATGCTTGCCAGCATTCTGCGGACTCAAGGCCCGGTGCTGGCCACCCGTGGCAATCTGAACAATGACCTGGGCGCACCGCTGACCTTGCTCGAACTGGCGCCGCAGCACACTGCGGCAGTGATCGAGCTGGGTGCATCGCGGGTGGGCGAAATCGCTTACACCGTCGGTCTGACCCGTCCGCACGTGGCGCTCATCACCAACGCCGGCACCGCCCATGTGGGCGAGTTCGGCGGTCCGGACAAGATCGTCGAGGCCAAGGGCGAGATCCTCGAAGGCCTGGGCGAGGGTGGCAAGGCCGTGCTCAACCTCGACGACAAGGCATTCCCGATCTGGCAGGCACGCGCCGGTCAGCATGCCGTGCTGACGTTCTCGCTGGACAACACCGCGGCGGATTTTCATTCCAGTGCCCGGCACAATGATGCTCGTGGTTGCCCGTCCTTCACCCTGCACGGGCCGGAAGGCGAAGTGTTCGTCCAGCTCAATTTGCTCGGCACCCACAACGTGCTCAACGCCCTGGCGGCAGCGGCTGCTGCGCAGGCTCTGGGCGTGACGCTGGCCGGCATTCAGACGGGCTTGAATGCGGTGCAGCCGGTCAAGGGCCGCACGGTCGCGCAGCTCGCCGTCAACGGCGCGCGGGTCATCGACGACACCTACAACGCAAATCCCACCTCGATGTGCGCGGCAATCGATATACTCGCCGGCTTTTCCGGGCGCACCGTCCTGGTCCTCGGAGATATCGGCGAACTGGGCGCCTGGGCCGAAGCCGGCCATCGCCAGGTAGGTGAATATGCCGTCGGCAAGGTCGACGCGCTGTACGCGGT
The DNA here is from genome assembly GCF_900105555.1 of Pseudomonas coleopterorum. Lineage (NCBI taxonomy): Bacteria > Pseudomonadati > Pseudomonadota > Gammaproteobacteria > Pseudomonadales > Pseudomonadaceae > Pseudomonas > Pseudomonas coleopterorum. The sequence goes on from NZ_FNTZ01000001.1 coordinate 951,636, forward strand.
CGGTCCATTGATGCGCCACGCGGTGACCGCGTTCGGTGCTCAGGGGCAGCACTTCGCCAATCAGGCAGACCTGATCGCGGCGCTGGCCGCCGAGCAGGGTTCCAATACCACTATTTTGATCAAGGGATCACGCAGCGCGGCGATGGAAAACATCGTGGTGGCGCTGTGTGGTTCTGGCGGGGAGAAACACTGATGTTGCTGCTGCTGGCAGAATTTCTGCAACAGTTCTATAAAGGCTTCGCGGTCTTTCAGTACCTGACCCTGCGCGGGATTCTGGGTGTACTGACCGCGCTGTCGCTGGCCCTCTGGCTGGGCCCCTGGATGATCCGCACCCTGCAGATTCGTCAGATTGGCCAGGCGGTACGCAACGATGGTCCGCAATCGCACCTGTCCAAGTCCGGTACGCCGACCATGGGCGGCGCCCTGATTCTCTCGGCCATCGCCATCAGCACGCTGCTGTGGGCGGATCTGTCCAACCGCTATGTCTGGGTCGTGCTCATCGTCACCCTGCTGTTCGGCGGCATCGGCTGGGTGGACGACTATCGCAAGGTGATCGAGAAGAATTCCCGCGGCCTGCCCAGCCGCTGGAAATATTTCTGGCAGTCGGTGTTTGGCCTGGGGGCGGCGGTGTTTCTGTTCATGACCGCCAACAGCCCGGTGGAAACCACCCTGATCATCCCGATGCTCAAGGACGCCAGCATTCCGCTGGGTGCCGGGTTCATCGTGCTGACCTACTTCGTCATCGTCGGCTCCAGCAACGCGGTCAACCTGACCGACGGCCTCGACGGCCTGGCGATTCTGCCGACGGTGATGGTGGGCGGCGCGCTGGGGATTTTCTGCTACCTGTCGGGCAACGTTAAATTTGCCGAATACCTGCTGATTCCCTATGTGCCAGGTGCCGGTGAACTGATTGTCTTCTGTGGCGCCCTGATCGGCGCCGGCCTGGGTTTCTTGTGGTTCAACACCTACCCGGCCCAGGTGTTCATGGGTGACGTCGGCGCGCTGGCGCTGGGCGCAGCCCTGGGTACCATCGCGGTGATCGTGCGTCAGGAGATCGTCCTGTTCATCATGGGCGGCATCTTCGTCGTCGAGACGCTGTCGGTGGTGATCCAGGTCGCCTCGTTCAAGCTCACCGGTCGTCGTGTGTTCCGCATGGCGCCGATTCACCACCATTTCGAACTCAAGGGCTGGCCCGAACCACGGGTCATCGTGCGTTTCTGGATCATCACCGTCATTCTGGTGCTGATCGGCCTTGCCACCCTGAAGCTGAGGTAGAACGAGTGTCTCTGATCGCTTCTTCCCACTTCCGCATCGTTGTCGGCCTCGGCAAGAGCGGCATGTCCCTGGTGCGCTTCCTCGCGCGTCAGGGCGTGGCGTTTGCCGTGGCCGATACACGCGAAGCGCCGCCGGAACTGGTGACGCTGCGTCGCGACTATCCGCAGGTGGAAGTCCGTTGCGGTGAGCTGGACGTGGAATTCCTGTGCCGCGCCGATGAACTCTACGTGAGCCCCGGTCTGGCACTGGCGACTCCCGCCCTGCAGCAGGCAGCGGCGCGAGGCGTGCACCTGTCCGGCGATATCGATCTGTTTGCCCGTCATGCCAAGGCCCCGATCGTGGCGATCACCGGCTCCAACGCCAAAAGCACCGTGACCACGCTGGTGGGCGAAATGGCCGCTGCGGCCGGCAAGCGCGTGGCGGTGGGCGGCAACCTAGGGCAGCCAGCGCTCGACCTGCTCGATGACGATGTCGAGCTGTACGTGCTGGAACTGTCGAGCTTTCAGCTGGAAACCACCCATCAGCTCAATGCCGAAGTGGCCACGGTGCTCAACGTCAGCGAAGACCACATGGACCGCTACAGCGGGCTGCCGGCCTATCACCTGGCCAAGCATCGGATTTTCCGCGGCGCCCGCAAGGTCGTCTTCAATCGTCAGGATGCCCTGAGCCGGCCGCTGATCGGCGAGGGCATGCCGTGCTGGACGTTCGGCCTGAACAAGCCGGACTTCAAGGCTTTCGGCCTGCGCGAGGAAGGCGGGCAGAAGTACCTGGCCTATGAGTTCGAGAACCTGATGCCGGTCAGCGAGCTCAAGGTGCGTGGCGCACACAATCAGGCCAATGCCCTGGCCGCGCTTGCCCTGGGACACGCGGTGGGTCTGCCGTTCGACGCCATGCTGGCCAGCCTGCGTGAATTCACCGGGCTCACGCACCGCTGCCAGTGGCTGCGCGAGCGCGATGGCGTGGCCTGGTACGACGATTCCAAGGCGACCAACGTCGGTGCTGCGATTGCCGCCATCGAAGGGTTGGGCGCCGATATCGAAGGCCAGCTTGTGCTGATCGCGGGCGGCGACGGCAAGGGCGCCGATTTCACCGCGCTCGGCCAGCCTATCCAGCGTCATTGCCGTGCTCTGGTACTGCTGGGTCGCGACGCCGGCCGTATTGCGGCCGTTGTCGGGCCAGGCGTTGCCCAGGTCAACGTCGCCTCGATCGAGGAAGCGGTTCAGCGCTGCGCCGAACTGGCCCGTCCCGGTGATGCCGTGCTGCTCTCACCGGCCTGCGCGAGTCTGGACATGTTCAAGAATTATGAAGAGCGCGGGCGCCTGTTCGCCCATGCCGTAGAGGGCTTGTCATGATCTTCGGTGTCATCAAGCCATTTCCCTCGCCGCTGATCAGCGGTCGCGGGATCGATATCGACTTCGCCATGCTGGCCGGTTGCCTGGCGCTGCTGGGCCTCGGTCTGGTCATGATCACCTCGGCTTCTTCGGAAGTTGCGGCGGTCAACTCGGGCAACTCGTTGTCGATGATGATCCGCCACCTTGTGTACCTTGTGATCGGTATCGGCACCTGCATCGTCACCATGATGGTGCCCATTGCCACCTGGCAGCGCATAGGCGGTACGCTGCTGATCGCTGCATTCGGCTTGCTGGTGATGGTCCTGCTGCCCGGTATCGGTCGCGAAGTGAACGGATCCATGCGCTGGATCGGCTTCGGCATGTTCAACGTGCAGCCTTCGGAAATCGCCAAGGTGTTCGTGGTGATCTTCCTGGCAGGCTATCTGGTACGTCGTCAGCAGGAAGTGCGCGACAGCTGGATGGGCTTCTTCAAGCCGTTCTTCGTGTTGCTGCCGATGGCCGGACTGCTGCTGATGGAGCCTGACTTCGGCGCCACGGTGGTGATGATGGGGGCCGCAGCTGCGATGCTGTTCCTGGGTGGCGTGGGCCTGTTCCGTTTCGCCCTGATGGTGGCCTTGGCGGTGGGTGCGGTATTCGTGTTGGTTCAGGCCCAGCCGTATCGCATGGCGCGTCTGATCACCTTCACCGACCCGTGGAGCGACCAGTTCGGCTCCGGTTATCAATTGACCCAGGCGCTGATCGCCTTCGGTCGTGGCCAGTGGTTCGGCGTTGGGCTGGGCAACAGCGTGCAGAAGCAGTTCTACCTGCCCGAAGCCCACACCGACTTCGTGTTCTCGGTGCTCGCTGAAGAGCTGGGCGTGGTGGGTTCGCTGTGCACCGTGGCGCTGTTCGTGTTCGTCTGTATCCGCGGCATGTACATCGGATTCTGGGCCGAGCGGGCCAAGCAATACTTTGCCGCGTACGTGGCCTATGGCCTGTCGTTCCTGTGGATCGGCCAGTTCCTGATCAACATCGGCGTGAACGTCGGCCTGCTGCCGACCAAGGGTCTGACCCTGCCGTTTCTCAGCTACGGCGGCAGCTCGCTGGTCATCTGCTGCGCCTGTCTGGGGTTGTTGCTGCGCATCGAGTGGGAAAGCCGCTCGCACCTGGGTAGCGAAGAGGTGGAATTCAGCGAAAGCGATTTCGCCGAGGAGACGCCCCATGGCCGGTAAAGGCAATGTGCTGATCATGGCTGGTGGCACCGGCGGACACGTGTTCCCGGCCCTGGCCTGCGCGCGCGAGTTCCAGGCGCGCGGTTTCAGCGTGCACTGGCTGGGTACGCCGCGCGGTATCGAGAACGAGCTGGTGCCGGCCAACGGCCTGCCGTTGCATCTGATCGATGTCAGCGGTGTGCGTGGCAAGAGCCGACTGGCCCTGCTCAAGGCGCCGTTCGCCATCTGCAAGGCCGTGGTTCAGGCGCGTCGCATCATTGCCCGGCTGCGACCGGTGTGCGTGGTCGGCTTCGGTGGTTACCTGACCGGCCCTGGCGGCGTGGCTGCGCGGCTGGCCGGTGTACCGGTGATCGTTCATGAGCAGAATGCAGTGGCCGGTACCGCCAATCGCCTGTTGGTGCCTTTCGCCAGCCGAGTCTGCGAAGCTTTCCCCGACACCTTCGCCGCTTCGGTCAAGCGCCGGACCACCGGAAATCCGGTGCGCAGCGAGTTGTTCATGGAAACGCCGCGCCAGGCACTGATCGGGCGCCAGCCACGGCTGCTGGTCCTGGGCGGCAGCCTGGGCGCCGAGCCGTTGAACAAGCTGTTGCCCGAAGCCCTGGCGCAGGTTCCTGCACAGTACCGGCCTGAGGTGTTTCACCAGGCTGGCAAGAAGCACGATGAGATCACCGCCGAGCGCTATCGCACCGCCGGTGTCGAGGCGCAGGTCGCCCCGTTCATCAAGGACATGGCCCAAGCCTATGGCTGGGCCGACCTGGTGGTCTGCCGCGCGGGCGCGTTGACCATCAGCGAGCTGGCCGCCGCCGGCCTGCCGTCGCTGTTGGTGCCTTTGCCCCACGCGATCGACGATCACCAGACACGCAATGCCGATTATCTGGCCCGCGAAGGCGCTGCCTTCCTCATGCCACAAGCGACAACCGGCGCGGCGCAACTTGCCGAGCGCCTGAAAGAGGTTTTGATGCAACCCGAAAAACTCCTGAGCATGGCGAGCACTGCCCGCCGCCTGGCCAAACCCGATGCCACGCGCAATGTGGTCGACGTCTGCCTGGAGGTGGCCCATGGTTGAGAACCAGAAGGCCATTCCGCAACCGGAAATGCGCCGCATCCGTCGCATCCATTTCGTCGGCATCGGCGGCGTGGGCATGTGCGGCATCGCCGAGGTGCTGCTGAACCTGGGCTACGACGTCTCGGGTTCCGACCTCAAGGCTTCGCCGGTGACCGAGCGACTGACGTCGTTCGGCGCGCAGATCTTCATCGGCCACCGTGCCGAAAACGCCGCCAGCGCCGACGTGCTGGTGGTCTCCAGTGCCGTCAACACCAGCAACCCGGAAGTCGCCACCGCGCTGGAACGCCGGATTCCGGTGGTACCGCGCGCCGAGATGCTCGCCGAACTGATGCGCTATCGGCACGGCATCGCCGTGGCCGGAACCCATGGCAAGACCACCACCACCAGCCTGATCGCCTCGGTGTTCGCGGCCGGTGGCCTGGACCCCACGTTCGTCATCGGCGGTCGTCTGAATGCGGCTGGCACCAATGCCCAGCTGGGCACCAGTCGCTATCTGATCGCCGAAGCCGACGAGTCCGATGCCAGCTTCCTGCACCTGCAGCCGCTGGTGGCCGTGGTCACCAACATCGACGCCGATCACATGGCGACCTACGGCGGCGACTTCAACGTATTGAAGAAGACCTTCGTCGAGTTCCTGCACAACCTGCCGTTCTACGGCCTAGCCGTGGTCTGCCTGGATGACCCGGTGGTGCGCGAGATCCTTCCACAGATCGCCCGTCCGACCCTGACCTATGGCATCAGCGAAGAAGCCGACGTGCGTGCCATCAACGTGCGCCAGCAAGGCATGCTGACCCACTTCACGGTGCTGCGCCGCGACCGCGAGCCGCTCAACGTGTCGGTCAACATGCCAGGCAACCACAACGTGCTCAATGCCCTGGCAACGATCGCCATCGCCACCGACGAAGGCATCAGCGACAGCGCCATCGTCCAGGGTCTGTCCGGATTCCAGGGCGTTGGCCGACGCTTCCAGGTGTACGGCGAACTGCCGGTCGAAGGCGGCAGCGTGATGCTGGTCGACGACTATGGCCATCACCCCCGCGAAGTGGCGGCCGTGATCGCTGCCGTGCGCGGCGGCTGGCCCGATAAACGTCTGGTGATGGTATATCAGCCCCACCGCTTCAGCCGCACGCGCGACTTGTACGACGATTTCGTACAAGTGCTCGCCGACGCCAATGTGTTGCTGCTGATGGAGGTCTACCCGGCCGGTGAAGAGCCGATCCCGGGCGCCGACAGCCGTCAGTTGTGCCACAGCATCCGCCAGCGCGGCCAGCTGGACCCCATCTATATCGAACGCGGCGTCGAGCTGGCGCCACTGGTCAAGCCGTTGCTGCGCGCCGGTGACATCCTGCTCTGCCAGGGCGCCGGCGACATCGGCGGCCTTGCTCCGCAGTTGCTCAAAAGCCCGCTGTTCGCGCAGGCCTCGGAGAAATCGCAATGAACATTCTGGATCTCAACACCCTGCGTTCGCAGATCATGCCCAGCGACTTCGGTCGCGTGGCCGTGCTCTACGGCGGCAAGAGCGCCGAGCGCGAGGTGTCGCTGAAATCGGGCGCCGCGTGCCTGGAGGCCTTGCAGAGCGCTGGCGTGGACGCGTTCGGTATCGACGTTGGCGATGACCTGCTGGCGCGCCTGCAGGCGCAGAAGATCGACCATGCCTTCATCATTCTGCACGGCCGCGGCGGCGAAGACGGCAGCATGCAGGGCCTGCTCGAGTGCCTGGACATTCCCTACACCGGCAGCGGCATCCTCGCCAGCGCCCTGGCGATGGACAAACTGCGCACCAAGCAGGTGTGGCAGAGCCTCGGCTTGCCGACCCCGGCGCATGCCGTGCTGGCGAGCGAACAGGATTGTATTTTCGCGGCCGGGGAACTGGGCTTCCCTTTGATCGTCAAACCCGCCCATGAAGGTTCAAGCATCGGGATGGCCAAGGTGAACAGCGTCGACGAACTGGTCGACGCCTGGAAAGCCGCCAGCACCTACGACTCACAAGTGCTGGTCGAACAATGGGTCCAGGGCCCTGAGTTCACTGTCGCGACGCTGCGTGGCCAGATGCTGCCTGCCATCGCGCTGGGCACACCCCACACGTTCTACGACTACGACGCCAAATACGTCGCCAACGATACCCAGTACCGCGTTCCCTGTGGCCTCGCGCCCGCCAAGGAGCAGGAACTCATCGACCTCTGCGCGCGCGCCTGCGATGCCATCGGCATTCAGGGCTGGGGGCGCGTGGACGTGATGCAGGACCAGCAGGGCCGTTTCTGGCTGCTGGAAGTCAACACCGCTCCAGGCATGACCGATCACAGCCTGGTGCCCATGGCGGCGAAAGCGGCTGGCCTGGATTTCCAGCAGTTGGTGCTGGCGATTCTTGCCGCCAGTTGCAAGGCACGAGGGTAAGACCATGCACGGCCCAGTGATTCGCCATCAGTCACCTGCCATCGGTCGCAACAAGCCGGTGCCGCGGGGTGCAAGCCGCATGGTGGCCAAAGAGCCACTGTCGGTGCGTCTGCCCAAGGCCAACTTCAGCATCTTCAAGAAGCTGATGTGGCCGGTGCTGCTGGTGGGTCTGGGTTTTGGCACCTATGAAGGCGCCCAGTACCTGATGCCCTACGCCGACCGCCCGATCACCAAGGTGTCGGTGCAGGGCGACCTGGCCTACATCAACCAGCAGTCGGTGCAGGAGCGTATCCAGCCTTATGTCGGCAGCACGTTCTTCAGCATCGACCTGACCCGCATGCGCACCGAGCTGGAGACCATGCCCTGGATCGCCCACGCCGAAGTACGCCGCGTATGGCCCGACCAGGTGGTGATTCGCCTGGAAGAGCAACTGCCGGTCGCGCGCTGGGGCAACGAGTCGCTGCTCAACAACCAGGGCCAGGCGTTCGCGCCTCGCGAACTGGGCAACTACGAACACTTGCCGCAGTTGTTCGGCCCGGCACGGGCCCAACAGCAGGTGATGCAGCAATACCAGGTGCTGAGTCAGATGTTGCGTCCGCTGGGCTATTCGGTAGCTCGGCTGGAACTGACCGAACGCGGCAGCTGGTTTCTCACCACAGGCGCAGGAAGCGCCGGCCCAGGCATCGAGCTGTTGCTGGGACGTGACCACTTGATGGAAAAAATGCGCCGCTTTATCGCCATTTACGACAAGACACTCAAAGACCAGATCACGAATATCGCGCGTATCGACCTGCGCTATGCCAACGGCCTGGCCGTGGGCTGGCGTGAAACGAGCGCCCCGACGGCGGACAAGCCCGCCGTCGCGAAGAATTGACAAGAGGCAGGACCATGGCAAACGTGCAAAGCGGCAAAATGATCGTCGGGCTGGACATCGGTACCTCCAAGGTGGTGGCGCTGGTGGGCGAAGTCGCGGCCGACGGTACGCTGGACATCGTGGGGATCGGTACCCATCCTTCGCGCGGCCTGAAGAAGGGCGTGGTGGTGAACATCGAGTCGACCGTGGCGTCGATCCAGCGTGCGGTCGAAGAAGCCCAGCTGATGGCCGGTTGCCGCATTCACTCGGCGTTCGTCGGCGTTGCCGGTAACCACATTCGCAGCCTGAACTCCCACGGGATCGTGGCCATTCGCGACCGTGAGGTCAGTACGGCCGACCTGGAACGCGTTCTGGACGCGGCCCAGGCCGTGGCGATCCCGGCCGACCAGCGCGTCCTGCACACCCTGCCGCAGGATTACGTGATCGACAACCAGGAAGGCGTGCGCGAGCCCCTGGGCATGTCAGGCGTGCGTCTGGAAGCCAAGGTTCACGTGGTGACCTGCGCCGTCAACGCGGCTCAGAACATCGAGAAGTGCGTTCGTCGCTGCGGCCTGGAAATCGACGACATCATCCTCGAGCAGTTGGCCTCGGCCTACTCGGTACTGACCGATGACGAGAAAGAACTGGGCGTGTGCCTGGTCGACATCGGCGGCGGTACCACGGATATCGCCATCTTCACCGAAGGCGCCATCCGTCACACCGCAGTCATCCCCATTGCGGGCGATCAGGTCACCAACGACATCGCCATGGCCCTGCGGACCCCCACGCAGTACGCCGAAGAGATCAAGATCCGTTACGCCTGCGCCCTGGCCAAGCTGGCCGGTGCCGGCGAAACCATCAAGGTGCCCAGTGTCGGTGACCGTCCGCCGCGCGAGCTGTCGCGCCAGGCGCTGGCCGAAGTCGTCGAGCCACGCTACGACGAACTGTTCACCCTGGTCCAGGCCGAGCTGCGTCGCAGCGGCTACGAAGACCTCATCCCGGCCGGCATCGTGCTGACCGGTGGTACGGCAAAAATGGAAGGCGCGGTCGAGCTGGCCGAAGAAATCTTCCACATGCCGGTGCGCCTGGGCGTGCCGCATAGCGTACGGGGGCTGAGTGACGTCATCAGCAACCCCATCTATTCCACCGGCGTGGGCCTGCTGATGTACGGCCTGCAGAAGCAGTCCGATGGCTTGAACCTGTCAGGTATCAGCAACAGCAGCAGTTATAGCGACGACACCAAGGCTCCGGTGCTGGAACGGCTGAAGCGTTGGGTGCAAGGCAATTTCTGATTCAAAACGGCAGTAGCGGTAGGCGCACACAAATAGAGAAAGGAGAGGGCACATGTTCGAACTCGTAGACAACATCCCGCAAAGCCCGGTAATCAAAGTTATCGGTGTCGGCGGTGGCGGCGGCAACGCCGTCAACCACATGGTCAAGAGCAACATCGAAGGCGTCGAATTCATCTGCGCCAACACCGATGCTCAGGCACTCAAGAACATCGGTGCACGCACGATCCTGCAACTGGGTACCGGCGTCACCAAGGGCCTGGGCGCTGGCGCCAACCCCGAAGTCGGCCGTCAGGCCGCGATGGAAGACCGCGAGCGCATCGCCGAAGTGCTGCAAGGCACCAACATGGTCTTCATCACCACCGGCATGGGCGGCGGTACCGGTACCGGTGCTGCACCGATCATCGCCGAAGTGGCCAAGGAAATGGGCATCCTGACCGTTGCGGTCGTGACTCGTCCGTTCCCCTTCGAAGGCCGCAAACGCATGCAGATCGCCGATGAAGGCATCCGTATGCTGTCCGAAAGCGTCGACTCGTTGATCACCATCCCCAACGAGAAGCTGCTGACCATCCTGGGCAAGGATGCCAGCCTGCTGTCGGCGTTCGCCAAGGCTGACGATGTGCTGGCCGGTGCCGTTCGCGGTATCTCCGACATCATCAAGCGTCCGGGCATGATCAACGTCGACTTCGCCGACGTGCGTACCGTGATGAGCGAAATGGGCATGGCGATGATGGGTACCGGCTGCGCCAGCGGTCCGAATCGCGCGCGCGAGGCCACCGAAGCGGCCATTCGCAACCCGCTGCTCGAAGACGTCAACCTGCAGGGCGCTCGCGGCATTCTGGTGAACATCACCGCAGGTCCCGACCTGTCGCTGGGTGAATACTCCGACGTGGGTAGCATCATCGAAGCGTTCGCCTCCGACCACGCGATGGTCAAGGTCGGTACCGTGATCGATCCGGACATGCGCGATGAACTGCACGTTACCGTCGTGGCCACCGGCCTGGGCGCGAAGATCGAGAAGCCTGTGAAGGTCATCGACAACACCATGCAGACCGCCGCCCAGACGCCTCCACCTTCGCAGCAGCCTGCTCGTCAGGACGCTCCATCGGTGAACTACCGCGACCTGGACCGCCCGACCGTGATGCGCAACCAGGCTCACGCCGGCGCTGCCGCTGCGGCCAAGCTGAACCCACAGGATGACCTGGATTATCTGGACATCCCGGCCTTCCTGCGTCGTCAGGCCGATTGATGCAATTTATCAGGGGTATTAGGGTGATTGGTGTTCAGCAAAGGTTCGGTCTGCTATCATCGCCAGCCTTTGTTGATACCAGTTCGCAATTTGCGCTGAAGCGGCCAATGCCATGATTAAACAACGCACCCTGAAGAATATTATCCGTGCCACAGGCGTCGGCTTGCACTCCGGTGAGAAGGTCTACCTGACCTTGAAGCCCGCGCCCGTGGATACCGGCATCGTGTTCTGCCGTGTCGACCTCGATCCGGTCGTGCAGATCCCTGCGCGCGCCCACAATGTCGGCGCAACCACGATGTCCACCACTTTGGTCAATGGCGATGTCAAGGTCGATACCGTAGAGCATCTACTGTCGGCCATGGCGGGCCTGGGAATCGATAACGCCTACGTCGAGCTCTCCGCGTCCGAAGTGCCGATCATGGATGGCAGTGCCGGACCCTTCGTATTCCTGATTCAATCGGCTGGCCTGGAAGAACAGGACGCGCCGAAGAAATTCATCCGGATCCTGCGTGAAGTGACAGTGACGGAGGGCGACAAGCGCGCCACCTTCCTGCCTTTCGAAGGGTTCAAGGTGAGCTTCGAAATAGATTTCGATCATCCTGTCTTCAAGGATCGCACCCAGACCGCCAGCGTCGACTTTTCCAGCACGTCCTTCGTGAAGGAAGTCAGTCGGGCGCGCACGTTCGGCTTCATGAGCGACCTTGAATACCTGCGCAAGCACAATCGTGCACTGGGCGGCAGCGTTGAAAACGCTATCGTGGTGGACGAGGCAGGCGTCATGAATGAGGACGGTCTTCGCTACGAAGACGAATTCGTCAAACACAAGATTCTCGATGCAATCGGCGATCTCTATCAGCTGGGTAACAGCCTGATTGGCGAATTCCGTGGCTACAAGTCGGGCCACGCACTGAACAACCAGCTTCTTCGTCGTCTGCTCGAGCAGGACGACGCCTGGGAAGTGGTTACGTTCGAAGATGCCAGCACGGTACCGATCTCTTACATGCGGCCAGCTGCGTTGGGTTGATACAACCTCTCTTTTCTGGTTTCACATTTATAGGCCACCCATTGGGTGGCTTTTTTTTTTGGGTGTTGTTTTCTGAGCCGGGGCGGGAGGACGGTCGGGGCGTGGCGAGGGCTCAGCGTGGCCGCTTGGCGTGAGCTGCCAGACGTTCCAGCGCCGCGCGCAGATTGGGATCGCTGATGCCCTCGGCGGTCGCCTGGATGTTCTCGCCCGCGCTGATCGACAGGTCGATGCTGCGCGCGCCGGCCTTGCTCTGCACGGTGGGCGGCTGCACCTTGAACAGGATGCGCGTCAGGCTGCTGAATTCCTCCAGCGCCTGCAGATCGCGTTGCAGGCGCTTCTGCTGGTAGCGCAGGCGCGTGGCCCAGTGGCCGTCGGTGACGATCAGCAACAGGCTGCCCTCGCGCCACGAAGCGACGTAGCAATGCTCACGCGCCGCCGGCTGCAGTTGGCTCTCGAACAGGCGCTGCAGATGGGACAGGCGCTGGGCCTGGCTGAACAGGGCCTTGAGCGGTTTGGCTTCGCGCAGCAGGACTGCCGGTGCCCGGGCGGGCAGGGGGCGAAAGACCATGGGGATACACCTGAAGTTACAGAGTCGGCATGTTAACAGAATCCCTCGCCCACACCGTTTCACATGGACGACACAGGCCAGCTCTCGGCATTTGAATGGATGACATCTGCACCTCGCGGGTTGAAGTTGGCGAAAAAGCCCTTATTGTAAAGCCGCCCCATTACAACGCTGTGCCAGCATCGTGGACATCGCGCCACTTTCCTCTCCATCGTTTCCGGGTAGAATGCTCGTTCGCATGCGGCCATGAGGGCTGCACGGGCGACTCACGGGGCCGCCCTCCATCCCTATGTGTGGAAGATCCTGCCAATATGTTTGCGCCTTTGTTAAAGAAACTTTTTGGAAGCAAGAACGAGCGTGAAGTACGACGCATGCTCAAGACGGTACAAGCCGTCAATGCCTTCGAAGAGCAGATGGTGGCCCTTTCGGACGAGCAGCTGCGCGCCAAGACCGCAGAGTTCAAGGCCCGCCTGGCAAAAGGCGAGACCCTCGACCAGCTGCTGCCCGAAGCCTTCGCCGTCTGCCGCGAAGCCGGCAAGCGCGTCATGGGTATGCGGCACTTCGATGTCCAGCTGATCGGTGGCATCACCCTGCACGAAGGCATGATCGCCGAAATGCGCACCGGTGAAGGCAAGACCCTGGTAGCGACCCTGGGCGTGTACCTCAACGCACTGTCCGGCAAGGGCGTGCACGTGGTCACGGTCAACGACTACCTGGCGCGTCGCGATGCCAACTGGATGCGTCCGCTGTACGAATACCTGGGCCTTACCGTCGGCGTGGTCACGCCGTTCGCGCCGCCGGAAGAGAAGCGTCTGGCCTATGCCGCCGACATCACCTACGGCACCAACAACGAATTCGGTTTCGACTACCTGCGCGACAACATGGCGTTCAGCATGGAAGAGAAATTCCAGCGCGAGCTGAATTTCGCCGTGATCGACGAAGTCGACTCCATCCTGATCGACGAAGCCCGTACGCCGCTGATCATCTCCGGCCAGGCCGAAGACAGCTCCAAGCTGTACACCGAGATCAACCGCCTGATCCCGCAACTCGAGCAGCACATCGAGGAAGTCGAGGGCCAGGTCACCAAGGAAGGCCACTACAGCATCGACGAGAAGACCCGTCAGGTCGAACTCAACGAAGCCGGTCACCAGTACATCGAGGAAATGCTCACCCGCGCCGGCCTGCTGGCCGAGGGCGAGAGCCTCTACTCGGCGCACAACCTGGGCCTGCTGACCCACGTCTACGCCGGCCTGCGTGCGCACAAGCTGTTCAACCGCAACGTCGAGTACATCGTCCAGGACGGGCAGATCCTGCTGGTCGACGAGCACACCGGTCGTACCATGCCGGGCCGTCGCCTGTCCGAAGGCCTGCATCAGGCTATCGAGGCCAAGGAAAACCTGAACATCCAGGCCGAGAGCCAGACCCTCGCCTCGACCACGTTCCAGAACTACTTCCGCCTGTACAACAAGCTCTCGGGCATGACCGGTACGGCCGACACCGAAGCGTTCGAGTTCGCCCAGATCTACCAGCTCAACGTGATGGTGATCCCGCCGAACAAGCCGCTGGCGCGCAAGGACTTCAACGACCTGGTCTATCTGACTGCGGACGAGAAGTACGCCGCCATCGTTACCGACATCAAGGAAAGCATGGCCCAGGGCCGTCCGGTGCTGGTCGGTACTGCAACCATCGAAACCTCCGAGCACATGTCGCGCCTGCTCAACCAGGAAGGCATCGAGCACAAGGTGCTCAACGCCAAGTTCCACGAGAAGGAAGCGGAGATCATCGCCCAGGCCGGTCGTCCCGGCGCGCTGACCATCGCCACCAACATGGCCGGTCGCGGTACCGACATCCTGCTGGGCGGCAACTGGGAAGTCGAAGTCGCCTCCCTGGAAAACCCGACCGAAGAGCAGATCGCGCAGATCAAGGCCGACTGGCAGAAGCGTCATCAGCAGGTGCTCGAATCCGGTGGTCTGCACGTGATCGCTTCCGAGCGTCACGAGTCGCGCCGTATCGACAACCAGCTGCGTGGCCGTGCCGGTCGTCAGGGTGACGCCGGTTCCAGCCGCTTCTACCTGTCGCTGGAAGACAGCCTGATGCGCATCTTCGCCTCCGACCGGGTGAAGAACTTCATGAAGGCGCTGGGCATGCAGTCCGGCGAAGCCATCGAGCATCGCATGGTCACCAACGCGATCGAAAAGGCCCAGCGCAAGGTCGAAGGCCGCAACTTCGACATCCGCAAGCAATTGCTGGAGTTCGACGACGTCGCCAACGAGCAGCGCAAGGTCATCTACCACATGCGCAACAGCCTGCTGGCGTCCGACAACGTCGGAGACACCATTGCCGACTTCCGTCAGGAAGTCCTTGGTCAGCTGTTCTCCCAGCACATTCCGCCACAGTCGCTGCCCGAGCAGTGGGACGTTCCAGGCCTGGAAGCGGCCTTGCAGACCGATTTCGGCGTGAGCCTGCCGATCCAGCAGTGGCTGGATGCGGACGACAAGCTGTACGAGGAGACCCTGCGCGAGAAGGTCATGGTCGAGTTGCTGGCGGCCTACACCGAGAAGGAAGATCAGGCCAGCGCCGACGCCCTGCGCACCTTCGAGAAGCAGATCCTGCTGCGCGTGCTCGACGACCTGTGGAAAGATCACCTGTCGACCATGGACCACCTGCGTCACGGTATTCACCTGCGCGGCTACGCCCAGAAGAACCCGAAGCAGGAGTACAAGCGCGAGTCGTTCAGCCTGTTCCAGGAGCTGCTCGATTCGATCAAGCGCGACACCATCCGTGTGCTGTCTCACGTTCAGGTGCGCCGCGAAGATCCGGTCGAAGAAGAAGCGCGTCTGCGTCGCGATGCCGAGGAGTTGGCAGCGCGCATGCAGTTCGAACACGCCCCGGCGCCGGGCCTGGACCAGCCCGAAGTATTGGCCGAAGACGCCGAAGTCGTTGCCGCCACCGTGTCGGAGCCAGTGCGCAATGACCAGAAGCTGGGCCGCAACGAATTGTGCTGGTGCGGCTCGGGCAAGAAATTCAAGCATTGCCACGGCAAGATCGACTGATCGCGTTTCGACAGGCTTTGCAGCAACATCACGCCGCGACTGACGCTGGTTCCCAGGATGGGTGCCCGCGTACGGATCGCGGCGTTCGTCCCTCTACTGGCGGCGTCGACGATACGCCGCAGATTCCTCAAAGGAGTGCTCACATGGCTGTTGGTCTTGGTCCCTTGCCCACGCTGCATCCGGTTCCGGGTTTCGAGCTGGGCATCTCCAGCGCCGGTATCAAACGCCCCGGACGCAAGGACGTTGTGGTCATGCGTTGCGCCGAGGGTTCCAGCGTCGCCGGCGTGTTCACCCTGAATGCGTTCTGCGCGGCACCGGTCATTGTGTCCAAGCAGCGCGTGGGTGGCCCCGTGCGTTATCTGTTGACCAATACCGGCAACGCCAACGCCGGGACCGGCGAGCCGGGTCTGGCTGCGGCCGAGCGCACCACGGCGCGTCTGGCCGAACTGGCGGGCGTGGACGCCAGCGCCGTGCTGCCGTTCTCCACCGGGGTGATTGGCGAGCCACTGCCCGTCGAGAAGATCGAAGGGGCCTTGCAGGCTGCGCTCGACGATCTGTCGATCGACAACTGGGCGGCTGCGGCCACCGGCATCATGACCACGGACACCCTGCCCAAGGGCGCCAGTCGCCAGTTCCAGCACGAGGGCGTCACCGTCACCGTGACCGGTATCAGCAAAGGCGCCGGCATGATCCGCCCGAACATGGCGACCATGCTGGGCTACATCGCCACCGACGCCAAGGTCGCGCCGGGTGTGCTGCAGGATCTGCTGCGCGACGGCGCCAACAAGTCGTTCAACCGCATCACCATCGACGGTGACACCTCGACCAACGACTGCTGCATGCTGGTCGCCACCGGGCAGGCGGCGTTGCCGGAAATCAACGAGGCCAGCGGGCCGCTGTTCGCAGCGCTCAAGCAGGCGGTTCTCGAGGTGTGCATGGAAGTGGCCCAGGCCATCGTGCGCGACGGCGAGGGGGCGACCAAGTTCGTCACGGTCCAGGTCAACGGCGGCGGCAACCACCAGGAGTGTCTGGACGTGGCCTACACCGTGGCCCACTCGCCGCTGATCAAGACGGCGCTGTTCGCTTCCGATCCGAACTGGGGGCGCATTCTGGCCGCTGTCGGCCGGGCCGGTGTGCCGGAGCTGGATGTCAGCAAGATCGACGTGTTCCTGGGCGATGTGTGCATCGCCAGCCGTGGCGCCCGTGCTGCCAGCTATACCGAGGAGCAGGGCTCGGCGGTGATGGCGCAGGAAGAGATCGGCATTCGGATCGAGCTGGGTCGCGGCGAGTGCAGCGAGACCATCTGGACCACCGACCTGTCCCACGAGTACGTGAAGATCAACGCCGAATACCGCACCTGACTGGCGCGCCCGGCTGCGCCTTGCAGGGGCATCCGGGCACTGGCAGCTCAGCGCGGTCTGGAGATCGAGTGAAACGAATACATGTAGCCGCCGCGGTGATCCGTGGCGCGGATCAGCGCATTCTGATTGCCCGCCGCGGCGATACCCAGCACCAGGGCGGTCTGTGGGAGTTTCCCGGTGGCAAGGTCGAGCCCGGCGAGACGGTGCAGGCGGCGCTGGCCCGCGAGCTGCGCGAGGAGTTGGGGATCGAGGTAAGCCTGGCGCGGCCGTTGATCAAGGTGCATCACGACTACGCCGACAAGCAGGTCCTGCTGGATGTCTGGGAAGTCACCGCGTTCACGGGTGACCCCCATGGCGTCGAAGGCCAGCCGTTGGCATGGGTCAAGGCGCGCGAGCTGCCGGGCTACGCGTTTCCCGAGGCCAATCGGCCGATCGTGGCGGCGGCCAGTCTGCCGGGCGAATACCTGATCACCCCGGATGGGCTGGACAACTCGACCCTGCTGCGCGGCATGCAGGAAGCGATCGCCGGTGGCATCAAGCTGCTGCAACTGCGCGCACCTAATGGCTACGATCCGCAGTACCGCGACCTGGCGGTGGATGCGGTCGGGTTGTGTGCAGGCAAGGCCCAGTTGATGCTCAAGGGGCCATTGGAGTGGCTGGGCGATTTTCCTTCGGCCGGGTGGCACCTGACCTCGGCGCAGTTGCGCAAATACGCCAGCAAAGGTCGGCCGTTTCCCGCCGAGCGTTGGCTGGCCGCGTCTTGTCACGATGCCGAAGAGCTGGCGTTGGCGCAGCAGATGGGTGTGGATTTCGTCACCCTTTCGCCCGTGCAACCGACCCTGACCCATCCCGATGCGCAGCCATTGGGCTGGGATCAGGCGCGTGGT
This sequence comes from Pseudomonas coleopterorum, assembly GCF_900105555.1. NCBI lineage: Bacteria > Pseudomonadati > Pseudomonadota > Gammaproteobacteria > Pseudomonadales > Pseudomonadaceae > Pseudomonas > Pseudomonas coleopterorum. The sequence goes on from NZ_FNTZ01000001.1 coordinate 969,215, forward strand.
TTGATCGAGGGCTTCAACCAGCCGGTGTTCCTGCTGGGCGGGCTGCGGCCGCAGGATCAGGCGAAAGCCTGGGAGATCGGTGCCCAAGGTGTCGCAGGCATTCGCGCCTTCTGGCCCTCTCCCTGACAACCGCTCCGCGCACCCCCTGTAGCAGCGGCGCAAGCCGCGTCAGCGGTCACTCGACTTGGCTGGCTGCCAGAGAATCTCGGGAATACTTTCACGCCGGGCGATGATCCGTGCAGCCACGAACAGCAGATCGGACATCCGGTTGATGTACGCCAGGCTCACCGCCGACAACGGCTCAACCGCATTGAGCTGCTGACAGCGGCGCTCGGCTGTACGCGCCAGGCTGCGGCATACATGGGCCTGGGCAATCAGCAGCGAGCCTCCCGGTAGAATGAAGTTTTCCAGCGGGCCCAGCTCGTCGTTCCAGGTATCGATGGCCGCCTCCAGGCGCTCTACCTCCTTTGCATCCAGCGCCTGGTATGCAGGCATGGCCAACTCCCCACCCAGATCGAACAGCCGATGCTGACAGGGCGCGAGCACCTCGCTGACCTCGTTCAGCCGCGAATCGTCGGCCAGCCCTGCCAGCAGCACGCCCAGCTGGCTGTTCAGGCTGTCGACTTCGCCAATGGCCTCCACGCGGGGATGGTCCTTGGGCACCCGACGGCCGTCGCCGAGCCCGGTTTCACCTTGGTCGCCGGTGCGCGTGTAAATCTTCGACAGGCGAAAGCCCATGTTCATATCTCCGTGGTGGTGAGGGGCAGCGGATTGCCGGCCAATGGCAGGCGCAGCGTGAAGCAGGTGCCCTGGCCGGGGCTGGACTGCACTTCCATCTGGCCCTTGTGGTTGTTGGTGATGATGAAGTAGGACACCGACAGGCCCAGCCCGGTGCCCTGGCCGATCTCCTTGGTGGTGAAGAACGGTTCGAAGATGCGCTTGCGCACGCTCTCGGGCATTCCCACACCGTTGTCCTCGACCTGGATTTCAGCCCATGGCGGGTTCAGTCGCGTGCGCAGGGTGATGCGTCCCGGTTCCTGTTCGTCGTTGCGCTGATGAATGGCCTGGGCGGCATTCTTCAGCAGGTTGAGCAGCACCTGCTCCAGTTCGTTGGCCGTGCCGGGCACCGGGCCCAGTGCCGGGTCGAACTGGCGCACGATGTTCTGCCCCTTGAAGTCGAAACCGATCGCCAGGTCGAAGTCGTTGCCGGCGATTTCCACGGCTTGATCGATCAGCGCCGGCAGCTCGCAGGGCGCCATTTCCCGGGTGCTGCGGCGGCTGAAGCTGAGCATGTGGGTGACGATCTTCGCGGCCCGTGCGCCAGCCTGCTGGATACCGTCGAGCAACTGCGGGATTTCTCGTCCTTGCAGGTAGGCGTTCACCGCGGCCAGATCGATACCGGCGTCGCTGGCTTGTTCGAGGTTCTTCGGCAGGTCGGCCGAGAGGCGCCGCCTGACGTTCTGCACGTTGTGCAGGATCGCGCCCAGGGGGTTGTTGATCTCGTGAGCCATCCCCGCTGCGAGGCCGCCGACCGAGAGCATCTTTTCCGACTGCACCATCATTTCTTCCAGCGACAGGCGCTGGGTGATGTCGTCGATACGAATCACCACCCCGCGGCCGGCGCCGCCCATCAGCGGATAGAAGGTCAGCGCGTAATGGCGGGGCGTATCGTCCTTGACCCAGGTCACCCGCTCGATCTTGGCCACCGTGTGTTGTTCGACGGTGGTCTTGAGTTGCGGCAGGAACGGCTTGAGTGGGGCGAACGCGAGAAAGATCGGCTGGTTCAGCGCCTCGTCCAGCGGCGTGCCGGAAAGGGCGCTGGCCTCCTGGTTCCATTGGGTGACGTACAGTTGCTCGTCGAGGGCGATGAGTGCCGACGGCATGGAGTCGATGATGCTGTTGAGGTAGTTCTGGAAACCGGTGAGCTTCTTTTCGATCTTGCTGCGCACCTGGACTTCAAGTTCGAGCTTGCGGTTGGTGTGGCGGGTTTCCTCGGCCAGTCCCTGGGCCTGGTCGTAGGCGGCCTGAGACTCGTCGCGGGCTCGCTTGAGCTGCTGTTCGCGCGCCTCGATGCGCGAAAGCATGGTGTTGAAGGCTTCCGCCAGACTGCCGATCTCGTCATGGTTGCCGCGGCCTGCGCGCAAGGCGTAGTTCTCCTCGCGGGTGACCTGGCGCGACAGTTCTTCGAGGCGATAGATGGGCTGGGTGATCAGGCGCTTGATCTGCCGGGCGATGACCAGCCACAACAATACGCTGAACACCAGGATGCCGAGGCTCGCAGTGAGGGTGCCGGTGTAGAACGCCACGGGCAGCTCGCTGCTGGCCACCAGCAACAGATGGCCGGCGTTGGGCAGTGGCACCAACTGGGTGCTGCGGAATTCAGTGGAACGCCAGCTTTCGATGCTGTCGAAGCGCGCGGGCATCTTCAATCGATCGCCGTGCTGCAACTGGGCCAGACGCTCGCCCTGGGCATCGTAGATGGCCGCGGCGCGCAGGGGCGAATAGCCATTGAGCTCTTCGAGCAGGGCCTCGGCCTCCTGCGGCGAGCGCACCGCCCGCTGCGCGAGGCTGGGGTTGGCCAGCAGCCGGCCAATCGTCTGCAGAGCCTGGGGTGCCATGCTCTCCTGGGAGATCCAATAGGCCGCGCTGATGAACGTCAGGTTGGCGACCAGCAGCACGGTGGTCAACAGCACCAGCAGGGCGGCCAGCAGCTTCTGGCCAACCGGCAGGTTCTCGAGTCTCTGGCGCAGGGGCATGGGTGTGATCGCTTCCAAGGCAGTGCAGGGCAGAGCCGCAGTGTAGCAAAGTGTGCTGCGGGCACCGTGAGAGCGCGTATTGTCCGAGAAAGGAGCGACGCGGCTTCAGGGCTTGTGCAGGGCCTTGATCAGTCGTGCCTGCAATGTGTGTAGACCCGGCACCTCGCACTGCCGGTCGAGCGCTGCTGCGCAGGCGTAGCCCAGCAGGTAGTCGACCTCGGTTCGGCGACCTTGGTCGACATCCTGATACATCGAAGAGTAGTTGGCGGCCGTCGCTTGGATGACCCTTGTCACCTCTTCATGCAGCCCGTCGGCGGCGTCTGCCTGGCCACACGCTCGCAGCAGTCGTGCCAGCTCGGCGCACAGCGAGGCCACTTCGTCAGGGTGATCGACCAATGCCCCGTTGCGACAGCCATGCAACACGGTCAGCGGATTGATCGCGCAGTTGAGGGCCAGCTTGCGCCACAGGCGCGATTCGATAGCGTCGGTCCACTGATGCGCGATGCCAGCCCGAGCCAGGTCGGCCAGCAGCGCCGTCGGAGCTTCTGCGCAGTTTGGGTCGGCATTGCCCAGCCAGGTCAGTCCCTGCCCGGCGAAGACCGCTTGGAAGTCACTGGCGCGATAGGCTCCTTCGGTCGTCGAAGCATAGATACAGCGTGTGTGCGGCAGCATCCGCGCCACCGCTTGCTGACTGCCCATGCCGTTCTGCAACAGGATCACTTCGGCGCCCGGCACCAGGCGCGCGGCGACACTGGCGATGGCCGCCTGCGCATCGTAAGCCTTGCACGCCAGCAGCAGACGCGTGATCGGTCCATCACCGGCGACGCTCGTGGCGGGCAGCAGGTGAACATGGGTCTGGGCGCCTTCGGTCAAGCTCAGCCCACCGGCCTGGAGGTAAGCCTGCAACCGTGCGGCATCGCGCAGCAGCAGGTGCACCGGCACACCGGCACGAGCCAGTCGGCACGCCCACAATACGCCCAGGCTGCCGACGCCCAGCACATGCCAGGTCCGATCCAATGGCTGTTCGGCCGCAGGCTCATGGGTGGGGTGTTGCTCGCGCATCGCAGACTCGCTCGAAAAATGGATGACCCGGGCCTGAATTCAAGCCGCAGGTGGCCTTTCACAATGCCGGCTCCCTTATAATGAGCGGGCATTTCAATCGTCAAGCCAGGCGCGCTCCTTCTTTCAACGAGCCGCCGATCATTTTCCGGAGAAAACACATGCCCTCGTTCGACGTAGTGTCCGAGTTGGACAAGCACGAAGTCACCAACGCGGTCGACAACGCCATCAAGGAGCTGGATCGCCGTTACGACCTCAAAGGCAAAGGCAGTTTCGCCTTCAAGGACCTCACGGTCACCCTGACCGCCGAAGCCGAGTTCCAGCTCGAAGCCATGATCGAGATCCTCAAGATGGCCCTGGTCAAGCGCAAGATCGACGTGCAGTGCCTCGAGATCAAGGACGCCTATGCCTCGGGCAAGGAAATGAAGCAGGAAGCCGTGCTGCGCGAAGGCATCGAAAAGGAACTGGCGAAGAAGATCGTCGCCCACGTCAAGGATGCCAAGCTCAAGGTGCAGGCGGCCATCCAGGGTGAGCAGGTGCGCATCACCGGCAAGAAGCGCGATGACCTGCAGGAGGCGATTGCCGCCCTGCGCGCCAAGGAATTCGGCATGCCCCTGCAGTTCAACAACTTCCGCGATTGATGAAACCTTGGGCTGCCCGAGGCGTCGGAGCAGGTGCCCCCGAGGGACGCGATCCCATGTGGTCGGGGGCATACGTGTATTACGGTGGTAGGAGAACCCCATGGATTTGAACGCAGAAGTCGATCATCTGGTAAAGGCTTCACAAGCCTGGATTCCGATGGTCATGCAATATGCCAGCAAGGTCGTCCTGGCGCTGGTGGTGTTGTGTGTAGGGTGGTGGCTGATCAACAGGGTCACCGCCAGCCTGCAGAAACTCTTGGCGTTGCGGCACATCGACCTGGCGTTGCAGCGTTTCATCGGCACCTTGGCCAACGTCGTTCTGAAGATTCTGCTGTTGGTCAGCGTCGCCTCGACCATCGGCATCGAAACCACGTCGTTCGTCGCCGCCATCGGTGGTGCGACCGTGGCCATCGGTCTGGCCCTGCAAGGCAGCCTGGCGAACTTCGCCGGCGGTGTGCTGATCCTGCTGTTTCGTCCTTTCCGTATCGGTGACTGGATCGAAGCGCAGGGTGTGAGCGGTACCGTCGACTCCATCCAGATCTTTCACACCGTATTGCGCACCGGCGACAACCGCACGGTGATCCTGCCCAACGGCAACCTGTCCAACGGCATCATCACCAACACCAACCGTCAGCCTACGCGCAAGATCACCTTCGACATCGGCGTGGACTACGACGCCGACCTGCAGAAGGCCCGCGAGATCCTGCTGGACCTGGCCAGGGACCCACGCGTGCTGCAGACACCGGCACCCGAAGCCGTGGTGGCCGCCCTGGGCGACAGTTCGATCACCGTGTCCCTGCGCATATGGGTGAACACCGGCGACTTCGGCGCAGTGACCAACATGCTCAACGGCGAGATTCGCGATCGCCTGCGCGCCGAGGGTATCGACATTCCATTCCCGCAGCGGGTCATCCGCGTGATGCAGGAAGAAGCCAAGCAGCCAGCCTGAGTCTGTCTTGCGAGGCGCAACGAAAAAGCCCCGGTCGTCATGGCCGGGGCTTTTTTTGTCAGGCCGCTTCTTCGTCGGGCCCCTCGCGGGCGATGCGCGCGTTCTCCTGCTTCCAGTGCAGGGCGATCAGCAGCAGCGTCGGCACGCCGAGCAGGGCGGTGATCAGGAAGAAGTTGTGATAGCCGAACTTCTCGACCATGACCCCTGAATAACCGCCGATCAGGCGCGGCAGCAGGAGCATGATCGAGCTCAGCAGCGCATATTGAGTGGCCGAGAACTTGAGGTTGGTCAGGCTCGACAGGTAGGCGACGAAGGCCGAGGTGGCCAAGCCGGAACTGAAATTGTCCAGCGAGATGGTCAACACCAGCATCTTCAGGTTCGGCCCCATGTCGGCCAGCATCAGGAACAGCAGGTTGGTCCCGGCCGACGTGATACCGCCGATGAACAGGATCGGCAGGATGCCGAAGCGCACGATCAGCAAGCCGCCGAAGCCGGCGCCGAGCAGGGTCATGATCAGGCCGAAGATCTTGCTGACGCTGGCGATCTGGTCCTTGGTGAAGCCCTGGTCGATGTAAAACACGTTGGCCATGACCCCCATGACCGTATCGGACATCCGATAGGTCGCGATCAGCCCCAGCAGCAGCAAGGCTTGCCAGCGGTAGCGCAGAATGAAGTCGTTGACCGGGGTCAGCACCGGCGCCAGCCCGCGGCGACCGACCGACGACAGGCATGCGGCGGTCAGAATGATGTAGAGCAGGGCACGCAGAAATGCCCGGTCTTCGAGCAGCAGGTCGACCAGGCTCTGACTGCCGAACAGCACACTGGCGAAATCGGTGTTGTACAGCTGGGTGAACATGGCCGGTACCGACACCAGCAGCACGATCAGCACGAACACCGACATCAATTGATGGCTGAAGCCATAGCGCGCCGCCGACAATTGCGTGCGCAGGGCCACCGGCGGTTCACGCATGACCAGGGTGGTGATCAGCGCTGGCACCATCAACAAGCCGAACAGCAGGTAGGTGTTGGCCCAGGCCTGATGCAGATAGGCAAATCCGGTGGAGCCGAAGCCTTCGGCGAAATACAGGGCGCCGGCGGTGGCCAGCAGCGCGGCCACACGGTAGCCGGCCATGTAGCTGGCGGCGAGGGCGGCCTGGCGCTGATCTTCGGCGATCTCCAGGCGGTAGGCATCCACGGCGATGTCCTGAGTGGCCGAGGCGAACGCGACCACGACGGCAATGGCGATCAACCACGACAGATGTTTTTGCGGGTCGCAGAAACTCATGCCTACCAGGCCGAGAATCACCAGTGCCTGTGCCAGCACCAGCCAGGAGCGCCGCCGCCCCAGCTTGCCGAGCAGCGGCAACCGCCACTGGTCGAGCAGCGGCGACCATACCCACTTGAAGGCATAGGCCAGGCCGATGAGGCTGGCATAGCCGATGGTTTCACGGGCGACGCCCGCTTCACGCAACCACACCGAGAGGGTCGAAAACACCAGCATGTACGGCAGGCCGGCAGCGAAACCGAGCAGCAGAAGCACAACGGTGGAAGGGCTGGCATAAGCGGCGAGCGCGGCGCGCCAGGTTTTACGGGGCATGGGCTGGAATCTGCCTCAGTTTGCGAAACAAAGCGCGCACTCTAACCGCATGCTTGCTCCGGACGCCAGCCATGGCGTGCCATATCGACGCGATTCTTCATGATCAGTACGCCTTCGCTGCGCAAGCGCGCCCGTTGTTCGGCGCCGCTGGACGTTCCCGCCTCAAGGCTCAGCCGCCCGCCGGCGGCAACCACGCGGTGCCAGGGCAGACGGGTGCCGTCCGGCAGTTGGCTCAAGGTTCGCCCCACCCAGCGCGCCGCGCGACCGAGCATGGCCAGTTCGGCCAGCTGCCCATAGGTCACGACTTTGCCTTCTGGCACTTGGGCCAGCACGGTGTAGAGCGCGGTGCGGCGAATGGCCGCGGCCTGATCGGGGTCATTCTGCAGTTGAGAATTGAACTCGTCTGTCATCTGGGTGTCTGTCCTTGCTCGGATCTAGTCCTACCGAATAATGCCGCATTTCCTACACATCAGAGCCCCCAGAATCTGCCTATGTTGCCTAGAACCCTGCTGTGCCTTGCCCTGGCTTCCACTTCTACCGCGACCTTTGCTGATACGGTCTGGCTGAAAAACGGTGACCGCATCTCCGGCAAGATTACCGTGTTCGACGGTGGCAAGTTGATGATCAAGACCGAATACGGTGGCTCGATTCCGCTGGACTGGAAGCAGATCAAGACCATGGAGAGCGATCAGGAGCTGCTGGTCAAGCAGGATGACTACATGGGCGAGAAGCCCAAGTCGATCAAAGCCGCCGAAGATGGCAAGGTCATTCTGCAGAACGGTGAGGCGCCCAAGACCGTCGAACTGGCCAGCATCCAGCAGATCATCAAGCCCAAGCCCGTGGTCACCGACCTGCAGATCAAGGGCAATGTCGACATGGGCCTGGACTACAAGCGCGCCGAAACCGATACCGACGACTATAACGTCGCCTTCAAGACCACCGCCCGGCACGGCAAGTGGCGCCACATCGGCTCGGGCGAGTACAACCGCGAGTCCCAGGACAGCGTCGTCACCACCGACAATTTCGCCTTGGAATACTCCCTCGACCGCTTCTTCACCGATCAGTGGTTCTGGCAAGGGCGCCTGGATTACAAGCGCGACAAGATCGAAGACCTGGAGCGCCAGCGCACCATCGGTACCGGCCCTGGCTACCAGTTCTGGGATGACGAGCTCGGGGCGTTCTCGCTGGGCGGCCTGTTCAACCGCACCGACTTCCAATACGCCGACGGCGACAAGGACAACTTCTATTCCGTGGCCATGAAGTGGGACTACAACCGCTACCTGATCGGCAAGACGGTGGAGTTCTTCACCAACGGCGAACTCGGCAAGCCGATCAGCAACGTGGCCGATTACAGCCTGGATGCCGAAGTGGGCCTGCGCTACAAGGTTACCGAATGGGCTTCTCTCAACCTCAAGGCCGAGAAGGATCTGGTCAGCGGCACCAGTGGCGCGGACCTTGACAGCACCCGTTACACGGCCGGTTTCGGCGTCGCCTGGTAACCTTGCAATACGCCGACACATGTTCGCGAGGCCGCGAGTGACGCGGGTTTTGCGGGCATGTGCGGTGCCATCGATTCGCCCCTGCCTTGAATTAACGATTTATTGACGTCATCTAGGGTCTACTGGAAGGCATTCTTCCGTAGAGGAAACCATTTGATGCGCGCTTTTCTATTGCTGTTCCTGCTGTTCCCCGTATTGGAACTGTACGTCTTCTTCAAGGTGAGCACCGCAATCGGGTTTTTCCCCACGCTGTTGCTCATTATTGCCGGCTCGGTGCTGGGTGTGCTGGTGATGCGCGTGGCCGGTCTGGCCACGGTTCTGCGCACCCGCGCCAGCCTGCAGCGTGGCGAACTGCCTGCCGAGCAGATGTTCAACGGCCTGGTCACTGCAATGGGCGGTGTCCTGCTGATCGTGCCCGGCTTCATCACCGATGTGTTCGGCGTGCTGTGCCTGCTGCCCTTTACCCGGCATTTCCTGATCCGCAAGGTGCGTGAGCGGGCCCAGGCGCAGGCCATGCGCCAGCGTGCGTTCGCCGATGACATGCCACCCCCGGGTGGTTCGACCCAGGCCTACCGCGCCCATGTGATCGAAGGCGAGGTCATAGAAGGCGAAGTGGTCGGACGCGAAACAGGGCGTACCGATCGTTGAAAAATGCCTTTCAGCTTGTCGACGGCGCCTTCGGGCGCCGTTTCTTTTTCGCCGTCGGCATGGAAATTTTTAACCCTGGCCCTTGTAATCCTGCGCGTCGACCTCATGTATGGGTCACCGCAAGGTTTGTGGCATCAGCGCCACACATGTTTCCGCGTCTTGCATTGCCAGACGCGACCGGTTACGCCGGAAGATCCACGCCGCCGGTACACACCGGCCGATGAAAACCATAATTAGGAGAGATCGACAATGAAGCTTCGCCCTCTGCATGACCGCGTCGTTATCCGTCGCAGCGAAGAAGAGTCCAAAACCGCTGGCGGTATCGTTCTGCCAGGTTCGGCCGCTGAAAAACCCAACCGTGGCGAAATCGTCGCAGTGGGCACCGGCAAGATCCTGGATAGCGGCGAAGTCCGCGCGCTGGCCGTCAAGGTGGGTGACAAGGTGGTCTTCGGCCCTTACTCGGGCAGCAACACCGTCAAGGTCGACGGTGAAGACCTGCTGGTGATGAGCGAGAACGAAATTCTCGCCGTCGTCGAAGGCTGATACCACTGAACGCCCGTTACTCCCCAGTATTCAAGGAAATCGATTATGGCTGCTAAAGAAGTTAAATTCGGCGACTCCGCCCGCAAGAAAATGCTCACTGGTGTCAACGTCCTGGCTGACGCGGTAAAAGCGACTCTAGGCCCGAAAGGCCGTAACGTGATCATCGAGAAAAGCTTCGGCGCCCCGACCATCACCAAGGACGGCGTTTCCGTTGCCAAGGAAATCGAGCTCGAAGATCGTTTCGAAAACATGGGCGCGCAGCTGGTCAAAGACGTTGCCTCCCGTGCCAACGATGACGCAGGCGACGGCACCACTACCGCTACCGTTCTGGCTCAAGCCATTGTCAACGAAGGCTACAAGGCCGTCGCTGCTGGCATGAACCCGATGGACCTCAAGCGCGGCATCGACAAAGCGACCATCGCTGTCGTTGCTGAGCTGAAAAACCTGTCCAAGCCATGTGCCGATACCAAGGCTATCGCTCAGGTCGGTACCATCTCCGCTAACTCCGACAGCTCCATCGGCGACATCATTGCCGAAGCCATGGAAAAAGTCGGTAAAGAAGGCGTGATCACCGTTGAAGAAGGCACTGGCCTGGAAAACGAACTGTCGGTCGTAGAAGGCATGCAGTTCGACCGTGGCTACCTGTCGCCGTACTTCGTCAACAAGCCGGAAACCATGGTTGCCGAGCTGGACAGCCCGCTGATCCTGCTGGTCGACAAGAAAATCTCCAACATCCGCGAAATGCTGCCGGTGCTGGAAGCCGTTGCCAAGGCCGGCCGTCCGCTGCTGATCGTTTCCGAAGACGTCGAAGGCGAAGCCCTGGCGACTCTGGTCGTGAACAACATGCGCGGTATCGTCAAAGTCGCTGCCGTCAAGGCGCCAGGCTTCGGCGACCGTCGCAAGTCCATGCTGCAGGACATCGCTGTATTGACCGGCGGCACCGTCATCTCCGAAGAGATCGGCCTGAGCCTGGAAAGTGCCACCCTGGAGAACCTGGGCAGCGCCAAGCGCGTGACCATCTCCAAGGAAAACACCATCATCGTTGACGGTGCTGGCGTTGAAGGCGACATCCAGTCCCGTATCAACCAGATTCGTCAGCAGATTGGCGAAACGTCCTCGGACTACGACCGTGAAAAACTGCAGGAGCGTCTGGCCAAGCTGTCTGGCGGCGTTGCAGTGATCAAGGTAGGCGCTGGCTCCGAAGTTGAAATGAAAGAGAAGAAAGCCCGCGTTGAAGACGCCCTGCACGCAACCCGCGCAGCCGTCGAAGAAGGCGTGGTACCTGGCGGTGGCGTTGCGCTGATCCGTGCTCTGGAAGCGCTGACCAACCTGACCGGCGACAACGCCGACCAGAACGTCGGTATCGCTGTACTGCGTCGCGCAGTCGAAGCACCGCTGCGCCAGATCGCTGCCAACTCCGGCGACGAGCCAAGCGTTGTGGTCAACGAAGTCAAGAACGGCACGGGTAACTACGGTTACAATGCTGCAACTGGCGTCTACGGCGACATGATCGAAATGGGTATCCTGGATCCTACCAAGGTGACCCGTTCGGCATTGCAGGCAGCAGCCTCCATCGGTGGTCTGATCCTGACGACCGAAGCAGCCATTGCTGACAAGCCGAAAGCCGAAGGCGCAGCTGGCGGCGGCATGCCAGACATGGGCGGCATGGGTGGCATGGGCGGCATGATGTAAGCGAGCCCTCGCGCTCTACCTGTTTACAGGTAAGAAAAACCCCGGCCAGTCATGGCCGGGGTTTTTTTATGCCTGCCCAGCCTATAAGCTGCGCGAGCCCCGTCGGGGCGACAGCAGCACTCGGAGATCTGCCCATGCGAATCCTATTGGTTGAAGACAACCGCGACATCCTGGCCAACCTGGCCGATTACCTGGGTATGAAAGGCTACACCGTCGACTGCGCCCAGGACGGTCTGTCCGGCCTGCACCTGGCGGCCACCGAACATTACGACCTGATCGTGCTCGATATCATGCTCCCGGGCATCGACGGCTATACGCTGTGCAAGCGCCTGCGCGAAGACGCGCGACGCGATACGCCGGTGATCATGCTCACTGCGCGCGATCAGCTCGATGACCGCCTGCAGGGCTTTCGTTCCGGTGCCGACGACTACCTGCTCAAGCCGTTCGCGCTGTCGGAGTTGGCGGCGCGCATCGAAGCGGTCCTGCGTCGTGCCCAGGGCGGTGGTCGTCGCTCGCTGCAGGTCGGCGATCTGATCTACGACCTCGACACCCTCGAAGTCACCCGCGAGGGCCGCCTGCTCAAGCTCAACCCGGTGGGCCTCAAGCTGCTCGCCGTGCTGATGCAGAAGAGCCCCCATGTGCTACGCCGCGAAGTGCTGGAAGAAGCCCTGTGGGGCGATGACTGCCCCGACAGCGACAGCCTGCGCAGTCACGTCCACCAGTTGCGTCAGGTGATCGACAAACCGTTCGACAAGCCCTTGCTTCATACCGTGCATGGCGTGGGTTACCGTCTCGCCGAAGGCCGCGATGGAGTTTAAGCAGAGCCTCGCACAACGCATCATCATCGCCTTTGCCTTGATGAGCGCCCTGGTGGCGGGCGCTTTCGCAGTCGGTATCGTGGCCACCGTGCACCTGGTCGAGGAACGGTTGATTTCCGCAGGCCTGGGCGGCGACCTGCAGCGCCTGCTGCTGATGGACAACGGCGCCGACTGGAGCCACCGCCCCGAACCCGACCAGTTGTTCTACTACGATGGAGGTCCCGGCGAGTTCGAGCTGGCGCCGGACGTGAAACACCTGCCGGTCGGCTTTCACGAGGTATTTCGCGACAAGTTGTCCTACCACGCGATGATCCAGGTGGTCGACGGGCGTCGCTACGCCCTGTTGCAGGACCAGAGCGATTTCGAAGAGCGTGAGCGCGTGTTGTTCGCCGTGGTGCTGGTGGGCTTCGTTCTCAGCCTGGCCCTGGCGATCTTTCTCGGCTGGGTGCTGGCGCGCAAGGTCATGGCGCCCGTCGTGCGCCTGGCGCGTCAGGTCCGCCATCGTGATCAGATCCTCGGCATGGCACCGCCGCTTGCGCCGGACTACACGGCCGACGAAGTCGGTGAGCTGGCCGTGGCGTTCGATGCCACCCTTGGCCGCCTTCGCGATGCACTGACCCGCGAGCGCCTGTTCACCAGCGATGTCAGCCATGAACTGCGCACGCCACTGATGGTACTGGCCAGCTCCTGCGAACTGCTGTTGGAAAATCCGGCGCTGCCCGAGCGATCGCGTGCCCAGGTACAGCGCATCGCGCGCGCCTGCGAGGACATGCGCGATCTGGTGCAGACTTTCCTGATGCTGGCGCGCGCCCAGCGCGATGACAGCGGCCGCGTGACGCCGGCCACGCTGGGCCAGGTCGCCGAGGACCTGATGACTCAATGGCGACCGGCGATCGAAAAGAAGGGCCTGAGATTGGAGTTCGTGGCCGGTGCGCCCCTGAGTCAAACCTACAACGGTACCTTTCTACACGCGGTGATGGGGAACCTGTTGCGTAATGCCCTGCATTACACCGATCAGGGCTTCATTCGCCTGACGCTGGACGCAACTAGCTTCCAAGTGGAAGACAGCGGCGTGGGCATTCCCGAGGCTCAGCGAGAGGCCATGTTCCAGCCTTTCGTGCGTGGCCCTGAAAAGCGCGGGGAGGGGCTGGGCCTGGGGTTGTCGCTGGTTCAGCGCATCTGCGAAGACCAAGGCTGGCAAGTCCAACTGGAGCCTGTCGAACCCCACGGTTGTCGCTTCACCATCGAACTCGGATTGGGCAAGCACGCATTGGCCTGATGCTTGCTTCCAACTGCCGCGTGCCATTACTGTAGGAAATATCCTGTATCACCTAGGAAATTTCTGACAAATTTTTCACAGTGACATGACCTGGCCATGACGGTTGGATGAATAAGGTGTGCGCCATCTGTCCTAGAGGCGTGCCCCATGTCCGATCCCGTCAAGTTGGAATTTTCCGAGAAGTATGACCGCGCCCACGCGCAGAAATATTTTGATAAACATCGCAACAGTTTTGCTCGACGCATGTCACACAGGCGCGACGAGCAACTGGCCCGCAAGGCACTGGCACTGGTCGGCGAGCCCGGCCTGGTGCTGGACCTGCCATGCGGTGCCGGTCGTTTCTGGCCGCTGCTGGCCGAGAAGCACAACCGCGTGATCATCGGTGCGGACAATTCGGCGGCCATGGTGGAAACCGCGTGCGCCTCGCAACCCAAGGAGATCGTGGAGCGGGTTCAGCCGTTGCAGACCTCGGCGTTCGATATTGCGCTGCCGGACAATTCGGTAGACAGCATCTTTTGCATGAGGTTGCTGCACCACATCGGTGAAGCCGAACACCGCCTGACCATTCTCAGGCAGTTTCACCGGGTAACCCGTGACAGCGTGGTGTTGTCGCTGTGGGTCGACGGCAACTTCAAGGCCTGGAAGCGTGAGCGGGCCGAACAGCGTCGACGTCTGCGCAACGATCAGGACGAGTATCAGAACCGCTTCGTGTTGCCTGCGGCAACCGTGGAAGCGGAGTTCATCCAGGCCGGTTTCCGTATTCAGGAGCGCCTGGACTTTTTGCCGATGTACGCCATGTGGCGAGTGTACGTTCTACGTAAGGGGTAAGCAGGATGGCGGTTGAGGGCATGACGGCAGGCACGGCGAGCGGCAAGGCCGGCTTCGATCATTACTGGCGGCAACAGGGCGCATGGGTCGAGGAGCCCAACGTGCGCCGTGGCGGCGAAAGCGGCGTGCAACGCCTGTTCGCGGCCGACGGGCAGATGATCTACGTCAAACGTCAGGTCGGACACATCTATCGCAGTTGGCTGCACCCGTTCGGTCGTCCCACGGTGTTGCGCGAACGTGATGCGTTGACCGCGCTCTACCAACTGGACGTCAACGTGCCGAAGATGATCTTCTGCGGCACCCAGCGCGACGAGAACAACGAGTGGCAAGCACTGCTGGTGACCAAGTCGCTGGACGGTTTCGAAGAGTTCGAGCATTGGTTGCAGGGCGGCGGTCGCGAGCGTCATGGCGAAGCAGTCTACGAACAGGTTCTGCAGAGCCTGGCGACCAACCTGGCGCGCATGCACCGCGGACGCTGGCAACACAGCTGTATCTACATCAAGCACGTATTCGTCCGGGTCACGGGCGAAGGTAGCAATGCGCGCGGTGAAGTGGCGCTGCTGGACCTGGAGAAGTGCCGTCAACGCATGACCGCTCAGCAGGCGGCCTCACACGACATGAAGCAGCTGCGTCGCCATTCGTCGTTCAGTGATCCGGACTGGCGCAAGCTGATCTACCTTTATGAGGCGGCATTCGGCAGCTCCATCAAAGGTTTACGGTGATGAAACTAGAAATCGCACGAGGTTTGTTTCTGGTGGCGGCGCTAGGCGTGGCCACCGCGGCGGCAGCGGCGTGGGAACAACCGCGCGCGGCCATCCTCAGCGCTGCCCACGGCGAGGGCAACTGTCCGTTGCCGCGTTCGCAGAAGGCGCAGATGGCCGTCACTCCGGACAAGGATTTCATTCTGTTCATGCTGGGCCTGAGCCAGGGCGTACGCACTCAGGGGTAAGGCACCCAGCTCACCTGTATTCAAGCCACGTTCAAGTGCAGGTACAGGTGATTGTCCCAGAGCCCCGACGGCAGTTGCAGCGGCGCTCCCACCAGCTGTGGAGCGCGGCAGTCGTAGTAGCGGCAGCGGCCTTGCCCCGAGGTCACCACGAAACCATCTTCCACGGCACCGACGCCCGCGCAATCGGGCAAGGTGCCGTCGTGCTTCACCGCACCGCTGTCCATGTCCCAGATGAAGAAACGGTTGGCCCTGGGCGCGGTGAGTGCCACCAGGCGCAGCTCGCTGTGCACTGCGACGCTGGCGGTGTAGTGCCCCATCGACTGCAATTGTTCCAGCGAAACGGGGAAGGCCTCAAAGGCCTGGCCCGGTCGCTTGACGGCCAGCAGCGGGGCGCTCTCGTGGCTTGGTCCCATGAACTGCTGACAGGCGAACACGGTGTCGTCGGCACTGATCGCCAGATGCCGCACGCTGTTCATCGGCTGCTCCAGACATTCCTTGCTCAGCAGCGAGCCATCGCGGCGCATCATCACCAGGCTCGGCTGCATGGCGTCCAGATTCATCTCGACCCGGCTTTCGGCTTCGGTGCGGATGCCACCGTTGGCCACCACCAGGGTTTCGCCGTCCGTCATCCATGACACCTGATGCGGGCCGATACCGTGGGTGGACAACTCGCCGCTGTGCACCAGGCGACCGTCGACGAAGCGATAGACACCCAGCATGCCACGGCCTGGATCGGTGGTGTCGTTCTCGGTGGCATACAACCATTCGCCGTCCTTGTGAATCACGGCGTGGCCATAGAAGTGCCGGTCAGGGCGCGATTCCAGGGTTTGCAGCAGCGCCCCATCACGCAAGTCGATCAGGTAACTCTGAGTGCCGGGACGACGCGCGACGAAGAGGGCCACCGGCAAGGTCGGGTGGTCGACGATGTCATGGCAGCGTTGGCCGACCTGGGTGGCGAACACCTCACGGCCGTCCAGCCGATAACCCACGGCGTAGTGCCCGCCATCGGCATCGTCACGGGCCGACAGCAACAGTGGTTCACGCTGTGCGTGCCTGGACAGTGTCCAATTGCCCAGAGTCAGGGCCTTGAGCAGCACTTGGGTCAGCTTCTGCGCCGAGCGTGCGATCATCGTCAGTCACCGTCGTTGGCATTGAAGCCCAGCTGGATGTTCAGGGCGCGGGCCAACTCGCCTTCGTGCAGGCGGTGGACCACGTTGAGGCTGTCGTAGAGGGTGTTGAGAAACTGTTTGCCGGCATCGTCGCCAAGCAGGTCGCCCAGGCTGCGCGTGTTGCTGTCGAGCAGCTTCATGGACGTGGCGTAGGCTGCATCGATCTTGTCGGCCAAGGCTTTCTGGTCGCTGGGCAGCAGGCCGCGCAGGCCCTTGTTGTCGACGCCGACCCAGACGGTCTGCGCAGCCGCCAGACTGGCCCGCACGCTGTGTATCGACTGGGCGCTGCGCCAGGCTTCGGCCTGGTAGGGTTGGGCGATGCCCTTGGTGAGGCGGCCCATGGGCGCGCCGAGCTTCTTCTTCAGGGTGTCGAGTGCGGTGACCTGGGCCCGCAGGACGTCGGCGATGGCCTCGTGAGAATCGGCGTAGCGCTGATTGGGAAACTTGGTCATCTGCGCAAGCATGCCGTCGGCGCTGTTCCAACTGGCGAGAATCTCTTCAGCCAGGGCTTTCTGGTGCTCGCCGATGGCAGTGAGCAGCGGGCAATAGCGAGCCTTCTGCGCGGCATCGGCAATTTCCGGCTTGCTGTCGAAAAGGATGTACTCGTACGCCGACAGCCCCTGCACCACCACGCTGGCCTTGGCCAGGCTCTGTGCATCGATGGGTTGCTCGGCGTTGGCAAGCTGCTCGACCTGGCGCCCGACCAGGTTTTTCTTGTCCGGCCAGAACTGCACCGACCAGGCCTTGTTGCCCTCGGCCAGCGGGCCGATCAGCAAGGGTTGCAGCTCGGCCCAGGCTTTTTGCGCCTTGAGGAAATCAGCGCGCGCGGCGTCCAGTGGCTGGGAGCCTTGGCAGAACGCCAGGGCGCTGGCGGCCAGTTGCCGATCGGCTTCTACCCAACGGCTGTAGGTCGGCAGGATGACCTGCTTGGCGATGGCGGCACTGGTGACGGCTTGCTGGTCTTGGGGCGAGCAGGCGCCCAGTGCCAGGGCGGCGAGGCCGGTGAAGAGCAGCTTGGGACGGAACATGTAGGCTCCTGAAACGTGTAGTCATCTAGAGAGAGTTCAAGAACGCCAGCAGCGCAGCGCGCTGCTGGTCGTCGAATTGCAATACCTGCTGTTTCGCCGCTTCGGCCTCACCGCCATGCCACAGCACGGCTTCGAGCAGGTTGCGCGCACGGCCGTCGTGAAGGAACTGGCTGTGCCCACTGACCGTTTCGCTCAAGCCGATGCCCCACAGCGGCGGCGTCCGCCAGTCCTGTGCGCCGGCCTTGAACTCGCTGCGTCCGTCGGCAAGGCCGGGGCCCATGTCGTGCAGCAGCAGATCGGTATAGGGGCGAATCGTCTGGTTGCGCAACTCCGGTTCCGCGGCGTCGCTGGCCGTCGTGTATTGCGCCACATGGCAACCCTGACAGCCAGCCTGGTAGAACAGATTCTTGCCGGCCAGTACCTGCGCAGAGTCGACGTCGCGGCGCGCCGGTACGCCCAGGTTGCGGGTGTAGAACAGCACCAGGCGCAGAATGTTATCACTGACTTCGGGTTCGCCGCCCGGGCCATTGCCATTGATCGCCCCACGGCAGGCGGTTTGCGCCGCCGTGCACTCATCGAACGGACGCAGCGAAGTGGTCAGCCCCATGTCGCCGGAGAAGGCATGCACATTCTGCTGATTCAGGTTGGGCTGCCCGGCTTTCCAGCCGAAGCGGCCGAGCACGGTACGGTTCTGGGCATCGTCCCATACCTGGTTGGGCCGACCCTTGATCGGGCCGGCGCTCTCGGCCTGGTGGCGGGCATTGGCCAGGATGTCCTGCTCGCTGATCGCTTCGAGCAGGCCCAGACCGATCATCGGTGGCGCGATCCGCGCGGATAAGCGTGTATCGGGATGCAGGTCGCCGTAGCCCAGTTGGCTGATCTGCAGCTGCGGCTTGCGCAGTTCGATCTGCGTACCGTCCTTGAAGCGCACCGGCACGCTCTGGTAGGTCACCCGCACCTTGCCTTCAGGGGCATGACCGGGGATGGCCATGTCCTGCAATTGCGTGCCATAGACCGGTTCGGGCACCACGCCCAGGCGCTCGATCTCGCGCAGGTAGTTCGGGCTGTCGGGCAGCGACAGGCGTACCAGCATCGACACGGCACTCAGCGCGTCGTCCTCGGGCGGGTGGCCGCGACCGTCCTTGATGTGGCAGTTCTGGCAGGCATTGGTGTTGAACAGCGGCCCCAGGCCGTCGCGCGCGGTGGTGGTGGATGGCGCGATGACCCACGGGCTGCGGAAGAAACTGTTGCCCACGCTGAAATCCAGGCGCCGGACCGGTGACAGATTGGCCGAAGGCATGGAGTAGGCATTGACGTCGAATTTGCGCACCGTGGCCTGGCCTGCGCTGTTCGCTTCGCCAGGTTCGGCCTGGGTGAAGCGCGGGGCGTCGTCGCACCCGCCCAGGCTGCAGGCCAGAAGCAGAGAGACGAAGCAGGGCAGGGCTGTGCGCATGGTCTGGAAGCTGTGGGAATCGGTTGAAAGTTTGGCGATGGGGCTGTGAAAGCCTGGCGGGCAGCGGACTCGCCGCCCGCTTCGCCTGTACGGGCTTTCGAGCCTTGGGTGAACGGGCTGCACCGGACGCGCGAGTGCCTGTCGGTGCAGCCCGGATCGATCAGAACTCGTGGTCGGCGGTGTCCGGGTTGAGATCGGTGATCCCCAGTTTGCCGGCGGCCTGCTCGATAGCGCCGGTCTGCTTGACCAGGGCGGCGATGGCATCGCGCACCACTTGCTGGCCGGCGGCGTTATCGCTGCTGATCAGCTGATCGAAGTGCTCGCCCTTGTTGGCGCGGTCGACGATGGCCTGCATCTTGGCTTCGGTGTCGGCCAGGTCGGCCTTCAACGCGGTATCGGTGGCCGGGTCGGCCTTGGCCACCAGCGAGGACAGGCTTGCACCGGTCAGCTTGGTGCCGTCGGTACGGGTGTACTCGCCCAGGTAGACGTTGCGGATACCCTTGGCGTTGTAGAACGCCGAGTTGTGCGTGTTGTCGCTGAAGCAGTCGTGCTCGTCTTCCGGCGAGTTGGCTTCCAGGGCGACCTTCATGCGCTCGCCGGCCAATTCGCCGAGGGACAGGCTGCCCATGCCGAAGAGCATCTTGCGCAGGCCGCTGTCGACCGGCTCGCCCACCAGGGTGGCGCGGTAGTTATCGGCGACG
This sequence comes from Pseudomonas coleopterorum, assembly GCF_900105555.1. Classification (NCBI taxonomy): domain Bacteria; kingdom Pseudomonadati; phylum Pseudomonadota; class Gammaproteobacteria; order Pseudomonadales; family Pseudomonadaceae; genus Pseudomonas; species Pseudomonas coleopterorum. Next base: position 988,824 of record NZ_FNTZ01000001.1, read on the forward strand.
TTGGGTTTCCAGTTGGCGAGCATCTCTTCGAGGTCGCTGACCAGCAGGTCGGTGACGGCCTTGAGGTAGGCACGACGACGGTCGTTATGGCCACCGGTGGCACCGGCGCCTTCCAGGTAGTCAGACGCTGGACGGTTGCCGGCGCCTGGGCCGGTGCCGTTGAGGTCCTGGCCCCAGAGCAGGAACTCGATGGCGTGGTAACCGGTAGCGACGTTGGCTTCCGAACCACCGAGTTCGTTCAGGCTGGCGAGCTTCTCGGGGGTGATGTCGCTGACGTCGACCTTGTCTTCACCGACCTGGATGATTTTGTTGGCGATGATGTTGGCGGTAGCGCCGGGGTTGCCCAGGGCGTGCTCGTAGCTCTTGTCGGTGTAGTCGATCAGGCCTTCGTCCAGGGGCCAGGCGTTGACCTGACCTTCCCAGTCGTCGATCAAGGTATTGCCGAAGCGAAAGGTTTCGGTCTGCAGGTACGAAGGGCGCGAGGCAACCCAGGCGTCGCGGGCAGCTTTGAGCGTGGAGTCGCTGGGCGCGGCAAGGAAGGCGTCGACGGCTTTCTGCAATGCCTGAGCGGTGGTCAGAGCATCTTCGAACGTGGCGTGCACGATGTCGGCGTAGTGGGCGACCACGGCCTTGGCCGCAGCTTCGTCGAGGGTGCCGGAAGCCGTAGGCACCGCCGCCGGGGCCGCCGGCGCGGAGGCAGCCGGGGCTGGGGTCTGGGCGGTGGTGGTTTGCTTGTCCTTGCTGTCGCAGCCGGCAAGAGCGATGGCGATGGCCAGCAGACTGGCGGTGGCCAGGGGCGTACGAATCATGGCGAAATCCTGCGTCAAGAGTGGCGAGCGGGCGCGCGGAGGGCGCGCAAAACTGCGCCATAATGCGAAAGATATGCATTTTCTGTAAAGGGCTAATGTGAAAAAAGCTTCAGGCTGACGCGTTGCGCTAACTCTGCGACGGTGTCGAGGTGAGGTGGGTACGGCTGCGCTCCGATTGCTTGAGCAGGGCCGTCAACTCACGGGCCGCCAGCGGCTTGCTGTAGAGGTAGCCCTGACCCTCGTGGCAGCCCTGGGCGACGATGTACGCCTCCTGCTCCAGCGTTTCGACACCTTCGGCGATGACCTGCATGTTCAAACTCTTGCCCAGTTGGATGATGGCCCGCACGATGGTCGCGTCATCCTCGTCGCTGAGCACGTCCTGGACGAAACTCTTGTCGATCTTGATCTTGTCCAGAGGCAGCGACTTCAGGTAACTGAGCGATGAATAGCCGGTGCCGAAGTCGTCGATGGCAATCAGCGCGCCCGAGCGGCGCAGGCTCAGCAGGTGCTGCGCGGCCGTGCTGATGTCCTCCATCAGGCCGGTTTCGGTCACCTCCAGCTCCAGGCTGCGCGGCGGCAGGCGATACATTTGCAGGATGTTGCTGACGACGCGGGGCAGTTCGTTGTGGTGCAACTGCACCGTGGACAGGTTGACTGCCATGCGCAGGCCGATGAAGCCCTGGTCATGCCACTCGCGCAACTGGCTGCAGGCCTGATTGAGGACCCATTCGCCGATGGCGATGATGCTGCGGTTCTGCTCGGCCAGGGGGATGAACTGATCGGGGGGAACCAGGCCGTGTTCCGGGTGCTGCCAGCGCAGCAGCGCCTCGACGCCGACGATACGGTGGTCGCGGTAGCTGATCTGCGGCTGGTAGACCAGGTGCAGTTGATTGCGCGCCAGTGCCTCGCGCAGGTCCTTTTCCAGCTCGCGGCGTCGGCGCATCTCGGTGTCGACGCTGGCGATGTAGAACTGGTAGCGGTTGCGCGAACGGACCTTGGCCAGGGTCATGGTCTGCTCGGCTTTCTGCAGCAGCTTCTCGGTACTGTCGCCGTCTTCGGGAAACAGGGTGATGCCGATGGTGGCGCGCAGGCGGATCGAATGCTCGTCGAGCGCGAAAGGGGCATCGAGGTCGTCGAGAATGCGCTGCGCCAGCTCCGCAGCCTTGTAGGGCTGTTCGATGTCCGCCTGAACCAGCGCGAACTGGTCGCCGCCCAGGCGTGCCAGGTTGCCGAACCTGCCGCTGTGGGCCCGCAGGCGGTCGGCCAGGGCGCGCAGCAGGAGGTCGCCCGTCTGGTAGCCGAACTGCTCGTTGATGCCCTTGAAGTCATCCAGGCCGACGCACAACACCGCGACCCGACGCTGCAGGCGATGGGCGTCAAGCAGGACCTTGTCCAGTTGTTGCTGCAGCTGCACGCGATTGGCCAGGCCGGTCAGCACGTCGTGCTGGGCCATGTGCAGCATGGTGTCTTCGGCTTCGTGGCGAAGTTGGGTGTTGCGCTCGATGGACGCCAGGAGCTGGTTGGCCGTGTTGACCCACAGGCCCAGCTCATTGTGCTCATGACCGCGTGGCAACGGCAGTTGGTATTCACCGGGCCGGTCGGGATTGATCTGCAGCAGGTGTTCGATGATTCGTGACAGCGGCTTGGTCAGCAGCCAGTGATAGATCAGGTACAGCAACAGGCCCAGGGCCAGGGCGCGCAAGGTGCCGGAAATGAAGATGATCACCGAGCTGACGATGAAGTCCTCGCCATAGGTGGCGGTGTCCAGGGTGATGTGCAGGTCGCCGTAGTATTCGCTGAAGGGTCCGCGACCGACCAGGCGTGTGCTGAAGCTGCGCTCCTGGCCCAGGATGCGATCGGTCAGCCAGCGGCTGCTCAAGCTCTGCAGTGGGCGCGAGCGTTCGGCCAGCATGGCTTCGTTGGGGTGGCCGATGGACGCCTGGCGCACTGCCTCATCCTGAAACAGCCCTTCGATCACCTGCATGCCCATTTCCCGGTCCAGGCTGTAGAGCGCCTGGGTCGAAGGGTCGCGGAACATGGCCAGGATCCGCTCGGCGTCGGCGGAGATGGCCTGGCGGGTCTTGTAGCCATCGAAGACGATCTGCGCACAGCTGAGCACCATGCCCACGACCAGGGCCGACATCAGCACCGCGCGAAGCAACTTGACGGACAAGCTGTTCCTGACTTCCAGCTTCAATGGCAATTCCTTGTGTCGAACGCTTGGCATCAAGATGCCACGAGTATTGGCAACTTACCGTGGGCCGTAAAGCCACAAATGAACGCGAATCGTACCGATTGTCTCGAATGGCGACAGGCGCGCCAGTGTGTCGGCCGGCCTGGATGCATTCTTGAGCGACAATCTGGCAACACGGTAGACCGGAAGTGCCATCGGCGAATGCAGGCGGGCACAAAAAAGCCCGGCACGAAGGCCGGGCTTTTCAGAAACGATGTGGCTTATGCAGTGAAGGCGCGGCCTTCGTACTGCTGGGCCACGAAGTCCCAGTTCACCAGGTTCCAGAACGCCTCGACATACTTCGGACGCACGTTGCGGTAGTCGATGTAGTAGGCGTGTTCCCAGACATCGCAGGTCAGCAGCGGGGTGTCGCCGTTGGTCAGCGGGTTGCCGGCACCGATGGTGCTGGCCAGGGCCAGGGAGCCGTCAGCTTTCTTCACCAGCCAGCCCCAGCCGGAACCGAAGGTGCCGACCGACGTCTTGGTGAATTCTTCCTTGAACGTGTCGAACGAACCGAACGCGGTGTTGATGGCTTCGGCCAATGCACCGGTAGGCTGGCCGCCGGCGTTGGGCGCCAGGCAGTTCCAGTAGAAAGTGTGGTTCCAGACCTGGGCGGCGTTGTTGAAGATGCCACCGGACGACGACTTGACGATTTCTTCGAGGGTCTTGCCTTCGAACTCGGTGCCAGGCACCAGGTTGTTCAGGTTCACGACATAGGTGTTGTGGTGCTTGTCGTGGTGATACTCCAGGGTTTCCTTGGAGATGTGCGGCTGCAGGGCATCGTGGGCGTAGGGCAGCGGCGGCAATTCGAAAGCCATGGTGATTCTCCTAATCAGGTCTGTTGCGGTTTGCGCACGGCCGATCACGGGCGGCCTGAGAAACGTCGGCGAGTTTTTACTCTTTGCGACGCAGTGCCGGATCATAGCATCGGCATGGGGCCTTAACCACGCAACAACTGTGTGGGATAGAGGTTCCAGAGCCTTTGCCTGGCCAGACTGACGGTTTCAGGTGAACACCAGTTGCGCCGCGACCGCGAACATCATCACCGCCACCATCAGGTCGAGCAGGCGCCAGGTGGTGGGGCGTGCCAACCAGGGGGCGAGCCAGGCCGCAGCCAGGGCCAGGCCGAAGAACCACACCAGCGACGCACTGGTGGCGCCGGCCACATAGGCCGCGGGTACGCTTTGCTGGGCGCCCAGTGAGCCGATCAACAGCACCGTGTCCAGGTACACATGGGGATTGAGCAGGGTCACCGCCAACGCACTCAGCAGCACTGCCTTGCGCGAGCGCAGCCCGGTATTGTCGGCCCGTTCCAGGCTCTGCCGCGAGCAGGCACGGCGCAACGCCTGGGCGCCGTACCAGAGCAGGAACAGGGCGCCGCCCCAGCGCGCCACCGCCAGCAACGTCGGATTGTGCGCCAGCAGCGTGGCCAGGCCGAACACGCCGGCGGCCACCAGCAGCGCGTCACAGGTCACACACAGCAGGGCTACGGGCAGGTGATGCTCGCGGCGCAAGCTCTGCGCCAGAACGAACGCATTCTGCGTGCCGATCGCCATGATCAGGCCGAACGAAACCAGCAAACCATTCAGGTAACTCTGCCACATCGGTGTTTCTCCCTTTAGAAGCTGGCCATTGTGAGGACTGGCGCGGTATAAGAAAAACCAATAGTGCTGATCACTCATTAGGGAAACTGATGTTCGATTACAAGCTGCTCGCCGCACTGGCTGCCGTGGTGGAACAGACGGGGTTCGAGCGTGCTGCCCAGGTGCTGGGCTTGTCGCAATCGGCGGTGTCGCAGCGGATAAAGCTGCTCGAAGCGCGGGTGGGTCAGCCGGTGCTGATCCGCGCCACGCCACCGGCGCCCACCGATATCGGCCGGCGCCTGCTCAACCATGTGCAGCAGGTGCGCTTGCTCGAGCGTGACCTGCAGGGGCAGGTGCCGACGCTGGATGAGCAGGGCATGCCCGAGCGCCTGCGCATCGCCTTGAATGCCGACAGCCTCGGCACCTGGTGGGCGGGGGCGGTGGGTGAGTTCTGCATTCGCGAGCAGTTGCTTCTGGACCATGTGGTGGAGGATCAGGACGTCGGCCTCAAGCGCATGCGTGCCGGTGAAGTGGCGGCCTGCCTGTGTGCCAGCGAGCGGCCTCTGGCCGGCGCGCGCAGTCTCTTGCTGGGGGCCATGCGCTACCGGGCGCTGGCCAGCCCCGATTTCATGGCCCGGCATTTTCCCGACGGGTTCGACCCGGCCCATCTGCCGCGCACGCCCGCACTGGTGTTCGGTCCCGACGACTATCTGCAACACCGCTTTCTGGCATCGCTGGGTCTGGCCGAGGGCTTTCTCCATCACCTGTGCCCCTCGTCCGAGGGGTTCAACCGTTTGGCCAAGGCCGGCATGGGTTGGGGCATGGTTCCCGAACTGCAGGTCGAGGACGCGCTGGCCGAAGGCAGTCTGATCGAGATCTGCGTCGGACATCCGGTGGATGTGCCGCTGTACTGGCATCACTGGCGCAACGGCGGACAGTTGCTCGAACGCCTCACGCACCATCTGCGCGACGGTGCCGGGAGCTGGTTGGTGCCGCTGTGAGCCCTGCGCGCGTCTATCGGTAGCAGGCGTCGTCAAGGCGTGCAGTGCACACCCGTAAATCACCTCGAAGCACGCGGCAAAGCCCTTTTCCGGGCGAGCTGCGGTTACACATTGATCGATGTACAGCGGAGCAATTCATGAAGATTCTGGTCACCGGCGCAAGCGGCTTCATCGGCGGACGCTTCACGCGTCTGGCGCTGGAGCAGGGGCTTGAGGTGCGCATCAATGGTCGCCGGGCCGAAGGGGTGGAGCATCTGGTTCGACGCGGTGCGCAGTTCACCCAGGGTGACTTGCTCGACCCCGATCTGGCCAAGCGCCTGTGCATAGGCATCGATGCGGTGGTGCATTGCGCCGGGGCCGTGGGTACCTGGGGCCGCTACCAGACGTTTCATCAGGCCAACGTCGAAGTCACCGAGAACGTCGTCGAGGCCTGTCTCAAGGAGCATGTGCAACGGCTGGTGTACCTGTCGTCGGCGGCGGTCTATGTCGACGGCCGCAGCCACCTCGGACTCAAGGAAGAGCAGGTGCCCAAGCGTCTGCGTGGCCATGAGGCGCGTACCAAGTGGCTGGCCGAGCAGAAGGTGCTGGGCGCCGCCGAGTTCGGCCTGGAAACCGTCGTGCTGCGCCCGCATCGGGTGAACGGCGCTGGCGACGGGCAGCAGTTCGCACGGCTGATCGAGCGGCAGCGCAAGAATCGCCTGCGGATCATCGGTGACGGCTTGAACAAGGTCGATTTCACCAGTGTGCAGAACCTCAATCAAGCACTGCTGGGCGCGTTGTCGGCGGGCGATACCGCGCTCAACCAGGTGTACAACATCAGCAATGGCGCGCCGATACCGTTGTGGGACGTGATCAACTACGTGATGCGCCAGCTCGAATTGCCCCAGGTGCAGCGCTATCGCGATTTTGGCCTGGCCCACGGCAGCGCTGCGCTCGGCGAGGCGGCCTGCCTGCTCTGGCCCAGCCAGCCTCGGCCGCGACTGTCACGCTTCGAGGTGCAGGCGCTGCATGAGCATTTCACGCTGGATATCAACCGCGCCCGACACTACCTGGGTTACGACCCGCGGACCTCGCTGTGGGCATCGCTGGATGAGTTCTGTGGCTGGTGGCGTGCCCAGGGCGCGCCCGGCGCTTGAGCCAATTGCCTCGGTGGTCGGGCGATGGCCGCGGTTGCGAGGTTATACTCGCGGTCCCGGCCATTACCCCGTGACACAAAGGTTTCTCACATGCGCAAAGATGCCCGCGACGACTTCGACGACAACCTGCCCAGCCTGCGCGGCGATACCCGCGACGATGACGACTTTGCCCCGGTGGACGGCGGGCGCGAGCGCGATGCGTTGTATTCGCGCAACACCCCGGTGGTGCGCGTCAAGGCGCCCAGCACCGGCGCGCTGTGGGCACTGATCGGGGCTTTGTTCATCGCCTTGGGCGGGCTGGGGTGGTGGAGCTTCCAGCAGATCAACCTGATGGAGCAGCAGTTGGTGGCGACCCAGGAAAGCTTCGCGCGCATCAGCGAAGAAGCGGCGGGGCGCCTGCAGGATATCAGTGGCAAGGTTGCCAACACCCAATCCACTGCCGTGTCGGGCAGCGAAGCGATGCGGGCCGAGATCAAGCAGTTGCAGGACCAGTTGGCACAGCAGACCCAGCAGCAGAGTGGTGTGGCCGGTCAGCAGAGCACCTTGCAGACACGTCTGGAGCAGGCGGCGTCGCAAGTGGCCGCGCAGCAGGCGCTCAACGAGCAGTTGCAGGCGCAGTTGAAGAGCCTGGGCAGCGAGCTTGCCGCACTCAAGCAGGCCCAGCCGGATACCGGCAAGTTGCAGGCACGCTTGGATGGCCTGGACGGCGAGCTGGCCGCATTGAAGAAGAGCAACCCCAGCGCGCAATTGGAGCGTCTGGAGCAGGACCTGATCGTGCTCAAGAGCGAGCAGGAGAATCGCCCGGCGGCCAGCAGTGGGCCGAGCGTCAATGAATTCGATGCGTTTCGCGGGCAGGCGACGCGCAGCTTGACCACCTTGCAGAGTCAGGTACAGAACCTGCAACAGCAGATCAGTCAGCTGCGGCGCTGAACGGCCGGGCGCGCCTCATGGCGGCCCGGCCTGCCGCTTACATGCGCGGGTAGTCCAGGTAGCCAGCAGCGCCCTTGGCGTAGAACGTTTCAGGGTGTGGCTCGTTCAGCGGTGCATCGGCCTGCAGACGCTCGGGCAGGTCGGGGTTGGCGATGTACGGCACGCCGAAGGCCACGGCATCGGCGATGCCGTTGGCCAGGGCAGCGTTGGCCGAGGCCTTGTCGAAACGCTCGTTGACGATGTACGGACCGCCGAATGCATCACGCAGTTGCGCGGCCAGGCTGTCTTCCCCTTCTTTCTCCCGGGCACAGATGAACGCGATGCCACGCTTGCCCAGCTCGCGGGCCACATAGGTGAAGGTTTCGGCGCGGTTGGCGTCGCCCATGTCATGCAGGTCGGCGCGTGGCGAGAGGTGCACGCCGACACGGTCGGCGCCCCAGACGTCGATGGCCGCATCGGTCACTTCCAGCAGCAGGCGCGCGCGATTTTCCAGCGAGCCGCCGTAGGCGTCGGTGCGCTGGTTGGTGCTGCTCTGCAGGAACTGGTCGAGCAGGTAGCCGTTGGCGCCGTGGATTTCCACGCCGTCGAAGCCGGCGGCCTTGGCGTTTTCCGCGCCCACACGGTAGGCCTCGACGATGTCGGCGATTTCAGCGGTTTCCAGCGCCCGTGGCGTTTCGAAACCGGTGATCGGACGCACCAGGCTGACGTGGCCGTCAGCAGCGATGGCGCTGGGGGCCACCGGCAGTTCGCCGTTCAGGTACAGAGAATGGGAGATACGGCCCACGTGCCACAGCTGCAGCATGATCCGCCCACCGGCGGCGTGTACGGCCTGGGTGACGTTGGCCCAGCCACGCACCTGGTCGTTGGACCAGATGCCGGGGGTGTCAGGGTAACCGACGCCCATGGGCGTGACCGAGGTCGCTTCGCTGAGGATCAGGCCGGCGCTGGCGCGCTGGACGTAGTAGTCGGCCATCATCTGGTTCGGCACGCGGCCTTCGTCGGCGCGGCAGCGGGTCAGTGGGGCCATGATGATACGGTTCGGCAGTTCCAGCGCGCCGAGCTTGATCGGGTCGAAAAGTGTAGTCATGGAAAACAGCCTCTATCAGTGAGTGGCAGGTGCCAGGTCCGGAGTCCGGGTCTGGCGAAAAGTGATCAGGGTGACGATCAGGGCGAGCACGGCCAGGACCGCCGCGGCCAGTGGCACGCTGGTCAGGCCGAGGCCGCCGGCGATGACGGCGCCGCCGATCCAGGCGCCCAGGGCGTTACCGACGTTGAAGGCGCTGATGTTCAGGGTCGACACCAGGTTGGGTGCCGACTTGCCGAAGGTCACCACGTTGATCTGCAGCGCAGGCACGGCGGCGAAGGCCGCAGCGGCCCACAGGAACAGGGTGATTTCGGTGGGAATGACGGCGACTGCGGTCCAGCTCAGCGCGGTGGACACCACCGCCATGGCCGCGAACACGCCGACCAGGGTCGCGCCCAGGCGTCGATCCGCCAGCTTGCCGCCGATGATGTTGCCCACGGTCAGGCCCAGGCCGATCAGCAGCAGGGTGTAGGTGACGCCGCGCGGCGAGATGCCGGTGACATCGCCCAGCAGCGGCGCGATGTAGGTGAACAGGGTGAACATCGACGCGGCGAACAAGGCCGTCATGCTCAGCGACAGCCAGATCCCGGCGCCCTTGAGCGCCGACAGTTCGGCGACCATGTCCAGCTTGGCTTCTTCGCGATTGCTCGGCAGAAAACGCAGCAGACCGATCAGGGCGACGACGCCGATCAGCGTCACCACCCAGAAGGTCGAACGCCAGCCTGCGGCCTGGCCCAATGCGGTGCCCAGCGGCACACCCAGCACGTTGGCCAGGGTCAGGCCGGTGAACATCAGGGCCACGGCCGAAGCGCGCTTGTTGGGCGCGACCAGCCCCGCAGCCACCACCGAACCGATGCCGAAGAAGGCGCCGTGGGACAACGCGGTGACCACCCGGGCGAACATCAGCACGTTGTAGTCGCTGGCGATCGCGCACAGCAGGTTGCCGATGATGAAGATGCCCATCAGCACCACCAGCGCCGCCTTGCGTGGCAGGCGCGCGGTGGCCAGGGCCATGAATGGGGCGCCAATGGCGACGCCCAGGGCGTAGCCGGTGACCAACCAGCCGGCGCTGGGGATGCTCACGCCGAGATCGCCCGCCACATCGGGCAGCAGGCCCATGATGACGAACTCGGTGGTGCCGATGGCGAAAGAGCTCAGCGCCAGGATCAGCAGGGATAGAGGCATGGAAAAATCCTTGTCAGAGCTGTTCGCTCATTTGCGCGAGAAACGCCTGGATGACGTCCTCGTTGCGTTTGAAAAAGTGCCACTGGCCAACCTTCTTGCTGCTGATCAGACCGGCCCGTTGCAGGGTCGCCAGATGGGCGGAGACGGTTGACTGCGAGAGGCCGCAGCGTTGATCGATCTGCCCGGCACACACTCCGTTTTCGGTGCTGTGGTGCTGATCGGGAAACTGCCCCTGGGGATCCTTGAGCCACGCCAGGATTTCCCTGCGCACGGGGTGGGAGAGGGCTTTTATTATTTCGTCGAGATCAAGAGGCATGACGGACTCGGCTTATATCGGGACGGGACGAAATATATATCTGTATTTCGCGATATACAAATATGATTGCGTGCTAACGAAGGGCCGTTCGGCTATATCGGGTTATAACGATACAGGCGCAATGGTGCTAAGCTGCCCGCCATGAACTACCTTGCGCACCTTCATCTCGGCGGTCCTTTACCTGAGCAACTGCTCGGCAGCCTCTATGGCGATTTCGTCAAGGGCCGCCTGGAGGGGCGCTTCAGCGCGCCCCTGGAAGCCGGCATCCGGCTGCACCGGCAGATCGACGCGTTCACCGACAGCCATCCGCTGGTGCTGGCTGCCATTGGCCGTTTTCCGGCAGAGCGGCGACGCTATGCCGGGATCATCGTCGACGTGTTCTTCGATCACTGCCTGGCGCGGCACTGGGCGGATTATTCACAGCAGCCGTTGGCGGACTTCTCACGCCACGTCTATCGCGTGCTGGCCGCCGAAGCCGACCTGCCCGGACGGCTGGCGGCCATGGCGCCGCACATGATCGCCGAGGATTGGCTGGGGTCGTACCGCGATTTCCGGGTCATCGAGCGGGTGCTGCAAGGCATCTCGCGGCGCTTGTCCAGGCCCGAGGGGCTGGCCGGGGCGTTCGATGAAGTGCAGGCGCTGTATGAGCCACTGAGCGAGGATTTTCGGGCGTTCTATCCGGTGGTGCAGGGGTTCGCTCGGGAAATGCGGTGATCGTGCCGACGCTTTCGCGGGCAGAGGGCTCGCCGCCCGCCCCGCTCCCACAAAGTCCATCCCCTATCCCCTATTATGTGGGAGCGGGCTCTGCCCGCGAAGGGCGCACCGCGGTCTTCCAGACTCACGCCGCCCGCCGCATCTCCTCGACCTCACCGAACAACGCCAGCCGCACCGCCTCCTGCGCTTCAAAGGCCAGCGCCGCCCGTTCCTTGCCCGTGCTGGCAATCGGCGTCAGCACCTGAATCAACACCTGCCCCCGAGGCTGCGCAAACAGTCGCAACAGGTGCGACAACAGATCGTCATCGCCCACGAACGGCGCGATCGGATCCAGATCGCCGCCCCGTTCATAACGGATTGCGATCGGCTGCACCGCCACGCCGGCATCGATGGCGCTGGACATCAGCCGCCCATGGAACGTCCGCAGGCTGTGTCCATCGGTGGTCGTGCCTTCGGGGAAGATCATCAGGTCCAGATCGTTGCGCAGGTGCTGGGTCATCTGCCGGCGGATCAACTGGCTGTCGCCCGCGCCGCGGCGGATGAACAGCGTCCCGGCCTTGAGCGCCAGCCAGCCGGCCACCGGCCAGGTGCGGACTTCGGCCTTGGACAGGAACGAAAGCGGCGCCAGCATGCCGAGCAGCGGGATGTCGGTCCAGGACACATGATTGCCGACCCATAGCATGGGCGTGCGTGGCAACTCGCCCTGCACGGTGACTTCGAAGGGCAGGGCGTTGCTCAGACGTTCCATGAACCAGCGCGACCAGCGCTGGCGCCGCTCCATGCAGTTCGGTACGCGCAGCCGCTCCAGCAGGCTGAACGTCCCGGCCAGCGCCAGGCCCAGACCGATCACCCAGAGCAGCCGCAGGATGCGCGCGTAGACGCGCCAGCGCGGCATCACACGGCCGCCTTGAAGTGGCGGGCATAGCGCGGGCAGAGGTCGTCGCGCTTGAGCAGGATGAACACGTCGGCCACCTGGAAATCCGGGTCCCAGCACGGCTCGCCGCAGATCTTCGCGCCCAGGCGCATGTAGGCCTTGAGCAGCGGCGGCAGTTCGGCGATGACGTTGCCGGGAATGTCCAGGCTCGGCAATGGCATCTTCGGCTCGGCACGCAAGTGCTCGTTGCACAGGTAGCGCTCGCGCAGCCGCTGCATGATCGCCTGGGCCTGGATGCCGCCGTCCTGCATCGGAATGCTGGCGCAACCCATCAGGTAATCGTAGCCGCCTTCGTTGAGCACCTCGGCCAACTCGCCCCAGAGCACCGCGATGGGGCCGCCGTTGCGATAGGCCGGCGCAACACAGGTGCGGCCGATTTCCAGGATCGAACCTTGCAGATGCCGCAGACCGTGCAGGCTGAATTCCTCTTCGCTGTAGAAGCGGCCCAGCCGATTGGCCGCTTGATGGTCGAGCAGGCGGGTGGTCGCCACCAGCCGCCCGGTGGCCAGGTCGCGCACCCCGATGTGCTGACAGTGGGCATCGTAGTCGTCGACGTCCAGACCCAGCTCGGCGCTCTTGAGCGTGGCGTTGAGTTCGGTGCTGAACACGGCGAAGCGCAGGGCCTGGGCCTCGTGCAGAGCTTGCGGGCCGGTGAGGCGTTCGGCCTGCAGACGGCGTTCGGTACGGGTGTCGCCAGAGCGTGCGATCTGAGTCATTGCAAGTCTCCAAAAGCCGGCCGGTGAGTGCGGCAGGTCGATTTTGCTAGGCATGGCCAGCCTAGGAAGACGCGGTGTCACCCCCGTGAAGCTTTGGTGATGCTTGCGTGACAGACCCGGCGGCCGCATGCCACACAACTCTTGCAGCGAACGGCTGTCATACCCGCACTGCACACTCGCGCCAACCCCGCTCACGAGCCTTTCCCGCATGTCGCGTCTGTTTATCCTGTCGATCTTTCTGCTGTGCTCGGTATCGGTGGGTGCGCAAAGCTGGCCGTCTGCGCAGTGGCCCCAGGCATTGGCACCGGCGTCGCCGGCCATTGCCGAGCTGGAGCGCTATGCGTTCGTGCCGCGCGATGACGTCACGCGCGAAGGCGTGCGCACCGACGCCTTGCTGGTCATCCGCGACGGCGAGATCGTCTACGAGCGCTACGCCGGGCCAGGCGCCGCCGATCGGGTGCATGCCACCTGGTCGATCAGCAAGAGCCTGCTGGCAACGGTGATGGGCGTGGCCTACGGCGAAGGGCGCTTCGCCCTGGAGGATGCCGCTGCCGACTATTTCCAGCCGCTCGACTCCCATCGTGACATCCGGGTCGAGGACCTGTTGCACTGGGCCTCGGGGCTGGACTGGGAGGAGGACTACGAATACGCACCGCTCAATTCATCGGTGGTGGCGATGCTCTACACACGCGGCCGCCAGGACATGGCCAGTTACGCTGCCAGCCACCGACGTGCCCATGCCCCCGGCGAACGGTTTCGTTACTCCAGCGGCGACAGCAATCTGCTCGCCGCCGCGCTGCGCAACATGGTCGGCCTGCATGAATACCCGGACTACCCCTGGCAGGCGCTGTTCACCCCGCTGGGCATCGACCGGGCGGTGTGGGAGACCGATGCCAGCGGCACCTTCGTCGCCTCTTCATATGCCTACCTGACCGCGCGGGATCTGGCGCGCGTGGGCCTGCTCATGCAGCGCGATGGCCAATGGCAGGGCCGGCAGTTGCTGCCCCAGGCCTGGGTCGCCTTCAATCGCACTCCATTCGCCCCGAGCCGGGACGTGCCGGGCGAGCCGGCCGCAGGCGCGCATTGGTGGCTCAACAGCAACGCCGCCTGGCCCCACGCCCCGCGCAGCACCATGGCAGCGCTGGGGCACTGGGGGCAGGCTCTTTACGTGTTGCCCGAGCAACGTCTGGTGGTCGTGCGCTATGCCGACGATCGCGATGCCAGCTTCAGCCATGACGCTCTGCTGCAACGGCTGCTGGCCGCCTTTGCCCCGGAGAGTGGCCAATGAGCACCGGCAAGCGCGCCTGGGTGGCCCTCAGCTTGCTGCTATCGCTGACGGCGGCCACCTGGCTGTGGCACGAGCGCACCCAGTTGCTGGCATTTCCGGACATCCTAAGTGCCTATTCGGCAAAAGAGTACTGTTCATGCCGCTACGTCATGCAAAACAGCGTCGAGTACTGTCAGAGCTACATCAGACAGTATCTGCCGTTGAGCAGCCTGAGCGAAGACTCGGGCCAGCGGCGGGTCCTGGCCAGTGGTCTGGGACGCAGCAACACGGCAGCCTGGGTCGGTCCGCGGCAAGGCTGCCGGTTGATTCCGGGGAGTGATGGATGAAACTGCCCACGCCACGTTGCCTGCGTCGATCACTGGCCTTTTCTTTCACTTGGTTACAGGACTGCCCATGCGTGATTCGAACGGCTTGCAAGCGACCCTACCTGTCATGAAGGGGCGCTGATATGGGCGGGCCGGTGTTCCCATGGCGCAATTCCAGCGAGTTCGAACTGCTCATCGATGGGCCGCAGTTCTTTCCGCGCATGCTCGAACGCATCGGCCAGGCCGAGCACACGATCGATCTCGAGCTCTACCTGGTGGAAGCCGGTGCCTGCGCGGCGGCTGTGGTTCAGGCTCTGCAGGCGGCTGCAGTGCGTGGTGTCCATGTGCGCTGCCTGTTCGACCATTACGGCTCGCTGGCCTTCACCGCGGAACTGCGCGCACAGCTGACCGACGCCGGCGTCGAGCTGCGCTTCTACAACCCGATCAGTTGGCGCCGCGGCGTGCGCAACCTGTACCGCGACCACCGCAAGCTGCTGCTGGTGGACCAGCAATGGGCGATGGTGGGCGGCACCGGCGTGACCGACGAATTCTGGCAGCCGGATGAAAGTGTCAGCGAATGGCACGAAGTGATGGTCGCCATCACCGGCACCCTGGTCGCCGACTGGCAGATGCTCTTCGACCGCCAATGGCGCGCCAACCTCAGGCGCACCGCCTGGCGCCCGCCGACCCATTTCGGCCTCGCGCGCGTGCCGCCCATGCCCGAAGGCGGCCAAGGGCTGGGTCGGGTAGCCTACGCGGACGCTCGTCAACATCGCGACATCCTCCAATCGCTGGTGCGCGCGCTCAACAGCGGACAGCGGCGCATCTGGCTGGCGACGCCGTATTTTCTGCCGACCTGGAAGGTGCGCCGTTCTCTGCGCCGGGCGGCCAGTCGCGGCCTGGATGTGCGGCTGTTACTCACCGGCCCGCGCACCGACCACCCCTCGGTGCGCTACGCCGGGCACAACTATTACCCCAAGCTGCTCAGGGCCGGGGTCAAGATCTACGAATACCAACCCTGTTTCCTGCACCTGAAAATGGTCTTGATCGATGACTGGGTCAGTGTCGGTTCTTGCAACTTCGACCACTGGAACCTGCGCTTCAACCTGGAGGCCAACCTCGAAGCGCTCGATCCCGGCCTGACCGAGGCGGTCGAGCGCAGCTTCACCACCGACTTTGCGGCCAGCCACGAAGTCAGTCTCAGCGATTGGCGCCGTCGGCCGTTCTGGGGGCGGGTCCAGCAGCGCATCTTCGGCTGGATGGATCGCCTGAGCGTGGCCGTGTTCCGTCGCCGCGGCTGAAGCTGCTCGGCAGGCGTGGCCGGATGCCGGGCAGGGCTCTACACTGTCGCGCTACTGCGCACAGGACACCTCAGTGACTTCCAGCATCTTCTGGTACGACTACGAAACCACCGGCATCAATCCGCGCTGCGACCGGCCCTTGCAGGTCGCCGGGATCCGCACCGATGCTGACCTCAACGAGATCGCCGCGCCAGTCAATCTGTACTGCCAGCCCAGCGACGACATTCTTCCGCACCCTGCGGCCTGCATGATCACCGGCATCACCCCCGAGCGCCTGGCCGACCGCGGCCTGAGCGAGGCCGACTTCATGACCCGGGTCCACGCACAACTGGCGATGCCCGGTACCTGCGGAGCCGGCTACAACACCCTGCGCTTCGATGACGAGATGACCCGTTACAGCCTGTACCGCAATTTCTTCGACCCCTATGGGCGGGAATGGCAGGGTGGCAACAGCCGGTGGGACCTGATCGACGTGGTGCGTGCGGCCTATGCCCTGCGTCCGGACGGCATCGAATGGCCAGAGGTGGACGGGCGCGCCAGCATGCGCCTGGAGCTGCTCACGGCGGCCAACGGCATCGACCATGGGCAGGCCCATGACGCGCTGTCCGACGTCCGCGCCACCATCGCCCTTGCACGTTTGATCCGCCAGCGCCAACCCAAACTGTACGACTGGCTGTTTCAAATGCGCAGCAAACAACGGGTGCAGCAAAGCATTCAGCTGTTGCAGCCGCTGGTACATGTTTCCGGTCAATTCGGTGCTGCGCGACGCTATGCTGCAGTGGTTCTGCCACTGGCTTGGCATCCGACCAATCGCAATGCGTTGATCGTCTATGATCTGGCTCACGATCCCCAACCCTTGATCGAACAAAGTATCGAAGTATTGCAAGAGCGGTTGTACAAGCGGCGTCAGGATCTGGCCGAAGGCGAAGCGCCCGTGCCTTTGAAACTTCTGCACATCAATCGTTGCCCGGTCATCGCGCCCCTCAACGTATTGCGCGATGAAGATTGGCAGCGCCTCAATCTGGATAAACCGCTCTATCAGGCTCGGGCGATGCGCTTATGCAATGACCAGCCGCAATGGCATTACAAATTGTCACCGCTCTATCAAACGACGACGTTTCCCGAGAGTGCCGATCCAGAGCAGCAGTTGTATGACAGCTTCATTGGCGACCGCGACCGATTATTGTGTGAACGCATTCGTACATTGGATCCACAACAGTTGGCGAGCGCGGACTGGGTGTTCGATGACCCGCGACTGCCCGAATTATTGTTTCGCTATAGAGCGCGCAACTTTCCGGACACCCTGAATCCTCTTGAAACACAGCGCTGGTTGCAATTCTGCCAACAGCGCTTGAGCGATCCTGTGTTTGGCGCACCCAATACCTTGCAGGGTTTCAATGCCGCGCTGGGCGAATGCATGGCCAAGGCTGATCCGGCGCAGACGCAAGTGCTGCGGCATTGGCAGGCCTACGCTCAGGCATTGGCGGTACGCGTGGGCATGGTGCCTCATTGAGCTGAACAGAGGCCATAAAAAAACGCCAGTCCTGGGACTGGCGTTCTTTGATTGGCACGGTGCGACTTAACAAGATGTAACGATTAGCCCAGGAAAGTGGCCCAGGTCTCGACCACATCGCCACCCCATTTGGCTTTCCATTCTTTCAGGGTCTTGTGGTTGCCACCTTTGGTTTCGATGACTTCACCGTTGTGCGGGTTCTTGTATTGCTTGACCTTGCGCGCGCGCTTGGTGCCGGTAACTTTTCCGGTGGCAGGGCGCGGTGCCTTGTTCAACTTGGCTTCCGGGTCCAGCAGGGCGATGATGTCGCGCAGCGACTTCTGGTATTCGCCCATGAGGGTGCGCAATTTGCCTTCGAATTCCAGTTCGGTTTGCAATTTGTCGTCTTGCGACAGGTTTTTCAAGCGGGCTTGAAGCTCTTTGATGGCTTCTTCTGTAGCGCGATATTCGTTGATCAGGGACATGGTGGTACCTCGGGAATGCAAGTGTCAGTGAAAACAGTGGTGTGATAATAAGCATCCTTCCGAACCAAGTAAACAATTAACGTGAACAGCGTTTTTAGCCGGGCCGGTTATCCACGATTCAGGTGAAGGGTTTTTCATGTTTACATCCGCACATCTATATAATACCTGCCCCTGTATCGACACTGTGCTCGTCGGCGCCGATCGGTGCAGCAGGGCGGCTCTGCACCTGACAGCCAAGGCTGCAATCAATACTGCAGACTTGCCCGTCAACCGCTAGAATGGCGCCCTTTGCGAAGTTTCTGGAGTTTGAATACATGCGCACTTTTCGGCTGGTGACCGCTTGCCCGGACCGCGTTGGCATCGTTGCCAAAGTCAGCCATTTCCTGGCGTCCCACAATGGCTGGATCACCGAATCGAACCACCACTCCGATGACCAGAACGGTTGGTTCTTCATGCGCCACGAAATTCGTGCCGACACCCTGCCGTTCGATATCGAGGCGTTCCGCGCCGCGTTCGCGCCCATCGCCGAAGAATTCGCCATGGAATGGCGGGTCACCGACACCGCGCAGAAAAAGCGCGTGGTGCTCATGGCCAGCCGCGAATCCCACTGCCTGGCCGACCTGCTGCACCGCTGGCACAGCAACGAGCTGGACTGCGACATTGCCTGCGTGGTGTCCAATCACGATGATCTGCGCAGCATGGTCGAATGGCATGGCATTCCCTACTACCACGTGCCGGTCGACCCTGCGGACAAGCTGCCGGCGTTTGCCGAGGTCTCGCGCCTGGTCGATCAGCACCAGGCCGACGTCGTGGTGCTGGCGCGCTACATGCAGATCCTGCCGCCGCAGCTGTGCCAGGCCTATGCCGGCAAGATCATCAACATCCATCACAGCTTCCTGCCGTCCTTCGTCGGTGCCAAGCCGTACCATCAGGCCTCGCTGCGTGGCGTGAAACTGATCGGTGCTACCTGCCACTACGTGACCGAAGAGCTGGACGCCGGTCCGATCATCGAGCAGGACGTGGTCCGTGTCAGCCACAGCGACAGCATCGACGACATGGTGCGTTTCGGCCGCGACGTGGAGAAGATGGTTCTGGCCCGTGGCCTGCGCTATCACCTGGAAGATCGGGTGATGGTGCACGGCAACAAGACCGTCGTGTTCAGCTGAACATGAACGAGCCCGGCGACAAGGCCAGTGCAAAGCCGTTGCCGGTGCTTGGGGCGGGTTGCGCGAGCCGTTATGATCCCGAAGCGCTGAACGAAGAACACGGCACCGAGTTTCCCGGTGCCGAGGCGTTGTGGGCGCAACAGGTGTCGGAACAGCAGCAGGGTACGCCTGCCCGCGACGCCGACACGCCTGCCGAGCTCAACCCTGACGAGCCCGCAGCAACTTGTTGAGCAGGGGCTTGCCCAGCAGGGCGACGAACACCGGGCCGCCGGCGATCAGGTAGAAATAGTAGGTCACCAGTCGCCAGATCAGGATGGCGGCAGCGGCGGTCGACTTGCCCACCATGGGCGCCAGCAAGGCGGCCGAGGCCAGCTCGGCCGCGCCCGCGCCACCGGGCAACAGGCTGAACTGGCCGGCACTCAGGGCCAGCATCTGGATCAGGAAACTCCACGCCCAGTCCACCTCGCTACCCAATCCCTGCAAGGTGAAATACAGCACGCTGTAGCGCAACGTCCAATGCACGCAGGTCAAGGCGAACACTTGGGCGAGCACGCGGCGGGGCAGGCGGAAATTGTCGGCGAAGGCGTCCAGAAAGTGCAGCAGCTTGCGTGCCCAGCGCCGGCGCGTGGCCGGCTTGATCCGCAGCAGTCGCAGGAATCGACCGTTGAGCTTGATCGCCGGGCGGTGATAGCGCGCCAGCATTGCGCAGGCGACCAAGGCCCCGGCCATCAGGATACCGCTGGCCAGCAGCATGCTTTCCAGGGCCTGGCTGAGGTTGTGAAACAGCGCGTAGACCAGAATGCACAGCAGGGCGAAAAAGAAGAACATCAGGTCGTTGAGCTGGTCCATGGCGAACACGGCGCTGGTCTTGGCCGCGCCGATGCCGTGCCGGCCGAGCAGTGCCAGCAGTGTCAGCGGTGCGCCGCTGCCGCCAGGGGTGGCGCAATAGGCGAACTCTGCGGCCATCACCACGGCCACGGTCTTCAGCCGACCGATGCGCGTCGCCTGCTCGGCCAGCAGCAGGCGCAGGCGCGTGGCATTCACCACCCAGCCGACACAGATCATGCCGAACATGCCCAGCAGCAGAAGCAACGAGAACCCGCGCAGACGCTGAAGCATTTCGGTGCCGCCCATGATCACTGGAATCAGTACGGCGACGACGATGATCAGGACCAGCCACAGCATTCGGTTCATGGCTGGTGGTTCGCCGCGAGGTTGCAGGGAAGCGAAAGGGGAGTGCGCTGCATGGGAAAGTCCGTATGGGCCGGCGCCAGGCCGTCGTGGCCGAGATGATAGCCGCGTAGGGGGGATTCGTCAGCGGCTTGGCGTTGTGGGGCTTGGCTGGTGCACGAATTCTCGGGCCTCTTCGCGGGCAGAGGGCTCGCCGCCCGCCCCGCTCCCACAGGCGTATCTGTGCATGTGGGAGCGGGTCTCTGCCCGCGAAGAGGCCCTCACTGACTCCCACAGAAATGCTTCCAGCGCACGTTTTTCCTGCACGCCGACTTTTTTGGCATTACGCTGGGTCATGCTTCATTGAATAAAAACAGAGGTGCAAGATGACGGATGCCAGACACGTACTGTTCGGTGCCGATTCCAGCGGTGAACCCGTAGGCCTGGACCTGCGCTTGGCCAACCGCCATGGTTTGATCGCCGGGGCCACCGGGACCGGCAAGACGGTGACCTTGCAGCGCCTGGCCGAGGCGTTCAGCGAGGCCGGGGTGGCGGTGTTCGCCGCCGATATCAAGGGCGACCTGTGTGGCCTGGGTGCCAGCGGCAACCCTCAGGGCAAGATCGCCGAGCGCATCGCCCAGATGCCTTGGCTGAATTATCGCCCTCAGGCCTGCCCCGTGACGTTGTGGGATATCCAGGGCCAGTCCGGGCATCCACTGCGAACCACGCTCAGCGAAATGGGGCCGCTGCTGCTGGGCAGCCTGCTGGAGCTCACCGACAGCCAGCAGTCGGCGCTGTACGCCGCCTTCAAGGTGGCCGATCGCGAGGGCCTGCTGCTGCTCGACCTCAAGGACCTCAAGGCCTTGCTCAACCACCTTCGGGACAATCCCGAGCTGCTGGGCGACGACAGCGCCTTGATGACCACGGGGTCGAGCCAGGCCCTGTTGCGCCGTCTGGCCAGCCTGGAACAGCAGGGCGCCGAAGCGCTGTTCGGCGAGCCGGCCTTGCGTCTGGAAGACATTCTGCACCCCGACGCCGAGGGTCGCGGCCGCATCCATTTGCTCGACGCCAGCCGCCTGGTCCACGAAGCCCCCAAGGTCTATGCCACGTTCCTGCTGTGGCTGCTGGCCGAACTGTTCGAGCAATTGCCCGAGCGCGGTGATGCCGACAAGCCGCTGCTGGCATTGTTCTTCGACGAAGCCCACCTGCTGTTCAACGGCACGCCCAAGGCCTTGCAGGATCGTCTGGAACAGGTGGTGCGGTTGATCCGTTCCAAGGGCGTTGGCGTGTACTTCGTCACTCAGTCGCCCAGCGACCTGCCCGATGCGGTGCTGGCCCAGCTCGGCCTGCGCATCCAGCACGGCCTGCGTGCATTCACCGCCCGCGAGCAGAAGGCCTTGAAGGCCGTCGCCGAAGGCTTCCGACCCAACCCTGAGTTCGACACCCTGGCCGTGCTGACCGAATTGGGCACGGGTGAAGCCTTGGTCGGGACGCTGCAGGAAAAAGGCACCCCGGCGATGGTGCGACGGGTCGCGATCGCGCCACCGCAGTCGCGCATCGGCCCACTGACCGACGCCGAGCGGGCAGCCACGGTGCGCAACTCGCCGCTCGCCGGTCGCTACGACAAACCGATCGACCGCGAGTCCGCCTATGAAATGCTGACTGCGCGTAAACTGCCGCCGACGGCAGATCCGGTACAGCCAGCGGAGCCGAGCCTGGCCGACAAGGCCGGGGAGTTTCTCAGTGGGGCGGCGGGGCAGGCGTTGAAGTCGGCGATGCGCCAGGCTGCCAACCAGTTCGGCCGCCAGTTGGTGCGTGGCTTGATGGGTTCCCTGTTGGGAGGGAGCAAGCGCAAGTAGCGCAGGAGGTTTCTTCAGCCATGCAAAAAGGCGCCCGCGGGCGCCTTTTTGCAGAGTGTCACGCGGTGGTCATCCCACCAGTTGGCTGGCCAACCAGAACAGACCGGCCGCCAGGCCCATGGAGGCCGGGAGGGTCAGCACCCAGGCCAGCATGATGGTACGAACCGTGCCACCTTGCAGGCCGCTCTTGTTGGCCACCATGGTCCCGGCCACACCCGAGGACAGGATGTGCGTGGTCGAGACCGGCAGGCTGAACACGTTGGCCGCGCCGATCGCGCACGCGGTGACGATCTGAGCCGACATGCCCTGGGCATAGGTCATGCCCTGCTTGCCGATCTTCTCGCCGATGGTCAGAACCACACGCTTCCAGCCGACCATGGTGCCGATACCCAGCGCCAGGGCCACGGCCAGAATCACCCAGAACGGCGAATACTCGGTGGTGGCAGTGAGGTCCTTGCGCAATTTCTCCAGATCGGATTTCTCGCGCGGTTCCAGTGCCGGCAGCTTGCCGACCTTCTTCGCCGTATCATCCAGGCAGAGCAGGTAGCGACGCACTTCGATACGGTGTTCGGCAGCCAGCGAGTGGTAGTCGGAGACGCCATCGAGGGTGCTCAGCAGCGCTGCGATGGTCGGTTCGGTCTGCTGTGGATTGCAGCTGAATTTCTCCGGCAGATCGCCTTGCTGAGCCTTGCCCAGCGCCAGGAACTCACCCAGGGTGGCCTGGTTGCGCTGGTAGAACTGGCTCAGGTGCTGGGTCGCGTCGCGGGTCCGCTCGATCTGGTAGGTGGTCGCGTTCAGGTCCAGCACGAACTGCTGCGGAACGATACCGATCAACACCAGCATGATCAGGCCGATGCCCTTCTGGCCATCGTTGGAACCGTGCACGAAGCTCACGGCCATGGCCGACAGGACCAGCACCAGGCGATTCCAGAACGGTGGGTGTTTCTTGTCGTCCAGCTTGCGGCGCTGCTCCGGGGTCTTGTGCATCTTGGACGCCGGACGCCACCACTTCAGGCCGATCAGCACCAGGGCCGCCGCCACGAAGCCGGCCAGGGGCGAGAACACCAGCGAGGCACCGATATCGATCGCCTTCTGCCAGTTGACCCCGTCGCCCAGCGGGATGTCGTTGATCAGCGCGTTGGCCAGGCCCACGCCCAGAATCGAGCCGATGAGGGTGTGCGAGCTCGACGCCGGAATGCCGAAATACCAGGTGCCCAGGTTCCAGGTAATGGCCGCGGCCAGCAGCGAGAACACCATGGCCAGGCCGTGTCCGGTGTTGACGTTGATCAGCAACTCGACCGGCAGCAGGTGAACGATTGCATAGGCCACGCCGACGCCGCCCAGCAGTACACCCAGGAAGTTGAAGATACCGGACAGGAACACCGCCAGATGGGGCGGCATGGCCTTGGTATAGATGACTGTGGCGACCGCGTTGGCGGTGTCATGAAAGCCGTTGATGAATTCGAAGGTGAGTACGAACGCCAGCGCTAAGAACAGGCTGATCAGCACCCACGCATCCAGTGCGCTGAATAATTCGATCATGAAGGTTTTGTGACCGGGCCATTGAGGGGGCGCGATTATGCCAGAAATCGACGCGGTATGACCCCCCAGGCGCTGACCGGTGGGTCCGCTTTTCGAGCGACCGGGCAATGGCGGCAGCGCATGTCTTGCAGACAAGCCTGGCTCGAGCCCCGAAAATTCGGGCTATCGATAGGCCACGATAAAGCGGTGAGCCAGGAGAAATGATTCAAACGGTCGTATGAAATCTGTCAGCGGATGACGCAATTCTGAAGACAATTGACGTGGCACAAGCGGCCCATGGCCGCCTGCCACGTTTGTGTCATGCGTTCTGTTGCTCGAGATCCTTTTCGATCTTCTGGATCTCTTCCTGAAAGGCCTGATCGAGAATGCTGGCACGTTTGCGCCACGGTTTGCGTTCTGGATCTGGCTGAGCGGCATAGGTGGTGATCTCACCGCCGTAGACTTCCTTGTAACGTTGTTCCTGGCGCTCCAGTTGCGCGCGCAGTTCGTCTTTCGTCACTTTTATTACTCTGTTATTTGGAAAGTTGAAACCCACCGATGAGGCGTCGAAAGCCGCCTGGCAGTTGGAGCCCGCATTGTAGCCGGTTGCAACCGCGACAGGGCAGGGAGGCCGTTTATTCGGTGTGTATCAATGTGCAGAACACAATCTGAGAAAGCACAGACAGGAATAAGTTTCAGGGCGCCCGGCAACGCCATCCGGCCAAGAATCGGATCAGCGCAATGGATTTGCGATTATCGCCCACCGGTCCGATAATCGCCCTCGGTCGGTTTCGAACATTCCAGAGGGCAGCACCATGAGCGAACACACACCACCGGCAGGCACGTCAGCGACCGGTTCGAAAGTGCCACAGCGCCCTGCGTTCAGCTCACTGGCCCCGCCGATCGTCGCATCGCCTGCCAAGCGCATTCAGGCCTTCACCGGCGACCCGGACTTCATGACCTCGCTGGCCCGCGGACTGGCGGTGGTGCAGGCGTTCCAGGAGCGCAAGCGACACCTGACCATTGCGCAGATCAGCCACCGGACGGAAATTCCCCGCGCTGCCGTGCGGCGCTGTCTTCATACCCTGATCAAGCTCGGTTATGCCACCACCGATGGGCGCACCTACTCGCTGCTGCCCAAAGTGCTGACCCTGGGCCATGCCTACCTGTCCTCGACGCCCTTGGCCGTCTCGGCGCAACCCTACCTGGACCGCATGAGTGAGCAGTTGCACGAAGCCTGCAACATGGCCACCCTCGAAGGCGATGACATCCTCTACATCGCTCGTTCGGCCACGACTCAGCGGCTGATTTCGGTGGACCTGTCGGTGGGCGGTCGGCTGCCGGCGTACTGCACTTCCATGGGGCGCATCCTGCTCGCGGCACTCGACGACGCGTCGCTGCACGAATACCTGCAGCACACCGATCTTGCGCCCAAGACCAGTCGGACCCTGACCAACAAAACCGCGTTGCTGGAGTGCCTGGAACGGGTTCGCCAGCAGGGCTGGTGCATCGTCGATCAGGAGCTGGAGCAAGGGCTGCGTTCGATTGCCGTGCCGGTGTACGACGCGTCGGGGCAGGTATTGGCCGCGCTGAATGTCAGCACCCATGCCGGTCGCGTCACCCGGGCGGAACTTGAGCAGCGTTTTCTGCCGATCATGCTGTCGGCCAGTCGCGATCTGAGCGCGCAGTTGTTCGCTTGAACGCTTGGCGGGGGCTCTGCATGGCAGTGTGCGGTGACCGCACACATCCGCCAGTGCCCGATTGACCCGGCCGGGGCGCGCTGACTAATGTCCATCGCATCGACCGCTCAAGCGGTCGCCAATAAAAATAGCGAGGATCACCTCATGCCCAACGCCTTCAGCTTTTGCTCCCTTTGCGTTCCGACGCTCACCACGCGACACCCCTAGACCTTCGACTGCCCAGGCATGCGGCCGCATGGCCTGCATCGACGTGCCCGTCTTTCCCGGACAATCACAATGACAAGAACAACAATGAACAAACCTGCCAACGCTGCGGGGCTGTGCCTGGATGTGCAGACCCTGATCAATGACCGACCGCTGTCGCGCTATCAATGGCGCGTGGTCATCCTGTGTTTCCTGATCGTCTTCCTCGACGGGCTGGACACTGCCGCCATGGGCTTCATCGCACCTGCGCTGTCGCAGGAGTGGGGCATCGACCGCGCCAGCCTCGGACCGGTGATGAGCGCCGCATTGATCGGCATGGTGTTCGGCGCCCTGGGCTCCGGGCCATTGGCCGACCGTTTCGGGCGCAAGCTGGTGCTGGTCGGCGCCGTGCTGGTGTTCGGCGGGTTCAGCCTGGCTTCGGCCTACAGCAGCAACGTCGATCAACTGCTGATCCTGCGCTTTCTCACCGGGCTGGGGTTAGGGGCCGGCATGCCCAACGCCACTACGCTGTTGTCCGAGTACACCCCGGAGCGCTTTCGTTCGCTGCTGGTGACCAGCATGTTCTGCGGGTTCAACCTCGGCATGGCCGGGGGCGGGTTCATGTCCGCCAAGCTGATTCCCGCCTTCGGCTGGCACAGCCTGCTGTTGCTCGGCGGCGTTCTGCCGCTGGTGCTGGCGGTGGTGTTGATGATCTGGCTGCCCGAGTCGGCGCGGTATCTGGTGGTGCGCAACAAGGGCGTGGAAAAGATACGTCGCACCCTGGCGCCGATCGACCCGGAGCAGGTGGCGCGGGCCGAGCGTTTCAGTGTGCCCGAACAGAAAACCGTCAAGGCGAGCAACGTGCTGGCGGTGATCTTTTCCGGCACCTACCGCGCCGGCACCCTGCTGCTGTGGCTGACCTACTTCATGGGCCTGGTGATCGTCTACCTCCTGACCAGCTGGCTGCCGACGCTGATGCGCGAGAGCGGCGCGAGTCTGGAGCAGGCCGCGTTCATCGGCGCGCTGTTCCAGTTCGGCGGTGTGCTGAGTGCCGTGGGCGTGGGCTGGGCCATGGACCGGTTCAACCCGCACAAGGTCATTGCCACGTTCTACCTGCTCGCTGGCGTATTCGCCTACGCGGTCGGGCAAAGCCTGGGCAACATCACGCTGCTGGCGACGCTGGTACTGATTGCCGGCATGTGCGTCAACGGCGCGCAGTCGGCCATGCCGTCGCTGGCCGCGCGCTTCTACCCCACGCAAGGGCGTGCCACCGGGGTGTCCTGGATGCTGGGGATCGGCCGTTTCGGCGCGATCCTGGGGGCCTGGATGGGCGCGACCTTGCTGGGCCTCGGCTGGAATTTCGAACAGGTCCTGACCGCGCTGGTCGTTCCTGCCGTGCTGGCCACCGTGGCCTTGTTGATCAAGAGTCGCGTCAGCCACGCCGACGCGACCTGAAACACGCCGCTGTATCGTTCGATTATCGAACGGATAGTCGATAATCGGATTGTTCGTGAGGAGCTGGCGCCCTAACCTGTACGCCAGCTTCATTCAAACAAGATGGCTCACAGTATCGAGGAGTCCTGCCCACATGGCTGCAATCCTGTCGCTTACCGATGCGGTGAAGCAATTCGTCAACGATGGTGACACCGTCGCGCTCGAAGGCTTCACCCACCTGATTCCAACCGCCGCAGGTCACGAGATCATTCGTCAAGGCAAGAAAGACCTGACGCTGGTCCGCATGACCCCCGACCTGATCTACGATCAGTTGATCGGCGCCGGTTGCGCTCGCAAGTTGATCTTCTCGTGGGGCGGCAACCCCGGTGTCGGCTCGCTGCATCGTCTGCGCGACGCGGTCGAGAAGCAGTGGCCCCAGTCGCTGGAGATCGAAGAACACAGCCATGCCGACCTGGCCAATGCCTACGTCGCCGGCGCCTCCGGCCTGCCATTCGCGGTCCTGCGGGCCTACGCCGGTTCCGATCTGCCCAAGGTCAACCCGCTGATCAAGACAGTCACCTGCCCGTTCACCGGCGAAGTGCTTGCAGCCGTGCCTTCGGTACGCCCCGACGTCACCGTGATCCACGCGCAGAAAGCCGACCGCAAGGGCAACGTGCTGCTGTGGGGCATTCTTGGGGTGCAGAAGGAAGCGGCCTTGGCCGCCAAGCGCTGCATCGTCACGGTCGAGGAAATCGTCGATGACCTCAACGCGCCGATGAACAGCTGTGTGTTGCCGGCCTGGGCGTTGGCCGCCGTGTGCCATGTGCCCGGTGGTGCGCATCCGTCCTACGCCCATGGCTACACCGAGCGCGATAACGTGTTCTACCAGGCCTGGGACCCGATCGCCCGCGACCGCACGACCTTCACCGCCTGGATCGACACGTACATCCGTGGTACCCAGGACTTCAGCGAATACCAGGCGAAACTGGCCAGCGCAGCGCAGGTGACTCCATGACTTACTCCACCAACGAGATGATGACCGTCGCAGCCGCGCGGCGTCTGCAAAACGGCGCGGTGTGCTTCGTCGGCATCGGCCTGCCGTCCAAGGCCGCCAACCTGGCCCGTCTGACCTCCTCGCCGGACGTGGTGCTGATCTACGAGTCCGGCCCGATCGGCGCGAAACCCACTGTGCTGCCCCTGTCCATCGGCGATGGCGAGCTGGCAGAAACCGCCGACACCGTCGTGCCCACCGGTGAGATCTTCCGCTACTGGTTGCAAGGCGGACGCATCGATGTGGGCTTTCTCGGCGCCGCTCAGGTCGACCGTTTCGGCAACATCAACACCACGGTGGTGGGCGACTACCATCAGCCCAAGGTCCGTCTGCCGGGCGCCGGTGGTGCACCGGAGATTGCAGGTTCGGCCAAGAGCGTGTTGATCATTCTCAAACAGTCGCACCGCAGCTTCGTCGAGAAGCTCGATTTCGTCACCTCGGTCGGCCATGGCGAAGGCGGCGATTCGCGCAAGCGCCTGGGCCTTCCAGGACAGGGGCCGGTAGGGATCATCACCGACCTGTGCATCATGGAACCTGAAGCCGGCTCCAACGAATTCGTGGTGACGTCCATTCACCCGGGCGTGACGCGTGAACAAATCAGCGCAGCGACCGGCTGGCCGATCCGCTTCGCCGACCAGGTGCAGACCACGGCCGAGCCTGACGCCACGGAACTCGAAGCGTTGCGCGCCCTGGAAGCACGCACGGCGGCCGCCCACGGCCAGGCACCGGGAGAAGCATGATGCGCGACGTATTCATTTGCGATGCGGTGCGCACGCCCATCGGTCGCTTCGGCGGCAGCCTGGCCCACGTGCGCGCCGACGACCTGGCAGCGGTGCCGATCAAGGCGTTGCTCGAACGCAACCCCGGCGTGGACTGGGCGCAGCTGGACGAGGTGTTCATGGGCTGTGCCAACCAGGCGGGCGAAGACAACCGCAACGTCGCACGCATGGCGCTGCTGCTGGCCGGTCTTCCCGAAGGTGTACCTGGCGTGACCCTGAACCGCCTGTGCGCTTCGGGCATGGATGCGGTCGGCACAGCGTTTCGCGCCATCGCCAGTGGCGAAATGGAGCTGGCGATTGCCGGTGGCGTCGAGTCGATGTCGCGCGCGCCTTTCGTCATGGGCAAGGCCGATGCCGGTTTTTCCCGCAACATGAAACTGGAAGACACCACCATCGGTTGGCGTTTCATCAACCCCCTGATGAAGGCCCAGTACGGCGTCGATGCGATGCCGCAGACGGCAGATAACGTGGCCGACGATTGCCAGGTTTCCCGTGAAGACCAGGACGCCTTCGCCGTGCGCAGCCAGCAACGCACCGCTGCCGCACAGGCTGCGGGTTTCTTCGCCGAAGAAATCGTGCCGGTGCGCATTCCGGGTAAGAAGGGCGAAACCGTCGTCGAGCAGGACGAGCATCCGCGCGCCGACACCACCCTGGAAACCCTGGCCAGGCTCAAACCGGTCAACGGCGCCGACAAGACCGTGACCGCGGGTAACGCATCGGGTGTCAACGACGGCGCCGCCGCGATGATCCTTGCCAGCGCCGAGGCGGTGCAAAAGCACGGCCTGACTGCCCGTGGCCGCGTGCTGGGCATGGCCAGTGCCGGGGTCGCACCGCGGGTCATGGGGGTCGGTCCGGTGCCGGCCGTGCGCAAACTGCTCGAACGCCTGAACCTGGCGGTCGAGGACTTCGACGTGATCGAGCTCAACGAGGCGTTCGCCAGCCAGGGCCTGGCGGTGTTGCGCGACCTGGGGCTGGCGGACGATGCCGCGCAGGTCAATCCGAACGGCGGTGCGATTGCCTTAGGCCACCCGCTGGGCATGAGCGGTGCGCGGCTGGTGTTGACGGCGCTGCATCAGTTGGAAAAAAGCGGCGGCAAGCGCGGGCTGGCGACGATGTGCGTGGGGGTAGGGCAGGGGTTGGCGTTGGCGATAGAGCGGGTTTGAGGGGGACCTGACGGGCCTCTTCGCGGGCAGAGGGCTCGCCGCCCGCCCCGCTCCCACATAGATCAAATGTCCTTGTGGGAGCGGGTTTTTCTGTGGGAGCGGGCTCTGCCCGCGAAGAGGCCCTAAAGCCAACCCTCAACCTCCCAGACAGCCAATCACCTTGTGCCTGGGGTTGTAACAGGTTATGTCTAGCCTTTACCGACCTCAATGAGAACTAAAACATGACAACAGTTCATTACACCGGTGAGGAGCGCAAGAAGCGCATTTTCGCAATCGTCGGCGCGTCATCGGGCAATCTGGTGGAGTGGTTCGACTTCTATGTCTACGCCTTCTGCGCCATCTACTTCGCCCCCGCGTTCTTTCCCTCCGACGATCCCACCGTGCAATTGGTCAACACCGCCGGGGTCTTCGCGGCGGGCTTCCTGATGCGGCCCATCGGTGGGTGGCTGTTCGGCCGGGTGGCCGACAAGCATGGCCGCAAGAATTCGATGATGATCTCGGTGCTGATGATGTGCGCCGGCTCGCTGGTGATCGCCTGCCTGCCCACCTACGCCACCATTGGCGTCTGGGCGCCGATCATCCTGCTGCTGGCCCGGCTGTTCCAGGGCCTTTCGGTGGGCGGTGAATACGGCACCACGGCCACCTACATGTCGGAAGTAGCCTTGCGCGGCCAGCGTGGCTTCTTTGCATCGTTCCAGTACGTCACCCTGATCGGTGGGCAGCTGCTGGCGGTGTTGACCGTGGTCATCCTTCAGCAGTTTCTCGATGAGCAGGAGTTGCGCGCGTGGGGCTGGCGTATTCCGTTCTTCGTCGGTGCGGTGGCCGCGATCATTTCGCTGTTGCTGCGCCGTACCCTTGAGGAAACCAGTACCGCCGAGACCCGCAACGACAAGGACGCCGGCAGCATCGCCGGGCTGTTCAAGAACCACAGCGCGGCGTTCATCACCGTGTTGGGCTACACCGCAGGTGGCTCGCTGATTTTCTACACCTTCACCACGTACATGCAGAAATACCTGGTCAATACCGCGGGCCTGCACGCCAAGACCGCCAGCCTGATCATGACCGGCGCGCTGTTCCTGTACATGTGCATGCAGCCGCTGTTCGGCATGCTCGCCGACCGGATCGGCCGCCGTAACTCCATGCTCTGGTTCGCCGGTCTGGGTACCTTGTGCACCTTGCCGATCCTCATGGTATTGAAGACCGTCACCAGCCCGTTCCTGGCCTTCGTGCTGATCACCCTGGCCTTGGCCATCGTCAGCTTCTATACCTCGATCAGTGGTCTGGTCAAAGCCGAGATGTTCCCGCCGCAAGTGCGCGCGCTGGGCGTTGGCCTGGCCTACGCTGTGGCCAACGCCGTGTTCGGCGGGTCGGCGGAGTTCGTCGCGCTGAACCTGAAGAACATGGGCAACGAAAACGCGTTTTACTGGTACGTGACGGTGATGATGGCGATCGCGTTCCTGTTCAGTCTGCGCTTGCCCAAGCAACCCAAGTACCTGCATACCGACCATTAAGCCCACAGGCGCGCCTTGTGTGGCGCGCCGTTACAGGGGAGTTCCATGAGCCAACCGCCGAACAATCAGTTGTTCGATGTCTATTTCACTGCGCCCGCCATGCGCCAGATCTTCTGCGACCATGGCCGGGTGCAGGGCATGCTCGATTTCGAAGCCGCGCTGGCTCGTGCCCAGGCCCGCGTCGGCGTGATACCCGGCTCGGCAGTCGCCTCCATCGAGGCCGCCTGCAAGGCCGAGCAGTACGATTTTCAGGCCCTGGCGCAAGCCATCGCCAGCGCCGGCAATTCGGCCATTCCGCTGGTCAAGATGCTCGGCAAGGTCATCGCCGCTTCCGACCCCGATGCCGAGCGCTATGTGCATCTGGGCGCGACCAGTCAGGACGTGATGGACACCGGGCTGGTCCTGCAACTGCTGGCGGCGGTCGACCTGATCGAAGCCGACCTGCAACGTCTGAACGAGGCGCTGAGCCAGCAGGCCCGTCACCATGCCGCCACGGTCATGCCCGGACGCACCTGGCTGCAACACGCCACGCCCGTCACCCTGGGCATGAAGATC
Organism: Pseudomonas coleopterorum; assembly: GCF_900105555.1. NCBI lineage: Bacteria > Pseudomonadati > Pseudomonadota > Gammaproteobacteria > Pseudomonadales > Pseudomonadaceae > Pseudomonas > Pseudomonas coleopterorum. Next base: position 1,020,428 of record NZ_FNTZ01000001.1, read on the forward strand.
GCCGGCTGGCTCGGCGCCCTGAACCGCAGCCGGCAACGCCTGCGTGAGCTCAGGCCGCGGCTGGCCTGCCTGCAGTTCGGCGGCGCCTCGGGCTCCCTGGCCGCGCTCGGCGAACAGGCAATGCCGGTGGCCCAGGCGCTGGCCGAGGAACTGCACCTGAACCTGCCCGACCAGCCCTGGCATACCCAGCGCGACCGGCTGGTGGAACTGGCCTCGGTACTTGGCCTGGTGGCCGGCAGCCTGGGCAAGCTGGGCCGGGACATCAGCCTGTTGATGCAGACCGAAGCGGCGGAAGTGTTCGAGCCGTCCGCGCCGGGCAAGGGCGGTTCGTCGACCATGCCGCACAAGCGCAATCCGGTCGGTGCGGCAGTGCTCATCGGCGCTGCCACCCGAGTGCCGGGGCTTGTGGCGACGCTGTTCAGCGCCATGCCTCAAGAGCATGAACGCAGCCTGGGGCTATGGCATGCCGAATGGGAAACTCTGCCGGAGATCTGCTGCCTGGTTTCCGGTGCGTTGCAGCAGGCCCTGGCCATTGCCGATGGCATGCAGGTCGACGCTGAGCGCATGCGGGCGAACCTGGACCTGACCCAGGGCCTGGTGCTGGCCGAAGCCGTCAGCATCGTGCTGGCCCAGCGGATCGGTCGCGACCGCGCGCACCATGTGCTGGAACAGTGCTGCAAGCAGGCCGTCGCTCAAGGCCGACATCTACGTGCGGTGCTCGGCGACGAGCCGCAGGTCACCGAGCAATTGAGTGCCGATGAACTGGACCGTCTGCTGGACCCTTCGCACTACCTGGGCCAGGCCCAGGTCTGGGTTGAACGGGCCGTAGCCGAACACGATCTTTTGAATGCGTGAGGAGATGAGCGTGGCACAGGTACAACTCGCCGACGGCGAACTCGATTACAGCCTGGAAGGCCCCAAGGACAAGCCCGTCCTGGTGCTGTCCAACTCGCTGGGCACCGACCGACACATGTGGGACGGCCAGATGGCCGCCTTCACCGAACATTTCCAGGTGCTGCGCTACGACACCCGTGGTCATGGCCAGTCCCTGGTCACCCCTGGGACGTACACCATCGAGCAGTTGGGTGGCGACGTCCTGGCGTTGCTTGATGCCCTGAACCTGGACAAGGTGCATTTCTGTGGCCTGTCCATGGGCGGTCTGATCGGCCAATGGCTGGGCATCAATGCCGGCGAGCGCCTGCACAAGCTGGTGATCTGCAACACGGCGGCGAAGATCGGCACCCAGGACGTCTGGAATCCACGCATCGAAATGGTCCTCGGCCAAGGCGAGGCTGCCATGCAGGCGTTGCGTGACGCGTCCATCGCGCGCTGGTTCACCCCGGCGTTCGCCGAGGCCCATCCGCTGGAGGCCACACGCATCACCGACATGCTCGCCGCCACCTCCCCGCAGGGCTACGCCGCCAACTGCGCTGCGGTGCGCGATGCCGATTTTCGCGAACAGCTGGCTGCCATCCAGGTGCTGCTGTTGGTGATCGCAGGCAGCGAGGACGCCGTCACCACACCGGCGGATGCGCAGTTCATCGTCGAGCGGGTGGCCGGTGCACAGTACGCCGAATTTGCCGCTGCGCATCTTTCCAACGTCGAAATCGGTGCGCCGTTCAGCGACCGGGTCGTCGAATTTCTATTGCGCTGAAGGAGCCCGTTCGTGGACGAGAAAGAACGCTACAACGAAGGAATGAAAGTCCGGCGTGCCGTGTTGGGCGAGGCCCATGTGGAGCGCAGCCTGAACAACCTGACCGAGTTCAACAGCGAGTTCCAGGAGATGATCACCCGCCACGCGTGGGGCGATATCTGGACCCGTCCGGGTCTGCCGCGGCACACGCGCAGCCTGATCACCATCGCCATGCTGATCGGCATGAACCGCAACGAAGAACTCAAGCTGCACCTGCGCGCGGCCGCCAGCAACGGCGTCACCCGTGAGGAGGTCAAGGAAGTCCTGATGCAGAGTGCGATCTACTGCGGCATTCCGGCGGCCAACACAACGTTTCACCTGGCCGAATCGGTCTGGGATGAGCTGGGCGTCGAATCACGCCAGTGATGGGGGAAGGCGGGCGGTAGCGCGCTGAACGCGCGCCACCGCCCCGGCGATTACAAAATGCTCAACGGGTAGCTGACGATCACGCGGTTTTCGTCGAACTCGCTGGTGCTGTAGTCGCGGCGCATGGTCGAGTTGCGCCAGCGCATGTTCAGGCTCTTGAAGGTGCCCGACTGCACGGTGTAGGCCAGCTCGGTTTCGCGCCCCCATTCCTTGCCGTCGGTGACGGTGGCGGTGTGCACGTTGTCGCCGCTGATGTAGCGGTTCATCAGGGTCAGGCCTGGAACGCCCACGCCGGCAAAGTTGAAGTCGTGGCGCAATTGCCAGGATTTTTCCTTGGCATTCTCATAGCTGGAGTTATAGCTGTCGTTAGCCAGGGTACCGCCACTGGTGCCGTTGACGCGCATCCAGCCATTGTCGCCGGTGACTTTCTGCAGGCCGACATAGAAGGTGTTGCTGCCGTACTTGACGGACAGCAGCGCCGACCAGGTCTTGTTGTCCAGATCACCGGCCCGTGCGCTGCCGTCTTCCTTGCCATGGAAGAAACCCAGGTTGGCGCCCAGGGTCCAGTCACCAATGGGCTGGCTGTGCAGGATCTGCAGGTATTGCTGCTGGTAGATGTCCTTGAGCTCGGCGTTCCACAGGCCGACCAGGGTGTTCTTGTTGTTGAAGGTGTACTCGCCACCGACGAAGTTGAAGCGATCGGAAGTGATGCCGGCACGCCCCTGCAGGAACATGTCTTCCATGCTGGCATCATTGCGCGGGCTGTTCTTGCGGAACTGGCCGCCGTACAGGGTCAGGCCATCGATTTCCTGGGAGGTGATCTGTCCGCCCTGGAAGGTCTGCGGCAGCGAGCGGCCGTCGTCCGAGCGCAGGATGGGCAGTACCGGCATCCACTCGCCGACCTTGAGCACGGTCTTGGAGATCTTGGCCTTGGCGGCCACACCCAGCCGGCCGAAGTCATCGGCCGGGTCATTGCCATCATGCACAGGCAGCAACTGCGTGCCATAGGTACCGCGGCCACCATCGAGCTTGACCGAGTACATGCCCAGCACGTCCACACCGAAGCCGACCAGGCCCTGGGTGTAGCCGGACTTGGCGTCGAGGATGAAGCTCTGGGTCCACTCCTCGGACTTGCTTTGCGGGAAGGCTGGGTTTACGTGATTGCGATTGAAATAGAAGTTGCGCAGGTTCAGACCGACCTTGGCGTCTTCCAGAAAGCCGGACTCGGCTGCGAAGGAAGGCAGGGCGGCCGTGGCAACGGTCAACGCGATCAGGTTGGGCAACAGACGGGGTGAACGATGGAAGTGCTGGCGCATGGGGTAAACCTATTGTTATTGATTTTATGATTGACGCACGCTGGAACGGGCTTTTCTGACATTTTGTTACGCGTTGCGCGGATGGTGCTTCGGGGTGAAGCACGATTCAACCGACCGCACAGGAATGCGTGCGATAACCGAACACTAACTAACTAGTTAATAACAAGTCAGTTATCTGGTCATCGGACCACTATTGCTCATGATTGAACTTTCGGCCAGTCCCGCGTGACATTTTCTTCAGCCCTTTCGCGCTGACTCACTCCTGGCAGCAGGTCACAGGCGTAAAAAAACCACCGCAAGCGGTGGTTTTTTCATGCCATCAGGGGTCAGCTCTTGGGCGCCTGCGCTGGCTGGGCCAACTGAGCCTGGCCAGTGCGCTCGTACCAGCCGCCTCCCAGCGCCTTGTACAGATTGACCTCGCTGGTCAGCTGCGACAGCCGGTCGGTGATCAGCGATTGCTGGGCACTGAACAGCGAGCGCTGGGCATCGAGGAAGGTCAGGTTGCTGTCGATACCGATACGGTAGCGACGCTCGGCCAGGCGGTAGTAATCCTGGTTGGCCTGCACCGAATCACGTTGAGCCTGCAACTGCTCGTTGTAGGTCTTGCGTGCGGCCAAGCCGTCGGACACTTCCTGGAACGCCGTCTGAATGACCTTCTCGTAGTTGGCTACGTTGATGTCTTTCTGGATCTTCGAGTAGTCCAGGCTGGCACGCAGCGCACCGGCATTGAAGATCGGCAGGCTGATGCTCGGCGAGAACAGCCAGCTGCCGGAACCGGCGTCGAACAGGCCGGACAGCTGCCGGCTCGACGTACCGGCATTGGCAGTCAGGCTGATGCTCGGGAAGAACGCCGCGCGGGCCGCGCCGATGTTGGCGTTGGCGGCCAGCAGGGCGTGCTCGGCTTCGAGAATGTCCGGGCGCCGGGTCAGCAACTGCGACGGCATGCCGGCCGGCACTTCGCTGAGCAGGTCGGCGTCCAGCCCGCGGGCTTCTGGCAGGTCGGTCGGAATGGCCGTGCCCAGCAACAGGGTCAGGTTGTTGCGATCCTGAGCCACCTGGCGCTTGTAGCGCGCCAGGCTGACACGGGCAGTTTCCACCGCCGTGCGTGCCTGGCTCAGGTCCAGGGCCGAGGACACGCCTACTTCGGTGCTGCGGCTGGTCAGCTTGAGGCTCTGCTCGAAGGCGCCCAGGGTCTCCTGGGTCAACTTCAGCAGCGCCTGGTCGGCCTGCCAGGTCAGGTAGGCGTTGGCCACGTTGGCCACCAGGCTGATCTGTGTGGAGCGACGAGCCTCCTCGGTGGACAGATAGGTCTGCAGGGCCTGTTCGCTGAGGCTGCGGATGCGCCCCCACAGGTCCAGCTCATAGGCACTCACGCCCAGCGTGACGGCGTACTGGCTGGAGATGCCCGACTCGCCAAGCTGTGACAGGTCGGCCGGTGTGCGCTGACGCGTACCGGTGCCGTCGGCATTGATGGCCGGGAACAGATCGGCACGCTGGATGCGGTACTGCGCCCGATAGGCTTCGATGTTCAGCGCCGCAACCCGCAGGTCGCGGTTGTTCTCAAGCGCTACCTGCACCAGGCGCTCGAGCGCCGGATCGGTGAAGAACTGCCGCCAGCCTTGTTCCGCCGCCGCCACTTCGGCCGCATCGGCGGGCGCGTAGGCCTCGCCCTGCGGGAACTGCTCGGCCACCGGCAGGGCAGGCTGCTTGTACTCGGGGATCATCGAGCAGCCGCCGAGCACGAAGGCGGCGACAGCGATGGATATCAGTGACTTGCTCATTGGCCAGCCTCATCGTGTGTAATGGCTTTGTCGTTGTCCTTCTCGTGTTCCTTGTCGTACTTGCTCTTGAACATCGACGACACGGCCACGTAGAACATCGGCACCCAGAAAATTGCCAGGACGGTGGCGGTGATCATACCGCCGATCACGCCGGTACCGATCGCATGTTGGCTACCCGAGCCTGCGCCGCTGGAAATCGCCAGCGGTACCACGCCGAGGATGAACGCCAGGGACGTCATGATGATTGGTCGCAGACGCATGCGGCATGCTTCGGCCGCCGCTTCCACCAGGCTCTTGCCCTGTTCGTGCAGTTCCTTGGCGAACTCGACGATCAGAATGGCGTTCTTGGCCGCCAGGCCCACCGTGACCAGCAAGCCTACCTGGAAGAACACGTCGTTGGACAACCCGCGCATGCTGGTCGCGATCAGCGCACCGATCACACCCAGCGGCACAACCAGAAGCACCGCGATCGGGATCGACCAGCTTTCATACAAGGCCGCCAGGCACAGGAACACGAACAGCAGCGAGATGGCGTACAGCGCTGGAGCCTGCGAGCCGGACAGACGCTCTTCGTATGACAGACCGGTGAACGAATAGCCCACGCCGGCAGGCAGCTTCTTGGCCAGCGCCTCGACCTCGGCCATCGCCTGACCCGAGCTGTAGCCCGGTGCCGGAGTACCGAGGATTTCCATGGCTGCGACACCGTTATAGCGCGACAGCTTGGGCGAACCGTAGATCCATTCACCGGTAGCAATCGCAGACAGCGGCACCATGGTCCCGGCGTCGTTGCGCACGTACCACTTGTTCAGGTCTTCAGGTGTCATGCGACCGAAGGCTTCGCCCTGCACGTACACCTTCTTCACCCGACCGCGGTCGATGAAGTCGTTGACGTAGCTACCACCCAGAGCGATCGATAGGGTCTGGTTGATGTTCGACAAGGTAATGCCCAGTGCACTGGCCTTCTCGTCATCCACGGTGAGCTGGTATTGCGGCTCATCGTTCAGGCCGTTGGGACGTACGCCTGCCAGAATCTTGCTCTGTGCCGCCATCCCGAGGAACTGGTTGCGCGCTTCCAGCAGTTTTTCGTGGCCGACACCGCCCTGGTCCTGCAGGTAGACGTCGAAGCCCGACGCGTTACCCAGTTCGAGTACCGAAGGAGGCACCACGGCGAACACCATGGCATCGCGGAAGCTGGCGAAGTGTTTCTGTGCCCGTTCGGCGATCTTGAACACGGTGGTCTCGGCGTCGCGCTCATCCCAGGGCTTGAGCATGACGAACGCCAGGCCCGAACTCTGGCCACGGCCAGCGAAGTTGAAGCCGTTGACGCTGAACACGGATTTGACGCCCGCGCCTTCGCCGTTTTCGCCATCGAGCAGGTAGGTGCGCATGTCGTCGATGACTTTCTGCGTCCGCTCGGCGGACGAGCCAGCCGGGGTCTGCACCTGGGCAAAGATCACGCCCTGGTCTTCATCCGGCAGGAACGCTGCCGGAATACGCATGAACAGGAAGACCATGCCAGCGAAAATCAGCAGGTACACCAGGAACGCCGGCAACTTGTGGGTCACCATGCGTTTGACGCCGTTCTCGTACTTGACCACGCTGCGGTCGAAGGTCCGGTTGAACCAGCCGAAGAAGCCGCGCTTGGGTTGGCCGTGCTTTTCCGGATCGATCGGCTTGAGCATGGTGGCGCACAGCGCCGGGGTGAAGATCAATGCGACCAGTACCGACAGGGCCATGGCCGAAACGATGGTGATGGAGAACTGCTTGTAGATCACACCCGTGGAGCCGCCGAAGAAGGCCATCGGCAGCAGTACCGCCGACAGCACCATGGCGATACCGACCAGAGCACCCTGGATCTGGTCCATGGATTTCTTGGTCGCCTCCTTGGGCGACAGATGCTCCTCTTCCATCACCCGTTCGACGTTCTCCACCACCACGATCGCATCGTCCACCAATAGCCCGATCGCCAGGATCATGCCGAACATGGTCAAGGTGTTGATGGTGAAACCGAAGGCGGCGAGGATGCCGAAAGTGCCGAGCAGTACCACCGGGACCGTCATCGTAGTGATGATGGTCGCGCGCAGGTTCTGCAGGAACAGGTACATCACCAGGAACACCAGCACGATCGCTTCGATCAGGGTGTGGACCACGCCTGTGATCGATTCGGTCACGGTCGGTGTGGTGTCATACGGGTAGACCACCTTCATCCCAGGCGGGAAAAACGGCTCCAGGTTGGACACCGTGGCACGAATGGCCTTGGCGGTGTCCAGAGCGTTGGCGCCCGTGGCCAGCTTGATCGCCATACCCGATGCCGGGCTGCCGTTGAACTGCGCGTCGATGCTGTAGTTCTGACCGCCCAGGCCAATGCGCGCGACGTCCTTGAGGCGGACCTGCGCGCCGTCGTTATCGACTTTCAGGAAGATATTGCCGAACTGCTCGGCAGTCTGCAGGCGGGTCTTGCCGATGATGGTGGCGTTGAGCTGGGTGCCGGGCAAGGCCGGCAGGCCGCCCAGCTGACCGGTCGCGATCTGCACGTTCTGCGCAGTAATCGCAGCGCTCACGTCCACCGGTGTCAGCTGGAATTTGTTGAGCTTGGCCGGATCCAGCCAGATACGCATGGCGTACTGCGAACCGAACACCTGGAAGTCACCCACACCGGAAGTCCGCGAGATCGGGTCCTGGATGTTGGAAACGATGTAGTTGGACAGGTCGTCCTTGGTCATGCTGCCATCTTCGGACACCAGACCGATCACCAGCAGGAAGTTCTTCACCGACTTGGTCACACGCAGACCTTGTTGCTGCACTTCCTGCGGCAACAGGGGCGTGGCCAGGTTGAGCTTGTTCTGCACCTGAACCTGAGCGATGTCGGGGTTGGTGCCCTGGTTGAAGGTCACGGTGATGGTCATGCTGCCATCGGAGTTACTGTCCGAGGAAACGTAACGCAGGTTGTCGATACCGTTGAGCTGCTGCTCGATGATCTGGACCACGGTGTCCTGCACGGTCTGTGCGGAAGCACCTGGGTAGGTGACCTGGATATCGATGGCGGTCGGCGCGATGGCCGGGTATTGGTTGATGGGCAACTTGAGAATTGCCAGCCCGCCCACGAGCATGATCACCAGGGCGAGCACCCAGGCGAAAATGGGGCGGTCAATAAAGAATCTGGACATCGATTACTTACCTTCGCCTGTGGCGGTGGAATCGGACTGGCCGGGCGTCAGGTTGCCCGCTTCCTTCACGGTCACGTCGGCGCCTGGCTTGACGTACTGCAGGCCCTCGGTGATGACGCGATCGCCGGCGTTCAGGCCTTTCTCGATCACCCAGAAGGCGCCGTCGGTGCGGTTGGCCACCAGCTCGCGCTGCTCGACCTTGTTGTCCTTGTTCACGATCAAGGCGGTCGGGGTGCCCTTGAGGTCACGGGTCACGCCTTGCTGCGGTGCCAGGATGGCCTCGCTGCGCACACCGGCCTGCAGCTTGGCGTGAACGAACATGCCCGGCAGCAGCACGTGCTCGGGGTTGGGGAACACGGCGCGCAGGGTCACCGATCCGGTGGCCTGGTCGACTGACACCTCGGAGAACTCCAGCTTGCCGGTCTGGCTGTATTCGCTGCCGTCTTCCAGGGTCAGTTTCACCGACGCGGCATTGTCGCCGGCCTTCTGCAACTTGCCGCTGTCCAGGTCGCGACGCAACCGGAGCATTTCGGCGGACGACTGGGTCACGTCGACATAGATCGGGTCCAGCTGCTGGATGGTGGCCATGGCGTTGGTCTGGCCGTTGGTCACCAGGGCACCTTCGGTCACGTCGGAGCGACCGATGCGGCCCGAGATCGGCGCCAGCACCTTGGTGTAGCGCAAGTCGATCTGCGCGCTCTTGACCGAGGCTTCGGCTTGCAGCTGCTGCGAGCGGGCGTTGTCGTACTCCTGGCGGCTGACGGCTTGCTCGTCGATCAACTGCTTGTAGCGTCCGGCCAGCGACTTGGCCGATTCCAGGGTCGCCTGGGAGCTGCCCAGCGTGGCCTCGTACACCGACGGGTCGATCTGGTAGAGCTGCTGCCCGGCCTTGACCTCGGTACCTTCCTTGAACAGACGCTTGAGGATGATCCCGTTGACCTGCGGCCGGACTTCGGCCACGCGGTACGCGGTGGTCCGGCCCGGCAGTTCGCTGGTCAGGGTGTAGGGTTGGGCTTTCAAGGTAACCACGCCGACCTGAGGAGCCTGCTGAGCCTGCTGCGGGGCTGCTTCTTCCTTTTTGTCACAGCCGCTGAGCAGGGTTGCCAGGGCGACGGCGGATACCAGAGCGGTAACAACTGGCTTGAATTGCATGAAGATCCTCGGGTCGTGAGCGCGTGGGAGGGCTCAAGAATAGTGGAAGGTTGAAAAAATGTTACGACTGGATTAATAGCTTACTAACGAATATACTTACATTCGTGGTTGTTTGTAAACAACTTGATGGCCTGATGCCCGCGACGAGGCGGCGCACCATCGACATTCGGGACAAGCCCCGCACAAAAGGGATTCCCGGCCTGAGCACGCGCCGCGTATCGCATGGCCCGTGCATTGAAGATTGAGGTTCTACTGCCATGGTTCGCCGTACCAAAGAGGAAGCCCAGGAAACCCGAAGCCAGATTCTCGAGGCCGCCGAACAGGCTTTCTACGAGCGCGGTGTGGCTCGCACGACCTTGGCCGACATCGCAACCCTGGCCGGGGTGACGCGCGGCGCCATCTATTGGCACTTCAGCAACAAGGCCGATCTGGTCCAGGCCATGCTCGACAGCCTGCAGGAACCGCTCGAGGAATTGGCCCAGGCCAGCGAAAGCGAGGATGAGCCCGATCCACTGGGTTGCATGCGCAAGCTGCTGATCCGCCTGTTCCAGCAGATCGCCGTGGACCCCAAGACCCGCCGTCTCAACGAAATTCTGCATCATAAGTGCGAGTTCACCGATGAAATGTGTGACATGCGTCGCCAACGTCAGACGGTCAGCATCGACTGCAATGTGCGCATCGAACGCTCGCTGAGAAATGCGGTGAACCGCGAACAGCTGCCGCGTGACCTGGATACCGTCAGGGCCGCCATCGCCTTGCACGCCTATATAGATGGCATGATCGGTCAATGGTTGCTGGTCCCTGACAGTTTCGACCTTTTCCAGGAGGCCGAGCGTTGGGTGGACCTGAGCCTGCAAACGCTGAGCCTGACGCCGGCGTTGCGCAAATAAAGTTGTGAATCAAGTTGTAACACTGCCCCCGCTCGCGCCATCATCGACCTTACCCGCCCGGTCGGTACCCTTTCATCATCCTGTTGCGAGCGTGTGAATGAGCGTGCAAAACCCGTTGCTTACTGGGGCCAGCCAGCCGCTGCGCGGTATCGCGCTGATCTGTCTGGCGACGTTGCTGTTCGCCAGCCACGACGCCTTGTCCAAGTACCTCTCCGGGTTTTTTCCCATCGTCGTGGTGGTGTGGGCGCGCTATGTGGTGCACACCCTGTTGATGCTGGCCATCTTCGTGCCGCAGACCGGTTTGTCCACGGTCATCCGCACCAAGCGACCCGGATTGCAGCTGCTGCGAGCGCTGTGCCTGATCGCCACCAGCCTGTTCTTCACCACCAGCCTGCGTTACATACCGTTGGCCGAGGCCACCGCGGTGAACTTCCTGGCGCCATTGCTGGTGACGGCGCTGTCGGTGCCGCTGCTCAAGGAAGTCGTCACCCGCGCGCAGTGGGCGGCGGTCATCACGGGCTTCATCGGTGTACTCATCGTCATCAGGCCCGGCGGTGCCTTGTTCACCCCGGCCATCATCCTGCCGCTGATTTCCGCGTTCTTCTTCGGTCTGTACCAGCTGCTCACGCGCAAGCTCAGCGGCATCGACAGCCCGACCACTAGCAACTTTCTTGCCGGTATCTTCAACACCCTGATCATGAGCGCGGTGCTGCCGTTCTTCTGGCAAGCACCGGGCTGGATCGATGCCTTGTTCATGGTGGGGCTGGGCACCTGCGGCATGTTGGGGCATCTGCTGCTGACCCAGGCCTTCCGCCATGCCGCGCCGGCGTTGCTGGCGCCGTTCAGCTACGGGCAGATCCTGTTTGCCGGCATGTATGGTTACCTGATCTTCGACCACACCCCGGATATCTTCGGGGTGGTGGGCATCAGCGTCATCTGCCTCAGTGGCCTGGCCGTGGCCTGGGCCCAACGCAAGAAGCGACCGGCTGTTTGAGCAGGCCCCTTCGCGGGTAGAGCCCGCTCCCACAGATCAAGCAACTTCGCTCCACCCCTTGTGGGAGCGGGTTCTACCCGCGAAGAGGCCAGACCTGCCCCCCATACAAGCTACTTCTCCCACTCCCTTGTGGGAGCGGGTTCTACCCGCGAAGGGGCCGGACCTGCTTAGCACACACGTCACTTCTCCCCATGCCCACGGCCACGCAGTTCCAGATTGGGCAGCGCCAGTGCCACGGCCAGTCCCAGCAGCGAAATACCGGCACTGGCCCACAGCAGGTGTTGAAAGGTCTGCCCCAGTTCCAGACGCAAGGCGTCCCGTGCCGGGCCTGCCGCCGCATTGAGCCCGGTCAGCAGCACATTGTCGCCCATCGCTTCGAGGCCGTGACCGCCCAAGGCACTGTCCGCCAACTGCACGCCATGCAACATGGCCAGGAGCAGGGCCGACAGGCAGGCCACCCCAACCGCGCCCCCCAGCGAGCGAAATAATGCCAGGGTGCTGGTCGCCACACCAATGTCCCTGGCCTGCACCGAGTTCTGCGCGCCCACCAGCGACGTGGGAAACTGCAGACCACAGGCAAAGCCGGTCAACAACATGAAGCCCACGCTGAGCAGCAGGTTGTCCGGCGGGCTGAACGACATGCCCACAATTCCCAGCGGAGCGAGCAAGGCCCCAGTCAGGATGATCGGTTTGTAGCGCCCGGTCTGTGAAGTCCGACGCCCGCCCAGGAACGCGCCAATCGGCAGGCCCAGCGCCAGCGGCAGCAGGTACAGCGCCGCCGCATCGGCCCCGGCCCCGGTAACGGTCTGGAAACGCAGGGGCATCATCACGCTCAGGCCAATGGCCTGAAAACTGGTGAAAAACACCGAGCACCAGCACAGCACCGCCGCTGGAATGGCGAACAGGTGCAGCGGCAGTAGAGGCTCGCGAAAGCGTCGCTCATGCCAGACGAAACCCAGCAGTGCCACCACGGCCACCACCAGCAGGCCCCACACCTGCGTGTCGCCCAGCCCATGGCCCTGGCCGATGCGGGTGATGCTCATCAGCAAGGTACTCAAACCGATGATCATCAGCACCGTGCCCAGGTAGTCGATGATCGGCGTGCGCTGCGGAATCGGCAGCCCCGCCAATTTGCGGTTGGCGTACCAACAGGCGAATGCGCCCATCGGCAGGTTGATCAAAAACACCCAGCGCCACGACAGGTACTGGGTCATGTAGCCGCCCAGCACCGGCCCCAACACACTGGCCGCGGCGTACATACTGCTGAAATACCCTTGGTAGCGACCGCGCTCGCGGGGCGGCACCACGTCACCGATGATTGCCTGGCTGACCGATATCATGCCGCCAGCACCCACCCCTTGCAGCAGGCGCGCCAGCACCAGCTGCTCCATGCTCTGCGCCATGCCGCAGAACAGCGACGCGACGGTGAACAGTCCGGTGCCGATGAGGATCATTCGCCGACGGCCATACAGGTCGCCCAGCTTGCCGTAGATCGGCGTGGCCACGGTCATGGCCACCATGTAGCCGGAAATCACCCAGGCTAGCCGGTCGACGTCGTTGAACTGCGCGGAGATGGCCGGCATCGAGACCGCAACGATGGTCTGATCCAGGGCGCCGAGAAAAATGGCCAGCATCAAGGCCACCAGAATGCTCTTGATGGCCGGCGGGGAATGGCTGAGATCGGTCACAGGTAGGCCTGTAGGGAAACGCCGAGACCAGATGGCCGCGGGCCGTGGCTTCGAGTGTACTGGATAGCTAGCTATCGGTTCTATCGGTGACCCAGTGTTTTTTCCAGGTCTGTCTGCTCGGCCCTACAGACTGATCCGCAGCCGTGCCAGATCGCGCACCGGCGGCGCGCCGAAATGGCGGCTGTATTCGCGGCTGAACTGGGAAGGGCTTTCGTAACCCACTCGATACCCGGCCGCCGAGGCGTCGAGGTCTTCGCTGAGCATCAGCCGGCGCGCCTCCTGCAAACGAAGCTGTTTCTGATATTGCAGCGGGCTCATGGACGTCACCGCCTTGAAGCGGTGGTGCAGGGTGGACACGCTCAGGTTGACTTCCCGGGCCAGGTCTTCGATGCGCAGACTGCGATGGAAATGCCGGTTGATCCAGGCGATGGCTTGGCTCACGCGATGGGTCTGACTGTGCGCCACCGCGATTTCGTACAGTCGATGACCTTGTTGCCCGCCCAACAGACGGTAGAGGATTTCCCGCCGCACCAGGGGTGCCAGCACGGCAATGTCCCGTGGAGTCTCAAGCAGCCGGACCAGGCGCAGCACGGCATCCAGAAAGGCCGTGTCCATTCGCTCCACGTACAGGCCGCGCTGGGTCGAGCGCGTGGGCACACCCAACGGTCCGGCGTCGGCGATCACTGCGTTGATTTCCTCGGGGTCGATGTCCAGCCGCAGCGACAGGCTGGGATCGTGCGGGGTGGCATCGAGGATCCGTCCCGAGACCGGCATGGCCACCGACACCACCAGAAAATTCAACGGATCGTAGACATAGCGCTCATCGCCCAGGCGCACTTCCTTGCTGCCATTGGCAAGAATGCACAGCGCCGGTTGGACCAGGGCCGGGAATGACTGCACGCATTCCTCATAACGTACCAGGCGCAGGCCGCTGATCGCGGTGCCATGGTCGCCTGGCGTCTGGGCGCCGCGCGCGATGCGCTCGGCCAGTTCGCGACGGCTGTGTTCCAGAGCAGGATCCAGCGGTAACAAAGCAGGGGCGGAGAGGGTCATGCGGGCTCCAGGATCTGTACATCACATGAGACGAGGATAATCCGCGCTTAATGCCAGAGGTAGACGATAGCTGCCGGATGTTTGCCCAATCCTGCGAACTTGCGTCAGGGCCTTGTGCATACCGCAGCAGGCAGTATCGGCGGGCACGTCTGAAAGCGCCCAAAATAAGCCATACCGGTTGAACGAAGCTGCAACCCGGCAGGATCGGGCAAGACCTTGACAGGAAACGGCTAACCCCTGCGGTCCGGGGTTGCGTAACGTTGTCGCTGCAACTGTGTTCACCGCAGAACGTTCAATCAGGGAGAGTCGAGCATGAACTCATTTTCTACCGTCAGTCATTGTGCCCTGGTCACCGCCCGGCCAGGTGATTCGGAGCGGGTCGGGCTGGGTTTGTCGGCGCTGGTACGGCCCGCGCTGGCCATGCCTGGCTGTCTGCACTTTGCGGTTCAGCGCAGTCACGGCGACGAGCGACTGTGGCAGGTGGCTGGCGTTTGGCGCGATCAGGCCGCAATGACCGCCTGGCTCAACTCGCCGGGCATGCAGGTGTTCTCCGATCTGGTCCACGGCCTGCTGGTGACCAGCCTCGACCTGCACACCTTCGGTGACGCGGCGCTCGAACATGCCAGTGCGGCCTGAGCCGCGTACAATCGCGGCTTTTCCATCGGCCCGAGGTACGTCATGGCACGCAAGGTATTCGAACATCACGAAGCGGTTTCGGCAGTAGTGCCGGAGGCGGGCAGTTACCGCGCCGCCATTGCCATCAAGGCGCTGGAGGGCGGCGGCGCCCCGCGTTTCCACAAGGTGCTCGATGGCCAGTCGTTCGCCACCGCCCACGAGGCCGATAGCGCTGCCGCCGAGGTCTTGTCGACACTGGCCCATGTCGACGAAGAGGGCGAACCGGTGTTTACGCCTATTTGACCTGTGGCCGGTGCATCTGGAACAGCGCCTGCGGACCGATCTCGAAGTAATCGGCCGGGCCGCCGCCACGCAGGATCGGGCCGGCCGCTGCGGTGTCGTAGATGCCGTCCTTGAGCAGTGACTTGGCAATGTGCACCGCCACCACCTCACCCAGAATCAACCAGGTGGGCACCTCTTGCTGATCGGCGCCCTTGAGTTGAATGATCTGAGTGACCTTGCATTCGAATGACACCGGCGCTTCGAGCACCCGCGGCACGCTGACGATTTTCGAAGGCGCGTGCTGCAAACCGCTGAGTTCGAACTCGTCGACTTCGGGACCCACCGCCGCGCAGCTCTGGTTCATCTGCTCGGCCAGGGCGCGAGTCGACAGATTCCAGACGAATTCGCCGGTCTGTTCGATGTTGTTCAGGCTGTCCTTGCGTCCCACACTGGCGAAGCCAATGATCGGCGGCGTGTAGTTGAAGGCGTTGAAGAAGCTGTAGGGCGCCAGGTTCAGACGACCTTCGCGGTCCTGGGAAGAGATCCAGCCGATCGGCCGCGGGCCGACGATGGCGTTGAACGGGTCGTGGGGCAAACCATGGCCCTTGGCGGGTTCGTAGTAGTAGGTGTCATCCGACATCGGGGGCAGTCCTCAGCGTTCAAGTGCCCCCAGTGTGCGTTGCCGTGGGTATCAGTGCAATGAACGGTCGACAGATGCGCAATGTGCATCGTGTAACCCCAGCAGCAGGTCAGTTGTGCATTAGCGCAAGGGCAGCAGCGGCTGCGAAGACGAAGGTGGCGGTTGCAGCGCCCATCGCGAACGAGAATATGGCAGGGCAAGTGGAAGCGGGCGCCGATTCCGCCTGGCGCATTTCTTCGGTGAAGGCTGCAACCTCATTGTGAAGCTGTTCGAACTGTCGGCGTTGAATGCAGGCATTCTTGAGGGACGTAGACATGTCTGATTATCCTGTCGGGCGGACTTCGTCTGCTATGCAAACTCTGTATCAAATGTGCCCCCGCTAGCCTTGAAAAACAAGCTGCGTCGGCATGGAATGCACTCTGGCAAATACCTCACCGTTCCTGTAGCCGCGGCGCGAGTCGCGTCGGCGGTAGATACAGAAGTGTAGATGCACCGCGTTGATTCCGGACGCGGCTTGCACCGCTGCTACAGGGACGTGCGGTATCAGTTGCAGCAGATGTCTGGTGCCGCGGCGAAAGAGCTTCAAATGGCGAAAAAACGGATCAGCAAGGTAAAGGTTGCCACAATCGCTGTAGCCAGCGCAGCACCTACGGCGAAGGGATACCATTCTGATTCTCGCCTGAACTTCAAAGCTTCAGCATTCAATTTGCGGCTTTCGGCCATGAATTTTCGTATCTCGACATTCAGCTTTTCCAGCTCCAACGTCTCACGTCGGTGATCAGACATTCTGATGCTTCCTTTCGAAATGGAATCGCGCTCCGTGCGCTGGTGATAAATGCTCATGCCTTGACCGATGATGACACTGCCCGGCTTTCGCCGGGCGTGCCTGGCTTCAGTCCGTTTCGATCCGCGAGTGCTTCTGGGTGTCCTTCATGAACACGTACACCAGCAGCGAGCAGGCGATGCAGGCGGTCACGTACCAGTAGTAGCCGGTTTCCATGCCGATCTGCTTGAACCACAGCGCGATCAGTTCGGCGGTGCCGCCGAAGACCGATACGGTCAGTGCGTAGGGCAGGCCGACGCCCAGGGCGCGGATCTCGGTGGGGAACAGCTCAGCCTTGACCACTGCGTTGATGGAGGTGTATCCGCTGACGATGATCAGCGCCGCCATGATCAGGAAGAACGCGCCCCACCAGGTTTCAATGGTGTGCAGGGTGGTCAGGATGGGGACGGTGCACAGGGTGCCCAGTACGCCGAAGGCGATCAGGATCGGGCGGCGTCCGACCTTGTCGGAAAGGGCGCCGATGACCGGTTGCAGGCACATGAACAGGAACAACGTGGCGGCCGAGATGGCCGTCGAGTCGGCCTTGCTGAAGCCTACCGTGTTGACCAGGTACTTCTGCATGTAGGTGGTGTAGGTGTAGAACGCCAGCGTACCGCCCATGGTCAGGCCGACCACGGTCAGCAGTTCCTTGGGGTGGCGCAACAGGGTGCGCATCGTGCTTTCCTTGGAGACCTTTTTCTGGGTGAAGGATTCGGTCTCTTCCATACCGCGACGCAGCCACAAAGCAACCACGGCGCACAGTGCACCGATCACGAAGGGTACGCGCCAGCCCCAGCTCAGCAGCTGTTCTTCGGTGAGCGTCTGTTGCAGCACGATCAGCACCGCCAGCGCGATCAACTGACCGGAGATCAGGGTGACGTACTGGAAACTGGAAAAGAAACCACGCCGCTCGCGGGTGGCCATCTCGCTCAGGTAGGTGGCGGAGGTGCCGTACTCACCGCCTACCGAGAGGCCCTGCATCAGCCGCGCGAGGACCAGCAGCACCGGCGCCCAGATGCCGATGGTTTCGTAGCCCGGTGTCAGGGCGATCACCAGCGAGCCGAAGCACATCAGCAGGACCGAGGCCATCAGCGCCGCCTTGCGGCCTTTGCGGTCGGCATACAGGCCCATCAGCCAGCCGCCGATGGGGCGCATCAGAAACCCGACGGCGAAGATCGCGGCAGTGTTCAGCAACTGGGCGTTAAGACTGTCCTTGGGGAAGAACACTTGGGCGAAGTACAGGGAGAATGCGGCGTAGACGTACCAGTCATACCATTCGACCATGTTGCCGACCGAACCGCTGAAGATCGATTTGACCCGGCTGGCGGTGGTGCGAGGCGGGGCGGATGCAGCACTTGCCCCGGCGGGCAGGGTGTTTGAGTTATCCATGATGGAACCTTCTCGTTATTGTTGGCAGCACGTTGAGTCGCGCTTGCCAAGGCAATAGCAGAAGCCGTGCCAGCCTGCGAAGCCCAGGTTTTGCGGGGGCTTATGCACAAAGTAGGCGGATTCTTGCTGAAACGAGAAGGGTGATAAGCGGATTTTTGCCTACTCGCGAAAGTCTTCACGCGCCAGTCCGTGACGCTGCATCTTTTCGTTCAAGGTCCGCCGGGGCACTTGCAGGGCTTGCATCACCGCTTTGATGTCACCCCGATGAAGGGCGAGCGCCGCACGCAGGCATTGCGCTTCGAACGCTTCCTGCTGCGCCGCCAACGACAGCCCGCCGCCGGATGTTTCCAGGGCAGGCGCGGCCAGCCCCAGCACGTGGCGTTCGGCGGCGTTGGCCAGCTCGCGGACATTGCCGGGCCAATCGTGGCTGAGCAACTGACTCAGTTGCGTCGAGTTCACCACCGGTACCGGGCGTCCCAGGCGCTTTGCGGTGGCCGCCGTGAAGTGATCGAACAGGCACAGGATGTCTTCACGCCGCTCGCGCAGCGGTGGCAGGCGCAGTTCGGCGACATTCAGCCGATAGGCCAGGTCTTCGCGAAACAGCCCGGCCCGGGCCTGCTCCAGCAGATCGGGCTTGCTGGCCGCGACCAGGCGCAGGTCCACCGCGATGCTCTGGTTGGAGCCCAGGCGTTCGAGCTTCTGCTCCTGCAGCACGCGCAGCAGCTTGGCTTGCTGGGCCATGGGCAGGCTTTCGATCTCGTCGAGAAACAACGTTCCGCCGTGGGCATATTCCAGCTTGCCGATGCGTTTGCCCTGCGCACCGGTGAAGGCGCCGCTTTCATGACCGAACAGTTCGGCCTCGAACAACGCCTCGGGAATGGCCGCGCAGTTGAGTGCCACGAACGGCTTTCCGGCGCGCGGACCGAAATCGTGCAGGCAGCGTGCGACCAACTCCTTGCCGCTGCCGGTCTCGCCGCGGATCACCACATTGACCGGCAGAGAAGCCAGGTCCAGCACCTGCCGACGCAGTTGGGCAATGGCGGGCGCCGCGCCGAGCAGGGTCGCCTGCAATTGCTCGCTGAAGTCGGCGCGGTTGTGCAGACGGCGGTTTTCCAGGACCAGCCGACGCTTGTCCTGGGCACGCCGCAGGCTGCTCAGCAGGCTTTCCGGGCTGAAAGGCTTTTCGAGAAAGTCGTAGGCACCATCGCGCATGGCCTGCACTGCCATCGGTACGTCACCGTGGCCGGTCAAGAGGATCACCGGCAATTCGGGATCGCGTGCCTGCAGTTGCGCCAGCAGACCAAGCCCGCCCATGCCCGGCATGCGCACATCGCTGAGGATCACGCCGGGGAAATTCTCTGGCAGCTGGGCCAGGCATTCTTCGGCCTGGCTGAAACGCTGCACCGAAAAGCCACTGAGGCCCAACCATTGTTCGACGGCGTCACGAATGCTCGCTTCGTCGTCGATGACCATCACTTGATTGCTCATGCAGGCTCCTTGTCGAGGGGCAGGGCGAGGGTGAAGCGAGCGCCACGCTCCAGGTTTTCCGCGCTCAGCTGACCATCGTGTTCATGGGCGATCGCCAGCGAGACCGCCAGCCCCAGGCCAAGCCCTTCGCCGATCGGCTTGGTGGTGAAAAACGGATCGAACAAATGCTCGATGTGTTCACTGGCAATGCCGCTGCCACTGTCGGCGATGCCTAGATGCCAGTGTTCGCCGTGAATCTGCAGGGTGATGTGCAAGTCCTTGGCCGGCTCGCTGCTCATGGCGTCCAGCGCATTGCGCAACAGGTTGATCATCACCTGTTCCAGGCGAATGGCGTCGCCGCGCACGTAGGCAGGCCGACTGACCTGCAGATGCAGGCGGACCCCGGCTGCCTGCAGAGGCGTTTCCAGCAACTGCAGGGCCTGATCCAGCACCCGCGCCAGATCGAGTCGTTCGCGTACGCCGGCCGGGCTCTTGCGGGCGAAGGTTTTCAAGTGTGTGGTCAGCGCCGCCATGCGTGTCAGCATCTGCTCCAGCGGCGCCAGCGCCTGGCGCGCCGCATCGATGCGGTCCTGATCGAGGAGCAGCCGCAGGCTTGCCAGCTGCATGCGCTGGGCCGTCAGCGGTTGGCTGATCTCGTGGGCCAACGCAGCCGACATCTGGCCCAGGGCGGCCAGCTTCGCCGCCTGAACCAGACCTTCCTGGGCGTCGCGCAATTCGCGGGTGCGTGCTCGTACCAGCGACTCCAGTTGCTCGCGCCCGCGCTGGCGCAGGGCGGCCAGACGACGGCGCTGGTTCAGCCACAAGCCACCGAAGACCAGGCTCAGCCACACGCCCACCGCTGCCAGCGCGGCATTGCGGCTGTCCTCGTTGCCCGCGACGGGTGGCTTGAGCAGGTGCAAGGTCCAGCCTTCACTGGCCATCGGCAACGATGCCCACAGATAGTCGGCTGTGCCCTGTGGGCCGTTGACCCGTACTTGCCTGGCTGCGGCGTCGAGCGTGTCCAGCACCTGGTAATCCAGCGGCTGCACGGCTTGATCATGATACTGGCGAGTGCGCTGCAACTCAGCGCGGTCGGCATCGCTCAAGGCGTGCAGCGTGCGATAGCGCCAGCCCGGCCGATTGGCGATGAACACCACGCCCCGTGCATCGCTGACCAGCAGGGTGTCAGGCCCCTGCGCCCATTCCTGTTCCAGCTCGGGCAGTTCCAGCTTGACCACCATGGCACCGAGAAAACCGTCCCGAGCGTCCTTGATGGCGCTGGACAGGAAATAGCCGGGGATACCGCTGGTCACGCCCACGGCATAGAAACGCCCGCTGCCTTGGCTGACCGACTGGCTGAAATAAGGCCGGAACGCATAGTTGTGACCCACATAGCTGGTGGGCAGGCGCCAGTTGCTGGCGGCCACCGCCAGACCTGCGTGATCGAGCAGTTCCAGAGTCGAGGAGCGAGCTGCCGCGTTGATGCGCTCCAGCTTGCGGTTCAGCACATCCTGGGTGGCCGCGTCGATCGGCCCCTGCAACGCCTGCCGCAGTTGCGGATCCAGCGCCAGCACGGCGGGCAGGGTGCGGTAGCGCTCGATCAGCGTGTGCAGGCTGTTGGCGTACAGTGCCAGCTGGCCATTGCTGCGCGACGCCTCTTCGTTCTGGGCCAGTCGCTGGGCATGGCCGCTGGCCCAGACGGCGGACAGCACCGCGCCGGCCACGATGGCCAGCACAATGGCGGTCAGGCGCAGGGCACGGGAGTCGATCACGGGCGCTACTCGACCATTGCCGGCTACAACAACTCGAAGTTCGCCTCTTTCACGTCGTCGGAATCCAGCCCGATCATGACAGTGAATTGACCCGCTTCCGCTGCACGAACCAGTTGCTGGTCATAGAACTTCAGATCGTCCTCGACGATGTCGAAGGTCAGGGTCTGGCTTTCGCCCGGCTTGAGCATCAGCTTGCGGAAATGCTTGAGCTCCTTGACCGGTCGGGCCATGGAAGCGGCCACGTCGCGCACATACAACTGCACCACGGCTTCGCCCGCGACCTTGCCGATGTTGCGTACGTTGATGCTGGCGGTGACCTTGCCATCGCGGCTCATACGCTTGCTCGACAGCTTGACGTCCGACAGGCTGAAATCGGTGTAGCTCAAGCCGTAGCCGAAGGGGTACAGCGGACCTTGCTCGCTATCGAAATATTGGGAACTGTAGTTGCCCGGATGCCCTGGCGTGAATGGCCGGCCAATGCTCAAGTGGCTGTAGTAAAGCGGCACCTGGCCGACCGAGCGCGGGAAGGTGACGGGCAGCTTGCCGGACGGATTGTAGTCACCGAACAGCACATCGGCGATGGCATTGCCACCTTCGGTGCCGGCGTACCAGGTTTCCAGAACGGCGTCGGCCTGGCGCTGCTGCTCGCCAATGGCCAGGGGGCGACCGTTCATCAACACCAGCACCAGCGGCTTGCCAGTGGCGCGCAGGGCGGTAATCAAGGCCTGCTGGGTGCGAGGCAGATCGAGGGCGACGCGGCTGGCCGATTCATGGCTCATGCCACGCCATTCGCCGACCGCCGCGACGATCACATCGGCATCACGTGCCGCCGTGAGCGCTTCGTCGATCAGGGCCTGGCTGGAGCGTGGGTCCAATGCGTGCTTCATGTGCTCGGGGTTGAAGTGGGTGATGAAGTCAATGGTGGCGCGGTCATCGGTGACGTTCGCGCCCTTGGCGTAGGTCACCTTGGCGGGATCGGTCACGGCATTGCGCAGGCCGCTGAGCAGTGTCACTGACTGCCCGGCGATACCTGCCGCCGACCAACTGCCGAGCATGTCGTCGGGTGAGTCGGCCAGCGGACCGACGAGGGCGATGCGCGCGTCCTTTTTCAGCGGCAGTGTCTGTTTCTGGTTCTTCAGCAGGACCAGGGTCTTGCGGGCTACGTCGCGGGCTTCGGCGCGATGCATGCGGCTTTCCGCGTTGACATCGACCGGATCATCCTGTGCCTTGCCGATACGCAGGTAGGGGTTGGCGAACAGGCCCATGTCGTACTTGGCGCCCAGCACTTCACGTACGGCGTTGTCGAGGTCGGCCTGGGTGATCTCGCCGCTCTTGAGCAGATCCGGAAGGTACTCACCGTAGGCAAAGTCGTTCATGCTCATGTCGATGCCGGCCTTGATTGCCAGTTTCGCCGCCTCGCGGTCATCGGCGGCCACACCGTGCTTGATCAGCTCATGGATGGCACCGTGGTCGCTGATGGTGATGCCCTTGAACCCCCATTGTTTGCGCAGTACATCCTGCATCAGCCAGGTGTTGGACGTCGCCGGCACGCCGTTGATCGAGTTCAAGGCGACCATCATGCCGCCCGTGCCGGCATCGACGGTGGCGCGGTAGGGCGGCAGGTAGTCCTGGAACATGCGCTGCGGGCTCATGTCCACGGTGTTGTAGTCGCGACCGCCTTCGATGGCGCCGTACAGGGCGAAGTGCTTGGCGCTGGCCATCATCCGGTCCGGATTGGCCGGGCTCGGCCCCTGGATGTTCTCGACCATCACCCGGGCGATCTTCGACACCAGGTAGGTATCCTCGCCAAACCCCTCGCTGGTCCGGCCCCAGCGTGGATCGCGCGAGATGTCGACCATTGGCCCGAAGGTCATGTCGATACCGTCGGCAGCCGCTTCTGCGGTCGAGGTCCTGGCACTCAGGGCGATGGCGTCCATGTCCCAGCTTGCCGCCAGACCCAGACTGATCGGGAACTGCGTGCGGTGGCCGTGGATCACGTCGTAGGCGAAGAACATCGGAATCTTCAGACGGCTGCGCTGGGCTGCATCCTGCATGGGCCGGTTTTCCGTCCGGGTGACCGAGTTGAACGTGCCGCCGATACGCCCCGCGGCAATCTCCGCTTCGATGCGCTGATGGGTCATTTCCCCACCGATGGAAATCAGCCGCAACTGGCCGATCTTCTCGTCGACGGTCATGCGTGCGAGCAGGTCGGCAACGAAGGCCTCCTTGCTCTGCGGACCTTGGGAAGGGCTTTCGGCATGCGCGGATTGCAAGGCCAGGCCGACGACGACGCCCAGCAGACACAGCTTGTTCATGGAGTTCTTCTCTTTGGCGTACCGCACAGGATGCTGCAGCCAGTGACAGGTGGCAGTGTTTTTGTAGTTCGTGGGAGGTGTTTTAACGTATCGGCGCCGGTCAATCCAGTCAGGTGCCAGGATTGATACAAATGCATCCATGACAGTGAGGGCAAATCCATTTTCCCCAAGTCCATGCACACCCACTAAAATGCCCGCCTGAACACACCCGAGATCCGTTTCGCCATGCCCGTCACCGACCCCCGCGCCGAATTCCTTGCTTCGCTCGACACCAGCCTGGCGCAGAACGCTTTCATCAAGCTGGTGCTGGCTCGTCACGTCGGCCAGGAGCCGGACCTGCAGCGCCTGATCGTCAAGCTGGCGACCATCAAGGGCGAGGCGTGCCTGTCGTTCGTGTACCGCTACAAGACGCGCGACATCACCAAGAATTTCAGTTTGGTCGACGGTCAGCAGTTCATTGCCGAGGCCTTGCCCGACACCTTCAAGAACGCCCATCTGCTGACCCTGACCGACGAGCTGCAGCTCGAATTCAGCAAGAAGAACAAGGCCAGCCTGCACCGCAGCAAGCAACAGCAGGAACGGGCTGCGCCAGAGTTGGGCCACGATCGGGAGAAGAAACGCTTCCTCGAACTGAACCGGCCGTTCCTGCAGGACCTGGGCGTGACCGACAAGCAGCAGCAGTTGATCCCGTCGATGTCGCGTAAGTGGAAACAGATCAACAAGTTCATCGAGGTGTTTTCCCACGCGTTCGCCACGTCCCGGCTGGCCAGGGCCGACGCACCGGTGCGGGTCGCCGACTTCGGCTCGGGCAAGGGCTACCTGACCTTCGCCATCCACGACTACCTGGCCAACTCCCTGCAGCGTCAGGCACAGGTCACAGGCGTGGAACTGCGCCCTGACATGGTCGAGCTGTGCAACGCCGCAGCCGCTGGGCTGGACCATCCGGGGCTGGTGTTCGAATGCGGCGACGTACGTTCGGTGGTGCCCAGCGAAATCGATGTGATGATCGCCCTGCATGCCTGCGACATCGCCACCGACTACGCCATTCATACCGGTATCCGCTGCGGCGCGGCGATCATCATGTGCTCGCCGTGCTGCCACAAGGAAATCCGCCTGCAGATCCAGAGCCCGGGCCTGCTCAAGCCCATGCTGCAATACGGCCTGCACCTGGGCCAGCAGGCCGAGATGGTCACCGACAGCCTGCGCGCCCTGCTGCTGGACGCCTGCGGTTATGAAACCAAGGTGTTCGAGTTCATTTCCCTGGAACACACCAACAAGAACAAGATGATTCTGGCGGTCAAACGTGACACCTCCGGCCCGTCCGCTGAAGCGCTGGCCAAAATCGAAGAGCTGAAGGCGTTCTACGGCATTCGCGAGCAGCGCCTGCAGACCTTGCTGCAGGAAGACGGCCTGTTGGGCTAGCTTGCTGTGAGGCGTCGACACTACAAGTCGTCGACGTTGTGACCCACCCTTGGCGAGCGCCACCATGAGCGCTCAAGTCAAGGGTTGGAGTTCGCAGTGACGCTCGACATCAAGCTGACGCCGCGCGAGCAGGAAGTGCTCGTCTGGAGCGGCAGAGGCAAGTCCTCGTGGGAAATCTCGCGCATATTGGCCTGTTCCGAGGCTACGGTTAACTTTCACTTTGCCAACATCCGCCGCAAGTTCGCCGTGGGCTCGCGCAGCGTGGCCGTGCTGCTGGCGCTGGAGAAAGGATTGATATCGCTGTGCTGAAGGCGTTTGCCTTCAGCGACGCTTCTTCACAACGGCGGGCACCGGCACGTTCAACTGAGCATTGCCCAAGCCGTGACTGGTTGCGTCGAAGAAATGCAGGATTTTGCCGCAGTCGGCGAACAGTGCTGTGAAACGCTGCTTCTGGCTGATGATCCAGGCATCGCTGAGCGGGAAGATCGAAACGTAGAACGTCTGCGCAGGCGCCTGGCGCAGGGCCTGGAGAATGTGCGCGTCGTCGCTGTCCAGGTTGTGGCCGAAAATGCACAACGTGCCGTCCTGTCGGCTCAACTCCCCGTGGCACCAGCTCAGGTAATCGGAATCGCGGATGCTGCACAGCTTCTGTGCGCTGGGGCCCTCGTTGACCAGCAGTGGTACATCACCGGGGGTGTTGATCGCAAAGCCGTCGAGCAAGGCCTCGCCCTCGGCGGTGCGCTGCCGGGTCGTGCCGTCGCTGTTCTTGATCAGGTGCAGGCCGCCGTGCAGGTACAGCACGCGGCATTCCTGGGAGGCCGTGCGGCGGATATCGAAACCGGTATCCACGTCCATCAGCTCGGCGAAACCCTGCGGGTCATGCTGCACGGCCCAGGGGCAGAGCAGGTCGTAATTGCTGCTGTACACGGTGTCGAACGAGCGCAGTTCACGGTTCAGAACCGCCAAGCGTTGCTGGTCGAGCAGGCGATAGGGGATGTGCACGCTGCGCACCGCGTGGATCAGCGCTTCCTTGATCGCATAGTAGCGGTTGAGCGGGGCGGTCGAACTGATCGCCAGGGCCGCGTTGACCCGCACGGTGCTGTTGAGCACGGTCAGCACCTGTTCGAAACTCTGGGTCTGCAGCGACTTGAACAAGGCCAGGTCGGTCTGGCTCAACGGTTTGTTGCGCACCTTTTGCGCGCGCTCGAACAACGCGTCGTAGGCGAAGCTGCGCCAGACCGCACGGCTGGCGCCGTTGCCCAGCAGCAGGCTTTGCGCAGGCTGGCGAGTGTGCAGGGTCTGCCAGTCGTCGAGGTGGGCGTCGAAGGTGTCATGTGCCATGGTGATGATTCGTTCTACTCGTGTCTTGGACAAGGGCGCGACTCTAGCACGCCATCTCCTGTCATCCGACGCCGTCTATGCTGGGTCGGTTCATCGGTATCTTGCGATGCCGTTTTCGATCACCTCTGAAAGGACTACGCATGTTGACATCCCTGTACAAGACCCTGTGCCTGACCGCCGCCCTCGGCGCCGCTGCCTCGGCCCACGGGCAAACGCCCGAACAGTTGGCCCATGCCGCCAACATTCCCTATCCCGCCGTCATCGCTCATCGGGGTGCCTCGTACGATGCTCCGGAATCTACCCTGCCGGCCTACCTGCTGGCGCGTGACCTGGGCGCCGACTACCTGGAGCTCGACGTGCAACGCACCCGCGATGGGCAGTTGATCGCGCTGCACGACGACACCCTGCTGCGCACCACCGACATCGCCAGCAAATTCCCCGAGCGCCAGGACAAGCCGGTCAGCGACTTCACCCTGGCGGAGCTGAAAATCCTCGACGCCGGCAGTTGGTTCAATGCTGCGCACCCGCAGCGTGCCCGTGACAGCTACAAGGGTCTGAAGATTCTCACGCTGGACGAAGTGCTCGACGTCGCCCAGGACGGTACCCACAAACCTGGGGTGTACATCGAAACCAAGGTACCGCAGCAGTTTCCCGGTATCGAACGCGATCTCAAGGCCAAGCTTGCCCAACGGGGCTGGCTGGATGGTCAGCATCGCGTGGTGCTGCAGACGTTCGAGAAAAACAGTCTGGAATTGCTGGCCAAGGAAATGCCTCAGGTGCCCAAGGTGTTGTTGCTGTGGGTCGGCGAGGGCAGCATCGAGCCCACATCCACGGTGTCGTTCGCAGCGTCCGGCATGACCGACAAGGCGGCGTACTATGCCCAGCAGCAGCCCCGTGATCGCGCCGAGTTCGAGCGCTGGCTCGACATCGCCAAGGCCAACGGTGCGGTGGGCACCGGGCCTTCGGCCGCATTGACCGGGGGAGGAGATCAGAGCTACATGGACCTGGTCCAGCCCTGGATGAACCAGTTGACCCATGACAAGGGCTTGCTGGTGCACGTGTACACGGTCGACGAGGCGGTTGATTTCAAGAAGGTCAGCGAGGCGGGCGTGGACGGTATCTTCACCAACCGTGCCAGCGAGTTGCTCAAGTTCTACAATCGTCCTGCCGCGGAATCCGTCGATCAGATCCTAAGACGACACGATTATTGAAGGCCGGACATGAAAACGGCGCGAATCCGGTTGCTCGGCCCCTGAGTGTTACAGGAGCAAGAGCGGATTCGCGCCGCCGGGTGGGCGGGTGCAGTCGGTTATTTGCCCGCGCCGGCGCCGTTGCCGCCACTGTTGCCCGAGCTGCCGTCGCCTTTGGAGGCGCCCATTGGGGTTGGGCCGCCGTCGGTGGTCCCGGCGTCTGCGCCCTGGCTCATCGAACCGGATTTGCCGTCGATGCCAGTGGCATTGCCGCTGTCAGGGGACTTGTCGGTGCCTGGGATAACCTGGCGGCCCGAGGGTGCTTCAGGCGTAGCCGTTTGGTTGTTGTCATTGGACGCCGCAATCGCCGCGAACGACGAAGCCGATAGAAGACCGGCCAGAGCCAGCGAGGCGAGCTTTTTGCTAATCAACATGGTGCATCTCCGCAGTCAGAGGGGGGTACAAGCATTGGGCCATCGCATGGATCCCAACGTGCCCTCGAGGCGACGAGCGGCAGATCGGCCACAGCGCGTTCGCTCAGCGATACAGACGATGAAACCCTGGTGGATGGCTTCTGGCGGTATCGATGGAAATGGGCTGGCCCCGCTTGAGCCAGGCGTCCACGGTCTGGCCAAAGGTGTGATCGCTGCAGTCGCGCAGCAACATCAATGGAATGTGCAGATGCCGCGCCACGGCTCGTGCACTCTCGCGTTCCTGCTGTTGGAACAGCTCGACTTCGGTGGCGGAGGCGTGGCAGGCCGGTAACCGCTGGAGCACGGTCCCCGGCTCGCACTCCAGCAGCAGGATCGCTCCCAGGGAAAGGCGCTCGAATGCTGTGAGATCGATGCCCAACGTGCGTGCTCGCTTGCCCATCAAGGCAACGTTGCCTTCCAGCAGCATCGACTTGCCACTGGCGGCGATGCTGGTCGCTGCCAGTTCCAATGCCTGGCGATTACGGTCGCGGTTGGTCGCGTAGCGGTCATCACTCCATTTCACAGACGCGAGCACCTGCCTGACCAAGCCTTTCGCGCTGCCGTGCAACACCCCTCGACGGTGCGCATAGTGCTCGCAATGCCAGGTTTTACCGACCCCATGAATACCGGCTACCAGGATGATCATGATGGATATCCCTATCAAGTAAGAGGTTATTACTACAAGGGGGCGGTTGCTGAAGCGTCAACAAGGGAATCAGAAATTTCTGATTGAGTTAGAGGATTTTTCAATTTGCCTTGGCGTAACTTGCTGTTACGGTGGCAAAAGCAGGCGTCAGGCAGGCTCAGAAGTCAGGACGCGGAGGAAGGTAATCTGTACTGGCGACTCTGGGCTATCTGCGTATTGTTTAAGTGTGTTGATTAATGTTCGACCTGTGGTGCAGGTACGCCGCCGCACTCCCGGCAGACGACGTACCCTGTCCTGGGTCAGACGCCTGCCAGGCTCAAAGAACGCACGTCCCGCCGCGCCAGTATCCAGTAGAACCCGCCACCCAGGAAGCAGCCGGTGAACCAGGCGAAGTTGGCGATCGGTTTGAACCAGGGCACGAAGGTCACGACGATACCAATCAGCGTGGCCGCCAGCAGCGCTTTGATCGCCACTGGGTTGAAGCCGTTGCTGTACCAGTAGCGCCCGGTGGGCGAGTCGTCGAACAGTGCTGCCACGTCGATCCGCTGTTGCTTGATGCAGTAGTAGTCCACCAACAGGATTCCGAACAGCGGGCCGATGAAGGTTGCCAGCACGTCGAGGGTGTAGTGGATCACTTCGGGGTTGTTGAACAGGTTCCACGGGGTGATGAAGATCGAGGCCACGGCGGCAATCATCCCGCCGGCACGCCAGCTGATCTTGCTTGGCGCGCAGTTGGCGAAGTCGAAGGCGGGCGAGACGAAGTTGGCGACGATGTTGATGCCGATCGTCGCCGTGACGAAGGCAAAGGCGCCCAGCAACACCGCAACGTCATTGTCGATGCGCGCCACTGTGGCGATTGGATCGTGGAGCATTTCGCCGAACACCGGCAAGGTCCCCGATACGATCACCACCGTGACCAGCGAGAACGCCAGGAAATTCACCGGAAGACCCCAGAAGTTGCCGCGCCGCACGTCAGCCATGGTCCGGCAATAGCGGCTGAAGTCGCCAAAATTCAACGTGGGGCCGGAAAAGTACGAGACCACCAGAGCCGTCGCCATCACCACCTGGCCGAAGGCTTCCCAGCCGCTCAGGGATTTTTCCGCGAGAGTGAAGCTGATGTTGCTCCAACCCGCCTTCCAGACGATCCAGCCGGCGAGAATGAACATCGCCGCGTAGACCACCGGCCCGGCCCAGTCGATGAAACGCCGGATCGAGTCCATGCCGGTCCAGAACACCGCCGCCTGTACGGCCCACAGGAACAGGAAACCCATCCAGCCCAGGTACGACAGGCCGGCGAACTGCACCTGTGCGTAGCTTTCCATGCCAGGAAAGAAACGCAGCACCACGATGATCAGTGCGCTGGACGCCAGGTACGTCTGCACGCCGTACCAGGCGACCGCGATCAGGCCGCGAATCACCGCCGGAATGTTCGCGCCGAACACGCCGAACGCCAGGCGGCAGATCACCGGGTAGGGCACCGCCGCCTGTTGGCTGGGTTTGGCGACCAGGTTGGCGATCACCTGAATGATACCGATGCCCACCAGCAGCGCGATCAGCACCTGCCAACTGGCGAGGCCCAGAGCGAACAGGCTGGCAGCGAATACATAGCCGCCGACGCTGTGCACGTCGCTCATCCAGAAGGCAAAGATGTTGTACCAGTTCCACTTCTGTACTACCGGGCCCAGGTCTTCGTTGTACAAGCGAGGGCTGTAGCCCTTGGGTAGGTCGGGATTGTTCACGCACACGCTCCAGGGTCGTGGCCGCTCCGAGCATTGCATACGGGGGTCGGCATTGTTGTATACGATCCATGGAGCAGGATGCGTGCCAGAGTGTATGGAAGCGTAAATCCAACGGGTTTACAGTGATTTCGCAGGCGGCGACGCGCCTGCCCGGTGAACATCCTGTGCTGTTTTTGCGCACTTACTCGCTGCCGAGGGCTGTATTGGTGCGGTTTGATGAATGCTGATCTCGGCGTGGGGCAAAGATGGCGAAGACAATTCAGTTTGTATACGATTGCTCCACGCGTACCCAGGAAACGATTTCGTGAATTCTCCCCTTTTTCTTGCCAACAGTTCCGATGGCTCCACCGCCGTCAGTCGCGATGAACACATTTATCAGGAGATCCTCGACGCCATCGTCGAGCACCGCCTGCAACCGGGCGTGCGCCTTCCCGAAGATGCCCTGGCCGAGGTGTTCAACGTCAGCCGCACGGGCATTCGCAAGGCCTTGCAGCGTCTGGCTCTGGAACGTCTGGTCACCCTGCGGGCCAACCGTGGCGCGGAAGTGGCCCATCCCAGCGCCAAGGAGGCTCAGGATGTGTTCGCCGCCCGGCAACTGATCGAGCCTGCGTTGATGCCGACCGTGGTCGCCCACGCCACGGCCGAACAGTTCAAGCGGCTGCGCGAGCTCGCCGAGCAGGAGCATCAGGCGCAACATCAGGGGCGGCATAGTCACGCCATTCAGCTCTCGGCGCGGTTTCACGTGCAGCTGTCGGTGGCCGCCGACAATCAGGTGCTCAGCGAGCAGATCGCCCAGTTGACCACGCGTTCGTCGCTGATCATCGCGGTGTACGGTTCGCGCCATAGCGTCGGTTGCGATTGTGGAGAGCACGTCGAGCTGATCGAGCTGCTCGAACGGGGAGAGGGCGCACTCGCGTCGAACTGGATGGCCCGACATCTGGCGAGCATTCGCGCCAGCCTCCAGCTGGACGCCAAACCCGTGGCCGAGCCCGACTTCAAATCCATCTTCAAACGCTGATCCAGCTGCCGAGCCTTTCATGAAAATCCAGGTCATCAACCCCAACACCAGCTCGTCCATGACCGCCAGTATCGGCCGCGCCGCCAGTGCCGTCGCCGGTCGCGATACGCAGATCATCGCCTGCTGCCCGCAGGACGGCCCGGAATCGATCGAAGGTCATTTCGACGAAGCCATCGCTGCGGTCGGCGTGCTGGAAGAAGTGCGCAAAGGCGTGGCCGCCGGTTATGACGCGCACATCATCGCCTGCTTCGGCGACCCCGGCCTGCTGGCCGCCCGCGAACTGGCCCGCGGCCCGGTGATCGGCATCGCCGAAGCCGCCTTTCATGTTGCCAGCCTGCTGTGCACCCGCTTCGCCGTGGTCACCACGCTCACCCGTACGCGCATCATCGCCGAACACCTGCTGCGCAACTACGGCATGACCGAGCACTGCACCTCGGTGCGCTGCGTCGACATCCCCGTGCTGGAGCTTGAAACGCTGAGCGACGAGGTATTGGTCGAGCGCATCGCTGAGCAGGCCCTGCAGGCCCGCGACCAGGAAGGCGCCGGCGCCATCGTGCTGGGTTGTGGCGGCATGGCCGACCTGCCTGCGCGGGTCAGCGAACGCGTCGGCCTGCCGGTGATCGATGGCGTGGCGGCGGCAGTCAAATTGGCGCAGGTGCTGGTGGAATTGGGGCTGGGAACGAGCAAGCACGGCGATCTGGCGTATCCGCTGGCTAAGCGCTTCAGTGGGCGGTTCGGGCATTTTGGGCAGTGAGAAGGGCCGTGTGATCGGGTCGCGCCGGTTTTACTGGAGAAAATCCTCGGGCCGTGCCGACCGCCATGCACATTGTCCCTGATCCCTCTACGTCGAAAACGCTGGATGTGTCATAAAAAATTCATATTTCACAGCTGTTTCAGACGTCCCAGAGGCCGATAAGGAGTTTCTCCTCCATGTAGATCCCTGCAATGAACCTGAGAAACTTCAAGATTGCTCACCGCAGCCTGCTCTGCTTTGGTGTTCTGATTGCACTGACGCTGTGCGTAGGCCTGTTCGGGCTGAGTCAATTATCGAAAATTCGCGCGCAGGGACTCGCGCTGGAAAACAACAGCATTCCGAGTATTGTCGAGGCGGACAATCTGGCGTTGCAACTGACCCGCATGCGGGTAGAGGCGTTGCGCCTGCTGGCAATGCCCGATGCCGCCAGTCGCGCCGCCATCGTGAGCAAGCTCAAGGATCTATCGGATATCGTCAACGCAGGTTTCAAACGCTATGAGCCTTTGCTCAGCAGTGATGAAGAACGTCGACAACTGGAAGCGCTGCGGCAGCACTATGCTGACTATCAGCGCTTGCTCGGCGGGCTTGCAACGCTGATGTCTGCCGGTCAGATCGATCAGGCACGGTCGGTGGTCAGTGATGAAATGGCACCGCTTGGCGCAAAGATGAACCAGACGACCGAAGCCCTGCGCAAGATCAATGAAAAGGCGGCCAAGGACGCTGCGGTAGAGTCCGACCTGACCTATTCCCGATCTCAGTTGATTACCGGTATTGCCATCACGCTGGCGATACTCCTCACCCTGCTCATGGCCTGGCGACTGACCGTGAGCCTGGCCTATCCGATCACTCAAGCCGTGCAAGCCGCTCGAACCATCGCCGAGGGTGACCTCACTCAGACACTGGATGCACGCGGAACCGACGAAGCGGCCCAACTGCTTCAGGCGATGCACACGATGCAGGGTAATCTGCGTGAAACCCTGACCCACTTGGGGCATTCATCGACTCAGCTGGCTTCGTCTGCCGAAGAAATGTCAGCAGTCATGTATGAAAGCGCCCAAGGACTGCAACAGCAGAATACCGAGATCGAGATGGCGGCCACGGCCGTTACCGAAATGAGCCAGGCAGTAGAGGAGGTTGCCAGCAACGCCGCCTCGACCTCTGCAGAGTCGAGAAAGGCTGCCGAGACAGCGCTGCAGGGGCAAGCTCAGTTGGGCGCGACATTGGGTGCCATCGAAACCCTGACCGACAATGTTCTGGATGCCAGAGAGCGGGCACAGCATCTGGCCGATCAGACCTTGAACATCAGCCAGGTGCTGGACGTCATACGTTCGGTGGCAGAGCAGACCAACCTTCTTGCGCTCAATGCCGCGATCGAGGCAGCACGCGCCGGTGATGCCGGGCGAGGCTTCGCCGTGGTCGCGGACGAAGTTCGCGCACTAGCCCATCGCACGAGCGAGTCCACCCGGGAAATCGAATCGTTGATAGGTTCCATCCAGAACGGTACGGCACGCACGGTCGATGCGCTTGAATCCAGCGCGGAGCAAGCCCGCTTCACCCGTACCCAGGCCCAGTCCGCAAACCTTGCATTGGCCACGATTGCCCAATCGGTATCGGGTATCGATGACCTCAACATGGTCATCGCCAGCGCAGCAGAAGAGCAGGCTCAGGTGGCACGAGAAGTGGACAGGAACATCGTGCGAATCCGTGATCTGTCGGTACAGACAGCCACCGGCTCGGAGCAGGCACGGGTGGCGAGTCAGGAGCTGTCCCAGCTCGCAGCGGTGCTGAACACGCAGGTTCGCCGGTTCCGCGTTTGAGACGAAGTCGCCGCGGCGGTCATTGATCATTCACAGGGCAGGCGTGTGATCGATCAAACCGCAGCGTCGAGGCCCTGAGTTTCAGGGAAACCTATCCCTTCCAGAAAGAGCTGTATCGGGGGCACGCAACCCCCGACGATCAAGCCATCACAGCCAGCCTTTGATCCGAGCGCACACCGCCTGCGTGGAAATCTCGTAACGGTCGTGCAGTGTCGGCAATGCACCGGCGTCGAGAAAGGCGTCGGGCAGGGCAATCTGCCGGAATGCGGGCGTCACGCCGTTGCGCAGCAGGACAGTCGCCACCGCTTCGCCCAGACCACCGATGATGGAGTGGTTCTCCGCCGAGACTACCAGCCTGCCTGACTTTCGCGCTTCCGCCAGAATGGTCTGTTCGTCCAGCGGCTTGATGGTCGGTACGTGCAGTACGGCAACATCGATGCCATCGGCCTGAAGTGCCTGGGCAGCCTCCAAGGCTCGCATGGTCATCAAGCCGGTCGAGATGATCAGCACGTCATTGCCCGTGCGCAGGGTCTTGGCTTTGCCAATCTCGAAGGTGTAGCCATATTCGTCCAGTACCAGCGGAACGTTGCCGCGCAGCAGACGCATGTACACCGGTCCGTTGTGAGCGGCGATGGCAGGAACGGCCTGCTCGATTTCGAGCGCATCGCAGGGGTCGACAATCATCAGATTCGGCATCGCGCGGAAGATGGCCAAATCATCGGTGGCTTGATGGCTCGGACCATAGCCGGTCGTCAGCCCCGGCAACCCACAGACGATCTTTACGTTGAGATTCTCCTCGGCGATGGCCATGCAGATGAAATCATAGGCTCGGCGCGAGGCGAACACGGCATAGGTCGTTGCGAAGGGAACGAAGCCTTCGCGCGCCATGCCTGCAGCGGCACTCATCAACAGCTGTTCAGCCATGCCCATCTGGTAGAACCGATCGGGATGTGCCTGGGCGAAGATATGCAGGTCGGTGTACTTGGCCAGATCGGCGGACAGGCCAACGATATCCGGCCGCTCTGCAGCCAGGGCCGCCAGTGCATGGCCAAAAGGTGCCGACCGGGTTGCCTGACCTTCAGAAGCGATCGAGGCGATCATTGCCGAGGTCGTGAGTTTCTTTTTGGCGGCCGCGGGCGCCTGGGCAGTGTCGTTCTTGAAGTCGTTCATACAGTGTCCCCTTCTTCGAGGTGGTTCAAGGCCAGGTTCCATTCATGCTCATCCACGCGAATGAAGTGGGCCTTCTCCCGGGTTTCCAGGAACGGCACGCCTCTACCCATTCTGGTATCGCAGATGATCACCCGCGGTTGCGTGCCGCCATGACTGCGCGCGGCATCGAACGCCTTGACCAGCGCGTCCAGATCATTGCCATCCACACGCTGGGTGAACCAGCCAAACGCCTGCCAACGGTCAACGATGGGTTCGAAGGCAAGCACTTCGCTGGAGCGGCCATCGGCCTGTTGGTTGTTGACGTCCACGATGGCGATCAGATTATCGAGCTTCCAGTGGGAGGCCGACATCACCGCTTCCCAGGTCGACCCTTCGTTCAGTTCACCGTCGGACAGCAGGTTGTAGACGAACGAATCGGAACCCTTGCGCTTGAGCCCCAGGCACGCGCCCACGGCGATGCCCAGACCTTGGCCCAGCGAGCCGCCGGTGATCTCCATCCCCGGGGTGTAGGTCGCCATGCCCGACATCGGCAGGCGGCTGTCATCGGAGCCGTAGGTTTCGAGCTCGTCCAGCGGGATGATTTCGGCTTCGATCAGGGCCGCGTACAGCGCGATGGCGTAGTGGCCAATGGAGAGGTAGAAGCGGTCACGCTGTTCCCATTCGGGGTCATGGGGCTTGTAATTCAGCGCGTGAAAGTAGGCCACAGCGAGCAAGTCAGCCGCCCCCAATGCCTGACCGACGTAGCCTTGGCCTTGAACCTGGCCCATGCGCAGCGCATGACGACGGATGTTGAGGGCGCGTTGTGCCAGTGATGTTTCAGAAACCTTGGATGAAATAGCAGTCATTGCACGTACTCCGTTGACTCAACGATTGACCGAAGCGGCGGGGATTCGCAGTACCAGGCACGCACCGATGCACAGCACGCCGGTGATGAGGTACATCCCTATCGCGCTCGACCCTGTGGTCGTGGTGATCCAGCCAATCAGGTAGGGCGAGCAGAAACCGGCGAGGTTGGCGAAGCTGTTGATGCCGGCAATTCCCGCAGCGGCCGAGACTCCGCCCAGCAGCGTGGTCGGCAGCATCCAGAACAGCGAAGAGGCAGACAGAACCCCGGCCGCCGCCAGGCAGAGACTCAGGACCGAGATGACCAGGTTCGCGCCGAAGAGGGCTGCCAACGTAAGGCCCAGGGCACCCGCGATCATGGGCGCAATCAGGTGCCAGCGACGTTCGCGGTGCTTGTCGCCACTTCGGCCCATCAGCAACATGGCCACGATGGCGCACATGTAGGGCAGGCTGGTGACCAGGCCAATGTGCAGCGGGTCGGAAACCCCGGCGTTGCGAATCAAGGTCGGTAGCCAGAAGGTGATCGCGTATTGACCCATCACCACACAGAAGTAGATGCAGGCCAGCATCCACAGGCGACGATCGCGCAGGAAATCGCGAACCGAGCCGTGAGTGAC
The DNA here is from genome assembly GCF_900105555.1 of Pseudomonas coleopterorum. Taxonomy (NCBI): domain Bacteria; kingdom Pseudomonadati; phylum Pseudomonadota; class Gammaproteobacteria; order Pseudomonadales; family Pseudomonadaceae; genus Pseudomonas; species Pseudomonas coleopterorum. Next base: position 1,056,861 of record NZ_FNTZ01000001.1, read on the forward strand.
CTTACGGCTGTTGTCTTCCGCCAGTTCCTTGTTCACCAGCTCCTTTTCGTCATCGGTCAGCCAGGTGGCCTGGTGCACGCCATCCTTGAGATACGCCAGGACCATCAGGCCGACGATCACCGTCGGAATGGCCTCGATGACGAACATCCACTGCCATCCGGCCCAACCGTGAAAGCCGGCGAATTTGGCCATGATCAGGCCGGAAAGAGGGCCGCCGATCATGCCCGAAAGTGGAATCGCGATGAACCAGAGCACCGTCATCCTGGCCCGGCGATACGAGGGAAACCAGTACGTGAGATAGAGCAGCAAACCCGGCGCCAGGCCGGCTTCGGCGATGCCCAGCAGGAAGCGCAGCACATAGAATTGCCACGCCGTTTCCACGAAGGCGAAGAGGGCGGAGATGATGCCCCACGAGATCATGATGCGGGCGATCCATCGGCGCGCGCCCACTTTGTGCAGAATCAGATTGCTGGGCACTTCGCAGAGGAAATAGCCGAGAAAGAACATGCCAGCACCGAGGCCGTACACGGTTTCACTCAGCGACAAGTCGCTCATCATCTGCAGTTTGGCGAAGCCCACGTTGACGCGATCCAGATACGCGCACAGGTAGCACAGCATCAGGAACGGCATCAGTCGCCAGGCGGTTTTGCGATAAGCATTCGAGCGCACGGTCGAAACCGCTTCGAGCGTCATGGAAGTTATCATGATTGTCCGATCTCTTGTTTTTATAGACGGCCAGGCGCTGTGGCCTGGCGTGCCATCGATCTAGAACACCACGGGTCACTGTCGACCCGGTTACCTGCCCTCAGTGGATCAGCATGCCGCCATTGACATCCAGCGTGATGCCGGTGAGATATGAAGACAGATCGCTGGCCAGAAACAGCGCAGCGTTGGCGACATCCTGAGCCGCGCCCAGACGACCCAGCGGAATGCCATCGATGATCGCGTGGCGACGCTCGTCCTGCATCAGGCCTCCAGTGATATCGGTATGAATCAGGCCGGGAGCGATGGAGTTGACACGGATATTGTCCGGACCCAATTCCCTGGCCATCGCCTTGCCAAGGCCCAGTACCCCCGCCTTGGCGGCGCTGTAGTGTGGCCCGCCGAAGATGCCGCCGCCACGTTGAGCCGATACCGACGACATGCAGACGATGCTGCCGCAAGCCTGGCTCTTCATGACCGGAATGACGGCCTGCGACATGAGCAAGGTGCCGCGCAGGCTCACATCCAGCACTTTGTCGTAGTCGCAAGGGCGGATATCGAGGGTCTTGATCGGCTGGGTGATCCCGGCGTTGTTGACCAGAATGTCTATTCGGCCGAACTGCGCGATGACCTTGTCCACGGCCTGTTTGACCTGGTGTTCGTCCGCGACGTTGGCGGCCAGACCCAGATGGCCTTCACCCAACGCCGAAGCGGCGTCGCGCGCGGCAGACTCATCCAGATCCACGATGACGACATGGGCACCCTGCTGGGCGAACGTGATGGCGGTGGCACGACCAATTCCGCGTTCGGATGCAGCACCGGTGATGATTGCGACTTTGCCTTGAAGAAGCATGGGGAAATTCCTGTCATTGTTTTTATGATTCGATTCGGGAATCGATGACTCAGGGTGTTCCGCCCACGCACTGGCAGCAATATGGCAAACCTCACTGCTGGCTGAGAAAAATTCACCTCTCGTCAGCAGACCCACGGAATGCTTGAATGAGACTCGCCCATAACATCTCAACAACAAGAGCCGAGTACTTATGCGCCTTCACGACAGTGCGCCCCGGGACCTGCCACCGCTGAGGGCCATTCAAGCCTTCGAGCAGACGGCCCGCTTTGGCAATCTCGCCAGAGCAGCCGAAGTATTGAACCTGACACCCTCAGCCGTGAGCCATCAGTTGGCGAATCTGGAAGCGATGATCGGCCGCCAGCTGTTCGTGCGCGCTGCCCGTGGCGTCACCCTCACCCCGGTGGGCGAGCAGTACCTCAAAGACATTTCCGGTTTGCTGCACAGCCTCGAAGTGGCGACGGAAAGAGCCGCCAGTGACGTGAGTCTCGACTGCCTGCGACTGCACTCGTCGCCAAGCTTCGGCCTGCTTTGGTTGATGCCGCGCCTGGAAGCATTCCGCGTGAGTCATCCCGATATCCAGATCAACCTGTCGTGTTCCTACGAGTCACTGCACTTCAGCCGGGACAAGATCGACGTCGACATACGCCACGGCCTGCCCAACTGGCCCAGCTACGAAGTGCGAACGGTGCGCAACGAAGCCTTTGCAGTGCTGGCCTCTCCACAGTTACTGGCAAAACGTCCAGTCGCCAGCGCCAGTGACTTGCTGAACAAGGAGTTGATCCTCTCGGAGGCAACGCTGCTCAAATGGCCCGAATGGTTCGCCCAGCACGGCCTGGCCCGCCCCGAACATCCCTATGCGCTGAGCTTCGATCGTTCCTACATGACACTGGAAGCTGCCAGCCACGGCCTTGGGTTCGCACTGGAAAGCACGCTGCTGGCACAGAAATACCTGGCGTCGGGCGCACTCGTGGAAGTGGCCCCTGAAGCGCTCAGTGCCGCGGTTGCCGCTCACCACTTGGTGTTTCCCAAAGCCCACTCGTCCTTTCCCAGGGTCAGACGGTTTCTGACGTGGATGGAGGGGGAGATGGGGCATCGGTTTGTGTTCTGAGGCTTCGTTTGTGAGTGGCGGATTGAGGGTGAGGGAGTGCGTAGGAGACGTAGTAGCACTGTCGGTTCCTGCGGGTCGAGCAGGTTAGGGGTGTAGGCGCCAGTAGGCGTGGCAGAGGAGTTGGAGTGCTTGGAGGATCATGAAAAACTGGAGCGGGTAGAGGGAATCGAACCCTCAACTAAAGCTTGGGAAGCTTTCGTTTTGCCACTAAACTATACCCGCATGACGCGTTGTTTCCGTGCCGCCGGCCGTTCATTGCGAACCTGATTGCCAGCTTGGCCACCTCGGTGCGATGCGTCTTTCGACACCTGCTCCGGGCGGCTGACTTTGTACCAGAAGCGCCCTGCAATTTGAAGCGCTAATTTTCGTTTCTCTGCTCGATCCCTCTCAGACCAGACCGATTTCCTCCGCGCTCAGGCTGCGGTATTGGCCGGGTTGCAGGCTTTTGTCCAGCACCAGTTCCCCCATGCGTTCGCGGTGCAGTTTGACCACCTTGTTCTGGAAGTGCCCGAACATCCGCTTCACCTGATGGTAGCGCCCTTCGACGATGCTCAGGCGCGCCAGGCGCGGGCCGAGGATGTCGAGGTGGGCGGGGAGGGTGGTAAGGTCTTCGAAGGCGAAGTAGATGCCTTGCGCGAAGGTCTCGATGTAATGGGGTTCGATGAGCTGCTCGGTTTCAACACGGTAGACCTTGGGCAGCTTGGTGGTCGGTTGAGTGAGGCGGCGTGACCATTGCCCGTCGTTGGTCAGGATCATCAGCCCGGTGGTGTTGAAGTCCAGTCGACCGGCAATGTGCAGTTGATCCTTGTCCGGCACTTCGATCAGGTCGAGGACGGTGCGGTGCTGCGGGTCCTGGGTGGCGCTGACGCAGCCGGGTGGTTTGTGCAGCATCAGGTAGCGGGCGGGATGGCCAGCCTGCAGCAGGTCTTGGTCGAGGCGAACTTCGCTGAATTCGGTGACGGCATGCAGCGGGTCGTGTACCACGCGGCCGTCGACTTGGATGCGCCCTGCGATCAGGGCCACGCGCACCTGTTTTCGGTTGAAACGTTCGAGATTGGAAAGAAATCGGTCCAGGCGCATGGCGGCGTTACGCCCTCGATGCCGACAGTTGCTCACTCACTTGAGCGCAGCGCGGGCACAGGCAGGCGGCATTGCGCAGGTGCTCGGGCAAGGCCTTTAGTACCGCGGGGTCGATGCTCACCGAGTAGCACCAGCAGGGCTGGGCGGCGGTCTTTGCATCGGCCAGGGTGCAGTCGTTGCGGCTTCCGCAGGCTGGGCAGAGGTGGCTGGCAAGTGACGCGGGGGTGGTCATGGGCGATCCATGCAGCGATGAGTGCCCGCATTCTACGGCAGCATGGGACACGGCGGCGAATGACGCCGTCGGGCACCCTTGGATGAGGCTTTGTATCAATTTATTGCCGAGTGAAATGCAGTATCTTTCCGGCTGTCTGAGTTATGCCCAAAACCGTTGTTCCGGGTACCGACCAGTCGTGCTGGTTCGATCCCTCTCGCGGTCCAGGAGGCCGCTTATGTCCCTTAGAGCTCTTTTGATCGTGGTATTGGCCTTGTCGACAAGTGCCTGTGTGCCCTATGGAGGGGGAGGTTACTACCGCACCGAAGTCTATTCCGTGGAGAGCGCGCCGCGTGCTGGCCACTACCCGTACAGCCAGCCCTACAGCAGCGGTTACTACGTGACACCGGCGCCACGGTACTACGAGGGACCGCGTTACTACTCCGCGCCTCGTTACTACGCGGTACCGCCGCCGCGCTACTTCGGTCCACCTCCGCCGAACTACCGGCCCGGATTCGGGCCCGGCCGCGGCCCCGATGCCAGGTGGCGTGACGGCCCGCCGCGCCATTACGGTCAGGATTGGAACCGCGGTCGAGGTCCGGACCGGGGTCCTGGTCGGGGCCCCGGTCGCGGCGGTCGGCACTAGCCTGCAACGGCGCCCTCAGGGGCGCCGTTTTTCGTTGTTCCAGGCAGATCGCCTTTAGTAGTCGCACAGGTCCGCCAATGGATGACGGCCCTCCCAGGCCTTGCCGAAATGCGCCTCGACCACCGCTTGCGGCACATGGTCGACGTCAGGCCAGTGCCAGTGCGGCTGGTTGTCCTTGTCGATCAGACGAGCGCGCACGCCTTCGCTGAATTCGGGATGGCGGCAGCAGTTCAGGCTCAGGCTGTATTCCATCTGGAACACCTGGGCCAGCGACAGGTGCCGGGCACGGGCCAACTGGGCCCAGATCAGATGGGCCGTTAGTGGGCAGCCTTTGGCCAGATTGCCGGCGGCCTTGGCCAGCAACGGGTCGTCATGCTGCTGCCATTGCACCAGCGCGTGCCAGGCCGCTGGTGCGTCGCTGACATCCAATTGCGCGTCAATGGCCGCGCGGCGCGGTAGCCATTGCGCGGCGGGCACCGTGTCGCGGGAATCGTGTTCGAGGGCCTTGAGCAGGCTGTTCAACTGCATGGCGGTCTGCTCCTGCCAGTTGAGTTGCAGCAGGCCGTCGAGCAAGTCTTCGTATTGGTCATCGCGCAGGCAGCGGTCGGCCAGGTCCAGGTCCAGAGCGTCCCGCGCGTTGATCTGCGCGCCGGTCAGGCCCAGGAACAGACCGAGCTTGCCCGGCATGCGTGACAGGAACGTGCTGGCGCCGACGTCCGGGTACAGGCCGATGGTGATCTCCGGCATGGCCAGGCGGCTGCTGGGCGTGACGATGCGGATGCTCGAGGCCTGCAGCAGGCCCATCCCGCCGCCCAGTACATAGCCATGGCCCCAGCAGATCACCGGCTTGGGGTAGGTGTGCAGGCGGTAGTCGAAGCGGTATTCGGCAGCGAAGAAGCGCGCGGCCAGGTCAGGCACTTCGCCGGGGTGGGCACGGCAGGCCTGCACCAGGCTGCGCACATCGCCACCGGCGCAGAAGGCTTTCTCACCCTCACCGCGCAGCACGACGCACACCACGCGATCGTCCTGCGCCCAGGCATCGAATTTTCCCGCGAGCGCTTCGAGCATCGGCAAGGTCAGAGCATTGAGCGTCTTCTCCGCATTCAGGGAGACGACGCCGATACGTGCGCCATTGCCGGCGCTGAGTTCTTCGAAATTCAAATCCATCCTGACCTCGCATCGAAAGGGCGGTGGCGGGGGGAAGAAGACCGCAAATGGCCAACGTAGGGTTGCAGTGCGCGATTGTGTCTGGATTTGACTTTCCGGGTTCGCTTTCCTACCGTCCGCCCACTGATTTCTGCTGCCTACTGATTTCTGGTGATAAATGAGTACAGACGACCGCATCAAACTCGAGCCTAGCTGGAAAGCTGCACTGCGTGAGGAATTCGACAAGCCCTACATGGCGCAGTTGCGCGAATTCCTGCGTGAAGAACATGCGCAGGGCAAAGAGATCTATCCGCCCGGGCCGATGATTTTCAACGCGCTGAACACCACGCCGCTGGATCAGGTGAAAGTCGTCATCCTCGGTCAGGATCCCTACCACGGTCCTGGCCAGGCTCATGGCCTGTGCTTTTCGGTGCAGCCGGGCATTCCCACGCCGCCGTCGCTGGTGAACATCTACAAAGAGCTCAAGCGCGACCTGAATATCGACATTCCCAAGCACGGCTATCTGCAAAGTTGGGCGGAGCAGGGTGTCTTGCTGCTCAACACCACCATGACGGTGGAGCGGGCGAATGCCGCCTCCCACGCCAAGAAAGGCTGGCAGCCGTTCACCGACCGCATCATCGAGGTGGTCAGTGAGCATCAGTCCAGCGTGGTCTTCATGCTCTGGGGCGCCCATGCGCAGAGCAAGCAGAAGTTGATCGACAACAGCAAGCACCTGGTGCTGACGTCCGTGCATCCTTCGCCGTTGTCGGCGCACAAGGGCTTCATCGGCAACGGCCATTTCAGTCGCGCCAACAAGTTTCTGGAGCAGAACGGCCTGACCCCCATCGACTGGCGCCTGCCCTAGGACACCGGTCGACGTTTCTGCCACTGGCGAAACAGCGGCTCGGCCAGAAACAGCACGAACAGCAGACGCATCACCTGCATCGCCGTCACCAGCGGGACCGACAGTTGCAGCACCTCGGCGGTCAGGCTCATCTCGGCGATGCCGCCGGGCATCATGCCCAACGTCAGCGAGCGCAGGTCCAGATGGGTCAGGGCGCTCAAGGCCAGCGCGCAGCCCGCAGCGATGGCCATGGTCAGGGCGGTGCTGACCAGCGTGCGAGCCAGGAACGATGGTGCTCGACGGAAGAACGCTCGGTTGAAGTGGCAGCCCAGGCCGCTGCCGATCAGCCACTGGCCGATCTGGCTGCCGCCGTCGGGCAGGCCGATGTGCAAGTCGAAACTCACGCTCATGGCGGCACTCACCAGCAAGGGGCCGAACAGCCAGGGGTTGGGCTGGTCCAGGCGTTGCCAGATCCAGGCGGCCAGGCCCGCGAGCGGGAAAATCAGCGCCAGCCAGGCCCAGTCGACAGCCCCTTCGTGGCTGATCGGCGTGCCTTCGCCGAGCAGGAACTTGAACAGCGCCGGCACGCACAGCACCACCGCCAGCACCCGCAGGCTCTGCCCGGCCGCGACGCGGCTGAGGTCGGCGCCGTTGCGCGCGCCCAGGTTGACCATCTCGCCGGAACCGCCCGGCATGCTTGAAAAGAAAGCCGTGGGCCGGTCTTCACCGGTGCGCAGCATCAGCCACACGCCCACGGCACTCGACACGCTGGTGATCAGCGCACCAAAAAAATCGGGCCGAAATGGCCCGCTACCTGTTCCATCACCAACGGCGTGAAGTGCAGGCCAATCCCTATGCCGACGATCCATTGGCCGAGCTTGCGGCCGTTGGGTATTTCCGCCAGTTGCCAGGGTGTCAGGCAGCGCACCAGGATGATCGCCAGCAACGAGCCGATCATCCAAGGCAGTGGCCAACCGATCAGGCTGGCGAGGTAACCGCCAGCCAGACCGACGAAGGGTGTACCCCACCAACTGTGCAGAAACCGATCAAACATCGGCAGCGGCACGACGCAGGGCGGCACGTTTGCGCCAGATGCGAACCACGGGCAACAGCAGCATCAGCACGGTCAGGACCCAGACACCGGCGGTGATCGGGCTGCCCCAGAGAATCTGCAGCTCACCGTTGGAGATCGACAGCGCACGGCGCAGGTTCTGCTCCATCAGGCCACCCAGGATGAACCCGAGCAGGACCGGCGACAGCGGGAAGTCCAGCTTGCGCAGGATGTAGCCGAAGATGCCGATGCCGATCATCAGGAACAGGTCGAAGGTCGTCGCGTGCACGGCGTAGACGCCGATCCCGGTGATGATGGCGATCACCGGCACCAGTGCCCAGTTCGGCACGGCGAGGATCTTGGTGAAGATGCGGATCATCGGGATGTTCAGGATCACCAGCATGATGTTGGCGATGAACAGCGAAGCGATCAGGCCCCAGACGATGTCCGGCTGCTGTTGGAACAGCAGTGGGCCCGGCGTGATGTTGTACAGCGACAGGGCGCCGATCATCACCGCGGTGGTGCCCGAACCCGGTACGCCCAGGGTCAGCATCGGCACCAGCGCGCCACAGGCGGTCGCGCCGATGGCGGTTTCCGGGGCGGCCAGGCCGCGCTTGTCACCCTGGCCGAACTTGCCGTTGGCACCGGCCAGGCGTTTTTCGGTGGTGTAGGCCACGGCGCTGGCCAGGGTCGCACCGGCACCGGGCAGTACGCCCATGATGAAGCCCAGCACGCCGCAGCGGATGTTCACCCAGAACACCGAAGCGGCCTCCTTGAGGTTGAACATCATGCGCCCGGTGGCGGTGACGGCCACGCTGCCATGGTGAGTCTTTTCCAGCAGCAGGAGGATCTCGCTGATCGAGAACAGGCCCAGCACCAGCACGACGAACTGAATGCCGTCGGCCAGGTGGATGTTGTCGCCAGTGAAGCGGTACACGCCGCTGTTGGCGTCGATGCCGACACTGGACAGGAACAGGCCGATCAACGCCGCGATAAACGTCTTCAGCGGCCGGTCACCGGCCATGCCGCCCAGGCAGACGATGGCGAACACCATCAGCACGAAGTACTCCGCCGGACCGAAGGCGATCGCCCATTTGGCCAGGATCGGGGCAAACATGACCATGCCGCAGGTGGCGATGAACGCGCCGATGAACGAGCTCCAGGCGGACAGCGAGAGCGCCACGCCGGCCAGGCCCTGACGGGCCATCGGGTAGCCGTCCAGGGTGGTCATCACGGTCGAGGCTTCGCCGGGAATGTTGAGCAGGATCGAACTGATGCGGCCGCCGTATTCGCAGCCCAGGTACACCGCCGCCAGCAGGATCAGCGCCGATTCCGGCGGTAGGCCCAGGGCGAAGGCGATCGGAATCAGCAGGGCCACGCCGTTGATCGGCCCCAGGCCCGGCAGCAGGCCGACCACGGTGCCGATCAGGGTGCCCGAGAGGGCGGTGACGAGGTTGTAGGGGGTCAGTGCAACGCCGAAGCCCTGACCCAGGTAGCCAAGAGTATCCATGTCAGTTCTCCAGAACGCTGAGCAGACCCAGGGGCAGCGGCACGTCCATGACTTTATCGAAAAGCACGTACAGGCCGATGCTCATCAGGGTGATGATGATCACGCTGGGCACCGCACGGCCGCCATACAGCAGGGCCATCGGGATGCCGATCAGCACGCTGCTGAGAATGAAGCCCAGCGGCTCGAACAACCCGGCGAACACCAGCAGCAGGCCGATGCACATGGCGATCTTCTTCAAGGTCGGGCGATCCAGCGGCGGTTCTTCCTCGCTGTGCACGATCGGGGTAGGGCGAAACACCAGGTAGAGGAGCGCAAGGCTCATCAGGCCGAGCATCAGCAGCGGGTAGGCACGCGGGCCGACCGGCTCATAGGAAAAGGGCGCCTGATACGGCCAGGCCATCAGCGCCAGACCGGCACAGACGAGCAGCAACAGCAGGGCGAAAAGCCGTTGAACGATCATGATCATGGTCATGTTCCTTCGTGAAGAGTGAAGGTGGTGGGGGGGCGGGGGAAAGCCATTCGCGGGCAGAGACCCGCTCCCACAGGTCTGCACATTCTGAACCCTTGTGGGAGCGGGTCTCTGCCCGCGAATGGGCATCACACAGCCCCAGCCCGATTACTGAACCAGCCCGAATTCCTTGGCCAGGGTCTTGTACTCGGCCACCTGTTTCTTCACGTAGGTATCCAGCTCCGGCCCGGTCATGGCGAACGGGAACAGCTCGCGCTGGTCACGCAGCTTGGCGAACTCTTCGGATGCCAGCAGCTTGTCGAACGCCGCTTTCCACCAGTCGTATTCCGCGTCGGTCACTTTCGGCCCGAGGTAGAAGCCGCGCACCACCGGCCAGACAATGTCGTAGCCCTGTTCCTTGGCGGTCGGGATGTCCTTCATTTCCGGCTCGTCCAGACGCTTGTCGGAGAACACCGCGAGCAGCCGCATGTCGCCGCTGAGGATGTGCGGCATGGAGTCGGAGATGTCGGTGCTGCCCACCTGGATGTGGCCGCCGAGCAGGGCCGTGGCGATTTCGCCGCCACCTTCCAGGGCCACGTAGCGCAGGTCGCGCGGGTTGATCCCGGCGGCCTTGGCGATCAGCGCGGTCTGCATCCAGTCCTGGCTGCCGACGGTGCCGCCGGAGCCGATCACCACTTTGCTCGGATCGGCCTTGAGCGCCTTGACCAGGTCATCCAGGGTCTTGTAAGGCGAGTCGTTCTTGACCGCGATGGCACCATAGCTGGTACCGACCGCCGCCAGCCAGCGCACGGCGCTTTCGTCGAAACGACCGAACTTGCCTTGAGCCAGGTTCAGCAACGAGCCGCTGGACCAGGCCACCAGGGTTCCCGCATCGGCCGGACGCTGGGCCACCACGGCGTTGTAGGCCACGGCACCGACGCCGCCAGGCATGTAGGTCACACGCATGGGCTTGGACAGCAGTTTCTCGTTGACCAGCGCGCTTTGAGCGAGTTTGCAGGTCAAATCGAAGCCACCGCCAGGCGAGGCTGGGGCAATGCATTCAGGACGTTTGGGTTCTTCCTGGGCGAGCAGCGGTGCACTGATGAACAGGCAGCTGACAGCCAGGGCAAGCGGACGCATGGCGCGGATCATGGGCGTTTCTCCATTGTTGTTCTTGTTATCGAAAACGTACAGTGACGTTTGCGTGGCAGGTCTCTGGGTACCCGCCTTGCTGAAACCATATGTTGCGAACCTTTCACCAAGCTTTCAGTGGCTTTCAATCTGCCAAGACTGCTTCACAGCGCGTCGCGGGCCTGTAAACTCGGGCCCATAAAGCGCTTGATGAGCCGTTCGCGCAAAGTTTCGGTGGCAGCCAACACCGGACTGCGGCGGCATCATCTCGACCTGAAAAAGATTGGCCGTGAGGAATACCGATGCGTGTCCTGCTTGTAGAAGATCACCTGCAGTTGGCCGAAAGTGTCGCCCAGGCGCTGAAGGCCACCGGCCTGACCGTCGATGTGCTGCACGACGGCGTGGCTGCGGACCTGGCCCTGGCCAGCGAGGAATACGCTGCCGCCATATTGGATGTCGGCCTGCCCAGGCTCGATGGTTTCGAGGTGCTGGCGCGCCTGCGGGCGCGGGGCAAGAACCTGCCGGTGTTGATGCTCACCGCGCGCAGCGACGTCAAGGACCGCGTTCATGGTCTGAACCTGGGCGCCGACGACTACCTGGCCAAGCCGTTCGAGCTCACCGAACTCGAAGCCCGGGTCAAGGCGCTGCTGCGGCGCACCGTGCTTGGAGGAGAGCGGCAGCAGCGCTGCGGTCCGCTGGCCTACGACCTGGACACGCGCCGCTTCACCCTGGGCAAGGAGTTGCTGACCCTGACCTCCCGCGAGCAGGCAGTGCTCGAAGCGCTGATCGCCCGGCCAGGACGGGTGATGAGCAAGGAGCAGTTGGCGGCCCAGGTGTTCGGGCTGGACGAAGAGGCCAGTGCCGATGCCATCGAGATCTACGTGCACCGCCTGCGCAAGAAGCTCGACAAGCAGCCGATCGCCATCGTCACCTTCCGGGGTCTGGGCTACCTGTTGGAAAGCCGCGATGCGTGAGGTCAGCAGCCTGCGTTGGCGGTTGCTGTGGAACCTCGCGATGCTGCTGGTCTTCCTCATGCTGGCCAGCGGCCTGAGTGCCTACTGGAACGGGCGTGAAGCGGCCGACACGGCCTATGACCGAACCCTGCTGGCGTCGGCGCGTACCATCGCCGCCGGGCTGTCCCAGCGCGATGGCACACTCAGCGCAGACGTGCCCTACGTGGCGCTGGATACCTTCGCCTACGACAGCGCCGGGCGTATCTATTACCAGGTCAACGACATCGACAACAAACTGATCTCCGGCTACGAAAACCTGCCGGCGCCGCCCAAGGGCACGCCACGCACGGACGATTATCCGGCCCTGGCCACCTTCTACAGCGGTCGCTACCTGGGCCAGGACGTGCGCGTGGTGAGCCTGCTCAAGGCCGTCAGCGAGCCGAACATGATCGGCATGGCGGAGATTCGCGTGGCCGAGACCGAAGAGGCGCGCGTCTCCATGGCTCGCAGCCTGATGGCCGACACCTTGTTGCGCCTGGGCATGTTGGGCATCGGCGCGTTGCTGCTGGTGTGGATCACGGTCAGCGCAGCGCTGCGGCCATTGGAGCGGCTGCGCGACGAAGTCGAGGACCGTCAGCCCGATGACCTGCGCCCCTTGCCGCTGGTGGAGGTGCAGCGCGAGCTGTGGCCGCTGGTGCAGGCGCTCAACCATTTCACCGAGCGTCTGCGCGTTCAGTTCGAGCGGCAAGCGCAGTTCATCGCCGATGCCGCCCATGAGTTGCGTACGCCGCTGGCCGCGCTCAAGGCACGCGTCGAGCTAGGCTTGCGTGCCGAGCAGCCGGAGGTCTGGCGGACCACGTTGCAGGAAGCAGTGCAGGGCACCGACAAGCTGACCCACCTGGCCAACCAGTTGCTGTCCCTGGCCAGGGTCGAGAACGGCGCCCGGGCCATTGCCGAAGGTGGCGCCCAGCGTCTGGACCTGAGCCAGCTGGCGCGCGAACTGGGCATGGCCATGGCGCCCCTGGCCCATGGCCGGGGGGTGGCATTGGCACTGGAGGCCGATCAGCCGATCTGGCTGCGCGGCGAGCCGACGTTGCTCAACGAATTGCTCAGCAACCTGGTGGACAACGCCCTGGCCCACACCCCGGCCGGCGGCAACGTCATCCTGCGCGTGCTGGCCCCCGGCATCCTCGAAGTGGAAGACGACGGGCCGGGTATTCCGGCAGATGAACGCGATCGCGTGTTCGAGCGTTTCTATCGGCGCAACCCGCACAGCGCCGGTACCGGGCTGGGCCTGGCGATCGTCGGCGAGATCTGTCGCGCCCACATGGCGCGGATCAGCCTGCACGATGGCGCCCGAGGCGGTTTGAAAGTGCGTGTCGACTTTCCGCTCTAGCTGAGCAGCGTCTGCGCGTGCATCAAGTCACTGGCCAGCAGCACCGGGCTCTGCTTGATCTCCAGGCGTCGATACGCCGGGTGTTCGACCAGGGTCGGTAGGCCGGTGTTATGCGGCAGGCGCAGCAGGGTGGCGATCATCACCAGGTCGCCGTAATCGGTTTCCGGGTTATCCCGGTTCAGATCCAGAAACTGGCCGGGCACCTTCGCCAGCATCGCCGGGAAATCCCATTTGCGCAGGATACGGTCACCAATCCGCGGGTGAATGTGCTCGATCACATGGCTGAGGCAAACCGGGTCAGAGAGCAGCTCGTTGCGCTCCTGAGCGTAGGTCAGGATCGGCAGTACGCCGATCTGGTGCACCAGGCCGGCCAGGGCCGCGCGGTCGGGCTTGAGCGAAGTGAAACGCCGCGCCAGTTCGGTGCACATGCCCGCCACCTCCAGGCTGGTTCGCCAGGCCTCACGCATGCGGCTCTGCACGGCAGGGGCGCGGGCATGGAAAATCTGCTCGATCACCAGACCGATGGCCAGGTTGCTGCTGTAGTTGACACCCAGGCGATTGATCGCCGTGCGCACGTCGGTCACTTCGAAGCTGGCCCGCAGCAGCGGGCTGTTGACCACCTTGAGCAGGCGCGCCGAGAGCGCCGCATCCTGGGCGATGACCTGGCTGAGCCGATTGACGCTGACGTTGTCGTCCTCCGCCGCTTCGCGAATTTTGAGGGCCACTTCCGGCATGGTCGGCAGAACCAGATCGTCACGCTCGATGGCGGCCAGCAAATCGCGTTGTACTGTGTCTGCCAGTTGGTTCATTCGGCGCCTCGGCATAGCGGGGAAGGGGGCGCAGGGCCTATGTAAGGCGCTGCTAGCGCTGGATTTCTCGGTCTCGATCAAGTGTATAGGGCAGGGTGAGAAGTTCCAGCGCCGGACCTTCCAGGCTACCCAGGTGGATGCGACCGTCTTCGACGGCGTTGTCCTGAAGGACCGCCAGGGCCTCGTAGCCATCGCTCGTCGGTGCGGCCAGGGCGATCTCGCCGATGGCGCTGCCGTGCACCGGCGAGAACAACCCGGTACCTGGCTCCGGTCGTGTCGAACCGGCCAGTCGGACGTGGTAGAGGCGGCGCTTGAGCTTGCCCAGGTACTGCATGCGCGCGACGATTTCCTGGCCGGTGTAGCAACCCTTCTTGAAGCTCACGCCCCCCACGGCCTGCAGGTTGAGCATCTGCGGGATGAACAGCTCGCGGGTCGGTTCGAGCACCTGGCCGATGCCGGCGCGAATCTGACCCAGCAGCCACTCGTCGAGCGATCCTTGAGTCAGCTGCTCACCCAGTCGAAGGGTCAGGTTCTCGGCCTGCTCGGCAGGCGCCCACAGCTCGGCTCGGGCGGGGGATACCCGTACCGCGATCAGCGCGCCGTGGCGCACCACCGCGTCGGTTTCCAGGGGCAGTTGCAGGCCCAGGGCAGTCAGAGCGCCATCGCCATGCTGAACGCCGAAACGCACCCAGGCATCACTTTCGTCGGTCAACTTGGACTTGGAGAACACGGCGTACTTTTTCAGGTCGGCCAACTGCGCTTCGAGCAGGCCGCGAGCCATGGCCAGCACGCAGCCATCGCCTTGCAACAGGATGCGGAAGCTGGACTGCATGCGGCCTTTCTGGGTGCAACGCGCACCGAGGCTGGCAGTGTGCTCGTCCAGGTAGTTGAGATTGCAGGTCAGCTGGCCCTGCAGAAACTTGCTGGCGTCCGAGCCGCGAACGGCCAGGACGCCCTCGTGGGCCAGGGTGCAGAACATAGCGGTATCGGACATGGGTCATCGCTGAGTTGAAAAGAATGGACATCATCATAGAGCCCCGCACCGGGGGAATGCTATCCCTGCCGCCCTGACACCCCATCGGCGCGTCTGTATACTGCGCGCCTATTCAAGGAGCCCCCCCATGGTCGAAAACGTTGAACTCAACCGGCTTTACTGGCACAGCCGCCGCGGCATGCTGGAGCTGGACGTGTTGCTGGTGCCTTTCGTCAAGGAAGTCTATCCCCACTTGAATCAGGTGGATCGTGACCTCTACGTGCGTCTGCTCGAATGTGAAGATCAGGACATGTTCGGCTGGTTCATGGAGCGCAACGAATCGCAGGACCCCGAGTTGCAGCGCATGGTCCGGATGATTCTGGACCGTGTCCAGCCCAAGTAACCGCTTCGAATGCCACTGGCAGCCTTCACGACGGCTGCTGGCGCTCTACGCACTGGCGCAGGCCGCCGCCTGGCTGGCGAACGGCTTGATGGAGGCGCCGGTGCTCGTGCACCTGGCGACCGGGGTGCTGTGCATTGCGCATGGGCTTTATGTGCTGCCGCGAGAGGTGTTACTCGCCCACCCCCAGGCCGTCACCGGTTTGCGTGGCGATCGCAGCGGCTGGTCGGTGTGGACCGAGGCCGATGGCTGGCAGGCGGTGCAACTACGTCCGGACAGCATGGCATTGCCGCAGGTGGTCATTCTGCGCTTCCGCCTGGCAGGCCAGCGCCGCGTGCGCAGCGCCTGCGTGCTGCCCGACGGCCTGGACGCAGACACTCACCGTCGCCTGCGTCTGCGCCTCAAGTTCAGCCGACGAAGGTGGGCGGCTGCAGAATAGTGTCCTGTGCCTGCGGCAGCAGGTCCGGATAGTCCAGCGTGTAATGCAGGCCGCGGCTTTCCTTGCGCTGCATGGCCGACGCGATCATCAGCTCGGCCACCTGTGCCAGATTGCGCAGTTCGATCAGGTCGCGGCTGACCTTGTAGTTGCTGTAGAACTCGTCGATCTCGTCGAGTAGCAGGCGCACTCGATGCTGCGCGCGCTGCAAGCGCTTGGTGGTGCGCACGATGCCCACGTAGTCCCACATGAAGCGCCGCAACTCGTCCCAGTTGTGGGCGATGATCACGTCTTCGTCCGAGTCGGTCACCTGGCTCGCGTCCCACTGCGGCAGCGGCCCAGGCGCTTGGGTCTGGTCCAGTTGCGCGACGATGTGCTCGGCGGCCGAACGCGCATAGACGATGCACTCGAGCAGCGAGTTGCTGGCCATGCGATTGGCGCCGTGCAGGCCGGTGGAGCTGGTCTCGCCAATGGCGTACAGGCGGGGGACGTCGGTGCAGCCATGCTCATCGACCCGCACGCCACCGCAGGTGTAGTGCGCTGCGGGCACCACGGGAATGCGCTCGCAGGTGATGTCGATGCCGAATTCCAAGCAGCGCTGGTAGACCGTCGGGAAATGGCTGCGCACGAAGTCCGCCGGCTTGTGGCTGATGTCCAGGTACACGCATTCGGCGCCGGTGCGCTTCATTTCATGGTCGATCGCGCGCGCCACGATATCGCGCGGTGCGAGTTCTGCACGTGCATCGAAGCGCGGCATGAAACGTTCGCCATTGGCCAGCGTGAGCAGGGCGCCTTCACCGCGCAGCGCCTCGGTGATCAGGAAACTCTTGGCCTGGGGGTGGTAAAGGCAGGTGGGGTGGAACTGGTTGAATTCCAGATTGGCCACACGACAGCCTGCGCGCCAAGCCATGGCAATGCCATCGCCGCAGGCGCCGTCGGGGTTGCTGGTATAGAGGTAGACCTTGGCCGCGCCGCCGGTGGCCAGTACGGTGAAGCGCGCCCCGTGGGTGTCCACTTCACCGCTGCGGTGATCCAGCACATAAGCGCCAAGACAGCGATCCTCTGTGCGGCCCAGGCGCCGTTCGGTGATCAGGTCGACGGCAGCGCACTGTTCCAGCAACTCGATGTTCGGATGCAGACGTGCCTGGGCCAGCAGGGTGTCGAACAGAGCCGCGCCGGTGGCATCGGCCGCATGGATGATGCGGCGCTGGCTATGGCCTCCTTCGCGCGTAAGGTGAAAGGGGAAGCCGGTATGTTCCGGATCCGAATCATCTTCGCGAGTGAACGGCACACCCATTTCGACCAGCCACTGAATCGCTGCGCGGCTGTGCTGCACCGTGAAGCGGACCGCTTCTTCATTGCACAGGCCAGCGCCGGCATCGAGGGTGTCCTGCACGTGAGCTTCCACGCTGTCGGAGTCTGCAAGCACGGCGGCGACCCCGCCTTGGGCCCACGGTGTGGAGCCGTCACCGAGCCCGCCCTTGCTGATGACCGCGATGCGCAGCGTGGCGGGCAATGCCAGCGCAAGGCTCAAGCCCGCGGCTCCGCTACCGATTACCAGAACATCGTGTTGCCGTTGCTTACCCATTCGAAGGTCATCCGCATGCCGAAAGTAATGTCGCGTGAGTCACCATCCACCGCGCCGTTCGCGCCCGTTGTGCACATCCCGCTGGTATATCCAAGGGGGTAGCGGCACAATAGCGGCACCTTCGACACACGAGGGAATCGTTTCCCACCGGTATGGCGCGGCATTTATAGCAGCCACATCGAGGCTTGCGCTATGGCGGCAGGCACTTTGGGCAGGTAGTCGGTGCTGAACCACTTCAGTGCCAGGAATTCATGGCCTTTGTGTGTAGGGCTTCACCTTCGTATTTGTGGGAACTTTCCTAGAACCCCTGCAATCAATAGAAGGTTGCCCGTAAGAAGGAAACAATGCCGAACAACGAGCGCACCGGCTAGGTCCGGGTGCTGTCATCGGTGAAAAGATTATCGGCGCAGCTCGGCACGTTCGAGCTGCGCTTTCCGTGCAGGCTTGATCCGGGCCTGCGGGAAACTTGCCTGGAGGGGAGAACTTTTGCGAATAGCCCGAGTCTATGGTTGCAAGCCTGAACGATGGCCTGAGCAGCGCTCCTTCCGGACCCATGAGGAGTGTTCATGCTAACCCAGGAAGAGGATCAGCAGCTGGTCGAGCGTGTACAACGCGGTGATCGGCGAGCTTTCGATCTGTTGGTGCTGAAATACCAGCACAAGATTCTCGGGTTGATCGTGCGATTCGTGCACGACACCCATGAAGCCCAGGACGTGGCGCAGGAGGCTTTCATCAAGGCCTACCGCGCATTGGGCAACTTTCGCGGAGACAGCGCGTTCTATACGTGGCTGTACCGTATCGCCATCAACACGGCGAAAAACTATCTGGTGTCCCGCGGACGCAGGCCACCTGACAGTGACGTAAGTTCTGAAGATGCGGAGTTCTATGACGGCGATCATGGCCTCAAGGACCTCGAATCTCCAGAACGTTCATTGCTGCGCGATGAGATCGAAGGCACCGTCCATCGAACCATCCAACAGCTCCCTGAGGACCTGCGCACGGCATTGACGCTGCGCGAGTTCGACGGTCTGAGTTACGAAGACATTGCCAGTGTCATGCAGTGTCCGGTGGGGACCGTGCGGTCGCGGATTTTCCGTGCCCGGGAAGCCATCGACAAAGCCCTGCAGCCGTTGTTGCAGGAATCCTGAGACAGCGGCGATAGCCAAGAGAGGAACGCCATGAGTCGTGAAGCCCTGCAGGAATCGCTGTCCGCAGTGATGGATAACGAAGCGGACGAATTGGAACTGCGTCGGGTACTGACCGCGTTGGACGATGTCGAGGTCCGTGCCACCTGGGCACGTTATCAGCTCGTTCGTGCCGTCATGCACAAGGATCTTCTGGATCCACGTCTGGATCTGTCGACGGCGGTGTCGGTAGCCATTGCCGAAGACATCGCCCCAGCCCCGGCCGCTCGCGGCCCGTGGCGCAGCCTCGGTCGTCTGGCCGTAGCGGCATCGGTGACCGTTGCGGTGCTGGCCGGTGTTCGCCTGTACAACCAGGACGACATCACCGGATCCGAGCTCGCTCAGCAGCAGCCAGCCCAGCAAGCCCCGTCGACCCCGATGGTGCAAGGTCCAGCCGTGCTGGCCGGTTACACACCGGACAGTTCCGACGCGCCCGGCCCGATGGCCAGCGGTGTGCTCAAAGGCCAAGAAGGTCTGAACGACCAGCGTCTGCCGGGTTACCTGCGTCAGCATTCGCAAGAAGCCGCTGCCAAAGGTTCCGACACTGCCCTGCCATCTGCCCGCTCCGCGAGCATGGAAAACCGTTAATCCCGATCATGCGTGCGGCCCTGTTTCTGCCAATTCTACTTGGCCTGGCCGCACCGGCCATTGCCGCACCCGATGCGGCCCAATGGTTGGACGCAATGGCGCAAGCCGAGCGTACGCAGGATTTCCAAGGGACGTTCGTCTACGAACGCGACGGCGACTTTTCTACCTACCATATATGGCACCGCACCGGTAACGGCGCGGTACACGACCGTGTGCTCAAGCTCGACGGCGTCGCTTCCGAGCGCGTGCAGACCGACGGTCGGCTAACCTGCATGACGGGCAGCCCGGTGTCCGGGAGTGGCAAGGTGTCCAGCAGCGCTGCCGCAACCCTCGATCCGCTCAAGCTGATGTCGTGGTACCAACTGCGTGTGGCCGGTACTTCGAGAGTCGCTGGGCGCGACGCCGTGGTCGTGACCATGGTGCCGCGTGATCGTGATCGCTACGCCTTCGAAATGCACCTGGATGCGCACACGGGACTGTTGCTCAAATCCCTGTTGATCGATGCGAAGGGGCGCCTGCTCGAGCGTCTGCAGTACACGCAGCTTCAGCCAGGAGCGCCTGCGCCTGCCGACTTGAAGGCGACGCCAAATTGTAAGCCTGTGTTGCATGCGAGCAGCGGTTCAGCCCCCAGCAATGCCCTCGCGTGGCAGGCCAAATGGATACCTGCCGGCTTCGAATTGGCGCAGACGGCTCAGCGCAAATCTTCGGCCAGCAATGCCGATGTGACCAGCCTGCTGTACGCCGACGGCCTTGCGCATTTCTCTGTTTTTCTCGAACCGCTAAACGGCGCCTCTGCGCGTGATACCCGTGTGCAGCTGGGTCCGACGGCGGCCGTGTCGCGTCGCTTGAAGTCTTCGGATGGCGAAATGATGATCACCGTGGTGGGTGAAATTCCCTTGGGTACAGCGGAGCGAATTGCACTGTCGATACAGCGGCAAGACATTCATGCCGTACGCTGAAGGGTACATGCCTCATGGCGCGGTCATGGCCCTCGCTAACGCTTCATGCTTGGATAATCATCGAGCGTTAACGTGAAACCTGTTTCATCCGGGTTGCAAACCTCCGGATTTTTTCTTATAGGTCAGTGCTTCGGGGGCGAGCTTTTCTAGTCGTTACAGGTTCGCTGCCGTGCGCCGCAGTCAAGCATGGATTCCGCTCTGCGCTGAATTCGCCTTCAGCGGCTGCACAACCCTATTGCTCAACCACGCTCGTTACGAACGGGAGCCGTATGTCGATACCACGTTTCAAACCCTTTCTTTCACTGTTCGCGGCAGTGCTGATGCTGGGCCAGATCGCCAGCGTCCAGGCTGAAGCGCTGCCTGATTTCACGACTCTGGTCGAGCAGGCGTCGCCCGCGGTGGTGAACATCAGTACCACGCAGAAACTGCCGGACCGCGGTGTGGCTGCCAGCCAGATGCCGGACCTGGAAGGTCTGCCGCCGATGTTCCGCGAGTTCTTCGAGCGCAACATGCCGCGCGGTGGCCCACGGTCCCCGCAGCGGGGCGATCGCCAGCGCGAGGCGCAGTCGCTGGGCTCGGGGTTCATCGTTTCGGCTGACGGCTATGTGCTGACCAACAACCATGTGATCGCCGATGCCGACGAAATCATCGTGCGTCTGTCCGACCGCAGTGAACTCAAGGCCAAACTGGTCGGCACCGATCCACGGACCGACGTGGCGTTGCTGAAAATCGATGGCAAGAACCTGCCCACGGTGAAACTGGGTGATTCCGCCAAACTGAAAGTGGGCGAATGGGTGCTGGCCATCGGCTCGCCGTTCGGCTTCGACCATTCGGTGACCAAGGGTATCGTCAGCGCCAAGGGGCGTACCTTGCCCAATGACGCCTACGTGCCGTTCATCCAGACCGACGTGGCCATCAACCCAGGCAACTCGGGCGGCCCGCTGTTCAACATGAACGGTGAGGTAGTGGGCATCAACTCGCAGATTTTCACCCGTTCCGGCGGCTTCATGGGCCTGTCCTTCGCCATCCCGATCGACGTGGCCCTGGATGTGTCGGATCAGCTCAAGAAAGACGGCAAGGTCAGCCGCGGCTGGCTGGGTGTGGTCATTCAGGAGGTCAACAAGGACCTGGCCGAGTCGTTCGGTCTGGACAAGCCGGCCGGTGCGCTGGTGGCGCAGGTGCTTGAAGACGGCCCGGCCGCCAAGGGTGGCTTGCAGGTCGGTGACGTGATCCTGAGCATGAACGGCCAGCCGATCGACATGTCGGCCGATCTGCCGCATCTCGTGGGCGGTCTCAAGGCCGGTGCGAAGGCGAGCCTGGAAGTGATCCGCGAAGGCAAGCGCCGCACCATCGACGTCACCGTCGGCGCGATGCCCGATGACGATCAGGACCTGGATGCCGGTGCCAAGGCCCAGACCGAGCGCAGCAGCAACCGCCTCGGCGTCTCGGTCGCGGAACTGACTGCCGAGCAGAAGAAGTCGCTGGATCTCAAGGGCGGCGTGGTCATCAAGGAAGTGCAGGAGGGTCCGGCGGCACTGATCGGCCTGCAGCCTGGGGATGTCATCACTCACCTGAACAACCAGGCCATCGAGTCGTCGAAGCAGTTCGCCGATATCGCCAAGGGCCTGCCGAAGAACCGTTCGGTGTCCATGCGCGTGCTGCGTCAGGGGCGGGCGAGCTTCATTACCTTCAAGCTGGCCGAATAAGCTTGGGGTAGGTGAACGAAAGGCGACCTTCGGGTCGCCTTTTTTGTGATCGGTGGTGTGGCCTTCGCGGGCAGAGTCCCGCTCCCACAAAACGGCGCACGCCATAAGGTTGTGGGAGCGGGTCTCTGCCCGCGAAGACGTCGGCACTGCCACCCGTAACCCACCGGCTCCCACACCCGAACGTTATTCAGGTACAATTCCCGGCTATTTTTCGTTGGGCGTCCGGCCCGCAGCCTTTTTGAGTGTTGACCCGTGAGTGATTTGAGTCATATCCGCAATTTCTCCATCATCGCCCACATCGATCACGGCAAGTCGACCCTCGCCGATCGGTTCATCCAGATGTGCGGTGGCCTGGCCGACCGCGAAATGGAAGCCCAGGTCCTGGACTCCATGGACCTGGAGCGTGAGCGCGGGATCACCATCAAGGCGCACAGCGTCACCCTGCACTACAAGGCGCAGGACGGCAAAACCTATCAGCTGAACTTCATCGACACCCCCGGCCACGTCGACTTCACCTACGAAGTCAGCCGCTCGCTGGCGGCCTGCGAAGGTGCGCTGCTGGTGGTCGATGCGGGGCAGGGCGTCGAAGCCCAGTCCGTGGCCAACTGCTACACGGCCATCGAACAGGGCCTGGAAGTGATGCCGGTGCTGAACAAGATGGACCTGCCCCAGGCCGACCCGGACAAGGTCAAGGACGAGATCGAGAAGATCATCGGCATCGACGCCACCGACGCCGTGGCGTGCAGCGCCAAAAGCGGCATGGGCGTGATCGACGTGCTCGAACGCTTGGTGCATACCATTCCGGCGCCTACCGGTGACATCGATGCGCCGCTGCAGGCGCTGATCATCGACTCCTGGTTCGACAACTACCTGGGCGTCGTCTCGCTGGTGCGCGTGCGCCATGGCCGGGTGAAGAAGGGCGACAAGATTCTGGTCAAGTCCACCGGCAAGGTACACCTGGTCGACAGCGTCGGCGTCTTCACCCCCAAGCACACGGCCACCGCTGACCTCAAGGCCGGCGAAGTGGGCTTCATCATCGGCAGCATCAAGGACATTCACGGTGCGCCTGTCGGCGACACCCTGACCTTGAGCAGCACCCCTGACGTGCCTGTGCTGCCCGGCTTCAAGCGGATTCAGCCCCAGGTCTACGCCGGCCTGTTCCCGGTCAGCTCGGAAGACTTCGAAGATTTCCGCGATGCCCTGCAGAAACTGACCCTCAACGATTCGTCGCTGCAGTACCTGCCTGAAAGCTCCGACGCCCTGGGCTTCGGCTTCCGCTGCGGGTTCCTGGGCATGCTGCACATGGAAATCATCCAGGAGCGCCTGGAGCGCGAGTACGACCTGGACCTGATCACCACGGCCCCGAGCGTGATCTTCGAAGTGGTCATGAAGACCGGCGAAACCATTTATGTCGACAACCCGTCGAAGCTTCCGGATGTTTCATCCGTCGAGGACTTCCGCGAGCCGATCGTATCGGCGACTATTCTTGTGCCTCAAGAGCACCTGGGCAACGTCATTACCCTGTGCATCGAGAAGCGCGGCGTGCAGCGCGACATGCAGTTCCTCGGCAGCCAGGTCCAGGTTCGCTACGACCTGCCGATGAACGAAGTGGTGCTGGACTTCTTCGACCGCCTGAAATCCACCAGCCGTGGCTATGCCTCGCTGGACTACCATTTCGAGCGTTACCAGTCGGCCAACTTGGTCAAGCTGGACGTGCTGATCAACGGCGACAAGGTCGATGCCCTGGCGCTGATCGTGCACCGCGACAATGCGGCCTACAAGGGTCGTGCTTTGACCGAGAAGATGAAGGAGCTGATCCCTCGGCAGATGTTCGACGTGGCAATCCAGGCCGCCATTGGCGGACAGATTATCGCCCGGACCACTGTCAAGGCGCTCAGAAAGAACGTACTGGCCAAGTGCTACGGCGGCGACGTGAGCCGTAAGCGCAAACTGTTGGAGAAACAGAAGGCCGGTAAGAAACGCATGAAGCAGGTCGGCAACGTGGAAATTCCACAGGAAGCCTTCCTTGCTGTGCTCAGGTTGGAATAATCGAGTCCTATGTCCCTAAATTTCCCGTTGTTGTTGGTTATCGCCGTAGCCGTTTGCGGTCTGCTGGCCTTGCTTGATCTGGTCTTCCTGGCGCCACGGCGACGGGCTGCGATCGCCAACTACGAGGGCAGCGTCAGCCAGCCCGAGCCGTCGGTGGTCGAACGCCTGGACAAGGAACCGCTGCTGGTGGAGTACGGCAAGTCGTTCTTCCCGGTGCTGTTCATCGTGCTGGTGTTGCGTTCGTTTCTGGTTGAGCCGTTCCAGATCCCGTCGGGTTCGATGATCCCGACCCTGGAAGTGGGTGATTTCATCCTCGTCAACAAGTTCTCCTACGGTATTCGCCTGCCGGTGCTGGACAAGAAGGTCATCGAGGTCAACGATCCCAAGCGTGGCGACGTCATGGTGTTCCGCTACCCCAGCGACCCCAACGTCAACTACATCAAGCGCGTGATCGGCTTGCCGGGCGACCGGATTCGCTACACTTCGGACAAGCAGTTGTACGTCAACGGCGAGTTGATCGCTCGCCAGCTGGTCGGCAGCGAGCCGGGCAGTCTGGGCAGCGCCGAGTTGTACAAGGAAAAGCTGGGCGAGGTCGAACACGTGATCCGTCAGGAAATGTCGCGCTACCGTGCGCCGCCCGACAGCCAGTGGACGGTGCCCGCCGGGCACTACTTCATGATGGGTGACAACCGCGACAACTCCAACGACAGCCGCTACTGGGATGACCCGTCGATTCCCAAGGATCTGTTGGGCATGGTCCCCGACCAGAACATCGTCGGCAAGGCCTTCGCCATCTGGATGAGCTGGCCTGAACCCAAGCTCAGCCACTTGCCCAACTTCTCTCGAGTCGGGCTGATCAAGTAGCGCTGCCGGCGCCGTCCATGGACGGCGCCGAATGTTTTCCGAGGTGTCCGGCATGAACGCAGTGAAGTCTCAGCAAGGCATGTCCATCGTCGGCTGGTTGCTGACCCTGGCGGTGGTGGCGTTCGTGGCGAGCACGGCTTTCAAGCTGGTGCCGCACTACATGGATAACCGGACCCTCACCCAAGCCATCGAATCGATCGGCGCCGACAAGTCCACCCGAGTCGATACGGTGGGTGAATTCTATGGCCACGTCAGCCGGGCCATGCAGGTCAACAATATTCAGGATCTGGATTTGAACAAGGTTTTGAGCGTCACCGATGCGGGCAATGTGTTTCAGGCCCACCTCAAGTATGAAAAGCGTGAGCCACTGATCCAGAATCTGGACGTGGTAGTGAAGTTCGATCGTCAGTTCAGCGTGGTCAAGCCGTGACCGCTTCCCTCGGCCGCCTCGAGCGCCAACTGGGCTACACCTTCAAGGACCAGGACCTGATGGTGCTGGCACTGACTCACCGCAGCTTCGCCGGGCGCAACAACGAGCGCCTCGAGTTTCTGGGCGATGCGATTCTCAATTTCGTGGCGGGCGAAGCGCTGTTCGAACGCTTCCCGCAAGCCCGTGAAGGGCAGCTTTCCCGGCTGCGGGCGCGCCTGGTCAAGGGCGAGACCCTGGCCATCCTGGCCCGCGGCTTCGATCTGGGCGACTACCTGCGCCTGGGTTCGGGTGAGCTGAAGAGTGGCGGTTTCCGCCGTGAATCGATCCTGGCCGATGCGCTGGAAGCCTTGATCGGCGCCATCTACCTGGACGCCGGTATGGAGGCAGCGCGCGATCGTGTGCTGGCCTGGCTGGAAGGTCAGTTCGAAGGGCTGACCCTGGTCGACACCAACAAAGATCCCAAGACCCGCCTGCAGGAGTTCCTCCAGTCGCGCGGTGCTGAACTGCCGCGCTATGAAGTGGTGGATATCCAGGGCGACCCGCACTGCCGACAGTTTTTCGTCGAGTGTGAAGTCGTCCTTCTGAATGAGAAAAGCCGGGGCCAGGGCGTCAGCCGTCGCATCGCCGAACAGGTGGCCGCCGCGTCTGCCCTGATCGCCCTGGGCGTGGAGAATGGCAATGACTGATGCACCCGTTACCCGTTGTGGCTATGTAGCCATCGTTGGCCGCCCGAATGTCGGCAAGTCGACGCTGCTCAACCACATCCTGGGGCAGAAGCTGGCGATCACGTCGCGCAAGCCGCAGACCACCCGCCACAACATGCTGGGCATCAAGACCGAGGGCGAGATCCAGGCGGTCTACGTGGACACCCCGGGCATGCACAAAGGCAACGAGAAAGCCCTGAACCGCTACATGAACAAGACCGCGTCGGCGGCGTTGAAAGACGTCGATGTGGTGATCTTCGTGGTCGACCGCACCAAGTGGACCGACGAAGACCAGCTGGTTCTGGAGCGCGTGCAGTATGTGCAGGGGCCGGTGATCCTGGCGATCAACAAGACCGATCGCATCGAGGACAAGGCTGAGCTGATGCCGCACCTGACCTGGCTGCAGGAGCAGTTGCCGAACGCCGAGATCGTGCCAATCTCCGCGCAGCAGGGGCATAACCTGGATGCGCTGGAAAAGGTCATTGCCGGGCACTTGCCCGAGAACGAGCATTTCTTCCCGGAAGACCAGATCACCGATCGCAGCAGCCGCTTCCTGGCCGCCGAACTGGTGCGCGAGAAGATCATGCGCCAGCTGGGTGCCGAGCTGCCGTACCAGATCACCGTGGAAATCGAAGAATTCAAGCAGCAGGGCAAAACCCTGCACATCCATGCCTTGATCCTGGTCGAACGCGATGGTCAGAAGAAGATCATCATTGGCGACAAGGGCGAGCGCATCAAGCGTATCGGCATGGAGGCGCGCAAGGACATGGAGGTGCTGTTCGACTCCAAGGTCATGCTCAATCTGTGGGTGAAAGTGAAGGGCGGCTGGTCCGATGACGAGCGCGCGCTGCGCTCGCTGGGGTATAACGACCAATAGTCTTGTGGTGCTTGTGCGGACCTCTTCGCGCACGATGAGCTTTAGGTTTTCTGTGGGAGCGGGCTCTGCCCGCGAAGAGGCCCGTCCAGACGCTAAACCCGAGTCGCCCACATGTCGACCACCCCAATCCCACAACCCGCCTACGTCCTGCACTCGCGTGCCTACCGCGAAACCAGCGCCTTGGTCGACTTTCTCACCCCCCAGGGCCGCCTGCGGGCCGTGCTGCGCAATGCGCGCGGCAAGGCCGGCACCCTGGCGCGGCCCTTCGTGCCGCTGGAAGTCGAGTTTCGCGGCAAAGGCGAACTCAAGAACGTCTCGCGCATGGAATCCGCCGGGGTGGCGGTATGGATGCTCGGTGACGCACTGTTCAGCGGCCTGTACCTCAACGAGCTGATCATTCGCCTGTTGCCCAGCGAAGACCCTCATCCCCAGGTGTTCGAACACTACGCCGCGACCCTCCAGGCGCTCGGCGCCGGGCGTGCTCTGGAGCCTCTGCTGCGCTCCTTCGAATGGCGCCTGCTGGACCAGCTCGGCTATGGCTTCGCCCTGGACGTGGACGTCAACGGTGACCCGGTGGCAACCGACGGCTTGTACCGCCTGTTGGTGGATGCCGGCCTGGAGCGAGTCGAGCTGCTGCAACCCGGACTGTTCCAGGGCGCCGAATTGCTCGCCATGGCCCAGGCCAGTTGGGAAACGCCAGGCGCGCTGGCCGCAGCCAAGCGCTTGATGCGCCAGGCCCTGGCCGTGCACCTGGGCGGCCGTCCGCTGGTCAGCCGCGAGTTGTTTCGCAAGCCCTGACCAACACGTATGCTGTGCCCTGGATTTTTCGGAGAGTTCTCGTGGATACCTGTAACCGCATTCTGTTGGGCGTCAACATCGATCACGTGGCCACCTTGCGCCAGGCCCGTGGCACGCGCTACCCCGACCCGGTCAAGGCCGCGCTCGACGCCGAGGAAGCGGGCGCCGACGGCATCACCGTGCACCTGCGCGAAGACCGCCGGCACATCCAGCCGCGCGATGTGCTGCTGCTCAAGGACGTCTTGCAGACCCGCATGAATTTCGAAATGGGCGTGACCGAGGCCATGCTGACCTTCGCCGAGCAGATCCGCCCGGCCCACGTGTGCCTGGTGCCCGAAACCCGCGAAGAGCTGACCACCGAGGGTGGCCTGGACGTCGCCGGTCAGGAAGCCAAGATCAAGGCCGCCGTGGAGCGCCTGAGCAAGCTGGGTTGCGAGGTGTCACTGTTCATCGATGCCGACGAACGCCAGATCGAAGCCTCGAAGCGCATGGGCGCCCCGGCGATCGAACTGCACACCGGCCGCTACGCCGATGCCCAGACCCCGAGCGAAGTGGCCGCTGAGCTGCAGCGCATCGTCGACGGCGTCGGCTTCGGCCTGGGCCAGGGCTTGATCGTCAATGCCGGCCACGGCCTGCACTATCACAACGTCGAGCCGATCGCGGCGATTCGCGGCGTGAACGAGTTGAACATCGGTCACGCGTTGGTCGCCCACGCGCTGTTCGTCGGCTTCAAGGCGGCAGTGGCAGAGATGAAGGCGTTGATTCAGGTAGCCAGCAGGGGCTGAAACAAAGGCTTTCGCGGCCCATGATCGCTTCTACGCTATTCCGCTCTCTGTAGGAGCGGTCAGCGGCCGCGAACGGCCCGCTGCGGTCCCGGCTCATGGCGCAAACGGTAACTCACGCTTGTGGCGGGTCTGGTCGTAGGCCTTGACGATAATCGCGTAGGCTTCGTCGCCCACGGGCTCGCCGTGGAGGAACGCGTCGATCTGCTTGTAGCTGACGCCATGGGCGTCTTCATCCGGCTTGCCGGGGCGCAGCTCTTCGAGGTCGGCGGTGGGCACCTTCATCACCAGGTTGTCCGGCGCGCCCAGGCGGCGGGCGATGGCGCGTACCTGGTTCTTCACCAGACCGCTTAGGGGCGTCAGGTCGCAGGCACCGTCACCGAATTTGGTGAAGAAGCCCATCACCGCTTCGGCCGCATGATCCGTACCGATCACCAGGCCATTGTTGGCGTTGGCAATGGTGTATTGCGCGACCATGCGCACTCGGGCCTTGACGTTGCCCATGACGAAGTCGCGACGGGCGTCGCTCAGCTCCTGAAGCTGAGTGGTTTGCTGCGCCAGGCCCTGCACGGCGCTGGCAATGTTCACCGTTTCTTCGACGTCGGCGCGAATGAAGCGCATGGAAGCCGCTGCGTCGTCCTCGTCGTGCTGGACGTTGTAGGGCAGGCGCACGGCGATGAACCGGTAGTCCATATCACCCGTGCTCGTGCGCAGTTCCTCAATGGCCAACTGTGCCAGGCGTCCGGCCGTGAGCGAGTCGACGCCGCCGCTGATGCCCAGCACCAGGACTTTCAAGCCTGCGCTGGTCAGGCACTGCTTGATGAAGGCCTTGCGGCGTTCTATTTCCTGATCGATGGCGTGGTCGTCGGCGAACGGGGGGACCACGGCCAGGGCGGCGGCGATCTCGCTTTGGCGGTTGCTCATGGGCGGACTCCTTGAAGGTGGGGTTCGAGCGGGGAGGGTGAAAGCTTACATCGAAAATAGGGGGAGTGTTGGGGTGGTCATACTGGCCTCTTCGCGGGCAGAGCCCGCTCCCACAATGTATGCACCTACAGTGGGACGCAGCGGGCTTGCGGGCAGAGCGGCGAAGGGGGCGGCACTCCCAGGCGAACGTCTACATCACTTCTGATGTTTCTTGACCCATGTCTCCATCTGGTCGATCTCGGCCTGCTGGGCCTTGATGATGTCTTCGGCCAGCTTGCGCATTTCCGCGTCCTTGCCGTATTTGAGCTCGATCCTGGCCATGTCCAGCGCCGCCTTGTGGTGGGCCAGCATGCCTTTGGCGAACGCTACGTCGGCGTCTTTTTCCATGCCGCCTTCGTGCATGGATTTCTGCATGGTTTCCATGCTCATCATGTATTCATGCTGCATCGGCGTCATGTCGCTGTTGCCGTGCGACATCTCGGCAGCGAAGGCGGGGGCGGCCATACAGGCCAGGAGCAGGGCGGCGGTGGTTTTCATGGTAGTGACCAATCCGAGAGTGGGTTCGATGGGTTGACGGGCAGCCGTGAGGAAGGTTCCGTGTGGGGGCTGTTCGAGTGTACGCAATGTTTTCCGAAAACCTTCGCGGACGATCAAGGTCAGCCCGTGAAGGGGCAAATTTATTGGTTATCGGTTGGTGAAAGTACGTGCTGCATTCGATGAACTGAAACGCTAGACATCCTGTTCTTTGCCTGGCTGATTTCTGTTCGTACTTGCTCTTGCTATCAGTCGAGGCATCGGTTGGCTGTCATCGATTTCGTCTTCTGGTTCCACGATATGGCTGAGTGCCCTTGCAACGAGAGTGTCCAGGTTCTGATCGAACGATGTCAGGTCGTAGCTTCTCCAGGCGCTGCCAGGTGTGTTGTCAAAGCCTATGATCATCACGTCCTCGGGACAGCGCAGGCCACCTTCTTTTCTGATGGCGTCCATGACGCCGAAGGCCATGAGATCATTGGTGCAGAACACGGCATCCGGACGGCTGCCGTCAGTGGCCAGCGTACAGCCCCAATCGTATCCATAACGATAGGTGTAGTCGCCCTCGACCATGGTAGGTGCACAGGCATCAAGCGCCGCCAACTCCTGAGCAAAGCCCAGGCCACGTTCTCGATGCGCAATGTGATCTCCCGGACCGCCTATAAAAGCAAAACGGGTGGCTCCCCGTTCCACCAAGTGGCGCGCGGCCAACCGACCTGCGGCTCGATTGTCGCAGTTGATTGCCTTGATGTAGTCGTTGGTAATCTCCGAGTTGAGCGTGACCACAGGGACGCGGTGAGCCGCCAGGGCCGTCGCTATATCATGTGAACCCACGGAGAGCGAACTGACGACGCCATCGATTCTGTACCCGGCGAAGTCTGCAACCACCGCGTCGAGCAGACGGTCACTTTCAACCTGGATGACCATCGCCTGTTTGCCACGAGCGCTGATGCCCTTGAGAAAAGCGTCCAGCGCCATGGTGTGGAACGGGTTATAGAAACCTCCAGCCACCACGGCAATGATGTGCGACCGACCGCTCAACATCATGCCGGGCAGACGGTTGGGCTGGTAGCCCAGTTCTGCCGCAGCTTCCATGATTCGTTTGCGCTTCGCTTCGGAGACGCTACCGCCCGCTGTGAACGCCCTGGAAACCGCTGACTGCGAGACGTTGGCCAGGCGTGCCACGTCGTGGGACGTGGCGTTCGTGCGCCCTGAAGACGTCATGAGGTCATGGGCCCGGTCGGTGGGCTATAGGTGTATGGATTCACATCAGGTTCCCTGTTTTCTCGCTGGAATGCATCGAGTATTGCCGATAGTCGTTCAAGCTTTGAAACGAAATTTCAACTACCTCGTCAGCAGAGTCCAGCGTTACCGCAGTTCATCTGTTGCAACGTGCCAGCACTGTAGCAATGGAGGGCGTGACGGGCAGGGTCGGCGTCAAAGTGGCTTGATAGGCATGATAAAGATCCGCTTTGCCTTGGTACACCTGACGAGAAGGTTTGCCCTGCGGATCAACTTCGTTGTGCCAGCTGCCAAGTTGTCTGTCAATCACGTGTTGATCGACGTAATTCCAGAAAGATCGATACCAGTCTTCATATTGAATGTCACCTGTACGCTTGAGCAGAGTGGCTGCTGCTGTGATGGCTTCAGCCTGGACCCAATGGGCTCTGTTCTTTACGCAGGGCCTATCATCCCAACCAATGGTGTAGACAATACCGGGCTGACCGTCTGCAGCCCAGCCGGTTTCAATACCCGCATTGAACAGTCCTACCGCATCCTGGAACAGCCATGCAGGCGCCTCTTTGCCATTGGCCAGAAGCGCAGCTTCCAGCTTCACGAGTAGGTGTGACCATTCGAAGAAGTGACCGGGCGTCATTCCAAAGGGACGCAGATCATCCGTGGATTTGTCTTGGTTGTAGGCTTTATCGATATGCCAGGAGGGGTCGAAGTGTTCGGCTACCCGATAGTGATTGGCGCGGGCATGCACATGGATCACGCGGGTCGCGATTCTGAGCGCGCGCTCGCGCCACAGGGGAGCATCCAGTACATCTGCCAGGGCCATGCACATTTCCACGCTGTGCATGTTGCTGTTGGCACCTCGATAGTGCTCTTCATCGCCCCAGTCGGCCGCGAAGCTTTCACGCATCGCCCCTTCGCTCTCTGACCAAAAGTGCCTTTCCAGAACGTCGACGATTGCGTCCAGAAGAACGCCCGCATTCTGCGCTCCTGCCACGCAGGCTGAGGACGCAGCCAGGCCAACGAACGCATGGACGTAGGCCAGCTTCCGACCGCATACATCGGCAGCGTCGGGTAGCCAACCGTCGTTGACGGGATCGCGTAACGGACCCAACAGCGCCGTTACGCCATGTTCGACCAGTGGCATGCACCCGGGCAGGCCGAGAATAGCCCCCAGTGCATAGGCGTGTGTCATGCGTGCCGTGATGATGGTTTCAGCCACTGGGTCAGCAGTCAGTTCACCGTGGTCATCAAGCGCGGCGAAACCGTTCGTCACCTTTGATTGCTTGGAAAAATCGAGTAAGCGCTGCCCCTGCGTATCAAGCCAATGGCTGTGTCTTGGATTGTCTATCCAAGCGCAAAGGGGAGGCGCCACATAGGCGAAGGCATTATCCATTGATGATCATCCCGCCGTTGACATGAATCGTCTGCCCGGTGACGAAGGAGGCTTCTTCACTGGCGAGATAGACGTACGCCGGCCCCAGCTCACTGGGCTGTCCAATGCGTTTCATGGGGACATCCTTGCCCATGTCGGCGACCATCTGGGGATCCATGGGGCCGAAACCGGCCGGCTGGATCGAGGTCCAGACAGGTCCCGGAGCTACTTCATTCACCCTGATGCCTTTGGCGGCCAGTTGAAGGGCGAGTGCGCGAGTAAAACCCGCTTGAGCGGCCTTGGTCGTCGAATAGGCGACAAGGAATTCGTTACCGGCGAAGGCATTGACCGATGTGGTGTTGATGATCGATGCGCCTTCGCCGAGGTGCGGCAGAGCGGCACGGCTGAGGAAGAACATCGCATGGACATTGATTTCGAAGTGCCATAGCCAATCACTGTCTGATATGTCGCTCAGGTCTTTGGCAACTTTCTGGATGCCGGCGTTGTTCACCAGTATATGAAGGCTGCCAAAAGCGCCGATTGCCGTGTCGATCACTTCTTTGCACGCTTTGGGGCTGCGCAAGTCGGCTTCGATCGAAAGCGCTTGCACGCCTTCCGCCTCGATCATTCGGATAGATTCCGCCGCGTCGTCTGCCTCCTCTGGCAAATGGACGATGGCGACATCTGCACCCTCGCGGGCAAAGTGGACGGCCACGGCGCGGCCGATGCCGCTGTCTCCGCCGGTCACGATCGCTTTCTTGCCTTGCAAGCGACCCGCGCCCTTGTAAGTAGCCCGGATATGCTCGGCAGGCGGCGTCAGTTCGCTTTCACGGCCGGGCATGCGATTCTGGGATTGGGGAAGTATCTGCATTTCAGGACTCTCGATCAGGGGGTGTAAAACCTCTGATTTGAGCGAAGCAGATTCGTTGCATCGCGATGCAAAAAAAAATTCAGGCACTCGCGATCAGTCATCGAGGCTTGAAAAAAATCGAACGTTAACGCGGGCAAGGGATGTGCTGGTCTCCAGCTTGCGAGCTGGTTAGCACGAAGAATGTGCGGAAAAAGGCGGGGTAGGTGAACCCTTCAAGCCTCTTTGCAGAGGCTTGAAGGGGGCGGTGCGATTACGAGCTAGGGGTATTGAAACCTGGGATCACTGGCAAGCTTCGCAATCCGGCTCGTCGATCGCGCAGGCTTTCGGCACAGGCGCCGGGCCAGCTGGAGCGGCCTGCATCGGCGCGCTGTCGCCACCGCTGGATACGGCGTTGAGCTTGCTGGTGCTGATGGTCGACTTCTCGGTGCTGGTCGCGGCCAGGGCACGGAGGTAGTAGGTGGTTTTCAGACCACGGTACCAGGCCATGCGGTAGGTCACGTCGAGCTTCTTGCCCGAAGCACCGGCGATGTACAGGTTCAGCGACTGGGCCTGGTCGATCCATTTCTGGCGACGGCTGGCGGCGTCGACGATCCACTTGGTGTCCACTTCGAAAGCGGTCGCGTAGAGGTCTTTCAACTCCTGCGGAATGCGTTCGATCTGCTGCACCGAGCCATCGTAGTACTTGAGGTCGTTGATCATGACCGAGTCCCACAGGCCGCGCTCTTTGAGGTCGCGAACCAGGTAGGGGTTGATCACGGTGAACTCGCCCGACAGGTTCGATTTCACGTACAGGTTCTGGTAGGTCGGTTCGATCGACTGCGAAACGCCAGTAATGTTGGCGATGGTCGCGGTCGGTGCGATGGCCATGATGTTCGAGTTGCGAATGCCTTTCTGCACGCGGGCACGGACCGGTGCCCAGTCCAGGGATTCGTTGAGGTCGACATCGATGTACTTCTGGCCACGGGCCTCGATCAGGATCTGTTGCGAATCCAGCGGCAGGATGCCCTTGGACCACAGCGAACCTTGGAACGTCTCGTAGGCGCCGCGCTCGTCGGCCAGGTCGCAGGACGCCTGGATGGCGTAGTAGCTGACCGCTTCCATCGACTTGTCGGCGAACTCGACCGCAGCATCGGAACCGTACGGGATGTGCTGTTTGTACAGCGCGTCCTGGAAGCCCATGATGCCCAGGCCGACCGGACGGTGCTTGAAGTTGGAGTTGCGCGCCTGCGGCACCGAGTAGTAGTTGATGTCGATCACGTTGTCGAGCATGCGCACGGCGGTGTTGATGGTGCGCTCGAGCTTGGCGGTGTCCAGCTTGCCGTCGGTGATGTGGTTCGGCAGGTTGATCGAGCCCAGGTTGCAGACCGCGATCTCGTCCTTGTTGGTGTTCAGGGTGATCTCGGTGCACAGGTTCGAGCTGTGCACCACGCCGACGTGCTGTTGCGGCGAGCGCAGGTTGCACGGGTCCTTGAAGGTCAGCCATGGGTGACCGGTTTCGAACAGCATCGACAGCATCTTGCGCCACAGGTCTTTGGCCTGGACGGTCTTGAACACCTTGATCTTGTTGTACTCGGTCAGCGCTTCGTAGTACTCGTAGCGCTCTTCGAAGGCCTTGCCGGTCAGGTCGTGCAGGTCCGGGACTTCGTTGGGCGAGAACAGGGTCCACTTGCCGTCGTCGAAGACGCGCTTCATGAACAGGTCAGGGATCCAGTTGGCGGTGTTCATGTCGTGGGTACGACGGCGATCGTCACCGGTGTTCTTGCGCAGCTCGATGAATTCTTCGATGTCCAGGTGCCAGGTTTCCAGGTACGCGCAGACCGCGCCCTTGCGCTTGCCGCCCTGGTTCACTGCAACCGCGGTGTCGTTGACCACTTTCAGGAACGGCACCACGCCTTGGGATTTACCATTGGTGCCCTTGATGTAGGAGCCCAGGGCGCGCACGGGGGTCCAGTCGTTGCCCAGGCCACCGGCGAATTTGGACAGCATGGCGTTGTCGTGGATCGCGCCGTAGATGCCCGACAGGTCGTCCGGAACGGTGGTCAGGTAGCAGCTCGACAGCTGCGGACGCAGGGTACCAGCGTTGAACAGGGTCGGAGTCGAGGCCATGTAGTCGAAGGACGACAACAGGTTGTAGAACTCGATCGCGCGGTCTTCCTTGTTCTTCTCTTCGATCGCCAGGCCCATGGCCACGCGCATGAAGAAGATCTGCGGCAGTTCGAAACGCACGCCATCCTTGTGGATGAAATAACGGTCGTACAGGGTCTGCAGACCCAGGTAGGTGAATTGCTGATCGCGCTCGTGGTTGATCGCCCGGCCCAGTTTTTCCAGGTCGAAGGTGGCCAGCACGGGGTTCAGCAGTTCGAACTCGATACCCTTGGCGATGTACGACGGCAGGGCCTTGGCGTACAGGTCGACCATCTCGTGGTGAGTGGCGCTGTCGGCCACTTCCAGGAAGCTCAGGCCTTCGGCGCGCAGGGTGTCCATCAGCAGACGGGCGGTGACGAACGAGTAGTTCGGCTCGCGCTCGACCAGGGTACGCGAGGTCATCACCAGGGCGGTATTGACATCGGTCAGGGCCACGCCGTCGTACAGGTTCTTCAGGGTTTCTTTCTGGATCAGACCGCCGTCGACTTCGGCCAGGCCTTCGCAGGCTTCGCTGATGATGGTGTTCAGGCGACCCATGTCCAGCGGCGCCAGGCTGCCGTCAGCCTTGGTGATGCGAATGCTGGGGTGCGCTTCGACCGGTGCGTCGGCCGGGGTGCGGGTGGCGCGCTCCTTGGAGCGCTCGTTGCGGTAGATCACGTAGTCGCGGGCGACTTTCTGCTCGCCGGCACGCATCAGGGCCAGTTCGACCTGGTCCTGGATTTCCTCGATGTGGATGGTGCCACCCGATGGCATGCGACGCTTGAAAGTGGCAGTGACCTGTTCGGTCAGGCGCGCGACGGTGTCGTGGATGCGCGACGAGGCGGCAGCGTTGCCGCCTTCAACTGCAAGGAACGCCTTGGTGATGGCCACGGTGATCTTGTCGTCGGTGTAGCCGACCACGGTACCGTTGCGCTTGATCACGCGCAGTTGGCCTGGAGCGGTCGCGGCCAGATCCGGAGTGGCATCGGCGGCCTGCGGCGCTTTGGCCGGCGAGTTCTCGCGAGTTGTGTCGGTTTGCATGGGGTGAGTATCTCCACGTTCAAAAGTTTGAGCGGACGCCAGTCATTGGGTCCGTCACCAAAAAGCTGTAAGCGGAAGGCCTGAGCCTTCAACGCTTGGGTGTAGGAAAGAGCTGAAAATGCGGCCGTCCGCAGGCAGCGGTAGGCGGGGAATTCTTTAGTGCAAAACACGGGAAAAGCACACTGCAGGGGCTTGAGTTCGGCCTTTGACTTATGCTTGGCTTTTTACGGCCAAACCCTACATGTAGTGGTTTGCGCAGATCGGGATACAAGATAATGCGGTATTGAGGCTATTGCAAGGCGCCCAGCTGTGGATAAGTTGTGGGTATTTTGTGTGTGTCGCCAGCAGACCCTTGCAGGCCAAGAGGGGAGCGGCCTGAACCGTTTGTCACCTGAACTTGCCGACGTCTGCCGACACCAAGCCTTGTGAAAGCGTGAATTTTTGTGTCGTCTATCTGGACTTCTTCGCGTCAGCCGCCAAGAGCGCCGCACTGTCACTGGAACCCATGAACCTTCATCAAAGCCCCTATCGCGACCTCCTTACCGGCCTTGCCGCCGACGACGATCCACGCGTCGCCGTGGCGCTCCCGGCGCTGCTGCAGAAGCGCGTGCTCGATCAACTGCTGACGCGCATCTATGGCGCGGCCATGCTCGACGAGCACAAACCGGTGCTGGTCTCGCAGTGGTCCAAGTACTACTTCATGCACTGGTTACCGGCGATGCTGGTCAGCCAGCTGGCGCATGGCTGGGATCTGCCGTTGCTGCTGCGCGAGACCGGGTTGATCCTCGACGAGCGGGGCGTGCCGTTGGCCGTGCGGTTTTTCGAGGCGGGGGAAGAGGGTGATGCGCAGGCGTCGCTGGAGCCGTGGATCGCCAGCAACCTGCGGCCATTCATCGATGCCTTGAGCCAATACGGTGAGGTGCCGCCCGCGGTGCTGTGGGGCAACGCGGGGGATTATCTGGAGAGCAGCGTGCGCCGGTTGCAGCAGATGGGCCTGCGCAACCTGGCGCCCGCCGAGGGCTTGATGAGCCAACGCAAGCTGGCCGACGGACGTGCCAATCCGCTGTACCAGCCGGTGCGCTACCTGGGTGACGGGCGCCGCGAGCGACGCCACTGCTGCCTGGCCCGGCAGGTCACCGACGTGCCGCCCTGCGAACACTGTCCGCTGGGCTAGCGCCCGTCAGGATCACGCGTTTGCGGCGCGCATGGCCAGCACCTCCTCGGCGGTGTCGTTTTCGTCCTCGCTGATGCTGTACCAAGGCGCGTACCGCTGGCGGCGCAGCCAACCGGCGGCGGTCCAGGTCTCGGTCGGTCTGCCTAGCGCGTCGTAGAACTGCAGGTCGTGATAGCCGTGCTCGGCACCGCGCTGGCTGTCGTCATTGATGTAACGGTCGCTGTTGGCGAAGTAGGGGCGATAGACCCGGATCACTTGACCCTTGGTGTCATGCTCCACTCGTTCGCTGACTCGCCAGCGAGGATCGGCCTGGATCTCCCCCGGCATCAATGCACCGTCCTCATCAACCTGATAGGCCAAGCCGGGTTCGACCCGCTGTTTGCTTTGCAGGCTTCGCCCGAAGCCATCGAAGCTGTCGATGCTCATGCGCACCTGACGTTCGGGGTCCCCTGGGTAGCGGTCTGCCTGAAACATGGCGACCCGCACAGGCTGTCGAGACTGAGTGACCAGCGGTGTCAAAGTCTCCGCGCTTTCGGCGTCCAGCAGCCCCAGATGCCATTGGTACCGCGCGCTGGCACGCAAGCGACCGTTGAGGGTCACCCGTCCCGCATTGACCTGCTGGGCAATCGCGAATTCATCGGCCACACCCTCGGCGGATGGTTCGCCCATCCAGGAATCGCTTTCATAGACATAGGCGCTGGCCCAATCGCCGAGTCCGGCAGCGTCATCGGCGATGGCTTCGGCGATGCTCCCGGCCATCGTCTGGCCGTTCAGGGGCGCGAAGCCTACGGGCTCACCCATTTCGGTACCATGGAAGCTGCTCAAGGACAACCGCCCGAACGCATCGTAGCTAGCCTGCTGCTGGTTATCGTTGGGATCTGTGATCTGCACCGGTTGCAGTGAGCGGTAGTCGTACACCGCCTGGGTAGTGCAGCCATCGGCGGCAATCACCTTGATCGGTAGACACTGGTAGCGGTCGTACTCCACTCGCGTTTCACCCACTGCCGGCGACTGCCGATAAGCCAGGACCTTGTAAAAGGCCTCGGCGCCTCCGTAGGTCGCATAGCCCGAACGCACCGACCACAGCACACGCGAAGGTTCTGCGGGCAGAAAAGCGGGCATGCGTGTGTAGCCCAGTTCGATGAGCTTGGCGTCCAGGGTAGCCGGTTCCAATACATCGGCATAGGCTTGCAGAGCGGTGTCATCCAGCTCTGCGGTCTCGCTGAAATCGGCCAGCGCAAGGAAGTTCGCGGTGCCCTCCGCGCAGCCTTGATACCGTTGCAGAGCCAGTGCGGTCAGCGTGCGCGGTGCCGTGGCGCCCAGAAGGCCATCGTTGGCCAGGAGGGCTTCATAGCTCAATTGGTCCAGCCTCACCTCAGCCTTTGACAGCGACCAGGCGTTGGCCCTCGTCTGATAGGGCAGGCCCAGGCGCCAATACTGCGGATCGACGGTCAGGTGGATGGCCTGTGCACGGCTTTCGCTGAAGTAGAACCGGTGTTGAGCCGGATCGAACGCGTCGCGCCACCAGGTCTGCTCGTGCTCATCGCTATAAGGCGGTGTGTCGATTTCATGCTTGCGGCGGGCGTAGGCAATCGTTACCGCATGGGTAACCGCGCCATAGCGGTCGGCGCGCAACTGCACGCTGTGGTTGCACTGCGGATCGTCCATCAGACGCTCGTACTGATAGACCAAGGTCTCCAGTGTCATGGGCAACAGCACCGCATGGCGCTGGTGCTCGCTGCTGGGTTGCAGCAGACGCACGCCCAGGCGGACCTGCTGCACGCTATAAGGCAAAGCGTCGCGAGCGTCGCCATCGAATCCGAAGACTTCGCTGCGCAGCATCTGCCCGCTGAGCGCCCGCGCCACTTCCTGCCGCAATGAGCGGTCGATGTCGGGCAGCGCAGTGTCCTCACCGCTCGCCTCGTCATGCCGCAGCAGCAGGGTCGGCCCCAATACGCGTGCCTGACTGTCGCTGGCGTTGGTTTGCTCCAGGACTTCGTCGATGGACCGTCCGGTGTGGTACCAGGTCTTGGTCAGCAGAGGTGGGGAATGGGGTGTTTCACTGGCCACGTCCGCCGCGGTGTCGGTTGCCAGCACCAGGCCGAAGCCGCGCATTTCCCGTTCCTGGCCATCGTAATAGCCGCTACGGTATTGCAGGCGTTGAGTAAGCGTATTGCCGGTGATTTCATCGTGCTGGACCTGGCGCACCACTACATGCACGGGAAACGGCAGCCCACACACCGCGGACTCGCCACGGGCCAGCTTCTCGGTTTTTTCTTCCAGCCACTCCAGCGCCGAACTGCGGTAGAAGGCTTGGGTTGCAGCGCCCATGTTGTTGTTGGAGGCGGCCAGCAGGTAAGGCTTGCAGCCGTCATTGAAGTCCAGCCGCCAGTGCTCCCCGGCCCGATGCGGGATGCTGATCACCAGGCTGCTGCAGCCCAGACCCTGCAGGTCGGCCACGCTGACCTGCCAGGTGTTGTCGTAACGTCGGCCTTCCGGCCAGGCCTGCAGCACCGGCGCATCCAGACCGTTGCCACCTTGGTTGATAAAGATCCGGGCGTGTTCGCTGTCCAGGTAGATCAGGTCGGCCGCGCCGGAACCATCGAGGTCGGCCAGGCGGATGCAGGACGCGTCGAACTCGTCATGGGTAAAAGGCAAACTGGCCAGCTTGAAGCTCTTGCCGAACACGCCGCGGCCAAGATTGGGCCAGCAGCGCAGTTCGTTGTGCCGAATGCGGATCAGGTGCTGCTGACCACTGCCCAGCACGTCGCTGAAGGCCACCAGTTCGTGTCGACTGTCGCTGGGCAGCGGCAGCGCGTCTTCGTCGTGTAGCACCTCGCAAGCCCGTTCGAAGCCATTTTCACGCCCACTGGCATACAGCCTGACGCTGCGGCTGCCGATCATGGCCAGGTCATGCAGACCCTCGCCCATCAAGTCAGCCAGCTGTCCCTGGGGGTTGAAGAACTCCAGCGGGAAGGCATTGAAGGGGGTGAAGCCGGACCAGCTGCGATCGGGATCCAGGCTGAAGAAGCCGCTGAAGCCTGGCTGCGCCATGATCCAGTCCAGGCGACCGTCGCCGGTCAGGTCGCTGAGGAACTGGCGCAGCGGTTTGCGGCTGTCGGCCAAGGGTTGCGCGGGCAACTGTTTCCAGGGCCCGTAGGTTACGGCATCGGGGTCGCCCTCGGTAAAATCGCGCATCGGCTCGCGGTAGCGCCAGGCGTTGTCCTCGCGGTACAGCACGCCGGCCAGCCCTTCGCCATAAAGATCGACCAGTTGGTAGGTCTGGCCGTCATCCAGGCCCGGCATCTGCTCGAATCGATGATACTGGCGACGAGCGAGATCGAAGTGTTCGTAGCGAAACTCCAGCGGCGGCAGTTCGTGCAGCTCTTCACCTTCGCAGGCCTGGCTGATGGCCGCCGTGAGCAGGCTGTAACCCTGGCACTGACCGTATTCCAGCCACAGCCGATTGACCAGCACGGGGGCGCTGCCCAATTCGTCGAAATGATGGAACATCAGCACCTGTTGACAGCGGCGCAGCGTGCGCACCTCGAAGCCGTAGGCAAAGCTTGCGACAGGGTCGGGTCGTACCGGCCAGGACTGGCTGGCGACGTAGGCGGGGATTGCAGCCTGCTCCATGGACCGTTCGCCATAGTCCAGTACCAGGTCGAAGTGCCAGTGTTGCGGCAAGCTCGCCTCGTCCCACAGGTACAGCGGCGCGTGGGCGGTGAGATTGCCGTAGCGTACCCGTGTCAGGTAGCGCTGAGTGCTGTGATCCCGGTCGTCGTCGGCTGGCAAGTTGCGGCTATCTTCGCACCGATACTCGTAAAGCAGGTGTTCCCCGGTGAACGATACCGATTCTTCAAGAAGCCATTCGGCCACCTTGTGCGGCGCATCGACGGGAAACAGTTTGGCGCTGTCGCGTTTGCCGTACAGATGCAAGCTGCCATCTGCACCGTGCACCAGCCAGAAGCCTGTATCGGTATCGCTCGATTGCCAGTACTCGATGCGGGCGAAACTGCCCTCGATTCGAGGGAAGTGCCGGGTGACCTTATAGCTGACGCTCAGTGCCTGGCCGCGAAAGCGATCGACTTGGGTGCTGACGATAGCACCCTGCGCATTGCGCTCGGGCAGCAGGACATCACCGCCTGGGCCGACGATTTCATCGTCGCAGGTGTAGGCCGGGGTGCCCTTCTGGGTGCGTCGTGTGATTGCATCGCGGCTCAGGTTCCAACCCATGCCGCACAGGCCGTTGCCGGCTGCGCTGCTATAGCTCAGGCCCAGTTGCGGCGCACTGCCGCGCCCGGCGGAGAGGGGCAGAGGGATCTGGAAGGTGGCCGCACCGCTGGCGCCCACGGCGCCCCAGCCCTTGCCGATGCTTTGAATGGCGCCGCCGCCTTTGGGCAGCGACGGCGGATTGATGGCCAATGAGTTGTCTTGTGGTGTAGTCATGAATGGGTATCGCCAAAGAGTGAACAGGAGCGAAGTTTCAGTCGCGTAGAAGGCAACCGGGTATCCTCGCAAGTGATAGCTAGGCAAGTGCGTGATGGTGTGCAGGCAGGGCCTGCGCACCCGCTCCCGATACTGTGGAAGCGGGGCGGGCGGCAGGCTTTTTCGCGAGCACACCGCCATGCCTGCCTCAGGCCGACTGAGTGCCCGCCGCGGCCATGGCTGCCTGGCCAACCGCCTGCCAATCGGTATCCGGGCTGTCAGCCTTCAGCGCACAGGCTTGCAACAGCGTGGCGGCACTCAGGCCGGTTTCCATGGCAAGGACTTGTGCGCGGCGCACCCAATCGATGTGCGCAACGGTTTTTGCGAAGTGTTGCGGCAACCGCGCGGTCAGAAGGGCGACTTCGCTTTCACTCCAACCCAGCAGCGCAGCCAGCGCGACGTTGCAGGTCTGCGCTTGAGCGGCCAGTTGACGCTTGCCTGGGCGTTTGGAAACGACTGTATTGGCCAGACCCAGATAGCCCAGTAGGCGCTCCTCCGGTTGGCCAAGGCTGTTGAAAAGGGTGCTGTAGGCCTTGAACAAGCGCACATTGAGCCAGGTGAGCGGGCGCATCGCCTCGCCACCCAGCCAAGCGGGATGGACCACGAAGGTGCGCAGCGCACGGGCGCCGATGTCGATCCAGGTGCACGCGTTCGCACTGAGTTGCACAGCGTTCAGTTCACGCAGCAGGGCCTCCAGACTCTCATCGTTCTGACTGTTGTCCGCCAGCCAGGTCATCCGCAGGCGGGTGGCCAACGGCATGTTCCCCGACCAGCGCTCGACCATCAGTGCACGCTCCGGCAGCAGCCCGGTGAAAGCCTGCAGAAAGCTCTCCGTGGACTGCTGTTCGTGGCGATAGAGGCTATAAAGGAAATCGGCAAGGGTCTGGACGGTCGGCGCGATGTCCTCGTCGGCCAAGCCAAGGGTGCCTGCCATGTCCGCCACTTTGTCGGTCAATTGCGCCCAGGCGGTATCTTCAAGGGTCAGTGTTGGCGCCAGGACTTCATGCTTGTCGTTGATCAGCTTGCCAACCATTCGGGCGTGCCAGTCGATGGCCGCGCCCGAGGCTGCGCGGGGAAGCTTGAGTGCAGCTACGTGTTCAGGCGTTGCCAGGCTGGTACGCAGCTCACTGGTGATGGACTGCAGTTGCTCCAGCAAGGTGTCGGTTGGCGCAAGGGGAGTGGGCGCGGTCAGCAGTTCGCGCAGTTGCGTGACAGTGATTTTGTGCTGGGCCAGCCAGCGTACGGCCTGGTCCAGCTCCATGAGTATATCCAGCATGTCGGCTTCGGCGGTGGCGCCGTCCACCCGTGGCAGCAGCACACCCGCCGTGCATTTGCGTACGAACGCTTCGCCGCCCAGCAGGCGCAGCACGTAATCCAGGTCCGCCACGCTCAGTCTGAACAAAGCGGCAATGCGTGCTTGGCGATACAGCGCCGACACCACCGGCAACGAGCGCTTGAGCGGACCGACGTGAGCAATGGTGTTTGCTGCTACCACACCAAAGGATGTGTCGTCGGGCAACAGTCCCAGGCCCGCGCACAGTTGTCCGATGGTTTTCTGCGAAGCCATGTCCGTCGTGGTCTGGGTGAACGAGGTTTGATCCAGCACCAGCGGGGCGCCGAACAGGACAGGATTGTTGAAGACGCGATCGAACAATGGCCGCGTGTCGCCGCTGGCGAAAGGGGTAATGTCGTGAACGAACGCCGCGAACTCTTCGGCGCCGATACCCAAACGTCTGTTGAAGTAGCGGTAGGCACCCAGGATGCGCAAGGTGTTCTGGTTGGTCTGCAGGCCAGGGTTTGCATTGCCCTCGGCGCGCATGGCCGAGACGATCAGCGTATCGAGTTCGGCGAATGGAATATCCATCCAGCGTTGCAGACGGATCATGCGCTGCATCCGGTCGAAGCGATCGAGGCACGTATTGCCCAGCAACGAGCTGGAAGTGCCGGGCTGCTGCCTGAACGTCAAACCGTTGTTGTAGTACTCGGTGAGGTCACCCGATTCGTAAGCGTCCTGGCCGCCCGTGCCATTGACGTAGACCGCACCATAGTTCATCGAAGAAGGCATGCGCCGCTCGGGCCTGTCCGCGCCGGTGGGGTTCACGATCGGGCAGTTAGGCGAAAGCCGGGGAAAGGCTTGCTTCTGGGCAATCAGTGACTGCAATTGCTCGGCATCCACGCCGGTCGCCTGGCAAAAGGTGTTCACCTGGCTCAACGCGCTCTGGCCAAACGACATCTGCGCTATACCGTAATGCTCGCGAAAGAACAGGGTTTCTTCGGCGGTCAGCGTGCGGCCATGAGTCTCGAGGCCGCCAGTGCAGATGTCCAGGCTCAAGCGGCGACCGATTCGGGTCCAACCGTTGGTATTGACCATCACATTGATCAGCAAGGCGCCGTGAAACTGGCCTTCAAGAGGCCTGCCGTCGTTATCGGTCGGGTCATAGGCGATCCGCAGGGTCACGCCATTGGCGTTGTCTCTATGAGTTTGGGGCAGGAACCATGAGCCCCAGTGCCCTACTCGCGAGCTTGACACTCTCAGGTTGACCGTCTGTGCAACGCCATCCTGTTGCACGATCATCGCGATCAGAGTGTGATCCGTCTGATGGCTGACGCTTGAGACCGCAGCCTGTTCGGGTACTTCGAAGTGGGTGTCGCTCGTACCCCACGGATAAATATTGGATTGAACAGGAGACTCCCACGTGCCGTTACCCAGTGTCAGGCTCAGGGCAGCGAAGGGGCTTGGCTGAACAAGCAGGCGTTGCTGCGCCGGGCTCAATCCCGACATCAGACTCAACGCGTTGCTCTGGTCTACAGGCTGCTGCGAGCCAGGCATCGCCAAGGTGTGATTGATCTCGCCCAGACGTGGCTTCTCTCCACTCAACGCCAGACTCACCTGCTGATGCGCAAAGTGATACGGGAAGACG
Organism: Pseudomonas coleopterorum; assembly: GCF_900105555.1. Lineage (NCBI taxonomy): Bacteria > Pseudomonadati > Pseudomonadota > Gammaproteobacteria > Pseudomonadales > Pseudomonadaceae > Pseudomonas > Pseudomonas coleopterorum. The sequence goes on from NZ_FNTZ01000001.1 coordinate 1,101,772, forward strand.
AACGGGTGTTTCTTCTCGGCCAGCAGTTGCTGCACCGGCCGTACATCGCTCTTTTCGGTTTGGTACCGGTCGATGCCCTGGGTCAGCACGTCGTTGACCAGGTCCAGCATGGGGCGGCTCTGGTAGGTGCTTTGCTCGTCGATCACCAGTTTGTCCAGATCGGGACGACGCACGGCCAGAGGGATACGCTTGGGCGATGTGGAAGCGCCTTCGATTTCATGGGCAGCGAAGCGGCGCAGCGACCTCAGGTAGGCCACTGGACCGTCCATGGCTTCGATGGCGCCGACCTTGCAGAACTGGTCCCAGTTTTCCTTGAACAGGTTGGGGTAGCTGGGGCCGATGTCGACCAAAGCGCGGACGCCAGCCTGCGGGGCGATCGATGGCAGGTCGCGGCCTGACGACACGCTCTCCTCGCGATAGGAGCGGGCGATCTGGGTGGCGTAGCACAGGGCATTGTCGTAGGCCATTTCGCCGTCGGCGTCGCTCAGGGTGCGCACCTGGCCGGCGAAGGCTTGCTTGGGTTGACGGATGATGTCGAACACCGAGCTGTAGCCCAGCTTCGGCATGGCCTCGGCGAAGCTGAGTCGGCCATCCAGAGCACGGGTTTGCGGGGTGGCGGGTACCAGATTTTCGAACAGCGGGTTGGGTACGTCGTTGTCGTCCGAGGGCTGTGTGACGTGCTCTTCGACGTCGGCCTCGATCGGTGCGGTAAAGAGCTTTTCATCGTGAATGGACATGGTAGTTCTCTCAAAAAAATTCAGCAGATGCCGGGCCGGCGAGCGCGGCCGGCACGAGTCAAAGAAGTTGGGGTAATCCTTTTCGCGGGGCCTGCCCCCACACTGATCGGCGCTATCACCCGATCAGTGTGGGCGCGAGATCCCTGTGGGAGCAGGTTCCACCCGCGAAAGGGCCAGGCCTGTTTAAGCCGATTTGGCGGTATAGCTGACCTGCACGATCACATCGCTCAACGACGCCAGCAGCTCAGGCGTATGGCGAGTGAAGCGCAGGTTCCAACTCGATACCGCCCCCGTGCCCTCGAACGGCAGGTAACGCTCGTCGTCGAAGTTCAGGGTGAACATGCCGTCATCATCCACACCGCTGGACAGCGCGATCTGCTGGCTGGCGCGCATGTTTTCCCAAGTGTTGACGCCGACGGTTTCGTTCATCTCCACCTTGCTGTAGGTCTGAGTGAGCACCGCAGCCACGTCCTCGTACGGTCCCAGCACCGCTGGCAGGGTCACGCTGACTCGCTTGATGCGGCGCAGGTACTGGCCGGGGTAGTCGTTGTCGAACAGGCCCTGTTCGAGCTTGATTTCAAGGCCACCGGTCTTACCCAGATCGGCAACCATTGTGGTCCACGGCTTGTCCTCGGCTTCCAGCAGGCGCCGTACCGACACCGTTTTGGTGATTTCGAGCTGACGCGCATTGCGCTGCAGGTACGCCGCTTCCATCTTCATCAGGTTGAGTTTGAGCGACTCGCCCGCGGTGAGGCCGCGGTAGCTGTCCTTCCAGGCGCCTGGCTGAATGAAGCGGGTTTTCAGGTCGGCGATCTCGTACTGCCAGCAGGCTTCGGCCGCCAGGCACAGCGACAGGGTGGTGTCGTAGGCCTGGTAGTAGAAGGTGGCGAACTGGCCGTTGAGCCACTGGTACAGCTGCGCGTTGGTGAAGCGCTTGCTGAGGAACTGATAGGTAGTAGCGGCTTGATCCACCATCAGCTCGGTCTGGCGCAGTTGCTCGGCGGTGACCTTGGCCTGCTCGTCGTGGACGGCCAGTTGCGCATCGATCTGATCGATCTCGCGTTGGGCCTGTTCTTCGGCGTGCATCCATTCCTGGTGGCGACGGCGGTATTGTTCGGTGCGGTCCAGGGCTTCGGCGGCGCCGTGCAACGACGCGGCCACGCCTTTGGAGATCGCTGCGGCAATGCCCGGTACGCCTTCCAGACGCCAGCCGCCGGTGGTGGCGCCGACGATCGCGCCGCCGGCCATGCCAGCGATCACGCCACCCACTGCACCCACCTGATTAGGCGGTACCTTCAGACCCTCACCAATGGCTTCGGAGACCGCACCCACGCCTTCGGCCACTCGCCCTTGCAAATGCAGGGCACCGGCCGAGATCTCGCCGGCGCTGACCACCTCGTCGGCCAGTTTGCCGTAGTAGGCCAGTCGGCTCTCGGCAATCGTGCGGTTGGCCAGAAGCGCTTTGCGTCCTTCGGCTTCGACCGCCTGCACCAGTTGCTGCAGGACGATGGCTTGTTTGGCCATGTCCCAGGCTTGCTGTTGCTGCATTTCCTGCAGGTGCGCACTGTCCTTGCGTTCGAGCAACGACAAGAGGGTAGAGCCGAACTGGATCAGATTTTCCACCGCCGCGCTGGCGCGGTTGTGCATGACACTGAAGCGGTAATGCGGAATTTCCTGGGCCAGCAGTCGACCGCCTGCACCGCCGGTGGCACCGCTGCCGAACGCCGACAGCAGGGCGCGAGGGTCCAGCGGGGCGGCGAACAAGGGCAGTTGCAGTGGCTTGCCGTCCAGCGTGCGATTGTTCCGCAAATTGCGCAGGCGCCCCTCGGCGGTGTCCCAGTGCTGCACCAGCTCGCGGTTCAGAGCTACGCGGAAGTATGGGCTGTCGACCTCCTGAACCAATGGATCGGCGGTGAAAGGCATCAATGCCAAGGGGGCATGGTTGAAGAAAATCAAAGTGATGCCGTCGTTGTCGTGCGCACTTTGTGCCAGCAACCGCGCTTCATCGTTCAATCGGGCTTCGAATGCTCGCAGCTTGCCATTCGCAGTGGTGGTGAGCTCTTCGAGCGTTACTGGATTCCAGCCGCTTACCAGTCGCTTGTCCGGACGTGGCCCCAACAGGTCCAAGGCACGCACATACCATAACTTCGCCTCGTTCAACGCATCCGGAGTCAGTTGTCGATAGGCGCTGTCACCGCGGTCCAGCAGATTCTTGATGAAGTGGTTGTACACGGCCTTGCGGTAATGGACGGGGTTATCGCTCGCGATCCCATCCGGATCCACTGGCGCCCGGGTCGAGCGTTCGCGGCTCATTACATCCACCAGTGGGCGAACGTTCCAGTAGTCCGGTCGACCGCTGCTGTCGCCACGTCGGCTTGGATCGAAGATGAAGCTGAGCCAGTAGTCAGCCTCGGTGAACTGCTGCTCGGTATTGAGCCGGTGACTGATAAGGAAGGGGAGGTGGAAGAACAATTCCCAGAAATACAGGCCGTTGGCACCCTTGAAGTCCATAGGTGGCTCGGGTGTATCCATTGAGAGCGACGGCTCAAGAAGATTCTGAGTCTCCCAGGAAAGCAGATTCTCCAGCGCGACACTGGCGCGGGCAATCAGGTTGCGAGCGAACAGCGTATTCATGCGGATTGGCTGTCGGGCAGCGATATTCTGGTCATTCATGGAAATGGAAGACGCTGTGAAGTCAATGAACTCAGCGATGCCTAGATTCGAATTCGTGCTTAACGAGATTTTTGGCGAAACCAGCGACGCATCGCGGCTATAGGTTTCCAGCTCAATCAAAGAGGCTTTGACGCAATGTCCAACGCTCGTGTATGTGGTTTCTTCCTGGTCTGTGATGTACACACCGTGAATAATAGTGAAGGCATTTGTGGAGCCCGCTGGCCAGTGTACCGACCACGAAGGCCGCAGCGTATCAGGGTTGATATCGACTTTGATCACCTGTGAGTGCTGCGAGGGCACCAGCGTGGTTAATTTGGGACCGACGCGCAGATTGAACTTCTCTTGAATGTTGGCAGGTGTCGGCGTGTCCATGGACGCGGGACGGGCAAGGAATTGCTGATAGTTGCGAACGTCTGTGGAGCGTTGTGTTTCGCTATTGACGAAGTGAGTGGCGCCGTCAGCGTAACGGTATATCGTGACTGTAATATTGCTGATGCTTGAGCCAGACAAAAGCCCTTTTATCACATTAAGGTTGACGAACTTTCCTGTCAGGTCTGCTCGTCCCTGACGGGGGGCGGTTTGGAAACCGCTTTCTGTTGTATTATCGACAATTAATGACTTTGTCAGGCTCGTACCCAGTAGCTTCAACCATCCAAAAAAATTATAATACAATACGCCGCCTGTGGCGGTCAGTACCGATCCACTGAGAAGTCTCGCATGTTCTTCGTTCTCGCCATTGGCGACATCGAAGATAAGTTTGATTACAAAGCTCTGGGTGCCAGTTGCCCGGAAGGTGAGCTCCGTAGCGCCCTTCGATTCGAACGCGGTCCCTACGTGGGTCGCTATCGTGACCTGGTTATGTACCGGGTCATAAGTGACTTCACGGCCTGCGCTGGTGTCTAGGATATCGCGCTGCCGATTGTCCTGGTTCCATCCATTGACCCCCGACGTTTCGGGGTGTGGAGAGGTCGTCTGAACCTGTTTTAGCCTGATCGCCGCGGCTGTGAGCGGGAATTGAAACCTGTGCTTGTTCACCTTCGCGAACAGAATGCCCGCTCGTAGCACCAGCGTGCGATTCGCCCCATCGTCATCTCCTCCGTCCACCAGACCACGCACCGGAAAGAGTTCACTGGTGTTGAAATTCTTATCGATTTTGATCGTTCGAAGAAGCTTGTACGTATCTGCCGATCCATCAGGATTTGTAGGGCCGGAAGTGTATCCGGCATACATGGCCAGCAGCAGAGCATCTGGCGTGGTCGAGGAGTCCGCGATGGCGATTGTATCGAGCGTCAGTTCACCATTTATATCCGTGATGGCTGCGCGATCCACTTCGACGTCCATATAACAATGCGGAGAGCTCCAGCTATCGTCATATTTTTTGTAGATAATGTTCAGCCTGAGTCTGGATACCACCTGTGGTTTGGCAAGCTTGCGATGTGCGTAGCGGCCGTCGGACTCGGGAGGCGCAGCATTGAGTTCGCCGCTGTCTGCACTGTCGGTGGCCTCGGTCAACTCCAGCCACGTCACGAACAGTCGATTGTTGAAAAATACGGGTCGGATAGTCTTCTCCAACGCGGCCTCGGAAACGGGCAAGTTAATGCTCTTCCAATCCGACCATGCGCCTGGGCTGGGATTGTCATGCTGAGGGCCTTCGTTACCTTGGGCAATGTAGCTTCGGTCGGCCATGTTGACCGAGCGCCAGTAATAGGCGCCCTCGGCGCGGGATTTACCAATGAAGTAGTAATGAGACTGGGCGAAATCGGTACCGGCAATGTAGCCGTTGACGATGGTCAGGTTGGCCACTTCCTCGAAACTGGCCAGGTAGGCTTTCACCGCATCCTGAGTCGTATCGATATTGATCCGGTTCTGGTTGATGTCGTTTTCCAGCTGCTGAAAGTAGCTGGACTTCTTCATGCGCAACGACGGATCGATATACAGCGACGGATACCAGGTCAGCTGCTGGTTAGCCGCCCAGATCGGATACTGGCTGTGAATGTCGCGCCATTTGCTGAGCATCTTTTCGGTGAATCGAACATCGTCATAGCCCGGCTCCATGCCCAGCAGGGCACCGTTGACGTACTGCTGTAGGCTGGCGATGGCGCTGGCCACCGGGCTGGTTTCCACCGCCTGGGTCACCTGGGTGTCGAGCAGCAGGTATTCGTAGAGGTCGTTCTCGGTGCGCAGTTTGTCAGTGAGCCCGAGTTCCTGCAGGGTGGTGTCGTTGGGCACCAGTTCGCCCAGGTAATAGGCGACGAGGGCGTCACGAAAGCTTTCGTTGAGGGTTGCTGCAATGGTCATGGAATGAATTCCTGTAGGGTGGTTCAAGGGGTGTGTTTGGGGTGCCTGTGAGGGCCTCTTCGCGGGCAGAGCCCCGCTCCCACAGGGGTCGAGGTGTTCCTCAAACCTTTGTGGGAGCGGGCTCTGCCCGCGAAGAGGTCTACCGATACCGAGGGGTCAAGTGCGCACGGCCGCCATGGCCGCCTGGCCAACCGCCTGCCAGTCGGCCTCGGGGCTGTCGGCGCTCAAGGCGCAGGCTTGCAGTAAGGTCGCGCCGTTGAGGCCGGTCTGCAGCGCGATACCTTGGGCACGGCGCAGCCAGTCCAGGTGGGCGACGGTTTTGGCGATGCCCTGGGGCAGCGTCGCGGTCAGTACGGCGACGTCATCGAGGTTCCAGCCCAGCAGGCTGGCGGCAGCCGTGTTGCATTGCTCGGCCTGGGCGGCCAGCTGGCGCTTGCCGGGGCGTTTGGAAACGGCGGTGTTGGCCAGCTCCAGATAACCCAGCAGGTCTTCCTCAGGTTGCCCGAGAGTGCTGAACAGATCGTCGTAGGCCTTGAGCAGGTGCAGAGTTTGCAGGGTGTGCGGCCACAGCCTTTCGGCGCCCAGCCACTGCGGGTTGGCCAGAAAAGTGCGCAAAGCGCGCTCGCCGGTCTTCGCCCAGACGATGGCACCGGCTGCGCAACTGATGTGTTGCAGGTGCTGCAGGATGGCGTCGATGTGCGTCTGCACTGGTTCGCCGTCGGCAGGCCAGGCCTCGACCATTCGGTACAGCAGCGCTTGCGGCGTCACTTGGGTCCAGTGGCCGGCCAGCAGTGCCTGCGCGGGCAGCAGGCCAGTGTGCTCTTGCAGGAAGCCTTCGATCAGGCGTTGCTGACGGGTGAGGTTGTCCATCAGCCAGTCGGCCAGGCGAGCTGCGGTCGGTGCGACGGCATCGGCGGCCAGGGGCAAGGTTGAACACAGCGCTTGCGCTCGGCCCAGCAACTGGGCGTGATCGCTGTCAGGCGATGTGAACGCAAGGGAGGTGACGAAGCCACTGCTGCTGATCAGCGTCTTGCCTCGTAGGTGGGCGTACCAATCGATCACGGTGCCATCGGCTTGGGTGGGCAGATTCAGTTTGCCCACCTCCGTAGCGGTTATAGCCTGGGCGAACGCGTCGGCGGCCAGTTGCTGCAGCCTGTCCAGCAGTGCAGTCGTGGTCATGGTAGTGCCAGTGGAGTCGAGCAGCGCGCGCAGTGCCGCTACCGTCAGCTTGTGCGACGTGAGCCAGCGTACAGTCCAGTCCATGCGCATCAGTACATCCAGAACGTCTACGCCAGGGGCAGCGTCGCGCGACAGCATTTGTCCCTTGGCCACCAGGCGTCGGAACTCAGCGCCACCCAGTAGCGCCAGCAACCATTGGCTGTCCTCGACGGTGAGGGCGAACAGGCGTGCGATTCGTGCCTGCCGATACAGCGAGGAAACGAACGCCAGGCTGCGTGTTGGCGTACCGACGTAAGCCGAAGTATCTGCAACGAGACGGCCCAATGCGTCAGCACCACCCGACAAGGCCAGCGCAGTGCACAGTTGATGCACGGTTTGCTGTGTGGCCCTGTCGGCGGTATCAAGCCTCAAAGGCTGCTGGTCCAGCACCAGCGGAGCATCGAACAGGACCGGCGTATTGAACACCTGATCGAACATGGCTGGCTTGCCATCGCAAGCGTAGGGATTGACCTCGCATACCAGCGCCGCAAGCTCCCGTGCGGTCAGGTCGTAGTGGCGATTGAAGTAGCGGTAGGCACCGAGCAATCGCAGTGTGTTTGCATTGAGCTGCAAGCCGGCGTTGTCACCTTCGCTGCGCATGCCTGCCACGATCAGGTTGTCCAGTTCGGGGAACGGCATACGGGTCAAGCGCTGGAGGCGAATCATGCGTTGCAGGCGGTCGAGTCTGTCGGGGGAGAGATTACGAATGCGCGCCGGAGGGCCCTGCTCGATACTCATGCTGTTTTTATAAATGTCATCCAGACTCGGCAGGTTGTTATCCAGCCCGCCAGAGCCATTGACGTAGCGTGCGCCGGCGTCCATGGGCTTGGGTGCAGGGTTGGCGGGGTTCGCGCTGGTGATGATGTAGTGCAGGCGCGGGCAGTTGACCGATACCTTGGGTGCCGCCGATCCCAAGGCCAGCGCCTGTTCGATGTCATCGGCGTCCAGGCCGGTGTGGTTCATGAAGACGGTCAAGGTTGCCGACGACAGCCGTTGGCTGGAGTGCTCTTGCACGCCCAAGTGCGTTTGCAAGTAACGTTTTTGCCGGTCGCTGAAGAGCCAGTTCGAGGCGTGCAGCTCCACTTCCAGACGCTGCAACACTTTATGCTCGTGACCATAGACGTCGAACACCAACGTGGCTGAATGATCACTGCTCAGGTCCACGTCCGGATTGTCTTCAGGCTTCATGACGACCGCCAGGCATCTGGCATATGAGCTGACGCCGGTGGTGGGTGCATTGATCGAACGGGCCTGCGGTTCGGTGCGCCTGAAGAAGTGCGTGTAAGCCCGGACCTTTACGGTTTTTTCGCCTTCGCTTCCGCTCAGCTTGACGGTGATCAAGGTGTCAGTGTCATCGGCGGCTGCAGCACTCGTCGTGGCTACGGGGGTGCAATCGATCACTGAAGGCTGGGCTTGGAGCAGCACGTAGGTCGTCTGGGTACTCCAGACTATCGCCTCGCTGTACGAAGGAGAGACCCAAGGCTGGTTGGACGTCGAAAGGTCAGTCAGATTGATATCGAAACTCGGAAACTGCGCGGGTCCAAGCAATAACTGCTGATGGGAAGGACTGACTTGGCTCAGCAGGCACAGCGCGTCGTTGGAGCCATAGGCAGCTTCACTCAGGCCGGGCGTATGCGTGCTGATGTGATAATTGATCTCGCCCAGGCGTGGCTTTTCACCACTCAACGCCAGACTCACCTGCTGATGCGCAAAGTGATACGGGAAGACGAACGGATGTTTCTTCTAGGCCAGCAGTTGCTGCACCGGCCGCACATCACCTTTTTCGGTTTGATACCGGTCGATGCCATGGGTCAGCACGTCGTTGACCAGGTCCAGCATGGGGCGGCTCTGGTAGGTGCTTTGCTCGTCGATCACCAGTTTGTCCAGATCGGGACGACGCACGGCCAGAGGGATACGCTTGGGCGATGTGGAAGCGCCTTCGATTTCATGGGCAGCGAAGCGGCGCAGCGACCTCAGGTAGGCCACTGGACCGTCCATGGCTTCGATGGCGCCGACCTTGCAGAACTGGTCCCAGTTTTCCTTGAACAGGTTGGGGTAGCTGGGGCCGATGTCGACCAAAGCGCGGACGCCAGCCTGCGGGGCGATCGATGGCAGGTCGCGGCCTGACGACACGCTCTCCTCGCGATAGGAGCGGGCGATCTGAGTGGCGTAGCACAGGGCATTGTCGTAGGCCATTTCACCGTCGGCGTCGCTCAGGGTGCGCACCTGGCCGGCGAAGGCTTTCTTAGGTTGACGGATGATGTCGAACACCGAGCTGTAGCCCAGCTTCGGCATGGCCTCGGCGAAGCTGAGTCGGCCATCCAGAGCACGGGTTTGCGGGGTGGCGGGCACCAGGTTTTCGAACAGTGGGTTGTAGACAGGCTCGGGTTGTGCCGGCAGATCGATTTCGGGGGTCAGGTCTTCGTCGTTGTCGAAGATCGGGTCGGGCAGTTCAGGCGTGTTCACGGTTCGCACTCGTTCAGGGAAATCACAGCCCGACGTTTTACGGTGCGCGGGTACCGGGCGGTATCCGTAGAAGTGATAGGTAGGCAAGGCTTCCAGGTGCGTGTAAGGCGGGGGAGGAGGCGGCAAGCGGCCCCGTCCGGGGCCGCTTGCCGCGATCATTACGCTGCCTTCAGGCTGACCTTGCGATGATTGACCACGCGGGCGGCCTTGGAAAAAAGGCTTGTGACCTGGCGATTGACCTGCCTCTTGAACAACCCGGTGGTTGTGTTTTCAACCTTAACGATGCTTGGGGCGTTCAGCAGACTTTGATAGTGAATACCCCATTGTCGGGTTGCACGGTCGTAACGCATGAAGGCCGAGCCCCTTGTATTCTGCACGGTGTTGCCGTCGCTGCCTTGGTGGTAGCCGTAATCGGTGTACTCCATGGCATTGACCATCCCGCGACCATGTTCGGCTTTGCTCAGGTCGTTGTACTCGGCGTCTTCCTGTCCGCCTTGGACATGCCGCACCCGCAGCGTCTGGTCGTTCATCTGGTCGACGGCCAGGCTACAGCCGCTGAAGCCTGGGGTGAACAGCAATTCCGGCTCGATTGGGCTTGGGTGAATGGGAATGTCCACATAGCCACCCTGAGGTGCCCAATAGGCGTATTCACTGGACGCTCCATGCTGGCCAGCGCTGGGGTTGATGATGATCAAGGCGTTGAAGCTTCTGCCCTGATCGGTCACCTTGAGCGCACCGAGGAATAATTCGCCCCCACCGTGAACGTTGTTCAGTACGGTTTTTGCTTCGTCGGGAATGGACATCTTCTGCAGGTTGATCAGATCCGTCAGCAGGGGCTCGGAGGCCTGGCTGACGTCGCTCACGGCTTCACGCAGTGGCACCGGTTGTGGGTTCGAGGTCAGCATCGCTAAAGCATCGGGCTGCGGCGCGGGTATCGAGGCGCCTTCAAGATCGCGGTTTTTACCGGTACGCAGCTTCGGTGCGTACAGCCCGTCAGGCTGCTGGGCACCGGTGGGCTCCAGGCCTTCGGCATCGCGTAGCGTCATGGGGTTGTTGCGGACCATCCTGAACAGGTTCAAGCCATCGATGGTGCCAGCGGGGTCGGCGCTCAGCCAGCGACAGGCCCACGGCTGGTAATAGCGCTGGCCGTAGTAATACAGTCCGGTGGCGTCGCATGCTTTGCCCGAATAGCGAACGGTCTTGTAGCTGGCCTCCAGTTGGTTGCGTGCCGTCCACATGGCGGTGCCGCCAAACGGGTAATACTCTTCGCGGCTGATCAGGGCGCCCTCGCCATCGAGTTCCAGCCCGCCGCTACCAATCAGATCGTCATAGCTGTACCGCAGGACGCCGTTGTCGACGCCGTCCGGCTTGCCCTGCGTCCATAGCAGCGCTCGAAGCTGGCCACTGCCTGGCGTACCGACGCTGATCGTCTGCCACTCTTGCATGAGGGTTTCGCCGACATGCTGGGTATGCAGTTCGATATCTTTCAAGTACAGCGTACGTCGGGTCTGGCGCTGGGTGCCGCCTTCAGCGCTGGCCAGTTTGCCGATGCGTTGCCCGTCTGCGGTGTATCGGTAGCGTTCGTCGTCGGACCTCTGATCGTCGCGGCACAGCGCGGTGACGCTTTGCAACTGACCGTCGGGTGTCCAGCTCATGAGTTGACCGGGTCGTAGCTGGAGTTGATGGCCGGCGGCGTCGAACAGGCAGTCAATCTGCGTCGAGTCCTCGCTCAGCTCGCCCGGCACGGCCCGGTTGCTGTGAGTCGCAACGGTGATATGGCGGGTGTAGTTGTTACCGCTGGCCGGTGCGCTGTGGCGCAGGCGAACAAGGTTGCCTGCGCGGTCGTATTGGTAGGTTCGGGTGTACAACGTCGCGGCACCATCGTCGAGCAACAGCGGCATGCCTGGTGCGCCCTGACGTGAGTGGCTGGCACATTCGCGACCGCTGGCGCTGACCAACTGGTAGAGGCTGTCGTAGATGAAGCGGCTCTGCGCCGGCACCTGCTGGTTACGCCAGTAACGGGTGGCTTGCGCCTGGTCGTCCACCGCCGTCACGTTGCCGGCTGGATCATAGCGGTAGTGCAAGTCTTGCAGGCACTGGGCCCCAAGCCGATGGCCAGCCGGACGCTCGACGCGAACGCCGATCAGACGCAAGTTACAAGGATCGTAGGTGAAGGTGCTGAGCACGCCATTACCCTGCTCCTTGCGCAGCAGTGGGCCGCTCCCACTGTAGTGCTGGGTAATCACCACCGGTTGTTCGACCTGTCCGTCGAGGTGCAGCCAGCTGGCCTTTTGCAGGCCAAGCCGGTCGTAGGCGAAGCGCTGGCGGTGCAACTGCGGGTCGATCTGCATGATCAGTGTATCGGTGGCGTCGAGCTGATACTGGTGGGTGAAAGCGTCGGTTTCCAGCAGTGCGTTCCACGCATGTTCATCAGAACCCTGCCAGTTCGCGTCACGGTCATCGCGCAACAGTCGGCGGCTTTCACATAAGACTGTGCCATTGATACTCATGGCTGAACGCTGGTGCTGGCCGCCCGTGTCGTAGTGCACGACACAACGACCACTCAGGTTGAGTGCTTGCATGGAGGCACTTGGGGCTGCCCAGATGAACCTCTCGATCACCTTGCCCGCGCCGGGCTCGGTGTGTTCGGTGAGGGTGCTTGTGCGGTCGGCTGGCTGGCCCGCCAGATAAGCCCAAGTGTGTTTGACGCCAGTGGCGGACAGGCTGACTGCCGGTCTGCTCAACGCGTCATACAACCGGTATTGCCTGCCGGCATCGACGCTGTCGCTGCTCAACACCTTGCCCGTCAGGGAACGCTGGTAGCGAATATTGGGCGCGCAGTTGCCATCCCGCCGGGCCTGGGCGTACAGGCGCGGATCGATGGAAGCGAGGTGCTGACCCGAGGCGCTGAATGTATGCCGGGTGATGCGCGCATCGAGGGTTCCCAATTGCTCGGGACTGCGGTGGTACAGAACCTCGGCCACGGCCAGCCCTCGGCCGTCGATGACGTTGAGCCTTGGGGTGTTCTTGAAGGTGCTGTACGACGGGGAACGGTTCGAGTCCGTCATGATGGAATTGCTCCTATGGCAAAACCATCCTTTTTAGGTTCACGTCGCGGCTGGGGATACTGTCAGATGTGCCAGCTAGACAAATCGGCTGAAACGAAAAAGCCCGGCACAAGGCTGGGCTTTTCCAAGTCGCAGGCGACCCTTACTGCACTTCCACCGCCAGGCTTTCGGCGATCTTGCTCTGCCAGATCGCAGGTCCGGTGATGTGCACCGATTCACCTTTGCTGTCGACTGCAACGGTCACGGGCATGTCCTTGACGTCGAACTCGTAGATGGCTTCCATGCCCAGCTCTTCGAAGGCCACCACGCGCGATTTCTTGATGGCCTGGGCCACCAGGTAGGCGGCGCCGCCCACGGCCATCAGGTACACGGCCTTGTGATCCTTGATCGCTTCGATGGCGGTCGGGCCACGCTCGGATTTGCCGATCATGCCCAGCAGGCCGGTCTGGTCGAGGATCTGCCGAGTGAACTTGTCCATCCGCGTGGCCGTGGTCGGGCCAGCCGGACCGACTACTTCTTCGCGCACCGGATCGACTGGGCCGACGTAGTAGATGAAACGGCCCTTGAGGTCCACCGGCAGGGTTTCACCTCTGTTCAGCATCTCGACCATGCGCTTGTGCGCAGCGTCGCGACCGGTGAGCATCTTGCCATTGAGCAGGATGGTCTCGCCGGGCTGCCAACTTTGCACTTCTTCAGGCGTCAGCGTGTCGAGGTTGACGCGGCGAGCCGACGGGCCGGCTTCCCAGACGATTTCCGGGTAGGCGTCCAGGTCCGGCGCTTCCAGTTCGGCCGGGCCGCTGCCATCGAGCACGAAGTGGGCGTGACGGGTCGCGGCGCAGTTGGGGATCATGCACACCGGCAGCGAGGCGGCGTGGGTCGGGTAGTCCATGATCTTCACGTCGAGCACGGTGGTCAGGCCGCCCAGGCCCTGAGCGCCGATGCCCAGTTGATTAACCTTGTCGAACAGCTCCAGGCGGATCTCTTCGATACGGTTCTGCGGGCCGCGGGCCTTGAGCTCGTGGATGTCGATGGACTCCATCAACACTTCCTTGGCCATCACCGCCGCCTTCTCGGCCGTGCCGCCGATACCAATGCCGAGCATGCCCGGCGGGCACCAGCCCGCACCCATGGTCGGCACGGTCTTCAACACCCAGTCGACGATCGAGTCGGACGGGTTGAGCATGGCCATCTTCGACTTGTTCTCGGAGCCGCCACCCTTGGCCGCCACGTCCACTTCCACGGTGTTGCCGGGAACGATGGAGTAGTGGATCACCGCCGGGGTGTTGTCCTTGGTGTTCTTACGAGCGCCGGCCGGGTCGGCCAGGATCGAGGCGCGCAGGACGTTTTCCGGCAGGTTGTAGGCGCGACGCACGCCCTCGTTGATCATGTCGTCCAGGCCCATGGTGGCGCCGTCCCAGCGCACGTCCATGCCCACGCGCACGAACACGGTGACGATGCCGGTGTCCTGGCAGATCGGCCGGTGGCCGGTGGCGCACATGCGCGAGTTGATCAGGATCTGGGCGATGGAGTCGCGCGCCGCCGGGGACTCTTCACGCAGGTAGGCCTGGTGCATGGCCTGGATGAAGTCCACGGGGTGGTAATAGGAAATGAATTGCAGGGCGTCGGCGACGCTCTGAATCAGGTCGTCTTGTTTGATCACGGTCATGGGGCGCGCTCCTCTTGGTGGGGAACATTCGTTAAGAAAGCGGGTCAGGTCTAGCCTGGCGCACGGCTTTCGAGGTGCGTCAACGTGTAGCAGGTTGGCGCGAAAAAGGCGCGGCAGTATAGCGCGGCTGAACCGAGCTGACACGCTGGATCGATGGAGTGGCGTGGGGTTGAGGCCGATACACCGTTGGTCCGATACCCGGTAGACTTCGTCGAGCTCTCCAGAATTGAATAGTTATTTGACCCCTTGGCCATTATTATGGCATCACACCTTTGCACTGTTACGGTGCAATCAGGGGATGGATTCCCGTTCAGCACAGCGAGTCTGCGAGTGACCGAGTCCGCCCTGCAACATCTACTGATCAAGCGTTTCTCGCTGGCTGCCTGCACCTATGCGTTGGTGCTGGTGCTCGTATGGGTGGCCATCCTGACTCAGTATTGCAGCGTGTCGCTGGTGACAGCGGTGGGTAGTACTTGCCTGGTCGTCGTCAGCCAGGGCGTGCTGTACTGGGTCTTCCGCACCGGCACCAACCAGCGCTTTCGCGACCCCAGCCTTACCGAGTTCCAAGTGCTGCTGGCCGTGGCCTGGCATACCTGGCTGATCGCCAATCTGGAAGTGGCTCGCGGCACCTTCATGGTGGTGTACGTGTTGATCCTGCTGTTCGGCGTGTTCCACCTGCCGCGCCTGGCGTTCGTGCGCTGTGCGCTGGTGGTGTTCGTCGCCTTCGTCGGGGTCAATCTGTGGGAAGCCTATCGCATGGCGCTGCCGGATCCGGGGCTGGCCACGTTGCAGATCTGCGCCATGCTGGTGGTGCTGCTGTGGTTATGCATGTACGCCAGCTACGTGCAGAGCTCGCGCCAGCGCATGCGCCAGCGTCGCTACGCCCTGCAGGCGCACCAGGACACCCTGCGCGGCATGATGCGCCAGCTCGAAGACCTGGTGGCCACCGACGAACTCACGGGCTTGTTCAATCGTCGGCATTTCCTGCGCTTGGCTTCGCGCGAACTGGCCACGCTCAAGCCGGGTGTCGAGCATGGCCTGGCACTGATCGACCTCGACCACTTCAAGCGCATCAACGACATCCACGGCCACGCCGCCGGTGATCAGGTGCTGCAGACCTTTGCCACCGTGACCCAGGACTGCCTGCGCGATATCGATGTACTGGCCCGCTATGGCGGCGAAGAATTCGTGCTGCTGATGCCGCAAGTCGATGCCGATCACCTGGTGCGCAGCTGCGAGCGGCTGCGTCGCGCGTTTGCCGACGCCGACCCGCAAGGCCTGGGCGCGGCCAATCTGAGTCTGTCGGTGGGCATGACCTTACTGGTGCCGGGCGACGATCTGGATGACGCGCTGCAACGTGCCGACCAGGCTCTGTATCGGGCCAAGCGCGAGGGTCGCAACCGCTGCGCGGCAGCCTGGGACATGGCCGATGCCTGAATTGGAGACAGGCCAGCAGCGCTGGACGGTCGCGGCCGGCAGCAACCTGCTCGATGCCCTCAACGAGGCCGGCCTGCACGTGCCTTTCAGTTGTCGCGCAGGCAGTTGCCATGCGTGTCTGGTGCGCTGCCTGGTTGGCGAGCCCCACGACCGCAAACCTGACGCCCTGAGTGTCGGTAAGCGCGAGCAGGGCTGGCGGCTGGCCTGCCAGTGTCATATCGTCGAGGACTTGCGGGTGGCGGTGTTCGATCCTCAAGGTGACGGTACGGCTGCGCGAGTGATCGGCTGTGACTGGCTGTCGGCCAACGTGCTGCGCCTGCGGCTGCAGGCGGAACGTGAACTGCGCTATCACGCCGGGCAGCACATGGTGCTCTGGACCGCCACGGCCACAGGAGTGCGGGTCGCGCGGCCCTATTCCATCGCCAGCCTCGCCCAGGCCGACGAGTTTCTGGAGTTTCATCTGAGCTGTCGCCGCCCCGGCGCTTTCATCGATCAGGCCCGTCGGTTCAAGGTGGGCGATGTTGTGCAGGTAGGCGAAGTCCGCGGCGGCGCCTTGCATTACGATCCCGAATGGCAGTCCCGGCCACTGTGGCTGTTCGCCGCCGGTACCGGTCTGGCTCCCTTGTGGAGTGTGCTGCGCGAGGCGTTGCGGCAAGGGCATCAGGGACCGATCCGCGTGCTGCACATGGCCGATGAGCACTATCTGGATGAACCCTTGCGGGCGCTTGCCCAGGCGCATCCCAACCTGATGGTCGAGCAGTTCCCGGCCGGCGAGCCACCGCCCTTGCGGCTTTCCTCGCGTCAGACCATCGCACTGGTGTGCGGCTCGCCGATCAGCGTGGAAGAGTTCTCCCGACGGCTGTTCCTGGCCGGGCTGCCCAGAAGCCAGCTGTACAGCGACGTGTTCGTCGGCCGCGGCTGAGGCGATGACCGTCCCCTCCAGCAGCGGTCATCGGCCACGAAAAGAGCGCCAGGCTATACCTGACACACCGCAGCGCATCCTTCGCGGCCACAGACCGCTCCTACAGAAATGCAAAAGGCCCCGAGGTTTCAACCCCGGGGCCTTTGGTCTTTCAGCGAGCAATCGTCAATCGACCAACTGGTCACCCACATGCAGGATCTTCATCCCGTTCGTGCCACCGGTCTGTGCATAGCTGTCGCCCTTGGTCAGGATGACCCAGTCGCCCTGTTGCACGATGCCCATTTCCAGCAGCTTGTCGATGGCGGCCTTGCTCACTTCGCTCGGCGGCAACACGGCCGGATCGAAGTCGACCGGGTAGACCCCGCGGAACATGGCGGCGCGGGCCTGGGTGGCGCGTTGCGGCGAGAAGGCGAAGATCGGGACCGACGAGCGCAGGCGCGACATGATCAGCGAGGTGTACCCGGTTTCGGTCAGGGCGATGATCGCCTTCACGCCCGGGAAATGGTTCGCCGTGTACATGGCGGCCAGCGCGATGCTTTCGTCGCAGCGCTCAAACTGGGTGTACAGACGATGGCTGGACTTCTTGCTGGTCGGATGCTTTTCCGCGCCGACGATGATGCGCGCCATGGCTTGCACGGCTTCGATCGGATAGGAACCGGCAGCACTTTCGGCCGAAAGCATCACGGCGTCGGTGTAGTCGAGCACGGCGTTGGCCACGTCGGACACTTCGGCGCGGGTCGGCATCGGGTTCTGGATCATCGACTCCATCATCTGGGTCGCCACGATCACCGCCTTGTTGTTGCGGCGTGCGTGCTGGATGATCTTTTTCTGGATACCGATCAGCTCGGCGTCGCCGATTTCAACACCCAGGTCGCCACGCGCCACCATGACGGCGTCACTGGCGCGGATCAGGCCGTCGAGGGTCTCGTCGTCGGCCACCGCTTCGGCGCGTTCGATCTTGGCCACCAGCCAGGCGGTGCCGCCGGACTCGTCACGCAGCTGGCGCGCGTATTCCATGTCCGACGCATCGCGCGGGAAGGACACGGCCAGGTAGTCCAGGTCCATTTCCGCGGCCAGCTTGATGTCGGCCTTGTCTTTCTCGGTCAGGGCCGGGGCGGTCAGGCCGCCACCGCGACGGTTGATGCCCTTGTGGTCGGACAGCGGGCCGCCGATCAGCACCGAGCAATGCAGCGAGTCGGCGGTGGCGGTTTCCACGCGCATGACCACACGGCCATCGTCGAGCAACAGCTCGTCGCCGACACCGCAGTCCTTGACCAGGTCAGGGTAGTCGATACCCACGACGTCCTGGTTGCCCTCGGTGAGCGGATGGCTGGTGGAGAAGGTGAAGCGGTCGCCGACCTTCAGTTCGATGCGTTTGTTGGCGAACTTGGCGATGCGGATCTTCGGACCTTGCAGATCGCCCAGCAGGGCGACGTGTCGCCCCAGCCGTGCAGCGATCTCGCGGATCAGACGGGCGCGAGCCTTGTGCTCATCCGGTGTACCGTGGGAAAAGTTCAGGCGAGCGACATCCAGGCCGGCCTTGATCAGTTGTTCGATCACTTCCGGCGAGTTGGAGGCGGGGCCCAGGGTGGCAACGATTTTGGTACGGCGAACGGTCATGCACTGACTCCTTTATTGAAGCGCTGGCAAAGGCTACTCCTCAATTGCGCTGGCGTCATCGTTCCTCTGCACTCGATAGAGAGGATTTGGACAGAGACAGTTGGCGCGCGCCGGCATCGGACGCCCGGGTATTGAAGATTCCCGGCAACGGGTCGATAAAGCCTCATACCCCCTGCGGCAGGAGAGTCCCATGCGCGCGCTTGTATTGATTGCCCTGGCCATCGCTGTGTCAGGCTGTACCCGCTGGTCGATGGACCAGCACCTGAACAGCGCCTACCGCGCCTATGACGATGGCAACTGCGAGAAGGTCGTGCTGGAGCTGTCCCAGGTCGACCGCAAGAGCCGTTCGCGGCCGTACGTGCAACCGGAAGTCTCGATGCTGCGAGGCCAGTGCCTGGAGCGCCAGAAGCTCTACGTCGATGCGGCACAAACCTACCAGTACATCATCAATCGCTATCCCTCCAGCGAGTACGCCTACCGCGCCCAGGCGCGTCTGCAAACCCTGGATCAGCTTGGCCACGTGCGTCCCGGTGTACCTGCACAGCCACGTCCGGCGGCATTCTGAGGTGCATTTCCTGTACCCTGAAACGATCTGGAAAACGCCTGGGACACCTGAACGGGTGTACCTGTGAAACGACAGAGGACGAACGCGACACTTATGCCCGATATCTACAGCAGACCCATCATGTACACCGAGCGTCGGATCGAACGGCACCAGTTGCCGTACTACCTGAAGGTCTACAACCGCTACACCGGCCGCGCCATGGGCTACATGGGCAACATTTCGGACGTCGGCCTGATGCTGATCAGCGAACTGCCGCTGTTGGTCGGTCCGGTGTTCGAACTGCAGGTGAAGATTCCCTCGGTCGAGGGCGAGCCCAAGCTGATCGACCTGTCGGCGCATTGCCTGTGGTGCAAGGAAGACGCGACCCCTGGTCACTACGATTCAGGCTTCGAATTGCAGGGCCCGGCGCCGACGGAGTTTCTCAAGCTGGTAGACGCGTTGCGCCACTATTTCACGTTCCATCCTCATGGCACGTCGGCCTGACGTAGAACCTGAAACTCAGGCGCGCGGCTGGCGCAGGCTTCGATAGCGCAGCAGCGCTTCGGTGGCGATCTCTCCCGGCCATGCATCCACGACAGTAACGCCTGCCGCGACCAGCCGATCGTGCAGCCCCTGACGCCAGAGCAGCCGCTGCATCACCCCGCAATAGAGCAGGGCATCGGGCCGGGTCTTGACTGGCTGCTGACCCAGGCGCTCGAGGGGCTCGTCGCGCAAGCTGAGCAACAAGACCGGGTGGCGTGCGGCGACTGTGCTCAGCGCAGCAACCGTGGACGGTTCGTCATCACCTCGAAAGCCGGCCACCATGACTACCAGCGCCCACGCCTGGTCATCGGCGAGAAGGGCTTCCAGGTTTGCGGCTGAGCTGGCGGTCGGTGAAGTGGGTTGCAGATGCGCAAGTGCCTCGACCATGTGCTGCACATGCTCGGCGCCGCGCTGCGGCATCAGGCTCACCGGCGGCTCGCAGGAGTACACCTGCAGGCCTACGGCGTACCCGTCAGCCAGCGCTGCTTCGCTCACCTGCCGGCAAGCGTGCGTCGCATGCTTGAGGTCGGTTTCGCGGTGGCCGGCCCAGGCGCCACAGTCGAGCAGCACCAGCACCGCTTGGCTGGCCTGCCTTGCGGCCGCACTCGAAGGACGGTTGACCCGCGCCCCGGCAGACATCGGTCCCAGGCTGTCCCGCAGGCTTTGCAGTTGCGCCACCGCGCGGGTGAATGCTCGACTGGACAGGCGTCGGCGGTCTGTCGGCATCAACGCGGCGCCGATACTGCGGGTCGAATGCTGCGACAGTTGCGCCAGTACCTGCCACTTTTCTGCAACGGCGAGCTTGTCGAAGCCGGGATGGTGCAGACACGCGCGTTGCAGCACATCTCGTCGCAGAGTGCCGAGAAACTCCTGCGGACCCTGCTCGCGCAGGCATTGCCGTCCGTGCTCACGCAGCAGGCGCAGCTCATGTCGGTCCAGCACGTTCGAGCCCTGGTATGGACGTCGCCGCGTCCTGATCCACCACAGCCCCGACCCGGTGGCCAGCAACAGCACGACCAGCGCCCACGGCACGTACCGTCCAGGCTGCTCGGCCGCCGGTTCGAACAGCCAGGTCACCTCACTGCCCTGATTCAGGTACCACAGCAGCCAGGCATTGTCGTAGCGCTGGATCTGCTCGCGCCTCCACAGTTGCGCATCGCTGACCAGGGTGATGAGACCGCTGCCGTAGGCCATCTGCATCAAGTGCGTGGCGCCATTGCTGTTGGCCCATGCCTGAACCTTGCCGGTCGGGTCATCCAGATGGCGTTGCGTATCGAAGCTGAGATACGCCGGTGCTTCTTCGTCTTCCAGATAGAGCTTGGTCAGGCTCGGGTACTCATCGTCCGGAGCAGGGGGAAGCTGCGGCAGCTGCGCGCTCAACTGAACGCGGATCTGCAGGCGATCGAGCAGGGCATCGCCACTGGTGGCGCCGGCCTCGTCCCACAGGGCGGCGGCCACCGTCAGCAGACGTCCGCCGCGCTGTACCCAGCCCAACAGTCGGTCGACCTGCTGGGTGGACAGCGGGGTTTGCCGGTCCAGCAGCACCAGGCTGTTTCCCGCTGCAGGCAGGGTGTCCAAGGCGGCCCAGGCGGTAGTCGTGTGGTTGGCCAGCCCCTGAGCCTGCAGAAAGTCGCGGGCGCTTTGATAGGGCGTATTCCCTGACGGAGGCGAAGCGACGATGCGCGCGATGGATTGCCGGGCGCTCTGGCTATTTAGCGTCTGGTCCAGCAGGCGCGGGCTGTCGAGATCGGTAGCGCCGGTCAGGCTGACCCACAAGGCCAGCGTGAGGAGCAAGGCCGCAGAACGCCGGATACGCTGCCCCTGGGCTGGCCTCAACGGACCGCTACCAGGCTCAACAGGTGTCCGTCGAACCAGGCAAACTGCCCGTCGATTTCGAATCCGTAGCCAAACTCTGGTGACAGATCGGTCAACAGGCGCAGCCGCGCATGCCCTTCGGCCGACCACTGCAGCACTTCGGCATGCTCGAAATAGAAACGCTGCCCGACCAACGGGTACAACGCTTTGAACAGGCTTTCCTTGAGCGAGAAGGTCAGGGTGACCAGCGTATCCACCTGCGCCGGATCCATCCGCGTCATTTCGGCCGGGGTGAGGATTTCGGCGCACAGCCGTTCGGCGCGCGCCACTGGCAGCAGACTTTCGATATCCAGACCCAGCCCCTGGCAGTGATCCCGATGGGCGACCACGGCCGCGGCCCGACCACTGCCGTGGGTGATCGACCCGACGATTTGCTCAGGCCAGACCGGGGCGCGGTCGGCGCCGATGGCCGGCACCTGCGCTTCGCCGGTCAACGCCAGCAGGGCGCCACGTGCGCAGACGCGCCCCGCCAGGTACTCGGCCTGACGCTTGGCCACCGAACGCTGAATCGACGCAGGCGGGGCAATGCCGCACTGCGCGAAGTCTTCGGCGGTCAGTGCGCCGTGGTCGAAACGGCTGCTGAACAAGTGTGCGCCGGGCACGTCCTCGGGCAAGGGCCAGTGTTGACGCAGATCGCTCAGGCAAGCGGGGAGGGCTGTATTCATGTGCGCATTCTGCCCAGCCTGGTCGTGCAAGGGAATGGCGATCATTGCATGCGCGTTTCGCCGCTGAACACCAGGGTCTGGCGGCAGCGCCGGCACAGGTAGCGACGACCTCTGCCGACCAGGCCATGGCGTTGCGCCGAAAAGGCGAACTCGCTCTCGGGGCAGGGGCATTTGTACAGGTAGCGCATGACCTGGCGACGCTTCACGGCGTAGCTGTGGCAGCGGTGCGGGGTCAGTTCATAGACACCGCGCATGATCAGTTGCCATTCCTCGCCGTGAGGCGCGATGCGATCGCCGAATAGCTGGTGCGCCACCAGGTGCGCGACCTCGTGGGGCACGGTCTGCTTGAGGAAGTCTTCGGCATTCTCGCGGTAGAGCTGCGGATTGAAGCGCAGCAGGTTTTCGTGCAAGTGCGCCACACCGGCCTTCTGCCCGCGCAGCTGGGTGCTGACCACCGGGCGCCGGAAAGGGCGCTTGAAAAACAGCTCGGCCTGGCGAAAGCAGGCTTCGACGCGTTGATTGAGTTGCTCGGACATTCTTCGACACACTCCAGATGCAGCGATTATGCCGCAACCTCCGAGCGGTGCCGAGCCACCCGTCGCTCCCGCGCGCCCCTCATGCTTCGCAGACGGTACACGGCACGCATCAAAGTGCGTAAAATGCTCCGCTTTTGTCACACACCTCGCGGGATCCTGTCGCCATGGGCACTCTTTCAGTCAACCAGAACAAGCTGCAGAAACGCCTTCGTCGGCTGGCCGGTGAAGCCGTCGCCGACTACAACATGATCGAGAACGGCGACAAGGTCATGGTCTGCCTCTCGGGCGGCAAGGACAGCTACACCCTGCTCGATGTGCTGCTGCACCTGCAGAAGGTCGCGCCCATCCAGTTCAGCATCGTGGCGGTGAACATGGACCAGAAGCAGCCGGGCTTCCCCGAGCATGTGCTGCCGGCCTACCTGGAACAGCTGGGCGTCGAATACCACATCGTCGAGAAAGACACCTATTCGGTGGTCAAGGAGCTGATCCCGGAAGGCAAGACCACCTGCTCGCTGTGCTCGCGCCTGCGCCGCGGCACGCTGTACACCTTCGCCGACCAGATCGGCGCGACCAAGATGGCCCTGGGTCACCATCGCGACGATATCGTCGAGACATTCTTCCTCAACATGTTCTTCAACGGCTCGCTCAAGGCCATGCCACCCAAGCTGCGCGCCGACGACGGGCGCAATGTGGTCATTCGGCCGCTGGCCTACTGCCATGAGAAGGACATCCAGGCGTACTCGGACTTCAAAGGCTTTCCGATCATCCCGTGCAACCTGTGCGGCTCCCAGGAGAACCTGCAGCGCCAGGTGGTCAAGGACATGCTGCTGGACTGGGAGCGCAAGACGCCCGGCCGCACCGACAGCATCTTCCGCAGCCTGCAGAACGTGATGCCGTCGCAGCTGGCCGACCGCGACCTGTTCGATTTTCACAACCTGCGCATCGACGAGAACGCCCCGGTGCGGATCGCCAATGTGGTGAACCTGTAACACCGCGGCGCCCCCTTCGCGGGCAGAGGCCTCAGCCGCCCGCCCGGCTCCTACAGAAAACAATTCAGCCCGCAGCGATCACTGTGGGAGCGGGCTCTGCCCGCGAATGGGGCCTGAGCCACACCTCATTTCCTGTGACAAAAAAGTGGGCGAATAAGCTGCCCGCGAAGGCTACCCCGCTATTTCTCGCCAACCGCCCCCGCCGTGACCACCTGCACGCTCAGGCGCGGCGTCGCCAGGTCCAGCCCGGCTTCATCCAGCTGGCGCTTGAGCGCCAGGTTGAAGGCCCGCGACACTTCCCACTGCTTGATCGGCCCGGTCTTGAACCGCGCGCGCAGAATCGCGGTGCCCGACTCGAAGCTTTCCACCCCCTGAAACTCCAGCGGAGACCAGATATCGCGCCGATGCAACGGATCGCTGCGCATCTTCTGGCCCACTTCGCGCATCATCTTGATGGCGTCGTCGATCCCCATGCTGTAGGGCACCGCCACGCGAAAGATGGCGTAGCCGAATTCCCGCGAGTAGTTCTTGATGCTTTTGATTTCGCTGAAGGGAATGGTGTGCACGATACCGTCGATGTCGCGCAGGCGAACCGTACGGATGGTGAGGCCCTCGACGGTGCCCAGGTGGCCGCCCACATCCACGTAGTCATCGATGGCCAGCGAGTCCTCGATGATGATGAACAACCCGGTGATCAGGTCTGCCACCAACGACTGTGCACCGAAACCGATGGCCAGGCCGATCACCCCCGCACCTGCCAGCAGCGGCGTCACGTTCATGCCCATGTTGGCCAGGGCGATGATCGCGGCAATGATGAAAATGGTCACGAACAGCACGTTGCGGATCAGCGGCATCATGGTCTGCGCGCGCGCGTTGGCCATGCCCTTGCGCGAACGGGTGAGGGCATGATGGATGCCGGTGTCGGCCAGAATCCACACCAGCCAGGCGAAAATCAGAGTGCCCACCAGGCTGGCCAGGCGCACCGAGATCTCGTGGCCATCGCCCTCGGTGAAACCGATCAGCGACATGCCCCACACACGCAGGCCCAGGTCGATGAACACCACCCAGATCAGCAGGTGCATCAGGGTGTAGGCGAAGTGACTCAGGCGCTCCGAATACAAGGCATGGCGCCGAGGGCCCTTGGGCGGGCGCAGGGCATGGCGCCGGATCAGGCCATTGATGACCATGCACAGGATCAGCAGCACCGCGCACATCAGCGACTGGCGCAGCGCCGTGCTGGTGTCGCCGGCCGAGAAGAACGTGGCGAACAGCGAGATGCCCACCAGCACCAGGGCTGGCAGGTACCAGAAGCTGCCGAGAATCTCGATGGTATCGCTCAACGCCCGACGCGTCAGTCGCCGCGACAAGGGCTGGTTGCGGATCAGGTGGGCGATGGGCCGACGGAAGCGCAGGATGAACAGGCCGGTCGACAGGGCGGCCAGAACGTTGGCCAGGGTTGCCGCACTGTGGGCCAGGTGCTGACCGAGCGCGGCGACCATGCGCGGGTCACTGAGCGCTTCGCCGAAGGCCGCGAAACTACCGATCAGCCACAGCGGCCGAAAGGCCCGGTGGCGCAGGATATTCAGGGCGCGGTGCCGGTGCGGACCGTCCAGCAGGGAAAACGCGATCACGCAGATCGCGGAGAACAGCGTGCCCACCACCAGTGCATAGGCCATGACCATGGCCAGGCTCTTGCCCAGCGACGAAGGCAACGCGTAGCCCACGTACACGGTAATGACCAGCGCCACCAGCCACGGCCCCAGCTTGCGCAAGGCAAAGCGCAGCAGGTCGAGGGTGCGTGGATGCTGGGGTAGTTCTTCCGACAGGCCGAAGCGCAGGCGCACGCGATGGCCGATCCAGATCAGACTGTAGGCGAGCAGGCTCCACACCAGCATGATCAACAAAAAAGCGCCGATGATCGGCGGCCATTCCGCCATGGGCAGGGCCAGCGCCAGCAATTCATCGTGGGCCAGGGCGACCTCCTCACCCCAGCGCCGGAACGGGCTGTTGTCCCCGGAAAACTGCTGGTCGACGTGGGCCAGGGCGCTGCCGATCATGCCCAGCACGCCTTGCTCGGCGGCCGGCTGGGCCTGCCGGGTACTGTCCCTCAGCTTTTTCAGGTCGCTCAACAGCTTGGTGCGTTGCTGGTCGTTTTCCAGGGTCTGGATCACCTGATCCAATGACTGGCCCAACGGCTGGGCGGGCTGTTCGGCCGGCTTCTCCGAGCTGCCCCCCAACAGGCCGGGCAGGCCGACTGCCTGAGCGGTAATGGGCAGCAAAAGCAGGACGGCAAGCGCCAGGCGCAGGAAAAGGACCATCAGTGGAGTCACCTGTAGATCGGTGTTTGGGTGGTGCGCCCTGCGCGGACAGAGAACGACCTCTGCCCGCGTACGGGTGTTCAGGTCGGGCCACGTCGCGGCAGGGGCGTGACTAGGGCAGCTCGTTGCTGGCGTAGAAGGCACCCAGCACTTTGACCAGATGCGCCAGGTCATGGCTGCCAGCCAGCTCGCGAATCGAATGCATGGCGAAGGTCGGCAGGCCTATGTCGACGGTCCTCACCCCCAGGTGACTGGCGGTGATCGGGCCGATGGTCGAGCCGCAACCCATGTCGCTGCGCACCACGAAACTCTGCACCGGCACTTCCACCGCCATGCACAGGTGCCGGAAGAAACCGGCCGTCTCGCTATTGGTCGCGTAGCGCTGGTTGCTGTTGACCTTGATCACCGGCCCGGCATTGAGCTTGGGTCCGTGATTGGCATCGTGCTTCTCGGCATAGTTGGGGTGCACGCCGTGGGCGTTGTCCGCCGACACCAGCAGCGAACGCTGGATACTGCGTACGTACTCATCGCCTTCAGGGATCAGGCGTTGCAGCACCTGTTCGAGCATCGGCCCGTCGGCGCCACAGGCGGAGCTGGAACCGATCTCTTCATGGTCGGTACACACCAGCACGCAGCTTTCGTCGCCTTGCGTATCGAGCAGGGCCTGCAGGCCCGCATAGCAGGACAACAGGTTGTCGAGCCGCGCGCCGGCGATGAAGTCGCCGTTCAGGCCGATGACCGCAGCACTTTGCGTGTCGTAGAAACTGAGCTCGTAATCGAGCACCACATCGGCGTTCAGCCCATGTTCACGAGCCAGCTGTTCGGTCAGCAGGGCGCGGAAATCGACGCGCTCATCCCCGGCCACCTGGGCCAGCACGGGCGGCAGTTCGGTCTGGGCGTTGATTGCCCAGCCCTGATTGGCCTCGCGGTTGAGGTGGATGGCCAGGTTGGGTATCACGGCGATCGGCAGGCGGAAATCGATCAGCTGGCTCTCGACCTTGCCGTCGCGGCGGAAGGTGACCCGGCCGGCCAGCGACAGATCGCGGTCGAACCAGGGTGCCAGCAGGGCACCGCCATACACCTCCACACCCAGTTGGAAAAAGCCCTGGCGCTGCAACTCGGGTTGCGGCTTCACGCGCAGGCAGGGGCTGTCGGTGTGAGCGCCGACCATGCGCAGCCCGTTGAGCAGCGGTGAGTGCTTGCCCAGCTTGACGGCGATGATCGAGGAATCGTTGCGGGTCACGTAGTAGCGCCCGCCGGGCACCGTGTTCCAGCTCTCGCGCTCGTCCAGCCGCTGGAAACCGGCTGCCTCGAGGCGTCGCGCCAGGGTGGCAGTGGCGTGAAAGGGGGTAGGGGAGGCCTTGAGGAAATCGATCAGGCCCTGGTTCAAAGCTTCGCGCATAGAAAACTCCAGACAGCAATGCCGCCAGTTTACCCGATTGCCCACGGATAGGGCTGCTCAATCCATGGCGTCGAGCCCCTGCCCGTGAAGGCGCCACCACCATTCAAAACGGCGCAGCACACTCGAATTTCATCCGCTCACCCGTCACCGGATGGGTGAACGCCAGCATGCTCGCATGCAGGCAAAGCCGCTCATGGGCTTCCAACGCCTGGGGATGGGCATACAGCCGGTCGCCCAGCAGCGGATGGCCGATCGACAACATGTGCACGCGCAACTGATGCGAACGCCCGGTGATCGGCGTCAGCTCGACGCGACACCATTCCCCGCAGCGCTCCACCACCTTCCAGAAGGTCAGCGCATGCTTGCCATGTTCGTGATCCACCACATGCCGTGGCTTGGTCGGCGGATCGTAGCGCAGCGGCAGGTCGACACTACCGCTGTCCAGCGCCGGTTGCCCCCAGGCCAGTGCGGTGTAGGCCTTTTCCGTTTCGCGATCGTGGAACTGACGGGACAGCTCGCGATGGCTGTCGGCATCCCGCGCCAGCAGAATGATCCCGCTGGTTTCCCAGTCCAGGCGATGCACGATGCGCGCCTCGGGAAACCCGTTCTCCTGCAGGCGGGTGATCAGGCAGTCCTTGTTGTCTTCGGCGCGTCCAGGCACCGACAGCAACAGGGTCGGCTTGTCGATGACCAGCACGGCGGCGTCCTGGTGAATGATGCGAATGTTCGACAACGGCATGAAAGTCTATCTCTCAGAAACGCCAACGGCGGCGCGTCGACCCTTTTCAACAAAGGGCCGGCGGGCCGCCGTGGAGCCGAGCGCGAGGCTCAGCGGTCAGGCAAGGTAATGTTCAATTCCAGAATCGAGCAGCTACCCTGATTCTCGAGTGCAACCTGTACCTGGTCGCTCTCGATGTTCACATACTTGCGAATCACTTCCACCAGCTCTTTCTGCAGGGCGGGCAAGTAATCAGGGGTCGTGCGTTGGCCGCGTTCATGCGCCACGATGATCTGTAGACGCTCTTTCGCAACTGACGCGGTGCTGCCTTTCTTGCGATCGCGAAAGAAGTCGAAAATATTCATTAGCGACCTCCAAACAGGCGCTCGATCCAGCCCTTTTTCTTGAAATCAAGGAAACGGTGCGGCTTTTCCTTGCCCAACAAACGGTCGACGGCATCGCTGTACGCCTGGCCGGCGTCGCTCTGGTCGTCGAAGATCACCGGCGTACCCGAGTTGGATGCCTTGAGCACGGCCTCGGATTCCGGGATCACGCCCAGCAGACGGACCGAGAGGATTTCCTCGACGTCCTCGACGCCCAGCATTTCGCCCTTGCTGACGCGCTCGGGGCTGTAGCGGGTGATCAGCAGGTGTTCCTTGATCGGATCCTCGCCCTGTTCGGCGCGACGCGATTTGCTCGCCAACAAGCCCAGCATGCGGTCCGAATCTCGCACCGAAGAGACTTCCGGGTTGGTTACCACGATCGCCTCGTCGGCGAAGTACATGGCAAGGTGAGCACCTTTCTCGATGCCCGCCGGGGAGTCGCACAGAATGTAGTCGTGGGTCTTGGACAGCTCGTTGATGATCTTTTCGACGCCTTCCTTGGTCAGGGCGTCCTTGTCGCGCGTCTGGCTGGCCGCCAGGATGAAGAGGTTCTCGACGCGCTTGTCCTTGATCAGGGCCTGTTGCAAGGTCGCTTCGCCGTTCACGACGTTGACGAAGTCGTACACCACGCGGCGTTCGCAGCCCATGATCAAGTCAAGGTTACGCAGGCCGACGTCGAAGTCGATGATGACGGTTTTGTGGCCGCGCAATGCGAGGCCGGTGCCGATGGCGGCGCTGGTGGTGGTCTTGCCCACGCCACCCTTGCCGGATGTAACCACGAGAATCTTGGCCAAGGTGTATCACCTCTACTGAAAAAGGGACGGTTAATCCCCGAAAAAACATGACTTCAAAACATCGGCGGACTGCATGAGCCGGCGGTACTGGAAGCGGTACCGCTCGACAACCGCGCTATTTGAAAGTTGCGCTTAAAATGGCGGCAGTATCCGTTAAAGACGGGTGATGTTCAACACATCCCCGGATAAGCTGATCTGAACGGGTGAACCCCACAACGGGTCGCGTCGCAGATCCTCGGAGACCTTGTATTGCCCGGCGATGGACAGCAGCTCGGCGCCCAGTTGCTGACAGAAAATGCGCGCCTTGCGGTCGCCCTTGATGCCGGCCAGGGCGCGTCCGCGCATCGGGCCGTAGACATGGATATTGCCATCGGCGAGAAGTTCCGCACCCGAACTGACCGAGCTGATCACCACCAGATCGCAGCCTTGGGCATAAATCTGCTGGCCGCCGCGGATCGGCGTCGTGATCACGCGAGTGGGCTGGATCAATGGCTCGGGCGGCTTTTCCGGCTTCTTTTCTTCAACTTCCAAAGGTCGCTCGCGCGCGCCCGAAGGCGGCAGCACGGGCAGGTCGATGGCGATCGCTGCGGCGATGTCTTCGATACGGCTGGCGCGCACCGCCAGGGTCCGCAGGCCATGATGACGGCAGATGCGCATCAGGCCGGGCAGGTCGATGCTGCCCTGGTTGGCGGGCAGCTTGTCCAGCGCCAGCACCAGCGGCGTATTGCTGAAGAAGTTCGGTGCCTGCGCCACCTTGGCTGCCAATTGGCGGTCGAGGGCGGAAAGGTTGTTTTGCGCCAACTCAAGCACGGTGATGGCGAGCATGCTGCCCTTGAGTTGGAACACAGGTTCCTGGTCTAGCTGATCGGTCTGGCTCATGGTCGGCAAAACGCGCCTTGTAACTAAAAAAGTGCCGAGACTTATAGCGAGAACCACCTTCCCCTGCAAGCCGCGACGCAGCGATGGAAGGTCAACCCATGTAGAATGCGCGGCCTTGTTGCCTGTACGGAATCGTCAATGGAACGCCCGCGCTTTCGCCGATATTTTCTTCATCCGCGCTTCTGGCCCCTGTGGCTGGGGCTGGGCGGGTTGTGGCTGGTCGTGCAACTGCCCTACGGCACCTTGCTGCGCCTGGGGCGCTGGCTGGGTCTGGGCATGTACCGCGTGGCCAGCGAACGTCGACGCGTGGCGGCGCGCAACCTGGAGCTGTGCTTCCCGCAGATGCCGCCCATCGAAAGAAAACGCCTGCTCAAGGAAAACTTCGTTTCGACCGGCATCGCCTTCTTCGAAATGGCCATGAGTTGGTGGTGGCCACAGGCACGCCTGGCCAAGTTGGCGCACATCGAAGGGCTTGAACACCTGCAGGCGGCCCAACGTGACGGCGAGGGGGCGATTCTGATGGCCCTGCATTTCACCACCCTGGAGATTGGCGCGGCGCTGCTGGGTCAGCGTCATACCATCGACGGCATGTACCGCGAGCATCGCAATGCGTTGTTCGACTTCGTGCAGCGCCAGGGCCGCGAGCGACACAATCCCGATTCGCTGGCGGTGGAGCGCGAGGACGTGCGCGGCATGATCAAGCTGCTGCGCAAGGGCCGCGCGATCTGGTATGCCCCCGATCAGGACTACGGCGCCAAGCAGAGTATTTTCGTACCGTTGTTCGGCATCGAAGCAGCAACGGTGACGGCGACCACCCACTTCGCCCGTCTGGGCAAGGCACGGGTCATCCCGTTCACGCAACGACGGCTGGAAGATGGCAGTGGCTATCGGTTGGTGCTGCATCCGCCGCTGGAAGGGTTCCCCGGCGAGAGCGAAGCGGCTGATGCGTTGCGCATCAACCAGTGGGTGGAGCAGGCCGTGACCGAATGCCCCGAGCAGTATCTGTGGGCCCACCGGCGCTTCAAGTCACGACCGGCCGGTGCTCCCAAACTCTACGACAAGCGCTGAGCGGGGCGAGGCAGAGGAATCTGCGCCCGCCCTCACAGTGAACCGCAACGCGGTTCCTGTGGGAGCGGGTTCTACCCGCGAAGAGACCCGTCGCAGATGTACCTACTCGGCGATCTGCAGCTTACGCGCCTCGGTATACACGTAGCGCACCTTCTCGTACTCGAACGGCGAGTTCATCTGACCGTAGCGAAAGCTGTTGCTGTAGCGCCGATCCACGGCGCGCAGTGCCCACAGCTCCGGGTGGTTGCTGCTCACCTCGGCCACATTGAGGAAGTTGATCTGGTTCTCGACGGCAAAGTCGAACACCAGGCCAGTGGTGTCACGCAGGTTGGACGGACCCAGAATCGGCAGCACCAGGTAGGCACCGTTGGGTACACCGTAGAAGCCCAGGGTCTGGCCGAAATCCTCGGACTGCTTCTGCAGGCCGAACCAGGTCGCCGGATCCCACAGTCCCGCCACACCCAGCGTGGTGTTCACCAGCAATCGTCCGGACGTGTCCAGGGCACGCTTGCCCTTGAACTGCAGCAGGCTGTTGACCAGGCTCGGCACTTCCCCCAGGTTGCTGAAGAAGTTGCTCACGCCGGTGCGCAGGAACGACGGCGTGATATAGGTGTAGCCATTCACCACCGGCAGGAACACCCACTCGTCGAAGCGGTAGTTGAAGTGGTAGAGGCGTCGGTTCAGGTTTTCCAGCGGGTCGTACACGTTCAACGCCGTCAGGGTGGAGCGCTCGAACTCGCGCTGATCCAGACCCGGGTTGAACTTGAGTACCTGCAACGGTTGTTTGAAGCCGTCGCTGTCGACCTTCTGTACGGTGCTGTCGTCGGCCTGGGCAAGGCCTGCGCAGAGCAGCGTTGCCATCAACAGGAATTTTCTAGCCACGGAAGAACTCCAGCATAGCGTCGCTGTTGACGCGGTAATTGAGGTTGCCGCAATGGCCGCCATAAGGGTAAACGGTCAGGCGATCGCCAAAGGTCTTGCGCAGGAAGCCCAGGTCGCCAGGGCCCAGGATCACGTCGTCGGCATTGTGCATGACGCTGATCTTGGGGCTGTTCTGCAGGTAGTCCTTGATGCCATACAGGCTCACCTGATCCACCAGCTGCAGCAGGCTGCCGCCATCGGTACGGGCGCGCCACATCGGAATCACCTGCTCGGTCAGGTAGCAGTCGAAGTCGCACTGCAGCGCCCGGCGCAGGAACGGCGTGAGGCTGGTGCCTTCACTGATCGGATACTTGGGCGGCGTGATCAGCCCACGGCGGTTGATCAGGTCGGACGTGAAGGCAATGTCGGCGGCGGAGAAGCGGAACGAGGTGCCGATCAACATGGCCATCTGTTCATTGGACAGGTGCTGCTTGGACTGCTGGAAATCGTAGAGCAGGGCATCGTTGAGGTCGATGTAGCCCTTCTGCTGGAAGTAGCGCGTCAGCTTGTTCAGGACCAGTT
This sequence comes from Pseudomonas coleopterorum, assembly GCF_900105555.1. Lineage (NCBI taxonomy): Bacteria > Pseudomonadati > Pseudomonadota > Gammaproteobacteria > Pseudomonadales > Pseudomonadaceae > Pseudomonas > Pseudomonas coleopterorum. Next base: position 1,134,034 of record NZ_FNTZ01000001.1, read on the forward strand.
CATAGAACGTGGTGCTGTTGTTGATGCCCTTGACCTGCGTCTGCACCAGTTTGTCGAGGTTGGTGATCGACGTGTACAGATTGACCGGCGGGTTGAGCAGCAGCACTTTCTTGAAATTGAAACTGCGGCGCGTTTCATCCAGTTGGCTGACGAATGCCGCGTCCAGCGCACCAAGGCTGTAGCCGGTCAGATAGAACTCGGTGATCGGCAACTTGGGGTGCTGTGCACGCACGGCCTGCATGACTCGGTACAGGTCTTCGGCATCTTCGCGGGTCACGCCCGGTGTGGCGAAGCGCGAGGCAGCGCTGATGAAGTCGAAGCTGGTCGGCGAGGACAGCTGAACAACGTGGTAGCCGGCTTGGTAATACAGCTTCTTCAGGTATTCGTTGAGCGAGCTGCTATAGGGCGCACCGGTACCGGCGATGAGAAAGATCAGCGGCGCGGCATGATCCTGCTGGGCCAGTCGATAGCGCAGTTTCTTCACCGCCCAGAAATTGTCCGGCAGGATGAACTCGCGCTCCGGGCGCAGGTTCAGGCTGTAGTCGGCCTGATCGATGTCTTCGTCCAGAGGCAGCTTGGGGCGCAACTCCGGCGGCGTCGACGCGATGGTGGCCTCGAACGGGTTGGTGAGCGGATAGCCATAGGTGGCGGGGTCGATATCCTTCGCCAACGCGGACGCACTCATGATGAGGCCGCCAAGCAGGGCAGCGAAGCGCAATGATCGGAGCATGACGGAGTCCCTAGAGGAGAATGCTGTGTTGACGTTCGAGGCTAGGACAAGCGCACTGGTGGCAAGTTGCCAAACCGCTGAACTTTTAACGCGACCACTCGTCCTGACCGGCCGCACGATACACCGAAACCGCCCCGCGATGCGCGGGTGCCGATTTCCCTGCCAGCCAGGGCACCGCTAGCGCCGTTGCTTGCGTCGGCGCCACTGGCGGCTCACCCACCAGCGCCAGTACAGCATGGTCAACAGGTAGGCCAGGGCACCCAGGACCAGGCCCGTCACCACCGAACCGAGCAGGAACGGCTGCCACAGCGTGGACATCTGGCTCATGACCCAGTCCCAGCTGTAGGAATCGGGCAGTTGCCGGGGCGGCTGGCCCAGCAGCCACGATCCCACCTTGTAGGTGCAATAGAACACCGGCGGCATGGTGATCGGGTTGGTCAGCCACACCAGGCTGACCGCGATGGGCATGTTGCCACGCACCATGATCGCCAACGCCGCCGCCAAGACCATCTGCAGGGGAATCGGCATGAACGCGGCGAATAGCCCGACCGCCATGGCCCGAGCCACGGAATGACGATTCAGATGCCACAGATTGGCGTCCTGCAGGAGACGACCCAGAAATCGCAGCGACTTGTGTTCGCGGATCGTCTCAGGGTCCGGCATGTAGCGCTTGAACAGGCGACGCGGCATAGCGGTCTCGCACATATCTGTCTGGATGTGTCCGGCAGTATGCACAAGTTCCCCGACGTCGGAGCTCAGACTTTGTGACATTTGATAAGGCGCGCCGCGCTGCGATTCCCCTTAGCCTTGGCCGGCGGTTTTTTCAGGGAGGAAGGTATGCGCACGGCGATGTTGGCGCTGGCGACAGGGATGGTGTGTCTGCGTGGCTTGCCGGCCTTGCCGTCGCTGGGCTGGTTGATGGGCATGGCGGCGGTTGCATCGCTATCGCTGGTGGCGCGCCGCTGGCACTTCGGGCTGTTTCTGCTGGGATTGTGCTGGGCATGCCTGCATGCCCACTGGGCGATGAATGATCAACTGGCGCTCGCGCTCGATGGGCAGACCCTGTGGCTCGAAGGCGAAGTGGTCGGTTTGCCTGCGGCGAACGGCAGCAGCGTGCGCTTCGAACTGACGAATGCCTGGTCGCGCCGCGCGCAGTTGCCGTCACGGCTGCGTCTGGCCTGGTACGGTGGCCCGCCGGTGGCCAGCGGTGAACGGTGGCGCCTGGCGGTAAAGCTCAAACGCCCGCGTGCGTTGGTCAATCCCGGCGGTTTCGACGCCCGGGCCTGGGCCTTGGCCTTGGCCAAAGGGTTTGGCGCCACGGGCAGCGTCAAGGCCGGCGAGCGGGTGCGTACAGCCCGCCTGGCCTGGCGCGATGGGCTGCGCCAGCGTCTGCTGGCGGTCGACAGCCAACAACAGGGCGGTACCCTGGCCGCGTTGCTGCTGGGTGACGGTTCCGCGGTCTCGCGCCAGCAGTGGGAAGTGCTCCAGGCCACCGGCACCGTGCATCTGTTGGTCATTTCCGGCCAGCATGTCGGCCTGCTGGCGGGGCTGGTGTATGGACTGGTGGCTTTGTTGACCAAAGTCGGTCTGTGGCCGGCGCGGTGGCCGTGGTTACCCTGCGCGTGCGCCTTGGCGTTCGCCGCCGCGTTGTCATACGGATTGCTGGCCGGCTTCCAGGTGCCGGTACGTCGGGCCTGCATCATGATCGGCCTGGTGCTGATGTGGCGGCTGCGCTTTCGCCACCTGGGCGTCTGGTGGCCGCTGCTGCTGGCGTTCACCCTGGTGTTGCTGGTCGACCCGTTGGTGAGCCTGCAGCCCGGCTTCTGGCTATCATTCACTGCCGTGGGGGTGTTGCTGCTGACGTTCTCAGGGCGCCTCGGGGGGTGGCGCTGGTGGCAGGCCTGGACGCGTGCGCAGTGCTGCGTAGCCGTCGGGCTGCTGCCGGTGATGGTGGCCCTGGCCCTGCCGGTCAGTGTCAGCGGGCCGCTGGTCAATTTGCTCGCCGTACCCTGGATCAGCCTCGTGGTGCTGCCGGTGGCCATGGCCGGCGCCGTGCTGCTACCAGTACCCTGGATCGGCGAAAGCCTGTTGTGGCTGGCCGGCGGGGCATTGCGCGGGCTGTTTCAATGGCTGACCTGGAGCGCCGAATGGAGCCCTCCCTGGCTGCCGCCCGGCGTGTCGCCAGAAGTATGGCTGGTGCTCGCGATCGGCATCCTGCTGCTGTTGCTGCCAGCGGGCGTGCCGTTGCGCTGGCTGAGCGTGCCGATGGTCGGGCTGCTGCTGTTCAGTCCGCGTCAGGCGCCGCCCGTGGGCCAGGCCGATATCTGGGTGCTGGACGTTGGCCAGGGCCTGGCGGTGCTGGTACGCACCGCCCATCACCAAGTGCTCTATGACACCGGTCCTGGACTGGGCGAAGTCGATGCCGGCGCCAGTGTCGTCGTGCCCAGCCTGGTCGCGCTGGGCGTACGGCGCCTGGATGCGATGATCATCAGTCATGCTCACCTCGATCACTCCGGCGGTGCAGGCTCCGTGCGGCGACGCCTGCCCGTCACTCAGACATTGGCCGGCGAACCCGACGCGCTGCCGGCTGCGTGGCAGGCGCAGCCCTGCAAGCCCGGTCGTAGTTGGGAATGGGATGGGGTCAGGTTCGTGCTGTGGCGCTGGCCGTCGGCGGTGCCCGGCAATCCTGCTTCCTGCGTGCTCTGGGTCGAAGCCAATGGCGAGCGGCTGTTGCTCGCAGGCGACATCGACGCGTCGGCCGAAAGGGCCCTGCTCGCCAGTGGCCTGTCGCCTCAGGCGCATTGGTTGCAGGCGCCGCATCATGGTAGCAAGACCTCATCGAGCAAGCCGTTCCTGGAAGCGGTGCAGCCTCACGCCGCGCTGATATCGCGTGGCCACGACAATACCTTTGGTCATCCTCATGCTGACGTGCTGGCGCGTTACCAGGCATTGGGCATCACCCCTCACGACACGGCCGAGGCGGGCGCATTGCGCGTCCAGTTGGGGACCCATGGTCCCGTGCAGTTGCAGCGCGACCAGCGACGTTTCTGGCGTGACGCGGCCGTTAAGCCCTGAGCTTCCCAGCGGTCATCGCGTACTTCGACCCGCCGCACCCCTATGGTAGAGTGGCGAACTTTTTCGAGGGGATCGCACCTGTGTGGGAATTGGTTAAGTCTGGCGGCTGGATGATGTTGCCAATCATAGTGAGCTCCATCGTTGCGCTGGCCATCATCGCCGAGCGCTTGTGGACCTTGCGTGCCAGCCGCGTCTCGCCCGCCCATCTGGTCGGCCAGGTCTGGCGCTGGAAGAAAGACAAGCAGTTGAGCAAGGAAAAGCTCAAGGAGCTGCGCGCCGACTCGCCCCTCGGTGAAATTCTCGCCGCTGGCCTGGCCAACTCGCGTCATGGTCGCGAAATCATGAAGGAAAGCATCGAGGAAGCCGCCAGCCGCGTCATCCACGAGCTGGAACGCTATATCAGCACCCTGGGCACCATCGCCGCGATGGCCCCACTGCTCGGCCTGCTGGGCACGGTGATCGGCATGATCGAGATCTTCGGCTCGTTCACCGGCGGCGCCGTGAGCGGCAACCCCAGCGTCATGGCCGGCGGGATCTCCAAGGCACTGGTCACCACCGCGTCCGGCCTGATCGTCGCGATCCCGGCGCTGTTCTTCCATCGCCTGCTGCAGCGCCGCATCGATGAGTTGGTAGTGGGCATGGAACAGGAAGCCATCAAGCTGGTGGAAGTCGTGCAGGGTGATCGCGAGGTCGACCTGGCCGAGGAAAAAGCGTGAAGTTTCGTCGTCGCAGTCGGGAGAACATCGAGCTCAACCTGATCTCGCTGATAGACGTCGTCTTCGTGCTGCTGCTGTTCTTCGTGATCACCACCACGTTCACCCGCGAGACCCAGTTGCGTGTCGAGCTTCCCGAAGCGGTGAATGGCGCGCCGGAGCAGGCCAGTGACCTCAAGCGCGTCGACATCGCCATCAGCGCCGAGGGCGTCTACGCGGTCAACAACCAGCTGCTGCCCAAGAGCGATCTACCGACCTTGATCGAGGCCCTGCGCACGGCATCGGCGGGTGACAGCACGTTGCCCCTGTCGATCAGTGCCGATGGCAAGACGCCCCATCAGGCAGTGATCAGTGCCATGGATGCTGCCGGCAAGCTCGGCTTCAGCCAGATCAGCATGATCACCGTCGAGGCGCAGGCAAATCCCTGATGAGCCTCGCCGACCGCTTGTCCGCCGCCTGGTACACCGGCCATCGTGCGCTTTGGTTGTTACGTCCGCTGGAATGCCTGTACCGCCACGTCGTGCTGCGCAAGCGGCGGCGCTTCGAGGCCGGGCAGGGCGAGATCTACCGGGCACCGGTACCGGTGCTGGTGGTCGGCAACATTACCCTTGGTGGCACCGGCAAGACACCGATGATCCTCTGGCTGATCGAGCACTGCCGCGCCCGCGGCCTGCGCGTCGGCGTGGTCAGTCGTGGCTACGGCGCCCAGCCGCCGAGCCTGCCGTGGCGGGTCAGCGCCGATCAGGACGCTGCCCAGGCGGGCGATGAGCCACTGCTGATCGTGCGGCGTAGTGGCGTACCGCTGGTGATCGACCCCGATCGGGGCCGCGCCGTGCGTGCGCTGCTCGACGCCGAACCCGTCGACCTCGTCCTCAGTGACGATGGCCTGCAGCACTACCGCCTGGCTCGCGACATCGAACTGGTGCTGATCGACGCCGCGCGCGGGCTGGGCAACGGCCGCTGCCTGCCTGCAGGTCCGTTGCGCGAACCTGCCGAACGCCTGCAGACGGTGGATGCCGTGCTGTGCAACGGTGCCGCCAACGATTCCCCGCAAGGCTACGGCCTGACGTTGCAAGCCCAGGCGCTGATCAACGTGCGCAGCGGCGAACGCCGACCCTTGAGCCATTTTCCCCCTGGGCAGCCGCTGCACGCCGTGGCCGGTATCGGTAATCCGCAACGTTTCTTCGACACCCTGCAGGCGCTACACTGGCAGCCTGTCGCGCACCCTTTCGCCGATCATGCCCGGTTCACGCTCCAGGCCCTGAGTTTCGAGCCGCCGCTGCCGGTGGTCATGACCGAGAAGGATGCCGTGAAATGCCGCGAGTTCGCCGCCGCGGATTGGTGGTACCTGGCCGTCGACGCCCAGCCCTCGCCACGCTTCATCGGTTGGCTCGACCAGCGTCTGACCGACCTTTTGCCCTGATTCCCTTGCCTTGAAGGATTTTCCATGGACACCAAATTGCTCGACATTCTCGCCTGCCCGATCACCAAGGGTCCGCTCAAGCTCAGCGCCGACAAGACCGAACTGATCAGCAAGGGCGCAGGCCTGGCGTACCCCATTCGCGACGGCATTCCGGTGATGCTGGAAACCGAAGCCCGCACCCTCACCGACGACGAGCGCCTGGATAAATGAGCACGGCCTTCACTGTCGTGATCCCCGCCCGCTACCAGTCGACGCGCCTGCCGGGCAAGCCGCTGCAGATGATCGCCGGCAAGCCGATGATCCAGCATGTCTGGGAACAGGCTTGCAAGAGTTCGGCAGCACGGGTGGTGGTCGCCACCGACGATGGCCGCATCGAGTCCGCCTGCCGTGCCTTTGGCGCCGAAGTGGTGATGACCCGTCCTGACCACGAGTCCGGCACCGACCGCCTGGCCGAGGTCTGCCAGGCGCTGGGTCTGGATGCCGACGCGATCGTGGTCAATGTGCAGGGTGACGAGCCGTTGATTCCGCCGGTGGTGATCGACCAGGTGGCGGCCAATCTCGCCGCCAGTCGCGAGGCCGCCATGGCGACCTTGGCCGAGCCGATCGCAGACGTGGAGGCACTGTTCAACCCCAACGTGGTCAAGGTCGTCACGGACCTTAACGGCCTGGCGCTGACCTTCAGCCGCGCACCGCTGCCCTGGGCGCGCGATGAGTTCGCCAACGATCGCGACGTCCTGCCAGCCCAGGTGCCCTATCGTCGTCACATCGGCATCTATGCCTACCGTGCCGGCTTCCTGCAGGATTTCGTGCAGTGGGGCCCTTGCTGGCTGGAAAGCACCGAGCGTCTGGAGCAGCTGCGCGCGCTCTGGCACGGTGTGCGCATCCATGTCGCCGATGCCGTGCAGGCGCCACCCGCCGGTGTCGACACCGCCGAAGATCTTGAGCGCGTGCGGCGCCTGCTGGCGTCATGAGCCTGGACATCCGCGCCAACCAGTCGCTCAAGCCCTACAACACGTTCGGCATCGACGTTCGCGCGGCGTTCTTCGTCTCCGTGCACAGCGATGGCGAACTGGAGCAGGCGCTGGCGTGGGCGGCGACGAGGAATCTGCGCGTGCTGGTCATCGGTGGCGGCAGCAACCTGCTGCTGACCACCGACCTGAGCGAGCTGCTGGTGGTGCGCATGGACAGTCGTGGCGTCCGTGTGCTCGAAGAAAATGGCGATCAGGTATTGCTGGAAGCCGAAGCCGGCGAGCCGTGGCATCCTTTCGTGTTGCAGACGCTCGAGCTGGGTCTGGCGGGGCTGGAAAACCTCAGCCTGATCCCCGGCACCGTGGGCGCGGCACCGATGCAGAACATCGGTGCCTACGGTGTCGAGATCAAGGACGTGTTCGCCGGTCTGACCGCGCTTGACCGGGACACGCTGCAGGTCCGCGACTTCAGTGTCACCGAATGCGCCTTCGGCTATCGCGACAGCGTGTTCAAGCGCCAGCCCGGACGCTGGGTGATCCTGCGTGTGCGTTTCAAGCTGTCGGGTTCGGCGCCGGTGCATCTGGACTACGGCCCTGTGCGTCAACGATTGGCCGACCAGGGTATCCAGCACCCCACGCCCAAGGACGTCAGTGCCGCGATCTGCAGCATTCGTCGAGAGAAGCTTCCCGATCCTGCCGAGCTGGGCAACGCCGGCAGCTTCTTCAAGAATCCGGTAGTGACCGCGCCGGTGCTGGACGCCATTCGCCGCGAGCACCCTGATGCAGTGGCCTATCCCCAGGCCGATGGGCTCTTCAAGCTGGCGGCCGGCTGGTTGATCGAGCGCGCAGGCTGGAAAGGCTATCGCGACGGCGACGCTGGCGTGCACCGCTTGCAGTCGCTGGTGCTGGTCAACTACGGCGGCGCCTCGGGCCAGGAGCTGTACGCGCTGGCCCAGCGCATCCAGGACGATATTCAGTCGCGCTTTGGCGTAACGCTGGAAATGGAACCCAACCTGTATTGATCGCGAAGCCATTCCATCTGCAGTGCGTCATGTGATTCCCGGAGCTCAACGACATGTCAGCCATCATTGCACCTTGCGCCCTGATCCTCGCTGCGGGAGAGGGTCGGCGTTTTCAGGAAGCGGCAGGGCAGGGCAGCGACAAACTGCTCGCTCGGTGTCGAGGGTTGGATGGCATCGAGCGCAGCGTCATCGAGCAGGTGCTGCGCAATCTCGGCGAGGCAGTCGAGCGTCGCGTGCTGGTCACCCGTGCGCACAAGACACAGGTGATAGAGGTTGCCCAGACTTACGGCTGCGAAGTGGTGCTGCTCGACTCCGCAGGCATGGGCGACAGCCTGCGCACCGGCGTCGAGGCCAGTGCCAACGCCGATGGCTGGTTGGTGTGCCTGGGCGACATGCCGTTCGTGACCGCTGGCACCTTCGCCAAGGTGTACCAGTCCATGGCGCCGGAGCGCATCAGCATCGCCCATGGCCCCCAAGGGAAGGGGCACCCGGTGGGCTTTGGCCGCGCTTTCCGCGAACAGCTGCTGCTGTTGCGTGGCGATCAAGGTGCACGAAAGCTGTTTGCCGAAGAACACCTGCATCGTGTGGCGTGTGATGACCTGGGCATCTACCGCGATGTGGATCGGCCTGACGACCTGATTTGATAATCAGCGGTGGGGGAAAACGCAGGCAACAAAAAAGGCCACTTTTTCAAGTGGCCTTCTTCGTTGTTTGGTTGCGGGAGCCGGATTTGAACCGACGACCTTCGGGTTATGAGCCCGACGAGCTACCAGACTGCTCCATCCCGCGTCTGTGTGGGCTATTCTACAGCGCATCGCGCGCTTGTCAAACCCTGATTTCAAGAAAACTCTTTTCCATCAATCGCTTAGCTTTGCCAATGGCCGGTAGAGGCAGGCGGTGCGGGGCTTTCAGCGGTATTTGCGATGTTTTTCCGACGGGCTGGAACAGCGCCGTCAGGCTTTGGTGATGGCGCTTAGCGCTGCGAGTGGGATAATACCGTGGTATGTGTACGATCCATTACCCGCCCGGTACCCCGCTCAGACCATGACGCAGCGCAAGATCATCCACGTCGACTGTGACTGCTTCTACGCCGCCATCGAAATGCGTGACGACCCGCGGCTGGCCGGCAAGCCTCTGGCCGTCGGTGGCTCTGCGGAGCGTCGCGGCGTGATCGCCACCTGCAACTACGAGGCGCGCGCCTATGGCGTGCGCTCGGCCATGAGTTCACGTCATGCAGTCAAACTCTGTCCTGACCTGACCATCGTCAAGCCCCGCATGGATGCCTATAAAGAAGCATCGCGGGAGATTCAGGGCATCTTTCGAGAGTACACCGACCTGATCGAGCCGCTGTCGCTGGACGAAGCCTACCTCGACGTCTCTGACTGCCCGCATTTTTCCGGCAGCGCCACGCGTATCGCCCAGGACATTCGGCGCAAAGTTTCCAAGCGCCTGCACATCACGGTTTCGGCCGGGGTGGCGCCGAACAAGTTTCTGGCCAAGATTGCCAGCGACTGGCGCAAGCCGGACGGGCTGTTCGTCATCACCCCGCCCCAGGTCGAGGATTTCGTCGCGGCCCTGCCGGTCACCAAGCTGCACGGCGTGGGCAAAGTCACTGCCGACAAGCTGGCGCGCCTGGGCATCGACAGTTGCCTGGAGCTGCGTGAGTGGAGCAAATTGGCGCTGGTGCGCGAATTCGGCAGCTTCGGCGAGCGCCTCTACAGCCTGGCCCGCGGCATCGACGATCGCGTGGTGCAGAACGATAGCCGGCGGCAGTCCATCAGCGTGGAAAACACGTACGAGGCCGACCTGCCCGATCTAGCCAGCTGCCTGGGCAAGCTTCCGGAGTTGATGCAGACCCTGGCCGAACGCATCGGGCGGATCGACAGCAGCTACCGCCCCGGCAAGCCGTTCGTCAAAGTGAAGTTCCACGATTTCACCCAGACCACCCTGGAGCAGGCGGGGGCGGGCAGGGACCTGGAAAGCTACCAGCAGCTATTGGGTCAGGCCTTCGCCCGGGGTGGCAAGCCGGTGCGGCTGTTGGGCATCGGCGTGCGTCTGCTGGACCTGCGTGGCGCCCACGAGCAACTGGAGCTGTTCAGCGAGCGCTGATCGGCGGGCTCAGGTCCCAGGATCGGCAACCAGTCGCCCGGTTTCCTTGCGCAGCGACTTGAGGAAATCCTGCTGCAATTCAGGGTCGTTGCGGGTCAATTCGATCAGGCTCTGTTCCAGCTCACTGGCTTCATCTTCCAGACCCAATTCAGCCAGTCGCTTGACCCGAAACACCCACTGACCGACCTCGTCGCCTTCCAAGTCATCGAAAATCAGCCTGTGCGCTTCGGCAAGCTTGCCGCGCAGATCCGGGCTGACCGGCAGCAGGGCGCTGGCGCGGGTCTGGCTATCCTCGTCCACCACGCTCAGCTGCAAGCGCGTGACACGGGTCAGATCCTGTTCCGCGAACGGGCTGTCCAGCAGGTTGATGCGCAATACGCCGTTGGCATCGGTCTCCAGGTCGAAGGTCTTGCGACCGGTGCCGACCTGAACGGGCCGCTCGCTCCAGGGCGTGCTGTTGTGCTCCACGCGCTGGTCGGTCTGCACCTCGTCGATGCTGGCCAGGTTTTGCTCGGCGCGGCCGTTGGATTGCACGTTCATGAACGGATTGAGACCGGCGAACCCATAGCTGACCCAATCCTTGGTAACGCTATCGGGCAGACTGCCGAAGGTCGCCACGTTCACCACATTGGCGCCCACGCCCGCCACCACGGCAACCGCGCCCAGCGGGATCTCGTAGACCTCGCGCCAGGGTTGGTAGGGGGTGTAGCGATCGTAGTGACGGGTGGTCTCGAACGCCGTGACTTCGAAGTCCTTGAGTTCGCGAATGCGCACGCGGCGTTGCGGTGTCTGCAGGACCTCGGGCTTGCCCAAGTCGATCTGCAAGCTGTGTTCGAGCAGCTTGCGCTCGATCCGCTCCTCGTGTTCGTTGCGTTGCGACATCTGGTTGGCACAGCCACTGACCAGCAGGGTGCTGCACAGGGCAGCACCCCCGAGGGCCATGGTAGTTCGCTTGAACATGGTTTCTCGAGTCTGTCAGCGGCGCACGCGAGCCTGGATGAAAGACAGGACTTCGTCCACAGGCAAAGCCTGGGCTGCGTCCTCGGTACGGCTCTTGTATTCCAGGTTGCCTTCGGCCAGGCCGCGGTCGCTGATGACGATCCGGTGAGGAATGCCGATCAGCTCCATGTCGGCGAACTTGATGCCGGGGCTGGTCTTCTTGTCGCGGTCGTCCAGCAGCACTTCGAAGCCCGCTTCGGTGAGTTGCGCGTACAACCGATCGGTGGCCTCGCGGACCTGTTCGGTTTCGTAGCGCAGCGGCACCAGGGCCACCTGGAAGGGCGCCAGGGTGTCGCTCCAGATGATGCCCCCGGCATCGTTGTTCTGCTCGATGGCCGCTGCGACCACGCGCGATACGCCAATGCCGTAGCAGCCCATGGCCAGAGTGACCGGCTTGCCATTCTCGCCCAGTACCTGACACTTCATCGCTTCGCTGTACTTGGTGCCCAGCTGGAAGATATGACCGACCTCGATACCACGCTTGATGGTCAGGGTGCCCTGGCCATCCGGGCTGGCGTCGCCGTCCACGACGTTGCGCAGATCGGCCACCTCAGGCAACGGCAGATCACGTTCCCAGTTCACGCCGAAGTAATGCTTGTCGTCGATGTTGGCACCTACGCCGAAATCGCTCATGAAGGCGACGGAGCGATCGATGATGCACGGCAGGGGCAGGTTCAACGGGCCCAGGGAACCTGCACCTGCACCGATGGCCTCACGCAGTTCGGCTTCGCTGGCCATGACCAGCGGGCTGGCGACCTGGGGCTGATTGGCTGCCTTGATCTCGTTCAGCTCATGATCGCCACGGATGATCAAGGCGATCAACTTGCCTTCTTCGGCGGCGTGGACCACCAGCGTCTTGACGGTTTTCTCGATCGGCAGGCCGAAGTTTTCCACCAGTTGCGCGATGGTCTTGGCATTGGGCGTGTCGACCAGGCGCAGTTCTTCCTGGGCGGCGCCGCGCTCGGTCTCGCGTGGAATCGCCTCGGCCTTCTCGATGTTGGCCGCGTAGTCGGACGTATCGCTGAAAACGATATCGTCTTCGCCCGACTCTGCCAGCACGTGGAACTCATGGGATCCAGCGCCACCGATGGAGCCGTTGTCGGCTTCCACAGCGCGGAACTTCAGACCCAGGCGAGTGAAGATGTTGCTATACGCCTGGTGCATGCGGTCGTAGGTGACCTGCAGCGACGGCTGGTCGGTATGGAAGGAATACGCATCCTTCATGATGAATTCGCGACCACGCATCAGGCCGAAGCGTGGACGAATCTCGTCACGGAACTTGGTCTGGATCTGGTACAGATTGATGGGCAGCTGTTTGTAGCTGTTCAGCTCGTTGCGCATCAGGTCGGTGATGACTTCTTCGTGGGTAGGGCCGGCACAGAACTCACGGTCATGGCGATCCTTCAGGCGCAGCAGTTCAGGACCGTACTGCTCCCAACGACCCGATTCCTGCCACAGTTCAGCCGGCTGGATACCCGGCATCAGCACCTCGAGGGCGCCAGCGGCGTCCATTTCCTCGCGCACGATCCGCTCAACCTTGCGCATCACTCGAAGACCCATCGGCAGCCACGTGTACAGGCCCGAGGCGAGCTTGCGGATCATGCCGGCACGCAGCATCAGCTGGTGGCTGATCACGACGGCATCGGAAGGAGTTTCTTTCTGTGTGGCGAGCAGATATTGACTGGTGCGCATGGTTGACCGTTGTCTTGGCGAAATTTTATCGAGGCCTGGCATTGTACGGGCGTGATTGGACGACGTACAGGCATAGGGCCGCGCTTTGCGGAGCACGGGAGCCCAGACGCAGAAAAGCCCGGCGGGGCCGGGCTTTTCAAGGGTGCAGCTACCCGCAGCGGATTACATGATGCTGAGCGGATACTCGACGATGAAGCGCAGGTCGTTGTTCGACGGACCGTAGTCGGCGTCGTAGGCATTGTTGGCGCGGTACACGGCGCTACGCAGGCGGAAGGACATGTCCTTGATCGGGCCCTGCTGAACCACGTACTTGGTCTCGAAGTCCCACTCGTGCTCTTTGCCTTCCTCGCCGTTGCTGGCTTCGATGTTGTCGCCAGTGATGTAGCGAGTCATGAAGCTCAGGCCCGGTACGCCGTAGGTAGCCATGTTGAGGTCGTAGCGAACCTGCCACGACTTCTCTTCGGCGCCGACGAAGTCGGAGTACTGTACGGAGTTGTTCAGGAACACGGTGCCACCACCGTCCACGCCATAGGCGTAACCGGTGTCACCGGAGCTGCGCTGGTAGCCCAGGGTGAACTTGTGAGCGCCCAGGCTATAGGCAACCGCGGTGCTCCAGATCTTGTTGTCGACGTCGCCGCCCAGGTCTTCGCCCTGGCTCTTGGTGCGATAGGCGTTGAAGTCGAAGTTCAGCGACTGCAGATCGTCGATCGGCAGGGTGTAGTTCAGGTTGACGTACTGACGCTTCCAGTAGTCTTCCACGTCGGACGCTGCAACCGTACCGGTGAAGTTCTTGGTGAAAGCGTAGGTGGCGCCGGCGATGTCGGCGGACTTCAGGCCCAGGGAGTCGCGACCCATGCCGGTCTGCGCGCTCATCGAGGTGAAGCGGCCGATGTTCAGGGTCAGGTCCTGAATTTCGTTGCTGGTGATCGAGGTGCCGGTGGCGACTTCAGGCAACAGACGACCGTCATCGGTCGCGAAGACCGGGCTGGCGACGATCTGTTGGCCGTATTTGAGCACGGTGTTGGAGAAGCGGAACTTGACGGCCGCGCCACCCTTGGTCTGGCTGTGCTCCAGGTTGCCATCGTCATCGGCTGCGAACAGGCCGTTGCTGCGGCGACCGGTACCGCCGTCCAGACGTACCGAACCAAAGCCCATTGCATCCACACCTGCACCGATGGTGCCCTGGGTGAAGCCCGACTCGTAGAACATCTGGGCGCCAAGACCGGTGTCTTCGCGATAGCCCTTGTCAGTGCCAGGGGTAGGGTTGCCTGCGCCGTGCTTGTAGTCACGGTTCATGTACAGGGCGCGCAGCTTGAGGTTCAGGGTGCTGTCTTCCACGAAACCCTTGGAATCGTCCTGGGCGGACGCCAAAGCCAACTGCGAGGTGCCGGCTGTTACAGCCAGTGCGATCATGCTCCACTTCATCACGCGCATCGTGATTTGCTCCTTTGGTTTTAAGAAGAGTAACCACTGCCTCACCTGTTTTTTTATCTGAGGCAGTTCTTTCTTTTTATGACGGCGCGGAACGTATACCACGCCAGCCATGTTGGCGATACTTTCAAGTTCGCTGTTGCAACTGCACTTCGCTTGCGCGTATGCACTAACGCTGTTTCATCCGTCTTGCCTTTACGCACTGCCGTGGATTGAACCGTTGACACTGCCAAGTTGCGAATGCACGAACACACTCTGCGACGGTTTACTCTTTGTCCACGGTTATCGTCTTCCCACGTCCCCGCCGGACCTTGCGATGGTGAATGCAACAAGCGTGCACAAACGTGCCAGCAGTTCACATATTTTTCACTTTTCTTCTTTCGCCTTGGCGAAGCCCACGGGATTCCTGCCTGTCGAGCCATTGCCTGTTTTTTCAGTCACCGTGTCGTGAGTGCGATCGCCTCCCATTTCGCCGCGCAAACGTTACCGCAGGGTGACATGAGTGGGTAGATTCCGAAGTCTCCATGCACCGACAGCGCTCCCGGTGGATCTTTTTGGTGCGAAAAGTGACGTCCCGAATCGGAAGGCTAGCCCAGCTTATGAAATTGGCAATGTGGTGCTGGCCTAAAGAAATACCGCTGGTCAGGTAGTTACGTGTAGTACTGAATGGAATGCGTGAAGTCCTGACAGCGCCTATCGTTCGAGGTCCGACAAGGCGAGCGATCCTGGGGCGAGGGGCACCAGCACTGTGCCCCGTTCCGGGCATACTGACGGACTTGCGTGGCGCAGTTGATCAGCTGGATGCGCGACGACCTCGAAAAAAACCGACCGGGCACGGTATCCTTGGTGCCCGATGATTCGTGGCCACGGCCCGGTCCCCCATCCCGCTTTCTGGAGA
Source organism: Pseudomonas coleopterorum (assembly GCF_900105555.1). Taxonomy (NCBI): domain Bacteria; kingdom Pseudomonadati; phylum Pseudomonadota; class Gammaproteobacteria; order Pseudomonadales; family Pseudomonadaceae; genus Pseudomonas; species Pseudomonas coleopterorum. The sequence continues at coordinate 1,149,094 of NZ_FNTZ01000001.1, forward strand.
ACGCCCGTGTTCAGCCTGGATGCCCGACTTGCCCAGGACACTCATGTCCTGGGTGACTTCCCACTGTGTCGTCTGCTGCTCAGCAATGATGCCAACTATCCCTGGTTCATTCTGGTGCCACGTCGTCCCGATATCAGCGAAGTCTTCCAGTTGAACGAGGCGGACCATCAAATGCTGTGGAATGAAACCCATGCCTTGGCGAAGTTGCTTCACCAAGGCTATCAGGCCGACAAGATCAATATTGCCACCCTAGGCAATGTAGTCAGCCAGTTGCACATGCATGTAATCGTCCGGTATCGCGGCGATGTCGCCTGGCCCGCGCCGGTCTGGGGCAAGTTGCCCGCCGTACCCTATACCGCTGAGCAGCTGGCGTCGGTTCGTGAAAAGCTGGCCAGCCTGCTGGGCGACGAATTCGTTTTCGCGGAGGGCAGGGCATGAGCCTGGAAGATCGAGTGATGGAACTGGAGACGCGCCTGGCGTTTCAGGATGACACCTTGTCCTCGCTCAGCGACGAATTGATCCTGCAGCAGCGGGCCATCGAACGTCTGCAGATGCAGCTCGCAGCACTGCTCAAGCGTCAGGAAGAAATGGTCGGCCAGTTCGAGACGGCCACTCAGGAAGCGCCGCCGCCTCATTATTGAGGTCTTTTTCGAGGCAATAAAAAACGCGGGCAGTGCCCGCGTTTTTTATTGGCTGCTGGATTCAGCGACGTGGCGATGCCGCGATCACGTCTTCGGCCTGCAGTCCCTTGTCACGGTTCATCACCGAAAACTCGACGCGCTGGCCTTCGACCAATACGCGATGACCTTCGCCACGAATGGCACGAAAATGCACAAAGATGTCGTCGCCCGAGTCACGCGAAATGAAGCCGAAGCCCTTGGACGTGTTGAACCACTTCACGGTGCCCGTATCGCGGTTGGTCATGTCGTACTGCACGGCACTGGGCGCCGGTGACGCACGGTAGAAGCTGATCGACAGGTGCGCCAGGCACGCGAGCAGTGCGCACAGCAGACCCGGCAGGATGCCGATGGCCGGCAGCGGTACCAGCAATGTCAGGGTCTGGGTGATCACCGAGGCGACCAGCAGCACACTGACCAGGTTTTGCAACAGATGACGTGGACCTTTGTTCCAGCGTGGTATCACCGGCGCCAAAAGCAGATTGAGCAGACCGAACAGCGCCAGGTAGATTGCGTCGGGTTGTTGCAGGTAAGGCGCTACATCGGCCCGCAGGCTTGGTATGAAGGACAGCAGCACGGCCGCTGCGCCCGTCAGAAGGTGGACGATTTTCAACATTTGATTGGCTCACTCTAAGATCAGGCATCAGGAAGAGCTGATACCGCACCACGCACAGCGTTGGGATGAAAAGAATTGCCGGGCATCTGCAGGGATCAGCCTATGCGCCGCGGCTTGATGAATCGCCGGGCGACACGCCTCCTATTTAACAGCAAACCCGGATCCTTCTCAAATCGACCGCAGCGCCGTCCACCGCCGTCGGGCGGATAGTCGGCGCAACACACGCAAGGCAAAGGCTGCGCGGGTCGATGGGTCTTGGTAAAGTGGGCATCCACCAGTGGGGTGTATATTCATCGTCTACAAGGACATTACATGGCAATCGATATCGGCATCAGCGAAGAAGATCGCAAATCGATCGTGGACGGCTTGTCCCGTCTGCTCTCCGACACCTACGTGCTTTACCTCAAGACCCACAACTTCCACTGGAACGTCACCGGCCCGGCTTTCCGTACCCTCCATCTGATGTTCGAAGAGCAGTACACCGAGCTGGCGCTGGCAGTGGACTCCATTGCCGAGCGTATTCGTGCCCTGGGCTTCCCGGCACCGGGCGCCTATTCGGTGTATGCCCGTCTGTCTTCGATCAAGGAAGAAGAAGGGGTGCCTTCGGCTCAGGACATGATCAAGCAACTGGTCGAAGGCCAGGAAGCCGTCACCCGCACTGCCCGTGGCATTTTCCCGCTGCTGGACAAGGTCAGTGACGAGCCGACGGCCGACTTGCTGACCCAGCGCATGCAAGTGCATGAGAAGACTGCCTGGATGCTGCGTTCGCTGCTCGAAGGCTGATTCTTTTCGACGCGGCGGCACCCCGCGTGAGCAGGGGACCCGCCGTGCCGATCCAGGCCTTCGCGGCTGTTCGAAGCACGACTCACTCCTACACAACGACGCCGCTCTTCGCACGACTGCAACTCTTTATTCCTCTGTCGGCATCGCGCCTCGATACGCTTCCATAGATCCGTCAGCACATCTCCAGGGTTGGAGGTGGCGATCATCAAGGAGGCACGGATCCATGGAAGGAAACATCACCACCCGAGCACGACAGCTCGACCGGTCGAGCAGGCTTGCCGTCGATCCCTACGCAGAAAACTTCGACATGGGCATGGCTCGACCCGTCTCCCGCTCGGTTCGCCTGAACGGGTTCGCCACCTGCCTGCGTCTGGAACGGATCTACTGGGAGATCCTCGAACGCATCGCCCTGGCCAATGAGTGCACCGTGAACGCACTGCTTTCCTATGTCGACCGCGAAGTCCACCTGCGCCATGGCGGCGTGAAGAATTTCAGCGGGCTGGTGCGCGTGGTCTGTGTCACTCACCTGATGGGGCGCGATCGTGCGTCGTCTGTTACCTTGGACGGCTGCGCGGCGCCGATTAACCGGATATAATCCCGCGTTTCACCCTGGCGCCGCTCGCGCCGCGGTTATTTGGTTGCCGAGACACTACCCATGCCGATGTACGACTATCAATGTGCTTCCTGTGGTCACCAGATGGAAGTCATTCAGAAGATCAGCGCCGAGCCTTTGACCGATTGCCCTGCCTGCCAGGCGCCGGAATTGAAGAAGATGCTTTCCATGCCGGGTTTCCGCCTGAGCGGTACCGGCTGGTACGAGACCGACTTCAAGACCGGCAACAAGAAGAATCTGGCGGGTGGCGACAAGGCCGAGTGAGTTGTCCGGCTCCCGCCCGCTCCTGCACGATGTCCAGGGTGCCGCGTGTCCAGCTACACGCCGTCATCGAATCATGAATTACGAGAAGTGAAACCACTACTATGATGCGCAGCCACTATTGCGGCCAACTGAACGAGACCCTGGAAGGTCAGGAAATAACCCTGTGCGGCTGGGTCCATCGCCGTCGCGACCATGGCGGGGTGATCTTCCTCGACCTTCGGGACCGTGAAGGTATGGCCCAGGTGGTCTTCGACCCCGATCGCGCCGACAGCTTCGCCGCCGCTGATCGCGTGCGCAGCGAGTACGTGGTCAAGGTCACTGGCAAGGTCCGCGCGCGCCCGGCCGGTGCGGTCAACCCGAACATGGCGTCCGGTGCCATCGAAGTCCTGGGTTACGAGCTCGAAGTGTTGAACGAAGCGGAAACCCCGCCGTTCCCGCTCAACGAATACTCCGACGTCGGCGAGGAAACCCGCCTGCGCTACCGCTTCATCGACCTGCGCCGTCCCGAGATGGCCGAGAAGCTGCGCCTGCGCTCGCGTATCACCACCAGCATCCGTCGCTACCTCGACGAGAACGGCTTCCTCGATGTCGAAACGCCGATCCTGACCCGGGCCACACCCGAGGGCGCGCGTGACTACCTCGTTCCCAGCCGTACCCACCCCGGCAGTTTCTTCGCCCTGCCGCAGTCGCCCCAGCTGTTCAAGCAATTGCTGATGGTGGCCGGTTTCGACCGTTACTACCAGATCGCCAAATGCTTCCGCGACGAAGACCTGCGTGCCGATCGTCAGCCTGAGTTCACTCAGATCGACATCGAGACCAGCTTCCTCGACGAGAAGGAAATCATCGGCCTCACCGAAACCATGGTGCGCCAGCTGTTCAAGGAAGTGTTGGGCGTCGAATTCGGCGAGTTCCCGCACATGACCTTCGAAGAAGCCATGCGCCGCTACGGTTCTGACAAGCCGGACCTGCGCAACCCGATGGAACTGGTCGACGTTGCCGACCAGCTCAAGGACGTCGAATTCAAGGTCTTCAGCGGTCCGGCCAACGATGCCAAGTGCCGCGTTGCCGCTCTGCGCGTTCCAGGCGGGGCGAGCATGCCGCGCAAGCAGATCGACGACTACACCAAGTTCGTCGGCATCTACGGCGCCAAGGGGCTGGCCTACATCAAGGTCAACGAGCGCGCCAAGGGCGTCGAAGGCCTGCAGTCGCCGATCGTCAAGAACATCCCGGAAGCCAACCTCAACGTGATCCTGGATCGCGTCGGTGCGGTCGATGGCGACATCGTGTTCTTCGGTGCCGACAAGGCCAAGATCGTCAGCGAGGCATTGGGCGCGCTGCGCATCAAGCTGGGTAACGATCTTAACCTGCTGACCTGCGAATGGGCACCGATGTGGGTCGTCGACTTCCCGATGTTCGAAGAGAACGAAGACGGCAGCTTCAGCGCGCTGCACCACCCGTTCACCGCCCCCAAGTGCACCCCGGCCGAGCTGGAGGCCAATCCGGCCACCGCGCTGTCGCGTGCCTACGACATGGTGCTCAACGGCACCGAGTTGGGCGGTGGTTCGATCCGTATCCACCGCAAGGACATGCAGCAGGCGGTGTTCCGTCTGCTCGGCATCGAAGCGGCGGAACAGGAAGAGAAGTTCGGCTTCCTGCTCGATGCCCTGAAATACGGCGCGCCACCACACGGCGGCCTGGCCTTCGGCCTGGATCGTCTGGTCATGCTGATGACCGGCGCGCAGTCGATTCGTGAAGTCATTGCCTTCCCGAAAACCCAGAGTGCCGCCGATGTCATGACCCAGGCACCTGGCGTCGTCGATGCCAAGGCACTGCGTGAGCTGCACATTCGTCTGCGCGAACAGCCCAAGGCTGAATAACGGCTGACAGGGCGCATCTTCGGATGCGCCCTTGCGTTGGGCAGTGGAAAACCTTGCCGAGGCAGGGTCGTATGGGTAATACACAGAAATCGGAGTTGCGTTATGGCTGGTCATTCCAAGTGGGCGAACATCAAGCACCGCAAAGAGCGCCAGGATGCCAAGAGGGGCAAGATCTTCACCAAGTGGATTCGTGAGCTGACTGTCGCAGCCCGTCAGGGCGGCGGCGAGCCAGGATCCAACCCGCGTCTGCGGCTGGCGCTGGACAAGGCGCTGAGCGCCAACATGAGCCGCGATATCATCGATCGTGCGATCGCTCGGGGTACCGGGGCGGCTGGCAGCGATGACGTGGTCGAGTTGAGCTACGAGGGTTATGGTCCTGGTGGTGTCGCGGTGCTGGTCGAGTGCATGACCGACAACCGCAACCGTACTGCCGCTGCCGTGCGCCACGCGTTCAGCAAATGCGGCGGCAACCTGGGCACCGATGGCTCGGTGGCCTACCTGTTCGAGCGCAAGGGGCAATTGTCCTTCGCTCCGGGCGTCGATGAAGATGCCTTGATGGAAGCGGCCATGGAGGCCGATGCCGACGACATCGTCACCCACGCTGACGGCTCGATGGATGTATTCACCTCGTTCGCCAGCTTCTACGCGGTGGGCAATGCGCTGCAGGCAGCAGGTTTCAAGGCCGATGAGGCAGAAATCGTCATGGCCCCGACCACCAGCGCCGAACTGGACGCGGAAGGTGCCGAGAAGGTCCTCAAGCTGATCGACATGCTCGAAGACCTGGACGACGTGCAAAACGTCTACTCCAATGCCGAAATATCCGATGCCGTGATGGAACAGCTCGGCTGACCGGCCTGTTTGTTTCATCGAAGCCATGCTTCAACAGGGCTGGCCTCCTCGCGGGTAGATGACCCGCGAAGGCGTCAGCCGTGTTTCTCACTACTGCAGGCTTTATGACTTTAATTCTTGGAATCGACCCAGGCTCGCGCATCACCGGGTTTGGCGTCGTGCGTGAAACCGGACGAGGCTGCGAGTACGTAGCTTCAGGCTGCATCCGTACCGGCGGGGGGCTGCTGCACGATCGTCTGCAGATCGTTTTTCGCGGTGTGCGCGAAGTGATCCAGACCTACGGTCCGGTGACCATGGGCATCGAGCGGGTGTTCATGGCTCGCAATGCCGACTCGGCCCTGAAGCTGGGTCAGGCACGGGGTGCGGCCATCGTTGCGGCGGCCGAGGAGGGGCTGGAGATTGCCGAGTACAGCGCCACCCAGGTCAAGCAGGCCATCGTCGGTACCGGTGCCGCCAACAAGGAACAGGTACAGATGATGGTCATGCACCTGCTCAAGCTGACCCAGAAACCCCAGATCGACGCCTCCGATGCCCTGGCGATCGCGCTGACCCATGCGCACACCCGGTCCAGTCTCATGCCTCACGGCCTGAGCACCGCCCGCAGCCGTGGTGGCCGCCTGCGTCTTTAGCGGCTTACATCGTTTCAAACTTTTTTGCTTGCAGCTCACCCAAGTCCTGCAATGATGGCCACGGATTCGAAGATCCGGCCAGCATGAGCAGGGCGTGACTGCGCCTTCCGACAAAGGATTCAAACGTGATTGGACGCCTGCGCGGTACCCTGGCTGAAAAGCAGCCTCCGCACCTGATTCTCGACGTCAACGGGCTGGGCTATGAGCTCGAAGTGCCGATGACCACGCTCTATCGCCTGCCGCCGGTCGGCGAAACCGTGACCTTGCATACCCATCTGGTGGTACGCGAAGACGCTCAGTTACTCTATGGCTTCTATGAAAAGCGCGAGCGTGAGCTGTTTCGCGAGCTGATCCGCCTGAACGGCGTCGGTCCCAAACTGGCCCTGGCTCTGATGTCGGGGCTGGATGTCGATGAGCTGGTGCGCTGCGTACAGGCGCAGGACACCTCGGCGCTGGTCAAGGTGCCCGGCGTGGGCAAGAAGACCGCCGAGCGCCTGCTGGTCGAACTCAAGGATCGCTTCAAGGCCTGGCAAACCACGCCGAGCATGTTCGAATTGGTGCCCAGTGGACCGCAGGGCCCCGCGCCGGTCAACAGCGCCGAGGCCGATGCCGTCAGCGCGCTCATCTCCCTGGGGTACAAACCCCAGGAAGCCAGCCGCGCCGTGGCAGCCATCGATGCCAAGGGGCTGAGCAGCGAAGAATTGATCCGCCGCTCGTTGAAGGGAATGATCTAAGTGATCGAAGCCGACCGCTTGATCGCCGCCACTGGCCGCGATCGCGAAGAAGTACAGGACCGGGCCATCCGCCCGCTCAGCCTGGCCGAGTACATCGGCCAGCCCACCGTGCGCGAGCAGATGGAGCTGTTCATCCAGGCCGCACGCGGGCGCAGTGAATCCCTGGATCACACCTTGATCTTCGGCCCGCCAGGGCTGGGCAAGACGACACTGGCCAACATCATTGCCCAGGAAATGGGCGTATCGATCAAGAGCACCTCGGGCCCGGTGCTGGAGCGGCCAGGCGATCTGGCGGCCCTGCTGACCAATCTGGAACCCCACGATGTGCTGTTCATCGACGAGATCCACCGGCTGTCGCCCATCGTCGAGGAAGTCCTGTATCCCGCCATGGAGGATTTCCAGCTCGACATCATGATCGGCGAGGGGCCGGCGGCACGCTCCATCAAGCTCGATCTGCCACCGTTCACCCTGGTCGGTGCCACCACCCGTGCCGGCATGCTGACCAACCCGTTGCGCGACCGTTTCGGCATCGTCCAGCGTCTGGAGTTCTACAGCACCGCGGACCTTGCAACCATCGTCAGCCGCTCGGGTAACATTCTTGGGCTGGCGATCGAGGATGAAGGCGCCTTCGAGATCGCCCGGCGCGCCCGCGGTACGCCGCGAATTGCCAATCGGCTGTTGCGCCGTGTCCGGGACTTCGCCCAGGTACGGGGCAAGGGCCACATCACCAAGCCCATCGCCGACCTGGCTCTGAACATGCTGGACGTCGACGAGCGCGGCTTCGACCACCAGGACCGGCGCCTGCTGCTGACCATGATCGAGAAATTCGACGGCGGCCCGGTGGGCGTCGACAGCCTGGCGGCGGCCATCAGTGAAGAGCGGCACACCATCGAGGATGTTCTGGAGCCCTACCTCATTCAACAGGGCTACATCATGCGGACCCCGCGCGGGCGCGTCGTCACTCGCCACGCCTACCTGCATTTCGGCCTTAACATTCCCAACCGGTTGGGCGACATGCCTGCCGGTGATGCCCAGGCCGAGGAAGTCGACGCGTGAAAGGCCCATTGCGCAGCGATCTAATTCGGGTTTGCGTGGTCCTAGGGGCTGACGCAGCTTTTGCCTGCGCTTTGCCTGCACACGCGACGAAAAAACAGTTGCCTGGGCGGATTGGCAACCTGAGGAGTAAGCACTAGAGTATGCGCGCGCAAAACGGGGTTCAGGCGTTCGCCCATCAGTGTCGGGTCTATTACGAAGACACCGATGCCGGCGGCGTCGTCTATTACGTCAACTACCTCAAATTCATGGAGCGGGCTCGTACCGAGCGCTTGCGTGCGCTGGGGTTCGTCCAGTCGCAGTTGGCAGGAGAGAACCTGCTGTTCGTCGTCCATTCGGCAGAGGCGCGCTACCATGCGCCAGCGCGGTTGGACGACGAACTGCGGGTGAGCGCCGAAATAACCGAATTGAATCGCGCCAGCCTGCGTTTCAAGCAGCAGGTATGGCGGGTGAGGGATGCAACGCTGCTCTGCGAAGGGCAGTTCATGGTGGCCTGTGTGCGCGCCGATAATTTCAAACCCCAGGCCATTCCCCCAGCCTTGCGCGCGGCCCTTGCCGACGCGGGCGACCTGGGCAAACAATCCTATGCAGGAGATTAAGCGTGGAAGCTAACGTCGTCGACCATACCTCCATGTGGAGTTTGGTCAGCAATGCCAGTGTCGTGGTGCAGTTGGTGATGCTGATTCTGGTGGCCGCCTCGGTCACTTCGTGGATCATGATCTTTCAGCGCAGCTCGATGCTGCGCGCCGGGCGTCGTGCTCTGGACAGCTTCGAGGAGCGCTTCTGGTCGGGTATCGACCTCTCCAAGCTGTATCGCCAGGCCGGTAGCAATCCGGATCCGGATTCGGGCGTCGAGCAGATCTTCCGTGCCGGCTTCAAGGAGTTCTCCCGCCTGCGCCAGCAGCAGGGCGTCGACCCCGATGCCGTGATGGAAGGCGTCGGCCGTGCCATGCGCGTCGCGATCTCCCGCGAGGAAGAGAAGCTCGAGCAGGGCCTGCCGTTTCTGGCCACGGTCGGTTCCACCAGCCCGTACGTCGGTCTGTTCGGTACCGTATGGGGCATCATGAACTCGTTCCGCGGTCTGGCTTCGGCCCAGCAGGCGACGCTTGCGACCGTTGCACCGGGCATTGCCGAGGCACTGATCGCCACGGCCATCGGTCTGTTCGCCGCCATTCCGGCCGTTATTGCCTACAACCGTTTTGCTGCCCGCAGCGAAACCCTGATCAACCGTTACTACACGTTCGCTGACGAGTTCCAGGCCATCCTGCACCGTAAAGTGCACACCAGCGAAGAGTGAGCAGGGATAACCCAATGACTCGAGGTCGTCGCCCAAAACGCAAGCCGGTCGCCGAGATGAACGTGGTGCCCTACATCGACGTGATGTTGGTACTGCTGGTCATCTTCATGGTCACCGCTCCGATGATCAACCAAGGTGTGAAGGTCGATCTGCCCAAGGTTTCCAGCGAAGCGTTGCCGCAGGACAACAACACTCAGGTGCTCACCATTTCCATCAAGGCCGACAAGACCTACTACTGGAACGTCGGCAAGGAAGTAGACACTGAAAAGCAGCAGGACAAGGCCATGACCCTGGCGCAGATGACCCAGGCCGCGACCGCGATCATCAACCAGGGCAATGCCAACGGGAAGAAGACCCAGGTCTTCATTCGCGGTGACAAGACCGTGGATTATGGCGCCGTCATGGGCGCCATGGGTGGTTTGCAGCAGGCAGGTGTCGGTAACGTTGGCTTGATTACCGAGGCCCCGTGATGCAAAAGCGAGAGCATTCAGCCTCGGAAAGCTTCTTCTGGCCCACGGTCTGGGCGGTGGCCCTGCACGTGCTGGTTTTCGGGATGCTGTTCGTCAGCTTCGCCATGACGCCCGAACTGCCCGAAGCGCGCCCCATCGTGCAGGCTACGCTCTATCAGCTCAAGTCCAAGAGCCAGGCCACCACTCAGACCAATCAGAAGCTGGCGGGCGAGGCGAAGAAGTCTGCCGCGCGACAAACTGAAGTCGAGCAGATGGAGACCAAGAAGCTTGAACAGGAAGCCATAAAGGCGGCGGAACAAAAGAAAGAGGAAACCGCTCAAAAGGCCGAAGCAGCGAAGAAGGCCGACGAAGCCAAGAAAGCCGACGCCGCCGCCAAGGCGGAAGCGGCAGAGGCGGCCGCAGCCAAGGCTGAAGCGGCCAAGGCCGAAGCGGCAGAAAAAGCTGCCGAAGCCAAGAAGAGCGAGTTGGCCGATATCGCCAAGAAGAAAGCCGAGCAAGAGGAGGCCAAGAAGGAGGCGGCCGAGGAAGCCAAGAAGAAGGCTGCCGAAGACGCCAAGAAGAAGGCCGCCGAAGACGCGAAGAAGAAAGCCGAAGACGACGCCAAGAAAGCTGCCGCTGCCGCTGCTGCCGAAGATGCCAAGAAAAAGGCTGCCGAGGACGCGAAGAAGAAGGCTGCGGCCGACGCTGCGAAGAAGAAGGCCCAGGATGCGGCACGCAAGGCTGCGGAAGACAAGAAGGCGCAGGCATTGGCCGATCTGCTTTCCGACAAGCCCGAACGCCAGCAGGCGCTCGCCGATGAGCAGGGTGATGAAGTCGCGGGCAACTTCGATGACCTCATTCGCTCGCGAGCAGCCGAAGGTTGGGCACGTCCGCCTTCTGCACGCAAGAATATGACTGTGGTACTGCAGATCAACATGTTGCCCGATGGTACCGTCACCAATGTCAGCGTTTCGCGCTCCAGTGGCGATGGGCCTTTCGACAGTTCGGCGGTTGCTGCGGTCAAGAACATTGGCCGTTTAACGGAAATGCAGGGTTTGAAACCAGCTGACTTCAACCCCTATCGTTCCTTCAAGATGACATTTACACCTGAGGATCTTGCCTTGTGATTACCCTTCTTCGAGGACTGCTCGTCGTCCTGTGCTGCGCAGCCGGCATGGCCTCTGCGGACGAAAAGAACATTCTGGTCACCAGCGGTGCCGACCGGGCGACGCCGATCGCGGTCGTCCCGTTCGGCTTCCAGGGCGGCAGCGTGTTGCCTGACAACATTGCCGAAATCGTCGGCAACGACCTGCGCAACTCTGGCTACTACTCACCCATTCCACCGCAGAACATGATCAGCCAGCCGTCCCAGGCCAGCGAAGTCATCTACCGCGACTGGCAGGCGCTGGGTGCCCAGTACGTCATGGTCGGCAGCATCACGCCAGCCGGTGGTCGCCTGCAGGTGCAGTACGCGCTGCTCAACGTCAACACCCAGCAACCCGTGTTGACCGGCAGCGTGTCGGGCACCACTGATCAGCTGCGTGACATGGCCCACTTCATCTCCGACCAGTCGTTCGAGAAGCTGACCGGGATCAAGGGTGCGTTCTCCACCCGCATGCTCTATGTCACCGCCGAGCGCGCCGGTACCAACGCCACTCGCTACACCCTGCAGCGTTCGGACTACGACGGGGCACGTGCCGTGACCCTGCTGCAGTCGCGCGAGCCGATCCTGTCGCCACGCTACTCGCCCAATGGCCGCAACATTGCCTATGTATCGTTCGAGCAGCGTCGTCCGCGGATCTTCCTGCAGAACGTCGACACCGGTCGCCGCGAGCAGCTGACCAACTTCGAAGGCCTGAACGGCGCACCGGCGTTTTCACCTGACGGCAACCGCCTGGCGTTGGTGCTGTCCAAGGATGGCAATCCGGAAATCTACGTGATGAACCTGTCTTCGCGTGCGTTGACCCGCGTGACCAACAGCCCGGCGATCGATACCGAACCCTTCTGGGGCAAGGACGGCTCGACGCTGTACTTCACGTCGGACCGTGGCGGCAAGCCACAGATCTACAAGACCAGCACTTCCGGTGGTGCGAATGCCGAGCGTGTGACGTTCGTGGGCAACTACAACGCCAACCCGAAACTTTCGGCTGACGAAAAGACGCTTGTAATGATTCATCGGCAAGATGGTTTCACCAATTTCAAGGTGGCGGCGCAGGACTTGGAACGCGGAAGCGTAAAGATCCTCACAGATTCAACTCTTGATGAGTCGCCTACTGTTGCGCCCAACGGCACCATGGTAATCTACGCCACCCGCCAGCAGGGCCGGGGAGTCTTGATGCTCGTGTCGCTAAATGGCCGCGTGAGGCTCCCGCTTCCTACCGCTCAAGGCGAAGTCAGAGAACCGTCCTGGTCCCCTTACCTGAACTGACGCGGCGTAATACGTTGTACTTAACACACTGGGGTTCATTAGGAGTTTCACGATGGAAATGCTGAAGTTTGGTAAGTTTGCTGCGCTGGCCCTGGCCTTGTCCGTAGCTGTAGGTTGCTCGTCCAAAGGCGGCGAAGATGCTGGTCAAGGCGGCGCTGCTGTCGACCCTAACGCTGGTTACGGCGCAAACACCGGTGCCGTTGACGGTTCCCTGAGCGAAGAAGCTGCTCTGCGCGCAATCACCACCTTCTACTTCGAATACGACAGCTCGGACCTGAAGCCAGAAGCCATGCGCGCTCTGGACGTTCACGCCAAGGACCTGAAAGCCAACGGCGCTCGCGTCGTCCTGGAAGGTAACACCGACGAGCGCGGTACTCGCGAGTACAACCTGGCACTGGGCGAGCGTCGCGCCAAGGCCGTTCAGCGTTACCTGGTACTGCAAGGCGTTTCGCCAGCTCAGCTGGAACTGGTTTCCTACGGCGAAGAGCGTCCAGTAGCTACCGGCAACGACGAGCAGTCGTGGGCTCAAAACCGTCGCGTCGAACTGCGTAAGTAATTCGTCATGCGAACGTGCCGTCGTGCTGTAACTGTTCTGGCTTTCGCCCTGCCTGTAATGGCTTGGGGCGCGGTGCCTGTGGTCGATAGCAACAACAATGGAGGCTACGGTAACAGTGGCGCCGTTGGTGGCAGCTATCCGCCTGCAGGTTACGGTACGAACGGCGCCTCGGCCGGGTCAGGTGCGCAAGCGCCTGTCTCGGCTCAGGGCGAGCTGTTCATGCAACTGCAGCAAATGCAGGAAGACATCGCGCGTCTGCGAGGTCAGGTCGAAGTCCAGCAAAACGATATCCAGCGCCTGAAACAGGAAGGGCTCGAGCGGTATCAGGATCTCGATCGTCGGATTGGCGCTGGGGTTGCACCTGCACCCGCTGCTCAACCGGATAATTCTTCAGCCAGCGGCGCTTCCGGCGGCGCTGGTGCTTCATCGGCTGGCGGTCAATCGACAGCCAGTTCCGAGCCTGGCGATCCGGCCAAGGAGAAGCTGTATTACGATGCAGCCTTCGACCTGATCAAAGCCAAGGATTTCGACAAGGCCAGCCAGGCATTTGCCGCATTCCTGCGCAAATACCCGAACAGCCAGTATGCGGGCAATGCCCAGTACTGGCTGGGAGAGGTCAACCTTGCCAAAGGTGATCTGCAAGGCGCTGGTCAAGCCTTCGCCAAGGTCAGTCAGCTCTATCCCAAGCACAACAAGGTGCCGGATTCGCTGTACAAGCTGGCCGACGTCGAACGTCGCCTCGGTCATACCGATCGAGTGAAAGGCATTCTGCAGCAGGTTGTGACCCAGTATCCGGGCACTTCCGCTGCGCAGTTGGCGCAGAAAGACCTGCAAAGATTGTGAAGCTTGCCGTGCTATTCGAAGAAACCCGCGCTTGGCGCGGGTTTTTTGTTAGAATTTGCCGCCATTTTATGAACACGCTTCCTGAAGCCACGCGAGCGCGGGCTGCCTGAAGTGCCCAACGGAGGCGGTCAGCCTGTTTCGCTGTCACGCCCGTGGACCCTATGCAAGACACACTACGTATCACCGAAGTCTTCTACTCCCTGCAGGGTGAGACGCGGACCGCTGGCCTGCCCACGGTTTTCGTGCGCCTGACCGGTTGCCCTTTGCGCTGCCAATACTGCGACAGCGCCTATGCATTCAGCGGGGGTACCCAGCGTACCCTAGACTCGCTCATGGAGCAGGTGGCTAGCTACAAGCCCCGCTATGTGTGCGTGACCGGGGGCGAGCCGTTGGCCCAGCCCAATGCCATTCCATTGATGCAGCGCCTGTGCGATGCCGGCTATGAGGTTTCCGTGGAAACCAGCGGTGCGCTCGACATCAGCGCAGTGGACACTCGAGTCAGCCGGGTGCTTGATTTGAAGACCCCAGGTTCCCTCGAGGTCCATCGCAATCGCTACGAGAACATCGAGCTGCTGACCCGCAACGACCAGGTCAAATTCGTCCTGTGCTCGCGCGAAGATTACGACTGGGCCGTCTCCAAGCTGATCCAGTACGGTCTGGACCAGCGCGCTGGCGAAGTGCTGTTCTCGCCGAGCAAGGATCAACTGCGTGCAACCGATCTGGCCGACTGGATCGTGGCCGACAACCTGCCGGTGCGCCTGCAGATGCAATTGCACAAACTTCTTTGGAACGACGAGCCGGGGCGCTGACATGAACGACACAACCGAGCACCAGAAAAAAGCGGTCATCCTGCTCTCCGGCGGCCTGGATTCCGCGACCGTAGTGGCGATGGCCAAAGACCAGGGCTACGCCTGCTACACCATGAGTTTCGACTATGGTCAGCGCCATCGCGCCGAGCTTAACGCGGCAGCGCGGGTGGCTCGCGATCTGGGCGTGGTCCAGCACAAGGTCATTGGACTGAATCTGGACGGGATGGGCGGTTCGGCGCTGACCGATACGTCGATCGACGTTCCCGAAACCTTGGGCGAGGGTATTCCGGTGACGTACGTACCGGCGCGCAACACGGTCTTTTTGTCGCTGGCCCTGGGCTGGGCCGAGGTGCTGGAGGCGCGGGACATCTTCATCGGTGTCAACGCGGTCGACTACTCCGGCTATCCGGACTGCCGACCCGAGTTCATCGAGGCCTTCGAGCGCCTGGCCAATCTGGCTACCAAGGCCGGGGTGGAAGGCAATGGCTTCACCATTCAGGCGCCGTTGCAGAACCTGAGCAAGGCCGAAATCGTCAAGGCGGGCGTGGCGCTGGGTGTGGACTACGGCCTGACGGTGTCCTGCTATCAGGCTGACGACGAAGGCCAGGCCTGTGGCAAATGCGACAGCTGCCGCTTGCGCGCGGAAGGCTTCACTGCAGCCGGTGTGAGTGACCCTACACGTTATTTTTGATTTTTTTTCTGTAGGGTGTTGAATTACCAAAAGAATTCGGTATTATACGCCCCACGAAACGGGTCGTTAGCTCAGTTGGTAGAGCAGTTGGCTTTTAACCAATTGGTCGTAGGTTCGAATCCCACACGACCCACCATTTCGAAACCCGCAGCTTGCAAAAGCTGCGGGTTTTTTTATGCCCGGGATTCGGTGGTTATCCTTGCAGCGATAGGGCTTTGCTAACACCTCGTTTCTCTGTAGCCTGCGCCAGCCCTCAAAAGCCTCACGAAAGCCAGGGCATATACTCCCAGGCCCTTGTCGGCCCGGTCTATACTCGACTCTCGCGCATCAGCGCTCGCAGGTCTTGCCCCATGACGCAGATATCCGAACGCCTTCTGGTTCAGGCTCACCTGGATGCCAAGCAGCCCAAGCCTCTGACACTGGAGCAGGAAGCCGACTACCGTTCAGCCATCGCTGCCGAGCTCAAGGCTCAGGACGCGGTGCTGGTTGCTCACTACTACTGCGATCCGGTGATCCAGGCGCTGGCCGAGGAAACGGGCGGTTGTGTGTCCGACTCGCTGGAAATGGCACGTTTTGGCAACCAGCACTCAGCTCGCACCGTGGTGGTGGCGGGCGTTCGGTTCATGGGCGAAACGGCGAAGATCCTCAACCCTGAAAAACGTGTGCTCATGCCCACTCTGGAAGCGACTTGCTCGCTGGACCTGGGTTGCCCGGTCGATGCATTCTCGGCTTTCTGCGATCAGCATCCCGAGCGCACGGTGGTGGTCTATGCCAACACCTCGGCCGCGGTTAAGGCACGTGCCGACTGGGTAGTGACGTCGAGCTGCGCGCTGGAGATCGTCGAGAGCCTGATGGACAACGGCGAGAAGATCATCTGGGCGCCGGACAAGCATCTGGGCAACTACATCCAGACCCACACTGGCGCTGACATGCTGATGTGGGACGGTGCCTGCATCGTGCACGAGGAGTTCAAGTCGCGGCAACTGAGCGACATGCGTGCGCTGTATCCCGATGCCGCGATTCTGGTGCACCCCGAGTCGCCGGCAGAGGTCATCGCACTGGCTGACGCCGTGGGCTCCACCAGCCAATTGATTGCCGCTGCCCGTACGTTGCCGCAGCAGACGCTGATCGTGGCAACCGATCGCGGTATCTTCTACAAGATGCAACAGGCCGTGCCTGGCAAGACGCTGATCGAGGCCCCCACGGCGGGCAACGGCGCTGCCTGTCGCAGCTGCGCGCATTGCCCGTGGATGGCCATGAACACGCTGGAGCGTACGCTGGAATGCCTGCGCGCCGGCAGTAACGAAATTACCGTGAATCCGGCGCTGATTCCCCAGGCTGTTCGGCCGCTCAAGCGCATGCTGGACTTTACCCAGGCAGCGCGCCTGAAAGCGGCTGGCAACGCCTGATCAGAGGCCTTTGCCCAGTGCGACCACGGGCCGTTCGGGCTTAGGCAGCTCAAGCCGCGGACGGCCCAGTCGTTTGTTCAGTTCCAGCCATTCGGCCAGGGCCAGCATCAGGCCTGCGCCGACCAGCGCGCTGGCGATCTGCATCGCGAGCTGGTCATCCGCCAGGGCATTGGCCATGTCGGCCAACGGTGCCAGCACCACGCTGAGGCAGAAGACCTCGAGCGAATAGCGTCCCATCAGCCCGACTTTGCGTGCCAACAGGTGATGCACCCATGCGCCCTGTGGTATCAGCTTGGCCACACAGTAGGCCAAGGCCAGGAAGTGCAGAAGGCGTGACGGCGAGAGGTTGGTCTTGTCGATGGGGTAGAGCAATTGGCTGAACCAGCCGGGCACCAGTGCCTCGTGCAGCATCGGCCAGCGCCATCCCAGGGCAACCAGCGCGCTGAATGTCACGAGCGTGGCGCACGCCAGGAACAGTGGTTGGCGGCTCAAGGGTCGGGTCGGCGCGGCCTGCCCGCGCGTCGAATGCAGCGCCGTGGCGCCACCCAGGACGAACAGCACCTGCCAGGCCAGAGGATTGAAATACCAGAGGCCGTTGTCGTGCGCAGGAATGTTCCAGCCCAGCCATTGCACCATCAGGTACAACACCAGCGACAGGCCGATGGCCTGGGCTGGGCGCTTGATCAGCAACGGCAGGGCGATCGGCAGGCCGAGCAGCAACACGATGTACAACGGCAAGGGGTCCATCAGGTTGGGCTTGAAGCGCAGCAGCAGTTCGTCGACCATCGCCTGTTGCGGGTTGGACACGAAATAGGTGAGGTTCATCTCCTGGATCATGTCGCGGGTTTCGACGTGATTGTTGGCGACGAAGATGATGCCCATCAGGACCGCCAGCAGGAAGATGTGGACCACGTAAAGCACCCAGGCGCGACGCAGGATGCGCATGCCGGCCACCAGATAGCCGTCGCGCAGGGCGATCTTGCCGTAGGCCAGCACGGCGGCATAGCCGGCGAGGAACACGAACACTTCTGCAGCATCGCTGAAGCCGAAATTGCGCAGCGTGAAGCTGGCCAGCGGGTTTTGCGGTATGTGATCCCAGAAAATGAAGATCAACGCCAAACCCCGATAGAAATCGATCCGATGGTCTCGATCGTTAGTCATGGCGACAGGCTCTTGCGAATAGGAAGGATGTAGTAGGGATGGGACAGCGGGCATTGCGGTTCCGCGTCGGCGACCATTATCGACCAGCGGCGCGGAGGGTGGCGGGTTTCGCAACGAATTGCAAAAGTTTGGCTATTACGGAATGTCACAACGGCGCAGCCCGTGTAGCAGCGGCGCAAGCCGCGTCCGGCCTCACCGCGTCTGTTCAGGCACACCGCGTACACCAATGACGCGGCTCGCGCCGCTGCTACAGGGGGGGATGGATCAGCTGCTGGCGTAGCTCCGTGGTTTCTTCGCTCCAGTACACCGGCTTGCCGGCGATCAAGGCCGCCACGGGCAGTCCGTCGCGGTAGAGCACACGGTTGCTCGGCAACGCGGGCACGGTCTTGTGGATCAGTTGGGGGTCGGCGCCGGGCAATGGCAGCAGGGTACCTGCCAGGTTCAATGGGTCGCTGGCCGAAATGGACACCAGGCTGCCATCCAAAGGTGTTTTGCGCACCTCGCGCAGGGCTGGGATGGCCTCTGGCAAGGCGAATTGCTCGCCGGACAAGCCGTCGATGAAACGCCCCCCGCGAATCTGTCCGCGCGCCTCCAGTCGCTGCAATGCCCGCAGCAGGTCGCGCCAGCTGGGCAGCCAGTCGGCCTCGCGTTGCAGCAGGCGCCAGAACACCACCCCGTAGCGCCGTAGCAGCACCAGCGCGATCTGTTCGACGGCTTCATCGGGGGCACTGCCGTTTGCCTGGAGCAAGGCCCAGCGCCCCGCATCGTCCATGCCGCCAATGAAAGCACCGCGACCACGGCGACTGCTGCGCGCCTGACGTTTGCCGGCCGGTGTGATCAGCGCGCGCAATCCGGCGAAACTGTCGGCGTTTACGCGGCCTGCGGCGACCAGTTCCTGCAGTGCGTTCTCCACTTCGGTGCGCAGCAGGCGCACATCGTGGACGAGATCGTCGAAGAACATCGCGCCCTGCGCGGCCAGAGTCTCTTCGACCTTCTGCGCACGCATGGACAATTCCTGCGGCTGGACTTTCGGCGCCAGGCTGCGCCACAGGGGCAGGCGCGCGCGGGGCAGCAGCACGATCGGCGTACCGCGCAGGGTGGTTCCTTTGCCGCTGCTGGCCAGCCGCGCCCAGACCGTCTTGCCGCTGCGGCAGGCGCGGTCCAGCCACGATGGGTCGTAGCCACGCAGCCGTGCGGGCAGCAGATCGCTCTCCCAGGCGCCAGCCGGGGCACTGTACCCTTCGAACTGTTCCAGGATTTTGACCAGGGCCGCCTCGCCTTGCAGGCGGGTGCCGGGCGCCAGGCACTGCCAGTCGAGCAGAAAACGCATGAACACCTGCAGGCTGACCGGTTCGATCTCCCGCCGCAGGCGCTTCACCGTATAACGATGGATACGCGCCAGCAGGTGCCGTTCGCACCACTGGGTTTCCTCGATGTGGGTGAGAAACTGGCCGCGCATCACATAACCCTGGGATTCCAGTTCCAGCAGCGCCAGTTCCACCACGGCAGGATGCAGGTTGAGCGGCGCGGCAATGTCCCCCAGTCGCTGCGGGCCGAATCCGCTCAAGCGGGCGCGGATCAGCTCCAGCGTCGCATTCTCCTGGGTCCACGTCTGGGCCAGGTGCGCCGGCACCTGCAGTGCGGGGGATAGCTGGGCGTTGGGGTAGAGGGTTTGCAGGCAGGCCATGCGCTCCAGGGCCAGCCAAAGGTGATTACCATCGCCCAGCGTCAGGCGCGCAGCACGGCCGGTGCGCGCCAGCGTCTTCAACAGCGCCAGCTCGCCGGGCTGGGCTTCGTGTTCGGCCAAGGCGCCCAGGCTCATCAAGGCTTCGTGCATCTCGTCGCCGTTGATGGGGGCGGGCCATGCTTCGGCGGCCACGGCAGCGATGGCGTCCGTGTCCAGTTCACCCATGTCGTCTGGCGAGCGGGGTTCGTCCCAGCGTCGGTTGAGGACTGCCTGGGTGCGTCGCTCTTCCAGCGGCGCGTCGTCGAGGAACGCATAGGGCCGGGCATTGAGGATAGCCGCCGCCAATGGCGAAGGGCTGGGCAGGTCGCGCTGGATGAGGGTGATCTGACCGCTCTCGATGCGCCGCAGCAGGGTCAGCCAGCCCGCGCTGTCCATGGCCTCGTGCAGGCAATCGTCGAGGGTCTGCTGGACCAGCGGGTGATCGGGAATCTCCCGCTCGCCGACGATATTTTCCAGGCAGGCGATCTGGTCCGGGAATACCGTGGCGATCAAATCCTCGCCTTTCATGCGCTGCAGTTGCGGGGCCACCTTGCGCCCGCCGCTATAGCGGGGCAGGGCCAGGGCCGTCGCCGCGTTCCAGCGCCAGCGCACGCCGAACAGCGGCGCATCGAGCAGCGCCTGGATCAGTATCGCCTCAGCGCTGTTGCTGCGCAGGTAATGCCATACCTCCTCCAGCTCGAAGCTGTGGCTGGTCGACAGCGACAGTACGATTGCATCTTCGCTGGCGGCCGCCTGCAACTCGAAATTGAAGGTGCGGCAGAAGCGCTTGCGTAGGGCCAGACCCCAGGCGCGGTTGATGCGGCTGCCGAAGGGCGTATGGATGACCAGTTGCGTGGCGCCGGAGGCGTCGAAGAAGCGCTCCATGATCAGGGTGTCCTGCGAGGGCAGGGCGCCCAGCGCCTGACGTGCGCGCGCCAGATAATCGAGCAGTTGCTCGGCGCTGTCCCGGCCCAGGCCCAGTTCGTCCTGCAACCAGGGCAGCAACGACTCGACGTGACCTTCGCTGAGCGCCAGGCGCTGGTCGATCGATGCCTGCAATCGCGCCACGCTGGCCGACAGCTCGGCGCTGCGCCCCGGCATTTCGCCGAGCCAGAAGGGGATGTTCGGCGCCTGGCCGTGGGCGTCTTCGACCCTGACCTTGCCGCCTTCGATGCGCAGGATGCGGTAGGACCGGTTGCCCAGTTGGAAGATGTCGCCGGCGAGGCTTTCCACGGCGAAATCCTCGTTGACGCTGCCGATGCTCAACGCTTGGGGTTCCAGCAGCACCGCGTAGTCGGCGTTGTCGGCAATCGCCCCACCGCTGGTGACGGCGGTCAGCTTGCTGCCGCGTCGACCACGCAAGGTGCGGGTCACGGCATCGCGATGCACATAGGCTGCGCGTACGCCCTGACGTCCGCTGTAGCCCTCGGCGAGCATGCGCAGCAAGCCCTCGAAACGCGCGTCGTCGAGCCCGGCGTAGGGCGTTGCCTGGCGAAACATCTGCAGCAGCGCCTGCTCCGGCCATTCCTGGCAACTGACCTCGGCGATGATCTGTTGGGCCAGCACGTCCAGCGGTGCCTGAGGAATCTGCAAGGTGTCCAGTTCGCCGCGGCGCACGCAGTCCAGCAAAGCCACGCATTCGATCAGATCATCTCGGGAAATGGGAAACAGGCGACCCTTGGGAACGCCACCGACATGGTGCCCGGACCGCCCCACTCGTTGCAGAAACGCGGAGATGGAGCCAGGCGAGGCGATCTGGCACACCAGGTCGACGTCACCGATATCGATGCCCAGCTCCAGCGAAGCGGTGGCCACCAATACCTGCAAGTCGCCACGCTTGAGGCGCTGCTCCGCATCCAGCCGGTGTTCCTTGGCCAGGCTGCCATGGTGGGCCGCAACGTGCTCACGGCCCAGGCGCTCGCTCATATGCCGCGCCACACGTTCGGCCAGGCGCCGCGTATTGACGAACACCAAAGTGGTTCGATGAGCCTGCGCGAGGGCTGCCAGGCGGTCGTAGAGCAGCTCCCAGACATCGTTGGGCATGACCGCGGCAAGCGGCACCGCGGGCACTTCGATCGCCAGGTCCCGAGGCCGCGCGTGACCGATGTCGACGATCGAACATGCGCGTTGCGCCCCCACCAGGAATTGCGCCACCTGGGCGATGGGCTTCTGCGTGGCGGACAGGCCAATGCGTCGCAAAGGCTGGCTGCACAGCGCCTGAAGACGCTCCAGGCTCAAGGCCAGATGACTGCCGCGCTTGCTGCCGGCCACCGCGTGGATCTCATCGACGATCACCGTGTGCACATCCGCCAGCATGCCTCGGCCCGAATCCGAGCCGAGCAGCACGTAGAGCGATTCGGGGGTGGTCACCAGAATGTGCGGAGGCTGCCGACGCATGGCGGCGCGCTCCTTCTGCGGCGTGTCGCCCGTACGTACACCGGCGACGATGGTCACCGCGGGCAGGTTCATGGTCGTCAATTGCTCGGCGATCCCCTGCAGCGGGCGTTGCAGATTCAGCTGGATGTCGTTGGACAGCGCCTTGAGAGGCGAGACGTACAGCACGGTCGTGCGCTGGGGCAACCGACCCTGGTGCTCCAGGCCCCGTTTTACCAGTTCGTCGAGCACGGCCAGGAACGCCGTCAGTGTCTTGCCCGACCCGGTGGGTGCAGCGATGAGGGTTGAAAGGCCCTGCTGGATCAACGGCCAGGCCTGGGCCTGAGCAGGCGTGACGGCGGCGAAATGCTGGCTGAACCAGGCGCTTACTGCCGGGTGGAAGTGGGCCAGTGGCGAATCAGGCTGTGCAGGTAGGTTCATGATCTATTGATGGGGGGAGGGCGTCGAAGTTGCAATCTGAACAATGCAAACGGCGCATAACCTGCCGTATTTTCGACGCCCAAGAAAAAGGGCGACTTTCGTCGCCCTCTGTCCAGCCTGTTGCTTCAACCCCGACGGCGCAACGCCTCGATACGGTCTTCCAGAGGCGGGTGAGTCATGAGCAGGCCGGCCAGGCCGTGCTTGAGACCACCGTTGATGCCGAACGCATTGAGCGAATCGGGCATCTGCACCGGAACGCCCTGTTCGGAGCGCAGGCGTTGCAGCGCGCCGATCATCGCGTTGGTGCCGGCCAAGCGTGCACCGGCTTCGTCGGCGCGGAACTCGCGGCGACGCGAGAACCACATGACGATGATGCTGGCCAGGATACCCAGCACCAGTTCGGCCACGATGGTCGCGATGTAGTAGGCGATACCCTGGCCTTGTTCGTTCTTGAAGATGACCTTGTCGACGAAGTTGCCGATGATTCGCGCGAAGAACATCACGAAGGTGTTCACCACGCCCTGCACCAGCGCGAGGGTGACCATGTCGCCGTTGGCTACGTGGCCGATCTCGTGGGCCAGGACCGCCTTCACCTCATCGGGCGAGAACCGCTCGAGCAGGCCCTGGCTGACGGCCACCAGCGCGTCGTTCTTGTTCCAGCCGGTGGCGAAGGCGTTGGCCTCGTACGCCGGGAAGATACCGACCTCGGGCATCTTGATGCCCGCTTCACGCGACAGCTCCTCGACGGTCTGCAGCAGCCATTGTTCGTGACGGGTGCGCGGTTGGGTGATGATCTGCGTACCGGTGCTCATCTTCGCCATCCACTTGGAGATGAACAGCGAAAACAGCGAACCGGCGAAGCCGAACACGGCGCAGAAGATCAGCAGCTGATTGAGGTTCAGATCCACCCCGTTGGCCGCCATGAACCCATTGAAGCCAAACAGGCTCAGGGTAATGCTGGCAATCAGCACCACCGCAAGGTTGGTGGCCAGAAACAGCAAGATGCGCATCATGGTTGTAACGTTCTCCTGACGGATAAAAGTGTTGCGTATGCGCTATATAAGGTGCGCGCCCGGTCGATTCAACCGGGGGACTATTTCAAACTGTGTATATGCAGACGGACACTTGAATACGTTCGGTTTTTACTGGCGATAATTCTTCAGGAAGCGGCCGATGCGACCGATGGCCTGCTCCAGATCATCGACTCGCGGCAGCGTCACCACGCGGAAATGGTCCGGGTTGGGCCAGTTGAACGCAGTGCCCTGGACCACCAGCAGCTTCTCCGACAGCAGCAGGTCGAGCACGAACTTCTCGTCGTTGTGGATCGGGCAGACCTTGGGGTCGATGCGTGGGAACGCGTACAGCGCGCCCATGGGTTTGACGCAACTGACACCGGGAATATCGTTGAGCAATTCCCAGGTGCGGTTGCGCTGTTCCAGCAGGCGACCGTTGGGCAGGACCAAGTCGTTGATGCTCTGGTAGCCGCCCAGCGCGGTCTGAATCGCGTGCTGGCTCGGCACGTTGGCGCACAGGCGCATGTTGGCCAGGATGTCGATGCCTTCGATGTAGCTCTGGGCGTTGTGCTTGGGCCCTGAAATGGCAATCCAGCCGGAACGGAAACCGGCCACGCGGTAGGACTTGGACAGGCCGTTGAAGGTCAGGCAGAGCAGGTCCGGCGCCAGCGACGCGGTGCAGATGTGTACGGCATCGTCATAGAGGATCTTGTCGTAGATCTCGTCGGAGAACACCACCAGATTGTGCTGGCGGGCGATTTCCAGCATGCCCAGCAGCACTTCTTTGGAGTACACGGCGCCGGTCGGGTTGTTCGGGTTGATGATCACCATGGCCTTGGTGTTGGGGGTGATCTTGGCCTTGATGTCGTCCAGGTCTGGCCACCAGTTGGCCTGCTCGTCGCACAGGTAGTGCACGGCGTGACCGCCGGCCAGGCTCACCGAAGCGGTCCACAGCGGATAGTCGGGCGCTGGGATGAGGACCTCGTCACCGTTGTTGAGCAGGGCCTGCAGCGACATCACGATCAGCTCCGACACACCGTTGCCCAGGTAGATGTCTTCGATGCCGACGCCTTCCACCTGCTTCTGCTGGTAGTACTGCATGACGGCCTTGCGCGCGCTGAACAGCCCCTTGGAGTCGCTGTAGCCCTGGGCGGTGGGCAGGTTGCGGATGACATCCTGGAGGATCTCGACCGGCGCCTCGAAACCGAACGGCGCCGGGTTGCCGATGTTCAGCTTGAGGATGCGGTGGCCTTCCTCTTCCAGGCGCTTGGCGTGCTTGAGCACCGGCCCGCGAATGTCGTAGCAGACGTTGGCGAGCTTGTTCGATTTGCTGAACTGCATGGTGAGGTCCCGAAAGATGACAAGGCCCGCGCCGGCCCTGAAGATGAAAAAATTGAATCGCTGAAACGCGGGTGACAGACTGCTGTCCAAAGGCGCAATCATACGTGCCGCCCGATCGTTGCAAAAGACACAGATCGGGCTTTTTGAACCGCCGAGGTGTACCGATGGCCAAGCTCACGCGAACCGAACAAGAATGGAAGGAAATGCTCGAACCCGAGCAGTACAACGTCTGCCGGCTGAGCGCGACCGAGCGGCCGTTCACGGGCAAGTACAACGATTTCAAAGGTGACGGAACCTTCATCTGCGTGGGTTGTGATGAGCCCCTGTTCGATTCGCGCACCAAGTTCGATTCCGGCTGCGGCTGGCCAAGCTTCTACGCGCCGATCGGCGAGCAGGCGATGGTCGAGATCCGTGACACCAGCCACGGCATGATCCGTACCGAGGTCAAGTGCGCCACGTGCGAGTCGCACCTGGGCCATGTGTTCCCCGATGGGCCGGCGCCGACTGGCTTGCGCTACTGCATCAATTCGGTGTGCCTGGATTTCCAGCCGCGGGCCGAACAGCCTGCATGACCTCTGACAAGAAAGCGACCATGAGCAAAGATCTTCTCTCCATCCCATGCATCACCCTGGACGGCCAGCACAAGACGGTCGGCGATTTCGCCGGCAAGGTGCTGCTGGTGGTCAATACCGCCAGCCAGTGTGGTTTCACCCCGCAGTACAAGGGGTTGGAGGAACTGTGGCAGACCTATCGCAAGCAGGGGCTGGTGGTGATGGGCTTCCCCTGCAACCAGTTCGGCAATCAGGAGCCCGGCGATACGCTGGACATCGTGCAGTTCTGCGAGAAGAACTTCGGCGTCACCTTTCCGATGTTCCGCAAGATCGACGTCAACGGCGAGCTGACCCATCCGTTGTTCGCTCACCTGAAGAAAAGCGCGCCCGGACTGTTCGGTTCGGAAAAGGTGAAATGGAATTTCACCAAGTTCCTGGTGGCGCCTGACGGCAGCGTCAAACGCTTCGCGCCTTTGACCAAGCCCGCTGACCTGGCGCAGGAGATCGAGCAGGCGCTGGGCTGAAGCAGGTTGGGTGCCTGGCTATACGGGTACCCATTGGTCGATCAGCATCACCAGCTCTTCACGGCGAAACGGCTTGGCCAGGTAGTCGCTCATGCCTGCGGCGCGACATCGTTCGCGCTCTTCGGGCATGGCGTTGGCCGTCAGCGCCACGATCGGCAACTGTGGCCAGCGGCCGCTTCGACGTATTTGCCGGCTGGCTTCGTAGCCATCCATGACCGGCATGTTGCAGTCCATCAGCACCAGGTCGAACTCGCGCTTTTCCAGCTCGCTCAGTGCTTCGCCACCATGGGCGGCCACTGTGACTTCGCACCCCAGCTTGCTCAGCATGCCCTTGGCCACCAGCTGGTTCACCGGGTTGTCTTCCACCAGAAGAATACGCGCGCGACGCTGCGCGCTACGCCGATTGGCGAGGTTGTCGAGCGTCGCCGGCTCATCACCCACCAGGCTGCGACGCAATGCCTGATACAGCGCGTTGCGTGCCAGCGGTCGGGCTTGCTGCTGCAGCGGCATCAGCGCGTTGGCCTGCTCGGTCGGCAGGAAGTTGCCATAGGCGGTCACCAGCAGAATGGGCGCCTGAATGCCTGGGCGCAGACTGAACAGGCAGTCCAGGTTATCGGTGATCACCAGGTCCGGCGCGATGCCGGAGAGGTCCGCGCCCAGGTCGTAGCGCTGGTAATCGATGCCCCACAGTGGCAGCACGTCCAGCAACAGCTCCGCCAGACCGCTGCCGGCATGCCCGACCAACACCACCTGGCCACGCAGCAGCGGTGGCACCTGGGCCGGGCTGTGCGCAACCAGCGGCAGGTCGGCGTAGAACTGACTGCCGAATCCGGCTTCGGAGCTGATGCTCAAGCGGCCCTTCATGGCCTTGCAGAGGTTGTTGGTCAGGGCCAGGCCCAGGCCGGTGCCGCCGAACTGGCGGGTGATGCCGGCGCCGGCCTGGGTGAAGGGCTGGAAGATCTTGACCTGAGCTTCCTGAGCGATGCCGATGCCGGTGTCGCTGACTTCGATGCGCACCCCACCTGGCCGGGTATAGAGGCGCACGTCGACCCGGCCGAAGCGGGTGAATTTCAGTGCGTTGGACAGCAGGTTGCTGACGATCTGGCGCACTCGAGTCGGATCGCCCAGGACCAGTGCCGGAAAATGCGGGTCGATCAGGCAGGTCAGCTCGACGCTGGGTGCGGCGTTCTGCGACAGCAGATTGGCAGTGTCTTCGATCAACGCGCCGAGGTCGAAAGGGATGCGCTCGAGCTCCAGCTGCCCGGCGTCGAACTTGGACAGGTCAAGGATATCGTTGAGCAACTCCACCAGCACTTTGCCCGAGTCGTGCGCGATGGAGAGTTGCTGCCGCTGTTCGGCATTGAGCGGGCTGTCCAGCGACAGCGCGATCATACCCAGCAACCCGTTGAGCGGGGTGCGAATCTCGTGGCTCATGTTGGCCAGAAACGAGGCGCGCGCCTGGGCCATGTCCAAGGCCGTACGGCGCGCTTTCTCCAGCTCTTCGTTGGACATGCTCAGGCGGGTATTGCTGGCCTTGAGCTCGGTGGTGCGTGCCGAGACGATGTTTTCCAGCTCGCCCAGGTACTCGGTCAGGCGGTTCTCGGCGCTGCGCCGCTGCTGGATTTCCGTGGCCATGCTGATGAACTGCTGGTTGGCGACCTTCACCAGCACACCAATCTCGTCATGTTCGTGGCCCGGAGGATAGTCCAGGCGCGCCGGTTTGGGTTGGTGCGGATCGCTATTGCTCAACGCGCGGATGACCCGGTTCAGCGGCTTGGTCAGCATTACGTAGAAAAAGCCCAGGAGCAGGGCGGTGAGCAGCGCCGTGCGCAGGAAGCCGCTGGCCAGGGTGATTTCGGCACGGCGCAGGAAGCGGTTGCCGATGGCGAAGGTGTCGACGGTCAACTGCAGCGTGCCGAGGCGGTCGTCGGGCATGTGCGAGAGGAACAGCGGGTCTTCGTACTGGCGTTGGGCATCGAAGAGGATGTCGCTGATGAAGCGGTAGCTGCTTTCCAGGCGTGGCCGCTGCACGCTGGCCAGGATGTTGCCAGTGTTGTCCGTCAGCCGTGCAGCGGTGATCGACTCCGATTGCAACAGGCCCAGGGTCAGTTCCTTGGCCAGCTCGGCGTCGATGTTGTAGGCGATGCGCGAGGCGGGGTTGTGGCTGATTTCCAGCAGTGAACGCATTTGCCGATCGATGGTTTGATCGACGATGGCATAATCGATGCCGATCTGGATAACGCTGAGCAAAGCCCCCAGAATGAAGCCGACCAGTACCGTCAAGCGGGCTTGTTTATAGGACAGCCGCTGGGTGAATTTTATATCCATGGATACTGGGCCAATTTCCATTCCGTGCGCAGGGCCAAAGCATGGACCATGTCTGTGCGCCGCAGTGTGCGACGGCATGTCCCCTTGCCGAACCTTTTACACGCAACTTACCTTGAGGAAAAGTCGTGGACTCTCGTTTGAATGCCTTTCTTGAGCGCGCCGAATCCGTACTCGCGCGGCTCGAGCCGCTGCTGCCTGCGCTGCGCCCTGAAATCGACTGGCACCAGTGCCTGGCTGCGCGTTGGCAGCGCGAGGGCCGCAGCGGCTATTTGCTGCCGCTGGAGGTCAGCCTGGACATGCGCCTGAGCGATCTGATCGGGGTCGATCAACAGCGCCAGCAGCTGGCACGCAACACGCAGCAATTCCTCGACGGCCATCCGGCCAACCATGCGTTGCTGTGGGGATCGCGCGGCACGGGCAAATCGTCGCTGGTGCGGGCTTTGCTTGCCGAGCACGCCGCCGCGGGCTTGCGTCTGATCGAGATCGAGCGTGACCACCTGGCCGATCTGCCGCGGGTGGTCGAGCAGTTGCAGCAGCTGCCGCAACGCTTCGTGCTGTTTTGCGATGACCTGTCGTTCGAGGCGGGCGAGGGCGATTACCGGGTGCTCAAGAGCGTGCTTGACGGTTCGCTGGAGCAGGCGCCGGACAACGTGTTGCTGTACGCCACGTCCAACCGCCGCCACCTGGTTCCCGAACATCAGAGCGACAACGAGAACTGGTCCCGGGTCGACGGCGAGTTGCACCCCAGCGAAGCGGTCGAAGACAAGATCGCCCTGTCGGACCGGTTCGGTCTGTGGCTGTCGTTCTATCCCTTCACCCAGGAGCATTTCCTGCGCGTGGTGGAACACTGGATCGGCGAGCTCGCCCGTGACAGCGGCCTGCAATGGTCCCGTGACGAGCAACTGGATATCCTCGCCGTGCGCTGGGCCACTGGCCGCGGCAACCGCAATGGCCGCTGCGCCTACCAATTCGCCCGCTACTGGGTGGGTCTCAAACTGTTGGAGCAACAACCATGATCGATCTGCACGCTGCAGGCGCGGGGCTGGAAGGCTACCGTATGCTGTGCGCTCAACTGGAATCGCTGCTGGCCGACGAGCGTGATTTCGTCGCCAATGCGGCGCAGTTTTCCGCATTTCTGTTCAATCAGGTCGATGACCTGAACTGGGCGGGTTTCTATCTCAACCGCAATGAGGAACTGGTGCTCGGACCCTTTCAGGGGCAGGTGGCGTGTGTGCGCATTCCGTTTGGTCGTGGCGTGTGCGGTGCGGCTGCAGCCAGCCGCGAGACCCAGCGGGTCGAGGACGTGCATGCGTTCCCTGGCCACATCGCCTGTGACAGTGCGTCGAACAGCGAACTGGTGATCCCGCTACTCAAGGACGGCAAGCTGATCGGTGTGCTGGACCTGGACAGCCCACGCCTCGCACGCTTCAGCGAAGCCGACCAGCAGGGTCTGGAACAACTGGCGGCGATCTTCCTGCAATCGACCGACTGCAGCCGCTACTGAAGCGCGACCGCTTTCAGTCGTAGTTGGCTTTCTTCTGGAACGGGTCTTCCTTCTCGTCGGCTTTCAAACCGTCGGTGAGTTCGTTGACCTCGTCTCCGGTCGGCTCCATTTCGCTGAGGACCATGGCGTTGGTGCGCTTGAGCATCTTCTGCAGGTATTGCAGTTGCTCCTGGTAGAGCACGGCGTCGGGTTGACTCTTGAGGTACTGCACGCCGCGCTCGAAAGCCAGGCGGGCGCGACCCGGCAGACCCTCTCCCAGCAGTTGCTGGCCCAGATTGTTGAAGAACTCGATGTGCAGCAGTACGAGGATGCCGCGGATTTCGTTCGCCCAGTGTTTGGTCTCGACGGGGCTGAGAAAGCCTTCCTGCCCGGCCCGGGTTACCTGGGCGTGCAGGGCTTCGAGCAGGAAGCGCACTTCCTTGGCTCGGTCTTCGGTCATGATCGGGAGGGGAGGGTTATTGATGGCAATGTCATCGCCCTTGGCGATTTCCGCCTGCAAAGCTTCCAGGCGAGCCTTGAGCGGTGCGTCCTGCCTGTCGAGCTGCAGCAGACGCTGGCTGATGTTGAGTTCCAGTCGCGCGAGCAGTTGCTTGAGGGCAGGGGTCATCAGTTGACCGGGGAACGTCTCGTCGATACGGCCACAGCGGCGCAGGCGGTCGGTGAGCTCGAGCTTGTCGCGCGCCTTGGCCAGCTTGTTGCTCTCGACCATATTGTTGAGCAGGCCGATGACGATAAGGATGGCGATCCCCGTTACGATGAACAGGGTGATCATGAGTGGAGTCACCGGGGAGCTCTCGAGGTGGAATGAAGTTCAAGTGTAGGGCCGCTGTGCTGACACGGGTAGCCTAACCCGCCCCGCCGCAGACATGGAGTGCTTATGGAGGGGGTGTGGCAACTATGGCTTTGTGCTACTAACGGTGTCAAAAGCTTATTGGTCCTTCTGAGCATTGCCGCTTGGCAGTGGCCTGCCACAGGGCCGGTAAAGCGCAGTGAAGTCATTGATTTAAATAAATTTATAACAGGGGGTTGACGACCCTCGAAAGCATCCATAGAATGCGCGCCACTTGCAGCGTAAAGCATACAGCGAAGCGCGGCAGGGAGTGAATGTTGTAGCGTGTCCCCTTCGTCTAGTGGCCTAGGACACCGCCCTTTCACGGCGGTAACAGGGGTTCGAGTCCCCTAGGGGACGCCATTGCGGGAATAGCTCAGTTGGTAGAGCACGACCTTGCCAAGGTCGGGGTCGCGAGTTCGAGTCTCGTTTCCCGCTCCAGTTTAAGCAGTGTGGCTCTCGGGCGGCACTGAGTGAAACCAGTATCCAGTCTTCGGACATGGGTCTGGGCGCCGGAATACACACCATGTGTTTCGGTCAGCGTGTCCCCTTCGTCTAGTGGCCTAGGACACCGCCCTTTCACGGCGGTAACAGGGGTTCGAGTCCCCTAGGGGACGCCATTTGCGGGAATAGCTCAGTTGGTAGAGCACGACCTTGCCAAGGTCGGGGTCGCGAGTTCGAGTCTCGTTTCCCGCTCCAAATTCAATGAAAACGCCGCTCAGAGATGAGCGGCGTTTTTGTTCGTGCGCGTTTTTTGGCCATGGGTGGTGGTGAGTCTTTCGCGGCCGGTGAACGCTCCTACGGCTGGCCCGCCATTGTGGATGGCCTGGCTATGTTCTGCGGCGATGGGGAATGTCATCGTCGGCGATCAGTACCCGTTCCATCACGCGCGGGAAATCACCGTAGTTGTAGACCGGGTAATGCAAGGCGGCGCGGTTGTCCCAGAACGCTACATCGCCTGGTTGCCACTTGAAGCGCAGCTGGTATTCGGGGTTGCTTACTTCCTTGAGCAGCAGGCCGACGATCTCGCGGCTTTCCTCCAATGACAGGCCAAGAATCTGCGGCGACATCGAAAAATTGATGAACAGGGCATCTTCACCCGTTTCGGGATGGGTACGCACCAGCGGGTGCGCGAGGATCGGATAGTTGTAGCCGACCTTGTCCAGCGAGGATTTGAAGTTGTGGGTGACGAAGGCGTTGTCGATGCGTTCGCGCAGCGCCGTCGGCAGGCTGCGGTACACCAGTCCCGTGTCTGCCCACAGCGTGTCGCCGCCGGTTTCGGGCAGCGACACGGCGCGCAGCACGGCGCCGAAGGTGGGTTTGAGCATCCAACTGGTATCGGTGTGCCAGCGCCCCTTGCGGGCATCGCCATAACGGTCGCGGGCTTCGCTGGCCAGGATCAGGTGAGCGTTGGGCCGCTCGTGGTCCTGTTTCTGAGTGGTTGGATGCTGGTAAAGCTCGCCGAATTGGCGAGCGAAGGCCAGCTGCTGGGCGGTATCGATGTGCTGGTCACGGAAGAACAACACTTTGTGCTTGAGCAGCAACGCACGTATCTGATCACGGGTTTGCGCGTCGAGGGGGTGGCGCAGATCGACGCCTTCGATCTGCGCGCCGATGGTCGGCTCCAA
Source organism: Pseudomonas coleopterorum (assembly GCF_900105555.1). Classification (NCBI taxonomy): domain Bacteria; kingdom Pseudomonadati; phylum Pseudomonadota; class Gammaproteobacteria; order Pseudomonadales; family Pseudomonadaceae; genus Pseudomonas; species Pseudomonas coleopterorum. The sequence goes on from NZ_FNTZ01000001.1 coordinate 1,181,090, forward strand.
GGCGGTGGCGCGGATCGCCGTGGCGGGGCGCTGTATTTTTTCGGCAAACATGGCAGGTATCCTTTGCAATCGAGTGCCGGAGCCCACGGCCACGGCGGGTGGGGAATCGGTTTTCAGGCCACTTCTTCGTTGCGGCGCAGGGCCGCGTTGCGATTGGCTGGCACCTCGAGGCCGAGGTTGTCGCGCAGGGTCAGGCCGGGGTACTCGGTGCGCAACAGGCCGCGTTGCTGAAGGATCGGCACCACGTAGCGGGTGAAGTATTCGAGGCCGTCGGGCAACAGCGAGTTGATGATGAACCCGTCGGCGGCGTGGCCCTCGAACCAGGCTTGCACGGCGTCGGCAACCTCTTCCGGCAGGCCGACGAAATCCCGTTCGGGCTTGGCAAAGCGCAGGGCCACTTCGCGCAAGGTGAGGTGCTCGTCACGGGCCAGTTGCTTGATCCGCTCGGACGTACCCTTGTGGCTGTTGGCGCCCAGGTCGCCGAGGTCGGGGAAGGGGGCGTCCAGATCGTGGCCGCTGAAGTTGTAGTCGTTGAACGGGCGGCCGAGGGCGACGATGGCGTCTTCGATGCCGACCAGGTCTGCGGCCTCTTGATAGCGACGCTCGACCTCTTCGCGATCGCGCCCGGTGATCGGGCTGATGCCCGGCAGGACGAACAATTTGTCCGGATTGCGACCGGCGCTGGCAGCGCGTTGTTTGAGGTCCTGGTAATAGGCGCGCGACTCGGTGAACGACTCGTGTCGGCAGAAGATCGCATCGGCGTTTTGGGCGGCGAAATTGCGGCCGTCTTCGGAAACACCGGCCTGGAAAATCACCGGTTGGCCCTGGCGCGAACGAGCGATGTTCAGCGGTCCCTTGACCTGGAAGAACTCACCACGATGGTTCAGGGCATGCAGTTTGCTGCGGTCGAAGAACTCGCCGGTGGCCTTGTTGCGGGTGAAGGCGTCGTCCTCCCAGGAATCCCACAGTCCCTTGACCACATCCACGTGTTCCCGGGCGATCTTGTAGCGCACGGCATGGGGTGGATGCTCGGCCTTGCTGAAGTTGTCGGCGGTGCCTGAAAGCCACGAGGTGACCACGTTCCAGCCGGCGCGGCCGCCACTGATGTGGTCGAGGGAGGCCAGTTGCCGGGCGACCTGGTAGGGCTCGGTGTAGCTGACCGTGATGGTGGCGACCAGGCCGATGTGCTCGGTGGTGGCGGCCAACGCCGAGAGCAGGGTCAGCGGTTCGAAGCGGTTGAGGTAATGCGGGCTGGAGCGCTCGTGGATGTGCAGGCTGTCGGCGATGAAAGCGAAGTCGAAGCGGGCGTCTTCGGCCAGCCGCGCCTGGTGCTGGTAGTAACGCAGGTTGGTGCTGGCGTCGGCCAGTGCCTGCGGATGCCGCCACTCGCCCCAGCCGTGCCCTACGCCGTGGATCATGGCGCCCAGTTTCAGTTGTCGTGTGCTCATGGAAATCTCCTGTTATGGCGCGCTGGCCAGCGGGGTTTGGGTGGGTGCGCGGAAGTCGTTGAAGTGTTTGTCGAAGCCTTGGGCGACTTTGACCGGCTGCGCCAGCACGCCTTCTTCCAGATAGATGTCGGCGGTCTGCTGCAGGTCGGCGATCACCGCGTCGGTGATCTCGGCGCGCGTGTAGCGGGTCTCGTTGACCGAGGCCAGGTGCACCGCCAACGGCAGGCGGGTGACCTGGGCCTGAGCGGCAGCGAACTCGTCGTGGTGGGTGTTGGCCCACTGGTAGGCACGCTCCAGGCGCACGACGAAGTCCTCGACCTGAGCGCGCTTGGTTTCGGTGGCCTGCTGGGTGGCCACCAGGTAGGTGTTGTTGGTCAACAGGTCGGTGCCCTTGCGCAGGATGCGGGCGTTGCCCTGGTTCAGCGCAATGGTGGTGTAGGGGTCCCAGGTCGACCAGGCGTCGGCATCGCCGGATTGCAGCGCGCCCTGGGCGTCGCTGGGCAGCAAATTGACGAAGGTGATGTCGGAGGTTTTCAGGCCCGCGTCACGCAGGGCCTTGATCACCAGGAAGTGGCCGATGGAACCGCGGTTGGTGACCACGCGCTTGCCCTTGAGGTCGGCAACCGACTGCAGTGGCGAGTCCTTGGGCACCAGGATGGAGGTGGTGTAGCGGCCTTCGAAATGGGTGATGCTGACGGCTTTGAGCGGCGCGCCGGAACCCAGGGCGAATACGTAAGGCGCATCGCCCAGGTAACCCACGTCCACCGCACCGGCGTTCAGCGCCTCGCCCAGGGGCGCGGCGGCGGCGAACTCGGAAAACTCAATGGGGTAGGGGACGTCCTTGAGTTCGCCCGCTGCGGTGAGCAACAGCTTCAGGCTGGATTTCTGATTGGCGACGCGCAACGGGTCGAGCTTGTCGGCCCGGGCCAGCGGGCCTGCGGCCAGCAGCCCCACGGCCAGAACGAAGGAAAGGACACGGGAACGGGTCATGGACGGCGACTCCTGAAGAGGGATTGAGTTACCTCCACCAGGCAAGGGGTCGGTCTGGGTTCAAACTAAAGCTCTAAAGACGCGCTGTGAAATGACATTTAGTTCTAAGTTAATTATTCTTTTTGTGGGTTTATCCAACAATAAATTATGCGTAATACGCATATTGTGACCCTATCCCACTCACTGCATTCCCGTAGGAGCGGTTATCGGCCGCGAACGCAACGCCGCGGTTTACCGGAAACTACGCGGTACCAAGTTCGCGGCCCATGACCGCTCCTATGGGTTCTAGGCCAGGGCTCGTTGGCGCTTGCCGGGAACGGCGTCGAGCAGCGCTCGGGTGTAGGGGTTCGATGGCTGGTCGAACAGCTGGGCGGTGGGGCCCTGGTCGACGATGCGGCCCTGGCGCATGACCAGCACGTCATCGGCCACGTTGGCGATCACCGCCAGATCGTGCGAAACGATCACATAGGCGATACCCAGCTCGCGTTGCAGTTCGTCCAGCAGGTCGAGAATCTGCCGCTGCACCGAAACATCCAGCGCCGACACCGGCTCGTCCAGCAGTACCAGATCGGGCTGCAACGCCAGCGCCCGGGCGATGGCCACGCGCTGGCGCTGACCGCCGGACAGTTCTCGGGGCAGGCGGTCGAGAAAATGCGCCGGCAAATGCACCCGTTCGATCAGCTCACGCGCGGCCCGATCCAGCGCCGCACCTTTGGCCAGGCCGAACGAGACCAGCGGCTCGACGATGCTGTCGAAGATCGACAGGCGCGGGTCCAGCGCTGCGAAGGGGTTCTGCTGAACCAATTGCATGCGCCGACGCAAGGGTCTGAATTGTCGCCAGCCGAGGTCGGTCACGTCCTGATCGGCGAAGTGAACGCGACCGCTGTCAGCTTTCTCCAGGCCCAGGGCGATCCGCAACGCCGTGCTCTTGCCCGAGCCCGATTCGCCGACGATGCCCAGGGTCTGCCCGGCGCAGACCTTGAAGCTCACATCGGCCAGCGCCTGGAAGCGCTCGGCCTGGCCGCGTATGCGTGGCAGGCGGTAATGCTTGTTCACCGCCGTCAGGGAAAGCAGGGGTGTCTGCCCCGAGGCGGGAGCCGGGCGCGGTGCACGGGGTTCGTTGAACGCCGGCGCGGCGGCGATCAGCGCGCGGGTATAGGGCTGTCTCGGGCTGGCCAGCACCTGGTGCGGCGTGCCCTGTTCGACCAACGCGCCGGCCTTCATCACCAGCACGCGGTCGGCTCGGTCGGCAGCCACGCCTAGGTCGTGCGTGATGATCAGCAGGGAAATGCCACGCTCGCGTACCAGCCCTTCGAGATGATCGAGGATGCGCCGCTGCACGGTGACGTCCAGGGCGCTGGTGGGCTCATCGGCGATGATCAAACGTGGGTTGCCGGCCAGGGCGATGGCGATCAGCACCCGTTGGCGCATGCCGCCGGACAACTCATGGGGGTACTGCCGAGCGCGCAGCTGCGGGTTGTCCAGACCTACCTGGGCCAGCAGTTCGCCAACGTCGGCGTCCACCCCTTTGTAGCGCGCGCCCTTGGCCAGCACCAAGGCTTCGGCGATCTGGCGGCCGATGCGCTGGGTCGGATTGAGGCTGACCATCGGGTCTTGCGGCACCAGGCCGATGGTGCGGCCGCGCAACTGGCGTTTGGTCCGTTCGCTGGCCTGGCTCAGGTCCTGACCAGCCACCAACAGGCGCCCGGCGGTGACCACGGCGCTGTCTGGCAGCAAGCCAAGAATGGCGTTGGCGATGGTGGTCTTGCCCGAGCCGGATTCACCGACGATGGCCAGGGTCTCGCCTTGCATCAGGCTGAACGATACATCGGTCACGGCCTGGGTCTGTTGCGGCCCGTGACGGTAGGCGATGCTCAGGTCGTGCACTTCAATGAGCGGATTCATCGCTTGATCTCTTCGAGGGTGCGGGCTAGGTGGTTGAGGCTGAACACCACCGCCACGACGAACACGCCGGGCAATAGCGCCACCCATGGTGCGGTGATCAGAAAGTGTCGGCCGGTGGCGATCAGCGTGCCCCATTCCGGCGCCGGTGGTGCGGCGCCGAAACCCAGGAAGCTGAGCCCGGCGGTGGCCAGGATGGCCGCGCCAAAATCCAGGGTGGCGAGCACCGCGACCGGGCCCCAGGCGTTGGGCAGGATGTGCCGCCATAAGGTCTGCAGCCAGCTCGCGCCGCCCAGTCGCGCGGCCTCGACATAGGGCAGGGTCTTGACCCGCAGCACTTCGGCGCGGGTGGTGCGGGCAAAGCCGGGGATGATTCCCACACCCACGGCGAGGGCCACCGGCAGGGTGCCGAAGCCGATGGCGGTGACGATGGCCAAGGCCAGGAGCAAGCCGGGCAGGGCCAGCAGCACGTCGATCACGCGCATGATCACCGCGTCCACGCGTCCACCGGCGAACCCTGACAGCACGCCCAGGGTCAGGCCTCCGAGCAGGGCCAGGCCGACGGCCAGTAGCGCAGCCTGGATCGACAGGCTGGCACCGTGTATCACCCGGGTGTAGAGATCGCGGCCCAACTCGTCGGTGCCGAACCAATGGGTCGCATTCGGCGCGGTGAGCTTGGCCAGCGGCGCGGTGGCATTGGGGTCGAAGCCGCTGAGCGCGCCCGGTGCCACGGCGGCGAGCAAGGCGAAGGCGACCACCAGGGCAGTCAGCAAGAAGCCAGGTCGGCGTGACAAGGGGCGTGAGGCCGCGAGCAGACGCACCCAGCGACTGCGCCGCCGCCACGTGGGCAGGACCGCTGTCGGTGGCGGCGCGTAGACCGTCGCAGCAGGCGCGGCCGGGATGAAGCGCTGGTCGAGATCACGCACGGCATTGGATGAAGGCATGAGCGAAGTCCTTGGCTGGCTTAGGCGGCTGTGGGCGCGGCGGGCGCGTGGGTGATACGGGGGTCGAGGATCGGGTAGAGCAGGTCCACCAGCAGGTTCACCACCACGAAGGCGGCGGCCGAGATCGCGACGATGGCCAGCACCACCGGGATGTCCTGGCGCAGCACCGCTTCCTGGGCCAGGCGACCGACGCCGTTGCGGCTGAAGATGGTTTCCACCAGCACCGCGCCGGACACGGTATTGCCGACCTGCAGACCGAACAGCGTGAGGATGGGCAGTGCGGCATTCTTCAGGCCGTGGCGGTACTGCACCTGGGCGCGGCTGAGGCCCTTGGCGTAGGCGGTGGTGATGTAGGGCTCGCGAGCCACGTGCTGAAATCCGCGTTGCAGCACCTGGGCATACACCGCCGCGCTGGGGATCGCCAGGGTGATGGCCGGCAGCACCAGGCTGTCCAGGCCTTGGCTGCCGGTGGCGGGAAACCAGCCGAGACCGAAGGCGAACACCTGGATCAGCAGCAGGCCCAGCCAGAACACCGGCACCGAGAAGCCCAGCGAGGGCAGGCGTGCCATGGCCGATTGCAGTGGCTGCCAACGTACGTAGGCGGTCAGGTAGGCCAGGCCGACGCCACCGATCAGCGACAGCACGATGGCCGAACCGGCCAGGGTCAGGGTTTGGGGCAGGCGCTCGGCCAGCAACGCGGTCACGGGCCGGTTGAGTGACAGCGACTGGCCGAAGTCACCCTGCAGGGCCTGCCAGAGCAGGTGCCCGTACTGCTCGAACAGACCGCGATCCAGCCCGTAGTAAGCGCGCGCCTTGGCCAGGTCCGCAGGTGACAGCGCATCGACCTCGATGCCCGACGCGCTGAGCATGATCGACAGCGTATCCCCCGGCAGCAGGTAGAGGATGAAGTAGGTGATGGTATAGGCGCCCCACAGCACCAGCAGCGCCTGGCCGACACGGCCTAGCAGGTAACGGTTCATGGCGTGCCGACCTCGATGTCACCGAGGAAGGCGAAGCCCTCGGCGGTCCAGTGGAAGTTCTTCACCCGCGCGGCGGTGGCGGCCTGCCAGACCCGCTCGTAGATCGGAAAGGCCGAGGCTTCGTCCACCAGCAGGTCCTGCAGGTCGCCATAGGCCTTGGCGCGCTGCTCCGTCTGGGTAGCGGTGATGCCGGCATCGAACAGGGCGGTCGCGCGGTTGAGAGTGGCCGGTTCGTAGGTGTTGGTGGCCAGGGTCGAGCTGTTGGCGCTGCGCGGATCGAGAATGGTCTGCAGGATGATCGGGTCGGCGCGGGTCATGTAGGTGGACGTCAGGTCGTAGTTGCCCTGGGCGTTGGCCGCCGTCCATTCGGCGCGGGTCACCACGTTGAGCTTGAGGTCGATGCCCACTTTGCGCAGTTGGTCCTGCACCAGCACATCACCCGCCGTTTCGCTGCCGTTGATGTTGTAGGCCAGGCTCAGACGCTTGCCGTCCTTGTGCCGATAGCCGTCGGCAGCCGGGGTCCAGCCCGCTTCGTCGAGCAGGCGCGCGGCACCGGCGGCATCGTAGGCCAGCTTGTCGCCCTGGGCCTTGAAGTAGGGTGTGGTGCTGTCGTAGACGCCGGTCACCACGGGGAAATCGGCGTTGTACACGGTGCTGGCGTAGCTCTTGCGGTCGATGGCCTTGAGCAGTGCCTGACGGACCTTCTTGTCGGCCAGCACGCGGCCGTTGCGGGTGTTGGGATAGAGGTTCAGGGCCGGGCCCGGCAAGGCACGGCTCTGGATGGTCGCGCCCTTGCTCTGGTACAGCTTGAGGTCGACTTCGGAGAAGGGGTTGCGCGGCCACAGCACATCGACCTTGCCTTGCAGGAACAAGCCATTGCGTACGCTTTCCTCGGCGATGTAGCTGATGTCCACCGCATCGAGATGAGCCTCGGCCTTGTTCTTCATGTTCGCCGACGCCCAGTGGTAGCCCGTACGACGGGTCAGTCGGGCGCCGCTCTCCGGTGTGTAGTGCTCCAGCACGAAAGGCCCGGTGCCGATGATCTGGCCCAGGGAGCGCTGCTTGGCGGTCAATTGGTAGGACGCCGGGGCGAGAATCGCCAGGTTGGTGGTGGACGTCGCCTGGAGGAAGCCGGCGTTGGGTCGCGACAGCACCAGTTTGATGGTGAAGTCGTCCAGCACTTCGGCGTGGTCGTAGCCGGCCAGGTAGGTGGCACCGAAGGTGGCCGGCAGTTCCCGGGCGAAGGCCTTGTCGCTGTCGAACGCCGTCTTGACCGCGTGCGCGTCGAAGCGCTCGCCGTTGCTGAAGGTGACGTCGTCACGAAGGTGAAAGGTGTAGCTCAGGGCGTCGTCGCTGATGTTCCAGCTTTTCGCCAGCCAGGGAATGATCTTGCCGCTGTCGGGGTCCTGATCGGTCAGGGATTCGGCGACGTTGCGCAACAGCACGCGGTGTTCGAGCCAGTAGACCTGGAACGGGTCGACGCTGACCAGGGTGGTGTTGTCGCCGAAGAAGGCGATCTTCAGGGTCTTGTCGGCCTGCTCGGGGGCCGAGGGGGAGCAGCCTACAAGCGTTGCGAGCAGTACGCCGAGCGCCAGCAGGCGGGGGCGTTGGGGTGGGTTCGAAGCCGATGAGGGGGTTGGGTGGGGCATGGGTGAGGGTCCTTTGTAGTGCTGTGATCGGCTTGGGTTTGGGGGGGGCCATTCGCGGGCAGAGCCCCGCTCCCACAGAGGTTGGTGGTGCCTGTGGGAGCGGGGCTCTGCCCGCGAAGGGCTCACCCCGATTCAGGTCGCGAGCGCTCTGGGTCTGCTGGCCAGCGGCAAGGGCCCATCGGCCACCTGAGGCGGGCCGGCTTCCACGCCCAGCAGTCCGAGCAGACGACGGCGAATGGCATTGAAGGCCGGGGTGCCTTTTTCCCGTGGGCGATCCAGGCCGATGGGCAGCGCCTCGGCGATGCGTCCCTGCTTGAGCACGATGATGCGATCGGCCAGCAGAATCGCTTCTTCCACGTCGTGGGTGACGAGCAGTACCGCCGGTCCGTGGGCGCGCCACAGGTCGATGATCAGTTGATGCATGCGGATGCGAGTCAATGCGTCGAGGGCCGCGAAGGGTTCGTCCAGCAACAGCAGGCGCGGCTCGCGCACCAGGCTGCGGGCCAGTGCCACGCGTTGGGCCTCTCCGCCGGACAAGGTGCCGGGAAAGGCATCGAGCCGATGCGCCAGGCCTACTTCGGTCAGGGCCTTTACCGCACGCTCGCGGGCCTGCGGGTCACGCACGCCGAGGGTGACGTTCTTCCACACCCGTTTCCATGGCATCAGGCGCGGTTCCTGAAACACTGCCGAGCGCGCCGCAGGCACCAGCAGGCGGCCGCCCTCGATCGGATCGAGCCCGGCCAGCGAGCGCAGCAGGGTGGTCTTGCCCGAGCCGCTGGCGCCCAGCAGGGCAACGAACTCGCCGGGCGCAATGTCCAGGTCCAGGCCGTCTATGACACGATTGGCGCCGAACTGGCGCACCACGTTCTGCAGGCTGACGGCGGGTTGGGGGTGCAGCGCGGTGTGTGCGGTCATGGGAATCAGCTCTTCACGAAGGAGGGGCGCCAGGCCAGGGCGTAGTGCTCCAGGGCGCGGATGATGCCGTCGATCACCAACCCCAGCAGGCTGTACACCAGCAGGCAGATGACGATGATGTCGGTGCGCATGAAGTCGCGCGCGTCGCTGGCCAGAAAGCCGATGCCGGAGGTCGCGTTGATCTGCTCGACGAACACCAGCGCCAGCCAGGAAATCGCCAGGGAATAGCGCAGGCCGACGAAGAACGACGGCAATGCGCCCGGCAATATCACGTGCCAGACCAGCTCGCGGCGGTTCAGCCCCAGGGTATTGCCGGCTTCGATCAGCTTGGGGTCGATGCTGCGGATACCGGCGAACAGGTTCAGGTACACCGGAAAGGTGGTGCCCATGACGATGAGCGCGACCTTGGTGAATTCGCCGATTCCGAACCAGAGAATGAACAGTGGCACCAGCGCCAGTGATGGCACGGTGCGCAGCATCTGCATGGGCGAGTCGAGCAGCACTTCGCCGCGTCGCGACAGCCCGGTGAACAGCGCGGCGACGGTGCCGATGACGACTCCGATGGCCAGCCCCGACACGGCGCGTTGCAGGGAGATCAACAGGTGCATGGGCAGTTCGCCGCTGACCGTCAGGGCCCAGAAGGTCACCGCGATGCTCGACGGCGCGGCGATGATGCGCGGTGGAATCAGCCCGGCCCGGGAGGCCAGCTCCCACAGCACCAGGATCGCCAGCGGGCTCAGCAGCCTGAGCACGAAGCCTGGCACGCGCACGCCGCGGCGGGGCGCACTGGGGGTGATTTCCAGCATCTGCAAGGGCGCTTGTGCAACCGGCTGGAGGACGATTTCAGGTGGCATAGTCTTGGCCCTCGCGGTCCAGCTGACGGATCAAGGCGTCCCAGTGCAGCTGGATCTTGGGGTTGTCGCCGCTGGCGGCACTGGCTGACTGCTGGTGGACCTTGTCGATGGCCGCCTGCGGCGCCAGCAACAGGTCGGCATTGCCGCCGGCCTGGGCGGCGATCTGGATGTTGCAGGCCCGCTCCAGGCCATGCAGTTCGCGAAAGGCGTGCTCCACGCTGACGCCACCGGTCAACAGCCCATGGTTGCGCAGGATGAGGATGTTGCTGTCGCCCAGGTTGCTGACCAGGCGCGTCTGTTCGTCGAGGTCCAGGGCAATGCCTTCATAGCCGTGGTAGGCCACGCGGCTGTAGTAGAGCAGGGCGTGCTGGGACAGCGGCAGCAGGCCGTTGCGTTGCGCCGACACGGCGGCGCCGTCGCGGGTGTGGGTGTGCAACACCGCCTTGAGGTCGGGACGCGCGCGGTGGATGGCGCTGTGGATCACATAGCCTGCGTGGTTGATGCCCAGGCCCAGGGGGTCGTCGATCAGTTCACCGTCGATGTCGACCTTGACCAGGTTGGATGCCGTGATTTCATCGAACAGCAAGCCGAAGGCGTTGATCAGGAAGTGCTCCTGATCGCCGGGTACCCGCGCGGAGAAGTGCGTGTAGATATGGTCGGTCCAGCGCAATTGCGCGGCCAGTCGGTAGGCAGCCGCGAGCTTGACGCGCACCTCCCATTCCTGGGGCGTGACACGCTGGCGCAGTGTGGGCGTGGAATCGTGCAGAACGGACAACGAAGTCATTCGGGTCTCTCCTGAAAAACGTACAGACCGGCGGCGACGGCGCTGAGGCGCGATCGCCGCTCGGTCCGGTTTCATCAGGTCCCGAGCTGCCAGTGAGGTAAGGGGTGTGGCGCAGTCAGATCACTTTGAAGCCGTGGGTGCCGTCCTTGGCCAGTTGCTCGACCAGACCGAACTCCCAGTCCAGATAGCCTTGCATGGCCTCGCGGGGGTTGTCGGTGCCCTCGTAGGGGCGGCGATAGCGATCGCTGCGAGGCACCGCCAGATGGTGCTCGCCTTGCTCCACCGGCAGGCCTGCGGCCACCCAGGCGGCATTGCCGCCTCCGAGGAGGAAGACGGGCTTGCCGGTCAAGGCTTGCAGGTCGGCCACGGCGAAGCGCGCCAGCAGACCGCTGCCGCAGGTCACCACGTAGCGCTCGGCCACCGGCACGTTCTCCAGGGCCTGGGGCAGTTGCGCGCGCAGTGCCCAGTGGGCGCCGGCGATGTGGCGCTGCACATGGTTGGCGCTGGTGGTGAAGTCGAACACCTGAGTGTCGCCCTCGCTCTGCCACTGGGCGAGTGTGGTCGGGCTGACCGTCGGCGCCTCGGGCAGGGGCGGCAATGGTGCCTGCCAGGCGCCAGTGGCGGTGAAGTCGCTGGATTGCGCATCGTCCAGCACGGACACGTCCCAGCCCATCTGGGCCAGCCACGACGCACTCATGTTGGCGCGCACACCGTCGTCGTCGACCAGCACCAGGCGCGCGCCGCGCACGCTGGCGAAGTGATCGGTTTCCTGCACCAGCTGACCGCCGGGCGTGGAGCGAGCCGCAGGCAAATGCCCGGTCGCGTATTCTTCCGGGGTGCGCACGTCGAACACATAGGTGGTGCGCCCCTGTTCGGCCTGCCAGTTGCCCAGTGCCGCCAGCGTCGCCCGTTGCACGCCGGCCTTGTCTGCCACTGCGCGCGCCGACTGCGCCGCTGCGGCACGGGTGTGTTCGTCGACTTCACCGAAACGACGCTGCTGGCCGTGCTCCAGGGTCTGACCGGCCAGCGTCCAGCCGATGGTGCCGTTGCGCAGCGCCGCCACCGGGTTGGGAATCCCGGCGTTGACCAGTGACTGGGTGCCGATGATGCTGCGGGTGCGCCCGGCGCAGTTGACGATCACCTGGGTCTGCGGGTTCGGCGCCAGTTCGCGGATGCGCAGCACCAGTTCGGCGCCTGGCACGCTGATGCCGCCGGGGATGCTCATGGTCTGGTATTCATCGAAACGGCGCGCGTCGACCACCACCACGTCCGCCTGACGGTCAAGCAGCGCCTTGACCTCTTCGGCCGCCAGCGAAGGTGTGTGGCGACGGCTTTCCACCAGTTCACCGAACGCTTTGCTCGGCACGTTGACGTCGCGAAACAATTCCCCACCCGCTTCGCGCCAGCCAGCCAGACCGTTTTCCAGCAGCGCCACATCGGTATAGCCCAGCGCCTGCAAGCGTTGCGCCGCCAACTGGGCAAGCTCTTCGCCATCGTCGTAGACGGTGATCGCGGTATCTAGACGCGGCACGCGGGCATAGATGTCCAACTCCAGGCGCGACAGGGGAATGTTGGCGGCGAACAGCGGATGCGCCTCGGCGAAGGGCGCTTCCTCGCGCACATCGATCAGGGCCAGCTCCTGCTTGTCCAGTAATGCACGGCGAATGGCGGAGTAGGGGCGTACGGCAATCTTGGTCATGCGGGCGATCTCTCTTTGATCGAGCTTTCGGTGGACGCAGGCTCTTTGGACAGGTTCCAGAAATTGGGGATACCGGCATTGGAATAGCCGGAAATGAAGGGTTTCTCTTCGCCGCTCTCGCTGTACACGGCGCGCTGCACGGCGCCGATGTTGGCGCCGTAGACATGGATGCTGATGGAGACACGGTCGTCGAACGCATTGCTGACCTGGTGGATATCGCCGACGCTGGGCGAGACCGCCTCGACCTGCCCCGGACCCAGACGCACAGGCGCACCGTCGGGTGCCAGGCGGCCATCGGCCGTGCGGCTGAAGCCCTGAGAAAATTCAGCGCCGCGCAACATGCCGATCAGGCCCCAGACGCGATGGTCATGAATCGGTGTGCGTTGCCCAGGGCCCCAGATGAAGCTCACCACGGAAAATCGCTGGCGCGCATCGGCGTGCAGCAGGAATTGCTGGTAGCGTTGCGGATCCGGCTGCGCAGCGATTTCCGGCAGCCAGTCGTCATGGCTGACCAGCCGTTGCAGCAACACCGCGCCGTGCTCCAGCACCTCGGGCTCGCTGGAGGTGCGCTCGAGCAGCTCGGCCAGGTCGCCGACGAACTGGCGAAAACGGTCATAGCGCAGGGGATGAGTCATTTCAGTAGCCCTCGAACGGATTCGTTATTACCCTAGCAAAGGGGTTAAGCTTCCCGAAATTCAATTTGTTCATAAGCTAATATGCGAAAAGCGAATGAAGATAGATGACATCCAAGCGTTTCTGGCGGTCGTGCGATTGCAATCGTTGAGCGTCGCCGCCGAATCCCTGCAATTGACCCAGTCCGCCATCACCCGGCGTCTGCAGAGTCTCGAAGAGTCGTTGGGGGCGATCCTGCTCGATCGCCACACCAAGCCCATGAAACCCACGGCCATCGGCCTGCGTGTGTACGAACGCTGCCAGGGCGTGATGCGCGAGATCGATTCGCTGCATGAATTGGTGGCCGAAGATGCAGCGCCTTCCGGCACCCTGCGCCTTGGTGTGCCGCAGACCGTGGGCGACGCGGTGCTGCTCGATGCCCTGCAAGCCTTGAAGCAGCGCTTCGCGGATCTGCAGGTGCAGGTCGCACACGGTTGGGGTGGCCAGTTGGTCCAGCGCATTCAGCACCGGGAGTTGGACGCCGCTGCGGCGCTGTTCCCGGCCGGCAAGGTGTTTCCCGAGGGCGTGGTGGGTCACTCCCTGGCGCGCATGCCGCTGCTGGTGGTCGGCGCCAAGGGCCTGGACCTCGGCAAACGGTGCAAGCTCGCCGATTGCCAGAGTACCGGATGGGTTTTGAACCCCGACGGCTGCGGCTTCCGCGCTGGCCTTTCGCACGCCTTGGCCGAGCAGGGCCTGAGCCTGAAACTCAATCTGGAGATTTTCGGTACCGACCTGCAGTTGGGTCTGGCGGCCAGCGGCATGGGGCTGGGGCTGGTCCCGGCACCGCTGTTGCAGCACAGCCGACACCGCGATCAACTGCAGGTGCTGCAGATCTCGGATTTCAAACCCATGGTCGACCTGTGGCTGGTGCACGCCGTCTTCGTCGGCAATCTGCAGGGTGCGATTCGTGTGTTCGGGGAAACCGTGGCCCACGGCATGAACACGGACTGAGGGTGGTCATTGCTCGTTTTTCGCATATTAGGATATGACTAAATTGAATTTTACTCATGTCAAGACGGATGGTTAGATGGGCGCATATCAACGGCCTCGCTGCGGTCAGTCGCGAGGCCGCCGGCCTGCCGTTCTGCAACGGCGCGACAGAGTTTTCACATGACCCCACTCGACCCCATCGCCCTTGCCGCGCTGACTCAGCGAATGGCCCTGCACGCCGAGCGCTACGACCGCAGCGGCGAGTTTCCCCATGACAACATCGAGCACCTGCACAGCCTCGGCCTGCTGGCCCTGACCGTGCCCACGGCCTATGGCGGCGGCGGGGCCAACCTGGCCACGGCGCAGAAAGTGGTAGCGGCCGTCGCCAAGGGCGAGCCGGCCACGGCGTTGATTCTGGTCATGCAGTATCTTCAGCAGGCTCGTCTGCATCAAAGCGAGCGCTGGCCCAAGGCCTGGCAGCAGCGCCTGGCTCTGGAGGCCGTGGAAACCGGAGCATTGATCAATGCCCTGCGGGTCGAGCCCGAACTCGGCACCCCGGCGCGCGGCGGTGTGCCCAACACCGTGGCGCGACGGACCACCGAGGGCTGGCGACTCAGTGGGCGCAAGATCTACTCCACGGGCAGCCATGGCCTGACCTGGCTGCTGGTGTGGGCGCGCAGTGACGACGATGATCCGCTGGTCGGCTCATGGCTGGTGCGCAGGGACACGCCCGGCGTCAGCATCGAAGACACGTGGGACCACCTGGGCATGCGCGCCACCTGCAGCCACGACGTGGTCTTCGACGACGTGCTGGTGCCCCTCGACCAAGCGGTCAGCGTGAGCCCGGCCAGCGCGCCGCAGCCGGAGCTCGACGCCGAAGGCCTGCGCTGGATGGCGGTGCTGATGTCCAGCGTCTACGACGGCGTCGCCCAGGCCGCGCGGGACACGTTCATCGACTGGTTGCAGCATCGTGTGCCGGCCAACCTCGGCGCCGCCCTGGCGACGTTGCCGCGCTTTCAGGAGCGAGTCGGCGAGATCGACAGCCTGCTGCTGGCCAACCACGCCCTGCTGCAATCGTGCGCCGAAGGACGCCTGCCCGCCGAACGCTGGCCGGCCATCAAGTACCTGGTCTGCAACCAGGCCATCCGCGCCGTGACCCTGGCCATCGAGGCCGGCGGCAACCCCGCGCTGGACCGCCGCAACGCGCTTGAGCGGCACTACCGCAACGTGCTCTGCGCACGCATTCACACGCCTCAGGATGACAGTGCACTGGTTGCCATCGGGCGGCAGGCGCTGTTGCCCTGACACCCATGGTTGCGCTCACGAAATTTTCATGTGCGACTGCTTACAGTGGCGTCCCTTGTTGGGGAGTAGCCTGCTCTTGACCTCGGTCCAGAGCGTTCGTGTCAACATTCTCGGCCGTCTGCCGTGGCACGAACACCTTCGGGTTGGTGAGACCAACGATGCATCCATGCCTAAAGCCGGGCGTGTGGTTGCGTCGTTGACTCATAGCCCGGCTGGATGCTCGACCGTGAACCCCATTTCCATCATCTTCGTCGCCTTGGCCATGTCCACCGACGCCTTCGCAGCCGCCATCGGCAAAGGCGCCAGCCTGCACAAGCCGCGCCTGGCCGAGGCACTTCGCACCGGTATCATCTTCGGCGTGATCGAAACCATCACCCCATTGATAGGGTGGTTCATCGGTCAGGCGGCCACGTCGTATGTTCAGGACTTCGACCATTGGATTGCCTTCGTGCTGTTGGGGGCACTCGGGCTGCACATGATCTACAACGGCGTCAAAGATGAAGCCCCTGAAGAGGACAAGCCGCAACAGCATTCCTTTGCCATTCTGGCCGTCACCGCCTTCGCCACCAGCATCGATGCCCTGGCGGTCGGCGTGGGCCTGGCCTTCGTCAACGTGAATATCTGGATCGCAGCCGCCGCCATCGGCGTGGCGACCACCGTCATGGTCACGATCGGCGTGATGCTGGGTCGGGTGCTGGGCGTCGTCGTCGGCAAACGCGCGGAAATCATCGGTGGCATCGTGCTGATGCTGGTCGGCGCGGTCATCCTCTATGAACACTTGTCTGCGGCGTGATCCAGAGCAAGATCTCCGGGAGCCGCCCCGCGACGGCGCCAGACAAGGCGCCGCACAGCTGATGCCAAGCCCAAGCCGATAAACTACTGGCCCGGCGCCCATACCTCCACGTTCACCGCATCGATCCGCTTGGGAATCAGTTTCTCGTCGTGGAAGGCGTCGGCGATCTTCTGCTGCTCGGCCAGCCCTTCACGGGTGACCGGCTGCACGTCGTAGCTGCGGCGGGCGTTGGCTTGCTGCACCACGGCCGGATCAAGGTTGCCCCACAATGGACCCAGTATCGCGGCCGCCTCGGCAGGGTGCGACTTGACCCATTTGCCGGTTTCGGCCAGATCATCGAATACGGTTTTCAGAATGGCCGGGTTGGCCTGGGCGTAGGGTGTGCCGGCCAGATAATAGCGCTTGTACGCCGTCAGGCCTTCGCTGCCGGCCAGCACGCGCGTGGGTTGGTGCTGCTGCGCGGCGCTGAGGAAGGGTTCCCACGCCACCCAGGCATCCACTTTCTGGTTTTCGAAGGCCGCCCGGCCGTCGGCGATGGACAGGTAGGCGGGCTGGATATCGTTGAATTTCAGATCGGCTTTGCGCAAGGCGGCCAGCAGCAGGTAGTGGGCCCCAGCCGCCTTGGTGACCGCCACGGTATGGCCTTTGAGATCGGTCAGTGCCTTGAGTGGCGAGTCCTTTCGAACCAGGATCGCCTGGGCCTGCGGCGAGGCCGACTCGGATGCGTAATAAGTGAGCTTGCCCCCGGCGGCCTGAGCGAACACCGGCACCGTATCGGCGACGTCGGCGGACAGGTCGACGTTGCCAACGTTGAGCGCTTCGAGCAGCGGTTGGCCACTGGCGAATTCATGCCAACTGACGCGCACGCCTTGATCGGCCAGTTGTTTCTCCAACGTGCCTTGCTGCTTGAGCAGCACCATCAGGGTCGATGATTTCTGGTAGCCGATGCGCAGCTGCGTTTCGGCGCGGGCCGCGACGCTGAAGGACAAGCCGAGCGCAACGCCGAGGCTTGCGGCGAGCAGGTGTCGTGGGGTGAGGAGGGTGGACATGATGTGAGTCTCGTCTTCGACGCATCCGCTGGGCGCGGTCGGCTCGAAGAGAACAGGGAAGGGCATGCCCGGTAATCCGGTGAGGCGACTATAGAAGAACGACAAGGGGGAGGGTAATGGCGTTTGGTTATCAGCTTATGCAGCCTGATCGGAGACACTGATTCGCACTGCACTTCATCCGCCGGACTCTCATCGATGCGAAAGGCTCTCGGTCGAAGCGTGTCACCTACGGATGTACACATTTCTCCTTTCAAAACATGGATCTACCTATCACTTCTGTCAGGCGACGCCCATGGAAACATTACCTAGTGTGGCGGCTTTACTGCGCAGCCCGTTCGCGGGCCTGCGCCGAACAGCAAAGGTAGACAGCCATGAAAGATGAAACACCGGCGGAACACACACTGTCCGCACATATGAAGCATATCGCCGTCAATGCCGAACAGCTCGACATCCTGTCCAAGGTTCAAGACTGCACGGCAATGCAGATCGCTCAAGGCAGCGTCGAGGACCTGATCAAGCTCGGCAAGGGTTTTGACGTAGATCAAGCGCAGACCTTGCATCAACGCGCCAGCTCGGTGGCCGTGCTCGCAGCGCGACAGATGCGCGAACAACGCCTGAAGGCCAGCGAGCCGGCTTCGGCGGCCATGGCCCGCAGTGGCGTCCGTGCGCTGGTCGACGGCCCCAGCTTCGAAAGCCAATTCACCCCCAGTTGGTCGAGCAACTGCATGCCCGGCGCTATCGAGGCAACCACCTCGCCTGCGGCTTATTTGACCAGTCTGTACCGTTTGGCTACCCAGACCATCGAGCCTCTGGCCATCGAAGGCGAAGCCATCACGCTGGCCGAGCGTCGTCCCGATCTGGTTGACCTGACTTTGGATCCCGTGAGCCTGGAGCGCGTCGAGCCGACCGTAGTCGTGGTCAACGAGATTCTAGAGCGCGCCGCGCGCGAGTTTCTCGACAGCCGTAACCGCAGCGATGAGGCGGTAGACGACGTACTGCTGACCACTCGTTATCCGTTCCAGTTGCCGTATGAGCGGTATCAGGCGCAGATCAACCATGTACTGCAGCGCAAGCGCTACCAGTTGGGCGATGCGGTTCGACAACTCGATCCCAAGTTTCCCTATTTCAAAGAGCAAGGCCTGCATTCGGCGGCCTCCGACGATGCCCTGCAACTGGACACCGCATTTGGCCCCGAGCAGCGCGCACTGCTGCTGGAGGCGCCTTATTTTCCGCTGACCAACCTGGCCCGCAAGGCTCCAGGCCTCCAGCGCCAGGCAGCCATGGCCATGGCTCAGACCGGCTTCTACAACCGTCACTACGGTGTTGCCGATGCTGAGCCGCTGGTGGATATTGCTACCTTCTGCAAGCGCACAGGTATCAACCAGACGCAACTGGAAGACCTGCTGTCCATCGAAACGCGTGCACCAGTAGCCTCACCCAATGTGGCCGGCTTGGCGCCGGCATCGCCTGCGGTGTTCGGTTCCAGCTATGTCAACGCGGGCATCGCGCCGATCTTGGGCGTGGCCAGTGAAGGTGGGTCGATGCACCGTTTCACCGGCCACACCGACGGTCATTTCGACCGCCTGCAACGCATCATCCGCCTGTCGCGGTGGATGGAGCTGAGCTTTGCCGACACCGACCTGCTGTTGGCGGCGGCCTTCAAGAGCGAGTGCGGGGAGAACCCGCATGGTTTTCAAATCACTGAAAACACCCTGCGCATGCTGGGGCTGTTTCGCCAACTGCAACGCGATTTCAAGGTGACCGCAGAAGACTTCGCGGCGCTGGTTCATGGCGTAGGCCTGTATGCATGCGGCAGCGATATTCCGCAGTTCGACCGCATTTTCAACGCCAGCGGTCTGTTTGAAACGCCGCTGTGTCTGGACGACAGCGTATTTCCAATCGTCCCGGCGACGGACAATCAGTACCGCAAGGTCGATCATCTCTGCAGCGCGCTGGGCATCAGTTTCGAAACCTACGTTTACGTTGCTCGCTACATCGCCCAAGGGCTTCACCGCCAAAACAGCGAAAGCCAGGCCGACGCTGACGTCAACAGCTTGCGCTGGTCCCATGCTGTGGTTTCGGCGTTCTACCGTTTGGTGAAGCTGCCACGCTACCTGGGCATTTCCAGTATCGAGGCGATTGCCTTGCTGCAATTGATCAACCAGAGCGCCAACCAGTACGTGAGCCGATTGGCGCAGCCTCGACTCGCCGTGTACCAGCACTCGGAAATGACTGACACCTTGAGCGTGATTCAGTCGTTGGCCGATGTGATCAAGTGGTGCAACACGCATCAGTTGTCTGTCAATTGGTTGTATCAGCAAGTCATGCCGCTGACTCCCGTTGCGGCAGCGACCGAGCACGAGATCGATCAGCTCAAGCAGATTCAATCGCGTATGGGAGCGGTACTGGTCAGCCAGGCGACCTTCGTCGAAGCAGGTGCACCGCAGTATTCAGCGGGTGATGCGCCAACTGCGATCGACTGGCTGGCTGAATTCGAAGCGTTCGTTTCCGGTGACGGCCTGATCATTGATCGCAGCATCATGGCCCCTGAGTACGAGGACGAAGCCTACTATACCGAGCGGCTGCTGGAGCTGATCGATCGAGTGATGAGCCGCCATGGCGTCACAGCGATCTCCGACCTGCGCATCAAACTGTTCAGTGTGGTGATGGACGCCCGTGCCGCTCAGCAGAGCCTGGTTTGGGAATGCCTGGCCAGCACCTTGAAGGTGACTGCCGAGCAGTGCCGCGAGCTGCTGCTGTGGGCGCGTGGCACGACCTATCAGTTGCTTGCAGAAGTACTGCGGGTGTTCGCCATCGAGGGGGGCGCCGGTGTCGCGGTGCCCGTGGGCGATGAAGTGCTGACCATCCTGGCACGTCTGGCCCGCCGGGCAGCGATCGCGCAACAGCTGAACGTCAGTGCCATGGCTTTGCGCAGTTTTGTGCGTAACCCTGAGTGGTTTGGCCGCCCGGCGCAAGTTCGCCGAACAAGATCGGCCACCTGGTTGATCGACGACATCGGCTTTGCAGACCTCTACAGCCTGGTGCAGTACCAGCGAGTGGTGAAATTCAGCCGTCGCGGTGAGCAGGAGTTGCTCGACTACCTACAGTTGGTAAACAGCCTGCCCAACGAGCTCAGCGATGCCGATGCCGAACTTGTACGAGAAGATGCTGCGGGCAAGATCGCCGGATTTATCGGCTTCGGCACTCGCGACATTCTGCAAACAGCCGCGCTGTTGACTGACAATGGGATTCTGCTGACGGTGCTGGAACTGGATCACCTGATTCGTATTCGCGAGTTCTGTAACGCGCTGCAATTGGGCACCACGGCAGTGGTCGATTTGAGTCGGCTGCGCAGCGACAGTTCGCGCAACGACTACCGGGCCGCTGGCGAAGGTGCCTTGGCCAGCTTGACCGCCAGCCTGTCAGGTGAAGGCAAACAAGTGGAAGGTGAACTGGGGCAAAGCGAGTCTTCATGGATCATTGTCGACCGTGAGCTGTTGGTGGCCAGGACCGATGAGGTCGCACGCTTCACCATTACCGTCAGAAACTTCCTGGGCCAGCCGATGGGTGGTATTCGAGTCGTCTGGCGTACCAGCCTGGGCGAACTGCAGTTGCCCGCGATGACGGAAACCGACGCCAATGGCGAAATGACCGTGACCCTGATGGCCGGCGATGAGATGGGCACCGCTCAGGTCACCGCCACCTACGGTCTGGACCGGCAGATCCAGGCGCCGCTGGTGCGGATCGATTGTGATGAAAGCACCCTGGACTTCATCGAGGTGCCCCATTACCCGAATCCTGCCGAGGCGCTGGCGGGTGACCGTGAAGAAATCGAGTTTGCGGTGGAACTCGTGGATATGCATGGCAACGTGGGTCGCGATCGTGTGGTGCAGTGGGAGACCGACCTGGGTCAATTCCTGCGTCCGCAGACGCGCACCGATAGCGAAGGCCTGGCGTATGCGACGTTGCACAGCCAGCCGTCGGGCGCAGCAACGGTGGTGGCCTCTTTTGAAGTCAACGGCAACGAGCATGAGTTTCAGCCCGTTAGCTTCCTGGAGCAGCCTTACTTCCAGTATGTAAAGTTCAGCTCAAGCATCGCAAGCACCCTGCCCTCAGAGGCAATCTGTCGGATCGTGAACCTGGATGGATCTCCGGTGGTTGGTGCCACAGTGAACTGGACGGCAACCGTCGGTGGGTTCGACGGGGGTAACAGCAGCTTAACCGACGTTGAAGGCATTGCCAGGATTCTGTATCTGAGCAATGTGCCGGGCACGGTCACGGTCGGCGTTGCCGCAACGGTTGCAGGTGTGCCATTGCGCGCTATGTACTCCGCTCCGACGGTTGTTCATGAGTTGCCCCAAATTAGCGATTTCGCACCCGCACATCAGTACTTCAGGGTGACACAGTCTGCGATGGCTTCGTTTAGCGTTTCGCTTGAACCTGCCATGGCACGCTATCCGGTCACTTGGCTGGTCGATGGGGCGGTTCATTCAACCACCTATACGAATACAGACGGCAAAGCTAAATTCGCCAAGCGCTTTACAGGCTCGGAATTGGGCACACACACGGTGGTCGCACAGGCAGTCGGCGAGGGGAACGAAGCCATATTCGATGTCTCGGTAGTCGCTGCTCATGACACGTTGGTGTTTGACCGTACGCTGTCAAGCCAGGCGATCTTGAATCATCCGACGGTGGAGACATTCACGCTATCGAAAGGGCATGCGGGTGATCTGCAGGTGACTGCAACGGGTCCAGCAGGACCGGATGACGGCGCTTGGGTAATCTTGAGTGCGGACAACGCTGAGGATCTAGAACGGATGGGTGTCGTCTTTACACCCTTACTGGGCGAAAAGCTTTACACAGATGAGCAGGGGGTCGCATCCGTACACATTGATGCACGCAGTGCAGCATTTCTTCCCAATGACTTGAACGATAACACGGTCAGATTGACTGCTCGTTCTAACCTGTCCGTTACGCAGACCGTTGAGCTGCGCCTAAGAGAAGTTGTGGAGGTCAGTGATATCGACATGGGTAGTGCCTATGTCAGTGCTAACCCTCGGATTTGTTACATGTATGGGCATATTCATAATGCTTTCGACGCTGCGCTGGCTGACGGTCTGCCTGATATGAAAATATTCTTGAGTTATGGTCCTAAGTCGATAGATGCGGTGCTCAAGCCCGACGCTTATGGGGCCACGTTCGTGGCCACTTATCAGTCGAATGATAATTTCAATAGAGGTCGGATAGTGGTGGCGGATAACCCCAGGATAATATTCGCTTCTGGAACAGATACCGTTTTCAGTGTGGATAGGCCGATAACGCTTCGAGGTGGCATAGACAGTAGCGGCATCGCCGTACAAGCACTGACGCCCAATGTCCGTATGGGTGATGATCAAAAGTTATACATTCCAAGGGGAGAGCGCGGTCGAATCAAAGTGCGGGCGGTGCTGGGCACCACTCCGCTGATGAGTATGGACTGCAGTTGCGTATGGCAAAGCCCATGGCCCCTGGGCGTCAACGCGATCACCAGTGCTACTGACCGCTATGGCTATCAGGAGATTGAGCTCGATGCCACGAACGTTAGTATCGAGGATGAACGTTCCATTTATTTTGGATTCACTCAGGTAGGCGACGTCAGACGTCTATGCGGTTATGTGCGTCAGGAAATTGAATGAGCGCTATTACCCAACCCCTTACGTTTGCCTCCGCCTTCTTTGAACTCATCTGGATCTAAAACTATGCTGTCTCTGAATCACGGCCGTCGCGACGCCCTTGTCGCCTACTACCTCGGGCAAATAGTCCCGGAACACCCTGTGCCCGGCGCACGTCGCCTGGAGACGCCCGAAGACCTCTATGAATACCTGCTCATCGACAATCAGGTTAATGCCCCTGTCGATACCAGTCGTATCGCCATGGGCATGGCCAGTCTTCAACAATATATTCACGCTGTCTACAACGGCATGGAACCTGGCTATCAAGGAATCTTCGACAAGCAGGCGCAACAACGCTGGCGCGAGAGTAAAAGCGAATACGCTATCTGGGCGGGTAATCAGATGTTGCAGGACTACCCCGAGAACTACATCGAACCCACGCTGCGTCTCAACCAGACGCAAGCCTTCACGGAGTTTACCAACGACATCAACCAAAGTCGTGTATCAAAAGATTCCGTGCAGAATGCCTTGCAACACTATTTGAACAAATTCGAACACCTGAGCAATCTGAACGTGGTGTCCGGCTATATTGATGGGGTGGACTTTCGTAATGCCGATTACTACTTTCTGGGGCGGCAGAACGTCGAGCCCTATCAGTATTTCTGGCGCAAGGCACAGGTACGTTTTGGCGAGGCCACCGGCCAGGCCGAAGGTGACGATTACCTGAGTCCCACTGCCTGGAGCGAGTGGTTGCCGGTGAACATCCCCTCGGGCAGCGAAATCCTGCACATCAGGCCGCTACTGCTGGACGGTCGTTTGTATGTCGCGTGGATCAGTCAGCAGGAAAAGATGCGCGAACGCCCCGACGGCGACGACGTGGTAGGTACCCACGAGTCCGTGCCGAGTTACAGCCTGAACATTGCCTACCGAATGATCGATGGCAGTTGGTCGCCGGCCATGGTCACGGTGCTCAAGGATAAGCGTAAATACAATCCAAACGCCGACTATTTCGTGGCCTTCGTCAGCGAAGCCGATCCGGACGACAAGAAGATTGTCATTGCCTATGGCGTGACCAATGCAGACAAGCCGGATTATGAAGGGTTGATATTCGATGCCCGGTTCAATGTGCTGTTTCACGATGTCGTGGATCATACGGGCGTCAGCGGTTATCTGGGAAAAATGCTCAATGCCTTGCAGCATTTCTCCAACGCAGACAATTCATTGCAACATCCGCTGGCCAGCGACCGCTGGACCCACCCTGCTGTGACCCAAGGCTATGAAGAGGCTTATCACAGCGTTGGTGCACTGAGTGGATGGATGCGGTTGGTGGTGTGGTTCTGCATCGACAATCAAGGGCGCTACTGCCTGCGGGTTCGTGGTCAGGTTACCAAGACCGTTATCAACTCCACGACAGGACGCCCGCACAAAGGCCATTTGACTTTAAACTGTTATGTCAACGGGGTACGAAAGGCAGGGGCAGACTTCAGCAACATCACTCTGAACGGTAATGCCTGGACGCCGGATGTCATGTGTGTGTTTGGCGCACAACCCGGGGACATTCCGTCCACCATCGACATCAGCTTTGGCGACATAGCGACCACGCCTTCGCGGGACCATTATGTGGTCACGCTCGATGCCTTGCCCGAGGCTCGTCCCAAACTGCGTCACGAGGCCACGGGAGGGCAGTTTCTCGACTTGACCGCGCTGCGGCTGACTGGACTGCAATACGTCCGCCTCAATACGCTGTTTGCCAGAGACCTGGTGGCCAAGGCAAGCGTGTCGGTAGATGCCGTACTCAACTGGTCTACCCAGCATATGCAGGAACCGCCGCTTCCTGGCAGCACTGAGGTGCGCTACATGGACTTCCATGGCGCCAACGGGCGATATTTCTGGGAGCTGTTTTTCCATGTGCCCCATGCGGTCGCCCAGCGTTTGCACAACGAGTTCGATTTCTTCGGTGCCGAAGAGTGGCTCCACTACATTTTCAACCCGCAAGCCAAGATCAAGCCCACCCAGCCGCCTAGCCCCTTGTACTGGTCGGTACGCCCGCTAGAGGAGGTCAGCAGTGGTGACTATGAAGTGGTCGGTATCACCGATCCCGACGCGATCTGCTATTCGCATCCAGAGCACTACCGCAAGGCGATCTTTACCTTGTATGTGCGCAACCTCATGGCCTATGGCGATTCCCTGTACCGTCGCTTGACCCGCGACAGTTTGAACGAGGCGAAGCTGATGTACGTGCGCGCGCTGTCGTTGATGGGTAACAAACCGGACAACCGCATGGTCGGTCGCTGGGAGCCTGTCAGCCTGGGCGTGGCTGCTGAAATGAACGGGCAAACATTCGCACGCTACGAACGTGCACTGAGCGCACGCTCGCTACCCGCCATACAGGGCGAGGATCGGCCATGGCTCGAACTGCTCGACTCCGAACGTTTCCGCCTGCCGGTCAACACCCAACTGATGGATATCTGGGACGACATTGCGCGGCGACTCGAGAACCTGCGCAACAATCTGACCATCGACGGCAAGCCGCTGCTGTTGCCGCTCTATGCGCCGCCGGTGGACCCGACAATGCTGCTGAGCGCGCAAAATAGCGCCAGTGGGCTGGTCCAGCGCAGTGTCGGTGGCATGGCGCCGATTCCGCCGTATCGCTTCCGCGCGCTGCTGCCGCGGGTGCAGAATGCGGTGGAGACCCTGATTCGTTTCGGCGAGCAGGTACGCACTTACCGTGAGCTCAAGGATCGTGCCGAGCAGGAAGAACTGCAACAGTCCCACGTCCTGGAGCTGTCGCAGTTCGGGATCAAGCTGCAGGAGTTGGCGATCGACCAAGCTGACGCAGGTCTGGTGGCATTGACCAGCAGTCGCCAGGTCATCAAGCAGCGCTTCGACTACTACTCAAAGCTGGCCGAAGAGAACGTTTCGTCGGCAGAGGAGCGGGCCAAGGACCTGCACTTGAAGTCCGCCATCGCCAGCGCAGGTACTCAGGCCTTGGAACGTGTCGCCGGCGCGGTGAATATGGGCTCGGTGATCGTCACGGCTGTGGGCGGTGGACACACCCGCGCAGGCTCCGCCGTTCAGGCGGTGGCCGTGATCGCCGGAATTGCGGCCGATTCCATGCGTATCGATGGCGAGATGCTTACCATCAACGAGCAATACCGGCGCCGCCTGGTCGAGTGGGAGTTTCAGCGCGACCAGGCGTCGGCTGAGCTGTCGGCGGTGGACAAGCAGATCAATGCCCAGAAGCTGCAGATAAAATCCGCTCGTGAGCAACTGGCCCATGCCGTACGCAGCGAACAGCAGTCGCAGGACTACTATGCATTCCTGAAAACCCGCAGCACCAATGCCGGCCTGTACCAATGGCTGCTCAGTCAGCTGTCGACCTTTTACTTCCAGGCCTACGATGCGGTTGTCGCGCTGAGCCTGAATCTGGAAGCCTGCTGGCAGTATGAACTGGGTGATTTCCAGACTCGATTCATCCAGCCCAACGTGTGGTTCGAAAACTACTTCGGCCTCACCGCCGGCGACGCGCTGAAGCTGCAACTGCTGCGCATGGAGGCGGCCTACCTGAAGCGCAATGAACGGCGTCTGGAGCTGACCAAGACCGTTTCCCTCAAGTCTCTGTTCGAGAAGACAGGCAGCGAAGAGCGCTGGGAGATGGCACTGACCCAGCTCAAGGAGCGCGGGGAACTGACGTTCGACCTTCACTGCTCGTTGTTCGACGGCGATTACCCGGGGCATTACCTGCGGCAGTTGGTCAGCGTCTCGGTATCGCTGCCGGTTGTGGTCGGGCCCTATCAGCAGATCCATGGTGTGTTGACCCAAGTGTCCAGCAAGACCGTGACCAAGGCCGACCTGCGGGCGATGAATTCGCTGTACGGCCTGCCGGATGGGAACACCCAGCATATCCTGTTCAACCCCCGTGCCAGCCAAAGCATCGCGCTGTCCAGTGGCATGGACGATAATGGCCTGTTCATGCTCGACTTCAATGACGAGCGCTACCTGCCGTTCGAGGGGACGGGTGCGGTTTCCAGCTGGCAGCTGAAATTTCCACGCCATGATCGTTCGCCGCAGAAGGACATGCTCGAAACCTTGGTCGATGTCATCGTCACCCTGCGTTACACCGCAGTGGATGGCGGGCCAGGTTTTGCCAGCCAAGTGGAGGGCCTGCTGGATCAGATCTGATTCGAAATAGCAGAAATCAGCAGAAACGACAAAGGGGTCGCTCGATGAGCGACCCCTTTGTCGTTATACCTGCGGCGTCCTGTCAGTGGCGAGCTTGCTGCTCCGGCATCGCCATCAACTGCTTCTCCTGATTCCAATCGAACGGCTCGTCGTTCTCCTCGGCCTCGAAGCGGCGTTCTTCCAGTGCTTGATACAGCTCGATCTCTTCGTCGGGCATGTAGTGCAGGCAGTCACCGGCGAAGAACCACAGCAGGTCGCGTGGCACCAGATGGGCGATCTGCGGGTAGCGGGTGATCACCTGACACAGGATGTCCTGGCCCAGGTACTGGCTTTCCACGGGGTCGACCGGCAGCTGCGCGCGCAGTTCATCGAAGCGTTCGAGGAACAACGCGTGGCTTTCCTCGGGTACCTGCTCTGCCTCGCCCAGCGCCACGAGGATGCCGCGCAAGTGGTCCAGCAGGACGAGGTGGTGTTCGAGATGGGCAGTGGCCATGGTGGGGTCCTCTAGAGCGAAACGGGCGCGGGAGTATAAAGCTCCACGCGCCCGCTGTCTTATTGCAGATCCTCAGCGGACCTTGCCGGCGGTGGGCAGCAGTTCATCCTTGCTGAAGTCGTCGACGTCGATCACTTTGCGTCGCGCCGCTTCGGCCTCGTGCAGTGTCTGCGCCTCGGTCGGTTGCAGGACGCCCGCTTCGAGCGCCGCATCGATCAGCGATTGCCCGGGCGTGGCGCTGAACTGGCGTGCCTTGTAGGCCTGTTGCAGCTTCTTGTGCAACGGTTGGCTGTCACGCAGCAGGTCGAAGGCGACCTGCAGGGCGCCGACCGGATCGTCCGCGCCTTGTGGGCGGTAACAGCCGGCCAGCAACTCTTCCAGTGCCGGGTCGCCCTTGTGGCGACCGGTGATCGCGGCCACTTCGGCTTCCAGCTTGTCGGACGGACCAGTGTGACGGCGACCGAAGGGGAACACCACGCCGCGCAACAGGCAACCGATTAGCTTGCTGGGGAAGTTCTTCAGAATGGCGTCCAGTGCGTGTTCGGCCTTGCCCAGGCTTTCTTCCATGGCCCAGCGCAGCAGTGGCTCCAGGTATTCGGGCGAGTTCTGGTCATGGTAACGCTTGAGCGCCGCCGAACTCAGGTACAGGTAGCTGAGCACATCGCCCAGCCGCGCCGAGAGGCGTTCGCGACGTTTTAATTCGCCACCGAGTAGCATCATGCTCAAGTCCGCCAGCAGAGCGAAGGCGGCAGCCTGCCGGTTCAGGGCCCGGAAATACCCCTGGGCCAAACGGTCGCCCGGTGCCTGCTCGAAATGCCCGAATCCCAGGTTGAGAATGAAGGTGCTGGCCGCGTTGCCCACCGCAAACCCGATGTGCTTGAGCAACAGGGCATCGAATTCCAGCAGCGCTTGGCTCTGGTCTTCGCGTGCGGCCAGGGCCATTTCCTTGAGCACGAACGGATGGCAGCGGATGGCGCCCTGACCGAAGATCATCAGGTTGCGCGAGAGTATGTTTGCGCCTTCCACAGTGATGAAGATCGGTGCGCCTTGCCAGTTGCGACCCAGGTAGTTGTTGGGCCCCATGATGATGCCCTTGCCGCCGTGGACGTCCATGGCATGGGTGATGCAATCGCGTCCGCGCTCGGTCAGGTGGTACTTGAGAATGGCCGACAGCACCGAGGGCTTTTCTCCCAGGTCCACGGCGTTGGCCGTCAACATGCGCGCGCTGTCCATCAGCCAGGCGTTGCCACCGATGCGCGCCAGGGATTCCTGAATGCCTTCGAACGCCGCCAGCGGTACGTTGAACTGCTCGCGTACCTGGGCGTACTGACCGGTCACCAGGCTGGTGTACTTGGCCGCCCCGGTACCGACCGCTGGCAACGAGATCGAACGGCCTACCGACAGGCAGTTCATCAGCATCATCCAGCCTTTGCCCAGCATGGGCTGACCGCCAATCAGGTAGTCGAGGGGGATGAACACGTCCTTGCCCGAGTTCGGCCCGTTCATGAACGCGGCGCCCAGCGGCAGATGGCGACGACCGATCTCGACGCCGGGCGTGTCGGTCGGAATCAGCGCGAGGCTGATGCCCAGGTTTTCCTTGTCGCCCAGCAGGTGCTCAGGATCGTGCGCCTTGAAGGCCAAGCCGAGCAATGTGGCGACGGGGCCGAGTGTGATGTAGCGCTTTTCCCAGGTCAGGCGGATACCGATGACTTCTTCGCCTTGCCACTGGCCTTTGCAGATGACGCCGACGTCGGGCATCGCCCCTGCATCCGAACCCGCCTGGGGCCCGGTCAGGGCGAAGCAAGGAATGTCGTCGCCACGTGCCAGGCGTGGCAAGTAGTGGTTGCGTTGCTCGTCGGTGCCGTAGTGCAGCAGCAGTTCGGCAGGGCCCAGGGAATTCGGCACCATGACCGTGGAGGCCAGGTCGCCGCTGCGGGTGGCCAGTTTCATCGCTACCTGGGAGTGGGCATAGGCGGAAAAGCCTTTACCGCCATATTCCTTGGGAATGATCAGGGCGAAGAAGCCGTGTTCTTTGATATGCGTCCAGGCCGCTGGCGGAAGGTCCATGTCCTGGCCGATCTGCCAGTCGCTGACCATGGCGCAGAGCTGCTCGGTCGGGCCGTCGATGAACGCTTGTTCTTCTGCGCTCAGTTGCACCTTGGGGTAGGCCAGCAACGTGTTCCAGTCAGGCCGGCCGCTGAACAATTCGCCGTCCCACCAGACCGTGCCGGCGTCGATGGCATCGCGCTCGGTGTCGGACATCGGCGGCAGGGTCTTTTTGAACCAGCGGAACAACGGCGCGGTGAACCACTTGCGGCGCGCCTCTGGTAGCAGCAGGGGCAGAGCGCTGGCGATCAGCAGCAGCCAGAACACCGCCAGCAACCAGCCGGGCGCGCGACTGGCCGCGCCCATGACCAGCAGGAAGACGGCGACGATGCCCATGGCGGGCAACGCGGGAATGCGGCGGTGAGCCAGCCAGGCGATGCCGACCACAAGGGCGACGATCCACAACAACAGCATAGTGTTTTCTCCGTGAAAGCCAGGTGGGGCGAACCACCTGCGGACGCCGTCGAGAGAACGACGGCACACGGAAATAACGGTGGCCAGGCACGTAGCTTCGGTGTGACAGATCCAGGTCTTGCCTGGATAGTGACCGTTGCGGGGTAGGGGAGTTCGCACGGCGCACGGCGGTGGGCAGTTGCCCGGAACGTTCGCCAGCGGTTGTGGCCCTACTTCAATGGGCAGATGCGACACGCGTGAGACTGATGTCCACTATCGACAACGGTCACTTTACGACAGTGGAGACGGCGCCCATCATGGCGTCCGTTCGCACACATCTGGTTGCAAATCATCGCAGTCGCCCTCACTTCATTACCATTCTCAACACGGCGTATAGACCCCTTATGAGTTCTGCTCTGTCCATTCGACAGTTGACCAAAACCTACGGCAACGGGTTTCAGGCCCTCAGTGGCATCGATCTCGACGTAGCGGAAGGCGACTTCTTCGCACTGCTGGGCCCCAACGGCGCCGGTAAATCGACCACCATCGGCATCCTTTCCACCCTGGTCAACAAGACCAGCGGTACGGTCAACATCTTCGGTAACGACCTGGACCGCCAGCCGGCCGCGCTCAAGCGCAGCATCGGCGTGGTGCCCCAGGAGTTCAACTTCAACCAGTTCGAGAAGACCTTCGACATCGTCGTGACCCAGGCGGGCTACTACGGCATTCCGGCGAAGGTCGCCAAGGAGCGCGCCGAGCAATACCTGACCCAACTGGGGCTGTGGGACAAGCGCGATACGCCGTCGCGATCGTTGTCCGGTGGCATGAAGCGGCGCTTGATGATCGCGCGGGCGCTGATCCACGAGCCGCGCCTGCTGATTCTCGACGAGCCTACCGCAGGCGTCGACATCGAACTGCGCCGCTCGATGTGGAGCTTTCTCACCGAGCTCAACGAGAAAGGCATCACCATCATCCTCACCACTCATTACCTGGAAGAAGCCGAACAGCTGTGCCGCAACATCGGCATCATCGACCACGGCACCATCGTCCAGAACACCAGCATGCGCGATCTGCTTGGCACTCTGCACGTAGAGACCTTCCTGCTCGATCTGGGGCAGCCGCTCAAGGCCGCACCGCAGTTGCAGGGCTATCCCTGCACGCTGGTCAATCCGCAGACCCTGGAAGTGCAGGTCGACAAGGAGATTGGCATCACCTCGCTGTTCGGCCAGTTGGCATTGCTGAACATTCCGGTGCTGAGCCTGCGCAACAAGACCAATCGCCTGGAGGAGCTGTTCGTGTCCCTGGTGGAGAAAAATCTGAGGAAGGTTGCGGTATGAGTTCCGAATTTCAGGCCAACATGGTCGCCCTGCAGACCATCATCTACCGCGAAGTGCGCCGCTTCACGCGGATCTGGCCGCAGACGCTGCTGCCCCCGGCCATCACGATGGTGCTGTACTTCGTCATCTTCGGCAATTTGATCGGCAAGCAGATCGGCGGCATGGGTGGCTTCAGCTACATGGAGTACATCGTGCCGGGGCTGATCATGATGTCGGTGATCACCAACTCCTATGGCAACGTGGTTTCGAGTTTCTTCGGCGCCAAGTTCCAGCGCTCCATCGAGGAGCTGATGGTGTCACCGCTGTCGCCGCACACCATTCTGGTGGGCTATGTGGCGGGTGGTGTGCTGCGCGGACTGATGGTGGGGATCATCGTCACCGTCCTCTCGCTGTTCTTCACCGATCTGCAGGTGCATCACTTGGGTATCACCGTGCTGGTGGTGCTGCTGACGGCCACGATCTTCTCGATGCTCGGCTTCATCAACGCGGTGTTCGCGCGCAACTTCGATGACATCTCCATCGTGCCGACCTTCGTGCTCACGCCGTTGACCTACCTGGGCGGGGTGTTCTATTCCATCAGCCTGCTGCCGCCGTTCTGGCAGACGGTGTCGCTGGCCAACCCAGTGCTGCACATGGTCAACGCTTTCCGTTACGGCATCCTCGGCGTTTCGGATATCAGCATCGGCGTGGCGGTGGCGTTCATGCTGGTGGCCACGGTGGGGCTGTACTTCGCCTGCGTGAAGCTGCTGGTCAGCGGCCGTGGCATGCGCAGCTGAGTTCCCCCGGCCGGACCGCAAGGCCCGGCCATGTCGTTTCTCGACGGTTCAAGGTCGTAGGTGGAGCATGATCATCGGCGCGTGAAGTCGATGATCAGTACGCCAACATTTGCCGTGCGGCATTCGTCGCGCGCAGCCTTATCGGGGAAGCAGAATGAGCATGAAGAAAGTTCTCGGAGCCGGTGCTGCTCTGGTTCTGGCCATGGGCTGCAGCTGGGCCAGTGCTGCCGCCAAGGAAGTCACCATCGGCTACGTCGATGGTTGGTCGGACAGCGTCGCCACCACCCATGTCGCCGCCGAAGTCATCAAGCAGAAGCTGGGTTACGACGTGAAGCTGCAGGCGGTTGCCACCGGCATCATGTGGCAGGGCGTGGCCACCGGCAAACTCGATGCGATGCTGTCGGCCTGGCTACCGGTAACCCACGGCGAATACTGGAGCAAGAACCAGGACAAGGTGGTCGACTACGGCCCCAACTTCAAGGATGCCAAGATCGGCCTGATCGTGCCCGAATACGTCAAGGCCAAGAGCATCGAAGACCTCAAGACCGACGACACCTTCAAGAACCGCATCGTCGGTATCGATGCCGGCGCCGGCGTGATGCTCAAGACCGAACAGGCGATCAAGGATTACGGTCTATCGGGCTACAAGCTGCAGGCCAGCTCGGGTGCAGGCATGATTGCGGAACTGACGCGCGCTGAAAACGCCCAGCAGTCCATTGCCGTGACCGGCTGGGTTCCCCACTGGATGTTCGCCAAGTGGAAACTGCGCTTCCTGGAAGATCCGAAGGGCGTTTACGGTGCGGCGGAAACCGTCAACAGCATCGGCAGCAAGGGTCTGGACAAGAAGGCGCCTGAGGTCGCCGCCTTCCTGAAGAAATTCCAGTGGTCGTCCAAGGACGAGATCGGCGAAGTGATGCTGGCCATCCAGGACGGCGCCAAGCCTGACGCCGCCGCCAAGGACTGGGTCGCCAAGCACCCGGACCGTGTGGCCGAGTGGACCGCCAAGTAACACGTTCATCCAACTGAATGACAGAGAACCGAAAAGGTCGCCGATTGGCGACCTTTTCACGTTTATGCCCCCGATCTACTACTAAGGTCGTCTGGAGTGCGCCCCAGAGCAGCCTAAAGTGGAATACGTTCTATCCATCTATGCTGCGAGGACAAAAACAATGAACGACAGCATTTACCTCTCGATTCAAAACAGCCCGCGTTTCAAGGAGCTGGTGAGAAAGAGGGAGAAGTTTGCCTGGATACTTTCGGCGATCATGCTCGGACTGTATTCGGCCTTCATCCTGTTGATCGCCTATGGCCCCCACATTCTGGGCGCCAAGCTCAGTCCGGGATCGTCGATCACCTGGGGCATCCCCATCGGTGTCGGTCTCATCCTTTCCGCCTTCGTGTTGACCGCCATCTACGTCAAGCGCGCCAACGGCGAGTTCGACGACCTCAATCGTCTGATCCTGCAGGAGGCCAAGCAATGATGCGGCGTCTATTGGCAACAATGGGCGCACTCGCCCTGGCCCCAAGCGTGATGGCTGCCGAGGCGCTGACCGGCGCGGTGCAGAAGCAGCCCCTCAACGTCTCGGCGATCGTCATGTTCGTGCTGTTCGTGGGTGCCACGCTGTGCATCACCTACTGGGCGTCCAAGCGCAACAAGTCGGCGGCGGACTACTACGCGGCAGGCGGCAAGATCACCGGTTTTCAGAACGGCCTGGCGATCGCTGGCGACTACATGTCGGCGGCGTCCTTCCTGGGCATTTCCGCGCTGGTGTTCACCTCCGGCTACGATGGCCTGATCTATTCCATCGGCTTCCTGGTGGGCTGGCCGATCATCCTGTTCCTGATCGCCGAGCGCTTGCGCAACCTGGGCAAGTACACCTTTGCCGACGTCGCGTCCTATCGTTTGAAGCAGAAGGAAATCCGCACCCTGTCGGCCTGTGGTTCGCTGGTGGTGGTGGCGTTCTACCTGATCGCGCAAATGGTTGGTGCCGGCAAGCTGATCCAGCTGCTGTTCGGCCTCGACTATGCCGTGGCGGTGGTTCTGGTGGGCATCCTGATGTGCCTGTATGTACTGTTCGGCGGCATGCTGGCGACCACCTGGGTGCAGATCATCAAGGCGGTACTGCTGTTGTCCGGTGCGTCCTTCATGGCCCTGATGGTGATGAAGCACGTCAACTTCGACTTCAACATGCTGTTCTCCGAAGCGGTCAGGGTGCACGCCAAGGGTGAGGCCATCATGAGCCCGGGCGGGCTGGTTAAGGATCCGATCTCGGCGTTCTCGCTGGGGCTGGCGTTGATGTTCGGTACTGCCGGCCTGCCGCACATCCTCATGCGCTTCTTCACCGTGTCCGATGCCAAGGAAGCCCGCAAGTCGGTGCTCTACGCGACTGGTTTCATCGGCTACTTCTACATCCTCACCTTCATCATCGGTTTCGGCGCGATCCTGCTGGTCAGCACCAATCCGGCGTTCAAGGATGCCGCTGGCGCCTTGCTCGGCGGTAACAACATGGCCGCGGTGCACCTGGCCGATGCCGTGGGTGGCAGCATCTTCCTGGGCTTCATCTCGGCTGTAGCGTTCGCCACCATTCTGGCGGTCGTTGCCGGCCTGACCCTGGCCGGTGCTTCGGCGGTGTCCCACGACCTGTATGCCAGCGTCATCAAGAAGGGCAAGACCAACGACAAGGACGAGATCCGCGTTTCCAAGATCACCACCGTCTGCCTCGGTGTCCTGGCGATCGGCCTGGGTATCGCGTTCGAAAGCCAGAACATCGCCTTCATGGTGGGCCTGGCGTTCTCGATCGCGGCCAGCTGCAACTTCCCGGTGCTGCTGCTCTCCATGTACTGGAAGAAGCTGACCACCCGTGGCGCCATGATCGGTGGTTGGATGGGCCTGATCAGCGCGGTGACGCTGATGATCCTCGGTCCGACCATCTGGGTGCAGATCCTGCACCACGACAAGCCGATCTACCCCTACGAGTACCCAGCGTTGTTCTCGATGGCGATCGCTTTCGTCGGTATCTGGTTCTTCTCGATCACCGACAAGTCGGCAGCCGCCGACGAAGAGCGCGCATTGTTCTACCCGCAGTTCGTACGCTCGCAGACCGGTTTGGGTTCCAGCGGCGCAGTCTCGCACTGATACCCGCACCCATTGCCACGCAAAAAAAATCCGATGCCCGCAAGGGCATCGGATTTTTCATTTCTGGCGCGCTGCCCCTGAAGGCCCGCGCACCGACAACGCTATATCTTGCCGAGCAATACCAGAATCAGCAGGATGATCAGTACGGTACCGATGATACCCGACGGACCGTAGCCCCAACTTCTGGAGTGTGGGAATACTGGCAATCCGCCAATCAACAACAGAATCAGAACGATGATCAGTATGGTGCCCATGGCGATTTCCTTATGTGGACAATGAGATGATTCGTCAGTAAAGCCAGGCAGCGCTCGACTGCTTAATAGGTCGGACTGTGGCGCGCCATAAAAAGTCCCAAAGATTAAAAAATGTTTCTGCGATGAATGACCGCTGTCGTATGCTGGCGCTCTGATATTTAGCTGGATGCCTCAGATGCTCAATTATTGCTGGTTTCTACTGGCCGCGCTTTTCGAGATCGCCGGCTGCTACGCCTTTTACCTCTGGCTACGGCTGGATAAAAGCGCGTGGTGGGCAGTGGCCGGGCTGTTGAGCCTGACCTGTTTCGCACTGGTGCTCACCCGGGTCGAAGCAGCCTATGCCGGACGTGCCTATGCGGCCTACGGCGGCCTCTACATCGTCGCGTCGCTGGGATGGTTGGCAGTGGTCGAAAAGGTGCGTCCGCAGATGTTCGACTGGATGGGCGCATCGCTGTGCGTGCTGGGCGCGAGCCTTATCCTGTGGGGACCAAGATTGCAACAGGCCTAGACCTGTCGAGGGTTTGAAAGTATGTAAATATCCATACAAGATGATTGGAAGTGTATGGATTGATACAACTTGCTGACGCCTTACTCCTGACCAGCACGGATAAGTACGAAATATCTGACAGGGAATTTACTAACTTCCGTAGGCTTAAACTGTATTCCTCTGCTTGTCTTGTAGTGCGCGAAAACACAGTCCACCCTCAATAGGCATTCATTTGAGGGAACAAAGCCATGCTGGTATTGACGCGACATGTGGGCGAGCTCATCTCCATCGGCGATGACGTGTGGATCAAGGTACTGGACGTGCGCGGCAACACCGTGCGCTTCGGCATACAGGCACCCAAGGACGTGGAGGTGCACCGTGCCGAGGTCTATCGACGAATCCAGGAGAAACACGGCAAGCACGCCAAGCAGGTGCCTGTGGTGTAGGTCTCAGTCGAACAGCTCCGGCGCTATGTCGTGCTTGAGCATGAGCGTGCATTGCTGGCTTTCCGGGTCGAACACGATGAACGCCTGTTTCTTGCCCAGCGCATGACGCACGCGTTCGACGCGGGTCTGCAGCGGCGTTTCGTCGCCGTTGTCGGTCCCGTCCCGAGTCACGAAGTCTTCGATCAGGCGGGTCAGGGTGTCAGCTTCGAGATGGTCGTAGGGAATCAGCATGTTCGGTGCTCGCAGGGTAGGCGCACAGTGTAACAGTGCCGCGCCACCCGTTGCCCGAAGCCTGATGGCAAGGCTGAGGTGGCGCGGGCACTGACCAGCGCATCAGGCTTCTCAGCTACTGGTTTTCTGCCCCAGTACGTCTTCTACCGCGGGCACGCGAGTGTCCGACTCCATCTGCGCATCGTGCTCCAGTTGATGGCTGAAGCGCTCGAGCGATCCGGTGTTGGGCTTGGCATCGCTGGCGAACACCGGCGGGCTGAGCATGTAGGCCGTGAGAATTCGGCTGAGCGCACTCAGGCTGTCGATGTGGGTGCGTTCATAGCCGTGGGTGGCATCGCAGCCAAACGCCAACAGCGCCGTGCGGATGTCGTGGCCGGCGGTGACGGCGGAATGGGCGTCGCTGAAGTAGTAGCGAAACAGGTCGCGCCGTACCGGCAATTCGTTTTCATCGGCTAGGCGCAACAGGTGCCGCGACAGGTGATAGTCGTAGGGACCACCGGAGTCCATCATGGCCACGCTGACGGCATGCTCGCTCGACTGCTGGCCCGGGGCGACCGGCGCGATGTCGATGCCAACGAACTCACTGACGTCCCAAGGCAACGCAGCTGCCGCACCGGAGCCGGTTTCCTCGGTGATGGTGAACAGCGGGTGACAGTCGATCAGGGGCTCGTAGTCGCTCTCGACGATCGCCTTGAGCGATGCCAGTAGCGCCGCAACACCGGCCTTGTCGTCCAGATGGCGGGCGCTGATGTGGCCACTGTCGGTGAACTCGGGCAATGGATCGAACGCCACGTAGTCGCCGATATTCACGCCCAGCGATTCGCAATCGGCGCGGGTCGCGCAATAGGCATCCAGGCGCAGTTCGACATGATCCCAGCTCACCGGCATCTGGTCGATGGCAGTATTGAAGGCATGACCGGAGGCCATCAGTGGCAGCACGCTGCCTCGAATCACACCGTTGTCGGTGAATACACTGACCCGGCTGCCCTCGGCGAAACGGCTCGACCAGCAGCCCACCGGAGCCAGCGACAAGCGCCCGTTGTCCTGCACGGCGCGCACGCTGGCGCCGATGGTGTCCAGGTGCGCAGACACGGCACGGTCCGGCGAATTCTGCTTGCCCTTGAGCGTGGCGCGAATGGTGCCGCGGCGGGTCATTTCGAACGGAATGCCCAGTTCTTCGAGACGCTCGGCCACATAGCGCACGATGGTATCGGTGAACCCTGTAGGGCTGGGAATGGCGAGCATTTCCAACAGCACTTTCTGCAGATACTGAATATCCGGTTCGGGAATTTTGGAAGTCATGGAAACTCCTGAGGTGGATAGAGGTGACGGCGAGGGTGTCACGGGCCCGGTAAAACAGGGGCATGGTGCCTGCACGGTTGACCGGGCAGGCACCATGCACGGCCGCTACATCGGGCGGCTATGGGGGAACAGCAGGTCGACGAAGCGCTCTGCCGTGGGTTGCGGTTCGTGGTTGGCCAGTCCTACCCGCTCGTTGGCTTCGATGAACACGTACTCCGGCTGGTCGGCAGCCGGCACCAGCAGGTCCAGACCCACCACCGGGATGTCCAGTGCGCGGGCTGCGCGCACCGCTGCGTCGACCAACACCGGATGGAGGATCTGCGTGACGTCTTCCAGGTGCCCACCGGTGTGCAGGTTGGCGGCCTTGCGCACCGTCAACGCCTGGCCGCTGGGCAGGATGCTGTCCATGTCGAAACCGGCGGCCTGTACGGTACGCAGGGTTTCCTGGTCCATCGGAATGCGGCTTTCGCCCCCGGTGGCGGCCTGGCGACGGCGACTCTGCACCTCGATCAGGGTACCGATGTTGGTGTGCCCGTCACCGATGATCTGTGCGGGACGGCGGATGGCCGCAGCGACCACTTCGTAGCCGATGACCACGATGCGCAAGTCGACGCCCTCATGGAAGCTTTCGAGCAGCACTCGGCTGTCGAACTGGCGCGCGTGCTCGATGGCCTCCTGTACCTCCTCCAGCGTACTCAGGTCAACGGCCACACCGTTGCCCTGTTCACCGTCCAGCGGCTTGACGACCACGCGACTGTGTTCATCCAGAAAATCCTGGTTGTCGTCGGCGCTGCCCGCGAGCTGCTGCGACGGCAGGCTCAGGTCAGCCGCCCGCAGCACCTTGTGGGTCAGGCTCTTGTCCTGGCACAGGGTCATGCTCACCGAGCTGGTCAGGTCGCACAACGACTCGCGGCAGCGGATCCGCCGACCCCCATGGATCAGGGTGAACAGGCCGGCCTCGGCGTCGTCTACCTGCACGTCGATGCCGCGACGAAACGCTTCGTCGACGATGATCCGCGCATAGGGGTTGAGATCGGCCTGCGGGCCGGGCCCCATAAACAACTTCTGGTTAATCCCGTTCTTGCGCTTGATGGCGAAGGTGGGCAGGTTGCGAAAGCCCAGCTTGGCGTAGAGATTCTTCGCCAGACGGTTGTCATGCATGACCGACAGGTCCAGGTAGGCCAGACCACGGCTCATGAAATGCTCGACCAGATGCCGAACCAACACTTCGCCCACGCCCGGACGCGTGCAGCGCGGATCGACCGCCAGGCACCACAGGCTGCTGCCTTTTTCCGGATCACGAAAGGCCTTGGCATGGTTCAGTCCCATGACGCTGCCGATCACATGGCCGGTGTCTTCGTCTTCGGCCAGCCAGTAAACCGGACCGCCCTGGTGACGAGGTGTCAGCAGGCTTTGATCGATGGGGAGCATCTTGCGCTTGAGGTACAGCTGGTTGATGGCCTGCCAATCGTCTTCGGTTTGCGCCCGGCGAATGCGGAACCCACGGAAGACGCGCTGTGCCGGCCGATAATCACTGAACCACAGGCGCAGCGTGTCGGACGGATCGAGAAACAGCTGCTGCGGCGCTTGGGCCAACACCTGCTGGGGCGCGGCCACGTACAGAGCAATGTCGCGCTCGCCCTGCTGCTCGTTGAGCAGTTCGGCAGCCAGTGCTTCGGGGTCCGGATACGTATGGCCGACGAGCAGCCGTCCCCAGCCGCAGTGCAGCGGGCGCTGTTGCAGTTCGTCGCTGTTGCCGTCTTCGGCGAAGCGCGCCTGCAGCCGCTCGTACGACGGCGACTGGCCGCGCATCAGGCGCTGATTGAAGGCCGTGGCGTGAGCTTTCATCGATCAGAGTCCTTGTTCGCTGAGCCACAGATTCAACGCCGCCAACTGCCACAGCTTGGAGCCGCGCAGTGGCGTGAGCTGACCTTGCGGGTCGGTGAGCAGGCGGTCGAGCATGTTCGGGTTGAACAAGCCGCGGTCCTGGCTGGGGTCCAACAGCAGGTCCCTGACCCAGTTCAGCGTATCGCCCTCCAAATGCTTCAGGCCGGGCACCGGGAAATAACCTTTCTTGCGGTCGATAACCTCACTGGGAATCACCAGCCGCGCCGCTTCCTTGAGCACTTGCTTGCCGCCGTCAGGCAGCTTGAACTTGCCGGGAATCCTCGCCGAGAGCTCGACCAGGCGGTAGTCCAGAAACGGCGTACGCGCTTCCAGGCCCCAGGCCATGGTCATGTTGTCGACCCGCTTGACCGGGTCGTCGACCAGCATCACTGTGCTGTCCAGGCGCAACGCCTTGTCCACCGCCGCATCGGCACCGGGCATGGCGAAATGTTCGCGCACGAAATCGCCGGCTGCATCGTTGGCCGTCAGCCACTTGGGCGCGACGGTTGCGGCGTAGTCATCGTAGCTGCGGTCGAAGAAGGCATCGCGGTAGGCCTGGTACGGATCGCTGGCGCCGTCCACTTGCGGGTACCAGTGGTAGCCGGCGAACAGCTCGTCGGCGCCCTGGCCGCTCTGCACCACTTTGCAGTGCTTGGCAACTTCGCGTGACAACAGGTAGAAGGCGATGCAGTCGTGGCTCACCATCGGTTCGCTCATCGCGCGGAACGCGGCGGGCAGTTGCTCGATGATTTCGCGTTCTTCGATGCGCAGTTGGTGATGCTGAGTACCGTAGTGCTTGGCAATCAGGTCCGAATACTGGAACTCGTCGCCGCGCTCACCACCGGCGTCCTGGAAACCGATGGAGAAGGTCGACAGGTCCTTCACGCCCACTTCACGCAACAGGCCCACCAGCATGCTCGAATCGACACCGCCCGAGAGCAGCACGCCTACGTCCACGGCGGCCCGCTGGCGAATGGCAACCGCTTCACGGGTACTTTCCAGCACGCGGTCGCGCCAATCTTCCAGAGTCAGGTTGGCTTCATCGGCATGAGGGCCATAAGGCAGGGTCCACCAGGTCTGCTGTTCGGTCTTGCCGTTGGCGTCGATGCGCATCCAGGTCGCAGGCGGCAGCTTTTCGATGCCCGCGATCAATGTGCGCGGCGCAGGCACCACGGCGTGAAAATTCAGATAGTGATTCAGCGCCACCGGGTCGAGTATCGGGCTGATGTCGCCACCCTTGAGCAACGCTGGCAGGGCCGAGGCAAAACGCAGGCGCTTGTCGGTGCGCGACAGGTACAAGGGCTTCACGCCCAGCCGGTCGCGAGCGATGAACAGGCGCTGGCTGTCGCGCTCCCAAATGGCAAAGGCGAACATGCCGTTGAGCTTGGGCAGCAGCTTTTCGCCCCAGGCGTGGTAGCCCTTGAGCAATACTTCGGTGTCGCCACCGGAGTGAAAAGCATAACCCAGCGCTTCCAGTTCGGCGCGCAGTTCGGGGAAGTTGTAGATGGCGCCGTTGAAGGCCAGGCTCAAGCCGAGATGGGCATCGGTCATCGGCTGCGCGGAGCCGTCCGACAGGTCCATGATCTTCAGCCGACGGTGGCCCAGGGCAATCGGCCCTTGCGCCTGAAAGCCCCAGGCGTCCGGGCCGCGTGGGGCCAGGTCGTGGGTGATGCGTTCCACGGCCGCAAGGTCCGCAGGTTGAAAATCGAAGCGCAACTCACCAGCTAATCCGCACATAAGTCCTTACCGGTTTTTCCGTTGGGGAACGGCCGATGGAAGTTCGGCCAGGTATGAAACTGACCGAGGCAGGTAGCGAGAGTTTTAGATCGATCGGTTATAAGGGAGCTGTTCGCTGGGTAGCCATTCGCGGGTAGAACCTGCTCCCACAGGGGTGTGGTGCCTGAGGGTTACTTGAGATTGCCGCTGAGAAACTGCCGCAGGCGTTCGCTTTTCGGGCTGCCCAGTACCTGTGCAGGCGAGCCTTCTTCCTCGACCAGGCCCTGATGCAGGAACAGCACCTGGCTGGACACTTCACGGGCGAAACTCATTTCATGGGTGACCATGATCATGGTGCGGCCTTCCTCGGCGAGGCCCTTGATCACCTTCAACACTTCGCCCACCAGCTCCGGGTCCAGTGCCGAGGTCGGCTCGTCGAACAGCATCACCTCCGGCTCCATGGCCAGCGCGCGGGCAATGGCGACGCGCTGCTGCTGGCCACCGGACAGGAAGGCCGGGTACTGGCTGGCCACGCGCTCCGGCAGGCCGACCTTGTCCAGGTAGCGCAACGCCCGTTCCCGCGCTTCGTCCTTGTCGACGCCCAACACCCGGCGCGGGGCCATGGTGATGTTGTCGAGCACGGTCATGTGGCTCCACAGGTTGAAGTGCTGGAACACCATGGCCAGACGCGTGCGCAAGCGCTGCAGTTCTTCGGCATCGGCGACGCGCATGCCGCCGCTGTCGGTGGTCATGCGAATGGCCTTGCCATCCAGGCTCATGGCACCGTCGTCAGGCTGTTCGAGGAAGTTGATGCAGCGCAGGAAGGTGCTCTTGCCTGAGCCACTGGCGCCGATCAGGCTGATCACGTCACCCGTGCTGGCCTTGAGCGAAACACCCTTGAGCACCTTGTTGTCGCCATAGCTTTTGTGTAGGCCATCGATGGTCAGTTTGTACATGCGCTACAGGTCCTCAAG
The DNA here is from genome assembly GCF_900105555.1 of Pseudomonas coleopterorum. Lineage (NCBI taxonomy): Bacteria > Pseudomonadati > Pseudomonadota > Gammaproteobacteria > Pseudomonadales > Pseudomonadaceae > Pseudomonas > Pseudomonas coleopterorum. The sequence continues at coordinate 1,223,375 of NZ_FNTZ01000001.1, forward strand.
GTTGAAGTAGATAGCCGCTGCGGCAGGCCTGGGTGCCGGCGACATGGGCGACCAGCATGCCGGCGGTGGCCGTGCGACGCAGCGAGCGGGCATACATCAGCCCCGGTTGGCGGTTGCGCACAGGGGTGACCGTATTGCTCAGCGGATCGATGATTTCGGCGATCAACTGCCCGGCTTCCAGGTATTGGCCGGGCATTACGCTGAACACCAGCAGTCCACCCACCGGCGCGGTCACCGGCTCAACGCCGGCCAGCGGCGTGGCAGCGGCAAGCAGGGCAGGCAAGGGTGCCGGCGTGCGGTCGATGGCCCCGGTGCTGGCCAGGTAGTCGAGAATGGCCTGACAGTCGCCGCTGGCCATGGGGTGGTTGACGTCACCCTGGCCGCGCAACTCGACGGTCACCGAAAAGCTGCCCATGGCGATCGGGAAACGCTCGGCAAAGCGCTGCTGAAGTTGCCACCAGAACAGACTGAAGCACTCGTCGAACGATTGCCCGCCCGAGTCGGTGGCCAGCAGGCTGGCCTGCGCGCCCAGGTAGCGTGCCAACGGCTCTACCAGCGGCCAGGCTTCGGGTGTGGTGTATAAATGCTGCACGGCCTCGAAATCGCAGTGCAGGTCCAGCACCATGTCGGCATCGCATGCCAGGCGCTGCAGAGTCAGGCGCTGAGATTGCAGAGCTGTGGTCGGCTGCAACTGGTTCAGTGCCTGGCTCAGGTGCGTGCGGATCAACGCCGTATTGCGTGCCTCATCATCACCCAGCAGCGGCTCGACGGCGCAGCCAACCTGATCGGCCAGGTCGACGAAACGGCGATTGAAATTCTCGCCGGTTTCCAGCTCGTAGCGGCCCAGCGGCGTGTCCATGACGATCTGATCGAGCCCGGCGGGATTGGCGATCGGTACGATGACCACCTGCTGGCGCAGCAGCCCTGCGTCCTCCAGTTCGGCCAGGCGCTGGCGCAGGTGCCAGGCGACCAGCATCCCTGGCAACTCGTCGGCGTGCAGCGAGGCCTGGATATAGACTTTGCCGGCACCCGTCGGGCCGTAGCTGAAGCTGTGGATCTGGCGCGCGGTACCGGGCAGGCGAGCCAGCAATTCATGAATGTCGTGTTGCATGTTCAGGTCCTAGTGCGTCGGGCCGAGAAAGGCCAGCCAGCGGCGTTCGGCCAGGCGAAACAGTCCGACCAGGGCAAAGGTGATGGTCAGGTAGATCAGCGCGGCGATGCCGAAGGATTGGAAGGTCAGGAAGGTCGCCGAGTTGGCGTCCCGTGCGACCTTGAGGATGTCCGGGATGGTGGCTGTGAATGCCACCGTGGTCGAGTGCAGCATGAGGATCACTTCGTTGCTGTAGTAGGGCAGCGAACGGCGCAGGGCCGACGGCATGATCACGTAGGCATACAGCTTCCAGCCGCTCAGGCCATAGGCCTTGGCCGCCTCGACCTCGCCGTGGTTCATGCTGCGGATCGCCCCGGCAAAGATCTCCGTGGTGTAGGCGCAGGTGTTCAGGGCAAACGCCAGGATCGTGCAGTTCATCGCGTCGCGGAAGAAGTCGTTGAGCAGGGGCTGCCCCCGCACGGCTTCCAGGCTGTAGATGCCGGTGTAGCAGATCAGCAGCTGGATATAGAGCGGCGTTCCGCGGAACAGGTAGGTGTAGAACTGCACCGGCCAGCGCACCCAGCGCCGGCTCGAGACGCGGGCGATCGACAGCGGTACCGAAACCACGAAGCCGATCACCAGCGAGGCACTGAGCAGCCATAGGGTCATGGCCAGGCCGGTGATGTTCTGGCCGTCGGAATAGAGGAACGGCCGCCAGTATTCTTGAAGAAGTTCGATCATCGCAGCGCCTCCCGGGTGCCCGCGCTGTAGCGTCGTTCAAGCCAGCGCAGGGCGATGTTGGACGCACTGGTGATCAGCAGATAGATGAGCGCGGCCAGCACCAGAAAATAGAACAGTTGATAGGTGCTCTTGCCGGCGTCCTGGGCGGCCTTGACCAGATCGGCCAAGCCGATGATCGAGACCAGCGCCGTGGCCTTGAGCATGACCATCCAGTTGTTGCCGATGCCGGGCAGGGCATAACGCATCATTTGCGGGAAGACCACGTAGCGGAAACGCTGCGAGCGCTTGAGGCCGTAGGCCGTGGCCGCTTCGAGCTGGCCGCGCGGCACGGCGAGCATGGCGCCACGGAAGGTTTCGGTGAAATAGGCGCCATAGATGAAGCCCAGGGTAATGACCCCGGCGGCGAAAGGATCGATCTCGATATAGTCCCATTCAAGGGCTTCGGTCAGGCCGGTCAACCAGGTCTGCAGGCTGTAGAAAATCAGCAGCATCAGCACAAGGTCGGGTACGCCGCGGATCAGGGTCGTGTAGAGCTGGGCAGGGACGCGCAGCACTGCCGTACCGGACAGTTTGGCGCTGGCGCCGATCAGCCCCAGCACCACGCTGACCAGCAGCGACAGCAGGGACAGCTTGATGGTCATCCAGGTGCCTTCGAGCAGCAGCGGGCCAAAGCCCTTCAAACTGAACGCAGACAACCCGAGTTGCTGTAAAAGGTCGTCGAACATGAATCTGGCCTGTGCCGGTCAAAAAAACGCCCATCCCCGAGCGGGAATGGGCGCTGTCACAGCGGGATTTACTTGCCGCTGTACAGGTTCAGCTCACCGAAGTGTTTCTTCTGGATTTCGGTGTAGGTGCCATCATCGTGTAACGCTTTGATACCTTTATCGATCAATGCCTTGAGTTCCTTGTTACCTTTGGCGATACCCACGGCGGTCTTGGACGGCAACAGCTCGCTGTCGATCGGCTCGCTGACTTCATAGCCGGCGCCCTGTGGCGACTTCAGGAAGCCCAGCTCGGCCTGCAGCATGTCCTGGATCGAAGCGTCGAGGCGACCCGAGATCAAGTCGGCGTAGACCTGATCCTGGTTCTGGTAGGCCTGGGTCTTGATGCCTGCCTTGTCCAGCACGGCCTTGGCGTAGGCTTCCTGGATGGTGCCCTGTTCGTAGCCTACGGTCTTGCCCTTGAGCGAGGCCAGGTCGGTGCTCAGGCCTGCACCTTTCTTGAACACCAGCGAGGTCGGGCCGGAGAACAGTTCGTTGGAGAAGTCGATGACTTTCTCACGGGCAGGGGTCACGGTCATCGAGGAAATCACGCCGTCGAACTTCTTCGCCTTGAGGCCTGGAATCATGCCGTCGAAATCGCTTTCGACCCATTTGCAGGTGACCTTCAGCTCCTTGCAGATGGCATTGCCCAGATCGATGTCGAAGCCCACCAGGCTGCCATCGGCTGCCTTGGATTCGAACGGGGCGTAGGATGGATCGACCCCGAAACGCAACTCCTTGTATTCCTTGGCCATCGCGCTGCCGGCCGAGAACGCCAGGGCCAGAGCAGAAAGGGTCAGCAATGCTTTTTTCATCGTGCAGTCCTTAAAACCAGTTGAATGCGTTGGGTGAGGGCGATGTGCGTTACCGGCGAGTGCCAGACATCATTCTGATAGCAATTTCCGCACCATAGTCCCAGTGCAGACCGGCTTGAGTAAGGTTGTGTCGCGTCGCTGCAACTTTTCCGCGGGCTCGCACGCGTCGGCTCGCTCGAAGCGCGTGCCATTGGTACAGCAATGCCCCGAAATAATCCATGGCAAAAAAATGCACCGTGGCGGTGCATTCAATAGGTCAGGCCAGGAGGTCCTGCAGGGTTGCCAGACTGTCGGCTTCGGCCACCGGTTTGTCATGGCGCCAGCGCAACATGCGTGGAAAGCGTACAGCGATTCCGCTCTTGTGACGCTTGGACAGGGCGATGCCTTCGAACCCCAGTTCGAACACCAGCGTCGGCGTCACGCTACGCACCGGGCCGAATTTCTCCACGGTGGTCTTGCGCACGATCGCGTCGACCTTGCGCATCTCTTCGTCGGTCAATCCGGAATAGGCCTTGGCGAACGGCACCAAGGTACGCTCGGACGCTTCCGGCGGACCGTCCCACACGGCAAACGTGTAGTCGCTGTACAGGCTCGCCCGGCGCCCATGGCCGGCTTGGGCATAGATCAAAACTGCGTCGACGCTGAAGGGGTCCACCTTCCACTTCCACCAAGTGCCCATGTCCTTGGTCCGGCCCACCCCATAGAGTGAATCGCGCGCCTTGAGCATCATGCCCTCGACCCCCAGTGCCCGCGACGCCTCGCGCTGTCGGCTAAGGTCGAGCCAGTCGGCGCCGGTCAGTACCGGCGAGGGACGCAGTACCGGATCGGCCGCTTGCGCGATGACCTGTTCCATCTGTGTGCGACGTTCGTGTTGCGGACGGCTGCGCCAGTCTTCCCCGTGCCATTCGAGCAGGTCATAGGCGAGCACCACCACGGGAATCTCTTCGAGAATCTTCTTGCTCAAGGTCTTGCGACCGATGCGCTGTTGCAGCAGAGCGAACGGCTGCACCGCCGGTGCATCCGCCGAGGTGCTCGATGCATCGTCCAGGCTGAAATCCTCGGGCGCCACATCCGCCGGTGGCGGAGTCTTCCAGACCACGATCTCGCCGTCGATCACGGTGCCGTCGGGCAGGCTCGCGGTGAGGGAATGCAGCTCTGGAAAGCGATCCGACACCAGCTCTTCGCCTCGCGACCAGATCCACAGGCGTCCGTCCCGCTTGACCAGCTGCGCACGGATCCCGTCCCATTTCCACTCCACCTGCCAGTTACTGCTGGGACCTAGCAGGGTGTCGAACTGATCGACCGGTTGTTGCAGCGAATGAGCGAGAAAGAACGGGTACGGCTGGCCGCCACGCTGGGCATGCTCGTCCGAGGATTCCTCGGCGATCAGTTTGAGGTAGCTGTCGGCGACCGGACGGTGCGAAAGGTCGGTGTAGCCCACCAGGCGCTGGGCCACGCGTTTGCTGTCCAGCCCGGCCATCTGCGCCAGCGCTCGGGTCACCAGCAGTTTCGAAACGCCCACGCGGAAGCTGCCGGTGATCAGCTTCAGGCACAGCATCAGGCTGGCACGATCAAGCTGGGCCCACAGCGGCGGCAAGCGCTCGTGCAATTCTTCAGGGGGTAGCCCGCGCAGGGGCAGCAGGGCATTCTCCAGCCACCAGGCCAGGCCTTCGTCACTGGTCTGTTCGGCTTCGGGCAGCAGCAGCGAAAATGTCTCGGCCAGATCGCCTACCGCCTGATAACTTTCTTCGAACAGCCATTCGGGCACATTCGCCAGCTTGATGGCCAACTCGCGCAAGACCTTGGTCGGCACCAGTTGCCGGGGACGGCCGCCCGAGAGGAAATACACCGCCCAGGCGGCATCGGCCGGCTGCGCCTCACGGAAGTAGTCTTCCAGAAACTGACGCTTGGCATTGGTCGAAGTGGTCTCGTCGAGATTGGCATACAACTGGGCGAACGCTTTCAAGACGTGGCCTCCTGAGGTTCCTCTTCGTCACCGTATTCGGTGGTGAAGCCCTGGGCGTCCAGACCGATGTCGCGCAGGTAGCGCACCAGCACTTCCACCGAACCGTGGGTGACCATGACTCGCTCCGCCCCGGTCTGCTCGATGGCCCACAGCAGGCCCGGCCAGTCGGCGTGGTCGGACAGCACGAAGCCACGGTCCACGCCGCGACGCCGACGGGTACCGCGCAGACGCATCCAGCCACTGGCGAAAGCATCGCTGTAGTCGCCGAAACGGCGCATCCAGGTGCTGCCCCCAGCCGAAGGCGGCGCGATGATCAGAGCATTGCGCAACGCCGGGTCGGTTTTCTTGAAGTCGCCGGCGTACTGGGTTTCCGGGATGTAGACGCCGGCATCACGGTAGACCCTGTTTAGCGGCTCCACCGAACCGTGCGCCAGGATCGGCCCGATGCTGGCATCGATGCCGTGCAGCAAGCGCTGAGCCTTGCCGAACGCGTAGGCGAACAGAACGCTGGCTTTGCCTTGCTCGGCGTTGGCACGCCACCACTGATTCACTTCCTCGAAAATCTCCGCCTGCGGCTGCCAGCGATAGATCGGCAGGCCGAACGTCGATTCGGTAATGAAGGTGTGGCATTGCACGGGTTCGAACGGCGCACAGGTGCCGTCCGGCTCGACCTTGTAGTCGCCCGAAGCGACCCACACCTCGCCTTTGTATTCCAGGCGGACCTGGGCCGAGCCCAGCACGTGTCCGGCTGGATGAAAGCTCAGCGTCACGCCGTTGTGCTGCAGGACTTCCCCGTACTCGAGCAACTGCAGATTGATGTCCTGGCCAAGACGGGTGCGCAGGATGCCTTCGCCCGGCGCTGCCGCCAGATAATGTTCATTGCCGGTCCGCGCATGGTCGCCGTGACCATGGGTGATCACCGAACGCTCGACGGGCCGCCACGGGTCGATATAGAAATCCCCGGCGGTGCAATACAAACCTTCGGGACGCGCGACGACTAGGTCCATGGCAGGTGGCCAGGTGATGGGTGTGTTGTTATGAGCGAGGAGGGCGGGGGAAAGTTCGGGTGCGAAGGCTTGAGGATAGATAGCTTGCATGAAGTCGGACGTAAGAAATGATCCTCGCTTCGTCGACGACGTGGTCGGCGTTCACGACTAAAACCGGTCGTCCCATCGCTGTGACTGATTTACAGTCGAAATGACGCAGACCGGCCTGGTTTCCAGCATTGCAAAATAACCCGGCAAACACGAAAATGAGAGTCATTATCACATGAGCCTTCCCAGGTTTGAGCCATGTCTTGCGTCGACCCCCTGCATAAACAGACCGTACACACCCTGTACCTCGATCATCATCGCTGGTTGTGTGGTTGGCTGCGCCAGCGCCTGGGCTGCGTCGATCACGCGGCTGACATGGCGCAGGACACCTTCATGCGGGTACTGACCCAGCGCAAGGCCCACGAACTGCGTGAGCCGCGTGCGTATTTAAGCACCATCGCACGTAGCCTGATGATTGATATGTTCCGGCGCCGCACGGTGGAGCAGGCGTATCTGGAAACCCTGGCATCCCGACCCGAAGCGTTGGATATTTCGCCGGAAACACGCCTTCTGATCATTGAAACGCTATTGGAAATCGACCGAATTCTGCACGGCCTCGGTGCTCGAACTCGACAGATTTTCCTGATGGCCCACCTGGATGGCTTGAGCTATGTGGAAATCGGTCGGCAACTGCAGGTATCGGTCAACACCGTCAAGAAACACGCGGTGCGCGCTTTGATGCATTGTTTGTTAGCCACCGAGGATTAAAACGTGGCACTGGAGACCGCGATCCTTGAAGCCGCCGCGCGCTGGTACGTCGATTTGCGATGTGATGACGCCGATAACGCCACTCGGGAAGCGCATCTGCGCTGGCTTGAGAGTGCGCCCGGCCATCGCCAGGCCTGGGAAAGGCTGATCCGATTACAGGAACGCTTTGATCGGATCGGCCCTGGAATGGCCGAGCCAACGCTCAAAAGTGCTCGAATCAAACGCCGCGAAGCGCTCAAGGTGCTGTCGCTACTGCTCGCGGCCGGAGGGGCTGGCACGTTGGCCTGGCGTAACACTGCCCTGCCGTCATTGATAGCAGATGAGCACACCATGACGGGTGAAAGCAAAAGCCTGTCCCTGGAGGATGGCAGTCAGGTACGCCTCAATACCGCCACCGCGGTGAACATCCACTTCGGCCCAAGCCTTCGCGAGCTGCAACTGCTCAATGGAGAAATCCTCGTGGAAACGGCGCGCGATTCTCTGGCACGGCCGTTTGTGGTGCACACCCAAGAAGGCAGCATCCGCGCGCTGGGTACACGCTTTATCGTGCGCCGCCTGGACGCTGGAACCCAAGTCTGCGTGCTCGAACAGGCCGTGGAAGTGCGCAGCGCAATTCTCACGCCGACCGTGCGGGTGGAGGCGGGCCAGCAAATGTGGTTCAACCAGGACCGAATGGGCAACGTGCAGGCTGCAAGCCTCGACGCCGACGCCTGGACTCGCGGCATGCTGGTCGTCAACAACTGGCGGCTGGAAGATTTGATCCTCGAGCTCCAACGCTACCGTCCCGGGCATTTGGGCTGTCAGGCGCAGATCGCAGAGTTGCGCATCTCGGGGGCGTTTCAGTTGCGCAATATCGATACGATCCTGGAAAACCTTTCCTCGACCCTGCCCGTGCGTATTCGCCGATTCAGCCGTTATTGGACGCGCGTGGAGTCGGTCTGAACCTATACCACAAAATAAATAGCCGCTTGGGGTTGTCGATTCCAGTTTTCATTCGACTTGGTAGATAGAAGCGCATCACACGGCGCTGTCACTCTACTGCCACTGGGCGAAAGGAAACGGAATGTCCGGACACAAGCCAATCACTCAACGACCTCCGTCACTGACCCGCATCGTGCGCCGCACGTTGCTCGGCATCGCGTTGGGCGCACCGCTGACCTCGGTCATGAACGCTGCGCCCGCCTGGGGGCAGACGGCCGCGACCCGTCAGTTCGATATCCCTTCCGGCACGGTCAACGCCGCGCTGGCGCAGTTCGCGACTGCGGCGCAAATCAATGTGTCTTTCGATCCAGCCCAGGCACAAGGACAACGCTCGCCGGGTCTGCATGGCGTCCACACCGTGGACTCAGGCCTGCGCCAGTTGTTGTCCGGGAGCAAATTGCAAGCCGTGCTGCTGAGCAACGGCAGCTACTCGCTGATCCCTGTCATCGACGCAACGCTGCAATTGGACCCCACGAACATCACCGGCAGATCGGCTGACTCAGCTGCCAGCCCGGTGGAGGGTTACGTGGCCATTCGTAGCAGCGCAGGTACCAAGACCGATACACCTATCATCGAGATCCCGCAGTCGATCTCGGTAGTGACCCGTCAGCAAATGCAGGCTCAAGGCGTGCAGACCGTCACCGAAGCGTTGCGTTACGTGCCTGGCGTCAAAGTGGAAGCCTACGGCCTGGACCCCAAAGGTTTTGACTGGTTGTATATCCGCGGCTTCAACGGCCAGGCAAGCAGTGACTATCTCAACGGGCTGCGTCAGCAGAACAACAGCTACGCGTTTTTCCGCAGCGAACCCTATTCTCTGGAGCGCATAGACGTCGTACGAGGCCCGGTCTCCAGCCTGTTCGGTCAAGGGGACGCGGGTGGCATCGCCAACCGTGTGAGCAAGAGACCCGAGGCCAACCACGTCAACGAAGTGCAGTTGACCGGTGGCAACCATGATCGCCTGCAAGGCCAGTTCGATGTGGGCGGTGTGCTCAGCGACGACCAACATCTGATCTACCGTATGATTGGCCTCGCCCGCGAAGCCGATACCCAGGTGGATTATGCGGATGGCCACGCGCTGACGGACGACCGCTTGTACATAGCGCCGTCTCTGACCTGGGCGCCGGACGAAGACACCAGCCTGACCATGCTCAGCGACTTCATGCGCGATTCGAACGGCGGCTCGCTATTCGCCTACAGCACGCCGAGCGGTCATACCACCAACACGCTGATGGGCGATCACAGCTTCAACCATCTGGACCAGGAGCAATTCAGTCTGGGCTACGAATTCCGCCATTGGCTGAGCGATACTTGGGAGTTTCGCCAGAACGCCCGCTACGGACAGGTCGACTTGATCTTCCAGAACTTGCTACCGGCCGCTGTCGACACCACCACAGGCAATGTGACACGGATCGCCGACCGCTTCGATCAGCACCTGAACACGTTCAACCTCGACAACCAATTGCAAGCCGATTTTACCACCGGCCCACTGAGCCACACCCTTCTGATGGGCGTCGACTACACCTGGCAAGACGCCGATATCTCGCGCTGGCGCACCCGAGCGCCAAGCCTGAACCTGACTGCGCCACAGTATGGCCTGGCGATCGCTCGTCCCAGCGCGGGCAACAGTCTGAGCTCGATCGATTACGACCAGACCATCGAACAGGCGGGCGGTTACATTCAGGATCAGATCAAGTTCGACGATCGCTGGATTCTCACGGCCGGCGGGCGCTATGACTATGTTCGCAACGACCTGGACAACCATGTAGGTGCCTCATCGAACCAGAAGGACACTGCCTTTACCGGACGCCTGGGTTTGACCTATCTCACGGAGTTTGGTCTGGCGCCCTACGTCAGCTACGCCGAATCGTTCACGCCCAATACCGGCACCGACCGCAGCGGTAGTGCGTTCGACCCCAGCACGGCGCATCAATGGGAAGTGGGTGTGAAATACCAACTCAGCGATGCCATCCTGATGACCCTGTCTGCTTATGACCTGACCAAGACCAATGTGCTGACCACTGAAATCATTGGTGGTGTGAACACCGGCTTCACCGTTGCGTCGGGCGAGCAGCAATCGCGCGGCATCGAAGCCGAGATCAAGGCGCAGCTGGATCAGCACTGGGACCTGATTGCGTCCTACACCTACACCCACGCTGAAATCACCAGGAGCAATCGTGGCGACGAAGGCAACCGGCCAGCCAACGTGCCCAAGCACATGGCGTCCACCTGGTTGAACTACACGTTCGACGACAGCCCGCTCAAGGGGCTGAGCCTGGGTGGCGGTGTCCGGTACACCGGCGTGCTGTATGGTGACAACGGCAATACCTATCACATCGACAACTACACCCTGTTCGATGCCGGCGCCAGCTATCCGATCAACAAACACGTGACTGTCTCGGTCAACGCGCAAAACCTGTTGAATACCGAGTATGTGGCCACCTGTGACGACTCCTACGAGTGCTACCCTGGCATGCGACGCACGTTGCTGACCAGCGTCAAGTACGTGTGGTGATCGCCGAATTCGATCCGTTCATGCCCGTCTTCTTCAAGGTGCCAAAACGAAAAAACCCGCCATAAGGCGGGTTTTTTGGTGATGTCAGAGTGGGTAGGAACCCTCTCTGGCATCTAGTTTGGCTCCACGACCTGGACTCGAACCAGGGACCCAATGATTAACAGTCATTTGCTCTACCAACTGAGCTATCGCGGAATCTGCTGCGTATGTTACTGATTGCTAAGGGGAAGTCAAGCCTCCCCCAGGCAAAAAGGCTACAGCACCTGAACGATGGCCTTGATCACGCCATCGATGTTGCGCTGGTTCAGCGCGGCCACGCAGATACGTCCGGTGTCCAGTGCGTAGATGCCGAACTCGTTGCGCAGGCGAGCGACCTGCTCGGCGCTCAGCCCCGAATAGGAGAACATGCCGGCCTGACGGGCGACGAAACCGAAATCGCGGTTCGCACCCTGGGCCGCCAGCCCCTCGACCATTTGCAGACGCATGCCGCGAATGCGCTGGCGCATCTCGCCCAGCTCGTCCTCCCACATGGCGCGCAGTTCCGGGCTGTTCAACACGTTGGCCACGATCATTGCGCCATGGGTCGGCGGGTTGGAGTAGTTGGTACGAATGACGCGTTTGATCTGCGACAACACGCGAGAGGTCTCGTCGCTCGACTGGGTGACGATCGACAATGCGCCGACACGCTCGCCATACAGCGAGAACGATTTGGAGAACGAGCTGGAAACGAAGAAGCTCAAACCCGACTCGGCGAACAGGCGCACGGCGGCGGCGTCTTCATGGATGCCTTCGCCAAAACCCTGGTAGGCCATGTCCAGAAACGGCACGTGGCCCTTGCGCTTGACCACGTCCAGCACGTTGACCCAGTCGGATGCACTGAGGTCGACGCCGGTCGGGTTGTGGCAGCAGGCATGCAGCACGACGATGGAACCGGCGGGCAGGGCGTCGAGGTCTTCGAGCATGCCTGAACGGTTCACGTCGTTGCTGGTCGCATCATAGTAGCGATAGTTCTGCACGCTGAAACCGGCGGTCTCGAACAGGGCACGATGGTTTTCCCAGCTTGGGTCACTGATCGCGACCACGGCGTCAGGCGACAATTGCTTGAGGAAGTCGGCACCGATCTTCAGGGCGCCGGTGCCACCGACGGCCTGTGTGGTCACCACGCGACCTGCCGCCAGCAGCGGGGACTGGGCACCGAAGATCAGGGTCTGTACAGCCTTGTCGTAGGCGGCGATACCGTCGATGGGCAGATAGCCACGTGCGGCGTGCTGTGCAACGCGCTGGGTTTCGGCTTCGATGACCGCGCGCAGCAGGGGAATTCGCCCCTCTTCGTTGCAGTACACGCCAACGCCCAGATTCACCTTGTCGGTGCGGGTGTCGGCGTTGAATGCTTCGTTGAGGCCCAGGATAGGATCGCGGGGTGCCAATTCGACAGCGGAAAACAGGCTCATTTTTACCGTAGCTCTGATCGGGAGTGAAGAGGATGCACGCTTCATCCATGCGGCACGAAGCGATGCACGAGTGGGGAGTCAGTATAAAGACGCTTGGCCCATGGAGCGACAGGTTGCACTTGGTTTTACCGATTTTTGCCGATTATTTTTCGACCATTGGTCCTGTGCTTGCCGAAGGTCTTGGGCCATGCCCTTGAAACTTGCCGCAACAGGTGCCAATTAGGGTTAAGTACTGTCTATAAATACAGTCGGAAAAGTCCGGCTGTAGCGACTCATGAGGTGTGGCATGTCCGAGTTTCAACTGGTTACCCGTTTCGAGCCGGCTGGCGACCAGCCGGAAGCCATTCGCCTGATGGTGGAGGGTATCGAAGCGGGCCTGGCGCACCAGACCTTGCTGGGGGTAACCGGGTCGGGCAAGACGTTCAGCATCGCTAACGTGATCGCGCAGGTTCAACGCCCAACGCTGGTGCTAGCGCCGAACAAGACCTTGGCCGCTCAGCTGTACGGCGAGTTCAAGGCGTTCTTCCCGAATAATGCGGTCGAATACTTCGTCTCCTACTACGACTACTACCAGCCCGAGGCCTACGTGCCATCGTCGGACACCTTCATCGAGAAGGACTCCTCGATCAACGACCACATCGAACAGATGCGCCTGTCCGCGACCAAGGCACTACTCGAACGCAAGGACGCCATCATCGTCACTACGGTGTCCTGCATCTACGGTCTGGGCAGTCCCGAAACCTATCTGAAAATGGTCCTGCACGTCGACCGCGGCGACAAGCTCGACCAGCGCGCGCTGCTGCGCCGGCTGGCCGACCTGCAATACACACGCAACGAGATCGACTTCGCCCGCGCCACCTTCCGCGTGCGCGGCGACGTGATCGATGTATTTCCCGCCGAGTCCGATCTGGAAGCCATCCGTATCGAGCTGTTCGACGATGAGGTCGAGAACATCGCCGCGTTCGATCCGCTGACTGGCGAGGTCACGCGCAAGTTGCCACGGTTCACCTTCTACCCCAAGAGCCACTACGTCACCCCACGGGAAACCCTGCTGGGCGCCGTGGAAGGCATCAAGGAAGAACTCAAGGACCGCCTGGACTACTTCCGCGACAAGAACAAACTCGTCGAAGCCCAGCGGCTTGAACAGCGTACGCGCTTCGATCTGGAAATGATCCTGGAGCTGGGTTACTGCAACGGCATCGAAAACTATTCCCGCTACCTGTCCGGACGTCCCGCCGGCGCAGCGCCGCCCACCCTCTATGACTACCTGCCCCCTGACGCCTTGCTGGTGATCGACGAGTCCCACGTCAGCGTTCCCCAGGTGGGCGCCATGTACAAGGGCGACCGCTCGCGAAAGGAAACCCTGGTCGAGTACGGTTTCCGCCTGCCCTCGGCGCTGGACAACCGACCCATGCGTTTCGACGAATGGGAAGGGGTGAGCCCCCAGACCATTTTCGTCTCGGCCACCCCCGGCAACTATGAGGCCGAGCATGCCGGGAGAATCATCGAGCAGGTGGTACGGCCGACCGGTCTGGTCGATCCCCAGGTCGAGGTGCGGCCCGCATTGACCCAGGTCGACGATTTGCTGTCGGAGATTCGCAAGCGGGTGGCCAACGACGACCGCATACTGGTCACCGTACTCACCAAGCGCATGGCCGAGGACCTTACCGATTACCTCGCCGACCACGACGTGCGCGTGCGCTACCTGCACTCGGACATCGATACCGTGGAGCGAGTGGAGATCATCCGCGACCTGCGTCTGGGCGCCTACGACGTGATCGTGGGGATCAACCTGCTCCGCGAAGGCTTGGACATGCCCGAGGTTTCGCTGGTGGCCATCCTCGATGCCGACAAGGAAGGGTTCCTGCGTTCGGATCGCTCGCTGATCCAGACCATCGGCCGTGCCGCGCGAAACCTCAATGGCCGGGCCATCCTCTATGCCGATCGCATGACCGGCTCGATGGAGCGCGCCATCGGTGAGACGGAACGTCGTCGCGAGAAGCAGATCGCCTTCAACGAAGCCAACGGCATCGTGCCCAAGGGCGTGGTCAAGGACGTCGCCGATATCATGGAAGGCGCCACCGTGCCTGGGTCGCGCAGCAAGAAGCGCAAGGGCATGGCCAAGGCCGCCGAGGAAAATGCGCGCTACGAAAACGAGCTGCGTTCGCCCAGCGAAATCACCAAGCGCATCAAGCAACTGGAAGAGAAGATGTACCAATTGGCCCGCGACCTGGAATTCGAAGCCGCCGCGCAGATGCGCGACGAAATCGGCAAACTGCGCGAGCGCTTGCTCAAGGTCTGACGCCGAACCGCGAACACCACACCAGAGCCCACCCGCAACCACCCGACCTGTGGGAGCGGGGCGGGCGGCGAGCCCTCTGCCCGCGAAGGCCACGCCACCGTCCCACAGCCGAACGCCCATACCCCCCGCCACACGATTCTGGAGCCTGCCCCCCAAGCCCTGCTAACATCGGCGTTTCGATTCAACCTGCTCGAGACCCTCAATGACCGTTCGTACGCGTATCGCCCCATCGCCCACCGGCGACCCCCATGTCGGCACGGCCTACATCGCCCTGTTCAACTATTGCTTTGCCAAACAGCATGGCGGCGAGTTCATCCTGCGCATCGAAGACACCGACCAGTTGCGCTCGACCCGCGAATCCGAGCAGCAGATCTTCGACGCCCTGCGCTGGCTCGGCATCGAGTGGAGTGAAGGCCCCGACGTAGGCGGCCCACATGGTCCGTACCGGCAGAGCGAGCGGGGCGACATCTACAAGCAATATGCCCAGCAACTGGTCGACATGGGCCACGCATTCCCGTGCTTCTGCACCGCCGAAGAACTCGACCAGATGCGCGCCGAACAGACCGCCCGTGGCGAAACCCCTCGTTACGACGGCCGCGCCCTGTTGCTGTCGGCCGAGGAAGTCCAGCGCCGCCTGGCCGCCGGCGAACCCCACGTCATCCGCATGAAGGTTCCGACCGAAGGAGTCTGCGTGGTTCCCGACATGCTGCGTGGCGATGTAGAAATCCCATGGGACCGCATGGACATGCAGGTCCTGATGAAGACCGACGGCCTGCCTACCTACTTCCTGGCCAACGTGGTCGACGACCACCTGATGGGCATCACCCACGTGCTGCGCGGCGAAGAATGGCTGCCGTCGGCGCCCAAGCTGATGAAGCTCTACGAATACTTCGGCTGGGAACAACCGGCGCTGTGCTACATGCCGCTGCTGCGCAATCCGGACAAGAGCAAACTGTCCAAGCGCAAAAACCCGACCTCGGTGACCTTCTACGAGCGCATGGGCTTCATGCCCGAAGCCATGCTCAACTACCTGGGCCGCATGGGCTGGTCGATGCCGGACGAGCGCGAGAAGTTCTCCCTCGCCGAAATGGTCGAGCACTTCGATCTCTCCCGCGTTTCCCTGGGCGGTCCGATCTTCGATATCGAGAAGCTCTCGTGGCTCAACGGCCAGTGGTTGCGCGAGCTGCCGGTACAGGAGTTCGCCGCACGAGTGCAGCAGTGGGCGTTCAATCCTGACTACATGATGAAGATCGCCCCCCATGTGCAGGGCAGGGTAGAGACCTTCAGTCAGATCGTTCCGCTGGGTGGCTTCTTCTTCGCCGGCGGCCTGCAGCTGGATCCCCGCCTGTTCGAAAGCAAGAAGCTTTCTGCCGACCAGGTGCGGCAACTGATGCAGTTGATCCTCTGGAAGCTGGAAAGCCTGCGCCAGTGGGACAAGGAGCGCATCACTGTAACCATTCAGGCGGTGGTCGAGTCGCTCGGCCTGAAGCTGCGTGACGCCATGCCTCTGATGTTTGCCGCGATCACCGGGCAAGCCAGTTCGGTGTCGGTCCTGGACGCCATGGAAATCCTCGGCCCCGACCTGACCCGCTTCCGCCTGCGCCAGGCTCTCGATCTGCTCGGCGGTGTTTCCAAGAAAGAAAACAAGGAATGGGAAAAGCTCCTGGCCGCAATCGCCTGACCCCCGACGCGGCTCGCGCCGCTGCTACAGAAGACCGCGGGCCAGGGTGCATCCGGTGCACCACCATCCCTGTAGCAGCGGCGCAAGCCGTGTCCGAACGCGCCGCGTTCCGCCAGGCACACCCCATGCGCGCCGATGCACCACCAACCTGTAGCAGCGGCGCAAGCCGCGTCCGAATGCGCCGCGTTCCGCCAGGCACACCCCATGCGTGCCGATGCACCACCAACCTGTAGCAGCGGCGCAAGCCGCGTCGCTCTTCGCCCAAACCCAGCAAAACCGGTAAGTCCCTGTAATCGCGATAAAAAACTTCGAAATAATTCTGAAAATAAGTTTGACACCCTGGCGAGGTCGTCTTAATATGCGCCCCGTCCACACAGCAACACACTGTTTGGGGCTATAGCTCAGCTGGGAGAGCGCTTGCATGGCATGCAAGAGGTCAACGGTTCGATCCCGTTTAGCTCCACCAAATTCCAGGCTTGATGTCGCAGGTTGACAACGAGTCGATCAGTTCCAGACTGATCTTGGTAGAAGGTATGTCCCCTTCGTCTAGTGGCCTAGGACACCGCCCTTTCACGGCGGTAACAGGGGTTCGAGTCCCCTAGGGGACGCCAGTTGTACAGAAATATCGAGTGAAGTCGGTATTCCGCCGCAGGGCGATAAATTCGGGGCTATAGCTCAGCTGGGAGAGCGCTTGCATGGCATGCAAGAGGTCAACGGTTCGATCCCGTTTAGCTCCACCAATTTGCCAGAGTCCGCAATAGCGGGCTCGACTGAAGGTTTTGCGTCCCCTTCGTCTAGTGGCCTAGGACACCGCCCTTTCACGGCGGTAACAGGGGTTCGAGTCCCCTAGGGGACGCCACGATTACCCGCTCTGCGGGACTTATAAGGCTCATTCGATTATTGAATGAGCCTTTTGTTTTTCTGCCCTCGCCATATCCGCCTGTTCCTAATTCTCCAGGAGCGCCCATGAACTGGGATCGGCCCGCCCCCTTCGTCATAGCCCTGACAGTCCAGCCCGACGACATCGACGGCCTCGGACACGCCAACAACGCCGTCTACGTCACCTGGCTCGAACGTTGTGCCTGGCAGCATTCGCAGCATCTGGGTCTGGATCTTGCGACCTATCGACAGCTCGATCGCGCCATGGCCGTGGTCCGTCATGAAATCGACTATCTCGCGAGCGCCCACGAAGGCGATGAGCTGGAATTGGGCACTTGGATCCTCGACTGGGACCGACGTCTGAAGATGACGCGCCATTTCCAATTGCGGCGTCTCCGTGACGGCGCAGTTGTGCTCAGGGCTCGTACCACCTTCGTCTGCATCGAGCTGTCCAGCGGCAAGCCCAAACGCATGCCGGCCGAGTTTCTGGATGGGTATGGTCAAGCCATAGTCCTCCAATCCTAGGCTCTGTGTGAAAAGCCTTGATACTCGGTGATGCTGCGTTGAAATCAGCCTCGGAATGCTCATTTACAACCTGTAAACACCGCTTCCTCGGCTGTTTTCGCCTTGCCTGACCTTCGTCTCAAGACTTTTCACACAGACCCTAGAGAGCCCGCCCGTGCGCGGGCTTTCTGCTAGAATCCGCTCCCTTTCACGCCCCTGTCCGAGAAACACCTCATGCAATTAGCCTTGGCGCCCATGGAAGGCTTGGTCGACGATATCCTGCGCGACGTCCTGACCCAGGTCGGTGGCATCGACTGGTGCGTTACCGAATTCATTCGCGTCAACGAACGCGTGCTCACTGCGGCCTACTACCACAAGTTCGGACCTGAGCTGTTGGCCGGCGCCAAGACCCGAGCCGGCGTGCCGTTGCGTGTGCAGTTGCTGGGTTCGGATCCGGTGGCGCTCGCCGACAACGCCGCGTTCGCCTGTACTCTCGGTGCGCCAGTGATCGATCTGAATTTCGGCTGCCCGGCCAAGACGGTGAACAAGTCGCGTGGCGGGGCAGTGCTGCTCAAGGAGCCGGAACTGCTCCATCGCATCCTGCGTGAAGTGCGCGCGACGGTGCCTGCGCACATTCCCGTGACGGCCAAGATGCGCCTGGGTTTCGACACCCCCGACAGCGCCATCGAGTGCGCCACGGCACTGGCCGAAGGGGGCGCCGAGGTCCTGGTGGTGCATGCGCGGACCAAGGTCGACGGTTACAAGCCGCCAGCCCATTGGGAATGGGTCGCCAAGGTCCAGGACGTGGTGAAGGTGCCGGTCTATGCCAATGGCGACATCTGGACGGTCGCCGACTGGCAGCGCTGCCGTGAGGTCAGTGGCGCCAGGGACTTCATGCTCGGTCGTGGGCTGGTGTCCAAGCCCGACCTGGCGCGGCAGATCGCTGCGGCCCATCAGGGCATCGAGCTGCCCGACATGACCTGGGCCGAGCTGCTGCCGCTGATCCGCGAATTCTGGCGCCAGGCCCGTGCGCAGCTCACACCACGACAGGCACCGGGCCGGCTGAAGCAGTGGCTGTCCATGCTGACCCGCACCTACCCCGAGGCGACCGAGCTGTTCACCCTTGTGCGCCGCGAACAGGATTGTGACGCGGTCGAACGCCTGCTGCAGCCGGGCTAGCGAGTCAGCAGGTCACAAGAAAGATCGTCGCACTGCACAAGAAAATTTTCCTGGAAGCTCTTGAAAGCGTTTGGCTGGTCCCTATCTATGGGTTACGCGATGCCGAATTCGGGTCGCGGAGACAATCACTCGCTGAGATTCAGGAGAAACACATGGCTACTGCATTTTCCCTTGCTCCACTGTTCCGCCACTCCGTGGGCTTCGACCGTTTCAACGATCTGTTCGAGTCTGCCGCACGCAACGAGTCGGCCAGCAGCTACCCACCCTACAACGTCGAAAAGCACGCCGATGATCAGTACCGGATCGTCATCGCCGCTGCAGGCTTCCAGGAAGAAGACCTGGAACTGCAAGTCGAGAAGGGCGTTCTGACCGTCAGTGGTGGCAAGCGCGAGGCCGAGACCACCGGCGTGACCTACCTGCACCAAGGCATCGCCCAGCGCGCGTTCAAGCTGTCGTTCCGCCTCGCCGACCATATCGAGGTCAAGGCCGCGGCGTTGAACAACGGTTTGCTCAACATCGACCTGCTGCGTGTCGTGCCTGAAGAGGCCAAGGCCAAGCGCATCCCGATCAACGGATCTGCGCAGACCCGTCTGCAATAACGCTTGAGCTGTGGAAGAAAGGGCGCTTGGTGGAGCGCCCTTTTTTATTGCCCGTGATTTGCCAGGTGTGTCAGGCGTGTCGACGCGGCTCGCTCAGCACCGGCACGCTGCCTGCTGCGGGGAACAGCACCAGATGGTCGGCAGCGACTTGAATGCCGACCTCGGCGCCTGGCAGATAATCCAGGTGACTGGGAAACACGGCCTCGAGCTGGCTGCCGGTGGGCAGCTGCAATCGATACAGGGTTGCCGCACCCTGGAAGCTCTTGCCGACGATGCGCGCCTTGAGTGAGCTGTCGGGCGCATGCACGATGTCATCGGGACGCAGCAGCAGGTCGACGGCGCTGCCAGCAGGCCACGTGTAGGCGCGGTTGCCACGCAGGACGCCCAGCTCGGTGGTCACCGTTTCCGGATCCACCAACTGACCCCGAATGAAATAACCCTGGCCGATGAAGCTCGCCACGAATGGCGAGGCGGGTTCGTGATACAGGTTATACGGCGTATCCCACTGCTCCAGCCGACCCTCCTTGAACACTCCGACGTGGTCGCTGACGGCGAAAGCCTCTTCCTGATCGTGGGTGACCAGGATGGCGCTGGTGCCACGGCGCTTGAGAATGTCGCGCACCTCATGGCTCAGGCGACGGCGCAGCTCGACGTCGAGGTTGGAGAACGGCTCGTCCAGCAACAGCAGTTGCGGCTCCGGTGCCAGAGCCCGGGCAAGCGCGACACGCTGCTGCTGGCCTCCCGACAACTCATGGGGATAGCGCGCGTCCAGCCCGCCAAGGTTGACCAGTTCGAGCATGTCGCCGATCACCTGTGCCTGCCGGGGGTGCTTGCGAATGCCGAAGGCGATGTTCTGGGCCACGGTCAGATGGGGGAACAGTGCATAGTCCTGAAAGACCATGCCAATTCGACGCTTTTCCGGAGCCAGGGTATGGCCGGGCCGGGAAATGACCTCGCCATCGAGGGTGATCTCGCCTTCATGGACCGGCTCGAAGCCGGCGATGGCGCGCAGGGTCGTGGTCTTGCCGCACCCGGAGGAGCCGAGCAGGCAGCCGATGTCGCCCGCGTTGAGGTGCAGGTTGAGGTTCTGCACCACACGCTGAGCGCCATAGCCGCACGCCAGGTTGCGCAGTTCGAGCAGCAATGCGGTGCTCATTCAGGGCGATATCCCGGAGCGACGAGAAATTCCAGCAGCGCTTTCTGCGCATGCAGGCGGTTCTCCGCCTGGTCCCAGGCCACGGCGCGGGGATCGTCGAGCACATCGTGGCTGATCTCCTCGCCACGGTGGGCCGGCAGGCAGTGCATGAACAGCGCATCATCGGCCGCCAGATCGAGCAGTTCGCGGGTCACCTGGAAGGGCTTGAACAGTTTCAAACGCCGTGCGGTTTCCTCTTCCTGGCCCATGGAAGTCCAGACATCGGTGCTCACCAGATGGGCGCCACGCACGGCTTCGCGAGGATCGCGGACCACGCTGACGCGCTCCGGTGCCATGGCCACGAAGCGTGCGTCCGGCTCGAAACCTTCGGGGCAGGCGATGCGCAGCTGGAAATCGAACTGGATGGCCGCTTCTATATAGCTGTGGCACATGTTGTTGCCATCACCGATCCACGCCACGGTCTTGCCCTGGATGGCGCCGCGGTGTTCGAGAAACGTCTGCATGTCGGCCAGCAGCTGGCAGGGGTGCAGGTCATCGGACAGACCGTTGATCACCGGTACGCGCGAATTGGCCGCGAACTCGGTCAGTGTCTGGTGGGCGAAGGTGCGGATCATCACCGCATCGAGCATGCGCGACATGACGATGGCGCAATCGGCGATGGACTCGCCGCGGCCCAGCTGTGTGTCGCGCGGGGACAGGAATATGGCCTGGCCACCGAGCTGGATCATGCCGGCTTCGAAAGACAGGCGGGTGCGCGTCGACGACTTCTCGAAGATCATGCCCAGTACGCGGTTCTTCAAAGGCTCGAACAGCACGCTGCGCTGACGCAGGTCCTTGAGCTCGATGCCTCGACGAATGATGCTGATTAGCTCTTCGGGCGTGCAATCCATAAGGGAGAGAAAGTGCCTTGCGCTCATCATTGACTACCTTTTGCCACGGACCGCAGGTGCTCGAAAACAGGTTTTTCGGAAAAACGAGTGAGACCTGCGGCGAAAGCCGCACGGGGCGACGAAATAAGGGAAGGCGCCATCCTATAAGGAACTGTCGCCTTTTACCAATAGCCGCTGAAGTTTTAACCGGCGCGCACAAGTTTCCAGAGGTTTCCATCGCTGGATGTTTCTGCCGACCATCTGACGTTTCCTAAACATCGTCTGTGAGTTATAAATGCGTATTGAGAAGCACACGGAGTTTGCGGAATGGAATCGAAAGAACAACAACTGCTGGAGCTGCTGGGTCTGACCGCCCGCACCCTGACCCACCTGACGGCGTCCATGACCTCCATGTCGTTCGAGCTGCTGCGCAGTTCCGACGAGGTCACTCGCTCGGCCGGCAAACACATGATCGATCGCATGGCGACCATCAGTACCGGACTGGACGACCACTGGCGACTCATCGGCGAACTGACCGGCGTGCATGTTGCCCAGGAAGAAGTCGAGACGGTGCTGGAAATCCAGATGCAGGCATTGCCTTCTTCTGTGCCGATGAACTGAATCGGTCGACCACCGCAAGCTTTTGTCCCAACGCCCCGCGCTGCAAGAGCCCGAGCGTTGCGCTCGGCTTTCCGTTACAATGCCTCACCGTGCCGACGACAGTGTCGGATAGACAAGCCGAGCGAGGTGCTCCATGGATATTATCGAAACGATCAAAGAGCAGATTGCCAACAACACAATCCTGCTTTACATGAAAGGCTCGCCGAACGCGCCTCAGTGCGGTTTCTCGGCCAAGGCTTCGCAGGCGATCATGGCCTGTGGCGAGAAATTCGCCTACGTCGACATCCTGCAGAACCCTGAAATTCGCGCCAACCTGCCCAAGTACGCCAACTGGCCGACTTTCCCGCAGCTGTGGGTGGCCGGTGAACTGGTAGGCGGCAGTGACATCGTGGCCGAGATGGCTGCCAACGGTGAATTGCAGACCCTGGTCAAGGAAGCTTCGGCCAAGGCCGCTCAGCCAAAAGCCGACGCCTGATCCCGTGAGTGGCCGACATTCAAGTCGGCCAGGAACGAAAAAAGCCCCGCCTGTTCACACAGCGCGGGGCTTTTTCATGGTGCCGCTTCGGCAGCGCAGTGGGATCAGTCTTCTTCGCCCATGCTCGACTGCAGGTAGTTCTCGATTCCAACCTTGTCGATGAGGCTCAGCTGGGTTTCCAGCCAATCGATCTGCTCTTCCTTGCCTTCGAGGATGTCTTCGAGCATTTCACGGCTACCGAAGTCACCGGCAGTCTCGCAGTGGGCGATGGCGCCTTTCAGATCGGCCAGACCCTTGTATTCGATTTTCAGGTCGCAGCCGAGCATTTCGCTGGCGTGTTCACCGATCAGGATCTTGCCCAGTTCCTGAAGGTTGGGAATCCCTTCGAGGAAGAGAATGCGCTTGATCAGCTTGTCGGCGTACTTCATGGCATCGATGGATGCCTTGTACTCGTGTTTGCCCAGCTTGTTCAGACCCCAATCTTCGTACATGCGGGCATGCAGAAAGTATTGGTTGATGGCGACCAGCTCGTTTCCGAGGATTCTGTTGAGATGCTGGATGACGCTGATTTCGCCTTTCATGGTCGGAGAGCCTGCGCGGGAATAGGAGTAATAGCGCGAAGTTTGGCCTCAGGAAGTTGCCATGTCAAACCTAAGTTATTGAATACTATATGAAAATTAATCGGAATAAGAATGACTGAGTTCCGCGTTTGTTGCTAAGTCATTGTATTTCAGACATAAAAAAACCGGGCATGGCCCGGTTTCTCGAATGGGGTTGCTTCAGGCAGGTGTAAATTCCACAGGGTAGGGCAGGGTGGATGCCTGGGCAGTCTGGATTTGCGTCAGCGTATCGCGTACCACTTCCTTGGCAAGGCAGGCACATTTACCGCATTGAGTGGCAACGCCAAGGGTTTCGCGGACATCACGATAGCTGCAGCAGCCTTCGTAGATTGCATCGCGAATCTGACCATCGGTGACACCCTGGCAAAGACAGACATACATACGTAAGAACCGCCGCTGTGTTGGTTTCAGTGCGGACGATCCTAATGTTAATGAGAATGCTTGTCAAAACAACTCGCGACTACGCTTGTGACAAGCGATGAACGGTGCAGGAGTGCCGGCCGTTGCCGGCAGCTCCTGCGCAGGTGCTCAATCGTTGAAGTCCTGCCAGCCGCCCATCTGCTTCCAGCGGTTGACGATGCCGCAGAACAACTCGGCAGTCTTTTCCGTGTCGTAGCGCGCAGAGTGGGCTTCGCGACCATCGAAGTCGATATCCGCAGCCTGGCAGGCTTTTGCCAGAACGGTCTGACCGTAGGCAAGGCCTGCCAGGGTGGCGGTGTCGAAGCTTGAGAAGGGATGGAACGGGTTGCGCTTCATGTCGGTTCGCGCGACGGCAGCATTGAGAAAGCCGAGGTCGAAGCTGCTGTTGTGGCCCACCAGGATCGCGCGCTTGCAGCCGTTGGCTTTGAGCGCCTTGCGGATGCCGCGGAAGATGTCGGTCAGCGCTGTCTCCTCGCTGACGGCCATGCGCAGGGGGTGATCCAGCTTGATACCGGTGAACTCCAGCGCTGCGGCCTCGATATTGGCCCCTTCGAACGGTTCGACGCGGAAGAAATAGGTGTGGTCGGGAAACACGAAGCCTTTCTCGTCCATGCCGATGGTCGTCGCGGCGATCTCGAGCAGGGCATCGGTGGCGCTATTGAAGCCGCCAGTCTCCACGTCCACGACTACCGGCAGGTAGCCACGAAAACGGGCGGCCATGGGATGGCGCGAGCCCGTGCCAGCATTGCCCGTGTCTTCGTCGTCGTAGTTGTCTTCACTCACGCATCTTTCTCCAGCAGGCGCCAGCGCAGTTTTTCACCGGCGCGCAGCGGAATGACGACCTGCTCACCGAAGGGCAGGCTGGTTGGGGCGGTCCACTCGTCGCGGACCAGGGTAATGGTGTCGGTGTTGCGGGGCAGGCCGTAGAAGTCCGGGCCGTGCAGGCTGGCGAAGCCCTCGAGCTTGTCCAGGGCATTGCGCTGCTCGAACGCCTCGGCGTACAGCTCGATGCCAGCGTAGGCACTGTAGCAACCGGCGCAGCCGCAAGCGGTTTCTTTCGCATGCTGGGCATGGGGCGCCGAATCGGTACCCAGGAAGAACTTGCCGCTGCCGCTGGTGGCGGCGTCTAGCAAGGCGACCTGATGGGTGTTGCGCTTGAGGATCGGCAGGCAATAGAAGTGCGGCCGAATTCCGCCCACCAGCATGTGATTGCGGTTGTACAGCAGGTGCTGAGGTGTGATGGTCGCGGCGACATTGGCCGGAGCCGCCTTGACGAACTCGGCGGCCTCGGCGGTGGTGATGTGCTCGAAGACGACCTTGAGCGTGGGAAAGCGCTCCACCAACCGGCGCATGTGCTCGTCGATGAAGATTTTCTCGCGGTCGAACACGTCGACGTCACCGCGGGTGACTTCGCCGTGGATCAGCAGGGGCATCCCGGCATCGCTGAGCGCTTCGAGCGCCTCGGTGATGTTGTCCAGGCTCGTGACCCCGGAATCGGAATTGGTGGTGGCCCCGGCCGGGTACATCTTGGCCGCCTTGACGAATCCGCAAGCGGCGGCGGCACGGATGTCGGCGGCGCTGGTGCGGTCGGTCAGGTACAGGGTCATCAGCGGTTCGAAGGCGCTGCCTGCGGGGCGTGCGGCAAGGATGCGCTGGCGATAGGCATCGGCGTCGACGGCGGTGCGCACCGGCGGTACCAGGTTGGGCATGACGATGGCGCGGGCGAAGGTCCGCGATACATCGGCCACGGTATGCGGCAGCACGGCACCATCACGAAGATGTATGTGCCAGTCGTCGGGACGCAGAAGGGTCAGGCGGTCGGACATTGGGGATTCCAGGCGGTTCGAACTCGCCGCGAATGCTACCGGAAAACGCCGCCCACGGCATCCGCTATCAAGTTTTGCAGGCCATGTCCGATACCTTGGAAGTACCCCGTTCGAACCCGTGGAGCCTGTCGTGCGCCAGCGTTATCTTGCCCTGCTCAGTGTGTTTGCCAGCCTTCCGGCCCTGGCGATGAATTTCCAGACGCGTCTGGAGAACGTCGAGTGGAAAGTGGCGGGCGATCAGTTCGAGTGCCGGTTGGGCCAGCCGGTTGCCAATTTCGGCTCGGCGGAATTCGTGCGGCGTGCGGGTGAGCAGGCGGTATTTCGCCTCAACTCGGCCAGCCGTCTGCTGGGCACAGGCTCTGCGACTCTTCTGGCTGCTGCAGCACCCTGGCAGCCGGGCCGCGGCGACATCAACCTGGGCAGCGTCCGGCTGGGCCATGGCGAAGCCCTGCTGACCAGCTCCCAAAGCCAGGCCAGTGGTCTGATGAATGGGCTGCTGGAAGGGCGCATGACCCTGATACGCAGCCAGTCCGGCGGACAGCCGGTAGAGATCCGCCTGCTGTCGGCACGCTTCGGCCAGGCTTTCGGCGAGTACCAGGCCTGTGCGGCGAAGCTGTTGCCGATGAACTACGACCAGATTCGCCTGAGCGAAGTGGGCTTTCCCCGCGGTCTCGAACTCGACGCGCCGGCCAAGGCGCGTCTGGACAAGCTGCTGGCCTTCATGAAAGCCGATCCCAGCGTCAATCACGTGCAGCTCGACGGCCATTCGGACAACAGCGGCAACCGCCTGGTGAACCGCGACCTGTCCAGGCGCCGGGCGCTGGCCGTTCAGGACTACCTGCTGGCCCATGGCCTGAGCGAAAGCCAGATCACCTTGCGCTTTCACGGCGAAAGCTATCCGCTGGTGGCCAACAGCAATGCTGCCAACCGGGCCCGAAACCGTCGCGTGAGCATCGAGTTGTCTCGTGTGGAGGCGCCGCCAAGCGCTGTCCCGGCCGCCGATTCGCCCGCCGTTCTGGCCACCGACAAGCCGCCAGCGAAGCCATTGTGACTGTCGCTTGTTCAACCAAAGCTGTCGCGCCCCTGTAAATTCGTAGCCTTGGGCGGTAGAATCGACGGCTTTCCGTAGAACCCCGTGGAGTGATGGCATGGCGGACGTAAACAAGGTCGTTCTGGCGTATTCCGGCGGCCTGGACACTTCGGTGATCCTCAAGTGGCTGCAGGACACTTATAACTGTGAAGTAGTGACCTTCACTGCCGATCTCGGCCAGGGCGAAGAGGTCGAGCCGGCACGCGCCAAGGCGCAGGCCATGGGCGTCAAGGAAATCTACATCGACGACCTGCGCGAGGAGTTCGTGCGCGACTTCGTGTTCCCGATGTTCCGTGCCAACACCGTGTACGAAGGCGAATACCTGCTGGGCACTTCCATCGCGCGGCCGTTGATCGCCAAGCGCTTGATCGAAATCGCCAACGAAACCGGTGCAGATGCCATCTCCCACGGCGCCACCGGCAAGGGCAACGACCAGGTGCGGTTCGAACTGGGCGCCTACGCGCTCAAGCCGGGCGTCAAGGTTATCGCGCCATGGCGCGAGTGGGACCTGCTCTCGCGTGAAAAACTGATGGATTACGCCGAGAAGCACAACATTCCGATCGAGCGCCACGGCAAGAAGAAGTCGCCGTACTCGATGGACGCCAACCTTTTGCACATCTCCTATGAAGGCGGCGTGCTGGAAGACACCTGGACCGAGCACGAAGAAGACATGTGGCGTTGGACCGTCTCGCCGGAGAACGCCCCGGATACCCCGCAGTATCTGGAGCTGACCTATCGCAATGGCGACATCGTCGCGCTGGACGGCGTCGACATGACACCTGCCACCGTTCTGGCCACCTTGAACCGCATTGGCGGCGAGCACGGCATCGGCCGGCTGGACATTGTCGAGAACCGCTATGTGGGGATGAAGTCCCGGGGTTGCTACGAAACCCCAGGCGGCACCATCATGCTGCGCGCCCACCGTGCCATCGAATCCATTACCCTGGATCGCGAAGTGGCGCACCTCAAGGACGAGCTGATGCCCAAGTACGCCAGCTTGATCTACACCGGCTACTGGTGGAGCCCTGAGCGCGTGATGCTGCAACAGATGATCGACGCCTCGCAGGTCAACGTGAACGGTGTGGTCCGGCTCAAGCTGTACAAGGGCAACGTGATCGTCACTGGCCGCAAGTCCGATGACTCGCTGTTCGATGCCAACATCGCAACCTTCGAGGAAGACGGTGGCGCCTATAACCAGGCCGACGCGGCGGGCTTCATCAAGCTCAACGCCTTGCGTATGCGGATTGCCGCGAACAAGGGTCGCACGTTGTTCTGACAGCCGTTTTCATAGCAGCGGTCGCGACACCCGCCAGGCGTGTCTCGAAAACCCTGGTTTCGACCGGGGTTTTTTATTATCCCAACAGCACGGTCCACTTCAGCCGGTTCGGTTGCAACGCCGCGACCTGGCAATTGAGCCTGGCCAGTCGCGCCGCCAGCGCATTGGACAAGGGTGGCGGGGGACAATGTCCTACCAGCACGATCAGCAGAGGTCTGGCGTGTTTGCGCGTCTCGAGCGCAGCTGCCAGCCGTTCAAGATTGGCGGTCATGCGCGCCCGCGTTGGCAGAGTACTGGTGTCGATGATGTGCAAGTCGTTATGCGCCAGCGTCACCCGATTGTCGATATTAAGTTTATGAAAATCCACTTCGGTATCCAGACTTTCCAGAAAGTACGCCGAACTTTCAAAGTCCGATGGAGAGTAAAGCGCTCGGCGATTGAAGTTGAGCGTGGCGAAGAAAAGAATGGCCAGAAACGTTGGAAAGCCCACCAGAAACCATATATAGATCGTCTGGCTGGTTTCATCCAGAAAGGGCAGGCTGGCCAAGGCGGATGCCTCGACCATCGCCGTGAACAGGGCGATGATGCCGAGCGGGTTGGGGCGGGTGATTTTCTTGTGGGCCACGAATGCCTCGCAGGGCCGCATGCGGCCGATGGTTGCTTGTCCACCGATAGTAGTAGGCCCGCAGGGCTGCGTAGGATGCATAGTTACCCAACCGCCAAAGCCGCACGACGCAGAGCAGGGAGAAAGCGTCTACCCATCGTGATGGCTCTAGCCTGGCGGTTTTCGTCCAAATACCGAGGGTTTGAAGGCGGTATTTATCCTGCAACAGCTTGGTCGGTTTACAGGGCACGGCTCAATTGAAGCGGCAGGGCAATTATGCAATGCTCCTGCTCCTTAGTTTCATAAGCAGAGCTCGAAGCCGTCAGGCACTGTACAAGAATTTTCACAAGCTCAGTATGTAGGAATATTCTCCTAGCATTGTAGGAAGTGTCTTAGTTATTGCTTGCCCAGATTCTGAATCGTCGAAGACGACAGGTCTCTGGGGTAATGTGCGGGCTCTAGAATTCGAACCGCAAAAAATTGGATCCTCCCATGAATAAAGTGCTGATCGTGGACGATCATCCGGTCATCCGCCTCGCCGTGCGGCTGCTGATGGAGCGCCATGGCTACGAGGTGGTGGCCGAGACCGACAACGGTGTCGATGCGCTGCAACTGGCCCGTGACCATGCGCCTGACATCGTCATCCTCGACATCGGGATTCCCAAGCTCGACGGGCTGGAAGTGATCAGTCGGCTGACGGTGAGCGAACCCCAGCTCAAGGTGATGGTGCTGACCTCGCAGGCGCCGGGGCATTTTTCCATGCGCTGCATGCAGGCGGGCGCGGCGGGTTATGTGTGCAAGCAGCAGGATCTCACCGAGTTGCTCAGCGCGATCAAGGCGGTGCTTTCCGGCTACAGCTATTTCCCCAACCAGGCCTTGCACTCGGTGCGAGCGAGCCTGGGCAATGCCTCCGAGGCCGACATGGTAGATCGCCTGTCCGGCCGAGAAATGATGGTGTTGCAGCAGTTGGCCAAGGGCAAATCGAACAAGCAGATCGCCGATGGCATGTTTCTCAGCAATAAGACCGTGAGCACTTACAAGACGCGCTTGCTGCAAAAGCTCAATGCCCGGTCGCTCGTGGATCTGATCGAATTGGCCCAGCGCAACGGCCTGGCCTGATCTGCAGGCAAGCGGTGTGCCCTAGAGATCGAAATCGTAGTCGGCCAACTGCCGTTGCAGACGCCTTTCCTCGAGCAGGTTGTCGATCGTACGGCGCTTGCTCAGATTGCTCTTGACGGGTTCAACGACAGGCTCGGCTTCTTCACTGTCTGCAGTGATGAAGTCGTCTTCCGTTTCCAATGCTTCTTTATCGCTACTCATGACGTCAGCTCCAGGCATGTGCTGCCAATGGCGGACCTTATAGCGATATTCGAAGACGGCGTAAAAAAGATTTTTTCAATCAAGAGATCGGCTCTTACAGGCAACCTCAATCGTCGCTTGTCTTGTGCTTGTATTCACACAGGTCTTCGATGCGACAACTGCCGCAGCGGGGCTTGCGTGCCTGGCAGACGTAGCGACCGTGCAGGATCAGCCAGTGATGCGAGTCGAGCAGGTAAGTCCGAGGTACGAACTTCATCAGTTTCTGTTCAACTTCCACCACGTTCTTGCCGGGGGCGATTCCGGTCCGGTTGCTGACGCGGAATATGTGCGTGTCGACGGCCATGGTTAGTTGTCGAAACGCCGTATTGAGCACCACGTTGGCGGTCTTGCGGCCGACCCCTGGAAGCGCTTCGAGGGCCTCGCGGGTTTGTGGCACCTCGCCGCCATGCCGTTCGACGAGCAGGCGACACGTCTCGATCACGTTGCGGGCCTTGCTGTTGTAGAGACCGATGGTCTTGATGTAGCTCGACAGTCCTTCGACACCCAGCGCATGCATTGCCTCAGGCGTCGGTGCGACGGGAAACAACTTCGCAGTCGCCTTGTTCACACCGACGTCGGTGGATTGCGCGGAAAGAATGACCGCGATCAGCAATTCGAAGGGTGAGCCGTAGGCCAGTTCCGTCTTGGGCTCCGGGTTGTCTTCGTGAAGCCGGCGGAAGATTTCCTGGCGTTTCGTGGCGTTCATCGGGCAGATAAATCCTTCGCGGGCAAGACTAGTGTGATTGAAGTGCAGCCAGGTGACGTTCGGCGGATTCGTGTTCGCGGCTCAAGGCGTCGAGTATGAGGTACTGCTCGAACGTGGGCGGTGTCACGAAAGCCTTCTGGGTTTTCGCCAACTGCGCACGGCTCATGGCCACGGCGATTTTCGCCTGTTTCAGGGCTGCGTCGCCAGTGCTCGCCTTGGCCGCCTTCGCTGCCTTGATCCGCTCGATCGCCGACAAGGCCGGGGACGACGGCCCCGCGAGGGTAGCCGGTCGCTGCGGCCTGTGTGATCGCTCGGCCTGCCGTGCCGCCTGGACCTGCTGTAGTCGCAGGTTGCGGGCCTCGTAGCGTTGCCGGGCCCGATCGCGCTTGTGCAGACGCACACGTTGCTGTTCCGTGCTGCAAGCGGGATCGCTCGCCAACGAAGTGAACGCCGATGCCGGTGCGTCACGCATTTCGATGCAATCGACAGGGCAGGGCGCGACGCACAGGTCGCAACCGGTGCATTCGTCGACCAGCACGCTGTGCATCAACTTCGGGGCGCCGAGAATGGCGTCCACTGGACACGCCTGGATGCACTTGGTGCAGCCGATGCATTCGGCTTCGCGTATATAGGCGATCTGGGCGGGGGCCGTACCAAGGGTCAGGTCAGGCGCCAGCACCGGTACCTCAAGTAGCTGCGCCAAGGCGGCGATGGTCGCCGCCCCCCCCGGCGGGCAACGGTTGATCGGCTCGCCGGCCACGATGCCGGCTGCGTAGGGCCGGCAGCCAGCATGGCCACATTTGCCGCACTGAGTCTGTGGCAACAATGCGTCGATGCGTTCGATCAGGTTCATGGGCGGCCGGATTGCGGAGGAAGCAGGTGGTGAGGTGGGCAGCGATCCTGCCGCTTGTCTTGCGATGAAGACAAGCGGCAGGGCGTGTGAACCTGAACCTATTTGATGCGCTGGCCCGGCTTGGCACCGCTGTCGGGGCTGAGCAGGTAGATTTCTTCGCCGCCAGGGCCTGCGGCCATGACCATGCCTTCGGAGATGCCGAAGCGCATCTTGCGAGGCTTTAGGTTGGCAATCATCATCGTCAGTCGACCCTCAAGGGCAGCCGGGTCCGGATAGGCGCTCTTG
The DNA here is from genome assembly GCF_900105555.1 of Pseudomonas coleopterorum. Taxonomy (NCBI): domain Bacteria; kingdom Pseudomonadati; phylum Pseudomonadota; class Gammaproteobacteria; order Pseudomonadales; family Pseudomonadaceae; genus Pseudomonas; species Pseudomonas coleopterorum. The sequence continues at coordinate 1,254,798 of NZ_FNTZ01000001.1, forward strand.
ATCCCGGAGAAGACGTTGCGTTGTTCATCACCGATGTCCAGGGTCAGACGCAGCAGCTTGTCCGCGCCTTCGACCGCCTCGGCCTTGAGGATCAGGGCAACGCGCAGATCGACTGCGGCGAACGCATCGAAATCGATTTCGGCAGCCAATGGCTCCTTGGCCAGCTCACCGTTGCCAGTGGCAGCTACGGCAGGATCCTGAGCAGCGGCCAGGTCCTGCTTGGAAGCGTCGGTCATGGCCTGCACCTTGACCGGGTCGATGCGGGTCATCAATGCCTGGAACGGGTTGAGCGAGTGCTCGGCGAGCCAGGTAGTGTGGTCGTTCCAGGTCAGTGGCTCGACATTGAGAAAGCGTTCGGCTTCCCGTGCGAGCTCGGGCAGGACCGGCTTGAGGAAGATGATCAGCTGGCGGAACAGGTTGATACCCACTGCGCAGACGGCCTGCACTTCGTCGGCGCGGCCTTCCTGCTTGGCCAGCGACCAAGGTGCTTTCTCGGCAATCCAGGCATTGGCACGGTCGGCCAGGGCCATGATTTCGCGCATGGCGCGGGCGAAGTCGCGCACTTCGTAGGCTTCGGCGATGCTGGGCGTTGCGTCCAGGAATGCCTGGGTCAGCTCCGGTGCGGCATTCGCGGCGACCAATACGCCGTTGTTGCCCTTGTGGACGAAACCGGCACAACGGCTGGCGATGTTGACCACCTTGCCGACGAGGTCGGAATTGACCTTCTGCACGAAGTCGTCGAGGTTGACGTCCAGATCGTCCACGCCACGGCCCAGCTTGGACGCGAAGTAGTAGCGCAGGTACTCGGGCGCGAGGTGATCCAGGTAGGTACGGGCCTTGATGAACGTGCCACGGGACTTGGACATCTTTTCGCCGTTGACCGTCAGGAAACCGTGCACGTTGAGCGCGGTCGGCTTGCGGTAGCCGGCGCCTTCGAGCATGGCTGGCCAGAACAGCGCATGGAAATTGATGATGTCCTTGCCGATGAAGTGGTACAGCTCGGCCGTGGAATCCTTGGCCCAGTAAGCATCGAAGTTCAGTTCCGGACGGCGGGCGCAGAGGTTCTTGAAGCTGGCCATGTAGCCGATCGGCGCATCCAGCCACACATAGAAGTATTTGCCGGGTTCGCCTGGAATCTCGAAGCCAAAATACGGTGCATCGCGGGAAATGTCCCACTCCTGCAGGCCCGCATCGAGCCATTCGGCGATCTTGTTGGCCACAGCGTCCTGCAAGGTGCCACTGCGGGTCCAGCCTTCCAGCATCTGCTGGAAGTCGGGCAGCTTGAAGAAGAAGTGCTGGGAGTCCTTGAGCACAGGCGTGGCGCCCGAGATCGCCGATTTCGGATCCTTGAGCTCGGTGGGCGCGTAGGTAGCGCCGCACTTTTCGCAGTTGTCACCGTACTGGTCGGGCGCTGCGCACTTGGGGCAGGTGCCTTTGATGAAACGGTCGGCGAGGAACATCTGCTTCTGCGGGTCGAAATACTGGGTGACCGAGCGCTGGGCGATATGGCCGGCATCGCGCAGCTTCAGGTAGACCTCGCTGGACAGCTCGCGGTTTTCTTCACTGTGGGTGGAGTGAAAATTGTCGAAGTCCACCAGGAAGTCGGCGAAGTCGGCGCTGTGCTCGGCCTTGACGTTGGCGATCAGTTGCTCGGGCGTGATGCCTTCCTTTTCTGCACGCAGCATGATGGCCGAGCCATGGGCGTCGTCTGCGCAGACATAGACGCACTGATTGCCGCGATGCTTCTGGAAGCGCACCCACATATCGGTCTGGATGTACTCCAGCATATGGCCAAGGTGGATGGAACCGTTGGCATAGGGCAGGGCGCTGGTGACGAGAATCTTGCGTGGCTCGGACATGGGGCTCGGCTACTGGAAGTGAAACGAAGACCGAACACTATAAAGGCGCGAAGGGATTTTTTCACCTCTTGTCACGAGCTGCGATGCCGCCAGCCAGTGGAGGGCGCTTTGTCATGGTCTGCATGACTGCGACAAAATGTCTCAAGTTGCCGCCGCGGCTGCCGACAACCTGGGATTAGGAGACCTCTCTCATGATTCCGCCCCTGATTCCGATCAGCGTCGTGCCGGTGACTTCGCAACTCGACCCGGTCAAGCCGACGCCCAGCATCGCACCTGTGGCGCCGGCTCAGCCAGGCTCCAATGAAACCGCCATCGACCTGCGTCATCACGATGCCGATCAAGCAGCGCTGGTGCTGCGCGAGGAGCAGCGACGGCGTCAGCGCGAAGGCCGACCACCGGATCCGGACGAGCACGCGCCGGTGCCGGGCGACTCGCTCAACGCCGACAACACGGTACCGGTGGCCCCCTTGGTCGAGGGCCCGCCGCGCCAGGGACTATGGGTCGACATCCAGGTCTAGTCAGGGCCGTTCGCGCGCTGCATCATGAACGATCCTTTTCGCCACCGATTCGACACCGCCATGAGCCAAGACGACAACCTGATCGATTTCGCCAGCGAACGCGGCAAGCGTATCCACGACCTCAAGGACAAGCGCCTCAACGAGATGCGTCAGGCCTTCGAACAGGCGCTGCCTCTGGATCCGGCCAAGTCCAGGAAAAAGACCAAGAAGCCGAAGAAGCGTTGACCCAGGTCAATCCAGGCAACGGCGCGCCCGCGTAGGGTGACGTTTCGAGTGGATGCGGGAACGACCAGCGATGATGTTCGATGACATTTTTTTTGCCGGGGCACTGACCTTCGGCCTCGCGACCTTGCTCACGGTCGGCGTTGCGCTGTACATCTGGAGAGATTCCTACAGTGACCGGTGAGCGGTGGCGGATCAACGAAAGGGGCGACCAGGGTCGCCCCTTTTTTGTGGGTCGCGTTCAGCCGATGGTGATGGGTGGCGGGCTGACTAGGGTGACGGTCTGCTGCTTGCGTGGGGCAAGGATTTCAGCTTCGCCGTCGACGACCAGCTCATCGCGCTGATTGAACACGCGAGTGGCGATGCGGACACGGAACTTGGGCAGCTTTTCGAGGATTTCCAGGCGCACGGTCAAGGTGTCGCCCAGTTTCACCGGTTTCTGGAAGCTCATCTGCTGACCCAGGTAGATGGTGCCCGGTCCGGGCAGCTCGCAAGCCACAGCGGCGCTGATCAGGGCACCACTGAACATGCCATGGGCGATGCGCTCCTTGAACATGCTGGCGGCGGCGAACTCGGCGTCCAGGTGAATCGGGTTGTGATCTCCCGACATCGCGGCGAACAGCTGGATGTCGCGCTCCTGCACGGTCTTGCTGAAGCTGGCGGTCTGGCCGACTTCGAGCGCTTCGTACGGAGTATTGCTGACTTGGGTCATGGGTGTGCGGGTTCCTTAGCTTGACGGGGTTAGTGCCGCGTCAAATAGATTCACGATGTTAACAGGAGGGTGGTGCGCATTTGCGTCGGTTGCGGCAGCTGCTAACGTCGGCAGCATACCGCAGGCGCAATGGCCGGGCGGGCTTCGAATCAGAGGACAATAATAATGCATCCTGATTTCTGGAACGACAAGCGCCCGCCGGGCGTGCCCCACACTCTTGCGGTCGGTGAATTCACCTCCATTGTCGATGTGTTCGACCGCTCCTGTACCACCTTCGCCCAACGTCCGGCCTTCAGCAACATGGGCGTGACCCTGAGCTATGCCGAGCTCGACCGGCACTGCGCCGCTTTCGCCAGCTGGTTGCAGCAGCACACCGACCTGGTCCCCGGCGACCGTATCGCGGTGCAGTTGCCCAACGTCCTGCAATACCCCATTGCGGTGTTCGGTGCATTGCGCGCCGGCCTGGTGGTGGTCAATACCAACCCTTTATACACCGTGCGCGAAATGCGCCATCAGTTCTCCGATTCCGGAGCACGGGCGCTGGTCTACCTCAACCTGTTCGGCGACAAGGTCGAGCAGGTGCTGCAGGACACGAAGCTGGAGTACCTGATCGAAGCCCGCCTGGGCGACCTGATGCCCGCTGCCAAGGGCTGGCTGGTCAACACGCTGGTGAGCAAGGTCAAGAAGCGCGTCCCTGCCTACCATCTGCCCCAGGCGATACCCTTCAAGACGATTCTGGCGCAAGGCGCGGGGTCGTCACCCCGTCCGGTGGCGCCGACCCTCGATGACCTCGCGGTGCTGCAATACACTGGCGGCACCACCGGGCTGGCCAAGGGCGCCATGCTCACTCATGGCAATCTGGTCGCCAACATGCTGCAGGTGAGGGCCTGTTTCCGCCAGCTCGACGAACAGGGCCAGACGATCCTGCGCGAAGGCCACGAGGTGATGATCGCGCCGCTGCCGCTCTACCACGTGTATGCGTTCACGGCCAACTGCCTGTGCATGATGGTCACCGGCAACCATAACGTACTGATCACCAACCCCCGTGACATCGGCGCCTTCATCAAGGAGCTGAAAAAGTGGAAGTTCACCGCCTTGCTGGGGCTGAACACGCTGTTTGTGGCATTGATGGAGCATGCCGAGTTTCGCTCCCTGGATTTTTCCCATCTCAAGGTCACCAACTCCGGTGGTACGGCGCTGGTCAAGGCCACGGCCGAGCGCTGGGAAAGTCTGACCGGCTGTCGTATCGTCGAAGGCTACGGCCTGACCGAGACCTCGCCGGTGGCCTGCACGAACCCCTATGGTCAGTGCGCGCGCATCGGCAGCGTGGGCATTCCCGTGGTCGGCACGGGACTGAAGGTGATCGACGATCAAGGCGTCGAGCTGCCGCTGGGTGAGCGCGGCGAGCTGTGCATCCAGGGTCCGCAGGTGATGCGCGGCTATTGGCAGCAGCCCGAGGCGACCGCCGAGGCGCTGGACACGCACGGCTGGTTCAAGACCGGCGACATCGCCGTCATCGATCCCGACGGCTATGTGCGCATCGTCGACCGCAAGAAGGACCTGATCATCGTTTCGGGTTTCAACGTCTATCCGAACGAAATCGAGGACGTGGTCATGGCGCATCCTCAGGTGGCCAATTGCGCGGCCATCGGGGTAGCGGACGAGCGCGCCGGCGAGGCGGTCAAGCTGTTCGTGGTGGCCCGTGATCCACAGCTGACCACGGCTGAGCTGATGGCCTACTGCAAGGCCAACTTCACCGGCTACAAGCTGCCACGGGAAATCGTCCTGCGCGACGCCTTGCCGATGACACCCGTGGGCAAGATCCTGCGACGTGAACTGCGCGACGGTTGATGCACCGAACAGGGGTCGTGGCGGGCGTTGCAGAGGGGCGCCAGCGAGCCCGGATACAAGCTGGATCCACTGTGACTGGAACTGTCAATCCGGTCACAATGGTTACCGTCTGGCCACCTTCAGCCTCTAGTCGCCTCATGGCAAAGCTGCTACTCTCGGCGCGCTTTTCGGCATTCGGACCTGTATGGGTCGTGCTGACATATCAATAATAATCGCATCGAATGCGGTGAAGATTCGCTGGCGCTGGAGGAGTGGGCTTCCATGATCGAAAATTTCTGGAAGGATAAGTATCCGGCTGGAATCGCGGCGGATATCGATCCAGACATGTATCCCAATATCCAGGCAGTGCTCAAGCAGTCCTGCCAGCGCTTCGCCGACAAGCCGGCGTTCAGCAACCTGGGCAAGACCCTCACCTACGGTGAGCTTTACGAGCTATCGGGAGCTTTCGCCGCCTATCTGCAGCAGAACACCGACCTGGTGCCGGGTGATCGCATTGCGGTGCAGTTGCCCAACGTCCTGCAGTATCCGGTGGCGGTCTTCGGTGCGATTCGCGCAGGCCTGGTGGTGGTCAACACCAACCCGCTGTATACCGCGCGGGAAATGGAGCACCAGTTCAAGGACTCCGGCGCCAAGGCCCTGGTGTGCCTGGCCAACATGGCGCACCTGGCGGAAAAGGTCGTCCCCAAGACGTCCGTCCGCCATGTCATCGTCACTGAAGTCGCCGACCTGCTGCCGCCGCTCAAGCGTCTGCTGGTCAACAGCGTGATCAAGTACGTGAAGAAAATGGTCCCGGCCTATCACCTGCCACGGGCAGTGAAGTTCAACGATGTGTTGAGCAAGGGACGCGGCCAAGCCGTCAACGAAGCCAACCCGGCCAGCTCGGAAGTGGCCGTGTTGCAGTACACCGGCGGCACCACCGGCGTGGCGAAGGGGGCGATGCTCACCCATCGCAACCTGGTGGCCAACATGCTGCAGTGCAAGGCCTTGATGGGGTCCAACCTCGACGAAGGCTGCGAAATACTGATCACGCCGCTGCCGCTCTACCATATCTATGCTTTCACCTTTCACTGCATGGCCATGATGCTGATCGGCAACCACAATGTGCTGATCAGCAACCCGCGCGACCTGCAGGCGATGGTCAAGGAGCTGTCGAAGTGGAAGTTCAGCGGCTTCGTCGGGCTCAACACACTGTTCGTGGCCCTTTGCAACAACGAGGCGTTTCGCAAGCTGGACTTCTCGGCGCTGAAAGTCACGCTGTCGGGCGGCATGGCCCTGCAACTGGCCGCCGCCGAGCGCTGGAAAGAAGTGACCGGCTGCGCCATCTGCGAAGGCTACGGCATGACCGAAACCAGCCCGGTGGCGACGGTCAACCCCAACCAGCGCATCCAGATCGGCACCATCGGCATTCCGGTGCCGTCCACGCTGGCCAAGATCATCAACGATGCAGGCGAAGAACTGCCATTGGGTGAGATCGGCGAGTTGTGCATCAAGGGCCCGCAGGTCATGAAGGGCTACTGGCAGCGCCAGGAGGCCACCGCCGAGATCCTCGACGCGCAGGGCTGGCTGAAGACCGGCGACATTGCGCTGATCCAGCCCGACGGCTACATGCGTATCGTCGATCGCAAGAAGGACATGATCCTGGTCTCGGGCTTCAACGTGTACCCCAACGAGCTCGAAGACGTCCTTGCCACTTTGCCGGGCGTGCTGCAATGCGCAGCCATCGGCATACCGGACGAGAAGTCCGGCGAGTCGATCAAGATTTTCGTCGTGGCCAAACCTGGTGTCACCCTGACCAAGGAAAAGGTCATGGAGCATATGCGCGCCAACGTCACTGCCTACAAGGTGCCGCGCACGGTTGAATTCCGTGATGTGCTGCCGACCACCAACGTGGGCAAGATCCTGCGCCGCGAGCTGCGCGATGAAGAGCTCAAGAAGCTGGGTTTGAAAAAAAACGTTTGAAGACAAGCGCGCGCGTGCAGCTTCTTTTTCGACCGCGAGGTGTGAGCAGCCCCCTTACACAGGGTGCCATTTGTGAGGCGTCGTCATTGTTCTTAGCATTTGATCAACGCGGCAGATGCCGTGGAGCGATCAACCTCTATGAATAAGGATTATTTATGCGCGCACGTGAACTTGGCATCACCCTGGGGCACGGTACTCCGGGCCCTTTGAATGCGATCACCGATGTGGACGGCGTTCGCGTTGGTCATGCCACCTTGATCGCCGAAGGCGAGTCAGGCCAGATCAGAACCGGTGTCAGCATCGTTCAGCCACGCGCTGAACATGCTCGCCTGCAACCCTGTTTTGCCGGCTGTCACGTTCTCAACGGGAATGGCGATGCCACTGGACTTGAGTGGATCCGTGAGAATGGGATGTTGACCACGCCGATTGGCATTACCAACACCCACAGCGTGGGCGTGGTGAGGGATACATTGATCGCCTTGGAGCGAGAGCAACTGGCCACTGATTCGACGTATTGGTGCATGCCCGTGGTCATGGAAACGTTCGATGGCAGGCTGAGTGACATCTGGGGTCAGCATGTCAGTGTGCAGCTGGTGCGCGAAGCCGTTGACGACGCCAAGGCCGGTGAGGTTGCCGAAGGTGCGGTTGGCGGTGGCACAGGCATGATCTGTCATGAGTTCAAAGGCGGAATCGGCACATCGTCCAGGGTGGTTGCTGACGCAAAAGGCGGCTGGACTGTGGGCGCGCTGGTTCAGGCCAACCATGGCACGCGTCAGAACCTGCGGGTGGATGGTTATCCGGTAGGCCGCCAGCTGATGGATATCGGTTCACCCTTCGCCTCTGGCGGCACCCCTGGCATGGGGTCCATCGTCGTGATTCTGGCTACCGATGCCCCCCTTCTGCCTCACCAATGCCAGCGGCTGGCTCAGCGAGCATCGCTTGGCATTGCTCGAACCGGTGGGGGTACGGAGGATTCAAGCGGAGATATCTTCCTGGCGTTTTCCACCGCCAACAGAGACCTGCCCATCGCCGACTATGCCCGTGAGGAGAGTGAGCTAACCGTGCCTCTGACGATGATCAGCAATGATCATATTTCTGCCCTGTTCGAAGCTGCTGGAGAGGCGGTGGAAGAAGCGATCATCAATGCCCTGCTGGCCGGCGAAGATATGGATACCGAGGATGGTGTGACCGTCCATGGCCTGAGCGGCGATACGCTGCTTGAGGCGCTGCACAACGTAGGCTGGAAGCCCGCCGAGTAACGACCATCGACGCGAGGGGTCTGTCGGTCAGCTCCTCGCGTTGCCAATCGCTTACAGAAAGCAGTGTTCCTCCAAATCTGCGACAATCTGCTGCAATAGCCCCGCCGTAGCCCAAAAGAAGACCTCTGCGTACCTGATGACCGACCAAACCGCTTCGATTGACCAGCTTCTGAAAAACCTCGACCAGGCCATGATCGGCGATCGTCACCGCCTGCGCCGGCAGTTGCATGAACTGCGCAAGCGGCCCGACGAGGCAAAGCTTGGTCAGTGGGTCGAGAAAGCCCAGGCTTCGTTCGCCCGCGTCGAGGCCCGCCGGCTGAGCGTGCCGACGGTGCGCTACGACGACAGTCTGCCCATTGCCGCCAAGCGCGATGAAATCAAGAAGGTACTCGCTGAGCATCAGGTGCTGATCATTGCCGGCGAAACCGGCTCGGGCAAGACCACCCAGTTGCCCAAGATCTGCCTGGAGCTGGGCCGCGGCCAGCATGGCCTGATTGCCCACACTCAGCCACGCCGGATCGCTGCGCGCAGCGTGGCCAGTCGTGTTGCCGAGGAACTGGCGACGCCGCTGGGCGGGCTGGTGGGTTACCAGGTGCGTTTCGAAGACCAGAGCGATGCCAATACCCTGGTCAAGCTGATGACCGATGGCATCCTGCTGGCCGAGACCCAGCATGACCGTTTTCTCGAGCGCTACGACACCATCATCGTCGACGAGGCTCACGAGCGAAGCCTGAACATCGATTTCCTGTTGGGCTACCTGAAGACCCTGCTGCCACGACGTCCCGATCTGAAGGTCATCATCACGTCGGCCACCATCGATCTGCAGCGCTTCTCCGAGCATTTCGACGATGCGCCGATCATCGAGGTGTCCGGGCGCACCTTCCCGGTCGACACCTGGTACCGACCGCTGACGGCCGAGCAGGACGAAGAAGGCAACCAGATCGAGAACGACCTGACCGTCGACCAAGCGATTCTGGCGGCGCTGGACGAAATCGCCGCCTTCGAGCGCAGCGAGCGCAAGACGCCGGGCGACGTGCTGGTGTTCCTGCCCGGCGAACGCGAGATTCGCGATGCTGCCGACATGCTGCGCAAGGCTCAGCTGCGGCACACGGAAATCCTGCCGCTGTACGCGCGCCTGTCGCCGGCCGAGCAGCAGCGCATTTTTCAGTCCCATCCCGGGCGCCGCGTGGTGCTGGCCACCAACGTGGCGGAGACCTCGCTGACCGTGCCCGGCATCCGCTACGTGATTGACAGCGGTACAGCGCGCATCAGTCGCTACAGCTACCGGGCCAAGGTTCAGCGTCTGCCGATCGAGGCGGTGTCCCAGGCCAGCGCCAATCAGCGCAAGGGTCGCTGTGGCCGAGTCGAGCCCGGCATCTGCATCCGCCTGTACAGCGAAGAGGATTTTCTCTCGCGCCCCGAATTCACCGATCCCGAGATTCTGCGCACCAACCTGGCGGCGGTGATCCTGCAGATGCTGCACCTGCGCCTGGGTGAAATCGACCGCTTCCCGTTCATCGAGCCACCGGACGGCAAGGCCATCAGCGACGGCTTCAACCTGCTGCAGGAGCTGTCTGCGGTCAACCGCGAGAACCAGCTGACGCCGATGGGCCGACAGTTGGCGCGCTTGCCGATCGATCCACGCCTGGGGCGCATGCTGCTCGAAGGCGCGCGCCAGGGCAGTTTGCAGGAAGTGCTGATCATCGCCAGCGTGCTCTCGGTGCAGGATCCGCGCGAGCGTCCGCCCGAGCGTCAGCAGGCGGCCGATCAGGCCCACGCGCAGTGGAAGGATGCCGATTCGGATTTCGCCGCGCTGGTCAATCTGTGGCGTGGTTTCGAAACCCAGCGTCAGGAACTGGGCTCCAGTGCCTTGCGCAACTGGTGCCGCAAACAGTTCCTCAATTACCTGCGCCTGCGCGAGTGGCGTGATGCACACCGTCAACTGAGCCTGATCTGCCGTGACCTGCAACTGCAGGTGAACAAGGACGCCGCGGACTATCCCAAGTTTCACAAGGCGGTGTTGTCCGGCCTGCTCAGCCAGATCGGCCAGAAAACCGAAGACGGCGACTATCTGGGCGCGCGACAGCGTCGTTTCTGGGTGCATCCGTCGTCGGGCATGGGGCGCAAGAAGCCGCAGTGGCTGATGGCCGCCGAGCTGGTCGAGACGACCAAACTGTATGCGCGCATGGTCGCCAAGATCGAGCCGGACTGGATCGAACCGCTGGCCGGGCACCTGATCAAGAAAAACCATTTCGAGCCGCACTGGGAGAAGAAGCGCGGCCAGGTCGTGGCGTTCGAGCAGATCACCCTCTACGGCATGATCGTGGTCGGCCGTCGCCCGGTGCATTTCGGGCCCATTGACCCGGTGGCGTCGCGCGAGCTGTTCATTCGTGAAGGGCTGGTGCGCGGCGAGATCCAGTCGCGGGCCAAGTGCCTGACGGCCAATCGCCAGCTGCTCGAGCAGCTCGACGAGCTGGAGGCCAAGGCCCGGCGACGCGACATTCTGGCCGACGAAGAAACCCTCTACGGGTTCTACGAGGCGCGCCTGCCCGCCGAGATCCATCAGACGGCCACGTTCGACAGCTGGTACAAGGTCAACAGCCAGAAGAACCCCGATCTTCTGATCATGCGCGAAGAGGACGTACTGGCGCGGGAGGCCAGCGAAGTGACGGCCGCGCAATACCCTGACACCCTGCGTCTGGGCGATCTGAGCCTGCAGCTGAGCTACCACTTCGAGCCCAATCACCCCCGCGACGGCGTCACCCTGCGCGTGCCCGCGCCGCTGCTGCCGGCCTTGCCGGGCGAGCGCCTGGAATGGCTGGTGCCGGGGTTGCTGGAGGCCAAGTGCATTTCCCTGGTGCGCAACCTGCCCAAGGCCCTGCGCAAGAACTTCGTGCCGGTGCCGGACTTCGTTCGCGCGGCTCTTGCGCGTCTGACCTTCGGCGAAGGCTCTTTGCCCCAGGCCCTGGGCCGCGAACTGCTGCGCATGACCGGCGCGCGGGTCAGCGACGAGGCATGGGCCGAGGCCGCGCAGCAGGTCGACAGCCATCTGCGCATGAACATCGAAGTGCTCGACGGCCAAGGCAAATTTCTTGGTGAGGGACGTGACCTGGCCGAGCTCACCGCGCGTTTCGCCGAGGCCAGCAGCGCCGCATTGGCGGTGCCGAATACCGCGAAGAGCCAGCAACCGGTGCAGGCCAAGGCGTTCGCCAAGGTCGAACAGACCACCCAGCAGAACATCGCCGGACTGTCGATGACGGTCTACCCGGCCTTGGTCGAGGAAGCCGGCACGGTCAAGGAAGGGCGGTTCTCGACCAGCGCCGAAGCCGAGTACCAGCACCGACGCGCCCTGCAGCGGCTGCTGCTGCAGCAACTGGCCGAACCGGCCAAGTTCCTGCGCAGCAAGTTGCCGGGCCAGACCGAACTGGGCCTGCTGTACCGCGAACTCGGCCGTGTCGAAGCCCTCGTCGAGGACATCCTGCTGGCCAGCCTGGACAGTTGCGTGCTGGAAGGTGAAGCAAGCCTGCCGCGCGACGGTGCGGCCCTGGCGGCACTGGCCGAGCGCAAGCGTGGCGCCTGGGCAGAGCACGCCGAACGTCTGGCGCGCCCGACGTTGGATATCCTCAAGCTGTGGCATGGCTTGCAAAAGCGCTTCAAGGGCAAGATCGATCTGACCCATGCCGTGGCGCTGAACGATATCAAGCAGCAGTTGAGCCATCTGGTCTATCCCGGTTTCGTGCGCGATACCCCGGCAGCCTGGCTCAAGGAAATGCCGCGCCTGCTCAAGGCGGTCGAGCTACGCTTGGAGAAACTGCCGAGTCAAGTGCAGAAAGATCGGGTCTGGAGCGGCGAGTTGGCCAATCTCTGGGGCCAGTATCAGACACGCCTGAACAAGCATGGCCAGGAGGGCAAGCGTGATCCACAGCTGGAGGTATATCGCTGGCTGCTGGAGGAGTATCGAGTGTCGTTGTTCGCGCAACAGTTGGGCACCAAGGTGCCCGTGTCGGACAAGCGCTTGAGCAAGCAGTGGAGTGCAGTGGACGCCTGAGTGCGGCCCGGTCTTTCGACTCGGGCTTGCGTGGCATTCATCTGATTGAGTTGCCCCTAACAATAGAGGAACGACCGTGCATAACGTCGTCATCAGCGGCACCGGCCTGTACACACCGGCCCAGAGCATCTCCAACGAGGAGCTGGTCGAGTCTTTCAACACTTATGTAGCCGCCTTCAACCAGGACAACGCTGCGGCCATCGAGCGCGGCGACGTGCAGGCACTGGCCCCCTCCAGCGCGGCCTTCATCGAGAAAGCCAGCGGCATCAAGAGCCGCTTCGTCATGGACAAGGCGGGCATTCTCGATCCGCAGCGGATGAAACCCGACCTGCCCGAGCGCAGCAACGAAGAGCAGTCGATTCTGTGCCAGATGGCCGTGGCTGCAGCGGAGCAGGCGCTGCAACGCGCCGGTCGCACGGCTGCCGACGTCGACGCGGTGATCGTTGCCTGTTCCAACCTGCAACGGCCTTACCCGGCGGTGGCCATCGAGGTGCAACAGGCGCTGGGTATCCAGGGCTTCGGTTTCGACATGAACGTGGCGTGTTCGTCGGCCACCTTCGGTATCCAGCAAGCGAGCAACAGCGTGCAGTTGGGACAGGCGCGGGCGGTGCTGGTGGTGAGCCCGGAGATCTGCACCGGGCACCTGAATTTCCGCGACCGCGACAGCCACTTCATCTTCGGCGATGCGGCCACTGCCGTGTTGGTGGAGCGTGCGGACCTGGCGACCTCGGCCCACCAGTTCGACATCGTCAGCACCCGTCTGCAGACCCAGTTTTCCAACAATATTCGCAACAACTTCGGTTTTCTGAATCGGGCGGAGGCGCTGGGGCCGGGTGGAGAGGACAAACTGTTCGTCCAGGAAGGCCGCAAGGTGTTCAAGGAGGTTTGCCCGATGGTCGCCGAGCTGATCGCCGCCCACTTGGCGCAGAACGACATTGCCGTACAGGCCGTCAGGCGGTTCTGGCTGCACCAAGCCAACCTGAGCATGAACCACTTGATCGTGAAGAAGCTGCTGGGCCGCGATGCCAGCGTCGAGGAGGCGCCGGTGATTCTCGACCGCTATGCCAACACCAGTTCGGCCGGCTCGGTGATCGCCCTGCATACCCATCAGGACGATCTGGCAGCGGGTTCGCTCGGCGTGCTGAGCTCGTTCGGTGCAGGCTATTCGATTGGCAGCGTGATTCTGCGCAAGCGCTGATCGACGGCGGCACTGACAATGAAAAAGGCGCAACCTGCGATGCACTCGCAGCTTGCGCCTTTTGTCTGAAGCGAGGAGAGCAGGCTTAGAACTTGGCTTCCAGGTCCAGCTGCAGCGTGTTCACGTCGGCATCGGTACGGGTACGACTGGCGACGTCGGATTCGGCCAGGAAGTAGGTGGCACCAACGGCGAAGTTCTTGTCGATCTCGTAGCCCAGCTTGACCTTGTGGCCGCGCGAGCCGGTGAAACCGTTGGCGAAGTCGGAGTCGGTGAACGCGCCAACCACCGCATTGCGTTGCACGTCGCGGTAGTTGTAGTCCAGGCCGAAGCCGGCGAACTTGGTCTTGAAACCGGTCAGCCAGGCAGTGTCCTGCTTGCCGACCGTGGCGGTCGCTTCGGCATCGCCGTTGACCACGTACTGGCCATAGATCGACAGCGGCAGGGGCAGGCCGGTGATGTCCAGTTGACCGAAGCCTTCGTACAGGGTGAATTCGGTCGAGGCGTTGCCGTTGACGGCCAGTACGGCAGCGGCGTTGGTCGCGTTGTCGTTGTCGTAGGAATAGACGCTGCCGCCAAGAGTCATCTTGACGTTGTCGCCCAGCGCGAAGCGCGCGCCGGCCTGGCCGGTGTACATGCGCAGGTCATGTTCGAACTGGCGACCTTCACCGTCGATGTTGTCGGTCAGCACATAGTAGCCGGTGCTGCCGAACAGTTCGGCGCCGCCCAGTGGCAGCTTGTAGGTGGCGGCCACACCCTCGGGGTTGATGTCGCCGTCCCAGATCACGTCGCCCATGCTGACCCAGGGCTGGCTCATCTTGCCGCCGATCAGGTGCAGGTCCTTGACGGCCGTTGGGTGCCAGTCCAGGTAGGCCTGATCGAGCCAGATGGATTTCTTGCTGAAGGCGCCATCCAGGCTCTGGTTGGTGGAGCGGGCATCGGCGCTGCTGCCGGTGGCGACGCGGATACCGGCATCGACCTGCGGGTTGATCTCGCTGTAGACGCCCAGACGTGCGCGGATGCGCTGGCGGTCCTGGTTGCGATCGCCGCTGGAACCATCACGTTCGCCGTCGACGTTGATGCTTTCATGACGCAGGCGCACGTCGCCCTTGATCTGGGTCTTCGCGGCCCAGGCGACTTTCTGGTCGAATGCGCTCATCTTCTTCGACTGTTCGGCGGCAGCCACTTGTTGGGCCTGTTTCTCACTGTCCAGCTCGGTCTTCAATTCGGCGTATTGCGCAGCGTTGATCGAGCCGTTGGCGCGCAGCATGTCGAGCAGCTTGGCATCGACCGCAGCACTGGCCTGGCTGCTGATGGCCATCAGAACGGTGGCGCTCAGGCTGACCTTGGTGAGTGTTGAAACACGACGCATGACATTCTCCCTATCGCAAAAAAAGGCCGGCAAGCGCCAAGCCTGAAAGTGCTTTCGGACACGCCTGGCAGATGGCGTGGCAGACCCCGAAAAACTGGCGCAAGTATTGCGAGGGGTGATGACAAAACAATGTCAGAACAATGGCTTAGTGATGACATTGAAAAGACGGTATGCATTGATCCAGAGCGTTCGCCGAGTGATGGCGCCGTATTGGCGGGTGACCGCAGGCAGAGGCTGCGCGATACTGCTTGGCACGTCTCATCCTTTGGAGCCTACCGATGCCGTTGCATGTTGCTGCCAGCTTGTCCGCCATCGACGCCGCGCAATGGGACGCGCTGTTGCCTGAATCCCAACCGTTCCTGCGCCATGGCTTTCTCAGCGCATTGGAAGACAGTGGCAGTCTGGGCGAGCGCTCCGGTTGGGCGCCGGAGCACTTGGTGCTGATCGAAGAGGGGCAACTGGTGGCGGCCTTGCCCAGCTACCGTAAATGGCATTCGTATGGGGAGTATGTGTTCGATCACGGCTGGGCCGACGCCTGCGCGCGGGCCGGTATCGACTACTACCCCAAGCTGCTGGGGGCGGTGCCGTTCAGTCCGGTCAGCGGCCCACGCCTGTTGATGCGTCGGCCCGAGCATGGCGTCGAGTTGCTGCGCAGTGTGCCGGGGTACCTGGAGCTGGAAGGGCTCAGTGGTGCGCATGTCAATTTCACCGATCCTGCCTTCGATGCGCTGATCGGCGCCGAGGAAGGCTGGATGGAACGGCTGGGTTGCCAGTATCACTGGCATAACCGCGGCTATCGGGATTTCGAGGACTTTCTCGATGCGCTCAGCTCGCGCAAGCGCAAGCAGATGCGCAAGGAACGCGAACAGGTACGGGCGCAAGGCATCGAGTTCGAATGGCGCGAGGGCGGGCAGGTCAGCGAAGCCGAATGGGATTTCGTCTATGCCTGCTACGCCAACACCTACCATGTGCGTGGGCGCTCGCCCTACCTGACGCGTGATTTCTTCAGTCTGCTGGCCGAGCGCATGCCCGAGGCGATTCGCGTGGTGTTGGCGACCCACGAACGTCGGCCGGTGGCGATGGCTTTCAGTCTGTTGGGGGGCGACAGCTTCTATGGTCGCTATTGGGGATGCCTGGCCGAGTATGACCGGCTGCACTTCGAGACCTGTTTCTATCAGGGCATGGACTATGCGATTGCCCATGGTATCCAGCGGTTCGATGCCGGGGCGCAGGGCGAGCACAAGTTGATCCGCGGGTTCGAGCCGGTGATCACGCGGTCATGGCATTACCTGCGGCATCCGGGATTGCGGGCTGCGGTGGAGAATTTTCTGCAAGAGGAGCGGGTGGGGGTGCTGGGGTACGCGGAGCAAGCGCGGGAAGCGTTGCCGTATCGACAGGCCTGAGTCATTCACGGACCGGTCCTACAGGGGTGCTCCCATGGCCCCGTGAGCCATGGGAGCGGCTTGGTCAATCCATCCCGACGAAACCGCCGGTTTGATGGTGCCAGAGGCGTGCATACAGGCCCTGCTGTGCCAGAAGCTCGGTATGGCTGCCGATTTCCACCACCTTGCCTTTCTGCAACACCACCAGGCGGTCCATCTTGGCGATGGTCGACAGGCGGTGGGCGATCGCGATCACGGTCTTGCCCTTCATCAGGGTTTCCAGGCTTTCCTGAATCGCCGCCTCGACTTCGGAGTCGAGCGCCGAAGTCGCTTCGTCCATGATCAGGATCGGTGCATTCTTCAGCAGCACGCGGGCGATGGAGATGCGCTGGCGCTGGCCACCGGACAGCTTCACGCCGCGCTCGCCGACATGGGCATCGAAACCGCGACGACCTTCACTGTCGGACAACAACGGCAGGAAATCATCGGCCCGCGCCTTGCGCACCGCTTCCCAGACCTGCTCCTCGGTGGCATTGGGCTTGCCGTAGCGCAGGTTGTCGAGAATGGAACGGTGCAGCAGCGACGTGTCCTGAGTGATCAGGCCAATCTGCTCGCGCAGGCTTTCCTGGGTCACGTCGGCAATGTCCTGGCCATCGATCAGGATGCGCCCGCTGGGCAGGTCGTAGAGACGCAGCAGCAGGTTGACCAGCGTCGACTTGCCTGCACCCGAAGGTCCGATCAACCCGATCTTCTCGCCCGGACGAATATCCAGGGTCAGGCCCTCGATGATGCTGTCGCCCTTGGGGTAGTGGAAATGCACGTCTTCGAAACGCACGTTGCCGCGGTCGACCTTGAGCCGTGGCGCGCCCTTCTTGTCGGTCACGCTGACCGGTTGGGCGATGGTCTGTAGGCCGTCCTGCACCATGCCGATGTTTTCGAAGATGCCGTTGACCACCCACATGATCCAGCCGGACATGTTGACGATACGGATCACCAGGCCGGTCGCCAGAGCGATTGCCCCCACGGAAATCAGCGATTGCGTCCACAGCCACAGGGCCAGGCCCGTAGTGCCGACGATCAACAGCCCGTTGATGGTGGTGATGGCGAAATCCATGGCCGTGATCACCCGGCTGGCCAGCTGAGTTTTCTCGGTCTGCTCGCTGATCGCGTCACGGGCGTATTGCTGCTCCATGCTGGTGTGGGCGAACAGCTTGAGCGTGGCGATGTTGGAGTAGCCGTCGACGATGCGCCCCATCAGCTTCGAGCGGGCGTCGGAAGACACCACCGAGCGTTCCTTGACCCGCGGAACGAAGTAGTACAGCGAAATCACGTAGGCGATGATCCACAGGATCAACGGAATCATCAGGCGCCAATCGGCCTCGGCGAACAGCACCAGAGCGCTGATTGCATAGATGAGCACATGCCACAGCGCATCGACTGCCGCCACCGCCGAGTCGCGCAGGGAGTTGCCGGTCTGCATGATGCGCTGGGCAATGCGTCCGGCAAAGTCGCTGTGGAAGAAGTTCATGCTCTGCTTGAGCACGTAGTTGTGGTTCTGCCAGCGGATCAGGCTGGTCATGCCCGGGCTGATCGCCTGGTGCACCAGCAGGTCATGCAGGCCGATGAAGATGGGCCTCAGGACCAGCGCCACTACCATCATCCAGGTCAGTTCCAGCGCGTTGTCGCTGAAGAAGTGCACGTTGGGCGTGCCCTGGGCCATGTCGATGATGCGACTGAGGTAGCGAAACAGCGCGACCTCGATCAGCGCACCGATCAGGCCCACCACCAGCAGCGTGGCGAAGCTGGGCCAGACCTGCTTGAGGTAGTAGATGTAGAAGGCCAGGACCTTGTTGGGAGGCGTTTCCGTAGGCGCTTCGCGGAAGATATCGATCCATTGTTCGAAGCGGCGATAAATGCTCAAGCGTGCTCTCCTGTGCGGGTTGACGGTCCTGGCTGAGACATGGCCGGCAGGGCGCGCGGCTTAATCCACGCGTTTCGCCGATTTGATCATGATCGGATCACTGGGCACGTTCTGCATGCCGCTTTTGGTGGTCGTCGGCGTGTTGGCGATGTTGTCGACCACTTCCATGCCTTTGACCACCTTGCCGAAGACCGCGTAGCCAAAGTCGCGACCACCGTGGTCGAGGAAATCGTTGTCCTTCTGATTGATGAAGAACTGGCTGGTGGCCGAGTCCTTTACTTGAGTGCGCGCCATCGCGAGGGTTCCCCGCACGTTATGCAAACCATTGTCGGCCTCGTTCTTGATCGGGGCCTGGGTGGGCTTTTCACGCATGTTGGCGTCGAAGCCGCCGCCTTGCACCATGAAGCCCGGGATCACGCGGTGAAAGACCGTGTTGTTGTAATGGCCCTTGTCGACGTAGGCGAGGAAGTTGGCGGTGCTGATCGGCGCCTTGACCGCGTCCAGTTCGACTTCGATTGCGCCCATGCTGGTGTCGAGCAACACATGGGGGTGCTGGGCGTCGGCAGCCATCAGGTGGCCTGCGAAGGAGAGGGAGCAGGCGGTCAGGAGGATTTTCTTCAGCATCGGTACGAGGTCCTTGAGGGGGGAGGCATAGGCTTTGAGCCGCAAGTGGCGCAAGCGTTCGGGGCAATGTAGCAAGCGTGCCGCCAAAGGGCGGCCCAGGCGAGCCGGCTTGGAAAAAATGAATGTTACTTAATGTTCGCAAGACGAGAGTCAGTCGTCCTGGTTCATGACGACACTGACCTGCTCCAGGGCCGCAATCGGCACGTCCAGAGGCGCGGTGTCGAAGGTGCGCAGCAACTCGACGAGAATCTGCGTGGCCGGACCCAGCGGCTTGTCCTTGTTCGAATACAGATAGAAGGTCGGGTGCCGACTGCCGCCTTGTTCCAGGGGCAGAGCGGCGAGGGTGCCCTCGCGCAGCTCACGATCGATCATGTGTCGGGGCAGCCAGGCGAAGCCCAGGCCACTGCCGACGAAGCTGGCAGCCGTGGCCAGGCTGCCGACCGTCCAGCGCTGCTCCGCGCCCAGCCAGCCAACGTCACGCGGTTGCTGGCGACCCGAATCGCGGATCACCACCTGCATGTGGCCGTGCAGATCCTGCACGCTGAGCGCGCGACCCATGCCCAGCAACGCGTGCTCGGGGTGGGCCACGGCGATGAATTCGATGGCGCTCAGTTCGGTGCCCAGGTAGCCCGGTATGCCGTAGCCGCTGATCGCCAGGTCGGCGACGCCTTCCTGCAGCACTTCCTCGACCCCTGACAGCACTTCTTCACGCAGCCGCACGCGACAGCCGCGGCTCTGCGGCATGAACGCGGTGAGGGCGCGGATCAGCCGTGCATTGGGATAGGCTGCGTCGACCACCAGGCGCACTTCGGCTTCCCAGCCTTGCTCCATGTGGTGGGCGAGATCTTCCAGCTGGCTGGCCTGGTTGACCAGTTGCCGGGACCTGCGCAACAGCACAGCGCCGGCGTCGGTGAGCACCGCCCTGCGGCCGTCGATGCGCAACAGCGGCACGCCGAGCTGATCCTGCATGCGCGCCACGGTGTAGCTGATCGACGACTGCGAGCGGTGCAGGGCTTCGGCAGCCTGGGCGAAGCCGCCGTGGTCGACCACCGCCTGCAGGGTTCGCCATTGCTCAAGGGTGACGCGGGGCGCTTTCATCTTCGACTCCTGGTGTCCTAAGCTGGCAGCCCGCCACGGAGACTGCTCGATGATCAAATGCTGCGTTGTAGTGCTGGCCCTGCTGCCAGGCGTGTGTTTCGCCTACCCCATCGACGTGCAGAAGCAGCTCGACGACACCGACATTCTGGTCACGGCCCACGACACCGCCCCCGACATGGCCGCCGTGACCCTGCAGAACTACGGAGCCCGCGCGGCGCAGTGCAGTGTGCGCTTTCGCAATGGCCCCGAGCCGGTGCGGACCCGGCGGGTCAGCGTCGCCGCAGGGGCGTCGGCCGACGCGGTGGCCAGCTTCAAGCGCAGCATTCTCAGGTTGCGGGTCGAGGTGCATTGCGAGCCAGGCGTGTAGCCACCGGCACAGATGCGACACAGGGTAGAGCAATGATCGGCCAAGACAACTCATTTGATGAATCACGGTGGCGATCCGCGATGCGCTTCACTGGCCTGACCCGGCCCACATGCGCTAAGGTCCGCGCCTCGCCAATTCGGGACGCACCATGCAATACCTTCTGATCGTCACCCTCATCCAGGCTTTCTCTTTCAGCTTGATCGGCGAATACCTCGCCGGCCACGTCGACAGCTACTTTGCCGTGCTCGCCCGGGTGCTGCTCGCCGGGCTGGTATTCCTGCCGCTGACGCGCTGGCGTCAGGTCGAACCGCGCTTCCTGCGCGCCATGCTGCTGATCGGCGCGCTGCAGTTCGGCATCACCTACGTCTGTCTGTACCTGAGCTTTCGGGTCTTGAGCGTGCCGGAGGTGCTGCTGTTCACCATCCTGACGCCAGTGCACGTGACGCTGATCGAGGACGCGTTGAACCGCCGCTTCAACCGCTGGGCGCTGGTGGCGGCGCTGGTCGCGGTGGCGGGGGCCGCAGTGATTCGTTTCGACCGCGTCAGCCCGGACTTCTTCATCGGTTTCCTGTTGCTGCAGCTGGCCAACTTCACCTATGCGGCCGGGCAGGTGCTGTACAAGCATCTGCTGGCACGCCACCCTAGCGACCAGCCACAATACCGACGCTTCGGCTACTTCTACGTTGGCGCCTTGCTGGTGGTGCTGCCGGCCTTTCTGCTGTTTGGCAACTCCCATAACCTGCCACAGACGCCGGTGCAGTGGAGCGTGCTCGCGTTCCTGGGGCTGGTGTCGACGGCGCTTGGCATGTATTGGTGGAACAAGGGCGCCAGCCGCGTGCCAGGCGCCACGCTGGCGGTGATGAACAATCTCCACGTGCCGGTCGGCCTGCTGCTCAACCTGCTGATCTGGAACCAGGACGAGCCTTTGGGACGACTGTTCCTCGGCGGTGGTGTGATATTGTTTTCGGTCTGGTTGAGTCGGTTGGGTGCGCGCGCCCAGATCGCTAGCCGATAGTGGGGGCAGGGCGGGAAGGTGATGCAAGCAGCCCTGCATGCAGCGAGATACCCAGTGCACGCGTCACCTTCAGTATCGTCGCGAAGCTCGGATTGCCGTCCTCCGAAAGAGCCTTGTACAGACTTTCCCGACCCAGCCCGGTGTCCCTCGCCACCTGGGCGATGCCCTTGGCGCGCGCAATGTTGCCCAACGCCTTGGCAATGAATGCCGCGTCATCACCAGCTTCGGCCATGCAAGCATCGAAGTACATGATCATGTCTTGATCGGTTTTGAGATATTCGGCGCTATCCCATTCCCGTAGCTTGATTTTCATCGTTCCTGTTCCTGAAGTTGTTGTGCCATACGCTTGGCGGTAGCAATGTCGGAGGACTGTGTCGACTTGTCGCCACCGGCCAACAGCACTATCCAGCACTGCTCGTGTTGCATGAAGTACAGGCGGTACCCTGGCCCAAAATGAAGCCGCATCTCGCATACGCCTTCTCCCACTGACTGCCAGTCACCCCAGTTCCCGTCTTCCAGCCTGTCGATCCGGGCCTGGATCCGTATGGCTGCCTGGCGATCACGCAATCGAGTGAACCAGCGCTCAAACACATCCGTTGTGGCTATCTTCATCAGCATAGATCCGTATCCCATGGGATACAAATTTTCTTGAACGCTGGTTCCTAGGACAAGCCCGAAACTGTGTACCGGGGTTTCCAGGTATCGTCTTCTACTTTATGGGCCGGGTGGGCGACCGCATTGTGCCTACCGTATGCGGGGCGTAGAATCCGCCGGATCTGGCGTCGCCCCTCAAACTCATAACAATCATTCATTGCATGCTCCGCTTGGCTTGAGGGTCAGGCGGCACACGTATGCGTGGTGTTTGTTAAGGCGCGACCGTTCCCACTATTTTTGAGAGTCGCTGAAGCCATCCAATGAATACGCCTTCGAATACACCCACAGGCAGCTGGTCCAGCGTGATTGCGTTGGCGCTGGCAGCTTTCATCTTCAATACCACGGAGTTCGCGCCGGTTGGGCTGTTGACCTCGATCGGTCTTAGCTTTGCGATGCCGACGGCGCAGGTGGGGCTGATGTTGACGGTGTATGCCTGGGTGGTGTCGCTGATGTCGCTGCCGATCATGCTGCTCACGCGCAACATCGAGCGGCGTCGGTTGCTGATCGGGGTGTTCGTCCTGTTCGTGGTCAGCCATGCAGTGTCCAGCATCGCCTGGAGCTATGGCGTGCTGCTGGCCAGCCGTATCGGCATCGCGTTCGCCCACGCCTTGTTCTGGTCGATCACGGCATCGCTGGCGGTGCGGCTGGCGCCACCGGGCAAGCACACTCAGGCGCTGGGCCTGCTGGCCACCGGCACGTGCCTGGCCATGGTGCTGGGCGTGCCATTGGGGCGGGTGGTCGGTGAAGCGCTGGGCTGGCGCACCACATTCGTGGGAATCGGCGTGGTGGCCACGCTAGTGGCGCTGTGGCTGGCGAAAAGCCTGCCGGCGCTGCCCAGCCAGAATTCGGGTTCGCTGCGCAGCTTGCCGATGCTGCTCAAGCGGCCGGTGCTGGTCGCGTTGTATGTGACGACTGCGCTGGTGATCACCGCGCAGTACACGGCGTACAGCTACATCGAGCCGTTCGTGCAAGCCGCGGCGCAGATGAGCGGGGAAATGACCACGACGCTGCTGTTGCTGTTCGGCGGTGCCGGGGTGATCGGCTCGCTGGTGTTCAGCCGCTACAGCGGTCGCTATCCGCGTGGCTTCATGGTGTCGTCGATCGCGTTGCTGGCCCTCTGCCTGATGCTGTTGCTGCCGTTGGCGCGCTGCGCCACCTATCTGGGTGGGGTGAGTGTGGTGTGGGGCATTTCGATCATGTGCTTCAGCCTGGCGATGCAGTCCAAGGTCCTGGAGCTGGCGCCGGATGCCACGGACGTGGCCATGGCGCTGCATTCGGGGATCTACAACGTCGGTATCGGTGGTGGGGCGTTGCTGGGCAGTGTGGTGATCACCCAGGTGGGCGTGGCCAACATCGGCATCGTTGGCGCGTTGATGGCAGGGGCGGGTCTGCTGCTGTGTTGGCACACGACCTATCGGCGGGTTCAGTCAGCGCCTGCCTCGGGTTGATCGGTCTGCAATACCGCGTCGATCCCGGACGCGGCTCGCGCCGCTGCTACAGGGGATGCGTTGATGCTGGACGCGGGTGGGCCGTTGGTGCACGCGAATGCGTTGTCGCCGGACGTGGCTTGCGCCGCTGGTGCACGGAATGCGGTCTCTGTAGCAGCGGCGCGAGCCGCGTCGGCGGCGCACGCGGTTTGTCTGGTTGAGCGCATTGCGGCCGAATGCAGTATCGAGGGCGTAACTAACGGTTCCGCTGCAAACCCTTTTTAAAATACAATCGATCTCATTTACATCTGACAGGGTGCCGATGATGGTCGAGCCGGCGAGGGTGGACGCTCGGGCGTTCGAGACGCTCTATCGCGACAATCGCAGCTGGCTGGAGCAATGGCTCAGCCGGCGCCTGGGCAGTGCGTGGGATGCGGCGGACCTGAGCCAGGATACGTTCATCCGGGTGCTGGTCAGTTCCCAGTCGGTGGCCGAGTTGCAGGAGCCGCGTGCTTACCTCAAGACAGTCGGCAAACGGCTGCTGATCAATTTCTACCGTCGGCGCAGTCTGGAACAGGCTTATCTCGACGCCCTCGCTACCTTGCCCGCCGATGTCGCACCTGCGCCGGAACAGCGCTGGCAGGTGCTGGAAACCCTGCACGCCCTGGATCAACTGCTCGATGGCTTACCGGCCAAGGTTCGCCGGGCCTTTCTGCTCAGCCAGCTCGAAGGGTTGGGCTACCGCGAAATCGCCGAGCGCTTGAAGGTCACCGAGCGCAGCGTCAAGCGCTACATGGCCCAAGCCTATGAGCATTGCCTGCTGGCCGAACTGTGCTGAATGCCGAGCCGAGTGACGAAGCACGCCAAGCTGCCCGCTCGGCGGCCCGCTGGTGGGTGTGCATGGAGTCTGGCGCCGTCACGGAACAGGACCTCGCCCGCCTGCAACGCTGGCGCCAAGCCAGTGAGGCGAATGAGTCCGCCTGGCGCCGGGTAGCGGCGCTCAAGGGCCGCTTCCAGGTTCTGCCCCCGGCGCTGGCAATGGCCAGCCTCGATCGTCCCGGCCACGGCCGCCGCGACCTGCTCAAGGGGGTGTTGGGGCTGGCCGTGGTCGCGCCAGCCGCCTGGTGGGTTATGCGTGAGCTGCCCATCGATGCCTGGCGCGCCGACGTGGCCACCGCCACCGGCGAGCGACGCCAATTGACCTTGGCCGATGGCAGCGTGTTGCACATCAATACCGCCACTGCGGTCGACATCGACCCTGGCCAACGGCGGCTCACGCTGCTGCGCGGGGAGATTCGGTTGCGCCTGGCCAATGCCATGCCGTTCGACATCCGTACGCCGCTTGGCAGCGTGAGGCTGGATCAGGGTGAAATCAATGTGCGCCAGGACGACGGCCTCTGTCGGCTGTCGGTATTCACCGGGCAGGCCGATGTGCTGCCTACCGGTTTTGCGCCGCTCACCTTGCGCGCGGGCCAGCACGTTCAGTTATCCGGCACCGGTCCAGGTCCGATCGAGCGCTTCGATCCTCGCCAGCCGGGCTGGCGCGAGGGCGTGATCGTTGCGTTGAACCAGCCTCTTGGGGATTTTCTGCGCGATCTGGACCGCTATCGTCCCGGCATCCTGCGCTGGCAGCCGGAGCTGGAAGCACTGCGTGTCACGGGCAGTTTCCGCCTGGAAGATCCGGATCAGGTACTGAATCTGCTGGCCGTCAGCCTGCCGCTGCGGGTGCAATGGCGTACGCGCTATTGGGCCACGCTGATGCCACAGGAAAAATCTGCCTAGCGCCTGTCCCCTTTTTCACGCTCGCTTGTCATGGAGAGGTAAGCACACTCAAAGAGCCTTCAGCCATGCCCCCACGGCCCCCTCGTTCGTTTCTCCGTTACAGCTGCACATCCTCGGCGCACTACGCGCGGGCCTTGCCCCTCAGCCTGCTGCTCGGCCTTGCACCGATGCCCATGCAGATGGCGTTTGCCGACGACATGGCGCGTGTCTACAACATACCCCGAGGCGAACTCGCCGCCTCGCTGACCCGCTTTGCCAGCCAGGCGGGCGTCAGCCTGTCGGTGGCGCCTACCTTGGTCAACGGTCGGCAGAGCGCCGGTCTGGTCGGCGAGTACAGCGTGGAGGGCGGCTTCGCTCAACTGCTGGCCGGCAGCGGTCTGCGCCTGCAAGCGGTGGGGGAGGATGCCTATACGCTCGTGGCTGCGCCCTTGGGTGCCGACGTGCTGGAGATCACACCCACCACCGTGACCGGTGCCGCACAAGGCAGCGTGACGGAGCAGCCCTATGCCGGTGGGCAGGTCGCACGCGGTGGCGCTCAAGGTTTGCTCGGCGCACGTGACTTCATGGACACGCCCTTCAGCATGACCAGCTACACCAGCGAGACCGCGCGAAATCAGCAGGCCCGCACCTTGGGCGATCTGGTGGCCAGCGACCCGGCAGTACGTACCACCAACCCTGCCGGCGGGCGTTTCGAGCAGTTCACCATCCGCGGCTTCAGCCTGTTCAACAGCGATGTGTCGTACAACGGGCTATACGGAATACTGCCCACTTATTCCATCGACATGGAGATGGCCGAGCGGGTGGATATCCTCCGTGGGCCCAGCCAGTTGATCAACGGCATCTCACCTCGGGGCAGCGTCGGCGGCGGTATCAACGTGGTGCCCAAGCGCGCCACCGACACGCCGATCAACGAGTTCACCGCCAGCTATGCCTCCGACAGCCAGGCCGGTGGCGCCGTGGACATCGGCCGACGCTTTGGCCAGGACAACCAGTTTGGCCTGCGCCTGAACGCGGTGAAACAGGCGGGCGACACTACCTGGGACAAGCAGAGCGTGGACCGGGAAATGGCCGTGATCGGCCTGGATTTCCGCGGCGAACGCCTGCGGTTGTCTGCCGATGTGGGGCATACCGAGCGAGATACCGATGCGCCTCAGGAGCGTGTTCAGGTCGGCGCCAATGCCCGCGTGCCCGGTGCCAACCATGTGCGCGACAACTATGCGCAGGGCTGGAGCAAGGCGCGTACCCAGGATACCTTCGGGGCGTTCAATGGTGAGTATGATCTGAGCGATTCGTTGATGCTGTACGGCAGCGTCGGCGCTCGGGAGAGTAATCATGATTTCCTTCGGCACAACGTGTCGGTCATCAATGATGCCGGCGATTTCGACGTGCTGCCCCGCGACTTCACCCGTGATGAAAGCGTACGCACGGCCACGCTGGGCGCGCGCAAGTGGCTGCAGACCGGCCCGGTCAGCCACGAGCTGAATCTGGCTGTCAGCCATTTCTACATGGACTTCACCAACGGCGGCGCGCGCTACGCCAGGGGGCGCAGCAATCTCTACGCGCCCGTTGCCACGGCAACGCCGTCCAACCCCACCCGTCAGGACCCCAAGGTCTATACCGAGAACCGGTTCGACGGCGTGGCCCTGTCCGACACTCTTGGCTTCTTCGACGATCGGCTGCTGTTGACCCTCGGTGGTCGCTGGCAGCGGGTCAAGGTGGATGACTGGAGCGATGGGGTGAAAGGCGATACGGCTTACGACGAGGAAAAGTTTTCACCGTCTGCGGGCGTGCTCTACAAGCTCACCGACGAGCTGTCGTTGTATGCGAACTATCTGGAAGGTCTGAGCCAAGGCAAGATTGCGCCTTCCACGTCGATCAACGAAGACGAGATCTTCCCGCCTTTCATCAGCCGGCAGGTCGAGGTAGGTGCGAAGTACGATCTCGGCAGCCTGGCCATCACCGCCGCTGCTTTTCGCATCAAGCAGCCGGCGTACGAGACCAACGCGCTCACCCGCACCTTCGGCCCCAATGGCAAGCGCGAGAACAATGGCGTGGAATTGAGTGTGTTCGGCGAACCGCTGACGGGCGTGCGCCTGCTGGGCGGGGTGATGTACATCGACAGCGAGTTGACGGGCACCAGCGCAGGGGCCTTCGATGGCAACCGCGCACCGGCCACGCCCGAGCTCAATGTCAATTTGGGGGCGGAGTGGGACGTTCCGGCATTGCCCGGGTTGACCCTCACCGGGCGCGGTATCTATTCCAGCTCGCAATACCTGGATCAGGCCAACAGCAAGGAAATCGACAGTTGGGAGCGCTTCGATGTGGGTGCCCGGTATGCATTCAAGGTGCAGGGCAAGGCGGTGACCCTGCGCGCCAATGTCGAGAACGTACTGGACAAACGCTACTGGGCCTCGGCCGGCGCCTCCGACGACAGCGAGCCTGGTTTGACTCTTGCTACCCCGAGAACCTATCTGGTTTCCGCCACGGTTGGCTTCTGACTGTCCGTGAGATCGGTCATCTGTGGAGGCAGGCATCTGTGGGAGCGGGCTCTGCCCGCGAAAGGAGCGCTGCGGTGTGTCAGGCGTACCGCGGTGAAGCCTTCGCGGGCAGAGCCCGCTCCCACAGTGGAGCGGTGCGAGCCTGCCCTATTGCGCGGTGCTGATAACCTGTGGAGCACCGACAAATTGTGGGAGCGGGCTCTGCCCGCGAAGAAGGCGCCGCGGATTTCGGCGTCACACCTTGAAGCGCCCGACCAGGCCCCGCAGGTTCCCGGAAATGTCCGTCAGACGCCCCGACCCCGACTGCGCCGTGTGCGCATACTCCTCGACCAACTGTGCATCGGCATGAATCTGCGCGATGTGCCGGTTGATCTCTTCGGCCACCTGATGCTGCTCTTCGGCGGCCGTGGCGATCTGATTGTTCTGGTCGCGTATCGAATCGACCGAAGTGCGTATCTTGTCGAAGCTGTCCCGCGCCGACTGGATGCACTCGACGCTGTCCTGGGACACCTGAAGGCTGCCCTGCATCTGCTGGGTGATCACCTCGGTGCGGCGGGCAAGGTTGCCTAGCAGCCCATCGATCTCGCCGGTCGAGTCGGCCGTGCGCCGAGCCAGGGCCCGTACCTCATCGGCGACCACCGCAAAACCGCGACCCTGATCACCGGCCCGAGCCGCTTCGATGGCCGCATTCAGCGCCAGCAAGTTGGTCTGCTCGGCGATCGAACGAATGGTGTCCAGAATGCTGTTGATGTTCTTGCTGTCCTGCTGCAGCAGCTGCATGGTTTCGGTCGATTGCTGCAGCTCGGAACTCAGCCTGAGCACGCTGGTGGTCGCCTCGCCGATGCGCTGCTGGCCGTCGTGGACTTGCTGATAACCGTTGTCCGCGCTGGTGGCCGCCTGCCCGCAGGAGCGGGCCACTTCGTTGGCGGTGGCGACCATTTCGTTGAACGCGGTGCTGACCAGTTCCACCGCTTCGCGCTGGCGACCGGCGACTTCGTCCATGTTGCGAGCCACCTCCTGGGTGTCGGCAGCGGCCACCTGCAGATCGGAAGACGCGGTCCCGATGCGTTGCACCAATTGAGCGATCATCCCCACGAACTGGTTGAACCAGCCCGCCAGCGCCGCCGTTTCATCCTTGCCCTGGACCTTGAGCTGACGCGTCAGGTCGCCTTCGCCCTCGGCGATCTCCTGCAGACCGTTGGCGACGCCACGGATCGGACGCACGATGACACCGGCGAAGCTGGCGCCAACCAAGGCGAACACCACGGCCAGCACTGCTGCGATGGCCGCGATCAGCCAAGTCAGGTTCGAAGCCTGGGCCATCACTTCCTCTCGCTCGATCAGGCCGATGAACCGCCAACCCAGCCCGGCCGAGCTGACGATGTTGACCATATAGACCTTGCCGTCGATCTCGATCTGAGTCGAGCCATCGCCATGCCTGGCCAACTCGGCGTAGTTGCCACCCAGGTCGGCCAGCGGTTTGAAATTGTGCTTCGCATCGCTGGCATCCACCAGCACGTTGCCGTTGGCTTCGATCAGCATCAGGTAGCCGCTGTTGCCCAGCTTGATGTTCTTCACCAGTTCGGTCATCTGTTTGAGCGACACATCCAGGCCGACCACGCCGACCACTTGGCCTGCGGCGTCGGTGACACTGCGCACCGTGCCGATCAACGACACATCGTCCGGTGCCCAGTAGTAGGCGTCGGTGCGTACCGTGGTTCCCGGAGCGGCCATCGCAGCCTTGTACCAGGGCCGCTGGCGCGGGTCGTAATTGGCGATCTTGGGATCATCGGGCCAGCTGGCGTAACCACCGTCGCTCAAGCCCAGCGACAGGTAAGCCGTGCTCGGATGGGTCTTGGCGAAGCCATCGAAGATGTCCAGCAGGCGCCGATTGCTCTCGGTCAGAGGCACCTGCGCTGCATCGGCGCCCGTGTAGTTCTTCAGATCCCTGGCAGCGACGATACGAGGGTCTTTGGCGATGTACTCGACATTCTGGCTGATGCCGTCGAAGAACTGTTTGATGCCATTGTCGATCTGCCGGATCTCACGGCCGCTGCTGTCGACGAAGTCGGCCTTGGCCGCTTCGCGCAGGTTGAAGACGACGAGCACGGCCACCACGATGACTGGGAGGCAGGCGATGACCGCAAAGCCCCACGTGAGTTTTTGCTTGATGTTCATGGACTATTCCGCTGGTGTTGTAAGTGTTGGTCGGCAGAAAAAGACAAGACGTGCAGCGTGAGCTCTAGGCATATTCTTTTGAGTGTTTTCTAACTATCGGCGACGAACGGCAAATCTGAATGAGCCCCATCGGCGACCGGACAGACGGAGGGGTGGGTATCGAAAAGAGTGAGGGATGGGCGTTGTTCGGCGGTACTTTCCCAACCGTGCAGAGTCTACAGAGCGACCTTCCTCACAGAGCCTTCGCGCATGCCCACCGTACCTCGCCTTCCTCTGCTCGCCGCTGCGCTGGCAGCGGTCATGCAACCCTGCCTGGCTGCGCCGCGCAGCGTGCCTTCCATCGAAACCGAAGATGCCGCATTGGGCAGTGTCGAGATCGGCGAGGCCTCCGGTCGCTTTCACCCGCAGTTGAGCATCGATGCCCGCAATGGTGATTTCGCGCGCGGCAACTACGACGATGACGCCGCCAGCCTCGATCGGATTCCGTTGCATGTCCAGGCCGGCTTCGCCCTGGACTTGCACCAGGCCGCCGACGGTAACGCCGATGCCTGGCTGGTGTTCAGCACCAGCAACGGTTTCCACAGCGCGTCGAGCGACGAAACGGTGAGTCCGCGCCGCTGGTATGAGAGCAACAACCTGCTCGGTCTGGTGGTTTCGCCCAGCGAGGGGCTGCGACTGGGCTTCGCCTATACCGTCAAGACCAGCCCGAACGACGTCTCCGCCACTACCCAGGAGGCAAGTTTCACCCTGGCCTACCAGGCTGACTCCGGGTTCGGCGCGTGGCGACCGGGACTGGCCGTCACCAGCCGAACTCAGGGTGACAGCGGCCTCTACACCCAAGGCACCCTGGAGCCCGGCATCGATCTAAGCGATGCGGGCTTGCGCTTGAGTTTCCCCAGCGCCGTCGGCGTCGGCTGGAACGGCTTCTACGGTCCCGATTCAGGCGATCGCCTGTATGCCCGCACCGGACTCGCGCTCGAGCAACCCTTCCAGTGGAGCGAAACCCGCTGGAGCGCCCGTGCCGAAGCCTTGGCCATTTACCGCGACGGCACCCTGCGCGAACTCAGCGGCCCTGACGGAGAAACCGACAGCGTAGTGCCTCAGGTGACCCTGAGTCTGTCCATGGCGTACTGAAAGAGGAGGGCGGGCGTGCCGTAGGCGACGCCCGTTCCAGCAAGGCTCAGGGCAGTGGGTTGCCGCCGGTGACACCGAACACTTCGCCGGTGATGTAGCTCGATTCCTGAGTGGCCAGCAGCACGTAGATCGGCGCGCACTCGGCTGGCTGCCCTGGACGACCCATGGGTGTTTCCGAACCGAACTCGGGGATCTTCTCCTGGGGTTGGCCACCGCTGGGCTGCAGAGGTGTCCAGAACGGCCCCGGTGCCACGGCATTGACCCGGATGCCCTTGCCGATGACCTGCTTGGCCAGGGCTTTGGTGAACGCCACGATCGACGATTTGGTGGGCGCGTAGTCGAGCAACGTTTCCGACGGCTGATAGGCCTGGATCGACGCCGTATTGATGATGGTTGCACCCGCTGGCAGGTGCGGCAGCGCCGCCTTGCACAGCCAGAACATTGCATACACGTTGGTCTTGAAGGTCGCGTCGAACTGCTCGGTGGTGAGCTCGGCGATGTCCTTCTGGGCCGTCTGCTTGCCGGCCACGTTGACCAGCACGTCGAGTCCGCCGAGCGCCTCGACCGCCTGCTCGACCAGGGAATTGCAGAACGCTTCATCCTTCAGGTCGCCTGGCACGGCAATCGCCTTGCGCCCTTCGGCCTCGATCAAAGCAACCACTTCCCGGGCATCGGCTTCTTCCTCGGGCAGGTAGTTGAGGACGATGTCGGCACCCTCGCGAGCATAGGCGATGGCTGCTGCCCGGCCAATGCCAGAGTCAGCCCCGGTAATCAGCGCCTTGCGCCCGACCATCCGGCCAAACCCCTTGTAACTGGTTTCCCCATGATCCGCCGCCGGCTGCATTTTGTGCACAGTCCCCGGCGCCGTTTGCGGCTGCTTGGGAAACTCGGGGGTCGGGTATTGGGTAAGGGGATTCTGCATGCTGTACTGGTTTTCGGTGGTCATAAGGCAGTGTCCTCTAAAGATTGCTCGGAGCTATACGGTGCTGCACAGCATCGGGTAGTCCTGAAAATGGAGGGCGCGTGGAAAGTCATCGTTCAGTTTTTCTGGATGAAACAAAAGTAAAGCGGTTCGCAATCTTGTGGGAGCGGGGCGGGCGGCGAGCCCTCTGCCCGCGAAGCCTTCTCGTCACTTCTACGCCAAAACACCGGCTCGACAGGCGAGCTCTACCAAGACACACCTTGATTCAGAATCCTGCCTTCGGCAAAAAATGGTAACGGTATGATCTGGCGCATCCCCATCTTTTGCAGAGGTTTCCATGCCATCCAGACTGATTGCTTACCCGGCCGCGGTGGCGTTGACCGTGCTTCTTGCTGGCTGTGACGCGGCCGAGAATGCTGCGAACAAAGTCATCGAAACGTCCAAGACACAACTGGTCGAAGCTGCGCGCGATACCTTCAGCGAATCCGCCAAGCAGATCAACGAGACGATCGACAAGGCACAGCAAAGTGCCAAGCCGTGGATGACGGACGGTGACAAGGAAGCAGAGACCCAGCATTCGGCTGCGGAGCGGGAGGAGAAGGCGAAGTCGGAGGGGTGAGTCTGGTTCGTTTCTACAGAGGCACTGGCATCCCGTAGGGGCGGTCATCGGCCGCGAGGGCGCACGGCGTAATGCCTAGTACACCGTAGCGCCTGGTTCGCGTCCACGGACCGCTCCTACGGGGGGGTGCTTTCAATGCGGACCGGTCACCGCCACCAACCCACCGCGCAAATCGGCGCCGTTGGGCTTCTGGTACACGCTCAACCCGAACTCCGGCAGCACCGCCAGCAGGTAATCGAAGATATTCCCCTGAATCCGCTCGTACTCGGCCCAGGCCGTGGTGCGGGTGAAGCAGTAGATTTCCAGTGGTACGCCTTCGGCGGTGGCTTCCATCTGCCGGACCATGCAGGTCATGTTCGGCTGATAGGGGGCGTATCGGAGTTATTCAAGCATGATGCAGCTACCTAGCTTGATAACGACGGGAAGCGACTAGCAAGCGCTTACGCCTCCCCTGATGCGCAGCAAATATCGTGTGCGGATGCGCAGGTTTTGTCGTGTAAACAGCCTTGTTCTGTTGGTCATATCTGAAAATGAGGGCTATAGTGACCTCAAGGTAAGCAGGTTGTCTTAGGATGTGATCTATGAAACTCGAAGACCGCATGAGCCGTTCAATCAAGCAACGCGCAAGCTTGGTCGTGTTGCGCTCAGAGTTTTCTAACATGGGCAGCGATTCGCAGGTCGGCCGGGTGCTGGCCCGGTTTGTGGCGAACGGTTTGCTCGTGCGTGTTAGCAAAGGGGCATTTGCGAAAGCCCGTATCAACCAATATACGGGGCAGCCAACACCGGCTGGCACGCTGGAAATGATCGCTGCTGAGCTGTTCAAGAAGCTCAACATTTCGATTGCACCCAGCACGCTTGTTGCCGAGTACAACAGCGGCAAGTCGACCCAGATTCCGATGGGGACGGTGGTCAACACTGGGGGGCGACGTATCACTCGTAAAGTGACTGTAGGGAACAACACTTTAGTCTATGAAAACGCTCTCAGAACAGCAGCGGGTTAGCATTGTAGATGCGTCTACGGCCGGTATTTTAAAAAACATGCCGGCTGCTGTCGCAGAGAAAGATCAGCACATCACTGATGCTCTTCATGCGCTTTCGCAAATCCATATCGTTCATAGCGCCAATCAGGTCAATCGCAAAAGGGGTGATTCCCAGCCACAGTCAATCGATGTCGCAACGCGAATGGTGTTTGCGGGCGGTACCTGTTTGTCGAAGGCCTACGGCCTTATCGAGAGGATGTCCGAGGACATCGACATAAAGATAGTGTTGGAATCACCACCAGAAGGCTATGCGTTCCCGAATACACTGGGTGAGCGTGGCCGACTGAAGGCGCTGCACAAGGCGGTGGAAGCTGCCCTGACGGGGCTTGGATTCCAGTTCGTTGTTCAAGTGGACAAGGACAATCCCATCCGCAGAGACGGCAGCCGCTATTACTGCCTGTTGGTGTCTTACGAAGCTCATTTTCAAGACACGGCGGGAACCTTGCGCCCGCAGCTGAAGGTTGAGCTCATTTGCCGCCCCCCGATGATCCCTTCGGAAATGCAAAGTCTGGGGTATATGCTGGAAGTGCTGAGCGGGAGCGCAAACCCTTTCGTGTTCTCCATGAACTGCATCACCGTGGCAGAAACCCTGGCGGAAAAAGTACTCTCGCTGCTGCGTCGCTGCGCATGGAATTGGGATGGTCACCAGAGCGGGGATTTCGA
This sequence comes from Pseudomonas coleopterorum, assembly GCF_900105555.1. Lineage (NCBI taxonomy): Bacteria > Pseudomonadati > Pseudomonadota > Gammaproteobacteria > Pseudomonadales > Pseudomonadaceae > Pseudomonas > Pseudomonas coleopterorum. The sequence continues at coordinate 1,289,117 of NZ_FNTZ01000001.1, forward strand.
TACCGCTCTGGTTCGTCATGTTTACGACGTGTGGCGTATCGCAATAAATCACTCCGAGGCGCTAGAGCCTGCCGCACGAGTATTTTCCTCATCCGTGAACAAGGATGTGCTTGAGTTCGGTGGGCAGCACCCTGAGTTCGCTGCGGATCCGTTCGGAGTCTTGCAACGTACCCTTAAGGTCGCCGAGACCCATGAGGGCTTGAAGGCCAATTTCGAACAACGGCTCAAGCCTTTGCTGTACGCGTCTGAGCGACCTGAATACGAAACTTGCTTCGCAACATTTACCGATGTTGCTCGGTATCTGTTGGATCACGGCGCAGCAGACGGCGATGCGTGACGGTATGGCAGTGTTCTGAGTGACCTATAGAAGGGGCCTCTAAGGAAGCTGGTCGGCGTTCGGCAGTGGTGTTTCAGGAAACGCCAAACGCCCCAGCATATGGATTGCCAGGTTTGCCAAGTTGAGAGCGTCATCGATGCCACGGTGGTAGGTGCCCTCCCATTCAAGCCCGAGCATCTCCACCGCAGGCTGCAGGCCAAGCGCTTTGCAGTTGAAGACCTTCCAGTGCCATTTCTTGAGATTGGTGTGAAGCATTCCTTCTAGCATCGGCTTGCAGTTCAGGTGTAAGGCATCCTGCTGAAGCTGTTTGTAGTCGTAATCGCCCCACGAACACCAAGCTGAGTTCGGATAGGCTTCTAGAAATGCGTCCAGCATGCGGGCAGTCCTGACATAACCAGGGGCGGTATCCACGTCGCTCTGCTTGATCGTTGTCAGTCTGCGGCAGAAGTCGGTCAATACCGGGTGTCGGGTAGGCCGGACAAAGCTCTGATATTGGTCGACCAACTGGAGTGATGACAGGTCGACCACCGCTAGGCCGATCTCAATGGTTTCCATCTCATCCCGTTGCACCTTCAGCTGACGGGCGGGTTCTCCGGGCTTGGTGTCCTCATCGCAAGTAGCCTCAAGATCGATGCACAGAAGGTACTGGTAAGGGCGTAACAGCTCCCCCAAGGCTCCCAAATGCTGCGGTTTGCGAACAGGTTCCATGGTCAGCTCTAATTTCTCGATCGGTTAATCACACCTTGAAATATCTTTTGCCCGCCCAGTCCTCCACTGTAACCGCAGAGCGTTTCGAAGGTAGCGATAGGGGGGACGCAGGACGAACTCATCATTTGCTCTGCTGTTTGTGCCGCGCGTACATGGCAGCGCTGCCACCCGTTGTGCCGCGTGCCTGAATTTCAAAAGCGTGCGGGTAGCCCCTGATGAGGTCGCTCAGCTTCTTGTAGCCGTGGGTGCGAGAATCAAATTCTGGACGTAGCTTCGTGATGTTTGCGCCCAGCGCACCCAAGTGTGCCCAACCCTCTTCGTCGGCGATATCGTCCAGGATTTTTGCGATGAACCCGACCGGCGCCTTCGGCTTCTTTGGCTTCTCCACAGCATCAGGTTTGACAGCGTCTGCAGGCAGGCTCAGGTCGGGACTTGGTTCTTCATTAGCGGGCGTCGGGCTGTCCTCGCGAAGCAACTCGATGTAGACGAACTTGTCGCACGCGGCTACGAACGGCTTGGGTGTTTTCTCTTCCCCAAAGCCATACACCGTGAGTCCTTCTTCGCGTAGGCGGGAGGCAAGACGAGTGAAGTCGCTATCGCTGGACACCAGGCAAAATCCATCAAAACGTCGGGTATACAGCAAGTCCATCGCGTCAATGATCAGCGAGCTGTCCGTCGCGTTTTTCCCTTTGGTATAGGCGAACTGTTGGATTGGCTGAATCGAATGATCAAGAAGGACTTTCTTCCAACCACCAAGCTGTGGGCCAGTCCAGTCGCCGTAAATGCGTTTGACGCTGACTACACCATACTTGGCGATTTCTTCGAAGAGACCCTCCACGATTGCTGCTGGGGCGTTATCAGCGTCGATTAAAACAGCGAGGCGTTTTTGAGCATTGGGGGCGATGTGAGTGGCCATGGATCATCCTTGAATGAAAGCATCACCTTACCATTGCATGCGCGATGACAGAGGGTCATCCCGGTACAAAGGTGGCGGACGTCCTCGCGCCGTTGTGAACTAATAACCCTTCAAGAGCAGCTACCAATAGGCTGAAAGCACGCAACATTTCGCCCGCCTTTCTGACGGCGTGGGGCTCTCAGCGCGTCAGGTCCTGATGCTTTCTTCCGGTACTACGTGTGAGAAGGCGGGCACTCATTCGGGGCATGCTCTAACCAGAAGTCATGGAGCGCTTGGCGGGCCCTCGAGATATCCAGAATTCACATCGGCGATCAAGCTGTCACGAATGATGCCCTTAAGCCTGAGGTGGGGAGAGCTTTTCTTGGCGGTGTTGTACTTGGTGCAATTGATCTGTTCAGCGCTCAGCTGGCCACGTGTGGAAACAGGCACCTCTGCTGGACCTTCTGGCTTCGCTGAAAGCGGTGGAGGCGATTCGGGGACTGCGCTGCTGTGGCCTGCTCAGTATCTAAGCCCGATAGCGAAGGCGGCGGGTAAGGTCTGAGGCTATCGCCTCCAGGCTTTTGCCAGGAATGTCTGATTCCCGAAAGGATGAGCATGGCTCAATATGGGAGGTTCCTTCTTCGCGGGCAAAGTGCTCGCCGTCCGCCCCTTTCCCACATAAGACACTGGCATCCCGTAGGAGCTGTCATCGGCCGCGAAGGGCGCACGGCGTAATGCCTAGTACACCGCAGCGCCTGGTTCGCGGCCACGGACCGCTCCTACGGGGGGGCTTTCAATGCGGGCCAGTCACCGCCACCAACCCACCGCGCAGATCCGCGCCGCTGGGCTTCTGGTACACGCTCAACCCGAACTCCGGCAGCACCGCCAGCAGGTAATCGAAGATATCCCCCTGAATCCGCTCGTACTCGGCCCAGGCCGTGGTGCGGGTGAAGCAGTAGATTTCCAGCGGTACGCCTTCGGCGGTGGCTTCCATCTGCCGGACCATGCAGGTCATGTTCGGCTGGATGTCGGGGTGGGCGTTGAGGTACGCCAGGGCGTAGGCGCGGAAGGTGCCCAGGTTGGTCATGCGGCGCTGGTTGGCGGACAGTTCAGCCACTTCGCCCTGGGCTGCGTTCCAGGCCTTGAGTTCGGCCTGCTTGCTGCTGACGTAGCCGCTGAGCAGGTGCACCTGGGTCAGGCGCAGCTGTTCCTGTTCGTCGAGAAAACGCACGCCGCTGGCATCAATGTTCAGGGCGCGCTTGATGCGCCGGCCGCCGGACTGCTGCATGCCGCGCCAGTTCTTGAACGACTCGCTCATCAAGCGCCAGGTGGGGATGGAGACGATGGTCTTGTCGAAGTTCTGGATCTTCACCGTGTGCAGGGTGATGTCGACGACATCGCCGTCGGCGCCCACCTGGGGCATTTCGATCCAGTCGCCGACGCGCAGCATGTCGTTGCTGGTCAATTGCACGCTGGCGACGAACGACAGCAGGGTGTCCTTGTAGACCAGCAGGATGACCGCCGACATGGCACCCAGGCCGGACAGCAGCAGTAACGGTGAGCGGTCGATCAAGGTGGCGACGATGATGATCGCGCCGAAGATGTACAGGATCATCTTCGCCAGTTGCACGTAGCCCTTGATCGAGCGGGTGCGGGCGTGTTCGGTGCGGGCGTAGATGTCGAGCAGGGCATTGAGCAGGGCGCCCAGCGCCAGCACCATGAACAGGATGGTGAAGCCCAGCGCGATGTTGCCGATGACGTGCTTGCTGTTGTCGCTCAGCACCGGGATCAGGCCCAGGCTGAACTGCACCACCAGCGACGGCGTCATTTGCGCCAGGCGGTGGAAGACCTTGTTGTGCAGGAAGTCGGTGAGCCAGTGCAGCGAAGGTCGGCGGCTGAGCAGCTTGACCGCGTGCAGGGTGAGAAAGCGTGCCAGGCGGCCCAGGGTGAAGGCGGCGATCAGCAGCAGGAACAGCGACACACCGGCCTGCAGGATCGGCTGGTCGTCGAGGCCCGTGACGAAGGTGACGGTTTGTTGCCAGAGCGATTCGATATTCATGGGTGGGCGTGCAGCTCCCGAGTTGAAAAGGGGGCGGGGATTAAAGCCCATTGCGCAGGGCAATCGCCACGCCTGGAAAGATTTGCATGCAATTTACCGAGTTACGGGTAAAGAAATTCGGCTAATCGTCCGCAAACCGGTACCCTATGCAGTCGAATTTATGTACTCCGTCGAGGTAACACCCGTGTTTTCCCAATTCGCCCTGCATGAACGCCTGCTCAAAGCCGTCGCCGAGCTGAAATTTGTCGAGCCGACGCCGGTGCAGGTAGCGGCCATTCCTTTGGCCTTGCAAGGGCGCGACCTGCGGGTGACGGCGCAAACCGGCAGCGGCAAGACCGCGGCATTCGTGCTGCCGATCCTCAATCGCTTGATGGGGCCGGCCAAGGTTCGCGTCGACATCCGTGCCGTGATCCTGTTGCCGACACGTGAGCTGGCGCAGCAGACCTTGAAGGAAGTGGAGCGCTTCAGCCAGTTCACCTTCATCAAGGCCGGCCTGATCACCGGTGGTGAAGACTTCAAGGTGCAGGCCGCCATGCTGCGCAAGGTGCCGGACATCCTCATCGGTACGCCGGGCCGTCTGCTGGAGCAGTTGAACGCTGGCAACCTGGACCTCAAGAACGTCGAGGTGCTGGTGCTCGATGAAGCCGACCGCATGCTCGACATGGGCTTCTCCGAAGACGTGACGCGCCTGAGCCAGGAGTGCGCCCAGCGTGAACAGACCCTGCTGTTCTCGGCCACCACCGGCGGCGCCGGTCTGCGCGAGATGATCGGCAAGGTGCTCAAGAACCCCGAGCACCTGCTGATCAACAACGTCAGCCAGCTGGCCGAGGGCACTCGCCAGCAGATCGTCACGGCTGACCACAACGTCCACAAGGAGCAGATCCTCAACTGGCTGCTGGCCAACGAGACGTACCAGAAGGCGATCATCTTCACCAATACCCGGGCCATGGCCGATCGTATCTACGGGCGTCTGGTGGCGCAGGAATACAAGGCTTTCGTCCTGCACGGCGACAAGGACCAGAAAGACCGCAAGCTGGCCATCGACCGCCTCAAGCAGGGGGGCGTGAAGATCCTCGTGGCCACCGATGTGGCCGCCCGTGGTCTGGACGTCGACGGTCTGGATCTGGTGGTCAACTTCGACATGCCACGCAGCGGCGATGACTACGTGCACCGCATCGGCCGCACCGGCCGTGCTGGCAACGAAGGCCTGGCGATTTCCCTGATCTGCCACGGTGACTGGAACCTGATGTCCAGCATCGAGCGCTACCTCAAGCAGACCTTCGAGCGTCGCGTGATCAAGGAAGTGAAAGGCACCTACGGCGGACCGAAAAAGGTCAAAGCGTCGGGCAAGGCAGTTGGCGTGAAGAAGAAAAAGACCGACAAGGACAAGAAGGGCGACAAGAAAAGCGTCGCCAAGGGCCCGACCAAGCGCAAGAGCGTCAACCGTCCCAAGGCTGACACTCCAGCCTTGGTGAGCCAGGACGGCCTGGCGCCGCTCAAGCGCCGCAAGCCTGCCGTCAGCGAGTAACCTGCGTAGGGCAGGTCTGCTTCCCTCCGGAGGCCAGACCTGCCAAAACACCCCGCAAAGCCGTCTTCCCGCAACTCCCCCGCACACACCCGGTCCCATGCCTGGCAAGCCCTTTCACTCATGTGTTGGAGGTTCTTCCGGATGACCACTTACAACTGGCAATTGATCGAGCGTCTGTTGCACGAAGTGCAGAACGGCGCCCATCAGGATTTCACCCCAGATATCTACGCTCAGGACCATGCCGAGGCGACCGCCGCGCAGGGTGATACGTCGGGCACTGTCGATCAATTGGCGACTCAAGCGAGCGATTATCAAGCGCTGTTGCTGGAGCGGGGCTTCATCGAGCAGCGCCCGGACAGCGAGGGCGGCACGGGGCGCAATTTCCAGCTGACCTTGCGCGGATCCAGCCTGTTGAGCCTGATAGATAGCAGTATTCCGGATAATGACCACGGGCTCGAAGTGCTCGATGACCAGGCTGATGCGCTGGACCCGGTGACTTTTGATGAAGTGGCCAGTAAGCCGCAGATTGTGTGAGTTCGAGCGGATGATTAGGTAGGGCGGTCTGCCTGAAACTTCGCGGCGCCTGCTTCGCGGGCAGAGCCCGCTCCCACAATATGGGCAGAGTGTGCCCCCGCGGCGCAATCGAATCCGTGCCGCAGCGCTCATCTTTCGGAATGCTCGGTACCGTTGAAGGCCTTGGGATGAATGGCTTGATACACTGATGTTTTCCTTGCGGGAGAGCACTGTGATGCCGAGGTCATTTGTCCCATGAGCGCGGAACGTCGTCAGACCGATGGCTTCGCCCTCAAGGTCATGCTGGGGCTTTGCCTGATCTGGGGGATCCAGCAGGTCACCATCAAATGGGCCGCTGCCGATATCGCCCCGGTGATGCAGGCGGCGATGCGCTCGGGCATTTCCGCCGTGTTGGTGGCGATGCTGCTCTGTTGGCGCGGTGGTTGGGGGCACGTGCCATACACTTGGCGTGCCGGGCTGGCCGCCGGCTCGCTGTTCGGTCTGGAGTTCCTGTTCATCGCCGAAGGACTGAAGCTGACCTCGGCGGCGCACATGTCGGTCTTTCTTTACACCGCGCCGGTCTTTACCGCACTCGGCCTGCATGCGCTGCTGCCAGGGGAGCGACTGCGGCCTTTGCAGTGGCTGGGCATTGCCCTGGCGTTCAGCGGTATCGCGTTTGCTTTCGCGGGAGGCATCTCCTGGGAGCATCTGGATCGACGCATGCTGCTGGGGGACGCCATGGGCTTGATGGCGGGGCTCTGCTGGGGGGCGACCACGGTGGTGGTACGCACTTCACGGCTGTCCGAAGCGCCCGTTGCCCTGACCTTGTTCTATCAGCTGATCGTGTGCGTGGCAGGGCTGTTGGTCATAGCCCTCGCCACGGACCAGTTCAGCCATGTCACCTTCACGCCCATTGGCACCGCCAGCGTGTTGTTCCAGGGCGTTGTGGTCTCTTTTGCCAGCTTTTTGATCTGGTTCTGGCTGCTGCGCCGCTACCTGGCGTCCAACCTTGCCGTGTTCTCGTTCATGACGCCCTTGTTCGGCGTAACCTTCGGTGTGGTATTGCTGGGCGAGCCGTTGAGCATGAACTTCATTCTGGGGGCGGTTTGCGTGCTGTTGGGTATCACCTTGGTCAGCGCCGAGCAATGGGTGCGCCGTCGGTTACGAATCTGGATAACGTAATGAATTACTCGCCGGGTCCATGATCAATTAATAGGACTGCGACTTTTCGACACAAGTGCGTGCATGCATCCTACGTCGCTTAGCGCTATGATCGAACAGAAGCGACGGACCATGACCGTCGTTAGGGTTTTTCCCTGAAGGGGGGCGATATGAACGGTAACTTGTACAACTGGCTCCATGATTTGGCTGTCGCATTGGGGCTGGTGCCACCGCCGCCGCAGCCTGTGCCCATCCCGGCCGATAACCACCGACCACGGCAGCGTCCACGGCGCTGAGCCTTTTCGGCCCGCCCCGCGCCATGCAAAACGCCCCTTACGGGGCGTTTTTCGTTCCGGGCATGGCTGGCGTGGTTCAAGCCGCCTGAGTACTCGCGCGGCTGGCGTCGATCTTGGCCAGGTAGGCGTCTACCCGTGCGATGGCCGCTTCGTCGACGAACAGGCCCAGCTTGCTGCGCCGCCACAGGACGTCGTCGCTGCGTGTGGCCCATTCCTGCTCGTACAGATAATCCACTTCGCGGCTGTAGAGGCCTGCACCCAGTTCTTCGCCCAGATCGGCCAGCGACTGTGCGCCTTCGATCAGGCGCCAACTGCGGCTGCCGTAGCTGACGGCCCAGCGTTCGGCCAGCCCGCTTGGCAGCCAAGGTGCCTTGGCGCGCATGGCCTGAGCCAATGCCTGGGGCGTGGTCATGTCTTCGCCGCCAGGCAGGGCACTGGTCGCCGTCCAGCTGCCGCGCATCTGGGTGAAGAATGGCTTGAGCTGCGCCATGGCCGACTCCGCCAGCTTGCGGTAGGTGGTCAGCTTGCCGCCGAACACCGACAGGATCGGCGCTTCACCCTGACCGCCGCTGAGCGACAGGGTGTAGTCGCGGGTAATGGCCGACGGATTGTCCGACTCGTCGTTGCACAGCGGGCGAACACCGGAATAGGTGCGCACGATGTCGCTGCGGCTGACCTGCTTCTTGAAGTGGGCGTTGACAACCTTGAGGATGTAGTCGGTTTCGGCGTCGGTGATTTCCACCTTGGACGGATCGCCGGTGTACTCGCGGTCGGTGGTGCCCAGGATGGTGAAGCGGTCCAGGTACGGAATGGTGAAGACAATCCGCTGGTCTTCGTTCTGCAGGATGTGCGCCTGCTCGCCTTCGTACAGGCGTGGCACGATCAGGTGGCTGCCCTGGATCAGGCGGATGCCGTACGGGGACTGCAGTTGCAGGTCGTCACGGATGAACTTCGCTACCCATGGGCCGGCTGCGTTGACCAGGGCGCGAGCCTTCAACGTGAAGGTGCTGCCGTCCTCGCGCTGCAGATTGACCTGCCATGCGCCGTCCACACGCTTCGCATCGATGCAACGGGTGCGGGTGTGGATGTGTGCGCCTTTTTCCCGCGCGGCCATGGCGTTCAATACCACCAGGCGGGCGTCGTCCACCCAGCAGTCGGAGTATTCGAAGCCACGGGTGATCTCTGGCTTCAGTGCACTGTCGGCACCGAAACGCAGGCTGCGCGAGCCTGGCAGTTTTTCCCGCTTGCCCAGATTGTCATACAGAAACAGCCCGGCGCGGATCATCCACGCAGGACGCAGATGAGGCCGGTGCGGCAGCACGAAACGCATCGGCTTGACGATGTGCGGGGCCTTGGCCAGCAGCACTTCGCGTTCCGCCAAAGCTTCGCGCACCAGACGGAATTCATGGTGTTCCAGATAACGCAGGCCGCCGTGGATCAGCTTGCTACTGGCCGACGAGGTGTGGCTGGCCAGGTCGTCCTTTTCGCAGAGGAAGACGGAGAGCCCACGCCCGGCAGCGTCGGCGGCGATCCCCACACCATTGATGCCACCACCGATCACGGCGACGTCGTAGATTTCAGCCAGCGGTTGGCGGGGCAAGGTCGAATGGGGCATGTCAGCCTCCTGCGTTTATCAAGGAGCGTTCGAATGAGTGCTTTGAATTCGAACATCAATGTTCAATTTCGAAAATACTAGCCCAATACGTAGGGGTTAGCCAGTCGAAGATGATTGAATTTGTTGATCGTCGCAGGCGAAAGCGAAGAAATGTGAACATCAGAGGTGCGCGCAACCGAACGCGACCCTTGCCGGGTGGGGTTCGTGGGCGGATGGGTGGGAGACGGGCGCGGCTTGCGCCGCTGCCACAGGGTCAGACGATGTCGAGACGGATCTTGTGCTGTTGCAGCAATTGCAGCAGGGCAGGGACGGGGGGCTGGTCGGTGACCAGGCAATCGATGAGGCTGATCGGGCCCAGGCGAACCATGGCATTGCGGCCAAACTTGCTCGAGTCGGCGGCCAGGATGACCTGCCGCGCGTTGGCGATGATCGCCTGACTGACGCGAACTTCTTGATAGTCGAAGTCCAGCAGGCTGCCGTCTTCGTCGATGCCACTGATGCCGACCAGGGCGAAGTCGACCTTGAACTGGGTGATGAAGTCGATACTGGCCTGACCCACCACGCCGCCGTCGCGACGCACGTTACCGCCGGCCAGCAGCACATCGAAATCATCCTTGCCACTGAGGATCGAGGCCACGTGCAGGTTGTTGGTGATGATCTTCAGATGGCTATGGTTGAGCAAGGCGCGAGCGATGGATTCGGTGGTGGTGCCGATGTTGATGAACAGCGAAGCGTGGTCGGGGATCTGGGCGGCGATGGCTTCGGCGATGCGTTGTTTCTCGTCACGCATCTGGTCGGCACGCATGGCGTAGGCCGTGTTCTCGATGCTCGAGTCGTAGGCGGCGCCACCGTGGTAACGGCGCAGCAGGTTGACCTCGGCCAGTTGGTTGATGTCACGCCGAATGGTCTGCGGTGTCACGACGAACAGCTGGGCCATTTCCTCGATGCTGACATAGCCGCGTTCGCGTACCAGTTCAAGGATCTGCTGTTGGCGGGGAGGCAGGTTCATGGGGCTTCCTTTGGCTGCCATGCAAAAGCATGCATGATGCCGCAGGAAAGGCCCCCATCGCCAGACTTGATTGCAGGGGCCGGCATTGCATCAATCCGCAAGGCACCGGCCGGATTGCCCGGCCGGTGCATGCTCGATCACTGCTCTTCGTGCGGTTCCCAGTCGCGGGTGCGTTCGACGGCCTTTTTCCAACCGGCGTAGAGTTTTTCCTTGCCGGCTTCATCGAGCAGCGGCTCGAAGGTGCGCTCGATCACGGCCTTGCCGCGCAATTCGTCCAGGCTGCCCCAGAAGCCGCATGCCAGGCCTGCGAGGTAGGCGGCGCCCAGAGCCGTGGTCTCGCGCATCTGCGGACGCTCCACCGGCGTGCCGAGGATGTCGGCCTGGAACTGCATGAGGAAGTTGTTGGCCACCGCGCCGCCGTCCACGCGCAGGGCGCTCAGGCGTTCGCCGGAGTCCTGTTGCATGGCGTCGAGTACGTCGCGGGTCTGGTAGGCGATCGATTCCAGTGCGGCGCGAATGATGTGATCCACGCGCACGCCGCGGGTCAGGCCGAAGAGTGCGCCACGGGCATAGGGGTCCCAGTAGGGCGCGCCCAGGCCGGTGAAGGCCGGTACCAGGTACACGCCGTTGGTGTTCTTGACCTTGCTGGCGAAGTATTCGGTGTCGTAGGCGTCGTTGACGATCTTCAGTTCGTCGCGCAGCCACTGCACGGTCGAGCCGCCGTTGAACACGGCGCCTTCCAGGGCGTAGGCCACTTCGCCACGCGGGCCACAGCCGATGGTGGTGAGCATCCCGTGTTGCGAGGTCACGGCCTTCTTGCCGGTGTTCATCAGCAGGAAGCAACCGGTGCCGTAGGTGTTCTTGGCCTGGCCGGGTTCGACGCACATCTGGCCGAACAGGGCGGCCTGCTGGTCGCCGGCGATACCGGCAATGGCGATGCCGCTCTTGGTGTGACCGTAGACTTCCGACGACGACTTGACCTCTGGCAGCATCTCGCGGGGGATGTCCAGGGTCTGCAGCATCTTCTCGTCCCACTCCAGCGTGTGGATGTTGAAGAGCATGGTGCGCGAGGCGTTGGTGTAGTCGGTGACGTGGACCTTGCCGCCGGTGAATTTCCAGATCAGCCAGCTATCGATGGTGCCGAACAGCAGCTCGCCGTTGCGGGCGCGCTCGCGGCTGCCTTCGACGTTGTCCAGAATCCACTTGAGCTTGGTGCCCGAGAAGTACGGATCGACGACCAGGCCGGTGGTCTGCTTGATGTAGTCTTCCATGCCATCGCGCTTGAGCTGCTGGCAGATCTCGGTGCTGCGTCGGCACTGCCAGACCACGGCGTTGTAGATCGGGCGACCGCTGTTCTTGTCCCACACCACGGTGGTTTCACGCTGGTTGGTGATGCCGATGGCTGCAACCTGGGCATGGCTCAACCCGGCCTGGGCCAGGGCTTCGACCATGGTCGCGCTCTGGGTGGCGAAGATTTCCATCGGATCGTGCTCCACCCAGCCTGCCTGCGGGTAGTGCTGGGCGAACTCGCGCTGCGAAGTGCCGACGACGTTGGCGTCGCGGTCGAAAATGATGGCCCGCGAGCTGGTTGTGCCTTGGTCCAGGGCGATGATGTAGTTCTTGTTGTCGGTATCGGTCATGTCGATGGCCTTGCGCAAGTTTGAAATAGATGCGGAATGGAGTAGCTGTTCAGGCTCAGGAGGTCTGGACCTTCGATGCGGCCGCCTTGGCCGACTCGTTGAGCGAGTTGGGCAGGTGGCGGGCGATCAGTACCCGGTAAGCGCCGGCGCCCAGGCAGGCACCTACGATCGGCGCCACGATGGGCACGATGAAATAGGGAATCGTACGGCCACCGGTGAAGGCTATTTCACCCCACCCGGCGATAAAGGTCATCAGCTTGGGACCGAAATCCCTGGCCGGGTTCATGGCGAAGCCGGTCAGTGGGCCCATGGCGCTGCCGATCACCGCGATCAGCAAACCCACCAGCAACGGTGCCATGGCGCCGCGCGGAAGGCCATTGTGCTCGTCGCCCAAGGCCATGATCACTCCCATCAGAATGGCGGTGATGACCATCTCGACCAGGAAAGCCTGACCGATGGACAGCGCCGCGTGCGGATAGGTAGAGAAGATGCTCGCCGTTTCCAGGCTCGCCTGCGTGCCGCGGACGATGCCATGGGTCTGTTCGTAATCGAAGAACAGGCTGCTGTAGAGCGTGTAGACCAGTGCCGCCGAGCAGAACGCGCCGGCAACCTGAGCCAGAATGTAGAAGGGCAGCTTGCGCTTTTCGAAACCGCCGAACAGGCACAGGGCGATGCTGACGGCCGGGTTCAGATGCGCTCCGGACACGCCAGCGGTCAGGTAGATCGCCATGCTCACGCCGACGCCCCAGATGATGCTGATTTCCCATAGGCCGAGGCTGGCCCCTGCGACCTTGAGCGCCGCGACGCAGCCAGTACCGAAGAAGATAAGCAGTGCGGTTCCGAGAAACTCGGCAATGCACTGACCCGACAGGGTCGGTTGTTGCTGTGCGGTCATTGTGTGTTACCCCAATTGTTTTTTTTGTCTGACGCCGTTTTTGGCGCCTGGAATCTGCCGTCGTGCGATCCCCATCGCACGCCGGATTACAACCTTTCAGCACATTGTACTATCGTGCCTATCTTCACAAACGAAAAAATATAGACAAGAAACGCCGCTGTCAAAGGTCGAAAGCGAACGAGTTCGTTCAATGATCGAGAACGGAATCGTCCATTTGCGGCAAAGCCACGGTTGGCGTGGCTTGCCTGCCTGTGTCCTAATGCCGGGCATCGGTTTTATTTGTCTGGAGTCCCTGCATGACACCCGCCCTGGACCTCTTGAAGAAGCATCGCGCCGACCATCGGGTGCATGCCTATGAACACGATCCCAAGGCCGCCTCCTACGGATTGGAAGCGGTCGAAAAGCTCGGCCTGGCTCCGGCGCAGGTGTTCAAGACCTTGCTGGCGGCCACTGAAAAAAGTGAACTGCTGGTGGCAGTGGTGCCCGTGACCGGCTCTCTGGACCTCAAGGCACTGGCGCAGGCGGCGGGGGTCAAGAAGTGCGAGATGGCCGACCCCCAGGCCGCGCAGCGCGCCACCGGCTATCTGCTGGGCGGCATCAGCCCATTGGGGCAGAAAAAGCGCCTGCGCACGTTCATCGATCAAACCGCAGCGACGATGCCCAGCGTGTATGTCAGCGCCGGCAGACGCGGGTTGGAAGTGGAACTGGCGCCGCAGTTGCTGGCCGAGCATACCCAAGGCTGCTTCGCCGATATCGGCCGTGCTGGATGAACGCAAGAAATTATTCATCGACTCCACGAGTCGAACGCCGATAGCCCACGGCCTGGGCGCTACCCCTTTCCGCTACAGCGAGGAATGCCATGCAACTGGATTTCCATCAGGTCGATGCGTTTACCCAACATCCGTTTGCTGGCAACCCGGCCATCGTCTATCGCCTGGACAGCTGGCTGGCCGACGAACTGATGCAGAAGATCGCTGCCGAACACAACCTGGCCGAGACCGCGTTCATGGTCCGCGAAGCCCAAGGCTGGCACATCCGCTGGTTCACGCCGCGCACCGAAGTGCCCTTGTGCGGTCATGCCACTCTGGCCGGCGCCTACGTCCTGTTCCACGTCTATGGCGAAACCGCGACCAGCCTGTCGTTCGCCAGCCGTTCCGGCACCCTGACCGTCAGCCGCGAGGGCGACCGCCTGTGGCTGGATTTCCCGGCCATGATGCCCGAAGAACAACTGGGCCTGACGCTGGATGTGGAGCGTGCGCTGGGTTGCGAGGCGGTCGATGTGATGGCGGCAACTTCACTGTTCGTGCTGCTGGAGTCGGAGCAGGCAGTGCGCGAATGTCAGCCGAACATGGCGGCGCTGGCTCGCTTGCCCTGGCCTGGGGTGATCATCACCGCACGGGGTGATCATCACGATTTTGTCTCGCGCTATTTCGCCCCGGCCATCGGCATCGATGAAGACGCGGTCACCGGTTCCACCCACTGCAGCCTCATTCCGTACTGGTCCAAGCGCCTGGTCAAGACCAGTCTCAGCGCGTATCAGTGCTCGGCCCGCGGCGGTGAATTGTTTTGCCGCAGGGAAGGCGAGCGGGTCAAGATCGGCGGCTATGCCACGCTGGTCAGCAGCGGCCGGCTACTCCTGGGCCCGCAGCTCTGATTCATCCGCCGCCGAAATACTGGCCTGGCCATCGAGCAGCGCCATGAAGGCCCGGGCGGCGTTCGACAAGGTTCTCTCGGTGTGCAGGATGTAGCCCAGCTGGCGACTCAACTGCACACCGGGCAGTACGAAGCGCGCCACCTGATCGTCGAGCATGGTGCGCGGCAACACACTCCATGCCAGTCCGATCGATACCATCATCTTGATGGTTTCCAGGTAATTGGTGCTCATGGCGATGTTAGGGCTCAGGCCCTGAGCCTCGAACAGACGGCTGACGATGTGGTGGGTGAAGGTATTGCCGCCGGGAAACACCGCCGGATGTTCGGCGATATCGCTCAGCTTCACCGCGGCCTGCAAGGCCAGTGGGTGTTCGGGGGCGGCGACGAAATCCAGCAGGTCATGCCACACCGGCACCGAGCGCACCAAATGGTGGGGCTCGGGCGCGAGGGTGATGACTGCCAGCTCCGCCCGGCCGTGGAGAATCTCCTCATAGGCCACTTCCGAATCGAGAAACTGAATGTCCAGGGCGACCTTGGGGTACATGCGCGTGTAGGTACGCAGCAGCGGGGGCAATCGGTGCAGGCCGATATGGTGACTGGTGGCCAGAGTGAGCCGACCGGTGACGTCACCGCTGAGGTTGGTCAAAGCGCGACGGGTGTCCTCCAGCACATCCAGGATTTGATACGCGCGCGGCAGCAAAGCCCGGCCGGCCTCGGTCAGATTGACTTCCCGGCCCAGCCGGTCGAACAGACGCACACCCAATTGCTGCTCCAGACTGGCAATGCGTTTGCTGATTGCAGGTTGAGTCAAATGCAGGCGGTCCCCGGCCCTGGAAAAGCTGCCCACTTCGGCAATGGCAATAAAGGCATTGAGACTGGCCAGGTCCATGAACCGATTCCTTTTGGTTATCCAAAGTATGAAAATTATGAATTTGAGTTATTCAAGATAACCCCATAGCATCATCCCTACAAGCCAAGCGGTTATTGGCATAGAAAGATTAGAAACACTGATGAGGAAACGTCTGATGGCCGGCAAAACGCTCTACGACAAGCTCTGGGATTCGCATTTGGTCAAGCAGCGCGACGATGGTTCGGCGCTGATCTACATCGACCGTCACATCATCCACGAAGTGACTTCGCCCCAGGCGTTCGAAGGGTTGCGACTGGCCGGCCGCAAACCATGGCGCATCGACGCCAACATCGCCACGCCCGATCACAACGTGCCGACCACACCGGAACGCAAGGGCGGCATCGGTGCCATCGCCGACCAGGTGTCGCGTCTGCAGGTGCAGACCCTGGACGACAACTGCGATGAATACGGCATCACCGAATTCAAGATGAACGACGTGCGCCAAGGCATCGTCCACGTGATCGGTCCGGAGCAGGGCGCGACCTTGCCCGGCATGACCGTGGTCTGTGGCGATTCGCACACCTCGACCCACGGTGCCTTTGGTGCCCTGGCCCACGGTATAGGTACCTCGGAGGTCGAGCACGTGCTCGCCACGCAGTGCCTGGTGGCCAAGAAAATGAAGAACATGCAGGTGCTGGTCGAAGGCACCTTGCCGTTCGGCGTCACCGCCAAGGACATTGTGCTGGCCGTGATCGGCAAGATCGGCACCGCCGGCGGCAATGGCCATGCCATCGAGTTCGCCGGCAGCGCCATTCGCGATCTCTCGGTGGAAGGCCGCATGACCATCTGCAACATGTCCATCGAGGCCGGCGCCCGCGTGGGTCTGGTGGCCGCCGATGAAAAGACCATCGCCTACGTCAAGGGTCGCCCGTTCGCGCCTCGTGGCGGCGATTGGGACAAGGCGGTGGAATCCTGGAAAGGGCTGGTGTCCGACGCCGATGCCCATTTCGACACGGTGGTGCATCTGGATGCCGCGCAGATCAAGCCACAGGTCAGCTGGGGCACCTCGCCGGAGATGGTCCTGGCCGTGGATCAGAACGTGCCGGACCCGGCCCGTGAGGCGGATCTGGTCAAACGCGGTTCCATCGAGCGTGCCTTGAAATACATGGGCCTGACCGCCAACCAGGCGATCACCGATATTCAGCTCGACCGAGTGTTCATCGGTTCGTGCACCAATTCGCGCATCGAAGACCTGCGCGCCGCCGCCGTCATCGCCAAGGGCCGCAAGGTGGCCTCGACCATCAAGCAGGCGATCGTCGTGCCGGGGTCGGGCCTGGTCAAGGAACAGGCCGAAAGCGAAGGCCTGGACAAGATCTTCCTCGAGGCGGGCTTCGAGTGGCGCGAACCGGGCTGCTCCATGTGCCTGGCGATGAACCCGGATCGGCTGGAGTCGGGCGAGCATTGCGCGTCGACCTCCAACCGCAACTTCGAAGGCCGTCAGGGCGCCGGTGGGCGTACCCACCTGGTCAGCCCGGCCATGGCCGCCGCCGCCGCCGTTGTCGGCCGTTTCGTCGACGTTCGTGAATTGATCCAGGGGAGCGCAGCATGAAAGCCTTTACTCGTCACACCGGCCTGGTCGCTCCGTTGGATCGTGCCAACGTGGACACCGACCAGATCATTCCCAAGCAGTTCTTGAAGTCGATCAAGCGCACCGGCTTCGGCCCGAACCTGTTCGACGAGTGGCGCTACCTGGATGTGGGGCAACCTTACCAGGACAGCTCCAAGCGCCCGCTGAACAAGGATTTCGTGCTCAACCATGAGCGCTACCAAGGCGCCAGCGTGTTGCTGGCGCGGGAGAACTTCGGTTGCGGCTCCAGTCGCGAGCACGCGCCGTGGGCGTTGGACGAGTACGGTTTCCGCACGGTTATCGCGCCCAGCTATGCCGACATTTTCTTCAACAACAGCTTCAAGAACGGGCTGCTGCCGATCATCCTCAGCGATGCGGAAGTCGATGAGCTGTTCAAGGAAGTCGAGGCGGCGCCGGGTTACCAGCTGACCGTGGACCTGGCTGCGCAGACCGTGACCAGCCCGAGCGGCAAGGTGTACAGCTTCGAGATCGACGAGTTTCGCAAGCATTGCCTGCTCAATGGGCTGGACGATATCGGGCTGACGTTGCAGGACGGGGAAGCCATTGCGGCGTTCGAGGCCAAGCATCGGGCGAGCCAGCCTTGGTTGTTTCGCGATTGATTGATTGATTGATGTAGGCAGGTTTGGCCTCTTCGCGGGCAGAGGGCTCGCCGCCCGCCCCGCTCCCACAAGAGGCTCGTCGCCGATGTGGGAGCGGGGCGGGCGGCGAGCCCTCTGCCCGCGATGAGGCCGGCAAGGCCACCACCAACCCAGGCACAAGGAAGCCCACTCCATGACCCAGCACAGCCAAGTCGTGCAGAAACAGTTCGGCGAACAGGCCTCGGCCTACCTGAGCAGCGCCGTTCACGCCCAGGGCGCGGAATTTGCGCTGCTTCAGGCGGAACTGGCCGGCCAGTCCCACGCTCGGCTGCTGGATCTGGGTTGCGGCGCCGGCCACGTCAGCTTTCACTGCGCGCCACTGGTCAAGCAGGTGGTGGCCTATGATCTGTCGCAGCAGATGCTCGATGTAGTCGCCAGCGCCGCTTACGAGCGAGGGCTGGCCAACGTCAGCACCCAGCTCGGCCCGGCCGAACAGCTGCCGTTCGCCGATGGCGAATTCGACTACGTGTTCAGCCGCTACTCGGCCCACCACTGGAGCGACCTGGGCCTGGCCCTGCGCGAAGTGCGCCGGGTGCTCAAGCCCGGTGGCGTGGCGTGCTTCATCGACGTGATGTCGCCGGGCAGCCCGCTGCTCGATACCTATCTGCAGAGCGTCGAAGTGCTGCGTGACACCAGTCATGTGCGTGACTACAGTGCCGGCGAATGGCTGAGCCAGGTCAATGCGGCCGGGCTGCAGGTGCGCGGGCATACACGCCAGCGCCTGCGCCTTGAATACGTGTCCTGGGTCGAGCGCATGCGCACCCCCGAGGTGATGCGTGCGGCCATCCGCACCTTGCAGCAAGCCGTGGGCGCCGAGGTGCGCGAGTATTACCAGATCGACGACAATGGCTCATTCAGCACCGACGTGCTGGTGTTGTGGGCCCAGCGTTGAGCATTCATTCACGGCCTGCCCGAGGGCGCGCCGTATTACCGGAATTAACGAGGAAAGCATGAGCAAGCAGATTCTGATTCTCCCAGGCGACGGCATCGGCCCGGAAATCATGGCCGAAGCGGTCAAGGTGCTGGAGCTGGCCAACGACAAGTTCCAGCTGGGCTTCGAACTGGCCCACGACGTGATCGGTGGCGCAGCCATCGACAAGCACGGCGTGCCGCTGGCCGATGAAACCCTGGAACGCGCCCGTGCCGCCGATGCGGTGCTGCTGGGCGCCGTGGGCGGTCCGAAATGGGACAAGATCGAGCGCGACATCCGCCCGGAGCGCGGCCTGCTGAAAATCCGTTCGCAGTTGGGCCTGTTCGCCAACCTGCGTCCTGCCATCCTTTATCCGCAACTGGCGGACGCTTCCAGCCTGAAGCCGGAAATCGTTGCCGGGCTGGACATCCTCATCGTCCGTGAGCTGACCGGCGGCATCTACTTCGGCGCCCCCCGTGGCACCCGTGAACTGGAAGGCGGCGAGCGCCAGGCGTACGACACGCTGCCCTACAGCGAGAGCGAAATCCGCCGCATCGTGCGCGTGGGCTTCGACATGGCCCAGGTCCGCGGCAAGAAGCTCTGCTCGGTGGACAAGGCCAACGTATTGGCATCCAGCCAGCTGTGGCGCGAAGTGGCCGAAGAGATCGGCAAGGATTATCCCGACGTCGAGCTGAGCCACATGTACGTCGACAACGCCGCCATGCAGCTGGTGCGGGCGCCGAAACAATTCGACGTGATGGTCACCGACAACATGTTCGGCGACATTCTTTCCGATGAAGCGTCGATGCTCACCGGCTCCATCGGCATGTTGCCCTCGGCCTCCCTGGACGCGCACAACAAGGGCATGTACGAGCCGTGCCACGGTTCGGCACCGGACATCGCCGGGCAGGGCATCGCCAACCCGCTGGCGACCATCCTCTCGGTGTCGATGATGCTGCGCTACAGCTTCAATCAGCACGCGGCCGCCGATGCCATCGAGCAGGCCGTCAGCCTGGTCCTGGACCAGGGCTTGCGCACCGGCGACATCTGGTCCGAAGGCAACGCGCGGGTCGGTACGCAGGAAATGGGCGATGCAGTAGTCGCCGCGCTGCGGAATCTGTAATCTCTTGGGCCCGCTGCGACTTTCAATCGAAAGCAGCGGCCCACTTTTCAAGAAGGTGTAGTTGCGATGAAACGTGTAGGTCTGATCGGTTGGCGCGGCATGGTCGGTTCCGTGCTCATGCAGCGGATGCTGGAAGAGCAGGATTTCGATCTTATCGAGCCGGTGTTTTTCACCACTTCCAATGTGGGCGGCCAAGGGCCTGCGGTGGGCAAGGACATTGCCCCGCTCAAGGATGCCTACAGCATTGAAGAGCTGAAGACACTCGACGTGATCCTGACCTGCCAGGGTGGCGACTACACCAGCGAGGTATTCCCCAAGCTGCGCGAGGCCGGCTGGCAGGGCTACTGGATCGACGCTGCCTCCAGCCTGCGCATGCAGGATGACGCAGTGATCGTGCTCGACCCGGTCAACCGCCGCGTGATCGACCAGCAGCTCGATGCCGGCACCAAGAACTACATCGGTGGCAACTGCACCGTGAGCCTGATGCTGATGGGCCTGGGCGGCCTGTTCGAGGCCGGTCTGGTGGAGTGGATGAGCGCCATGACCTATCAGGCGGCGTCCGGTGCCGGTGCGCAGAACATGCGCGAGCTGATCAAGCAGATGGGCAGCACCCACGCCTCGGTGGCCGATGACCTGGCCAACCCGGCCAGTGCCATTCTGGACATCGATCGCAAGGTGGCCGAGGCCATGCGCGGCGAGGGCTACCCGACCGAGAACTTCGGTGTGCCGCTGGCCGGCAGCCTGATTCCGTACATCGACAAGGAGCTGCCGAACGGGCAGAGCCGTGAAGAGTGGAAGGCTCAGGCCGAGACCAACAAGATCCTGGGTCGCTTCAAGAGCCCGATCCCGGTGGACGGCATCTGCGTGCGCATCGGCGCCATGCGTTGCCACAGCCAGGCGCTGACCATCAAGCTGAACAAGGACGTGCCGATGGCGGACATCGAAGGCCTGATCAGCCAGCACAACCCGTGGGTCAAGCTGGTACCCAACAGCCGTGAAGCGAGCATGCAGGAACTGACCCCGACCCAGGTCACCGGCACGCTGAACATTCCGGTCGGGCGCCTGCGCAAGCTGAACATGGGCTCGCAATACCTGGGCGCGTTCACCGTCGGCGACCAGCTGCTGTGGGGCGCCGCCGAACCGTTGCGCCGCATGCTGCGGATTTTGCTGGAGCGTTGATTTCCTCGGGTTCGCTGGGTCCGCCAGCCGAACCGCACCGACCGCTGACGCGGCTTGCGCCGCTGCTACAGGGTGCGCGGTCTCTGTAGCAGCGGCGCGAGCCGCGTCCGGGTTCATCGCGTTCTTTCAGGCATACCGCGTTCACCGCCGACGCGGCTTGCGCCGCTGCTACAGGGTGCGCGGTCTCTGTAGCAGCGGCGCGAGCCGCGTCCGGGTTTATCGTGTTCTTTCAGGCATATCGCGTTTACCGCCGACGCGGCTTGCGCCGCTGCTACAGGGGGCATCGGCGGTTACCGGTTTTCGAAGGCTTCCAGCGCGTGGTTCAGGCTGGCGGTCGACAGCTCGCCCAGATGGCTGCCCAGCAGCTTGCCGTCGGCGCTGTAGAACAGCGTGGTTGGCAGTGCGACCGAACCCAATGCGCGGCCCAGATCGCCCTGGCTGTCGAATGCCACCTGTTGCAGATCCAGCCCCATGGTTCCCGCAAAGCTTGCGACGATCTGCGCGGTTTCGCCGTGGTTGACGAACAGGAAACGGACCTGCGGATGGTGTTTCTGCATGTCCAGCAGCACTGGCATTTCCCGTCTGCAAGGTGGGCACCAGCTGGCCCAGAGATTGATCACCAGCGGCTGCCCTGCGTAGCTGCGCAGTGCCACAGGCTCACCTGCTGCAGTGTGCAGGGTGACGTCGGGTAATTGCGCGTGGCGTTCCTGCAGGTACCACTGGCTGGCCAGACTGGTGACGGCCCAGAACATCAGGCCGCTGACCAGGCTTGTGCCCAACGTGACACGCGCCAGTGGGCGCCGCCAGGCATACACCAGCGCCGTCACGCCGCTGACCGCCAGGCCCGGCCATAGCAGGAAGCCGCCATCGCGGATATCGGGAATCTGCCACGGATCGGCACGGTACTGCGCCCAGTACCGCATCACGAAAGCGACACGCGCCATCACCAGGCCCAGCAGGAACAGGCGAAAGATCAGCACTTCGGGATTGCTGCCCAACCCGCGCCGCGACATCTGCCAACCCACGACGCTGGCCAGGCCCAAGGCCAGCAGTATCAGCAGGTGATGCAGGGAAAGCGCGAATGGCCCCACGGAAAGGCTCAGCATCGGCAGGGGTCTCTTGAGGTGATGAATCAAGTATGGCGGCACTCAGGTTAACCGACGGTTAACCCAACCCGCATGAGCGGTCCGGTTCCGACAGACACACCGCGCGGCGTTTTTCGCGGCCGATGCCCGTCGTCACGGGCGTTTGGGCGCATAATGTTGTGTTAATCACGGCCTGTCACCGTGGGCATTTATCCTTCGAGCGCTGTCATGCACGTATTGCTTTGCGAAGACGATGACCTGATCGCCAGCGGCATCGTTGCCGGGCTCAATGCCCAGGGTCTGAACGTCGATCGAGTGGCCACGGCTTCTGCCGCCCAGGCCATGCTGCAGGCCGCCAGCTTCGATGTGATGGTGCTCGATCTGGGGCTGCCCGACGAGGACGGCATCAAGCTGCTGCAACGGTTGCGCCACAAGGGCGAGGCGCTGCCGGTGCTGGTGTTAACCGCCCGCGACAGCGTCAGCGATCGGGTTGCCGGTCTGCAGGCCGGCGCCGACGACTACCTGCTCAAACCCTTCGACCTGCGCGAACTGTGTGCGCGCCTGCACACCCTGCAGCGCCGGGTGGCCGGGCGGACTCTGAACATGATCGAGCACGGCCCGTTGCAGCACGACCCCAGCACCCGCCAGACCTGGCTGGCCGGCCAGGCCGTCGATCTGTCTCGTCGCGAGCAGGCGCTGTTGTACGCCCTGCTGCAGAACCGAGGCCGCGTGCTCTCGGGCGAGCAGCTCAAGGACAGTGTCTATGGCTTCAGCGACGAAGTGGAAAGCAACGCCCTGAACGTGCACATCCATCATTTGCGGCGCAAGCTGGGCAACGGCATTGTCGAAACCGTCCGCGGCCTGGGCTATCGCTTGGGGCCGGCCCAAGCCGCAGCGCAGGAAGCGCAATGAGCCTGCGCCTGCGCTTGAGTCTGATTCTGGGTACGGCCTTCGTGCTGATCTGGGCGCTGGCCGCGACCTGGATGTTCCGCGACTTGCGCAGTCAGATGATGTTCTCCCTCGATCAACGCCTGGTGGCGTCGGCGCGCATGGTCGCCGGCCTGGTCGATCGGCTGCCGCAACCGCTTTCCGCACAGGGCGAAGGCACCCGCTTCAGTGCCGATCAATGGAGCATCCCCGACGGTATCGCCTGCCAGGTCAGCTCGCTGCGTGGTGAAATCCTTGCCCGCAGCCATGGCAATGCCGATCAGGTGCTGGATGACCAGCGCACCGGTTTCCACGATCAGGAGATCGAGGGTGAACACTGGCGCAGTTTCACCCTGGCTCGGGACGATGTGCGGATCACCACCGCAGACCGCGAGCTGGAACGCGAGGCATTGAACCGTTCGGTACTACTCGCCGCTTCCGCACCGGTACTGATGGCCCTGTTGGGCAGCATCGCGATGCTCTGGCTGGGCATCGGCAAGGGCCTGGCGCCTCTCAATCGCATGTGCGAGGCGCTGCGCAAACGCGACGTCGACGCCCTTGAACCGCTGGCGCTGAAGTCGCTGCCCAGTGAGTTGCAACCGCTGCTGGAAACCCAGAACCAGCTGTTCCTGCGCATCGGCTGTACTCTGGAGCGGGAGCGGCAGCTGACCGGTGATGCGGCCCATGAACTGCGCAGTCCCTTGACCGCGATCAAGACCCACCTGCAGGTCGCCCGCATGACGGCCGGGCTCGCCCACGAACAGGCGCTGGGCCATGCCGAGGAGGGCGCCGACCGCCTGCAGCGCACCCTCGAACAATTGCTCTTGCTGGCACGGGTCGAAGGCAGCCTGTCGTTCGACGATGGCGCACCGTGCAGCGCCGAACAGGTGGCGCGCCTGGCCATCGGCGACGCTCGCCCGGAGGACCGCTGGCGGGTCGAATTGCACGTCCCGCCGCGGCTGCCATCAATAGCCTTGGGAATGCCATCGACCCTGGCGGTACAGGCACTGCGCAACCTGATCGACAACGCGTTGCGGCACAGCCCCGATCAGGCGCCGGTCTGGCTGACACTGGCCACGGAACCCGGCTGCGTATGCTTCACGGTGCGCGACTTCGGCCCCGGCATCGCCGCGCAAGACCTGGAACACCTGACCCAGCGCTTCTGGCGCAGCCGTTCCAGCACCGGTTGCGGGCTGGGCCTGGCCATCGTTCAGGCGATCGCCCAGCGTTGCGGCTGTACCCTGCACTTCGACAGTACCGAAGACGGCTTGCGCGTCAGCTTCAAGGTCCCGTTCCGACCGGTGTGAACGCCGTTGGCTCAGCGTGCGGAGAGCGCGCTGGCCAGTTGCTGAGGATCGTTGAAGGTCTTGATGTCTACCACCACGCCATCCTTGAGCTCCAGCCACTGCACGGTTTCGCGGTCGCCGTCGTAGCGCGGTGCGACGCGGCCTTCCTGGTCCAGCAGAATGCGGTAATTGAGTTTCTTCATGCCGGGAATGGCGATCCACTTGGCCACCGACGGCATGCGCTCGATGTCGGCGATATAGGCCGCATGTCGCGACTCGAGAAAGTCCTTGGGCCGTTTTTCCATGGCCGTACCCATCAACTGGGCGGCGTCCATGCTGCGCGCGACGATGATCAGTTGGGTCTCGTCGCTGAGCGAGTAGGGTTGTTCGAACTGATCGAGCAGGGTCCAGGGGGCCAGCCGTTCGCCGACTTCCGTGGCCTGGGCGGTAAGGGACAGCAAGCTGAAAAGTAATGCGCAGCAGTATTTCATTGCGGCAGGGTCCTGGGACAGTGGGGCTCACATTAGAGCGGATCGGCCACCGGGGTACAAAGGTTTAGCGGCCCGGTGCGCGACTTTTTCGCACGCGCGCGTTCGACCCGGTATTGCCGCCGCGCGGCCTCATGGCACAATTGCGTATGTCCAGACCTCAATGCCCTCGCTGCCAACGTCCTCAGGCCCTGTGCCTGTGTGCGTTGATCCCGAACCTGCCCAGCCGAACGCGGGTGCTGATCCTGCAGCATCCCAGCGAGGTGGATCACGCGCTGAATACGGCGCGCCTGGCCGCGTTGGGCTTGCAGAACTGCGAGATCATGGTCGGCGAAGTATTCGCTGACCTGGCGCGGTGGCTGGCACAGCCAGGCTATCAGCCCTGTCTGTTGTTTCCCGATGAGCGCAGTGAAGCTTTGAGTGTCTACGCGCCGGATGCTCAGCCAAGGTTGCTGGTGGTGCCCGACGGCACCTGGCGCAAGGCGCGCAAGCTGCTGCACCTCAATCCGCTGCTCGCCGACCTGCCCAGGGTTCAGCTGGCCGCTGCCGAGCCCTCGCGTTATCGGCTGCGCAAGGCGCCTGGTCCGGGCGCGCTGTCGACCGTAGAGGCCATCACCCAGGCTCTGGAGGTACTCGAAGCACCGGCCTCGTTCCAGGCGCTGCTCAGGCCCTTCGACGCACTCATCGAAGGGCAGATCGCCGCCATGGGTGAAGAGGTTTATCTGCGCAACCATCAACGCCAGTAACCATCAACGCCAGTGATGAATCGGCCACCCAGCCTTTTCCGCGTGCTCGCGCAGCACCGGATCAGGATTGACCGCATGGGGGAAGGGCACTTCCAATAGCAGCGGCAGGTCGTTGCGTGAATCCGAATAGAAGCTGGCGCCTTCCAGGGTTTCGCCCTCGTCGTGCATCCATTCGCGCAGGCGCTTGATCTTGCCCTCGCGGTAGGTCAATACGCCGACCGTATTGCCACTGTAGCTGCCGTGGTTGAGTTCCAGGTCGATCGCCAGCACGTCGTCGACACCCAGGCGCTCGGCAATGGGCTGGACCAGATGAACGCCGGAAGCGGAGATGATCAGAATGCGATCGCCGGCCGCGCGATGGGCGGCGATGGTGCGGGTGGCGTCGCTGAAAATGATCGGCTCGATGAAGTCCTCGACCCAGGGGCCGACCAGGTGTTCGACCTCCTCGGGCGAGCGCCCGAGCATCGGCTCCAGGCTGAACGCCATGTAGTCTTCCATGGCCAGCCGACCCTCGCTGTAGGCCTGCATCAACTCGTGGTCGCGTTGCATGAAGGACTCGGGATCGACCCAGCCCAGGCGACCCATCTGCTCGCTCCAGAGTGAAGAACAGTCGCCGTGGATCAGGGTCTCGTCGAGATCGAAAATCGCTAGAGCCATATGAAACCTCCCTTGGAAAGGTGCTCAGGCTACCGCACAAAGCGCGTCCGGCCCAATCGTCAGGGACACCCGCTGGCCGTCGGGCAGCAGGTCGGCGGCGGTGCGGTTGAGCACATCCACCACCAGCAGTACGCCATGGGCCTGCACGCGGTAGCGGATCACGTTGCCCAGCAGGCTGTGGCTGCGGATTTCGCCCTCCAGCGAGCCGCTCGAACCCAGCTCGATGGCTTCCGGACGAATCGCCACCCGGGTATGGATCGGTCGCTGCAACAGGGCACTGGCCTGGGCGGCATCGAGCAGGTTGTAGTTGCCGATGAAACCGGCGGCGAAGGCGTCCGCCGGTGCCGTGTACAGGCTCTGCGCATCGCCGCTCTGGACGATGCGGCCCTTGTTCATCAGGAAGATGCGGTCGCTCATGGTCAGCGCCTCTTCCTGATCGTGGGTGACGAAAATCGTGGTCAGCCCGAGTTCGCGCTGGATCTGCCGGATCTGTTCGCGCAGGTGCTTGCGGATGCGTGCATCCAGCGCCGACAGGGGCTCGTCGAGCAGCAGCAGACGCGGCCGGGTGACCAGCGACCGGGCCAGGGCGACCCGCTGGCACTGCCCGCCGGAGAGTTGATGCGGGTAACGCTTGGCGAACTCGTCCAGTTCCACCAGCGCCAGCACCTCGGCCACACGGCGGGTGCTTTCGGCGCCTTTGACCTTCTGCATGCGCAAGCCGAACGCGACGTTCTGTTCCACGTTCATGTTGGGAAACAGCGCATAGCTCTGGAAGACCATGCCGATGTCGCGCTTCTGCGGACCGAGTGGGGCGAGGTCCTGGCCATCGAGCAGGATGCGCCCGCCGTTGATCGGCGTCAGTCCGGCGATCGCCCGCAGCAGGGTCGACTTGCCGCAACCGGACGGCCCGAGCAGGGTGATGAATTCACCCCGTTCGATGGTGAAGCCGATATCGCTGAAGACTTCGGTGTTGCCGTAGCGCTTATCCAGTCTTTCGACGCTGACGAAGCTCATATCAGTCTTTGTCCTTGTTCAAGCGGTTCGCACCCCAGGTGAGCAGCAACACGAAGAAGAAATAGGAAATCACCAGCGCGCTGTTGAAGTGGCCGCTGCTGTTGCGCATGTTGTTCAAGTAAACCTGCAGGGTTTCGTAGCGGGTGCCGACCAGCAGGTTGGCGAACACGAACTCGCCGAACAGGAACGAGAACGACAGCAGCAGGGCGATCATCAGGCCCTTGCGCAGGTTGGGCAGCACCACCAGAAACGCTGCCTGGAAGGTGCTGGCGCCCAGCAACTGGGCAGCGTCCATCAGGTCGCGCAGGTTGATCGCCTGCAGGTTGTTGGTGATGGCTCGGTACATGAAGGGCAGGGCCACGGTGAAGTAGCAGCCGATCAGGATCCACGGCGTGCCGACCATGGCCAGTGGTCCCGAGCCGTACAGGTTCAACAGGCCCACTGAGGACACCACGGGCGGCACGGCGAAGGGCAGCAGGATGAGGATGTTCATCAGCGCATCCAGCCTGGGAAAGTGGTAGTGCACGGCGAACAGCAGCGGCAGGATCAGCAGCACCGACAGCACCAGCGCGCCCACGCAGACCACCAGTGATTGACCGAAGGCCTGCAGGAACCGCGGGTCGCCCCACAGTTGCAGGTACCACTTGAAGGTCAGGCCGCTGGGCAGGATCGATGCCGACCAGCTGGTGGCCAACGAATACAGCAGGGTGCCGGCCAAGGGCAGCAGCAGGATCAGGAACAGCAGCCACACCACGACTCTGTGGTAGAGGCCGGGGGCGTTGTGTTCAGCGCGCGACATGGTAGCTCCTGCGCAGTAGCCATTGATGGGCCAGGGTGACCAGGGTCATCAGCCCCACCAGAATCATCGCCAGGGCGCTGGCCAGGTTGGGGTCCAGGCTGATGTCGCCGGCCACCATGGCGGCGATACGGATCGGCAGCACGTTGAAATTGCCGGTGGTCAGGGCGTACACCGTGGCGTATGCGCCCAGGGCATTGGCCAGGAGGATGACGAAGGTGCCCAGCAGCGCCGGGGTCAGCACCGGCAAGCCGATGTAGCGCCAGTAGGCCCAGCCGTTGGCGCCGAGCAGGGCGGCGGACTCGCGCCAGTCTTCGCGCAGGGCGTCGAAGGCAGGGTAGAGCAGCAGGACGCCCAGCGGGATTTGGAAATAGGTGTAGGTGATGATCAGGCCGGTTTTGGAGTAAAGGTTGAAATCATCGATCAGGCCGCCCTGCTTGAGTGCCAGGGTGATTGCGCCGTTGAAGCCCAGCAGGATGATGAAGGCGAAGGCCAGCGGTACGCCGGAAAAGTTGCTGGTCATGTTGGCGAAGGCGCTGACGAAATCCCGCAGCCGCGAGTCGACCCGGCGCAGGGAGTAGGCACCGATGACGGCGATGACGATGCCGAACAGACTCGACCAGAAGCTGATTTCCAGGCTGAACTGGATGGCCTGGCGGTAGAAGCGCGAGCCGAAAGCCTTGCTGAAGTTGTCCAGGCTCCAGCCGGCGTCGGTCTGCACGCTGTGGATGGCCACCCAGGCGAGGGGGGCGATCTGGAAGACGATGAAGAATAGAGCGAAGGGCGCCAGCAGGAGCAGGGCCAGGGTTCTACCGCGAGTGGGGGTGGTCACTGCTGGAGGGCTCCGGGGTTGCGGGGTGTCAGGGGGTTGGTGGTGGCTGCTTCGCGGGCAGAGACCCGCTCCCACAAGGATTGCCGCTTCTGCTCTTGTGGGAGGGCCAGGGTTCTGCCGCGAGTGGGGGTGGTCACTGCTGGAGCGCTCCGGGGTGTCAGGGGGTTGGTGGTGGGCCTTTCGCGGGCAGAGACCCGCTCCCACAAGGATCGACGCTTCTGCTCTTGTGGGAGGGTCAGGGTTCTGCTGCGAGTGGAGGTGGTCACCGCTGGAGGGCTCCGGGGTTGCGGGGTGTCAGGAGATTGGTGGTGGCTGCTTCGCGGGCAGAGACCCGCTCCCACACGGATTGACGCTCCTGCTCCTGTGGGAGGGCCAGGGTTCTGCCGCGAGTGGGGGTGGTCACTGCTGGAGCGCTCCGGGGTGTCAGGAGATTGGTGGTGGGTTCTTCGCGGGCAGAGACCCGCTCCCACATAGGCGCAGTCCGAGTCTCTGTGGGAGCGGGTCTCTGCCCGCGAAGGGGCCCTACCTGATGCACCTCAGGCAATCACTGCATCTCGAAGATGACCTGTTCCTGCCACTGCTGGGGCAGGGCCTTGGCGCTGGCTTCCCAGACGTCCGGGTTCTTGATCGGGGTGACGTTGCGGTACTGCTCGGCCGGCAGCAGCTTGGCCGCGACATCTTCCGGCAGCTTGATGTGGTCGGCGCGGATCGGCCGTGCATAGCCGCGTGCCAGGTTGATCTGGCCGGCGTCGCTGAGGATGTACTCACGCGCCAGCTTGGCGGCGTTCGGGTGCTTGGCGTACTTGTTGATGATGGTGGTGTAGCCGGAAATCACCGAGCCGTCCGAGGGGATCAGCACGTCGAAGCGTTTCGGATCGATCTGGTCGCGGTAGCTCAGGCCGTTGAAGTCCCAGACCACACCCACCTCGATCTCGCCTTTTTCCAAGGTCTGGATGGTCGGATTGGCCAGCGACAGGCGCTTCTGTTGCGCCAGTTCGGTGAACAGTTGCAGGCCAGGGGCCAGGTTGCTCTCGTCGCCCTTGAACGCGATGGCTGCCGCGAGGACCCCGTTGGCCGCCTGGGCTGCAGTGCTGACGTCGCCGATCGCTACCTTGTACTTGCCGTTCTTCAGATCTGCCCAGCTTTTGGGCGCGTCTTCGGCTTTGACCAGTTGCTTGTTGATGATGAACGCGATGGTGCCGGTGTAGGCCAGCATCCAGTGGCCGTCGGCGTCCTTGGCCCAGTCGGGGATCTGCGCCCAGGTGGAAGGCTTGTACGGCTGGGTCACGCCCTGTTTGGTGGCAATGGGGCCGAACGCTGCACCGACATCGCCGATATCGGCACTGGCGTTGTCCTTCTCGGCGGCGAACTTGGCCACTTCCTGGGCCGAGCTCATGTCGGTGTCCATGTGCTTGAGGCCGTACTTGTTGGCCAGGTCTTCCCAGGTACCCTTCCAGTTGGCCCAGGCATCGGGCATGCCGACGCTGTTGACCATGCCTTCGGTCTTGGCCGCGGCTTCCAGGGTTTGCAGATCGGTATCCGCTGCCGAAGCCAGGTTGCACAACGCGATGCTCGAACCTAAGAGTGTGGCCAGGAAAAGCTTTTTCATCCGGTGCTCCTATGGGCGCCTATCGAAACGAGGGGACTGTCGACGATTGGATTGATCAGGATCAGCAATACCCGAGCCAACGTAGGGGACGCGCATGACATTTTGACGTCGAGCGCGTCGGCGCAGGCATGCTCAGGGCTGTCAGGCCCCTGGAAATCAAGCGTAGACGAGATTTGCCGTTTCGATCGATACGGCGCGAGGGCCGTTGCAAGCAGGGATGTATGGAGCGCTAGCCGGGCAGGGCCGCGTGGCGGGCCCTGCGAGGCGCGGAGGGATCAGTGGTTCACGGTAAAGGCCAGCATCGCCGACAGCTGACACATCGGCCGGCCGCTTTCGGCATGCCACTGGTTGAATGCGGCCTGCACGGCCGCCTGATCGCGCTTGGAGCTGGGCACCTTGTCGACGATCTCCTGGGCGTTCAGCGCGGCCACCACGTCCCAGCTGGGAATGAAGGTGTCCTTGCCGATCATGCGCAGGAAACGCGGCGCCGACAGCCCACCCATCTGGTTGCCGTGCTTGGCGATGTACTGCCACAAGCCGGTGATGTCTTCCACCGGCCAGTCGGCGATGAAATCACCGAAACTGCCGTGCTCCATGGCCACGTCGAGAATCATCTGCGCGTTGCGCGGCACGCTCTTGAGCTTGCCGAAATGGCGAATGATGCGGGTGTCCTGCATCAGCCGTTCCAGGCGCTCGGCGCCCATGAGCACGATCTTCTCCGGGTCGAAGCCGAAGAACACTTCTTCGAAGGCAGGCCACTTGGAGTCGACCAGGCTGTGCTTGAGGCCTGCCCGAAAGACCCGCAGGGCCATGGTCGACAGGTAGCGGTCGGCGCTGATCTTGCGCAGTTGCGCCGGGGACTTGGCCGTCGGCAGACGCGCCTCCAGCGCCTTCTGCGAGCCGAAGCGATTAAGGCAGTACTCGTTCAGCCACTTGTAGTCTTGCATGGAACCGGTGTCCTCAACTGCTGGATGAATGCACGGGCAGGTCGCCTTCGCGCAGCCAGACCTCGTCGATGCGGTGGTCCGGTGCCTTGTGCAGAACCATCTGCGCCCGATCGCGGGTCACCAGGATGTTTTCCGTGAGGTTCTTCAGGTTGACCTCTTCCCACAAATAGTCGGCGCGCGCCTGTGCAGCGTCGCCCGATAGAGTGGTCAGGCTCATGAAGCGTTCCATGTACCAGTGACGAATGTCGGCGGTCGGGGCATCCAGGTAAATGGAAAAGTCGTGGGCGTGGTCCAGCTGGAGGATGTTCAGCCCCTCCAGAATCAGGATGTCCGGCTGATCGATCAGGTGAAAGTGCTCGTCGATGTCCTTGATCGCCTGGGAATAGACCGGGACCTGCAAACCACGAACGCCCTGCCTGAGATCATGCAGGAACGCCTTCAGGTCGTCGGTGCGGTAGCTTTCCGGGAAGCCCTTGCGCGGCATCAACTGACGCTCTTCCAGGATCCGGTTGGGATACAGGAAGCCATCGGTGCTGACCACCTCGACCCGCGGTGCTTCCGGCCAGCCCTCGAACCGTTCCTTGAGCAGCGTGGACAGGGTGCTCTTGCCCACGGCGACGCTGCCGGCGATGGCCACCACGAAGGTGTGCCGATGGCCTTGATAGTGCTCGCGGATGTGTTCGCTGATCCAGGCCAGCGGCGACTCGTCGCCGAACGCCATGGCGGGGTACTTGGTGTAGGCGTGGATGCTCAAGCGTGGCCCGCCATCGTGCGATGCACTCTACGATCGGACTTAGCCACGCGCAGTGCTCAGCAGCTGTGCGGTCTGGCCCAGGCGTTTGCCCAGTGCCCGACACAGGGTTTTCTCGTGCTCGTCGAGCACGCGCTTGCCATCGGCACCGGCATGGTGGCTGGCGCCGTAGGGGGTGCCACCGCCCTGGGTTTCCACCAGGGCCGACTCGCTGTAGGGCAACCCGGTGATGAGCATGCCGTGGTGCAGCAGGGGCAGGAGCATCGACAACAGGGTGGTTTCCTGACCGCCGTGCAGGCTGGCGGTGGACGTGAACACCCCGGCCGGCTTGCCGACCAGGTCGCCGCTGAGCCACAGGCTGCTGGTGCCGTCGAGGAAATACTTGAGCGGCGCGGCCATGTTGCCGAAGCGCGTCGGGCTGCCCAGGGCCAGGCCGGCGCAGTTCTTCAGGTCGTCGAGGCTGGCGTAGACCACGCCTTGCTCGGGGATCGACGGCGCCACGGCTTCGCACTCGGTCGAAACCGCCGGCACGCAGCGCAGGCGCGCTTCCAGCCCACTGGCTTCGACGCCGCGGGCGATCTGGCGGGCCATCTCGGCGGTGGCGCCATGGCGGCTGTAATAGAGCACCAGGATGTAAGGTGTGTTCACGCAATGATCTCCAGTACGTTTTCCGGTGGCCGGCCGATCACCGCGCGTTCGCCATTGACCAGTATGGGCCGCTCGATCAGCTTGGGATGCGCGGCCATGGCTTGCACCAGGTGTTCCTCGCCCAGGGTGGCGTCGGCCAGGTCCAGGGTTTTGTATTCTTCTTCACCGGTGCGCAACAGTGCCCTGGCACTGATGCCCAGCTTGCCCAGCAGCGTGTGCAGGGTGGCGGCATCGGGAGGCGTTTCCAGGTAGCGCACGATGACGGGCTCGAGCCCACGGGCTTGCAGAAGCTCCAACGCCGCGCGGGATTTGGAGCAGCGCGGGTTATGGTAAAGGGTCAGATCGGTCATGGGAAAAGTCGCCTCCGGCATCCAGTGGCGGGTATTCTAACCACGTGGCGATGATCGGTCGCCTTTTTCGCATAGCTGCAGGAATGAGGAAGGGTAGATCCATGAAATGGCGTATCAAGGCCCGCTTCGCACCGTTGGCGGGCCTGCTGTTGGCGGCCGCGCTGCTGGGTGGTTGTGGGGGTGACTACGGCCCTGATCAGCATGGCAACCCGGTCAGCGCCCAGACGCTGGACAAGCACTGGCTGGTGGTCAACTACTGGGCGGTGTGGTGCGGACCCTGCCGCCGCGAGATTCCCGAACTCAATGCGCTTTCGCAGAGCCTGCAAGGGCAGGGCGTGCGGGTGCTCGGGGTGAATTTCGACAACCTGCAGGGTGAGGAACTGAGCGCCGCCGCCCAGACGCTGGGGATCGATTTCCCGGTACTGGCCCAGGACCCGGCGCCGCGTTTCGCGCTGCCGCGCAGCCAGGGGTTGCCGGTCACCTACATCATCGATGACCAAGGCAAGCTGCGCGAGCAATTGATGGGCGAGCAGACCGCCGCTGGCATCAAGGCGCGTCTGGCGGCCTTGCAGGGCAGCGGCAACTGAGTTGCGGTCCAGGACCGTGCTCACCTGACGCCATTGCGTTCCAGGCGATAGGCGCTGACCGCCTCGTACACCGCCTTGCGCAGGCGGTTGATGCCGCCGATGGGGCGATGCGCCTCGATCCCGTGCCAGGGGCTGAAACTGAAGTTGTCGCACATCAGGTTCTGCTCGGGTGTGTCGAAGTCCTGAGCCGGCACCTGGATGTGGGCCACGGTCTGGAAGGGCGCGTCGCTTTCCTTCCACTGCACGCTGGTGTCTTCGATGGGCATGTAGCGGGTGGCGTCCTGCGTCTGGATCTGCAGGGCGAAGCAGGCTGGCTGACGATCGGTGGACAGTTGCTGGTACAACGCCGAGCGCAGGAAGTTGGGCACGTCGCGGTTCTGCGCCGGTGGCGTATACGCCGGGCACGTTCCCGCTTCCGGGGTGACGCGGAACTTGGCGTTGAGGTTGCCGAACTTGTACGGCGACACGGAAAAGTAAGTGGTCAGCAGCGGGCTGGGCGGTGCTTCGGACAGGGTCGCCAGGGCGATGAACAGGTGTCGCACCTGCCATTGGCGCGGGTCCCAGCCTGGCAGAAAGGCCATCACCTTCTTGCCGTCGGCCTGGGCCGCCACGTTCTGGCGATATTCGGCCACGTCGCTGACGAAGAAGTTGGCATGGTTGAACATGACGAAATCCTGCTCGCCGCGTCCCTGCTGGCTGGGCAGCAGCTGATCGCCGGGGACGCCCAGCAGCTTGATGGCCATGCCGCGCGCGTCCTTCATGTTGTCGAACTGCGGATAGGCGTTGCCGTTAGAGAGCCGCATCCAGGCTTGCCAGGTCTTGCCCGGTTCGCTGAACACACCCTGGCGCAGTGCCGGATCCAGGTCGGTGGCCACGCTGACCTGCGCCTGCACGCAGCCATGCGCCTTGGCGTGGGCGTCGCGCAGGTAGCGGGTGGGTTCGCGGTGCTGGTCGACGATGCGGATGGCGGTCTGGATGATGTCCTGGGTCATCGCCGCCTCGCCGGCGGGAATCTGCTCCTGGGCCGAGACCGGCCCGGAGAACTTCCACGCGTACCACAGCGTGGCCAGCAGCCAGCCCAGCAGGCCCAGGACGATCAGCCCCAGCACCGTCCTGAACAGCCAGGTACCCAGGCGCAGCCAGAAGCGGCCGATGGGGCCGGGTGGCGTCGAATCCATCGAGGGACGGTTGATCATGGCAGTCGTTTCTCCAGTGGCCCACCCAGGATCTTGAGGTATTCGAGCAGCGCCCAGCGCTCCTCGGGCTGCAGCAGGCGACCGATCACCCCGGCACCCAGCGGGCCGTCGCGGAATTCGTGGCCGCTGTTGGCGTTGCCGGTCAGGCGCGTGTCGTAGAGAAAGCCGCCGGGGAAGGCTTCGCTGCGATAACCCAGGTGCGCCGGGTCGTATTCCAGGTTGCCACGGTAGAAGGTCACCGAGCGCTCGTCCTGAGGCGACAGCAGTTGATAGAGGCTGGGCACCGAACCGTTGTGCAGGAACGGCGGGGTGGCCCAGACGCCGGCCAGGGGCCGGGCCTTGTACGCGCGCAGTTCACGCACGCCGATGTCCATGCCGAAGCCGTTCAGCCGTGCCTGTTCCTGCGGGCCGATGCCGGCCTGGCGGTAGGCCTGCGCCTCGACGAAGGCGGTGACATAGGCCAGTGCCTTGGCCACGGAAATGTGCTTGAGGTCGAGCGGCTCGCTGGGATCTTCCAGCTGCACGTTCATGGTCTTGAGGGCCTGCACGTCCCAGTTCAGCGCGCTGACATCGAAACGATGATCGGCGATGTTGTTGGCAGCGGTAGGGTCGGTGCCCATGTAGTCGACCGAGCGCATCTGCAGCTTGGCCACGGGGCGCGGTCCGCTGTGGTCCACCAGGGGCACGTGGCAGGCCGCGCAGTTTTCCTGGAACAGCTGCCGGCCCTGGGCGGCACGGGTCAGATCGACCTGGCCCAGCACTGCTTCGGGCCACTGCGGCGCGGGCAGACGCTCCACGGCTTGTTCGATGCGGTACAGGTCCATGACCCGCACGCTCGAGGGGTAGCGTTCGTCACCCATCAGGGGCTGGCCGTGGGCGTCGAAGAACTCCAGGGTCGCCCCCACGCCCAGCGCCTCACCGATGTTGCGCGCCATCGGCTGCTGGGCCGAACCGTTCCACTGCACCCAGTCGAAGGTCCAGATGTCCCACAAGTGTGGATAGTCGACCGGCGCGTTGGCGACGCGATAGTTGTCGGCACTGATGGCGTCGCCGAAGGTGGCGTTGGCGATGCGGCCAAACGCATCGGCGCGGCCGGGCCCTTCCTGGACGGGGTACAGGCCGCGATGGGTGTCGTTCCAGGCGGTGTGCAGGATGCTGTTCAGCGAGGCCTTGAGCGCTGCACGCAGGGCGTCGTGCCCGGCCTCGTAGCCTTGCTCGCCGAGCACCGCCAGGGCGAAGCGCTTGAACTTCCAGGGGTTGTAGTAGGTGGCCGCCATGCTCGCCGCCAGGGCCTGGCCGAAGTCGCCGCCGCGCAGGGTCGGCACCGTGGCGGGCAGCACGTGCTGCGCGGTGCCGCCGTCTACCCGCAGCGCCGTGCCGTTGAAGCGCAACTCACCGGTGTGGCAGGCGGCGCAGCTGATGTCGAGAAACTGCGTGTCGCCGTTTTCGCCGGGGTGCCGGGTGAAGCCTATGGGCAAGTCGTGCGGATTCTGCGCGTGGCCCGGTTCGATCAGGAAGCCGAAACGGCCGAGGTTTTCCGGCGCTGCGAAGCGTTGCGTGGAAAACGGCTGTTCCAGGTTGACGAACCAGTCGTAGTGCAGGCCCTTGACCTGGGTCCCCTGGGGGGTGAAATAGTAGGTGTCGCGGTCGGCGTCGCTCCAGTCCTGCAGGTAGTGCAGGTCGCGGGCAGGGCTATAGGCTGGCAGGTTGGGGTAGGCGATGTAGTAGGCGATGACGGCGACGGCCAACAGCGCGGCCACCAGCACGATCATCACGCCTCGAATGAGCAAGCGCATGGGCACGGTCCTTGTGATAAGCGCGGCTTTATGCCTGAAAAATCCAGTGATGGCAACTGGCCTTTAGTCTAGTCCCGGCAATCTCTTCATAACGCGCAGACGCCCGTCGCATCGGTGCCAGCCTGTGGTGCGCGACGCACATAAAGGGTGCAGGTCACGGTCGATACGCCGCACCTGCGACCGGCTGCTTCCTTTCTTCACTGCGGTCCGGATGATTGTGGCGCATGGATTGCAAGCCTGCGCACTACACAATGCAATCGATGCCGATTGCCTCCCACACGACAACGGTGCCGTGCTGCCCGCTCTGATGAGCGCAGGCAGCTGGCGCCGTTTTTGTTTTTGTCGCCAGCAGCGAGGAGGGTCGATGACCGCCACTTCAGTGCGTAGCGTGTGCCCCTACTGCGGCGTCGGCTGCGGTATCGTCATGACTGTCGAGAGCGGCCGCGTGGTCAAGGTCAGCGGCGACAAGCTGCATCCGGCCAACGCCGGACGCCTGTGCACCAAGGGCAGCACCTGCGCCCAGCCGCTCAGCGATCCGGGGCGCATGCAGCACGCCTACCTGCGCGAGAACCGTGATCACGAGCCGGTACAGTCGAACATGGACGCCGCCATCGCCGCGGCCGGCAGCCGCCTGCGGCTGATCCTCGATGAGCATGGCCCCGATGCCCTGGCCTTCTACGTCTCCGGGCAGATGTCGCTGGAAGCCCAGTACCTGGTCAACAAGCTTGCCAAGGGGTACGTGCGCACGCGGCATATCGAATCCAACTCGCGGCTGTGCATGGCCAGCGCCGGCAGTGGCTACAAGCTGTCGTTGGGCGCCGATGGCCCGCCCGGCTCATACGATGATTTCGATCAGGCCGAGGTGTTTCTGGTGATCGGCGCGAACATGGCCGACTGTCATCCGATCCTGTTCCTGCGCCTGCTCGATCGCCTCAAGGCCGGCGCCAGGCTGATCGTCGTCGACCCACGGCGCAACGCCACTGCCGACAAGGCCGACCTGTTCCTGCAGATCGAGCCGGGCACCGACCTGGCGCTGCTCAACGGCCTGCTGCACCTGCTGCACGCCAACGGCGCGACCGACCCGGCGTTCATCGCCGCGCACACCGAAGGCTGGGAGGACATGCCGGCTTTTCTGGCCGATTACACGCCAGCCCGAGTCGCGCAGATCACCGGCCTCGACGAACAGGCGATCCGTCAGGCCGCGCAGTGGATCGGCGGCGCGGCCAACTGGATGAGTTGCTGGACCATGGGGCTGAACCAGAGCATCCACGGCACGTGGAACACCAACGCGCTGTGCAATCTGCATCTGGCCACCGGCGCCCTCTGCCGTCCGGGCAGCGGACCGTTCTCCCTGACCGGCCAGCCCAACGCGATGGGCGGGCGCGAAATGGGCTACATGGGCCCAGGCCTGCCCGGCCAGCGTTCGCTGCTGGTGGCGGCCGATCGGGCCCACGTCGAAACACTCTGGGGCATTGCCCCTGGCAGCTTGCGTGAAGAAGGCAACGCCGGCACCGTCGACCTGTTTCGGCAGATGGGCGAGGGCGCGATCAAGGCGTGCTGGATCATCTGCACCAACCCGGTGGCCAGTGTCGCCAACCGTCAGCAGGTCATCGATGGCCTGCAGGCGGCAGAGCTGGTGATCACCCAGGATGCCTTTCTCGACACCGAGACCAATCGCTATGCCGACGTGCTGCTGCCCGCCGCGCTGTGGGCCGAGGCCGAAGGGGTGATGATCAACTCCGAGCGCAACATGACCCTTATGCGCAAGGCTGTCGACGCACCGGGGCAAGCCCTGCCGGACTGGCAGATCATCGCCAAGGTGGCCTGCGCCATGGGCTTCGCCGAGGGCTTCGACTACGCCAGTGCCGAACAGATCTATGAAGAGCTGCAACGCTTCGACAACCCGCAGAGCGGTTACGACATCCGCGGCGCCAGCTACGCGCAACTGCGCCAGCAGCCACGCCAATGGCCTGCGCTGCCAGGGCAGGAGGGTGTGCGCAGCCCGATTCGCTACCTCACCGAGGCAGGCGTGCGCTTTCCCACCGCCAGCGGTCGTGCTCGGTTCTTCGCCCGTCCGCACCTGCCAGCCGCCGATCAGCCCGACGCCGAGTTCGCCATGGTGCTCAACACCGGTCGCTTGCAGCATCAGTGGCACACGCTGACCAAGACCGGCAAGGTCGCCACCTTGAACCGGCTCGACCCTGGGCCGTTCATCGAGCTTCATCCCGACGACGCCGAGCGTCTGGGCATCGGCGAGGCCGATCAGGTGCAGGTCCGCTCGCGGCGCGGCCAGGCGGTATTGCCGGCCCGCCTCAGCGACCGGGTACGGCCGGGCAATTGCTTCGCGCCCTTTCACTGGAACGACGTGTACGGCAGCGATCTGGCCATCAATGCCGTGACCAGCGACGCCACCGATCCGCTGTCGCACCAGCCGGCCTTCAAGTTCGCCGCCGTGGCGCTGCAACGCGTCGGCTCGCCGAAAATCGCCCTGCAGAACCTCGATGCCGACGCGCCTGACGGTGTCGCGGCAAGCGACGGGCAGGCGGCCATCCAGGTGCTCTGGGCTTCGCAGACCGGCACCGCGCAGGCCATCGCCGAACGCTGCGCGCAGACCCTGCGCGAGCGTGGCGCATCGGTCGCTCTGCGTGGCCTGCACGAGATCACCCCGGCCGAGTTGCTCGCCGCCCATGACCTGTTGCTGATCACCAGCACCTTTGGCGATGGCGATGCACCGGACAATGCCACGCGCCTGTGGGCCCAGTTGCAGGCCACGCAGACCGAGCCTTGTGCAGACCTGCGCTATGCCGTGCTGGCGCTGGGCGATTCCAGTTACGCGCAGTTCTGCGGCTTTGCCCGCAAGCTGGACGAGCGCCTGACCCAGCTGGGCGGAAAGCGTCTGCTCGAACGCGTCGAGTGCGAGCCTGACGATCAGGCGCCTGCCGAGCGCTGGATACAGGCCGCCAGTCTGCTGCTTGCCGGACCAGCGTCCAGTTCAGTGGCTGAATCGGTGGCCGGTTCGGTTGCGGCAGAAGCTGCGTTGTATACCCGTCAGCGACCCTGGCTGGCGCGCGTCCTGCACAATCAGGTGCTCAACGCCGCCGGCACCGAGAAGGAAGTGCGCCATGTGGTGTTCGACTTGAAGGACAGCGGCCTGGTCTATGAAGCGGGCGATGCCCTTGGCGTATGGCCGAGCAACTGCATGAGCCTGGTCGAGGAACTGCTGGCCTGCCTTGGCCTGGACAGCAGCGAGCGGGTCCTGCTCAAGGGGCACGGCGAGCAGCCGCTGGCGGTGGCTTTGCACAAGCATCTGGACATCACGCGCATCACGCCGCAGTGGCTGGCATTTCTGAGCGAGCGCTGCGCCGATCCGTTGTTGGCCTCGTTGCTCGAACCGGCCAACGCTGTCCAACTGCAGCAGTGGTTGTGGGGTCGGCAACTGATCGACCTGCTCGAAGCCTTTCCGGTGACGCTGACCACCCAGGAACTGCTCGGCCTGCTCAAGCCCTTGCAGCCGCGGCTGTACTCCATCAGCTCCAGCGCTCGCACTGACCCGCATCAGGTGCACATCACCTTGTCGACCGTGCGTTACCAGTGCAACGAGCGCGTGCGCAGTGGCGTCTGCTCGGGCTTCCTGGCCGATCGCTCGGCAGCGGCGCTGGTGCCGATCTTCGTTCAAAAGACCCGTCAGTTCCGCGTGCCCAGCCAGGCCGATACGCCGATGATCATGGTCGGCCCGGGCACCGGCATAGCGCCGTTTCGCGCCTTCCTTCACGAGCGCCAGGCGCTGGGTCATCACGGGCGCAACTGGCTGTTGTTCGGCGAGCAACGCGAGCACAGCGACTTCTACTACCGCGACGAACTGCACGCCTGGCTGCGCAGCGGGCATCTGCACCGGCTGGATACGGCGTTCTCCCGCGATCAGGCGGAAAAGATCTACGTCCAGGACCGCTTGCGCCAGCAGGGCGCCCAGGTGTGGCAATGGTTGCAGCAGGGCGGGCATTTCTATGTCTGCGGCGATGCCAGCCGCATGGCCAAGGATGTCGACGCAGTGCTGCGCGACGTAGTGGCCGAACACGGCGCCATGAGCACGCAGCAGGCCGAGGCTTACCTGGCCCAGTTGAGCCGGGACCGGCGTTATGTGCGGGATGTGTACTGAAAGGGTGCGGTGTGCACTGGGGTGGGGCTTTGTATCAGGGAGGGCCTCTTCGCGGGCAGAGCCCGCTCCCACACTGAAATCCTTGTGGGAGCGGGCTCTGCCCGCGAAGAGGCCCCATCTGACACTCCCCAGACAAACCCTGGCACGCAACCTGCTTCCACCCAGACAAGTCCCCGGTGCTCAACGACGATCACCCCACCGGACACCCTCATTTCGACGATCAGGCAAAGGCGCCTGGAGCATTCGCTCCAGGCGTTTTTTTTTGCCCGATGGTCAAGACACCGCAACGTGCCAGGAGATACCCATGAACGCGCTCGTGAACCTCAAGCCCCGGCAGAAACTCATCGTCGTCGGCAACGGCATGGTGGGGCATCACTGTGTCGAGCAGTTGATCGAGCGCAGCGCGGTCGATCGCTACGAGATCCACGTCTTCGGCGAAGAGCGCCAGCGGGCGTATGACCGGGTGCACCTTTCCGAATACTTCGGCGGCTCGTGTGCCGAAACCCTGGCCCTGGGCGACGCCCAGTTGTACGGCAGGCACGGCGTCACCTTGCACCTGAGCCAGCCGGTGATCGAGATCGACCGTCAGGCCCGCGAAGTGGTCACCGCCAACGGGCGGCATGCCTACGACATACTGGTACTGGCCACCGGTTCGTTCCCGTTCGTGCCACCGATTCCGGGCTGTGAGGGCAACGCGCGGCTGGTCTATCGCACCCTGGATGATCTGGACGCGATCCGCGCCGCAGCGGTCGGGGCGCGCCGTGGCGTGGTGGTCGGCGGCGGGCTGCTGGGCCTGGAAGCGGCCAACGCCTTGAAGTCGCTGGGGCTGGAAGCGCACGTGGTCGAGTTCGCTTCGCGGCTGATGCCGGTGCAGCTGGACGCCGAAGGAGGCGCGGCGTTGCGCGCGCGTATCGAAGCCCTGGGGGTAGGCGTGCACACCTCGCGCGCCACGCAGAACGTGGAGGCCGGCGAGACCCATCGTTATCGGATGAATTTCGACGGCGGCGAATGCCTGGAAACCGACCTGATCGTGTTCTCGGCCGGTATCCGCCCTCAAGACGCATTGGGCCGCGCCAGCGGGCTGGAGATCGCGGCCCGTGGCGGTATCGTCATCGACCCGCACTGCCGCACCAGCGACCCGGCGGTGTATGCGATCGGCGAGTGCGCCTCCTGGAACGGCAGCATCTTCGGTCTGGTAGCGCCCGGTTACAGCATGGCCCGCAACATCGCCTGCGAATTGGCCGGGGAAACGCCGGTGGCGTTCAGCGGCGCCGACATGTCCACCAAGCTCAAGCTGCTCGGGGTCGACGTGGGTTCCATCGGCGACGCCCATGCCAGCACGCCAGGCGCCAAGAGCTACCGTTTCATCGACGAAGCCAACGCCAGCTACCGGCGCCTGGTGGTGGACGCCAGCGGTAAACGGGTTCTCGGCGCCGTGCTGGTCGGCGACAACAGCTACTACGACACCCTGCTGCAATACGCGCAGAACGGCATCGCCCTGCCGGCCGACCCGTCGACGTTGATCCTGCCGCTGTCCGACGGCGCACCGGTTCTGGGCGCCGACGCGCTGCCCGACACGGCCATGATCTGCTCCTGCCACAACGTCAGCAAAGGTGCGATCTGTTCCGCCATCGACGGCGGTTGCGGCGACCTCTCGGCGCTCAAGTCGCAGACCAAGGCCTGCACCGGCTGTGGCGGCTGCGCCGCGCTGCTCAAGCAGGTCTTCGAGCATGAACTGACGGCCCGTGGCGTGACGGTCGACAAGAGCCTGTGCGAGCACTTCGCCTACACCCGCGCCGAGCTGTACGCGCTGGCCCGTGTCGAAGGCATCGCCAGCTTCGAGGACATGCTCGCCCGCCACGGACGCGGTGCGGTGGGCTGCGACGTGTGCAAGCCCACCGTCGGCAACATCCTCGCCTCGTGCTGGAACCAGCCGATCATGGACCCCTCGCTGGTGCCGCTGCAGGACACCAACGACACCTTCATGGCCAACATGCAGAAGAACGGCACCTACTCGGTGGTGCCGCGCATTCCCGGCGGTGAGATCACCCCGGACAAGCTCATCGCCATTGGCGTGGTGGCTAAGAAATACGACCTCTACACCAAGATCACCGGTGGCCAGCGCATCGACCTGTTCGGCGCACAGTTGCACGAGCTGCCGGAGATCTGGAGTGAACTGATCGAAGCGGGCTTCGAAACCGGGCATGCCTACGGCAAGTCGACCCGCACCGTGAAGTCCTGCGTGGGCAGCACCTGGTGTCGTTACGGCGTGCAGGACAGCGTGGCCATGGCCCTGCGCATCGAGGACCGCTACAAGGGCCTGCGCTCGCCGCACAAGCTCAAGTTCGCGGTATCGGGCTGCACCCGCGAGTGCGCCGAGGCGCAGAGCAAGGACATCGGCGTGATCGCTACGGAAAAGGGCTGGAACCTGTACGTCTGCGGCAACGGTGGCATGCGGCCGCGTCACGCCGAGCTGTTTGCCACCGACCTGGATGACGAGCAACTTATCCGCTACATCGACCGCGTGTTGATGTTCTACATCCGCACCGCCGACAAGCTGCAGCGCACCTCGGTGTGGCGCGAAAATCTGGAAGGCGGCCTGGAATTCCTCAAGCAGGTGGTCCTGGAAGACAGCCTGGGCGTGGGCGCCGAACTCGAAGCGCAGATGCAGCGGGTGGTCGATCACTATGAATGCGAATGGGCCAACGCCCTGAAGGATCCGGAAAAGCTCAAGCGCTTCCGCACCTTCGTCAATGACAAGCGCGCGGACCCCGGCGTGCAGTTCGTCAAGGAACGCGGCCAGCGCCGCCCCGCCCATGCGGGCGATGTCGTGACGTTGATCCCGGTGGTCGAGGAGGTGGTGTGATGCAGGCAATCGAAGCTGTGCAGGCGATGACCTGGCAAGCGGTGTGCGAGCGGTCGGACCTGATCGCCAATTCCGGTGTGGTGGTGTGGCTGGACGGTGAGCAGATCGCATTGTTCTACCTGCCCGGAGCGGGCGAGGGCAGGGTGCTGCACGCCATCGACAACCACGACCCGCGCTCGGGCGCCAACGTGCTGGGCCGCGGAATCGTCGGGTACCTGCAAGGGGAGTTGGTGGTGGCGGCGCCGCTGTACAAGCAGCATTACTGCTTCAGCGACGGGCGCTGCCTGGAGGCGCCGGATCAGCATGTCAGGGTCTGGCCGGTGCGCTTGAATGGGGATCGGGTGGAGATTGGCAGGATGTAGGTAGGTCTTGCTGGCCTCTTCGCGGGCAGAGGGCTTGCCGCCCGCCCCGCTCCCACAATGGTCCGGCGTACGCACATTAATGTGGGAGCGGGCTCTGCCCGCGAAGAGGCCCTCACTACCAAAGCAAACCCCAAGGCCACTGCTCCCATAAGAAAGCTCGATGTGCAGGGGCCCTCACTACCAAAGCAAACCCCAAGGCCCAATGCTACGATTGGCGC
Organism: Pseudomonas coleopterorum; assembly: GCF_900105555.1. Taxonomy (NCBI): domain Bacteria; kingdom Pseudomonadati; phylum Pseudomonadota; class Gammaproteobacteria; order Pseudomonadales; family Pseudomonadaceae; genus Pseudomonas; species Pseudomonas coleopterorum. Next base: position 1,333,091 of record NZ_FNTZ01000001.1, read on the forward strand.
CATGAACCTCGACAGCCGCATCAAATTCCGCCACCTGCTGTGCTTTCTCGAAATTGCCCGTCAGGGTAGCTTCGCCAAGGCCGCCGATACCTTGTCCATCAGCCAGCCGGCGATTTCCAAGACCCTCAAGGAACTCGAAGACCTGCTGCAGACCCGCCTGTTCGAGCGCGACAAGAGCGGGGTCGAGCTGACGGCCGCAGGCGTACGCTTCATGCGCTACGCCGGCCCCTGCGTGCAGGCCCTGCGCGACGGCGTCAGCAGCCTGCGCGGCGAGCCGCACGAAGCGCCCCAGGTGCGCATCGGTGTGCTGTCCACCGTCGAAAGCCAGTTATTGCCCGAAGTGCTCTGCCGCCTGCACGCGCGCCACGCCGCGCTGGTCGTCAGCGTCGCGACCGGCCCGGGGGCGTACCTGCTGGCGCAACTGCACGTGGGCGAACTGGACCTGGTGATCGGCCGCATGACCGACAGCCCGCAGATCCAGGGCCTGTCGTTCGAGCACCTGTACAGCGAGTCGATGACCCTGGTGGTACGCCCGGGCCATCCGCTGCTCGAAGTGCGCCCGTTGGACGCCGAACAGGTCGGCGCCTGCCCGTGGGTGCTGCCGCTGGCTGGGACGACCATCCGCAAGCACGCCGACAGCTTGTTCGTGCAGTGCGCGATCACCCCGTCTGCGCAACGTCTGGAAACGCTTTCGCCGACCCTCAGTCGGCGCTACGTTGCCAGCAGCGATGCCATCTGGGTCGCGCCACGCGATGCGGTGCAACGCGACATCGCCACCGGCCAGTTGTACGAACTGGATCTGGGCGTGCACGAGCCGGGCGGCTCGGTGGGCATCTGCCGCAACGCCGCGCTGCCGCTGTCGATGCCGGCGCAATGGTTGTGTGAGGTGGTGCGTGAAGTGGCTGCGCAGTATGAGCAGTCCTCCACCTTCCCATGACACATCTTTCATACAGCCGCTGCCAAGCCACTTTCCTTTTGCTGGCCTGAACTTATCGGCTTTTTGCCTCTCTCATGCCGGTAGCCATTGGTCGTGGCCGCCTGATAAGCTCGCGGCCTCACTCGATTGCCCTTATGGCGCATGAACAAGGAAATAGCATGAAACAGCATCGGTTGGCGGCGGCAGTTGCCTTGGTCACCCTGGTCCTCGCAGGTTGCGATTCCCAGACCAGCGTCGAGCTCAAAACCCCGGCGCAAAAAGCTTCCTACGGTATCGGCCTGAACATGGGCAAGAGCCTGGCTCAGGAAGGTATGGACGATCTCGATTCCAAGGCCGTCGCCCTGGGTATTGAAGACGCCGTCGGCAAGAAAGAGCAGAAGATCAAGGACGATGAGCTGGTCGCAGCTTTCGCCGATCTGCAGAAACGCGCTGAAGAACGCATGACCAAGATGAACGCCGAGGCCCAGACCGCCGGCAAGAAGTTCCTCGAGGAAAACGGCAAGAAAGACGGCGTGGTCACCACCGCTTCGGGCCTGCAGTACCAGGTCATCAAGAAGGCCGACGGCGCCCAACCCAAGCCGACCGACGTGGTCACCGTCCATTACGAAGGCAAGCTGATCGACGGCAAGGTCTTCGACAGCTCCATCGAGCGCGGCGCCCCGATCGATCTGCCGGTCAGCGGCGTGATTCCAGGCTGGGTCGAAGGCCTGCAACTGATGCACGTCGGCGAGAAGGTCAAGCTGTTCATCCCGGCCGATCTGGCCTACGGCGCCCAGAGCCCGAGCCCGACCATTCCGGCCAACTCGGTGCTGGTGTTCGACCTTGAGCTGATCGCCATCAAGGACGCTGCCAAGGCTGCTGCCGACGCTGCTGCCGAAACCGACGATGCCGAAGTCGAAGAAGCCGCACCCGCCAAGTAAGCGCTATTGCTGCGAAGCGTCACGGCTTGATGAAACGCCCCGTCTCGACGGGGCGTTTTCGTTTGAACCGGGCCTTGGCCAATGGGTCTGAGATGAAGCTGCGTTAGCCGTTTTCGCAACACTGCGTCAAGAATTTTCGTGGCTTTTTTGTGTGAGTAAAAAACGCCCGATTTGACCTCAGCCCTTGAAAACCGGGCGGGTCAGGCGCGAAAAGCGGCTCTGTTCACAAGGTTATCCACAAATACTGTGGATAACCTGAAACCACCATTCGGCACCGGAGGGCTCATGAAGGCACCTTGGAATTTCACCCGTTTTCTGCCCATTGCCGAACGCATCCTGAGTCGGGGCCGCCTGCCGGCCTTGATCTTCGCCGTGGCGCGCAAGGGCAAGGGCTATCGGCTGGGCGCCCTGAAGGAAGACGTGCAACTGCTCCAGGCCCTGTGCCTGGCCTACTGGCGGGGCGAGTACCGCAACATCAGCCCAAAGGCGTTGCTGTCCATCGTCGCTGGACTGGTCTACTTCGTCAGCCCCATCGATGCCATTCCCGACTGGCTGTTGGGCGTCGGCATGCTGGACGACATCGCGGTGCTGGCCTGGGTCATGAAAACCCTGTCCGGCGAGCTGGACACCTTCCGCGCCTGGCGCGAGCGGCAGTCTCCGGAGAAGCTGCGGGTCGTCGAACGCCTGCCGGCTTCGGAGCAGGAGCTGGAGCTGGAAAAATCCCACCGCTGATACAGCTGCCGGCTTCGGTGCGCAGTTAACGCCCCGAAGTCGGCGATCCCCTGTTAACATCCCCGCATTACGCTTGCATCATCCGATGTAGGCAGCCATCGTGCGGGAGGATGCAATGGGGGTTCAGGTGATAAGCCGTGACGGCCAGCCGGAATACGCGGTGGTGCCATGGGCCGAGTATCAACGGCTTCTGGCTGCCGCCGCAGGCAGCTCGGTCGAGCAGTCTTCAGACACCGAAGCGTCCAGCGAACCAGCCGCTCCGGCCGCTCACGTCCCGCCTCCCAGCTTCCAGCGCCTGCGCGAATTGCGCGAGACCCAGGGCGTGCCTCTGGACAGCCTGGCCCGCGCGGTCGGCATCAGTCCTTCCTACCTGTCGATGATCGAAACCGGCGAGCGCGAGCCCGATGCTGCCATCCGCCGCAGCCTTGCCTGGGAATTGGGGGTGCCGGGCTGGAGCGGCGAGTCGTGAGCGTGCGCATCAGTCGGCAGCAATGGGAGGGCCTGCTGAGCGAGCTCGACGTTGCGCGGCACCAGCGCCACTTGCTCACCTACCGCGCGCTGCTCGAACGTCTGGCATTGCCCACGCCTGCCATGCAGACCCTCACGGCGGCGCTGGAATACCTGGCCATGCTCGATGCCCGCGCCGACCAACCGTTGCGCAGCTCGCTGGTGATCAGCCAGGGCGCGAGCCGGCTGCCGCGTCCCGGCTTTTTCGAGTGCGTTGAAAAGCTCGGGCGCTTCTCCGGTCCATCGGATGGCGTGGCGGCTGCCGCCTGGCACGCCTCGGAAGTGGTGCGCGTGTTCGAGTATGCGTACCCGTCCAGCACGGCGGTCTAGGCCGGCCCGGTGATCAGTCTGAGTACGTCGATCAGTCGCCCCAGGCCCAGGTATCGCCCACCCTGAATGATCATGAAGTCCTCTTCGATCCGTTGCCGGGCACGTCCGGTCAGTAGGCGGCTGACCTGTTGCAGGGACTGCTTGATGTCGACCGCGAGGAAATCACTGCTCATCAGTCGGCTGATCGGCTTGCGCGCGAGCAGGTCGGCGGCGAAGGGCTCGAACAGCGCATCCGACAGTGCGCGCCGATGGACGATGCCACAGGGGCGGCCCTCGTCGTCGACCACGGCCAGGGTGTTCAGGTCGGCCTGCAGGCGGAAGGCTTCCAGCACCTGCCGGGTCGAAGTATCGCGCTGCACCGCGGCTTGTTCGATGATCAGCGCGGACAGGTCGCTGCCGTCTCCGCCCAGGGGAGGGTGACTGTCTTCCAGATCAGGAATCAGCGCCCGGGCATCCCGTGGCGGCTGCTCCTGAGGACGGCAGAGCAGATAGCCCTGGACCAGGTCGACGCCCATCTCGATGAGCACCAGCAACTCCTCCTCCAGCTCGATGCCCTCGGCGATCACCTGGGCTTTGGAGGCCTTGGCGATCTGCAGGATGGAGCCGACGAACTCACGCTTGAGGGCGTCCTGGTGAATGCCATCGATGAAGTGACGGTCGATCTTCACGTAGTCCGGGCGCAATTCCGACCACAGGCGCAGACTCGAATAGCCTGCTCCCAAGTCGTCCAGGGCAATGGAAAACCCCATGGCGCGGTAATGATGCAGCGCGTTGAACAGCAGTTGAAAATCGTCGGTGGGGGTTTGTTCGGTGAGTTCGATGACCACTTGGTTCGGGCTGATGCCGTAGCGTTGCAACAACTGCAAGGTGCGGCCGTTTTCGTGCAGCGGTTCGAGCAGCGACTCGGGCGACACGTTGAGAAACAGCTTGCCGTCCAGGCGCTGTTCGCTGAAGCGGCGGCAGGCGGTGTCGCGGCACATCATCTCCAGCTCGTTGAGCCGCCCGGCCTGGCGGGCGACGGCGAACAGATTGATCGGCGAGTGCAGCGGGCTGTTCGACGGCCCTCGACTCAATGCCTCGAAGCCCAGGATCTGTCGTTGGGACAGTGACACGATCGGCTGGAACAAGCTGTGCACACCGCCTTGGGCCAGAATGGTGTCCAGGGCGCTGAGCTGTTCAATGACGGTCATCGGTACGCTACCTTGCTGAAGGTCGTGCTGGCCGATGCTCGAAACAGGTTGAAAGCACCGGGCCAGACGCAAAAAAAGACCCGCTGCTCACGCAGCGGGTCCCTATTTCACGACAGCTTCATTTCGGTTTGATGACGCAGGTGTCACGTTGCAGTCATTACTTCCGTGGATCAGTGCTTGGCCACAGACGTATTGAGTTTCAGGTAGTCGAGCAGGATGCGCCCGGTCTCTGCCAGGTAAGCGTCGTCTTCCGGTTTGGTCTTGTCCGGATCGGCGCCCAGTGCGTCTTCGTCTTCCTTCTTCAGCTCTTTGAGCGGCTCTTCGCCCTTGGCCTTGCGACGGGTGTTTTCCAACGCCAGTTGCTTGGCTTCGATGTCGCTGTGCTGGGCACGACGATCGGCCTCGTTCAGGCTCACGGTCTTCTCTTTCATCAACTGCTCGGCCAGGGCCAGGCGATCGCGGATGTAGATGAATTCCGGATCCTTGACGGTGCGCGCGTCATGATCTGCGGTCAGCTTGGCCAGGTACGGCTTGAACGGATCGCTGGCCGGCTTGATGGCCGGGCGGATGGTGTCCCACGGCATCGCTTCGGGCAGGGCGCTCTCGCCGATCTCCTTGGTGTCGATGATCGACGGGTAGGCGATGTCCGGCAGCACGCCCTGATGCTGGGTGCTCTGTCCGGAAACCCGGTAGAACTTGGCCAGGGTCAGCTTGAGCTCGCCGTGGTTGAGCGGCTGGATGGTCTGCACCGTGCCCTTGCCGAAGGTCTGTCCGCCCACGATCAGAGCGCGGTGATAATCCTGCATGGCACCGGCGAAAATCTCCGAGGCCGAAGCGGACAGACGGTTGACCAGCAGCGCCAGCGGGCCTTTGTAGAACGCGCCGGGGTTTTCGTCCTCGAGCACGTCGACACGGCCATCGGCGTTGCGCACCAGCACGGTCGGGCCTTTCTCGATGAACAGGCTGGTCAGTTCGGTGGCTTCCTGCAGGGAGCCGCCGCCGTTGTTGCGCAGGTCAATGACCACACCGTCGACTTTTTCCTTCTGCAGCTCGGTGAGCAGCTTGCGCACATCGCGGGTGGTCGACTTGTAGTCCGGGTCACCGGCGCGGAACGCCTTGAAGTCCAGGTAGAAGGCTGGAATCTCGATCACGCCCAGCTTGTAGTCGCGGCCGTTTTCCTTGAGGTTGAGGATCGACTTCTTCGCCGCCTGCTCTTCGAGCTTGACCGCTTCGCGGGTGATCGAGACGATCTTGCTGGTCTGATCGTTGGGCGCATTGGTGTGCGGAATCACTTCAAGGCGCACGGTGGAGCCTTTCGGGCCGCGAATCAGCTTGACCACTTCATCCAGGCGCCAGCCGACCACGTCGACCATTTCCTTGTCGCCCTGGGCGACGCCGATGATCTTGTCGGCGGGGGCGACCTGCTTGGTCTTGTCGGCCGGACCGGCAGGGACCAGGCGCACGATCTTGACCTGATCGTTGTCGCTTTGCAGGACCGCACCGATGCCTTCGAGCGACAGGCTCATGTTGATGTCGAAGTTTTCCGCGTTGTCCGGGGACAGGTAGTTGGTGTGCGGGTCGTAGGACTGGGCGAAGGTATTGATGTACGCCTGGAAGATGTCCTCGGCGCGGGTCTGGTCGAGGCGGGCAAGCTGGTTCTTGTAGCGCTTGGACAGGGTTTCCTGAATCTGCGCGGCGTCTTTTCCGGCGATCTTCTGGCGTAGCACTTCATCCTTCACGCGCTTGCGCCACAGATCGTCCAGCTCCGCTTCGTTCTTCAGCCAAGGGGCGTCCTTGCGGTCGACCAGCAGGGTTTCCTTGGTGGTGAAGTCGAACTTGTCGACGCCCTTGTTCAGTTCAGCCAGGGCAAAGTCCAGACGGGCCTTGACCCGATCCAGATAGCGCTTGTAGATGACGAAGCCGGGATCCAGGTTGCCGTTCTTCAGGAAGTCGTCGAACTGAGTCTTCCATTTATCGAACTCGGCGATGTCGGCCGCCGTGAAATAGCTGCGCGAGGGATCAAGCAGCTTGATGTAGCTGTCATAGATGATGACCGAGCGCGCATCGTTGAGCGGCGGCTTGCTGTAATGATGGCGCTTGAGCAGCTCGACCACATTGAGGCTGGCCACCACTTCGTCGCGATCCGGCTGAAGTTTGTCCCAGCTGTTGGCGGCCAAGGTATTGGCGGACATCGACAAGCTGCCGAGGCCGATACACAGCGCCAGGGCACTGCCGGGAATGAAATGCTTCATGCTGATTCGACGTGGGGGCAATTGATCACGCATATTAGGCCGTCTTTGAATTCGCCGGTTCCGTTGAAGCCGGACGCATAATGCGAAAAGCCCGGCGCCAAGGCGTCGGGCTCAGTCATGACTCAACTATGGAGGCACCGTGAAGGCATTGCAAGGCGTGGAAGGACATGTGGAGTGGAGCGAACGGCCGAGCCCGACGTGTGACGTAGGTCAAGTGAAGATTCGCGTCGCCGCGGCCGGTCTCAACCGGGCCGATTTGATGCAACGTGCCGGCCTGTACCCGCCGCCACCGGGCGCCAGCGATATTCTGGGCCTTGAGTGTGCAGGCGTCATCAGCGAGGTCGGCGTCGGTTCGTCCTGGCAGGTTGGTGACAGGGTGTGCACGTTGCTGGCTGGGGGCGGCATGGCCGAGGAGGTGGTGGTCGATGGCCGTCACGTGCTGCCCGTGCCCGAGGGGCTGAGCCTGCACGAGGCCGCAGGCATCGTCGAGGTCTACGCGACGGTGTGGCTGAACCTGTTCCAGCTGGCCGATCTGCAACCGGGCGAGAAGGTCCTGCTGCATGCTGGCGCCAGCGGCATCGGCTCGGCGGCGATCCAGCTGTGCAAGGCATTCGGCAACCCCACCTGGGTCAGCGTCGGCTCCGCCGAGCGCCTGGCCTACTGCGAAGCATTGGGTGCCCAGGGCGGTGTGGTGCGGGGTGACGGCCTGGAAGGGTTGAAGGACCTGGGCCCGTTCGATGTGATCCTCGACCCGGTGGGCGCCAACTACAGCGAGCTGAACCTGGACGTGGTGGCGCTGGATGGACGCTGGGTGATGATCGGCCTGATGGGCGGCCGCCAGGCGCAGTTCGACCTAGCCAAGGTGCTGAGCAAGCGCGTGCGCTTGCAGGGTTCGACCTTGCGCAGCCGTGACGATGCATTCAAGGCCGACCTGCTCAGTGACCTGGGCCAGCAGGTATGGCCATTGTTCACCGAAGGGCGCTTGAAGTCGCAGTTGGCCAAGACGTTCCCGATCGCCGACGCCGAGGCGGCGTTCGAAGCGCTGGCAAGCAATCAGATTTCAGGGAAGGTGGTGCTGGTGATCGACGAAACCCTGAGCTGAGCCCAGGGCTGTCGTTGGGCGAAATCCGTGACCGGCTGCGAACGAGCGGCCACGGGTTTCGCCATGGCGGCAATCAGCGCATTTCAGGCAGACGCGCTTCGCTCTTCACTTCGGTCAGCGCCACGGCTTCGGCCGGCAGCACGACGCGGGTCTTGGCCAGCAGCTCACCCATGTTGGAGAGCACGCGATACATCGAGTATTCCTCGGTGTAGCGGACTTCGGCGTAGCGGGTGTTGGCGGTGTACAGCTCGTTTTCACTGTCGAGCACGTCGAGCAGGGTCCGCTGGCCGAGACCGAACTGGTCCTGATAGGCCGCACGCACGCGCGTGGTGGTTTCGGCGTATTCGCGGGCATACGGGATTTGCGTGCCGGCGTTTTTCATCGCGTTCCACGACAGCGCCAGGTTTTCGTTCAACTGACGCAGGGCGTTGTTGCGGATGTCCATGGCCTGGTTGATGCGGTGCGCGTCGCCCTGCAGGCGCGCCTTGTCGCTGCCGCCGCGGTACAGGTTGTAGCTCATGCTCACGCCTGCACGCCAGTCGGTGTTGTTGTGACCGCGCTCGCCGGACAGGTTGTTGTTGGCACCGGTGGCCAGTTCCGCGTCGACCCGTGGGTAGAACGCGGACTTGGCGCCTTCATACTGGCTCTCGGCAGCCTGCACGTCGGCCTGGGCCGATTTGAGGTACGGGTTGTTTTCCATCATGGACTGGCGCGCGGCGTTCAGGTCGCCTGGCAGTTCACCACGGATCGAAGGCAGGGGTTCCAGCTCGTCGGGCATACGGCCCACGGCGCTGAAGAACGCAGCTTCGGCATCGGCCAGGTTGACCTGGGCGGTGTTGTAGTTGTTCTCAGCCAGGGCGCGACGGGCGCGCGACTGATCGACGTCCGCCGTGCTGCCGACGCCGCGCTCGCTGCGCAGGCCGATCTGGTCGTTGACGCGCAAGTGCGCTTGCAGGTTGTTCTTGGCCAGGGTCACCAATTCGCGGTTGCGCAGTACATCCAGGTACACCTGAACGGCGCGCAGGGCCAGGTCCTGGGCGGTGGCCTGAACGTAGTAGGCACGGGACGTAGCAGTGGAGCGAGTCCGGCTGATTTCGCTGGAAGCGCTGGAACCGTCGAACAGCATCTGGCGCAGACGCAGTTCCGACTGGGTGTAGTTCAGCGTTTCCTTGTTGTGGTCACCACGGGCGCGGGTGTTCAGGTTGTCCGAACGCTCGCGCCCGTAGCCGGCAACGAAATCAACGCTGGGGCGGTAGGCGCCCTGGGCGATTTTCGTGTCCTCATCCGCGGCCAGGCGACTGTTGATGTTGGATGCCAGCTCAGGATGGTTATCCACGGTGCTCTGGATCGCCTGGGTGAGTGACATGGCTTGCGCGTGCGAGCACGCCATGGCCAACAAGATCGCGCTGCAGATGGGGGTGAAAACGCGCATTCGGGTGCTTCTCCGTTATGTTTGAAGTCAGGCATACGCCAGAATGTTGGCGAACAACTTGGTTAAAAGTCCGTTTAAGGTTTGTGATAGGCGCAATCGAGGCACCGAGGGCAGCGCTTTCAACGGAATTTTCACATGATATAGAGCAAAAAATAGTTATGCCATCATTCCTTGCGATGATGGCAAATAGATTTCATAGCGCCTGAGGAGCAAGCGGGGAGCGGGGTTGCGTGGGGTGTAAGGCTTAGGGCCAGCGTTTTGGGGGGTGGCAGGCTGCGCCAAAGCTAAGGCGGGAAGCTGGAGTCAAAATAGTGACGGAAAACTGTCACTTTCAGGCGCCTGTATCACCGTTGATCCAGACTTATATTAAAGATTAGCTAATTGATTTAATTAAGGTTTTGTCACGGCATGACCATTCGTCGCCAATGACCGGAGTCATCTGCGTGTTTTCTGCAAAGCGATATAAACAGTGACTGCCAGCCCCACAGCTATCATCAGCACGCGTAGCCATGGCAATGGCACCAGCCAGCACGACACGGCGATACTGATCCACATCGAACCGATGGCCAGCACCTTGGCTTTCAAGGGGATGCCTTCGCCGTCCAGATAGGCTTTGAGCAAAGGCCCCAGCCGTGGATGGCCAAGCAGCCAGGCATGGAAGCGCGGCGAGCTTCGTGCGAAACACGCAGCCGCCAGCAGCAGGAATGGGGTGGTGGGCATGATCGGCAGGAAGATGCCGATGACGCCCAGGCAGACGCTTGCGCAACCAATGCCCAGCAGCAGGTAGCGCAGCCAGGCTGGCCGGGCTTGAGCCACGGCCGTTGCTTAGTGATGGCGCGGCTTGAGAATCGCCGGCTTTTCATCCGGGGCGTTGCACAACAGGTAGAGGGCCGTCAGCGCCTCGGGGATCTGCACGATCATGTCGTCCATCAGATTAGCGTCGGCGGCGATGTCGGAGAACTCCGGCTGCTCGTCGAACAGGCCGGAACCGACCATGATCGGCAGGAGCATTTCGCTGACTTCGTCCTCGGCGGTTTCGAACCAGGCGGCTTCGCGCAGGAACACGCCTTCCATGAAACCGATGCACCAGCCGCGCAGGTCGGAATCGTCCGGCTCATCGCCCAGATCGAGATCGCATGGCAGCTCGAATTCTTCGTCGCTGGCCAACTGGCGAGCGATGTGCGCCTTGAGCTGGATGAGCGTGCCTTCGATCTCTTCACGCTGGGCATCATCGCTGTAATGAGGCGGCTCGGCGAACAGGGCATCGATCCATTCACGCTCCGGAACTTCTTCGGAGCAGATCGACAGGGCGGTCAGGTAGCCATGGGCGGCGACGTAGTCCAGCGCCTCGTCATGCAGCTCATCGGCGTCGAGGAAGGCTTGCAGGCGGGTCAGTTGCTCGGCGAAGGACATTAACAGGTTACCTTGGAAGACTATGCGGATAGTGAATTCTAGGCCTTGTTAGGCCTTGTGCGCCACCCAAGGGGTGAAATGGCAGGATGTCCGGCTGCCGCGCGACGCTGCAGGCACTGGGGTATACTGCCGCGGTCTTTCGCTCAGGCCCCGAATCCACGGGGTGGTAACTCGCGCTTACGCAATGGCGGATGCAGCGAAAGCGGTTTTCATCCAGCCTGTGCGGCCCGGGTGGTTTTACGATTTCTGGAGTGACCCATGCTCGAACAGGCTCAACGCGTTCTTAAGGACATCTTCGGCTACGACAGCTTCCGCGGTCGCCAGGGTGCCATTATCGAGCGTGTGGCCCGCGGTGGCGATGCCTTGGTATTGATGCCCACCGGCGGCGGCAAATCGCTGTGCTTTCAGGTGCCGGCGCTGTTGCGCGACGGCCTGGCGGTGGTGGTCTCGCCGCTGATCGCCCTGATGGACGACCAGGTCGCCACCCTCGAGGAGCTCGGGGTGGCCGCCGCCGCGCTCAATTCCACGCTCAGTACCGACGAGCAGCGCGAGCTGGCCGCGCGCATTCGTCGCGGTGAAATAAAGATGCTGTACCTGGCGCCCGAGCGTCTGGTGCAGCCGCGCATGCTGGATTTCCTCCGTGGCCTGGACATTGCCCTGTTCGCCATTGACGAGGCCCACTGCGTTTCCCAATGGGGCCACGATTTCCGTCCCGAATACCTGCAACTGGGCCAGTTGGCCGAACAGTTCCCCCACGTGCCGCGGATCGCCCTGACCGCCACCGCCGACAAGCGCACCCGTGAAGAGATCGTCACCCGTCTGCATCTGCAGGATGCCGAGCGTTTTCTTTCCAGCTTCGACCGGCCCAACATCTTCTACCGCATCGTGCCCAAGGAAAGCCCGCGCAAACAGTTGCTGGCATTCCTCGCCGAGCGGCGCAGCGACGCCGGCATCGTCTATTGCCTGTCACGCAAGAAAGTCGACGAGGTCGCCGCCTTCCTGTGCGAGAACAACTTTCCAGCGCTGCCGTACCACGCCGGCCTGCCGGCGGCGACGCGCGCTGCCAACCAGAAGCGCTTCCTCAACGAGGAAGGCTTGATCATGGTCGCCACCATCGCCTTCGGCATGGGCATCGACAAGCCCAACGTGCGTTTCGTGGCGCACATGGACCTGCCCAAGTCGCTGGAGGCCTACTACCAGGAAACCGGTCGCGCCGGCCGCGATGGTCTGCCGGCCGATGCCTGGATGGCCTACGGGCTGCAGGATGTGCTGATGCTCAAGCAGATGCTGCAGAATTCCGAAGGCGACGAGCGGCACAAGCGTCTGGAGCATCACAAGCTCGACGCCATGCTGGCGTTGTGCGAAGAAACCCGCTGCCGTCGGCAGGCGCTGCTGGCCTATTTCGACGAAGACATGCCCCAGCCCTGCGGTCACTGCGACAACTGTGTCGACGGCGTGCAGACCTGGGACGCCACCGAGCCGGCCCGTCAGGCGCTGTCGGCGATCTACCGCACCGGGCAGCGCTATGGCGTTGGCCATCTGGTGGACGTGCTGCTGGGCAAGGACACCGAGAAGGTGCGCAGTTTCGGCCACGACAAACTGGCGGTGTTCGGTGTCGGCAAGGGCCGCTCGGAAGGAGAGTGGCGTTCCCTGTATCGCCAGGTGGTCGCGCGCGGCCTGGCCGACATCGACCTGGAAGGCTATGGCGGTCTGCGCCTGAGCGACAGCTGCCGCCCGCTGCTGCGTGGCGAGGTGACGCTTGCGCTGCGCAAGGAGCTCAAGCCGCAGACGTCCTCCACCCGTGGCAGCGGCTCGGCCAGCCCGGCCAGCCAGCTGGTGCGCGGCGAAGAGCGCGAACAGTGGGAAGCGCTGCGTACCTTGCGCCGCAACCTGGCCCAGGAGCATGCGGTACCGCCCTATGTCATCTTCCCTGACTCGACCTTGCTGGAAATGCTCCGCAGCCAGCCGACCAGCATGGCCGAAATGGGCCGGGTCAGCGGCGTTGGCGCACGCAAGCTGGAGCGCTACGGCGAAGCCTTCCTGCAGGTTCTGGCCGGTACGGGCGGCGGAGAAGCGCCACGCGAGGTGGCCGATATCCGCCACGAGCTCATCAGCCTGGCCCGTGCGGGCATGACGCCGCTGCAGATCGCCGGCCAGTTACAGTGCAGTGAGAAGAATGTCTACAGCCTGCTCGCCGAAGCGATTGGCCAACAGCAACTGTCGCTGGAGCAGGCGCTGGACCTTCCCGAAGAATTGATGAGCGAAGTACAGGACGCCTTTCTCGACGTCGAGGGGGAATTGCCCGCTGTCGCCGAGATTGCAGGGCAATTCGCCGGTCGTGTGCCCGAAGGCGTGCTGTATTGCGTACGCGCAGCGTTGCAGTCCGAATTCGAAGTGTGAACGAGGCTGCCACTGGGCATGAGTCTTGCCTGTGGGCTAAGGTCATGATTAGCTGACTAATCATCAGCTCCGGCCTTCGCGCAGGCGCTGCTTGTGCGAGGCTGTTTTTTCAAGAGAGATCTATGCCGTTAACTGATCAACATCGCTTCGGAATGCAGCTGGCGCACATGTCCCGTGGGTGGCGGGCCGAACTGGACCGCCGGCTGGCCGGATTGGGATTGTCGCAGGCCCGTTGGCTGGTGCTGCTGCACCTGGCGCGGTTCGACGAACCTCCGACCCAGCGCGAGCTGGCCCAGAGCGTAGGCGTCGAGGGGCCGACCCTGGCCCGGCTGCTGGACAGCCTCGAAGCTCAGGGCCTGGTCGAGCGCCAGGCCGTGGTCGAAGACCGCCGCGCCAAGAAGCTCATGCTCTGCCCGCCGGCACGGCCACTCATCGAGCAGATCGAAACCATCGCCAACGCCTTGCGTGTCGAACTGTTCACGGGCGTCGACGAAGAAGAATTGAGCACCGCCATGCGGGTACACAGCCGCATCCTGGCGAATCTGGAAAAGAAATCCTGAAGTCAACGGGCCGTCATCCGCTTGGAGCAAGCGGGTTGCACAGGCTATAAAGTTATTGGATGTCGGTCTTCAAGGGATTCCCATGCAAGTGCGTATACCGTCGCGTTCAAGGTTCGCCTCACTTCGTCTGCTGGCACCGGTATGGGCCTTGGCGCTGTGCTATTCCACGGCCGCGTCGGCCCTGGGCCTGGGCGAGCTGACCCTGCGCTCGTCGCTCAACCAGCCGTTTCGCGCCGACATCGCCCTGCTCGACACGGCCGGGTTGGAACAGGACGACATCAGTGCCAGTCTGGCGACAGCCGAAGAGTTCGCCAGGGTGGGGGTGGAACGCAGCTTCTTCCTCAACGACCTGAAGTTCACGCCCGATTTCAGCGGTGGCCGCAAGGTCATTCACGTCAGCTCCAGCAAGGTGGTCACCGAGCCGTTCATGAGTTTCGTGATCCAGGTCGGTCGGCCAAACGGGCAGTTGTTGCGGGCCTTCACGGTGTTGCTCGATCCGCCGGGCATGGGCCCGGGCCTGGCCGACCGCGCGCCGCAGCGTACGCCGGTGGCACAAGCGAACACCCAGCGGCCCGCTGAAGCGCCGGCCAAGCCCCGCACCTCGAGTCAGCCTGCGAACGAGCCGGCCAGGCAGGCATCTGCCAAGGCCGCTGCGCCGGCGCCTTCGCAGGATGCGGCGCAACTGGCAGCGGCTGCGCTGGAAAACCAGCAACTGCAAAAGAATTTCGACGACGTGCAGGCGCGCCTGCAGAGCCTTGAGGCGCAGGTGGCCGACAAGGACAAGGAGGTCGCCCAGTTGCAGGCGCGGTTGGCTGAAACGCCGCCTGCATCTTCCTCCGCTGTCGTACCCGGGACTGCAACCGCGACCCCTGCGCCCGTAGCGTCGCCAGCACCTGCTGCACAGGTCTCGGCGCCTGCTCCGGTCGCCACGCCAGCGCCCACGACCGCAGAAGACAGTAGCGGTTGGCTGAATATCCTGGCGCTGGTGGCTGCCTTGCTGCTGATCATCGCGCTATTGCTGCTGTTGCGTCGCCAGCGGCAACGCAAGTCGGCGGCATCGCTTGCGGCTTTCGAACCGGTGCTGACCCAGCCGGTGCAGCCTGCGCCGCTGGTCGCTGCCGCAGCACCCACGGTAGTGGAAGCCGCGCCGCCCAAGCGCGCCGAGCCTGCGCCGGTGCCACGCCGGGAAGCCCCGACGGCCACCGACGCCCTGGACGGCGCAAGCATCTATATCGCCTACGGGCGCTTCAATGAGGCCTTGGGCATTCTGCGCGACGGTCTGGCCAGGCAGCCGGAGCGCACCGATCTGCGCGTGCGCATGCTCGAAGTGCTCGGCCAGCAGGGCAATGCCAAGGGCTTTGCCGAACAGGAGGCCCTGCTGCTTTCGGCGGGTTTCAACCCACAGACGCTGAGCGAGATACGCGGCCGCTTCCCAAACCTCCAATCTGCTCTGGCACCTTCTTCGCCAGCCGCCACGGCCCCTGCCAGTCTGGCGCCCGCAGCCACGGCGGCAGTTCTGGCCACCACTGCCGCCGCTGCCGCCCCTGTGCACTCCGAGCCCCAGCCCGCGCCTGCGCCCGAATCTGCTCCGGAAGCCGACTTCGATTTGTCCGATTTCGATCTGGATGCACTCGACACCCCGGCCGAAGCCGCGCCAACGACGCAGCAGGACGGTGAATTCCAGCTCAACCTGGATGACCTGTCCATGGATGCCGACTGGGCGCTGGTCAGCCCCTTCGGTGACACGCCGGCGCCCAAAAGCAAGCCGGCTGCCGTGCCCATGGCCAAAGAGGCAATGGACCCGGAGTTCACCAGCAACCTCAAGGAACTGCCGGAAGTCTTCGAGATGCCCGAGGAGCAGTTTCTCAGCGATTTCGCCGAAGTCGAAGAGCTCCCGCCAATCGAAGAGCCCCAGACCGAGGACGTCCCGGCCGGCAAGAGTCAGGAAGACATCGACAACGAATTCCTCGACAGCTTCATCGCCGACAGCGATCTGCCCGAGCTGGATGCCCTGACCGTCGATTTCGATGACCTGGAACAGCAGCACGCGTCGGCGCAGAAACTCGATCAGGCCCAGCAGTTGTTCGACGAGGGCGATGCAGGCGAAGCCAGCGCCTTGCTGCACGAACTGCTGGAGGACGGCGACGAGTCCAGCAAACAGGCGGCACGCCAGTTGCTGGCGCGGATGGGTGAGGCATGAGCGAGGTCGCCGTCGCCAAGCCCCAGGTGGTGATCACCTACTGCACCCAGTGCCAGTGGTTGCTGCGTGCCGCGTGGCTGGCTCAGGAACTGCTCAGCACCTTCGGCGAGGACCTAGGCCAGGTCGCCCTGGCGCCGGCCAGTGGGGGCACCTTTCACATCACCTGTGACGGCGTGCAGGTCTGGGAGCGCAAGGCCGACGGTGGTTTCCCCGAAGCCAAGGTGCTCAAGCAACGCATTCGCGACCTGATCGATCCGGCCCGTGACCTTGGCCACAACGAGCCTGCGCGCCCCGCTTCCTAGAACCTGCCGGGCCGGCCTCGATCAGTGCCGCCAGAACGCCGGCATGCACAGGATCAGCACGGTGATGATTTCCAGTCGGCCCAGCAGCATGCCCACGGCCAGTATCCACTTCGCCGCGTCGGGGAGGGTGGCGAAGTTGCCGGCCGGGCCGATCACCTCGCCCAGGCCGGGACCGACGCCGGAGACCGTGCTGGCGGCCCCGGTGAGTGCAGTCATCCAGTCCAGGCCCAGCAGCGACAGCGCCAGCGCGATGATGCCGACGGTGAAGCCGAAGAAGAACGAGAAGGTCAGGATCGATCGCACGATCTCCTCGTCCAGGCGATGGCCGTTGTACTTCTGCTTGATCACTGCGCGCGGATGGATCAACTGATTGAGGTTGGATTTGAGCAGGATGTAGGCGACCTGAAAACGGAAGATCTTGATCCCGCCTGCCGTGGAGCCCGAGCAGCCGCCGATGAAGCCCAGGTAGAAGAACAGCATCAGGGAAAAGTTGCCCCACAGGCTGTAGTCGCCCAGGGCGAAGCCCGTGGTGGTGACCACCGAGGTGACGTTCAGCGCCACGTGGCGGAACGCCGTCCACCACGGCAGTTCGGTGGTGGCCCAGTACCAGGTGCCCAGCACCAGCCAGGTGACCACCAACAGGATCAGCATGCCCTGCACCTGCTGATCGCGCAGCAGGGCCTGGCGGTTGCCGCGCAGGGTCGAGACGTAGAGGGCGAAGGGCAGGCTGCCCAGGATCATCACCACGATGGCCACCCAGTGCACGGCCGGTTGCTGCCATTTGCCCAGGGACAGGTCGGAGGTCGAGAAACCGCCGGTGGAGATCGCCGACATCGCATGGTTGACCGCATCGAACGGGCTCATCCCCGCCAGCCAGAAGCCCAGGGTGCCCAGCGCGGTGAAGCCGACATACACCAGCACGATGAACTTGGCGACCATGTGCGAGCGCGGCATGACCTTTTCCGAGCGATCGCTGGATTCGGTCTGGAACAGGCGCATCCCACCGATGCGCAACAGCGGCAGGATCGCCACGGCCATGCCGATGAAGCCGATGCCGCCGAGCCAGTGCAGCATCGAACGCCACATGAGGATGCCGGGGGACATTTCGTCCAGGTGACTGAGCACCGTCGAGCCGGTGGCGGTGATCCCCGACATGCTTTCGAAGAAGGCGTCGGTGTAGCTGATGTGGTTGGTCAGCAAAAAGGGCAGGGCGGCGAACACGCAGACCACTACCCAGCTGCTGACCGTCAGCAGGTACATGTCGCGCGGCCGCAGGTTGACGTTGTCGGGGCGTCCCGGCAGTACCAGCATCAGGCCGGCAACGAAGGTGATCAGGCTGGCCCATAGAAACGACTGGATGTCTTCGGTGCGCTCGAACACCACCAGCGTGCCCATGGGCACGACCATGCTCACGGCCAGGGTGATCAGGAAGATGCCGATAATGAAACCGATGATGCGCAGGGTCGGCAACGCCATGGGGTCAGCTCTGGCCATGAAGGAAAGGGCCGCCATTCTACCTGCGGGCCACAGCATGTAAACCCGGCAGGCGGAGGCCGCTTGGGTCTAGAATAGCGGCTTATCGTTCCACAGGAGGTTGCCCATGGAGGCGCTCGAGGTTTTGCTCAATCGTGTTTCCGCTCCCCGGCTCATGGCGCCTGCGCCAAGCGCTGCGCAGCGTGAAGTGCTGTTCCAGGCCGCGCTGCGCGCGCCCGACCACGGCCAGCTGCGGCCGTGGCGCTTTCTCACCGTCGAGGGGGAGGGCCTGCAGCGGCTGGGCGAAGTACTGGCCGAGGCCGCCGCGCTCAACCCCGAGGCCGGCGAGGCAGCGCTGGAAAAAGCCCGCAACATGCCCTTGCGCGCGCCGCTGGTCGTGGTTGTGATCGCTCGCCTGCAGGAGCATCGCAAGGTGCCACAGAGCGAGCAACTGCTGGCGGCCGGCTGCGCCGCTCACGGCATTCTGCTTGCGGCCAACGCTCAGGGGCTGGGTGGCGTCTGGCGTACCGGCGAGCTGTCCTACGCGCCTTATGTCGCGGACAAGCTGGGCCTGAGCGAAGGCGAGCAGATCATCGGCTTCCTGTACCTGGGCACGCCTGCGCGCGAACTGCGCGAAGCGCCTGCCCTGGCTACCGCCGACTTCGTGCAGGCGTGGGGCGCCTGATCGTACTCGGCTAGGCCACCACCACCGGCACCGGTGGCAAGTCCAGGGTCGCGATCAGGCCGCCCTGGGCATGGTTTTCCAGGTGCAGACTGCCGCCATGCCGTTCGGCGGCGCGGCGGGCTATGGCCAGACCCAGGCCATGGCCCGCCGCGGTCTGCCCTGGCGCGCGAAAGAACGGCTCGCTCAGGCGCGCCAGATGTTCCTCCGCCACGCCCGGGCCGTGATCGCGGACGCTGATGCGCACCCGGCCATCCACCTGTTGCGCCGACAGCACGACCGGCAACGGCCCGGGGTTGAAGCGCAGGGCGTTGCGCAGCAGGTTGTCCACGGCCCGTTCGATCATGGTCGGCCAGCCCTGCAACGCCAGGTGCGGGGCAATGTCCAGTTCGATGGATTGCTCCGGCACGGCCACCAGCGCATCCTTGCGTACGGCGTGCAGCAGGGCTGGCAGATCCACGTCTTCGGCGGTGGCCTGTTCCGCATCGACCCGCGCCAGCACGAGAATCTCGCTGATCAACGCTTCCAGACGATCGCACTCGCGGGTCAGGCGCGGCCACAGCAGGTCGCGCTGAGCGGGCTCGGCGCGTTCCGCCAAGGCCAGGGCGATGCGCAGCCGAGCCAGGGGCGAGCGCAGTTCGTGGGACACGTCGCGCAACAGCTGGCGCTGGCTGCCGATCAGGCTCTGCAGGCGTGAGCCCATGCGGTTGAAGTCGCGCGCCAGCACACCGAATTCGTCACGACGACTGGCCAGCTGCGCCAGGCTGTTCTGCTGGTAGGTGGTCTGTCCCAGTTCATGCACGGCGCCGCGCAGCCGGCTCAGCGGGCGGGTGATCGACAGGGTGACCATCAGGCTGAACAGCGTCAGCACGACTAGCGCGATCACCAGTGCGCTGATGGGCATGAGCAGGGAGTCGCGATGCCAGGACTCGAGCTCGGGGTGAGGGATGCGGTAGATCAGCAGGTACGTGTCGCCCGTGGTGGGGCTGGTGTATTCCGCTGTCAGGCGTCGCCATGGCAGGTCGCGGTCGTTGTCGTTGTGGCGCGCCTCGAAGGCTTCGGCGCGCCGGGGGAAGGTTCCTGGCACGACCGCTTCGCCAGCCTCGTTGAGCACCTGGGTGTCGATGCGATAGCGCCGCTTGCGTTGTTCGAGCAGTTCCTGGGCAGCTTCGCCACCCTTGCTCTCATAGCGCTCCACCCAGTCCTGGGCGAAATGCTTGACCGCCGGGTGGCGACTGAGGATCCAGGTGTCCTGGTTCAACATGTGGCCCAGCAGCACCGAGAGGCCGGCTACCAGGGCTATGGCCAGCCAGAAGCTGGCCAGGATGCGCCAGAACAGTGAACGCAAGGCAAATTCCTCAATGGACGAAGCCCGGCACGCGTGAGCGTACCGGGCTGGGGGCGTGCGCCGATATTACTGGGTTTTCTTGCCTTGCTGGGCTTTCCAGGCCTGGAATTCGGCCCATTCGGCGCGGCGCTGGTCCTCTTTCTTCTTCATTTCGTCGAACTGCTTCTGCTGCTCGGGCTTGAGCACGGCACGTACATCGGCCTGGGCCTTGTCGTGGTTGGCCTTGATTTCATCTTCCATGGCCTTGCGATCGGCCGCTGGCAGCTTGTCCAGGTACTTCTTGGTGATCTCGCGCTGTTGATGGCGTTCTTCGCCCATCAGCTTGCCGACCTGGGTGCGTTGCTCGTGGGTCAGGTCGAGCTGGGCGAACGGCTCACCGCCACGAGGGCCTGGGCCGCCTTTGCCTGGGCCTGGGCCGAAACCCTCGGGGCCGCCTTGGGGCATGGCCATGGCCAGGGTCGGCAGGGTAGCGGCGAACAGCATTGCGAGGGTGGTCTTGCGCATGGTGAATCTCCTGTCTGGTTCCCGGTCGTTACCGGATGTGGCCAGTTTAGGGAGATCAAGGTCAGGCGCGGTCAAGGCCGCGTAAAGCTTGTGTAAAGGGATGACGCGGTCGTTACTGACAAATCCCGGCGCGTTCAGGCGCCAAAGTGGACGGCGCGATCGGTGCGATGCGCCGACCGGCTACTGCGCATAGAAATAGCCACGGCTGCGCAGCGCCATGATCCGCGGACGGCCGTCGGCGTGGGGGCCGATCTTCTTGCGCAGGTTGCTGACGTGCATGTCCAGGCTTCGGTCATAGAGGGTGAGCTTGCGGCCCAGGGCGATCTGCGCCAGCTCCTGCTTGTCCAGTGGCTCGCCTGGCTGGCGCATGAGCGCTTCGAGCAGGCGGCTTTCGGAAACGGTCAGGTTGATATCGTGCTGATCGATACTGACCACGCCGCGAGCCGGGCTGAAGCACAGGTCGCCTAGTTCCATCTGCCCCGCCACCGCCACCGGGTGGCTGCGGCGCAGGACCGCACGCAGGCGAGCCGTCAGCTCCCGTGGATCGCAGGGTTTGGCCAGGTAATCGTCGGCGCCCAGCTCCAGGCCCAGGATGCGATCCAGCGGTTCGCCGCGCGCCGAGAGCATCAGCACCGGCAGGTCAGGGTGTTCGCTGCGCAGCTGCTTGAGCAGCTCCAGGCCGCTGCCGTCGGGCAGCATCACGTCGAGCACCACGGCCGCCGGTGCCAGCTCGGCGAGGGCCTTGCGTGCGCTGCTGCCATCATGGCAGGCCCTGACCTGGAAACCTTCCTGGCTCAACCAGCTGTTCAGCAGATCGCACAGCTCGACGTCGTCGTCGATCAGTAACAGGTCGCTCATCTAAACCTTCATTCAGGCGCAGGCAGGGTCTGCTTGAAAGGTTTGACCAGCACGTCCTGGTAGACCCCGGCGGCCACGAACGGGTCGGCGCCAGCCCAGGTCTGGGCTTCGTCCAGTGACTCGAAGTGGGCAACGATGAGGCTGCCGCTGAACCCGCTTTCGCCGGGATCATTGCTGTCGATGGCTGGATGTGGACCGGCCAGGACCAGACGGCCGGCGGCTTCCAGCTGCTTCAGACGCTCCAGGTGCTCGGGCCGTGCGGCCAGGCGTTTTTCCAGGGAGTTGGGCGTGTCGGTGGCAATGATGGCGTAGAGCATGTCAATCCTCGGTTTTCGGTGTTGTACGATCGGAATCATGCAGGTGACGGGACAGGTAGATGCCCTGGCCCACCAGGAACAGCAAGGTCATGGCCAGGCTGCCGAACACTTTGAAGTCGACCCAGAATTGCTCGAAGGTAAATGCCACGAACAGGTTGGCAGCGCCGCAGAACAGGAAGAAGACCACCCACGCCACGTTGAGTTTCGCCCAGATCGGGTCGGGCAGGGTCAAGGCATGGCCCATCATGCGCTTTATCAGCAGTTGCTTGCCGATGAAATGACTGCCGGCGAACGCCAGGGCGAACAGCCAGTTGACCACCGGTGCCTTCCATTTGAGGAAGGTTTCGCTATGGAAGGCCAAGGTCAGGGTGCCGAACACCAGGCAGGCGATCAGGGTCAACCACTGGCCTTTTTCCAGCTTGCGCTGCTTGATGAACAGCAGACCGTAGACCACCACCGAGCTGGCGATCAGCACTTTGGTGGCACTGAAAATGCCGCCCAGTTCAAAGCTGTAACCGGCCAGGTCGACCATGTGCGGGTCGGTCTTGTAGACGATGAGGAAAAGGAGCAGCGGGATGAAATCGATCAATTGTTTCACAATGGCAGCCAGAAGCAGGATGTGACGGCATAATAACAAACATCAATGACTGCGAAAGCGCCACTATGAATGTTGACCTGCACTGCCACAGCACCGCTTCCGACGGCGCCCTTGCGCCTGCCGTCCTGGTGCAGCGAGCCTTCGATCACGGCGTGCAGACCCTGGCCTTGACCGACCATGACACCCTGGAAGGCCAGCCAGAGGCCCGTGCGGCCGCGACAGCACTGAACATGCAGTGGGTCAGTGGTGTCGAGATGTCATGCACCTGGGGCGGCGCGACCATCCACGTGCTCGGTTACAATTTCGCTCTGGATGCGCCGCCTCTGGTCGTCGCGCTCGACAGCCTGCACCACGGTCGCTGGCTGCGTGCCGAAGAGATCGACCGGCGCCTGGCGCTCAAGGGCATGCCCGGTGCCTTGGAAGGCGCACGCGCCATTCAGCAGGGCCTGGGCGACAGCGGCAATGCGCCGGCTCGCCCGCACTTCGCTGATTTCCTCGTGCAGCAGGGCTATGTCAAGGATCGCCAGGAGGCGTTCCGCAAGTGGCTGGGCGCCGGCAAGCTGGGTGACGTCAAGCAGCACTGGCCCACCCTTGAGGACACTGTGCGCACGTTGCGCGAAGCCAGGGCCTGGATCAGCCTGGCGCACCCGTTGCACTACGATTTCACCCGCAGCAAGCGGCGCAAGCTGATCGGCGACTATATTCAGGCCGGAGGCCACGCGATCGAGGTGGTCAATGGCATGCAGGCGGCCGAGCAGGTCGGCACGCTGGCCATTCTGGCCCGCGAGTTCGGCCTGATGGTCAGCGCCGGCAGTGATTTTCATGGTCCGGGCGCCTGGGGTGAAATCGGTGTCTATCGACCCTTGCCGGTGGACCTGCCGCCGTTGTCCGCGCGGTTCAAGCACGATCCGTCAATCTCCGCCTGAACAGGATGCCAACGTGAGTCAATTCTTTCAGATCCACCCAGAGAATCCACAGCCGCGGCTGATCAAGCAAGCGGTCGAGATCATTCGCAAGGGCGGCATCGTGATCTACCCCACCGACTCCTCTTACGCCATCGGTTGCCAGATTGGCGACAAGAGCGCGGTAGAGCGAGTGCGCCGCCTGCGCCAACTGGACGACAAGCACAACTTTGCGATCATCTGCTGCGACCTGTCGCAGCTGGGGCTGTTCGCCAAGGTCGATACCGCGGCGTTCCGCCTGCTCAAGGCGCATACGCCAGGGCCGTATACCTTCATCCTCAGTGCCACCCGCGAAGTGCCGCGCCTGCTCTTGCACCCCAAGCGCCGCACCATCGGCCTGCGCGTGCCCAGTCATCCGATCGCCCTGGCCCTGCTGGAAGAACTGGGCGAACCGCTAATGAGTGTGAGTTTGATCATGCCCGGTGACAGCGAGCCGCTCAGCGATCCGTACGAGATGCGTCAGCTGCTGGAAAAACACGTCGACCTGATCATCGATGGCGGCTTCGGCGGGACCGAAGCGTCCACCGTGATCAACCTGGCTGACGGCGATCCGCAGGTGATACGCGTGGGTTGCGGCGATCCGGCTCCGTTTGCGGCCATGGCGTGAGTGACCTGAGCGCGGTCGAGGAGCCGTCGTCCAGCCTTGCCCAAGGCTCGCCCGAGCAGCTGCAACTGGCGCTGGTCTATGGCCAGGCGTTCACCCAGATGCCGCAGGACCTGTACATCCCGCCGGATGCGCTGGAAGTGTTTCTGGAGGCGTTCGAAGGTCCGCTCGACCTGCTGCTGTACCTGATCCGCAAGCAGAACATCGACATCCTCGACATTCCCGTGGCGGAGATCACCCGCCAGTACATGGGCTACGTCGAGTTGATGAAGAGCGTACGCCTGGAGCTGGCTGCCGAGTACCTGGTGATGGCCGCCATGCTCGCCGAGATCAAGTCGCGCATGTTGCTGCCGCGCAGCGCCGTGGTCGAGGACGAAGAGCACGATCCGCGTGCCGAGCTGATTCGCCGCCTGCAGGAATACGAGCGCTTCAAGGCGGCCGCCGAAGGGATCGACAGCCTCAAGCGGGTAGGTCGCGATCTCTACGTGCCCAAGCTCGATGCGCCCCAGGCCAAGGTGCGCAAGCTGCTGCCCGAGGTCAGCCTGGAAGAGCTGCTGATGTCCATGGCCGACGTGTTGCGGCGCAGCGACATGTTCGAAAGCCACCAGGTCAGCCGTGAGGCGCTGTCGACCCGCGAGCGCATGAGCCAGGTGCTCGAACGCCTGCGCGGTGGTGGCTTCGTGCCTTTCGTCGAACTGTTCGGTGCCGAGGAAGGCAAGCTCGGCGTGGTGGTGACCTTCATGGCCATCCTCGAACTGGTAAAGGAGCAACTGATCGAACTGGTGCAGAATGAAGCCTTTGCCGCTATCCATGTGCGTGCCCGAGCCGAACAATGAACTTGACTGACCCGCGCGATCTGGCGCCGCTGCTTGAAGCCTTTCTGCTGGCCTCCGGAAAACCCCAGTCCCTGGAACGCCTCCATGAGTTGTTCGAGGAGGCCGAACGGCCGGAGCCGGCGGTGTTCAAGAAGGCCCTCGAGGTGCTGGGCAAATCCTGCGAAAAGCGCGCGTTCGAACTGGTCGAGGTGGCGTCCGGCTACCGTATGCAGATCCGCGAGAAGTACGCGCCCTGGGTCGGCCGGCTCTGGGAAGAACGGCCGCAGCGCTATTCCCGTGCCCTGCTGGAGACCATGGCGCTGATCGCCTACCGCCAACCCATCACCCGCGGTGAGATCGAAGACGTGCGCGGCGTGGCGGTGAACAGCAATATCGTCAAGACCCTGGTGGAGCGTGAGTGGATCCGTGTAGTGGGTTACCGCGACGTGCCGGGCCGGCCGGCGATGTTCGCCACCACCAAGGCCTTCCTCGATCACTTCAACCTCAAGAGTCTCGACGAATTGCCGCCGCTGGCGGTTCTGCGCGAGATGGAACCCGAGTCGGTCCTCGACGACCACGACGAAGACGCGCCGGTGCCTGCCCATCTGCAGGCGTTGGCCGATGCCAGTGCCGAGGGTGAGGGCGAGGCACCGCCCAAGGACGAGACCAGCTTCCGCTCGTTGCTGGTGGAACTCGATTCTAT
Organism: Pseudomonas coleopterorum; assembly: GCF_900105555.1. Lineage (NCBI taxonomy): Bacteria > Pseudomonadati > Pseudomonadota > Gammaproteobacteria > Pseudomonadales > Pseudomonadaceae > Pseudomonas > Pseudomonas coleopterorum. The sequence goes on from NZ_FNTZ01000001.1 coordinate 1,358,232, forward strand.
GGAGCAGGGGCTCAAGATCGACTTCGATGATCTGCTCGAAGATACTGCGCAGACGAACGACTCGACGCAGACCGACGACGAGCGTTGAATCTGCGGTGAGCCCTCTAGTGCAGGTGGCCGCACGCCTCCGATCGCTTGTGCGTCATACGACTGCTTCATCGGTGATTGTTGTGCCTGCGATGGTTTCTGCGAATCCACCGCCGAACAATCGCGCGGCAGTCTCGAATCCCGCCTGCCGTTCACCCTCCATCACCCGCCGCGCCGCTTCCACTGCGGCGACAGGGGTAAAGGAATAGCCGTTGACGGTTTCGATCCGCGAGCGCGCCATTTCCCCGTAGGCCCCCACAACTTCGGCCACTGCGCGGGCTTTGTGCGCATCACGATGTGCGACGTCGGGCCCGTCGGCCAACTGCGCGAGATCACCCTCGGGAAAGGCCTCACCGGAAATATGTACGTACATGGCGATATTGGCGATGCCTGTGGAGTGCCATGCAGTCACCAGGTCACCAAATGGCAACGGTGCACAGAGCACAGGACCGTCGCCAAAATCGAAGTAACGCGGTTGTGTTTCTGGCGTTGAAACCAGTTCGCCGTCCACTCGCGACAACGGGCCTGCGCCGATAATTTCGCTGACGCTTTTAGCAGAACCACGCGACATGGAGCCAGGTACTTGCAGCGCTATGCTCAGGGCATGCGGCTTGGCGACCCGTGCCGCGACATGCACTGCCAAACTGTCAGTCGTCGCAACGTCCCAGCCAACGCCTGGCAGCAACATGACATCGGACTTTGCTGCCTCGGCACCAAGCCTTTCCGCAAGGCGGTAAACGTTGATCTCTGCGGTGATATCAAGATAGTCGACGCCGGCGTTGATGCAGGCATTCATCAGGGCTTCTGCCGTTTGCGCGAAAGGCCCCGCAAAGTTCAGCAGTACAGAGATGCTATCCAAATACCGTTCGGGTCGTTCATTGAGGGTGAATACCCTGTACGGTACGCCTAGCTGTGTAGAAAGCGCCCTCAAGGGCTCGGCGTCACGCCCGGCGATTTCGAAATTCAGTCCCAGCACCTTAGCGCGTTCTGCCGCCATGCGGCCGGTATAGCCAGTCGCCCCGTAGATCAAAAGTGTGCCCATGAGGATGGTTCCGCTGTGGTTTGGATGAGTTACCACAGTAGAGCGTGGCATGGGCGCGGGCGAAGGCCTTCCTACCCCGTACTTGCCTGTTCCTACCTTTCGCTTGTAACGCAAAAACGACGGAGATCACCATGTTGGCCAAGGACGCACTACTGAAAGAGCTGCGACGTCTGGCTTCGAAGGCAGAGAACCGCATGACTGAAACAGGCATTCCCCGGGTCTCGATGATTCAGGGGGATGTTCCCAAGCATTTGCTGGCCGCCGTATACGCGCCCATGGTCAACCTCATTTTGCAGGGCAGCAAAGCAATGACCGTTGGCGAACGTACTTTGCGCTATGACCCGGCCACGTACTTTGTGATGTCAGTCGATTTGCCCGCCGTGGGTACCTTGCATCCCGCATCGACCGGGGAGCCGTACCTTGCTGTCAGCCTGACACTCGATCCGACGGTGCTTTCCACATTGATATCTGATTTGCCCAAAAGCACCGAGATCTTCGAAGACAACGCAGGGTTTTCAGTTGCAGCCGTTACGCCGAAATTGATGGATGCGTGGGTGCGGATGTTGGGCTTGATGGAGACGCCTGATGAGGTCGCGGCCTTGGCCCCGATCTACGAGCGTGAAATTCTCTTTCGGGTGTTACAAGGGCCTCACGGCTGGATGTTACGAGACATCGCTGCGCCGAACACCGCTATGGCCAAGGTCAGTGTGGCGATTCAGCACATACGCAAAGACTTTGCCGATCCTATCCGCGTAGAGACCCTTGCCAGCAAAGCCGCCATGAGCGTGTCGGCGTTTCATCGCCACTTCAAATCCATCACTACTCTAAGTCCATTGCAGTATCAGAAGCGAGTTCGGTTACTCCAGGCGCGAACCCTCATGATGACCAACCCCGGCAGCGTCAGCAGCGCCGCTTTCGAAGTGGGCTATGAAAGTGTCAGCCAGTTTACCCGTGACTACACGCGTGTTTTCGGTCTGCCGCCTGCGCGAGATACCGCCAGAATTCAAGCCGAACTCAGCCCGCTCAGAGCCGATCGAGCGATTCAGGTGCGATAGCAAGCCCGCGGGCAGGAATTCCACCGTGACCAGCGCAAAAGCACCCATGTCGATGGCGGCCACTGTACTCCATGGCGCCAGAGCAGGGGTCAATGCTCAGTTGGTGATTGAATCCACTCGAACTGTTTGGGTCATGATTGAAGCCTGCTGGCAATACAGGCGCACACGGGTTGCGCCTGTTGCGTACAAGGTGGCGTTAGTAACCAACTCCACGCACGCCACCCGATGCCCGGATCGATTCACCCGTCACCCAGTGCGAGTCCTCGGACGCCAGGAACACGGCCAAAGGCGCGATATCTTCTGGCTCGCCAAAGCGGCCTAGCGGCGTGCCGGCGATCAGTTTTTCACCGAACTCACCGTCGAAATTGCCTTTGGTGAGCGGCGTATTGGTGTGACCGGGCAGGATAGAATTGACGCGGATGCCTTTCGCGCCGAGTTCGCGCGCCAAGGCAAAGGTCAACGTGTCCACAGCCCCCTTGGTTGCCGAATAGACGCTCGATGCCAAGTACGGATCGGTGCTCAGGATAGAGCTGATATTGATAACGCTGCCCTTGCCGTCAAACAGTTTCACCGCCTCACGGACTGCTAGCAGATAGCCCAGAACGTTGACATTGAATTGATGATGGAACGCGTCCTCGGTAAGGTCCTTAATCATCTGAAACACCGCAACACCTGCGTTATTCACCAGGATATCCAGTGTGCCGAACTCAGTGGCAACAGTTTCGAACAAGCGCGATACATCAGCGCCTTTGCTCATGTCCGCTTGAACCGCGATGGCTGTGCCGCCTTTTTCCTGGATGAAAGCAACAACTGCGTCTGCCTCCGGCTTGCTTGAAGCGTAATTGATAACCACCGTAGCGCCTTGCGCGGCTAACGCTTTTGCGATCCCCGCGCCGATACCTTTGGAGGCGCCGGTGACAACGGCAATCTTTCCTTCAAGTTTCATGGGGTGACCTTTTCGAGTTGACTGATGATTTGCAATGCTTGCTGCGGTCAAGGGTTCAGACCTTTGCGCCTACCACCAGTATTCAATCAACGTCCGAGCAAACCTTTGCCGGTTCCTATCCAATCCTTGCCTGTTCTTCTCAGAGCGCTTGCGCGACGCTTGGAGGATACCCATGGTCCATGCTCCGCTTGAGTGCACGTGAGACGTGCAGGACCTTGCCGCTGCTCTGCGCGCCGCTCGTTTTCTGACTTTGTGGCCTGCACCAATGCGGGCATTGATCGCCCTTTCATGGAGCATTTAATTCAATAAAATTAAACCTTGAATTATTTGATTCTTGCTCCTAGTCTCGTTCTCGACAGGCCTGCGCAAGTACCCAGGCCGCCATTGGCACTGACGTGAATCGGGGAGCTGGACATGAGCGTGAAAGTACTTTTGAGCATGGCTGTGGCCACTGCGTTTTCGGCCTCGGCACTGGCTGCCGATTGGACCGTCGGTGCCAACGTCGGCAACGTCCCTTGGGAGTTCCAGGACGCCAAGGGCGACATCGTCGGTTTCGAAGTCGATGTGGTGAAGGAAGTGGCCAAGCGCGCCGGCAAGACCGTGGAATTCGTCAACATTCCGTTCAACGGTCTGTTCAGCGCCGTGCAGTCCAAGCGGGCGGACATCGCCATTTCTTCGATCACCATCACCCCCAAACGCCTGGAATCGGTCGGGTTCGCCCAGCCGTACTACGACAGCGACCAGTCGCTCTCGGTGCTGACCAAGTCCGGCATCAAGGGCCTGGCCGACATGAGCGGCAAGGTGGTGGGCGTGGACACCGGTTCGACCGGCGACATGTGGGCCGCCCAGCACCAGGGTGAGTACAAGTTCAAGGACATCTCGCGCTACGAAGGGTTGTCGCCGGCCATGCTCGACCTGGCGTCCGGGCGCATGGACGGCTACATCAGCGACATTCCCGCCGTGCTCTATTACATCAAGGACAAGCCGCAGTATGCCGTGGTCGCGCGCATCCCCACCGGCGAGAAGTACTCACTGATGCACGCCAAGGGCTGGGCCGAAGGCGAACGCGTGAACACGATCATCAGCGAGATGAAAAAAGACGGCGTGATCGCCGACCTGCACAAGAAGTGGTTCGGTGCAGCCGCCGCAGACGATTCCAGCACCGTGAAGGTCGTCGACGTACCCAAGTAAGTTCAGCCTTTCGCCCCGCCCGCTACCGGCTCACGACCAAGGGATCCGTTCATGGAGTTGCTACACACTTTCTTCAACTGGGACGTGTTCGTCGATGCGCTGCCGTTGATGCTGCGCGGCCTTGGCGTGACCATCCTGCTGGGCGTGGTGAGTATCGTGCTGGGCCTGGTCGGCGGGTTGCTGCTGGCCATGCTCAGGCTGTATGGCTACACCCCCGTGCGCTGGCTGGCGCGGGTCTACATCGACGTGCTGCGCTCGATCCCGCTGCTGGTGCTGCTGGTGCTGATCTACTATGCCTTGCCCTTTGTCGGCATTCGGCTGTCGTCCTTCGCCGCTGCGGCGGCCGCGCTGTCGCTGGTGTCGTGTGCCTACTCGGCGGAGATATTCCGCTCCGGCATCGAGGCCATTCCCAAGGGGCAGTTCGAAGCGGCGGCCTCCCAGGGCATGAGTTTCCTCAACACCATGCGCGACGTGATCCTGCCCCAGGCCATGCGTATCGTTCTGCCGCCGATGACCAGCAACTGCATCAACGTCATGAAGGACACCGCCCTGGCTTCGGTGGTGGCCATGCCCGACCTGCTCAAGCAGGCCACCCAGGCCCAGGCGCTGTCGGCCAATCCAACACCGCTGGTGGGGGCGGCGATCATGTACCTGTTGTTGTTGCTGCCCCTGGTGCAACTGGTCAGCTGGGTCCAGCGGCGCAACGGCAACGGAGGCAAGCGCGCATGAGCAACGTCATCGAGATCGAACGGCTGGACAAGTTCTACGGACCTTTCCAGGCCCTCACCGATATCAACCTGACCGTCGCCCAGGGCGAGGTGGTGGTGATCCTCGGTCCGTCGGGGTCGGGCAAGTCCACAATGATTCGCTGCATCAACCTGCTCGAACCCTATCAGAGCGGTGACATCCGGGTGTCCGGGCAGCGCGTGGAAAACGGCGCCAAGCTCGCCGGCATCCGCTGCGAAGTGGGCATGGTCTTTCAGAACTTCAACCTCTATCCCCACCTCACGGTGCTGGCCAATGTGGCCCTGGCACCGGTGCGGGTGCGCGGCATGAACCGACGCGATGCCCAGGCCCGCGCGCGGCTGCTGCTGGAAAAGGTCGGCATGGCCAGCCACGCCGACAAGTACCCCAGTCAATTGTCCGGAGGCCAGCAGCAACGGGTCGCGATTGCCCGGACCATGGCCATGGAGCCGCGAGTGATCCTGTTCGACGAACCCACCTCGGCACTGGACCCGGAGATGGTCGGCGAAGTGCTCGACGTGATGCAGAACCTGGCTCGCTCCGGTGTGACCATGATCGTGGTGACCCACGAGATGGGCTTCGCGCGCAAGGTCGCCGACCGGGTGATCTTCATGGAAACCGGCCGCATCATCGAACAGAACGCTCCGCAGGCATTCTTCACTGCGCCGCAGGAACCGCGAACCCAGGCGTTCCTGCAGGCCATCCTGCATCACTGACAGGCTTGACCCCTGACAAGCAACCGGGAGACTCACTTTGACTGCCCTCGATATCGACTACGTTCGTCGCCAATTCCCTGCACTCGCCGACGGCTACGGCTACCTGGACAATGCTGGCGGTTCGGCAGTGCTCAAGCCAGTGGCCGAGCGCATCAGCCACTATTTGCTCAACCATGCCGTGCAGTTGGGCGCCTCCTACGCGCCGTCGGTGCAGGCCGGTGAGAAGGTGCTCGAAGCCCGTGCCTCGGTGGCCCAGCTGATCAATGCTCGCTACTCGGAAGAGTGCGTGATGGCCGGCTCGACCACGCTGCTGCTGCAATTGCTGGCACGGGCGATTGCACCCTCGATCGGGGCGGGCGACGAGATCATCGTCACCCACAGCGATCACGAAGCCAACATCGGCCCTTGGCAGCGTCTGTGCGAAGAGCGCGGGGCCACGTTGCGCGTGTGGTCGGTGGATCCGTCCAGTCTGGAGCTGGAACTGCAGGACCTCCAAGCCCTGCTGGGACCGCGCACCCGTTACGTGGCGATGACCCACGCGTCGAACATTCTGGGCAGCGTCAACCCGGTCGCGCAGGTCGCCGAGCGCGTGCATGCCTGCGGTGCGAAGCTGGTGGTGGACGCCGTGGCGTACGCGCCGCACCGTCTGGTGGACGTGCAGGCCAGTGGCGCCGACTACTACGTCTTCAGTTTCTACAAGGTCTTCGGTCCCCATTTCGCCGTGCTGTGGGGCAAGCGCGAGCTGTTGCTGGAGTTGCCCAGCCTCAACCATTTCTTCATCGGCCAGGAGGTGCTGCCGTACAAACTGCAGCCGGGCAACGTCAACTACGAGTTGTCCTATGGCTGCATGGGCATCAGCGACTACCTGCTGGACATCGGCCGCCGCCTGGGCGGCGAGGGCAGCGAGCGACAGATCATGCAGGCAGCCTTCGATGCGTTCGAAGTGCAGGAGAACGTGCTGGCCGAGATCCTTTTGGGCTATCTGCGCGAGTCGGACGGCGTGCGCATCATCGGCAAGCCGCGCGTCACCGCAGGTGACCGGGTGCCTACCATCAGTTTCGTGGTCGAGGGCGTGCAGTCCGAAGCGATCGTGCGTCGCGTCGATGCCGCGCGAATCGGCATCCGTTTTGGTGACTTCTACGCCCGTCACTTGATCGAAGCACTGGGCCTGGCGCCTCAGGGCGGGGTGGTGCGTGTTTCCATCGCGCACTACAACACCGTCGACGAAATGACCCGGCTGGTGGAATGCCTGGCCCACGCCATCGCAGATTTGCGTCCCCGCTGACCGTCATCGAGCCACCGAGCTATCGAGCCACAGAACCATGCCATTACCGCACACCCTTGAAGAGCTGCGCAGCGCCATCGCCGTCGGCCAGGACAAACTCACCGCGCGCATGCGCGATGCCGCGCAGTACGTGATCGAGCATCCCCATGACGTGGCGCTCAACACGGTCGCCGCCCTGGCCGCGCGTTCGCAGATTCCCGCTTCGGCCTTCATTCGTCTGGCCCAGGCCTTGGGCTATGGTGGCTTCAGCGACCTGCAGCGCGTGTGCAAGGCGCCGTTGGAAAAGGCCGGGCAGGGCAGCTTCAAGGAACGTATCCGTCACTACCGCGGCGAGCAACTGCTGGACGATCCGACCGACGTGGGCGCGATGCTGGGCGCCTTCAGCCGGGCCAATATCGTCTCCCTCGAACATCTCGCCGAAGGGCAGCAGGTGCAGGCACTGGAACAGTCCATCGCCCTGCTGCAACAGGCGCGAACCACCTTCGTGGTCGGCATGCGCCGCTCGTTTCCCATGGCCGCGTACCTGAGCTATGCCTTGAGCCGGGTGGGCCGCCGTGCCGTGCACATCAGCGGCCTGGGCGGCAGCCTGCGCGAGCAGGTGGGGGCGCTGCATGGCGACGACGTGCTGGTGGCCGTCAGCTTTCCGCCCTATGCCCAGGAAACCATCGACGCCTGCAATCAGGCAGTCGCGGCCGGCACGCCGATCGTGGCCATCACTGACAGCCTGCTGAGCCCGATCGGCCAGTGCGCTGCGGTGATGATCGAAGTCGACGACGCCGAGCTGCTCGGTTTCCGCTCGCTGACCGCAGCGTTCTGCGTCGCCCAGACTCTGGCCATGGGCCTGGCCTTCGGTGATGGCCGCGACCATGAAGCCCTGAAAGACATCGACTGCTGAGGCCCCAGGCCCGGCTTTTTGCCCAACCTGCTGGAGAGCCGTACCGTGACATTCCCCCTCAGAGATCTGGTCGGCTATGGCCAGCAACGTCCCCAAGGTACTTGGCCCAATGGTGCCCGACTGGCGATCAGTCTGGTCATCAACTACGAGGAAGGCTCCGAGCGCTCCCTGGCCATGGGTGATCCCGATCAGGAAAGCATGACCGAATGGGGCAGCTATCAGTTTCCCGACGGCGTGCGCAACCTGGCCATGGAATCGATGTACGAATACGGCTCGCGGGTCGGCATCTGGCGGATTCTGGAGATCTTGCAGAAGGCCAACGTGCCGTCCACCTTCCATGCCTGCGCGGTGGCGTTCGAACAGAATCCAGACGTGGCTCGCGCTGCGGTCGAGCTGGGCCATGAGGTGTGCAGCCATGGCTATCGCTGGGAGGAAGTGTTCCGCCTCACCGAGGAGCAGGAGCGCGAGCACATCCGTCTGGCCATCGAATCCTTCCAGCGCACCTGCGGCAAGCGCCCGGTGGGCTGGTACTGCCGCTATGGCGCGAGCGTGCGGACCCGTCGCCTGGTGGCCGAGGAGGGCGGGTTCCTCTACGACTCGGACGCCTACAACGATGACGTGCCGTACTTCGTCGACTTGGAAGGCAAACGCCACCTGGTGGTGCCGTACACCAGCGACGTCAACGATTTCCGTTACTGGAATTCACCGGGCCTTTCCCAGGCTTCGGATTTTCTCGAGTACATGAAGGAAAGCTTCGAGGTGCTGCACGAGGAGTCCGCGAATGGCTTGCGCATGATGTCCGTCGGCCTGCACCCGCGCATGGTCGGCCGCCCAGGCCGGGTGCGCGCCCTGCAGAAGTTCATCGAATACGCCCAGGGCCACGAAGGCGTCTGGTTCGCCACCCGCGAACAGATCGCCCAGGCCTGGCTGGAACGCGATGCCGCTGGAGCGTGCACCCCCCTGTAGCAGCGGCGCGAGCCGCGTCGGCGGTGGACGCGGTTCGCCTGACACACTGCGGTGAACCCGGACGCGGCTTGCACCGCTGCTACACGGATTGCGGTGCCTGCGGGGTAGATGCTGGGACATGTTGACCATGCCGGCTGGGGCCGGCTACTGCTTGAAGAGGCTTGATATGCAACCTTTCGATACGGTTATTCGCAACGCCCGCGTGGTCACTGCTGCAGACACCTTTACCAGCGACATCGGCATTCGTGACGGGCGCATTGCCGCCCTGGCGCTGGACCTGCCCCCAGGCCTCGAGGAAATCGATGCCGCAGGCCGGCATGTGACCCCGGGGGGCATCGACAGCCATGTGCACCTGGATCAGCCCACCGGCGACGGCTCGGTCATGGCCGATGACTTCTTCAGCGGCACGGTGTCGGCCGCCTGCGGCGGAACCACTACGGTGATTCCGTTCGCTTGCCAGCAGAAGGGCGAAACCCTGCGCGCGGCGGTGGACGACTACCATCGCCGTGCCGGCGACAAACCGGTGATCGACTACGCCTTCCACCTGATCGTCACCGACCCCACGCCCGAAGTGTTGCGTGAAGAACTGCCCGCGCTGATTGCCGAAGGCTACACCTCGTTCAAGATCTACATGACCTACGACGCCCTGAAACTGGGTGATCGGGAAATTCTCGAAACCCTCTCAGTGGCGCGCCGCGAGGGCGCCATGGTCATGCTGCATGCCGAGAACAGCGACTGCATCGCCTGGCTCACCGAGCGGCTGCTGGCGGCCGGGCTCAGCGCGCCGCGCTACCATGCCAGCTCGCGGCCGATGCTGGTGGAGCGTGAGGCCACCCATCGCGCCATTGCCCTGGCCGAACTGGTGGACGTGCCCATCCTCATTGTCCACGTGTCGGGCCGCGAGGCCGTGGAGCAGATCCGCTGGGCGCAGAGCCACGGCTTGAAGGTGTACGCCGAAACCTGCCCGCAGTACCTGTTCCTGACCGCTGATTCGCTGGGCTGCGACGACAGTTTCGAAGGTGCCAAGTGCATCTGCAGCCCACCGCCGCGCGATGCCGCCAACCAGCAAGTGATCTGGGATGGGCTGGAAAACGGCTCGTTCGAGATCTTCTCGTCCGACCATGCGCCGTTTCGCTACGGCGGCCCCGATGGCAAGCGCGCCCACGGCGAGGACGCCTCGTTCGACAAGATCGCCAACGGCATTCCCGGCGTCGAGACGCGCTTGGCACTGTTGTGGTCCGAAGGCGTGCGCACCGGCCGCATCACCCCGCAGAGCTTCGTCGCGCTGACGTCGACCAACGCGGCGAAGATGTACGGCCTGTACCCGCGCAAGGGCAGTATCGCTATTGGCGCGGATGCCGATCTGGTGATCTGGGATGAAGGGCAGTCGGTGTCGATCAGCAACGAGATGCTGCATCACAACGTCGACTACACACCCTACGCCGGCATGCAGCTGAGCGCCTGGCCGGCCATAACGCTGTCGCGCGGCGATGTGGTGTGGGATGGCGAGCCCAGCGGCGAAGCGGGCCGTGGCCGGTTTCTGCCGTGCGAGCGTCCGGCCCCGGCGCAGGTCCGCCGGCGCAAGACCGAGTTGCCGCTGTGAACACTGTGCAGCAGGTGGCAGCCAGCCGTTCGTCAAACCATTGAACTCCCTGTCCTGGGTGGCACGGCATGCCGCCGCAGTGGACAATCCACTGCGCGCTGGCGATCTGATCGCGACCGGGAGCTGGACCGGGATTCGGTGGGTGGCTATGGGTGCCAGGGTAGAAGTGGAGTTTGCCCAGCTCGGGCAGGCAGGGCTGTTTGGTTGAAATACGCGGGCATGGATACCGACACAGATCTTGCCAGTGTAATTCGTTTGAATTACATTCGGGTTTAAATCCATTGAGGAGGTTCCCATGGCTGCCACAGCTTTGGTGCAAGCCCGTATCGACCCTGAACTGCGTGATCGTGCCGCCCACGTGCTGGGAAAAATGGGCATGACGCTATCAGATGCTGTTCGAATTCTGCTTACCCGGGTGGCGAATGAAGGTGGCTTGCCCGTTGGGCTCACCACGGATCCTCAAGCCCACGACGCCTGGTTCAAATCCAAGGTCATGGAAGCCCTGGCCGAGCACACGCCTGCCATTCCAGCCGAAGATGTCGAAGCGCATTTTGCCAGACGCCGAACCATCGCCCTGCAGAAATCAAAAGAGGTAAGCGAGTGAGGCTTGAATGGACAGCAGCAGCGCCCAAGGATCGAGACCGAATTTTTGATTACACCGAAGAGTTCAATCCAGCCGCGGCTATCCAGGTGGATCAACGTATAAGCGATTGCGTAGCCCGCCTGGAACAGCACCCGCTCAGCGGTCGTATCGGTAGGGTCGAAGGCACGTACGAAGTGGTTATTGTCGACACCTCTTTCATAGCCGCCTATGTCATTCGAGGGCAAGTCGTGACTGTCTTGCGGATATTGCACTGTGCCCGCAACTGGCCGGAAACATTGTCCGACTAGCCGATAGGGAGAGGTCCTTACCGGTAGCCATAGGCGTTTCAGCCCTGCGGCCACTAGTCACCCTCCCGCGCAGTCGCCGAAAAAAAAGAGTAAGGTGGCGCGCTTTTCCGATCTGCCCAAAGTTTTTCATGAAAAGTTCAGCTCCCGCTGCACCCAAGCGTTTCACTCTCAAGGTCGCCCTCTGGCTGCTCGACAGCCCCCGCCTGGGCCACAAGGCCAACGTCAAACACCTTGCCGGGCGCATGCTCAAGCAACCCGCACGCGAAGGGGTAGTGGTCGCGCAAAGCCGGCTTGGCCAGTTGATGTGCCGTGACTGCGGCAACGCCCGCGACCAGCGCATCGGCCAGGAACTTCTGCGCCAGGCGGCTCGCGCTGGCGATCCGGCCGCCCAGACCGCGTTGAGCCACCTGCGCCGCAGCTGACACCCGGTTTGCCCCGAAAGGCCAATGGCCTCAGACTGCCGCTCATCGACCCTGCATGAGAGCAAACCATGGCCCTGGACGTGACCAGCCTGTTGATCGGCCTGCTGGCGGCCGCATTGCCGTGCCTGGCACTGGCCTGGCAGCTGCAGCGCAAAAGCACTGCCGCCCTGGCCCAGGTCGCCTTGCTCGACGAGCGCCTGAGCAACGCGCAGTTGGCTCAGGACGGCCTGAGCGCGCAGCTCGATGCCTGCCGCGACGAGGTCAGCGACCTGAGCCAGGCCAACTCGGCCAAGCAGGCCGAACTGGCCGGTCTGCGCCGCGAGGTCGAGCTGCTGCAGAACGAGCGCGACAATGCCCGCGATGCCGCCCACGCCTGGAGCATCGAACGCAGCACCCGTGAAACTGAATTGCGCCGTCTGGATGCGCAATGCGCCGGCCTGTCGGCTGAACTGCGCGAACAGCAGGACAGCCACCAGCAGCGCTTGAACGACCTGCAGGGTTCACGGGACGAACTGCGCGCGCAGTTCGCCGAGCTGGCCGGCAAGATCTTCGACGAGCGCGAACAGCGCTTCGCCGAAAACAGCCAGCAACGCCTGGGGCAACTGCTCGATCCGCTCAAGGAGCGCATCCAGTCGTTCGAAAAACGTGTGGAAGAGAGCTACCAGAACGAGGCCCGCGAGCGCTTCTCGCTGAGCAAGGAGCTGGAGCGTCTGCAACAGCTGAACCAGCGCCTGAGCACCGAAGCGACCAACCTGACCCAGGCCCTCAAGGGCCAGAAGACCCAGGGTAACTGGGGCGAGCTGATCCTGGAGCGGGTGCTGGAGCATGCCGGGCTGGAAAAGGGTCGCGAGTACCAGACCCAGGTCAGCCTCAAGGGACCGGACGGCGAGCGTTTCCAGCCGGACGTGTTGATCATGCTGCCCGGCGACAAACAGGTGGTGGTCGATTCCAAGGTCAGCCTCACCGCCTACCAGCAGTACATCGCCGCCGAAGACGGTGCCATCGCCCAGGCCGCGCTCAAGCAGCACGTGCTGTCGTTGCGCAATCACGTCAAGGGCCTGTCCGGCAAGGACTACAGTCGGCTGGACGGGCTGCACAGCCTGGATTTCGTCCTGCTCTTCGTGCCCATCGAAGCGGCCTTCTCCGCTGCGCTGCAGGCCGAGCCCAACCTGTTCCAGGAAGCCTTCGACCGGCAGATCGTCATCGTCAGCCCCACCACCTTGCTGGCAACGCTGCGGGTCATCGACAGCCTCTGGAAGCAGGAACGGCAAAGCCAGAATGCCCGCGAAATCGCCGAGCGCGCCGGGTGGCTGTACGACAAGTTCGTCTTGTTCATCCAGGACCTCGACGAGGTCGGCAACCGCCTGCAGCAGCTGGACAAGGCCTACGGCGCGGCGCGCAACAAGCTCACCGAAGGGCGCGGCAACCTGGTCAGCCGCAGCGAGCAGCTCAAGTTGCTTGGCGCCCGTGCCAGCAAGAGCCTGCCGCCCGACCTGCTCGAACGCGCCATGACCGAAGCGCGTCAGGACGCCGGCGCCGAGGCCGATGCCGACGGCGTGTCAGTGCCGGCCCAGGTACCGGTTGAGTAGCGCCCGCAAGGCCGCCGGTTTGACCGGCTTGGCCAGATAGTCCAAGCCTGCGGCATGCACCTGAGCGACGGTTTCGGGGCGCACGTCGGCGCTGATCACCACGCCCGGCACCGGCTCGGCCAACGCAGTGCGCAGCCAGGCCATCAGGTGCGTCCCGGTCTCGCCTTCGTCCAGGTGGTAGTCGACCAAGGCCAGTTGCGGACGCTTGCCTTGGGCCAGCAGCGCCGCACACTCCTGGCGGTTGCGCGCGGTCCACACCTCGCACCCCCAGCGGCTGAGCAGGCTGTGCATGCCCAGCAGGATGCTGTCTTCGTTGTCGACGCACAGCACTCGCGCCCCGCCCAGCGGCTGGCTCACGGGCGCCGGAGCGGGCAGGGCGTTCTGGGTGTCGACGCCGGCCAGCGGGACCGTCACGCTGAACACGCTGCCATGACCCGGCCAGGAGCGCACCTGCAGCGGATGGCCGAGCACCCGGCACAGCCCGTCGGCAATCGCCAGGCCCAGGCCCAGGCCCTTTTCGGCTCGGGTCTGGTGGCTGTCCAGGCGCTTGAATTCCTCGAAGATCGTTTCCAGCTTGTCGCGGGCGATACCCGGGCCGCGGTCCCACACCTCGAGGCTCAAGGCGCCGGGCTTGCGCCGCACCCCCAGCAGGATCGGCCCGCGGCCGTAGCGGAACGCGTTGGTGAGGAAATTCTGCAGCACGCGGCGCAACAGCTTGATATCGCTGTCCACCCGCAAGCGGCTGCCGCGCACGCGGAAATCCAGCTCCTGTTCGCGGGCCTGCGCCTTGAATTCCGGCCCCAGCCCATCGAACAGTTCGCTGAGGGCGAAGCCCTTGCGATCCGGGCTGATCTTGCCGTTCTCCAGGCGGGAAATGTCCAGCAGATCGCTGATCAGGTCTTCGGCCGAGCGCAGTGAATGGTCCATGTGCTGCACCAGTTGGCTGGCCTCGGTCGATAAACCGGGCTGGTGCGACAGCGCGGCGGAGAACAGCCGTGCGGCATTGAGCGGCTGCATCAGGTCATGACTGACCGCGGCCAGGAAACGGGTCTTGGACTGGTTCGCCGATTCGGCATGACCCTTGGCTTCGGTCAGCGCCTGGTTCAATTGCGACAGTTCATGGGTGCGCTCGGCGACCCGCTGTTCCAGTCCTTCGTTGGCATCCTTGAGCGCCTGCGCGGCCTCGCGGTAGGCAGTGATGTCGGTGAAGCTCATGACGAAGCCCCCGCCCGGCATCGGGTTGCCGATCAACTCGATGACCCGACCGTTGGGAAACAGCCGCTCGGAAGTGTGCGCGCGACCCTGGCGCATCCAGTGCAGGCGCCGGGCAACATGCACCTGCGCTTCACCGGGTCCGCACAGGCCGCGCTCGGCGTTGTAGCGGATGATGTCGGCAATCGGCCGACCCACGCTGATCAAGCCGTCCGGGTAATTGAACAGCTCCAGATAGCGGTGGTTCCACGCCACCAGGCGCAGCGACTGGTCGATCACGCTGATGCCTTGGGTGATGTTTTCGATCGCGCCCTGCAGCAGCGCGCGGTTGAATTGCAGCACCTCGCTGGCTTCGTCGGCAATGCGCACCACGTCTTCGAGTTGCATGTCACGACCTTCGATGGCCGCCTTCACCACCGCGCGGGTCGACGAACTGCCCAGTACGCCCGCCAGCAGCCGTTCGGTGTGGGCGATCCACTGGCCGTCGGCATTCTGATTGGGGTTGAAGCCCTTGCCCTGGCGGTAGGCGTAGCGAAGAAAGCTCTGCCGAGCGCGCTCTTCACCCACGAAGCGCGCGGCCAGGTTGAGCAGGTCGTTGATCTGCACCGCGAGCAGCGAGCGTCCATGGGGTCCGGCGTTGATCTCCTGACCGATGAAACGCCCGGCCTGCCAGTGCTCGCTGACACGGGTGCGCGACAGCACCGAAACCCAGGCGAAGAGGATGAAGTTACCGGCCAGCGACAACACCACACCTTGGGTCAACGGGGTGATCGGCAAACCGAAGGGGTTGCCGTGGATCCAGGCCAGGCCGGGAAAGAGGTTCAGCGGCAGGTTCAGGCTGTGCGCCGCGACCGGCAGCACCAGGGTGTAGAACCAGAGGAAGATACCCACCGCCAGCCCGGCGAAAACCCCGCGCCGATTGGCCTGCTTCCAGTACAGCGCACCGAGCATCGCCGGCGTCAGTTGGGTCACGGCGGCGAAGGCAATCTGGCCGATGGTGGCCAGGCTGGCGGTGGAGCCGAGCAGGCGATAGCTGACGTAAGCCAGCAAGAGGATCACCACGATGCTCAGCCGGCGTACGCTGAGCATCCACTGGCGAAACACTTCGAAAGGCCGCTCCGCACTCTGCCGACGCAACAGCCATGGCAGCAGCATGTCGTTGGAGACCATGGTCGACAGCGCCACGCTGGCGACGATGACCATGCCGGTGGCCGCCGATGCGCCCCCGATGAACGCCAGCAAGGCCAGGGCCGGGTGGGCTTCGGCCAGGGGCAGGCTGATGACGAACGAATCCGGAATCACCGAGCTGGGCAGCAACATCTGCCCGGCCAGCGCGATCGGCACCACGAACAGTCCGGCCAGGATCAGATAGGCGGGAAACACCCAGCGCGCCAGGCGCAGGTCCTGCGGGTCGGTGTTCTCCACCACGGTGACGTGGAACTGCCGTGGCAGGCACAGGATGGCCATCATGGCCACGCCGGTCTGCACCACCATCGAGGGCCAGTTGATGGTTTCCTTCCAGTACGCTTCCAGGCGTGGCGCCAGCATGGCTTGATCGAGCAGATCATCGAAACCGTCGTACAGACCGTAGGTGACGAAGATGCCCACGGCCAGGAACGCGAACAGCTTGACCAGCGCTTCGAAGGCGATCGCCAGGACCATGCCTCGATGGTGCTCGGTGACGTCCAGCGTGCGCGTGCCGAAGAGAATGGTGAACAGCGCCAGCACCAGGGTCACCACCATGGCGGTGTCCTGCACGCGGGTGCCGGTGGCGTCGGCCCCGGCACCGATCAGCAGATTCACGCCCAGCACGATGCCCTTGAGCTGCAAGGCGATGTAGGGCAGCACGCCGATCAGGCAGATCAGCGCCACGACCACCGCCAGGCTCTGCGACTTGCCGTAGCGCGCCGCGATGAAGTCGGCAATGGAGGTGATGTTTTCCTGCTTGCTGATCATCACCATCTTCTGCTGCACCCAGGGCGCCAGCAGCATCAGCAGTACCGGCCCCAGGTAGATCGGCAGGAACGCCCAGAGCTGTTCGGCCGCCTGGCCCACCGCGCCGAAGAACGTCCAGCTGGTGCAGTACACCGCCAGCGACAGGCTGTAGACCCAGGCGCGCACCCGCGGTGGCAGCGGCGCGCTGCGGCGGTCGCCATAGAAGGCGATGGCGAACATCACGGCCATGTAGGCCAGGGCAACGGTGGCGATCAATCCGCTGGACAACGACATCGATGACTCCGGAACGGGGCGGGCAGGTGCCCATCGCAACGGGCACCCGCCAGTCTCGCACGGCAGGCGCTGCGCCGTCAGTGCCGACCATGGTCGCAACCGCTGTCATCCAGTTGGGCGATGGACGGTATAGGGTTATGCTGTGCGCCGACGAAGACACCTTTCAAGTGCAGGTCATGATTGCCGTACAGGGCCTCGTCGCCACGCCACACTACCCCCATGCCCAGCCCACCCGGCATCATTCAGGGACAGGATCGATGAGTCAGCAGTCGCAGTTCGCCTTGCTCGGCAAGCGCCGTTTCCTGCCGTTTTTCGTGACCCAGGCCCTGGGTGCCTTCAATGACAACATCTTCAAGCAATCGCTGATCCTGACGATCCTCTACAAGCTCGCCATTGAAGGCGACCGCAGCGTCTGGGTCAATCTCTGCGCGCTGCTGTTCATCCTGCCGTTCTTTCTGTTCTCGGCGCTGGCCGGGCAGTTCGGCGAAAAATTTCCCAAACACCGCTTGATCCGCGCCATCAAGCTGGCCGAGATCGTCATCATGGCAGTGGGCGCGGTGGGGTTCGCATTAGACCACCTGTGGCTGATGCTCGCCGCGCTGTTCGCCATGGGCACCCACTCGGCGCTGTTCGGTCCGGTCAAGTACTCGATCATGCCCCAGGCACTGCGCCCCGAAGAACTGGTCGGGGGCAACGGCCTGGTGGAAATGGGTACATTCCTGGCGATCCTGGCGGGCACCATCGGTGCCGGGGTGATGATGTCGTCCGCCCACCACGCCGGTGTCGTGGCCAGCGCCGTGCTGCTGGTGGCGCTGGCGGGCTATCTCGCCAGCCGTGCCATACCGCCGGTGAGCGCCGCCAATCCGGGGCTGGTCCTGGACTGGAATATCGCCCGGCAGACCTGGGTCACCTTGCGCCTGGGCCTGGGGCAGACCCGGGCGGTCTCGCGCTCGCTGATCGGCAATTCCTGGTTCTGGTTCGTCGGCGCCATCTACCTGACTCAGATCCCGGCCTACGCCCAGCAGTGGCTGGACGGTGACGAAACCGTGGTCACCCTGATCCTGACCGTGTTCTCCGTGGGCATCGCCCTGGGCTCGATGCTGTGCGAACGGCTGTCCCGGCACAGGGTCGAGATGGGCCTGGTGCCGCTGGGCGCGCTTGGCCTGACACTGTTCGGGCTGCTTCTGTGGTGGCATTCGAGCGGTCACGTGCCAGCGACGGCGCCTCAGACCTGGATCGGGGCGCTGGGACAGGGTCAGACCTGGTGGGTCTTGCTCGACATTCTCGGCTTGGGCGTTTTCGGCGGCTTCTACATCGTGCCGCTGTACGCGTTGATCCAGTCGCGCACCGCCGCAGACCAGCGCGCCCGAGTGATCGCCGCCAACAACATCCTCAACGCGCTGTTCATGGTGGTGTCGGCGATCCTGTCCATCGTCCTGCTCAGCATGGCCAAACTGACCATCCCCCAGCTGTTTCTGGTGGTGTCGCTGGCCAACCTGGGCGTCAATGCCTACCTCTTCAGCGCCGTGCCCGAGTTCATCTCGCGTTTTCGGCTGTGGCTGCGCGGTCGGTGATCGCCCGGCGCGGACCGCTGTCGCGGGGTCGATTGGCGAGCAGCCTGCTCGGTGTGTGCCTGATCGTCTCGCAAGGCCTACAGCCGGTGTGCGCCGCAGACGACTATGCCATCGCATCGAGCCGCGCCGCACACGGCCTGATGCTCGACGTCGTCCAGGCCGGTCGGCGGTTGGTTGCCGTAGGTGAGCGTGGGCACATTCTGCATTCGGCAGACCAGGGCCTGACCTGGCAGCAAGCTCGCGTGCCGACCCGACAGCTGCTCACCGCGCTGTACTTCGTCGACGGCCAGCATGGCTGGGCGGTGGGTCATGACGCGGTGATCCTGGCCACCTCCGACGGCGGACTAAGCTGGCGCAAACAGTACGAGGATCCGGACCGTGAAGCACCTCTGCTGGATGTGTGGTTCCAGGATGTCGACGACGGCTTCGCCATCGGTGCCTATGGCCTGGTGCTGCAGACCTGCGATGGCGGGCAGACCTGGAAAGAGGTCAGCGAGCGCCTGCCCAACGACGATCAGTACCACCTCAACGGCATCGCCATGATTCCGGACGGCGGTCTGTTCGTGGTCGGCGAGCAGGGCAGTCTGTACCGCTCCGCCGATGCTGGCGCGAGCTGGACCGCGGTGCCCAGCCCCTACACCGGCTCCTGGTTCGGCGTGATCGGCACCGGACAGCCGCGCACTCTGTTGATCTACGGCCTGCGCGGCAGCCTGTATCGCTCCGAGGATTTCGGCGACAGCTGGCAAGCGGTGGAGGTGAGCGACGCCCAGGGCGCGCTGGCGTCCGGCCTGGCCGGGGCGGCGCGACTGGACAGTGGCGAAATCCTGCTGGTTGGCAACGCTGGCAGCGTCCTGCGCAGCCGCGACCGGGGCCACCGTTTCAGCCTCTACCGCCGAGCCGACCGGCGGGCCTTGGCGGGCGTGACAGCGGCCGGACCGGATCGCTGGGTACTGGCCGGGCAGGGCGGGCTGGAACGCGTCGACGGCGACGGCGCGCCGGTGGCACCGTGACGGGCTGTCAAGGTGACGTCCCCCAGCCGCAGCCTGCGCTCACTGAGCAGCAGGGGTCGTGGCTCGAACGGCTGATCTTCGATCACCGTCCCGCCGTCATTGCCCTGTGCCTGCTGATCAGTCTCGTGCTGTGCTGGCAGGCCATTTCGATTCGCCCGGCCACCAGCTTCGAAAAGATGATCCCGCTGCAGCACCCGTTCATCGAGAACATGCTCGCCCACCGCGACGATCTCGCCCACCTGGGCAACAGCGTACGCATCGCGGTGCAAACCACCGACGGTGACATTTTCAGCGCGGCCTACATGGAAACCCTGCGCCAGCTTCACGACGAAGTGTTCTACCTGCCAGGTGTGGACCGTGCCGGCTTGAAGTCGCTGTGGAGCCCCAGCGTGCGGTGGACCGAGGTCACCGAGGAGGGCTTCGCCGGCGGCGAGGTGATCCCGCAACGCTACGACGGCACGGCGGCGAGCCTGGAGGCGCTGCGCAGCAACGTGCTGCGCTCGGGGCAGGTCGGCCGCTTGGTGGCCAACGATTTTCGTTCGAGCATCATCGAGGTGCCGCTGCTTGAACGCTATCCTGATCCGCAACGTCCCGGCAGGTTGCTGACACTCGATTACCAGCAGTTTTCCCATCAGCTCGAAGATCGCATTCGCAAGCAGTTCCAGGCGCGCAATCCGCAAATCAAGGTGCACATCGTCGGCTTTGCCAAGAAGGTGGGTGATCTGATCGATGGCCTGATGAAAGTGGCCGCGTTCTTCGCCGTGGCCGTGCTCATCACGACGCTCCTGCTCTACGCATTCACCCGCTGCGTGCGCAGCACCGTGGCCGTGTTGACCGCGACCCTGGTGGCCGTGGTCTGGCAAGTGGGCCTGATGCACGCGATCGGTTTCGGGATCGATCCGTATTCGATGCTGGTGCCGTTTCTGATCTTCGCCATCGGCATCTCCCACGGGGTGCAGAAGATCAACGGAATCGCCCTGCACGCGAGCACTGCCGATGACGCGCTGGTGGCCGCGCGAAGGACCTTTCGGCAGCTGTTCCTGCCCGGCATGGTCGCCATCCTGGCCGACGCGGTGGGTTTCATCGCCTTGCTGGTCATCGACATCGGCGTCATCCGCGAGCTGGCAATCGGTGCCTCGATAGGCGTCGCGGTGATCGTCTTCACCAACCTGATCCTGCTGCCCGTGGTCATTTCCTACATCGGCATGCGGCCACGCGCAGTGGCCGACAGTGTGCGCGAGCAGGCTTTCTGGCGCGCCTTTTCACGCGTGGCCAGCCCGCGCGCGGCAGCGGTCTCGATCGCCGTGGCATTGCTGGCGGGCGCCGCAGGCCTGTGGTACGGCCAGAACCTGCAGATCGGCGATCTCGATCAGGGCGCGCCCGAACTGCGTCCCGATTCGCGCTACAACAGCGACAACCGGTTCATCATCGAGCACTACGCCACCCGCGCCGACGTGCTGGTGGTGATGGTCAAGACGCCGGTCGAAGGCTGCTCGACCTACCCGACGATGGCGGCCATCGACGACCTGATGTGGAGCCTGGACAACATCCCCGGGGTGCAGTCGACGGTTTCCCTGGTCAGTGTGGCGCGGCAGACGATCAAGGGCATGAACGAGGGCAACCTCAAGTGGGAAACGCTGAGCCGCAACGCGGCCGTGCTCAACAGTGCCGTCGCACGGGCAGAGGGTCTGTACAACGCCGACTGTTCGCTGGCGCCGATCCTGATCTATCTCGACGATCACAAGGCCCTCACCCTGGAGCGCGTGGTGGACGCGGTCCAGGCGTTCGCTGCGGAACATGATCGCGACGACCTGCAGTTCCTGCTGGGCGCCGGCAATGCCGGAGTCGAGGCGGCGACCAACCAGGTGATCCAGGCCCGTGAGCCGCAGGTCCTGATGCTGGTCTACCTGTGCGTCGCGGTCATGTCCCTGCTGATCTTTCGTTCCCTCGCCGCGACCCTGTGCATCGTCCTGCCGCTGATGCTGACGTCGGTGCTGGGCAACGCGTTGATGGCGTTCATGGGGATCGGCGTGAAAGTCGCAACCTTGCCGGTGATCGCCCTGGGAGTGGGCATCGGCGTGGACTACGGCATCTACCTCTACAGTCGTCTGGCCAGCCACCTGCGCGCCGGACTGCCGCTGCAGCAGGCCTATTGCCAGACGTTGCGATCTACCGGGCGAGCGGTCCTGTTCACCGGGCTGTGCCTGGCTTGCGGGGTGGTGACCTGGGTGTTCTCGGACATCAGGTTCCAGGCCGACATGGGCCTGATGCTGACCTTCATGCTGCTGTGGAACATGCTTGGCGCCTTGTGGTTGTTGCCGGCACTGGCGTGGCTGCTGGTCCGGCCTACAACGCTTCGGCCCGCCCCAGCACCACACTGAGGGCATTGCGTGCGTCGTCCAGCTGGACCAGCGTGGCATGCCGGGCCCCCAAAGCGTCGCGGTTCTCGATGGCGGTAAGGATCGCCTTGTGCCGCGGCAGGGCCAGCTCGTGCAGGTTGGGCCGCTGGTTGGAATGACGCAGGGCCTCGCGCAGGGCCAGCGACAGCATGTTGCACAGGTGCGCGAGCAGGTCGTTGTGGGTGGCGTCGGCAATGCGGCTGTGGAAATCCAGATCGGGCTGCAGCACGTCGTCGACCGATCCGGCCGCTTCCATGCGCTGGTAGGCCTCGCCGATCGATGCGACTTCGGCGTCGGTGGCATGCTGGGCCGCCAGCGCCGCTGCCGCCGGTTCGATGATGGTGCGCACGCTGGTCAACAGGGCGAAGAATTCGTTCTGCGGCGTGCTTTGCATGACCCAATGCAGGACGTCCGGGTCGAGCATGTGCCATTCACGGCGCGGCTTGACCACCGAGCCCACCCGCGGCTTGGAATACACCAGACCCTTGGCCACCAGGACCCGGGTGGCTTCGCGCAGCACCGGGCGGCTGACCGCATACTCTTCACACAGCAGGGCTTCGGCGGGCAGGCGGTCGTCGGGCTTGAAGCGACCGGAGACGATTTGCATCCCCAGTTCCTGGACGATCCGCGAGTGCATGCTTTTGCGATCTGAAGGCTTGCGATAATCCATGGGGCGCGTTTGGTCCTTGGGGCAGGTAATGCGCGATGATAGCACCTGCGCGCCAAGTATTCGGGCGGGGTGTCAGAGCCCTTGTTGCAGGTTCTTGCGCAACGACAGCAGGCTGGCCTGCAAGGCGCGCAACTCCGCGCTGCTGTGGCAACTGGCCTTGACGATGTTCAGCGGCACGGACTCGGCCTGGTCGCGCAGGGCCCGGCCCTGGGGCGTCAGCTCGACGATGACCACGCGTTCGTCATCCTTGCTGCGGGTACGGCTGAGCAGGCCTTCGGCTTCCAGGCGTTTGAGCAGGGGTGTCAGCGAGCCGGGGTCGGTCAGCAACCGGGTACTGATTTCGCCCACGGTCATGCCGTCTCGTTCCCACAGCACCATCATGGTCAGGTACTGCGGGTAGGTCAGGCCCAGCGCTTGCAGCAGGGGTTTGTACACCTTGGTCATCAACAGCGATGTCGAGTACAACGAGAAGCACAGCTGATTATCCAGCAGCAGGCTGTCGTCCGCGGTGACTGCCCTGTCATGAGTGGATTCGGTGTTCATGCTGATCCTTTTTCCAATGGTGCGAGAGCATTGCGCGATTCGCCGATGGCAGGGCTGGCGGCTCGCTCGTTCCGTGATGAGGCTGCTGTTGATTTCGAGCTACAAACATCGCCCATAGTTCGTTCGAGGTTGTGCCCCAGGTGCATACCCATCGACGGCGGTCACACTGGTAGGATGCACGGCTTGAGGGTGCACCCCCGGATAGAGAGAGGCGGTATGTTCGAAACATTGCTCTACATTGCACTGGGTGCGGCGATGGGCACGCTGGGCGGCGTGTTCGGCATCGGCGGCGGCCTGATCGCGATTCCGGCCCTGGGCCTGCTGTTCGGCGTGGACCAGCAACTGGCGCAGGGCACGTCGCTGGTGATGGTTGTGCCCAACGTGCTCCTGGCAATGTGGCGCTATCACCAGCGTCGTCCCATTCCCTGGCGGCACGCCTTGCCCCTGGCCTTGGGTGGTCTGGTCTGCGCCTGGCTCGCCTCGATGCTCGCGTCCGGGCTGGACCCGGCATCGATGCGGGTGGGCTTCGTGGCATTCCTGTTGGCGCTGGTGGTCTACAACATCGCGCAGATGTTCCTGCGGCCGGTCAGTGGCACGGGCGAGATGCGTCATGCGTGGCCATGGCTGGGGGTGCTGGGCGGCTTTTCCGGGGTGATCGGCGGCTTCTTCGGCGTCGGTGGCGCCGTGCTGGCCACGCCGGTGCTGACCAGCGTGTTCGGCACCACCCAGATCATGGCCCAGGGCCTGTCGCTGGCCCTGGCTGCGCCGAGTACCAGCGTGACCCTGCTGACCTACGCGGTGCACGATCACGTCGACTGGGCCATGGGCATACCGATGGCCGTGGGCGGCCTGCTGAGCATCAGTTGGGGCGTGAAGATCGCTTACAGCCTGTCGGAAAAAGTCCTGCGTGGCAGCTTTTGCGTGTTCCTGCTGCTCTGCGCGGTTCTGCTGCTGTTCAAGGTTTAGTGTTCAGGGTCTAGCTCGAATCGACCGCACGGGGTGCCCGGTTTCGGTGGATTAATGCCACAATCGGCGCTTCAATTCGCCGCGACGAGCCCTCAGGTGGAAGACCAAGACACCCTGCAACCCCGCGAACGCACCGAGCACGTACTGGCCGAGGTGCACGACGCCTGGGGCATGATCCGCGTGCTGGAAGTGGCGGACTACCGTTTCCTGGAGTTCGGTGACGCCATCGAGCAGAGCTGCACCTTCACTGCCGACCCCAGCTGGCTGGAGTACGACTACACGCGGGCCATGCTGGTGGGCGCGCTGTGCCATGCCGAACCCGAAAGCGCCCTGTTCCTGGGCCTCGGCGCAGGCACGTTGACCCAGGCCTGCCTCAAGTTCCTGCCACTCGAAGACGTCGAATGCATCGAACTGCGCCCCGACGTGCCCCGACTGGCCATCGAATACATGGGCCTGGAAGACGATCCCAGGCTGTACATCCGGGTCGGCGACGCCCTGGAACTGCTGCCCAGCGCCGAAACCGCCGATTTGATCTTCGTCGACCTGTATACCGATCACGGCCCGGCGCCCGCACATCTGGCCTGGCGCTTTCTCGAACAGTGCCAGCAGCGCCTGAACCCGCACGGTTGGCTGATCATCAACCAGTGGGCCGGCAACGATGGCAAGCCGCTCGGCGCTGCGTTGCTGCGCGGGCTCTATCAGCGCCACTACTGGGAGCTGCCGGTGAAGGAGGGCAACGTGATCGTCATGGTACCGGCCGATATCGAGCAGCAACTGGACCAGCCCGGTCTGCGCCAGCGTGCCGAAGCCCTGGCGCCCCAGTTGGGCTATTCCCTGCAGAGCCTGATCGACCTGATCCGCCCGGCGACCTGAGACGCCGCGTCGACTCGATGCCCCCTGCTACTGGCCGACGAACACGGCAGGGCGCCGCTGCTGCATCGCCGCCAGGCCCTCGCGCGCGTCCTCGCTGGCGAACAGCCGTCCCGTGGTCGCTGCCAATTGGCGGCTGGCGGCCACTTCACCTTCGCTGATCGCCAGGCGCGCCGACGCCAGGGTCGCCTGCACGCCCAACGGCGCCTGCCGGGCAATCCGCTGGGCCAGGGCGAGCGCGTTGGGCAGCAGGTCCTCACTGGCCATGACTTCCTGCACCAGGCCCAGGCGCAGCGCCTCGTGAGCATCGAACTCATCGCCAGTGAGCAGCCAGCGCATCGCATTGCCCCAGCCGGCGATCTGTTGCAGGCGCAAGGTGGCGCCGCCGAACGGGAACAGCCCGCGCTGCACCTCCATCTGGGCAAAGCGGGTATTGCTGGCGCACAGGTTGATGTCGGCTGCGAGCATCAGCTCGATGCCCACGGTGAGGCAGTATCCCTGCGCCGCGACGATCACCGGTTTGCTGACTACCGGCCCCCCGGACACCCGCCAGGGATCGCAGCCGCCGGGCGGTACCTGCCAACCCTGGCTCAGACGCGTGCTCACCGCCGTCAGATCCAGCCCCGCGGTGAAATGCTCACCGTGGCAATACACCAGCGCCACCCGCGCCATCGGCTCGCGCTCGAACGCGCCGTAGGCCAGGCTCAGGGCATCGAGCATGGGCAGGTCGAACGCATTGCGTTTGGCAGGGCGGTCAAGGCCGATGAGCATGACGTGCTCGCGCAGCTCGCAGCTGACCTTGCCGGGGCAGGGGGTGGGCATGACGGCGTTCTCCGAAGGTTTTGGATGAAAGGTTTCAGCCGCCGCACCTGCGCAGGCGCCTTCGCTAAAATAGACCGTGATGCGGATTCGCGCAAAGCCCGCGTGGCTCTGCCGTGCATGCGGCACCAAGGTACAAAAAAGTCTCACCTTGCGGCCGTTTTCAGGTATAGTGCGCGCCGGTCTTTAACCAGGCCACGTTTAGGTAGCGCAATCCCCCGAAGACAGCTTCGGCTGCACGTCCGTTCCGCGGACTCTCCCTAACGATTCTTTCATTCAATCGTTTTCGCAAATCCCCGCCGACAAAGCTGCCAGGGTGACTCTCGAGTCTTACAAGGCATGCGCAGCTTTGGAGCATGGGTCTTTGCGGATGCACTTAGAGGCAGACCCATGACCCAGGAAACCGGCGGCTTCGCCGCTCTCGAACTTCATCCGAACATTGTTGCTGCTGTAGTCGCTACCGGCTACGAAGAGCCTTCGGCTATCCAGCAACAATCGATCCCGATCATTCTCGCCGGTCATGACATGATCGGCCAGGCGCAGACAGGCACCGGTAAAACCGCCGCCTTCGCTCTGCCGATCCTGCATCGTATCGACCCGAGCAAGCGCGAGCCGCAAGCCCTGATCCTGGCGCCAACCCGTGAGTTGGCGCTACAAGTAGCCACTGCATTCGAAACCTACGCCAAGCAGATGCCTGGCGTTACCGTAGTGGCCGTGTACGGCGGTGCCCCGATGGGCCCGCAATTGAAAGCCATCCGCAACGGCGCGCAAATCGTCGTCGCTACCCCCGGCCGTCTCTGCGACCACCTGCGTCGCGACGAGAAAGTCCTCGCCACGGTGAACCACCTGGTGCTCGACGAAGCCGACGAAATGCTCAAGCTGGGCTTCATGGATGACTTGGAAGTCATCTTCAAGGCCATGCCCGAGACTCGCCAGACCGTACTGTTCTCGGCAACTTTGCCGCAGTCGATCCGCGCCATTGCCGAGCGTCATCTCAAAGACCCCAAGCACGTCAAGATCCAGACCAAGACTCAGACCGTCACCGCGATCGAGCAGGCTCACCTGCTGGTTCACGCCGACCAGAAGACCTCGGCTGTCCTGCGCCTGCTGGAAGTCGAAGAGTTCGATGCACTGATCGCCTTCGTGCGCACCAAGCAAGCCACCCTCGACCTGGCCAGCGCCCTTGAAGCCAAAGGCTACAAGGCTGCGGCACTCAACGGTGACATCGCCCAGAACCAGCGCGAGCGCGTCATCGACTCGCTCAAGGATGGTCGCCTGGACATCGTCGTCGCCACCGACGTCGCTGCTCGTGGTCTGGACGTACCGCGCATCACTCACGTGTTCAACGTCGACATGCCGTACGACCCCGAGTCCTACGTGCACCGTATCGGCCGTACCGGCCGTGCCGGTCGCGAAGGCCGTGCGCTGCTGCTGGTGACTCCACGTGAGCGTCGCATGCTGCAGGTCATCGAGCGTGTCACCGGCCAGAAGGTCGCTGAAGTTCGCCTGCCAGATGGCCAGGCCGTACTGGATGCGCGCATTCGCAAGCTGACCAACAGCCTCGCGCCGTTGGTGGGCGATGCCGAAAGCACCCACGGCGAGTTGCTGGATCGCTTGACGGCCGACATCGGTTGCAGCCCGCGTGCTTTGGCCGCGGCCCTGCTGCGCAAGGCCACCAATGGCCAGGCGCTGACACTGGATGCCGTCAACAAAGAGCAGCCACTGGTTCCGACCAGCGCTCCACGCGAACGCAGCAGCGGTGATCGTCCTGACCGTGGTGACCGCGAGCGTCGCGCTCCCATGCCACTGGGTGAAGGCCGCGCACGCTGCCGTACTGCCCTGGGTGCTCGTGACGGCATCGCCGCGAAGAACCTGCTGGGCGCCATCCTTAACGAAGGCGGCCTGGCCCGCGAAGCTATCGGTCGCATCCAGGTGCGTGACAGCTTCAGCCTGGTCGAGCTGCCGGAAGAAGGTCTGGAAGGTCTGCTGAGCAAGCTGAAAGACACCCGCGTCGCTGGTAAGCAGTTGAAGCTGCGTCGCTATCGCGAAGACTGATCGCCTATAGTCTTCAGGCATAAAAAATCCCCGACTGGTTCGGGGATTTTTTTTGTCTTGATTGCGGCGCGTTCATCGCCAGGTCGAGCTCGCTCCTGTGGGAGCGGGCTCCGCCCGCGAAGCAGGCACCGCCGATCAATCAGTTCTTGGCAGGCGGCACCTGGGTAGCAGGGGTGGTGCCTGGGGCTACGGGCATGCTCGAGTCGGACTTGGTCGCTTCCTGAGCTGCAGCCTTGTTCGATTCGGCAGCCGCTTCGTTGGCCTTGGCGTTTTCCTTGGCGGCGTCGTTCATTTTTTCTTGAGCTGAGTCCATTTTTTCCTGCGCTTCCTGACGATGCTCTGCAGCGTCCTGAGCCTTGTCTTCGGATTTCTTGTCGCAAGCGGCCAGACCAAGGGTGGCAGCCAGCATCAGGGAGTAAGCGAGTGTCTTGCGCATGGTGTTTCTCCTTATTGGGTATCTACGAGGCTAAGAGGGTGTGCCTTGGATATAAGTTCCGTCGTTGAGGTTATATATAAGTATCAGATCGCAATGAGGTTTTTCCGCAGCCGTGCTGTACCGTTCAAGCACTCGTCCGGTTTTCACGCTGGCCCTGGGTGAAAGAAGCCGTTCACAGGTGCTGGCTTACTCGTCTGCCGAAGCCACCCTTGAAATACCGATCGGCGGCCCCATCTCCTTGTCATCCCGCCGCTCATCGGCGGCACCTGCCATCTGATTGGAGTTTGATGACCATGAGTGTGGAAACTCAAAAGGAAACCCTGGGCTTCCAGACCGAGGTGAAGCAACTGCTGCACCTCATGATCCATTCGCTGTATTCCAACAAGGAAATCTTCCTTCGCGAATTGATCTCGAACGCCTCCGACGCCGTCGACAAGCTGCGTTTCGAAGCACTGGCCAAGCCCGAGCTGCTCGAAGGCGGCGGTGAGCTCAAGATCCGCGTCAGCTTCGACAAGGACGCCAAG
Organism: Pseudomonas coleopterorum; assembly: GCF_900105555.1. Taxonomy (NCBI): domain Bacteria; kingdom Pseudomonadati; phylum Pseudomonadota; class Gammaproteobacteria; order Pseudomonadales; family Pseudomonadaceae; genus Pseudomonas; species Pseudomonas coleopterorum. The sequence continues at coordinate 1,386,971 of NZ_FNTZ01000001.1, forward strand.
ACCGTCACCCTCGAAGACAACGGTATCGGCATGAACCGTGACGATGTCGTGACCCACCTGGGCACCATCGCCAAGTCCGGCACTGCCGACTTCATGAAGAACCTCACCGGCGATCAGAAGAAGGATTCGCACCTGATCGGTCAGTTCGGCGTGGGCTTCTACTCGGCCTTCATCGTCGCCGACCAGGTCGACGTCTACAGCCGTCGTGCCGGCACCCCGGCCAGCGAAGGTGTGCACTGGTCCTCCAAGGGCGAAGGCGAGTTCGAAGTCGCCAACATAGAGAAGGCCGAGCGCGGTACTCGTATCGTGCTGCACCTGAAAAGCGCCGAAGACGAATTCGCCGACGGCTACCGTCTGCGCAACATCATCAAGAAGTACTCCGACCACATCGCCCTGCCGATCGAGCTGCCCAAGGAAAGCGCGCCGGCCGAAGGCGAAGAGGCCCCGGCGCAGGAGTGGGAAACCGTCAACCGCGCCAGCGCTCTGTGGACCCGTCCTCGTACCGAGATCAAGGACGAGGAATATCAGGAGTTCTACAAGCACGTCGGTCACGACTACGAGAACCCGCTGAGCTGGAGCCACAACAAGGTCGAAGGCAAGCTGGAATACACCTCGCTGCTGTACGTACCGGCCCGTGCACCGTTCGACCTGTACCAGCGCGAAGCTCCGCGTGGCCTCAAGCTGTACGTGCAGCGCGTGTTCGTGATGGATCAGGCCGAATCCTTCCTGCCGTTGTACCTGCGCTTCATCAAGGGTGTGGTCGACTCCAACGACCTGTCCCTGAACGTGTCGCGTGAGATCCTGCAGAAAGACCCGATCATCGACTCGATGAAAACGGCCCTGACCAAGCGTGTTCTCGACATGCTGGAGAAACTGGCCAAGAACGAGCCCGAACAATACAAAGGCTTCTGGAAGAACTTTGGCCAGGTCCTCAAGGAAGGCCCTGCCGAAGATTTCGCCAACAAGGAAAAGATCGCCGGCCTGCTGCGCTTCGCTTCCACCAGCGACGACGGCGGCGAGCAGAGCGTTGGCCTGGCCGACTACCTGGCACGGGTCAAGGAAGGTCAGGACAAGATCTACTACCTGTCCGGCGAGTCCTATGCGCAGGTCAAGAACAGCCCGCACCTGGAGGTCTTCCGCAAGAAAGGCATCGAAGTGCTGCTGCTGACCGATCGCATCGACGAGTGGCTGATGAGCTACCTCACTGAATTCGATGGCAAGGGCTTCGTCGACGTTGCCCGTGGCGACCTCGACCTGGGCAAGCTGGACTCCGAGGAGGACAAGAAAGCCCAGGAAGAAATCGCCAAGGACAAGGAAGGGCTGGTCGAGCGCCTCAAAGCGGCTCTGGGTGATTCCGTCAGCGAAGTGCGGGTTTCCCACCGTCTGACCGATTCGCCGGCGATCCTGGCCATCGGTGAGCAGGACCTGGGCCTGCAGATGCGCCAGATCCTGGAAGCCAGCGGCCAGAAGGTGCCGGATTCCAAGCCGATCTTCGAGTTCAACCCCAATCACCCGCTGATCGCCAAGCTGGACGTGGAGCAGAGCGAAGATCGTTTCGCCGACTTCTCTCACATCCTGTTCGATCAGGCGGCGCTGGCGGCCGGTGACAGCTTGAAAGATCCTGCCGGATACGTGCGGCGGCTGAACAAGCTGCTGGTCGAGTTGTCCGTTTAAGCAGTCCAGGTAAAAGCCCGCTTCGGCGGGCTTTTTCGTTTTCAGTCACGACCTTTTGGGGGTACAAGCATGAGCACATTGACCGTTCAATCCGTGGTCTACCAGATCGACGGGCAGGCGTACGAAAGCCGTCTGGTGTACGACGCCGATATCGTTTCTCCACGTCCGGGGCTGGTGATGGCGCCCAACTGGATGGGTGTCAGCGAGGGTGCCGAGCGCATCGCCCATGCCGTGGCCTCCAAGGGCTACGTCGTGCTGCTGGTGGACTTGTATGGGCAGGGCGTGCGCCCGAGCAACAACGACGAAGCCGCAGCGGCCATGACTCCGCTGAAGAACGACCGTGCCCTGCTGCGCAAGCGTATGCAGGTGGCGTTGCAGCAATTGCACGAGCAACCCCACGCGGCTGTCGATCCCGCACAGTCCGCAGCCTTCGGCTTCTGCTTCGGCGGTTGCTGTGCTCTGGAGCTGGCACGTACCGGCGCAGCGCTCAAGGCCACCGTGTCGTTCCACGGCACCTTGGATACGCCTAACCCAGCCGATGCTCATGACATCAAGGGTTCGGTCCTGGTGCTGCACGGCGACGCCGACCCACTGGTGCCGGCCGAGCAACTGCCTGCGTTCCGTTCCGAAATGAACTCGGCAGGTGTGGACTGGCAGTTGACCAGCTACGGCGGTGCCTACCATTCGTTCACCGACACCGAGGCTAACAACCCAGGTGTGCAGATGTACGATGCCAAGGTCTCGGCGCGCGCTTTCCAGGCCATGCACAACCTGCTCGACGAAGTGTTCCAGGCCTGAGTCAGCATGTGCCTGTGAATGCCTGTTCGCGGCCATTGGCCGCGAATACTCGCCAGTCAAGCCTCCGCCAGATACGTCTCGATATCGATCACCGCGCTGGTCATCAGTTTGTGCACCGGACAATGATCGGCCACCCGGTCCAGGTCATGGCGCTGCGCTTCCGTCAGATTGCCCAGTAGCGTCAGTTTGACCCGCAGGCTGTACTTGCCGGTCGGCTCCTGGCTGTTGTCGCGCTTGACCTCGATGTTCACCCCGGTCAATGGGATGTTTTTGCGCTGCGCATAAAGCTTCAGGGTCAAGGCCTTGCAGGCTCCCAGTGCGGCGTCGAAATAGTCGTGGGGGGAGGGGGCCGAATCTGCGCCACCCAAGGCTTCGAGCAGGTCGGTATGGAATGAGTGGCGGCCATCGATGTCGATGCGGTGGCGAAATCCGTCGCCGGGTTCGGTAGTCACGGTGATAGACATGGAGATCCCTTCGTTTGAGTGCACAAACCACACTGTATAGAGGCTGGTACCACCAAAGGGGTTCAACTGTCGTCAGCCGACCGACTGCAGGCAAAAAAAACGGCGCCCGCAGGCGCCGTTTTTTCGTGAGGCTATGAATCTTACTGGCCGGTCCAGCGCTTGAGCACCAAGGTAGCGTTGGTGCCGCCGAAGCCGAAGCTGTTGCTCATCACGGTGTTGATCTCGACGTTTTCCTGGGTAACAGTCTGCACTGGCAGATCGGCTACGGCAGGGTCCAGTTCGTCGATGTTGGCAGAGCCGGCGATGAAGTTGCCTTCCATCATCAGCATGCAGTAGATCGCTTCGTGCACGCCAGCGGCGCCCAGGGAGTGACCGGACAGGCTCTTGGTCGAGCTGATGGCCGGATACTTGCCAGCGAAGACTTCACGCACACCTTTCATCTCGGCTACGTCGCCCACTGGCGTGGAGGTGCCATGGGTGTTCAGGTAGTCGATCGGGGTGTCGACGGTGGACAGGGCCTGCTGCATGCAGCGGATGGCGCCTTCGCCGCTTGGCGCGACCATGTCGTAGCCATCGGAGGTTGCACCGTAGCCGACGATCTCGGCGTAGATGTGCGCGCCGCGGGCCAGGGCGTGTTCCAGTTCCTCGACCACCACCATGCCACCGCCACCGGCGATGACGAAGCCATCACGGTCGCTGTCGTAGGCGCGCGAAGCTTTCTCGGGCGTGTCGTTGCGCTTGCTGGACAGCGCGCCCATGGCATCGAACAGGAACGACTGGCTCCAGTGCTCCTCTTCACCGCCACCGGCGAACACCACGTCCTGCTTGCCCATCTGGATCTGTTCCATGGCCGTACCGATGCAGTGTGCGCTGGTAGCGCACGCCGAGGCGATGGAGTAGTTCAGGCCCTTGATCTTGAACGGGGTGGCCAGGCAAGCCGATACGGTGCTGCTCATGGTCCGGGTGACACGGTACGGACCGACGCGCTTCACGCCTTTTTCGCGCAGGATGTCGAGTGCTTCCATCTGGTTCAAGGTGGAGGCACCGCCCGAACCTGCGATCAGGCCGGTACGGGGGTTGGAAACCTGCTCTTCGGTCAGGCCGGAATCCTTGATGGCATCCTGCATGGCCAGATAGGCGTACGCGGCGGCATGGCCGACGAAGCGGTACACCTTGCGGTCGATCAATTCTTCCAGATTGAGGTCGATGGAGCCGGAAACCTGGCTACGCAGACCCATTTCGGCATATTCCGGGTTGAAGCGGATGCCAGGGCGGCTTGCCCGCAGGTTTGCGGAGACGGTGTCTTTGTCATTGCCCAGGCACGAAACGATGCCCAGACCAGTGATAACAACGCGGCGCATGCGGATAACCCTTAGAAATTTTCGGTGGATGTAAAGACGCCAACCCGAAGGCCTTCGGCGGTGTAGATCTCGCGACCGTCGACACTGACCGAGCCATCGGCGATGGCCATGTTCAGCTTGCCCTTGAGCACGCGTTTGATATGAATGTTGTAGGTGACCTTCTTGGCGGTCGGCAGAACCTGGCCGAAGAACTTCACTTCGCCCGAACCCAGCGCACGGCCGCGGCCCGGCAGGCCTTGCCAGCCCAGGAAGAAACCGACCAGCTGCCACATGGCATCCAGGCCTAGGCAGCCTGGCATCACCGGATCGCCTTCGAAGTGGCAGGCGAAGAACCACAGGTCCGGGGTGATATCCAGCTCGGCGACCAATTCACCCTTGCCGTACTTGCCACCTTCGGCGCTGATATGGGTGATGCGGTCCACCATCAGCATGTTGGGGGCGGGCAATTGCGCGTTACCTGGGCCGAACAGCTCGCCACGACTGCAGCGCAGCAGATCTTCCCGAGTAAAGGCGTTTTGTTTGGTCATGCGAGCTCCTCAATAGTCCCTGGTGGCAGGGGGCAGATCTTCCCGACCGACCAGAAGGATCAAAGCCTGGGTCGGCAGCCTACACATAGACTATTGCGTTGTAGTGAAAGTCACAGCGCAAGCGATACGGAAGTACACTTGTTCACTGAAATTATAATGCCAGACGACAGGCTTTGTCCGAATGGATGTACAAGACTGCCGCACTTTAACATTTCTTGCCAGCAACGGGCGTTATCTGGAGGGTATCGGGTGGCCATTCAGCGGCGCGTTTTCAGCTCGTCCAGCGCAGCAGTACCTGTTGCAGGTCTGCACGTTTGAACGGTTTGGCCAGGTAATCGTTCATTCCTGCGTCCAGGCAGGTATCGCGGTCGCCCAGCAAGGCGTTGGCGGTCAGGGCGATGATCGGCAACTCGTTGCGGCCGGGAATCTGGCGGATCTGCCGTGAGGCGCCGTAGCCGTCCAGAACCGGCAGGCGGCAGTCCATCAACACCGCTGAATAGACCCGTTCACGCACTTGGTTGACTGCTTCGGCACCGTCGCTCACCACATCGACGTCGTAACCCAGGCTGCGCAGCATGGCCTCTATCACGGTCTGATTGACCGGGTTGTCCTCTACCAGCAGCACACGGTGACCGATCCCGTCGTGATGTTCGCTGACGTTGGGCACCGGTGCCGGACGCGCCAGACTTTGCTGACTCAAGGCCAAAGGCATTTCCAGGGTGAACAGCGAACCTTGACCCTCCTGGCTCTGGGCCCGCAACGTACCGCCCATGCGTTCCGCCAGGGTCCGCGCGATCGGCAGGCCCAGACCGGTTCCGCCGTAGCGTCGCGATATCGAGCTGTCAGCCTGGGCGAAGGCGACGAACATGCTTTCCAGGCGATCTTCGCCAATGCCGATGCCCGTATCGCGCACGGTGCAGGTCAGCCAGATCAACTGGTGGTCGAGCACCTGCCACTGCACGCCGACGTGCACGCCGCCGTCATCGGTGAACTTGAGCGCATTGCCGATCAGATTGACCAGAATCTGCCGGATGCGGGTCGGATCGCCTTCGACCTGCAAGCCCTCGATGCCCTCGGGCAGCGCCAGTTCGAGCACCAGTTTGCGCTGCCGGGCGGTGTGCTGGAAGGCCTGCACGCAACTGGTGATCAGTTCATGCAAGCTGAAGCCGATGTGCTCCAGTTCCATCGCCGCCCGTTCGATGCGGGAAAAATCCAGGATGTCGTTGATGACCTTGAGCAGGTGCTCGGTGGACTCGGTCGCCACTTGGGCGTAATCGCGTTGCTCATCGTTCAGTGCCGTGGTTTCGAGCAACTGCAGCATGCCCAGCACACCGTTCATGGGCGTACGCAGTTCATGGCTCATCATCGCCAGGAAGTCCGACTTGGCGCTGTTGGCGCGCTCGGCCTCTTCACGGGTCTGGATCAGTTGCTGCATGGCCTGATGCTGTTCGTCGCTGGCTTTGGCCAAGGCACTGGCCAGGTTGTTGATGTGCCCGGCCAGGTGGCCCAGCTCGCTGTCATCGACGATCGGCAGCGGCGTGTCGAAGCGGCCCTGGCCGATGGCCTTGACCACCCGGCTCATTTCGCTGATCGGCTGGGCCAGGCTGCGTGCCAGGCGCCGGGCCAGCAGATAGGTGAACAGCAGGGCAAACAGCGCCAGCACGCCCGCCTTGAGCACGATCTCCTGCTGGCGCTGGCTGAAGGCATCGTCGGACATGCCAACGATGACCCGCCCCAGGTAGTCGCCACTGCTGGCGCTCACCAGGTGCTGCTGCACCTGTGCCCGATGGTCCTCGAGGAACGCGCCGCGGATCTGGATCGGCGCCTGGAACACTTCGACGTGGGCCGAGCGATGCTCATCGCCGACACGCCGTTCGACGTAGGCCAGGCGCTGGTCGGTCTGGTCCTGGATCTCCAGGAAGCGTACATGAGGAGTGGCCAGAGTGGCGCCGAGCAAGCCTTCGAGCACTGCGGCATTGTCGGTGACCACACCGTACTCGGAAGCGGGGGCGAGCTGGTTGGCGATCAACTGGCCCGTGTGGTTGAGTTCCTGACGAAGGTCCTGCAGGCGTACGAAGGTGAAGAAGCCGATCAGCAGCAGCGTCAACAGCAGCGCCGGCCCGACGCTGATGATCTGCGTACGCGTATGAATGTCGCGGTTCAGGCGCAACTTCATGTCAGGGCGTGAGGCAATGGGAAAATGGCGAGCACGACAGGACCTGAATCGAGTTGAACAGTCAGGCATGTTAACCGGTCAGAGCGACAATTCCAGTCGTAATGTTGCCGGGGCATGGGCCGGGACTGGTCGAGTCAGGGCGGCTCCGTATAATGTCCCTCATCGCCTTCAACTCGACCAAATGGATGGGATATGACTCAAGAGCAGCCGATAGCCGTGCTGGGAGGAGGTAGTTTCGGCACCGCCGTGGCCAACCTGCTGGCCGAGAACGGCCATTCGGTCCGGCAATGGATGCGTGACCCGGAGCAGGCCGAGGCCATGCGGCTGAACCGGGAAAACCCGCGCTACCTCAAAGGTATAAAGATCCTGCCGGGAGTTACGCCGGTCACCGACCTGCCCGCGACCATCGCCGACAGCGAGCTTATCTTCGTCGCGCTGCCTTCCAGCGCCCTGCGCAGCGTGCTGGCCGTGCACGCCGGGCAACTGACGGGCAAGATGCTGGTCAGCCTGACCAAGGGCATCGAGGCGCAGACCTTCAAGCTGATGAGCGAGATCCTCGAAGACGTCGCGCCGGGCGCGCGTATCGGCGTGCTGTCCGGGCCCAACCTGGCCCGCGAGATCGCCGAGCATGCCTTGACCGCCACCGTGGTGGCGAGCGCCGACGAAGCCCTCTGCGAACGCGTCCAGGCCGTTCTCCATGGGCGCACCTTTCGCGTCTATGCCAGCAGCGACCGCTTCGGCGTCGAACTGGGGGGCGCCCTCAAGAACGTCTACGCGATCATCGCCGGCATGGCCGTGGCGTTGGGCATGGGCGAGAACACCAAGAGCATGCTGATCACCCGCGCGCTCGCCGAGATGACCCGCTTCGCCGTCAGCCAGGGCGCCAACCCCATGACCTTCCTTGGCCTGGCCGGGGTCGGTGACCTCATCGTCACCTGTTCCTCGCCCAAGAGCCGCAACTATCAGGTAGGGTTCGCGCTGGGCGAAGGCCTGAGCCTGGAAGACGCCGTGTCGCGCCTGGGCGAAGTGGCCGAAGGGGTCAACACCCTGAAGGTGCTCAAGGCCAAGGCGCAGGAACTGCAGGTGTACATGCCGCTGGTGGCGGGCCTGCATGCAATCCTTTTCGAAGGGCGTACCCTGAACCAGGTCATCGACCTGCTGATGCGAGCCGAACCCAAGACCGACGTCGACTTCATCTCCACCAGCGGCTTCAACTGAGGAGCAATTCATGAACCGTTCTTTCAACGATCCGGACCGCGAGGCCATCGTACTGCGTGTGCTCTGGATGCTGGTGTTCGTGCTGGTCTGGCAGGTCGCCCAGTTCCTGCTCGGCGCACTGGTGCTGGTGCAGCTGATCTATCGCTTGGTCTATGGCGCGCCGAACGCGGGCATGATGGCCTTCGGCGACAGCCTGAGCCAATACCTGGCCCAGATCGGCCGCTTCGGCAGCTTTCACACCGAACACAAACCCTGGCCGTTTTCCGACTGGCCCACGGCGCGCCCGGCCGACGGCGAAACGGCCCACCCGGCAGGCGCGGGTCGCCCGCTGGCCGATGACGAGCCCAAACCATGAAGCTCTGGGTCCTGCGTCATGGTGAGGCCGTCAGCCATGCCCGCAGCGATGCCGAGCGTGCCCTGACTTCGTTCGGCCAGCAGCAGGCACTGATCAGTGCTGCGCACCTGCACGATCAAGCGCTGGACGCCATCCTTGCCAGCCCCTATGTGCGCGCGCAACAGACCGCAGCCCTGGTCCATGGCGCCCTGCAGGCGGCTCCACCGATACAGACCGTGCCCTGGCTGACGCCCGACAGCGATCCTCTGGCAGTCATCGGCCATCTGGAGGCGCTGGGTCTGGACAATATCCTGCTGGTCAGCCACCAGCCGCTGGTCGGCAACCTCTTGAGCCTGTTGGTGCACGGCAACCTGCGTCATCCCGAGCCCATGCAGACGGCCAGCCTGGCCGAGTTGCACGGCGACTGGCCGCTGGCGGGGCTGATGTCCCTGCAAGTGGTTCGTCATCCTTAACCTGTCAGGAATATACCCATGAGCCTGTGGCGCACCGAACCGGATCTGGAACGCTTGAATGCCGCGCAGAAAAACACCATCGGCGAGTTGCTCGACATCCGCTTCGAAAGCTTCGATGGCCAGTCCCTGACCGCCAGCATGGCGGTCGACGCACGTACCCATCAACCGTTCGGCCTGCTCCACGGCGGCGCCTCGGTGGTGCTGGCCGAAAGCCTGGGGTCCATGGCCAGTTTTCTGTGCATCGATACCGAACGTTTCTACTGTGTCGGCCTGGAGGTCAACGCCAACCATCTGCGCGGGTTGCGCAGCGGCCGCGTGACAGGCGTGGCTCGTGCGGTGCACATAGGCCGTACCACCCACGTATGGGACATCCGCCTTCAAGGCGAGGACGGCAAGCCCAGCTGCATTTCGCGCCTGACGGTGGCCGTTGTGCCGCTGGGGCAGAACCCTCCGGCGCGCTGAGTCGTGACCATGCCGGTCCGCGACATCCGTCTGTCGCTGCCCCATATCGAGCTGGCCGCCCAAGTCTACGGACCCGAAGACGGCAGGCCGGTGCTGGCGCTGCATGGCTGGCTGGACAACGCCAACAGCTTCGCCCGCCTGGCGCCGAAGCTGACCGGGCTGCGCATCGTCGCCCTCGACCTGGCCGGGCACGGATATTCCGGGCATCGCCCGATCGGCGCCGGTTATGCCCTGTGGGATTACGCCCACGACGTGCTGCAGGCAGCCGACCACCTTGGGTGGCAGCGCTTTTCCCTGCTGGGGCATTCGCTGGGCGGGATCGTCGCCACCTTGCTCGCGAGCGCCATGCCCGAGCGAATAGAGCGCCTGGCGCTGATCGACGGCGTGGTGCCGCCGCTGGGCGCTGCCGAGGAGGGGCCACAGCGCCTGGGCGAAGCCCTCCAGGCGCAACAGGCGTTGGCTCATAAGCGCAAATCGGTGTATCCCGACATCGACCGGGGGGTGTCTGCGCGCAGGCACGGGCGTATCGCCGTCAGCCATGAGGCGGCCAAGTTGTTGGCGGCGCGCGGGCTTGAAGCCGTGGCCGGTGGATTCAGCTGGCGCAGCGACAGTCGCCTGACCCTGCCGTCGCCGGTCCGCCTGAGCGAAGAGCAGGCACTGGCGTACGTGCAGGCGATTCGCTGTCCCAGCCTGTTGATCCTCGCGCAGGAGGGCCTGCTGGTGAACAATACCGCGCTGCTGGCCCGGTTGGGGCTCCCTGTGCAGCAGCTGCCCGGAGGCCATCATCTGCACCTGAATGACGACACCGGGGCCGAGCTTGTCGCAGACTGTTTCAATCGCTTTTTTGCGATACCTTGACTTGCAGCGGTCAACTGCCGAGGCTTGTCAGGTTGAAACAGGAGAAGACCCCGATGGAACTCGCTGCTACGCTCGTCTACGGCCCTTTGGCTTTCCACGCCCTGCTGTCCTCATGAACGCCTCCAAGCGGCTGCTGCCGGTACTCGCTGGTTTGCTGTGCACCGCAGCGCTGAGTACCGCCGCGTTCGCGGCCCAGGCGCCGGGGCCGATCGACGCCAAGGTCGTCGACCAGCGCCCTGCGGTCGACAAGGACCGCATCTATCCGTTGGGGTCGCTGCGCAAGATCAGCGGCAAGCTGCGCATGGATGGCCAGGTCAACGCCAAGGGCCAGGTCAGTTCCACCACTTACGAGCTTCCCGAAACCCAGACGGCGGGCCAGGCGTTCAACGACGCGCGCGAAGCCTTGCAGCAGGGTGGGGCGCATACGCTGTACTGGTGTCAGGCGCGCGACTGTGGGGAAAGCAGCTTGTGGGTCAACGATGTCTTCGACGGCGCACGGCTGTCGGGGGCCGACGATCAGCAGGCGTTCGTGCTGCTGCGCCAGGCCGCTCCGGACGACAACACCCTGACCGCCATCTACGCCATCACCCGTGGCAACCGTCGCGCCTATCTGCACGTCGAAACCTTCGTCGCGGATGCGCCGCTGGGTACCTTGCTGCCCACGCCGGCCACGGTGCTGCACGAACTGCGCAGCACCGGCGATCTCGACTATCCCGCCCTTGGCGAAACTCCCGACGACACCTGGGTGGCCTTGCTGGCGCGCAGTCTGCAACTCGACAGCTCGATTCGCGCGAGCGTCTCCGGCGTCTCGCCAGCCTCGGCGGCCGCCTGGCGCGATGCCCTGGTAGCCAAGGGCGTGCGCGCGGCCCGTCTGGAAACCGGAAGCGAGAGCGTCAAGGGGCTGCACCTGGAAATCATTCGTTGAGCCTGTTTCGGCCTCTGGAGCCTGAATGCTGAGTAACGACCGCCTGCTGGTACAGATCGTCTTGCTGGCCTTGCTCGGTGCCTGCCTTTGGGTGTTGGCGCCGTTCTGCTCGGCGTTGCTGTGGGGGGCGATCCTGGCCTATGCCAGTTGGCCGCTGATGCGTCTGCTGACCCGCTGGCTCAACGGCCGCGAGTCGCTGGCCGCAGGCATTCTCACGGGCTGCTGGATGTTACTGGTGGTCTTGCCGCTGGTGTGGCTGGGTTTCAACCTGGCCGACCATGTGCGCGATGCGACGGCCTTCATCCGTGATGTCCAGGTCGATGGGCTACCCGATGCGCCCGATTGGCTGGCGGGCATTCCTCTGGTCGGTGGCAGCCTGGTCGGCCTGTGGAACACCCTCGACGAGCAGGGCGCGGCGCTTCTGGCCAGTGTGCGGCCGTACCTGGGGCAGGTCGGCAATTTCCTGCTGGCCCGCAGCGCGCAGATCGGTGGCGGGATTCTCGAACTTACCCTGAGTCTGGTCTTCGTGTTCTTTTTCTATCGCGACGGGCCGCGGATGGCGGCCTTCGTGCTCAGGCTGCTGGAACGGCTGATCGGCGAACGTGCCGGGTACTACATCGACTTGGTGGCCGCCACGGTGCAACGGGTGGTCAACGGGGTGATCGGCACCGCCGCCGCCCAGGCGATCCTGGCCTTGATCGGCTTTCTCATTGCCGGTGTACCGGGGGCCCTGGTGCTGGGCATCGTCACCTTCCTGCTCAGCCTGATTCCCATGGGACCGCCACTGGCCTGGATCCCGGCCACCGCCTGGCTGGTGTGGCATGGCGACTACGGTTATGCGATTTTCCTCGGGATCTGGGGGACCTTCGTCATCAGTGGCGTGGACAACGTGCTCAAGCCCTACCTGATCAGTCGCGGCGGCAACCTGCCTCTGGTGATCGTGCTGCTGGGGGTGTTCGGCGGGCTGCTGGCGTTCGGCTTCATCGGCCTGTTCATCGGCCCCACCTTGCTGGCAGTGGCCTACAGCCTGTTGCATGACTGGACCCACACCGAACACAAACCGCTCTAGGCTCTGTGCGAAAAGCCTTGATACTCGGTGATGCTGCGTTGAAAACAGCCTCGGAATGCTCATTTACATCCCGTAAATTCCGCTTCCTCGGCTGTTTTCGCCTTTCTTGACCTTCGTCTCAAGACTTTTCAAACAGACCCTAGATCCCCACCCTGTGGGGGTCATTTTGGATACAGCGGCGGCAACCCGGCGTTGTCAGCCGCCGGATCCAGGGCTGGGCCGCTACGCAGGATACTGCCGATGGCGCGCCACAGCTCCTCGCCTTGCCAATACTGGCCGCTTTCACTGTAGAGCGCTCCATTGAGCCCGTCCAGGGCGTCGGACAACGGCACGAAGCGCGCCGCCATGTCGGCCAGTGTCTCCGGTTGCTGGCGCGCCCAGGCGTCCAGGGCCTGACGAGTGGCCTGAGGGTCATTGGCCTGGCACGCGCGCTTGAGGTCATCGAGCAAGGTGCGCGGGCTCGGTCCGCTTTGCGCTGTGCGCAGCACCGCCGGCTGGCCCCGGGCCCGCCACCACAGCGCAAAGCCGGTCATCGTGGTGAACAGCAGCATCACGCTGGCCAGCTTCCATGGCCAGGCCACGTCCGGCTCGGCATCGCCGTTGCCGACCGGCGCATCGACCATCAGGCCGGCGTTGCCGGCGACCTCCAGGCTGCGCGCCGGCAGAGCGGTACGTTCCAGATGGTCTTCATGGGTATTCCACCAGACCACCTCGATGCTCGGTAATTGCAGGGTGCCGCTGCGTGAGGGGACCAACGCTTCACGCTCCTGGCGGCTGCCGGTCAGGCCTCGCTCATCGGTCCGATTGCTCAGCTGGGGCTGATCCGGGTAGCGGCGCAAGCCTTCCACCTGGGTATCCGGCAGGTCCGGCAGCTGCGCGCTGGAAAGGCCTTCGGCCTTGACCTCCAACGTACGCGTCAGGGAATCGCCGACCTGGCTGCTGGGCGGATCGGGGTTCCAGCTTTCGCTCAGGCTCAAGCTGCGTGCCGGCAACCAGGGCACATCGGCAGGGTAGGCCGCAGGGACACCGTTCACGGTCAACGATATCGGGGTGGACGTCACCCGGATCTGCTTGCCTGGCTGCGGCGCGTTGTTGCCGCTCTCGCCCGGTGCGGCCGGTTCGACGGTGGTGGCGGTGAACACCAGCGCCGGAATCGACACCTCGCCACTGCGTTGCGGATAAATGGCATAGCGCGTCTCGATGACGCCGTGGCGGACACCGTTGATGATCTGCTCGAACGTTCGCGACCCACCCAGCGGCTCGACGCGTGCATCGGCCAACTGCAGGGGCGTCAGGTTACTGTCATCGTACAGCGGCACCGAGTGATAGATGCGCACGGTCAACACCGCCTGGGCCTGCACATAGACACTGTCGCCATCCAGGCTGGCATCGATGAACACTGGCGCCATGTTTGCCCGCGGTGGCTGGTCACTGTGCAGCACCTGCAAGAGGATCGGCTGGCTGCGCAGCTCACCCAGTTGCAGGGGGGCGATGGTCACGCTGCCGGTCTGGCGCGGAAGCAGGGTGATGATCCAGCGGGTCGTGGCCTGGTGGTCGCCATCCAGGCTGGTGAGGCGGTTGACCTGACGCGTGTCGCGCACCTCGAACGGGCCTTCGAGCGGTGTCAGATCGGGCTTGCCGAACTGCGTGACATCGTTGGTTTCCAGGGTCAGCTCGACCGTTTCCCCCGAGTTGAGCCGCGAGCGATCGACGCTGGCCACCAAGGTGGCGGCCTGCGCCCATTGGGCCAGCACGGCCAGGGTTGCACTGATGCAGAGGGCACTGAGGCGACTCATCGAATGTTGTCCTGATGCTGTTGCTGTTCGTACCAGAATTTACGCCGCAACAGCTCGGCCGGATCGTCCGGAATCTGCCGCAACCATTGCTCCAGTGCCTGGCGTTGCTCGGCATCCAGGCTGGTCTGGGGCGGGCGTGGCGGTGGTCGGGTCGTGGAATCGTCGCCTGGCGGTTGGGTCGGTGGCGAGGATTGTGCCTGATTCTGATCCCCTCCGGCTTGCCCAGCAGGGCTTTCCTGACCACTCAGGGTCTCGGTGTCCTGGGCGTGCTTGTCGGCCGTGGCGGACGAATTCGGCTCCTGCCCGCCTGGCGCCGTGGCGCCCGGTGCCTGCGGTTTGTCGGGGGGATTGGCTGAAGTTGCAGGAGGCTCGGTCGGCGCCTGGCGCAGCAACTGTTCCACCAGCGCACGGTTTTCCAGCGCTGGCCGCAGGTCCGCCTGGCGCTCCAGGGCCTGGTCGTAGGCGTCCAGCGCCGCTTCCAGCTCGCCGCTGCGGGCCAGGGCGTTACCGCGGTTGTAATGGTCACGGGCGCTGTCGCCTTGGGCGAAACGCTCGGCGGCCGCCTCGTAGTCGCCGGCCTCGTACAGCGCCATGCCTTGCCACTGCGCATCGGTAAAACGCCGCGCGGCCTGGGCCGGACGCTGCTGTTCGAGCAAGGCCTGCCCTTGCTGATCACGGCGTAGCCAGAGGTCCTGGAACTCGAAGGCATAGCCGGGCTGCGGCGCCATCATCAAGCACAGCGGCAGGCAGAACAGCCAGCCGCGACGGCCAGCAAGGGCGGCCAGCAACAGCAGGGGCAGCAGCAACCAGTGACCTTGATCGGCCCAGCTGTCCAGCTGTTGCGTGGTGCCATTGCTGCGCAACACTGCAGGGCGATCGAACAGTCCGAGGTTGCGCAGATCCAGGTCATCCATGCGTGCCTGGCGGTACAGGCCGCCGACGTCGGCGGCGAAGCTGCGCAGCCCGGCTCCGTCGAGGCGGGACAGGCGGATCGCACCTTGTTCGTCCTTGAGGAAATCGCCGTTTTCCTGCTTCACCGGCGCACCGTCGCGGGTGCCGATACCCAGGATCAACAACTGTGGCGAGTGGTTGTCCAGACGCTGGGCAATACCCCTGCGCTCTGCTTCGGACAGTTGCGACGTCAGCAGCAGGATGCGTCCCTGGCCCTGCTCGGCCTGGTCGAGCAGTTCGAGGGCCCGTTGTACGCCGAGGTCGGCGCGCTGGCCTTCGACCGGCATGATCGAGGGCTTGATCGCCTCCAGCAGGTTGCGGCTGGTGCTCAGGTCGTCGGACAGCGGCACCAGCACGTGTGCGCTACCGGCGTAGACGATGAGGGCCGTCTGCGCATCGCGACGTGCGTTGAGCAGGTCCAGCAGCTTGCGCCGGGCCTGTTCCAGGCGATTGGGCGCCACGTCGGTGGCGAGCATGTCGGGGCTCAGCGCCAGCACCACCACCAGCGGGTCGACGACCGTTCGGCCGGGCTGTTCGATGCGCTGCCAGCTGGGGCCCAACAGGGCTACGCCCGTCAACAGCCAGGCCAGGCCCAGCACGATCCACGGCGCCTTGCTCTGGCGGCCGCTGCCTCCGCCCAGCAATACCGCGTGAAAGTGGCGCGGCAGCAGCAACTGCCAACGCCCGGCGCGTTTCTGCCGGTGCCACAGTTGCCAGAGTAGCCAGGCCAGGGCAGGCCAGGCCAGTAGCCACCAGGGCCGGAACCAATGCGGCCAGGCCTCGATCATTTGCGCCTCCGCAACTGCAGCCGCTCCAGGCGCTCGCGCCACTGCGGTGCGGTCGGCAGAAACCGGCGCTGGCGCAGAAATCGTTGCAGCGGGTTGTTCGGCCAGTTCTCGCGCACTACCAGCAATACGCTGAGCAGCAACGCCGCGCTCAACGGCCAGATGTACAGGGCCTGCGCCGGACGCGCCTGGGTGGGCTGCTGGTCGACCGGTTCCAGCGTATCCAGGCTGGCGCCGATGGCCTGCAGCTGGTCGCCGTCGCGGGCACGGAAGTACTGACCGCCGGTGATCTGCGCGATCTCTCGCAGGCTCGGCTCGTCCAGATCCAGGCTGGGGTTGAGGCCGAGCATGCTCAGCGCGCCATCGGCGCTGGGGTCGGCGCCGATGCCGATGGTATGGATGCGCACATGCTCCTGAGCCGCCAGGCGCGCCGCCGTGATGGGGTGGATCTGACCGCCGTTGTTGGCGCCGTCGGTGACCAGAATCAATACCCGGCTCTGCGCCGGGCGCTGGCGCAGACGCTTGAGCGCCAGGCCGATCGCATCGCCGATCGCGGTGTTTTTGCCGGCGATGCCGATGCGCGCTTCGTCCAGCCATCTACGCACCGTGCGTCGGTCGAAGGTCAGCGGCGCCTGCACATAGGCCTTGCTGCCGAAGAGGATCAAGCCCACCCGATCGCCCTGGCGATGTTCGAGAAAGTCGCCCAGCAGGCGCTGGACCAGCTCCAGCCGGCTGACGTCCTCGTTCTGCCAGCGCATGTCGGGGTAATCCATGGACCCGGAGACATCCACCGCCACCAGCAGATCGCGACCGCTGGCCGCGATGGGCAGGGGATCACCCAGCCACTGCGGGCGTGCCGCGGCGATCAGCAGCAACAGCCACAGCAGTACGTAGGGCGCCTGTTGCGGCCAGGTCGGCAGGCTGATCCGTGCACGGCGCCCGGCCAGCCCTTCGAGTTCATCGAGAAAGCTGACCTTGAGCGCCGCTTCGCCGCTGTCGGCTGGTGGCAACAGCACGCGCAGCAGCCAAGGCAGCGGCAGCAGGGCGAAAACCCACAGCCAGGCGAACTCAAACATGCTTGCGTATCCAGGTTTCGACCGACTGTTGCAGGCCGGCGATGGCCTTGTCGTCGAGCTTGCATTCGGGTTTGTAGACCCCTTCCACCAGCACCATCCAGCGTGTAAGGCCGGCGGCCGGGCAGCGGTTGTCGAGAAATGCCAGCCACTGGCGGCCATTGAGCACATGGCTGTTGGCGTTCGGGTAATGGTTGCGGCACAGGCGCTTGAGCAAACCGTTGATCTGCTGCAGCCAGGCGCCAGCCGGGGCGCCGTCGTAGGGTCTGGGCAGGCGTGCCAGCTCTTCCAGCGCGCCCTGGCGCACAGGATCCAGGGGTTGCTCGGCTGCAACAGGCAGCACGACCTTGCGCCGCCAGCGGTGACGCCAGTGCCAGGCGGCCCATCCCAGCGCCGGCAGTAGCACCGCGAGCAGCCACCAGCCGGGCGCCGGTGGCCAGAGGCCGATCGGCGGCGGCGGGATCAGGGGCTGCAGTTGCTCGAGCGTGCTCATTTGAGTTTGCCTGGCCGTTGCGGATTGAGGTACTCACGCAGTTGCTCGATCATTTCGCTTTGAGTGCTCAAAGGCATCAGCAGCACGCGCAGTTTCTGCGCCAGGCGTTCCCACCGAGCGATGCGCGCCTCGCTCAGGGCGCGATAGGCCAGGCGCATGTCCGGATTCAGCGTATCGATGTCCATCTGCCTGCCGCGCTGGGCGAAACGCAACAGCCCGGCGGCCGGCAGTGCATGGTCGAGCGGGTCGGAGACTGGCAGCAACAGCAGGTCGCAGTGACGCGAGAGCAAACTGAGCTGCTGCTCGGCGCCATCGGTGAGCGCCCGTTCGTCACAGATGACGATGGCCAAACTGCCAGGGCGCAGCACCTCCCGTGCCCGGCGCAGGGCCATGCCCAGTGCGTCCTTCTCCGGCAACGCTTCGGTGTGCAGTGATTGATTCACATGGACCAGACGGTTGAGCAGCTGCAGCAGGCTCTGCTTGCTGCGCCGGGGCTTGATTTCATAGTGCTCGCCATCGCCGAACACCAGCCCGCCGACCCGGTCGTTATGCCCCAGCGCCGCCCAGCCGATCAGTGCGGCCGCCTGGGCCGCGAGTACCGACTTGAACATCTGCCCGGAGCCGAAGAACAACCGTCGGCTCTGTTCGACAAGAATGAAGATCGGCCGCTCGCGCTCCTCATGGAACAGCTTGGTGTGCGGCTCCTGGGTGCGTGCGGTGACGCGCCAGTCGATGCTGCGCACATCGTCGCCGGCCTGGTACACCCGCACCTGGTCGAAATCCACACCGCGTCCGCGCAGCTTGGAATGATGCAAGCCGATCAACGGGCTGCGCTGGGCCGGGGTGGAGAACAACTGCACCTCGCGCACCCGGTGGCGCATTTCGATCAGCTCGGCCAGGCTGATGCGAATGCCAGGCTCTGGCCTCGGCTCCTGGCTCATGGAGTCAGGCGACGGCCACGACGTCGAGGATACGCTGGATCACGCGATCCTGGTCGACACCGGCGGCTTCTGCCTCGAACGACAGGATGATGCGATGGCGCAGGACGTCGAAGAGCACGGCCTGGATGTCTTCCGGGCTGACGAAGTCACGTCCTGCCAGCCAGGCGTGGGCCCGTGCGCAACGGTCCAGCGAGATGGACCCGCGCGGGCTGGCGCCGTAGGCCAGCCACTCGCCGAGTTCGGCGTCGAACTTGCTCGGGGTGCGCGTCGCCATGACCAGTTGCACCAGGTATTCCTCCACCGCGTCGGCCATGTACAGCCCGAGGATCTCCTTGCGCGCGGCAAAAATCGCCTGCTGACTGACCCGCCGCTCCGGCTTGGTTTCGCCATTGAGCGCCTCGCCCCGGGCCTGCTGCAGAATGCGCCGTTCCACGGCTGCATCCGGAAAGCCGATCTTGACGTGCATCAGGAACCGGTCCAGCTGTGCCTCGGGCAGGGGATAGGTGCCTTCCTGCTCGATCGGGTTCTGCGTGGCCATCACCAGGAACAGGGGCGACAGGTCGTAGGTGCTGCGCCCGACACTGACCTGACGCTCGGCCATGGCCTCGAGCAGCGCCGACTGGACCTTGGCCGGCGCCCGGTTGATCTCGTCAGCGAGCACCAGGTTATGAAAGATCGGACCCTGCTGGAACACGAAGCTGCCGGTTTCAGGTCGATAGATCTCGGTGCCGGTAATGTCGGCGGGCAGCAGGTCCGGAGTGAACTGGATGCGATGGAATTGCGCTTCGACGCCTTCGGCCAGTTCCTTGATCGCTTTGGTCTTGGCCAGCCCCGGCGCGCCCTCGACCAGCATGTGACCGTCTGCCAGCAGCACGATCAGCAGGCGCTCGACCAGTTTCTCCTGGCCAAGGATCTGCGTGGAAAGAAAGGTTCGCAGCGCGATCAGCGCTTCACGATGTTCCATCGTTGACGGTTCCTGAAGAAGGGACCGAGTACGCGGGTGAGGGCGTCTTGGCCGGGGGCAGCTACTTTAATGCATTGGGGGGTGAGAGAGGAATCGGCGTGTTCGACCGGGCACGCCCGCCCCTACAGGAGCAAGGCGCTTCACTGGATGTCCAGGGAGCCAACACCCGCCAGCAAAATCCGTAACGTCTCCCCGATCTCCGCCAGTTCCGCCGCATCGCTGGCATGCTCGATTTCCAGCACATCATCGCCACCGAACACATCGGCATCTGCAGCGGCCACTTCCACCAACAGGCGGTTGGCGCTCAGGGTCACCTTGAGGTCACGCAGCAGGTAAGGGTCTTCGCCGAGGGTGATTTCCAGCTCTTCTTCGTCCGGAAAACGTGTCATCAGAAACATTTCCCCTTCGCTGCCATGGCAGCAGAGCAGGGCCATGTCGTCTTCTTCTTCGTCGCGAGGGTTGGCCATCAGCAGGGAGGCGGTCATGCGCATGCGGGAGGTCCCATTGTAGGAAAGTGGCGCGATTATACCGGTAAAGCTGCAAGGTGGCTGGAACGCCCGTGCCAGCGGGCTCGTACGATAACTCCTGCATGACCGAATATGTCGCCGCACCGCAAGAGTGCATGCCGGGCTCTGGGTAAGCTAGGTCGTTGGACCTCTTGAATGTCGCCCTGCAGCGCCGGATTGGCTATGGTTGATCCGAACCGGGGTGACCTGCGACGCTTCACCCAATAACAAAGCCCAAGCGGAGTACCACAGATGGCGTTCTTCACCGCAGCCAGCAAAGCCGACTTCCAGCATCAACTGCAATCGGCCCTGGCTCAGCACATCAGCGAGCAGCAACTGCCACAAGTGGCGCTGTTCGCCGATCAGTTCTTCGGCATCATCTCGTTGGACGAACTCACCCAGCGCCGCCTCAGCGACCTGGCCGGCTGCACCCTGTCGGCGTGGCGCCTGCTGCAGCGTTTCGATCATGCCAAGCCGCAGGTGCGGGTCTACAACCCCGACTACGAACGTCACGGATGGCAGTCCACCCACACTGCCGTCGAGGTGCTGCATCACGACCTGCCGTTCCTGGTGGACTCGGTGCGTACCGAGCTCAACCGCCGCGGCTACAGCATTCATACCCTGCAGACCACTGTGCTCAGTGTGCGCCGCGGCAGCCAGGGCGAGCTGCTCGAAGTGCTGGCCAAGGGTGCCCAGGGCGAAGACGTCCTGCATGAATCGCTGATGTACCTTGAAATCGACCGCTGCGCCAACGCCGCCGAACTCAACGTGCTCGCTCGCGAGCTGGAGCAGGTGCTGGGCGAGGTGCGCATCGCGGTGCAGGACTTCGAGCCGATGAAGGCCAAGGTCCGTGAAATGATCACCCTGGTGGAGCAGACCGCCTTCACCAGCGACGAGCAGGAAAAGGCCGAGATCAAGGCCTTCCTCGAGTGGCTGACCGACAACCACTTCACCTTTCTGGGCTACGAGGAATTCGTGGTCGATGCCGACGCCCAGGGCGGTCAGCTCAGCTACGACCCCGCGTCCTTCCTCGGCCTGACCCGGCTGCTGCGCGCCGGCCTGAGCAGCGAAGAACTGCACATCGAAGACTACGCCGTGCAATACCTGCACGAGCCGATGCTGCTGTCCTTCGCCAAGGCGGCCCATCCAAGCCGCGTGCATCGTCCGGCCTATCCGGACTACGTGTCGATCCGCCAGATCGATGCCGACGGCAAGGTGCTCAAGGAATGCCGCTTCATGGGCCTGTACACTTCGTCGGTGTATGGCGAGAGCGTGCGCGAGATCCCCTACATTCGGCGCAAGGTTGCCGAGATCGAACGCCGCTCCGGTTTCCATGCCAAGGCGCACCTGGGCAAGGAGCTGGCCCAGGTGGTCGAAGTGCTGCCGCGTGACGACCTGTTCCAGACGCCGATCGACGAGCTGTTCAGCACGGTCATGTCGATCGTGCAGATCCAGGAGCGCAACAAGATCCGCGTGTTCCTGCGCAAGGACCCCTACGGCCGTTTCTGCTACTGCCTGGCCTATGTGCCGCGCGACGTCTATTCCACCGAAGTGCGGCAGAAGATCCAGCAGGTGCTGATGGAGCGCCTCAAGGCCACGGACTGCGAGTTCTGGACGTTCTTCTCCGAGTCGGTGCTGGCGCGTGTGCAGTTGATCCTGCGTGTCGATCCGAAGAACCGCATCGACATCGACCCGCAGCAGCTGGAAAACGAAGTGATCCAGGCCTGCCGCTCGTGGCAGGACGACTACGCCAGCCTGACCATCGAAAGCTTCGGCGAGGCCGCCGGCACCAATGTGCTGGCCGATTTCCCGAAAGGCTTCCCGGCCGGTTTCCGCGAGCGCTTCGCGGCGCACTCGGCGGTGGTGGACATGCAGCACCTGCTGGCCCTGTCCGAAGCCCGCCCGCTGGTGATGAGCTTCTACCAGCCACTGGCGCAGAGCGGTGAGCGCCAGCTGCACTGCAAGCTTTACCACGCCGACACGCCGCTGGCGCTGTCGGACGTGCTGCCGATCCTGGAGAACCTGGGCCTGCGCGTGCTCGGCGAGTTCCCGTACCGCCTGCGTCATCGCAGCGGCCGCGAGTACTGGATCCACGACTTCGCCTTCACCTACAGCGAAGGCTTGAACCTGGACATCCAGCAACTCAACGACACCCTGCAGGATGCCTTCGTCCATATCGTGCGCGGCGACGCCGAGAACGATGCGTTCAACCGGCTGGTGCTGACCGCAGGCCTGCCGTGGCGCGATGTTGCCCTGCTGCGTGCCTATGCGCGCTACCTCAAGCAGATTCGCCTGGGCTTCGATCTGGGCTACATCGCCAGCACCCTGAACAACCACACCGACATCGCCCGCGAACTGACGCGGTTGTTCAAGACCCGCTTCTACCTGGCACGCAAGCTGGCCGGCGACGACCTGGACGACAAGCAGCAGCGTCTGGAACAGGCGATTCTCACCGCCCTGGACGACGTTCAGGTGCTCAACGAAGACCGCATCCTGCGTCGCTACCTGGACCTGATCAAGGCCACCCTGCGCACCAACTTCTACCAGCCGGACAGCAATGGCCAGGTGAAGTCGTACTTCAGCTTCAAGTTCAACCCCAAGCTGATTCCCGAGTTGCCCAAGCCAGTACCCAAGTTCGAGATATTCGTCTACTCGCCACGGGTCGAAGGTGTTCACCTTCGCTTCGGCAACGTCGCTCGTGGTGGCCTGCGCTGGTCGGACCGCGAGGAAGACTTCCGCACCGAAGTGCTGGGCCTGGTCAAGGCGCAGCACGTGAAGAACTCGGTGATCGTGCCGGTGGGGGCCAAGGGCGGGTTCGTCCCGCGTCGCCTGCCTCTGGGCGGCAGCCGCGACGAGGTGCAGAACGAGGCCGTGGCCTGCTACCGCATCTTCATTTCCGGGCTGCTCGACATCACCGACAACCTCAAGGATGGCAGCGTGGTGCCGCCGGCCAACGTCGTGCGTCACGACGATGATGACCCGTACCTGGTAGTGGCTGCGGACAAGGGCACTGCGACCTTCTCGGACATCGCCAACGGCATCGCCATCGACTACGGTTTCTGGCTCGGCGATGCGTTCGCCTCGGGTGGTTCGGCAGGCTACGACCACAAGAAGATGGGCATCACCGCCAAGGGTGCCTGGGTCGGCGTGCAGCGGCATTTCCGCGAGCGCGGCATCAACGTGCAGAAAGACAGCATCACTGTCATCGGCATCGGCGACATGGCTGGCGATGTGTTCGGCAACGGCCTGCTGATGTCCGACAAACTGCAACTGGTGGCGGCGTTCAACCACCTGCACATCTTCATCGACCCCAACCCGGAGCCGGCCAGCAGCTTCGCCGAACGTCAGCGCCTGTACGACCTGCCACGCTCGGCGTGGAGCGACTACGACACCTCGATCATGTCCGCCGGTGGTGGGATCTTCTCGCGCAGTGCCAAGAGCATCGCCATCAGCGCGCAGATGAAAGAGCGTTTCGACATCAAGGCCGACAAGCTGACCCCGACCGAACTGCTCAATGCGCTGCTCAAGGCACCGGTCGACCTGCTGTGGAACGGCGGTATCGGTACCTACGTCAAATCCAGCGACGAAAGCCATGCGGATGTGGGCGACAAGGCCAACGATGCGCTGCGCGTCAATGGCAACGAGCTGCGCTGCAAGGTGGTGGGCGAGGGCGGCAACCTGGGCATGACCCAACTGGGGCGTGTCGAGTTCGGCCTCAACGGCGGTGCCACCAACACCGACTTCATCGATAACGCGGCCGGGGTGGATTGCTCCGACCACGAGGTCAACATCAAGATCCTGCTCAACGAAGCCGTGCAGGCCGGCGACATGACCGAGAAGCAGCGCAACCTGCTGCTGGGCAGCATGACCGAGGAAGTCGGCCATCTGGTGCTGGGCAACAACTACAAGCAGACCCAGGCGTTGTCGCTGGCGGCGCGCAAGGCCTATGAGCGCCTGGCCGAGTACCGTCGTCTGATGGCCGACCTCGAGGCGCGTGGCAAGCTCGACCGGGCCATCGAATTCCTGCCGACCGAGGAGCAGCTCAACGAGCGCGTGGCGAACAAGCAGGGCCTGACCCGGGCCGAGCTGTCGGTGCTGATCTCCTACAGCAAGATCGACCTCAACGAAGCGCTGCTGGCCTCGCCGGTACCCGACGACGTCTACCTGACCCGCGACATGGAAACGGCGTTCCCGCCGTCGCTGGTCAGCAAATACGCCGAGGCCATGCGCAGCCACCGCCTCAAGCGCGAGATCGTCAGCACCCAGATCGCCAACGACCTGGTCAACAACATGGGCATCACCTTCGTCCAGCGTTTGAAGGAGTCCACGGGCATGACGCCGGCCAGTGTGGTCGGCGCCTACGCCATCGTGCGTGACATCTTCCACCTGCCGCACTGGTTCCGCCAGATCGAGGCGCTGGACTATCAGGTCTCCGCCGATGTGCAGTTGGCGTTGATGGACGAACTGATGCGCCTGGGCCGTCGCGCCACTCGCTGGTTCCTGCGCAGCCGCCGCAACGAGCTGGACGCCGGTCGCGACGTGGCACACTTCGGTCCGCACATTGCAGCGCTGGGCCTCAAGCTCGACGAACTGCTCGAGGGGCCGACCCGTGAGCGCTGGCAGGCCCGCTACCAGGGCTACGTCGCGTCGGGCGTGCCGGAGTTGCTGGCGCGCATGGTCGCCGGTACCAGCCACCTGTACACGTTGCTGCCGATCATCGAGGCATCGGATGTGACTGGTCAGAACGCCGCCGAAGTGGCCAAGGCGTTCTTCGCCGTGGGCAGCAAGCTGGACCTGACCTGGTACCTGCAGCAGATCAGCAGCCTGCCGGTGGAGAACAACTGGCAGGCGCTGGCCCGCGAGGCTTTCCGCGACGACATCGACCTGCAGCAACGGGCGATCACCATCTCCGTGCTGAAGATGCAGGACGCGCCTGGAGACGTCGAGGAGCGCCTGGATCTGTGGCTGGAACAGCATGAGGTGATGGTCAAGCGCTGGCGCGCCATGCTCGACGAGATCAAGGCGGCAACAGGGACCGATTACGCCATGTATGCGGTGGCGAATCGTGAGTTGATGGACTTGGCGTTGAGTGGCACCTCCCATCCTTAAATCGTGAGCGCTGCAAATAAACCCGTCGATCCCGGCGGGTTTTTTTATGCCTGCGCCGCAGCATCTGGCCATTAAGCATAATTATGTAACGCCAGCTCAATTTCAGGCCTAGTAACCTATCAACCTTGGAAGCACATCACGCCGTATCACGTAATGACCAAGGAGGTCACCATGGAAGATTTAATGGGCACGTCATTCGTTGCCAAAATTCGAGGCGTTACCCGAGGGTATCAAAGAAGGATTGCCCTCTCGGACAGCACCATTGCGGGCAAGTCGGGTTGGCTTACTTTTGCGAGCAGTGACTGGCCAGCGGTGGAGTTCAAGTTCACCTACCTGAGCCAGACCGAAGACCGTTTTCATTACGCCATTACCGGCGCCGATAGCGCGGGTTACTATGCAAACGCGGCGTTGGGCATCAGCAGTCGAGGGTATTTGGGGCTGTATCACCTGGCCAGTATCGAGAACCTCTGGAAGTTCGATCTGGTCAGCGTCAGTTACCAAGATGGCCGCTTTTTCCTGAGGGACAAAGATGGATATCGTGTAACAGCCGTCGAAGTCGGAGTTGGGAACGTGCCCGTGAGCATTCCTTACTTGAACACTTCAGGAGAGACAGCACTGGAGTTCACCCTGGAAGATGTCAGGTCCTAGGCTCTGCAGGAAATGTGTGGAGGGGCCGTGGAAGCACGGCTGAAGAGCGTTCGGGTACTGTCTGGCTTCAGCAAGAGAAGCCGCACTTTGATGGGCGGATGAAGTGGTCCTCGTGCATCGAGAGTTAACCAATTCCACGTTTGAACCCGTCCAAGCGCATGACGGACACCCGCTGTTCAACCACCAGACACTAAAAAGGGTTGCCCCTGACAAGGGCAACCCTTCTTCATTCACCCGTCAATCACCCGGGCGTTCAGCGTGCCCTCAGGCTTGAACCACCGGGATGTTCGCGTTGGCCGCCGCATCGCGGAACTCGGCGATCTGGTCGAAGCTCAGGTAGCGGTACACATCGGCAGCCATGCTGTCGATGCTGGCCGCGTACTCCATGTACTCCTCGACGGTCGGCAGCTTGCCCAGGATGGACGCAACGGCAGCCAGCTCGGCGGACGCCAGGTACACGTTGGCACCGTCGCCCAGGCGGTTCGGGAAGTTACGGGTCGAGGTCGACACCACGGTGGAGTTGGGTTCCACGCGTGCCTGGTTACCCATGCACAGCGAGCAGCCCGGCATCTCCATGCGTGCGCCAGCCTTGCCGTAGATACCGTAGTAGCCTTCTTCGGTCAGCTGATGGGCATCCATCTTGGTCGGCGGCGACAGCCAAAGACGCGTTGGCAGTTGGCCCTTGACCTTATCGAGCAACTTGCCGGCAGCGCGGAAGTGGCCGATGTTGGTCATGCACGAACCGATGAACACTTCGTCGATCTTCTCGCCCTGAACGGTGGACAGCAGACGTGCATCGTCCGGGTCGTTCGGTGCGCACAGGACCGGCTCTTTCAAGTCGCTCAAGTCGATTTCGATGATCTCGGCGTATTCGGCGTCGGCATCGGCACTCAGCAGTTCCGGGTTGGCCAGCCAGGCTTCCATGGCCTGGGCACGACGCTCCATGGTCCGCGCATCGCCGTAGCCTTCGCTGATCATCCAGCGCAGCAAGGTGATGTTCGACTGCAGGTACTCGGCGATGGCCTTTTCCGGCAGCTTGATGGTGCAACCGGCGGCGGAGCGCTCGGCCGAGGCGTCGGACAGTTCGAATGCCTGCTCGACGGTCAGGTCGTTCAAGCCTTCGATTTCCAGGATGCGACCCGAGAAGGCGTTGATCTTGCCTTTCTTCTCGACGGTCAGCAGACCTTTCTGGATGGCGTAGTACGGAATCGCGTGGACCAGGTCACGCAGGGTGATGCCTGGCTGCATGGTGCCCTTGAAGCGCACCAGCACCGACTCGGGCATGTCCAGCGGCATGACGCCGGTGGCGGCCGCGAAGGCTACCAGGCCGGAACCGGCCGGGAACGAGATGCCGATCGGGAAGCGGGTGTGCGAGTCGCCACCGGTGCCGACGGTGTCCGGCAGCAGCATGCGGTTCAGCCAGCTGTGGATGATGCCGTCGCCTGGACGCAGGGACACGCCACCGCGGGTACGGATGAAATCCGGTAGGGTGTGGTGGGTGGTCACGTCGATCGGCTTTGGATAGGCCGCGGTGTGGCAGAAGGACTGCATGACCAGATCGGCCGAGAAACCCAGGCAGGCCAGGTCTTTCAGTTCGTCGCGGGTCATCGGGCCAGTAGTGTCCTGGGAGCCGACGGTGGTCATCTTCGGTTCGCAGTAGGTGCCGGGACGTACGCCCTTGCCTTCGGGCAAGCCACAGGCCTTGCCGACCATCTTCTGCGCCAGAGTGTAGCCCTTGCCGGTGTCGACCGGGGCTTCGGGCAGCTTGAACAGATCGGTCGGGCCCAGGCCCAGCTCGGCGCGTGCCTTGTCGGTCAGACCGCGGCCGACGATCAGCGGGATACGGCCGCCAGCGCGGACTTCGTCGAGCAGTACGGGCGTCTTGAGTTCGAAGGTGGTGATCACCTCGTCGCTGTCGTGCTTGCAGACTTTACCCTGGTGCGGGTAGAGATCAATCACGTCGCCCATGTTGATGTTCGACACGTCGAACTCGATCGGCAGGGCGCCGGCGTCTTCCATGGTGTTGTAGAAGATCGGAGCGATCTTGGTGCCGAAGCAGAAACCGCCGGCACGCTTGTTCGGCACGTACGGGATGTCGGTACCGAAGAACCACAGCACCGAGTTGGTGGCCGATTTACGCGACGAACCGGTACCGACCACGTCACCCACGTAGGCCACGGGGTAGCCGTCGGCGTACATCTGGGCAATCTGCTTCATCGGGCCGATCGAGCCCTGGACGTCGGGCACGATGCCTTCGCGGGCCATTTTCAGCATGGCCAGGGCGTGCAACGGGATGTCCGGGCGCGACCAGGCGTCAGGCGCCGGGGAGAGGTCGTCGGTGTTGGTTTCGCCGGTGACCTTGAAGACCCGCAGGCTGATCTTGTCGGCCAGGGTCGGACGCTTCTTGAACCACTCGCCGTCGGCCCAGGACTGCAGCACGCCTTGAGCGTGGGTGTTGCCGTTCTTGGCTTTTTCCGCGACGTCGTGGAAGGCATCGAACATCAGCAGGGTGAACTTGAGCTGTTCGGCGGCCACTGGCGCCAGGGTGGCGTCGTCGAGCAGTTCGACCATGGTGGCGATGTTGTAGCCACCTTGCATGGTGCCGAGCAGTTCAACGGCGCGCTTGCTGTCGATCAGCGGGGAGGTGGCTTCGCCCTTGGCTACGGCGGAAAGGAAGCCGGCCTTGACGTAGGCGGCTTCGTCCACCCCTGGTGGTACGCGATTGGTGATCAGGTCGACCAGGAAGGCTTCTTCGCCGGCGGGAGGGTTCTTCAGCAGCTCGACCAGGCCTGCGGTTTGTTCGGCGTTAAGCGGCTGGGGCACGATACCCTGGGCGGCACGCTCTTCGATGTGTTTGCGATAGGCTTCAAGCACAGTTATTACCCTCATCAGTGGTCCCGGAAGGGACGCTCATCCAGGGAATGCCTGCATCCATGCGCACGGGCTTTTCGGCCGTTCAGCCAGGAAGGCAGGTATTCCTTACAGAAGCTGTTTTCAAAGTTTTACGCCTGTAGAAGGGAAAACTGATGAGGGCTGGCACCGGATGAACGGTGCCAACACCCTTCTACTGGATCGACTGTGCTCGTGACGCTTTGAAAACAGCTTCCAATGGACATTGGCGCCTAAAAAGGCTGCATGATTCTACGTTAATTCGCGCAGGAAGTTAAGTTAAGCCCCACGATTTCTGGGGTGACCCCTGTTAGACAAAGGACTAACATGCGCCCGGTGTTCCACCGTCCAGTGTGCTGATTCGCCATGTCCAACCATTCCATCAAGACGCCCTGTGTGGGCCTGTGCTCGACCGTCTACGGGGACCTCGTGTGCCGTGGCTGCAAGCGCTACCACCATGAAGTCATTCACTGGAACGGCTACGACGAAGCGCAGAAACGCGCGGTGTGGGTGCGGCTGGAGCAGTTGCTGGTGCAGGTCATGGTGGCCAAGCTGGAAGTATTCGACCCCTTGAAGCTGCGCCAACAACTGGAACAACGCAAGATACGTTTCGTCGAGCGACAGTCGGAGTACTGTTGGGCTTACCAGCTGATTGCCCGTGGAGCCCGGGTCATCAACAACCTGGAAGCCTATGGCCTGGTGCTGCTGCCCGAGTTCCGCGACTGGGATCTGCCACAACTGCGCGATGCCATCGATCGGGAATTCTTCATTCTGTCGGAGGCGCATTACCAGCGCTATATCGCGCCATCGTTCGTGCGCGAACTGACCGAACAGCGCATTATCTGAAGCTGACTCCGTGGTGACGCCTTCGCGGGCAGAGACCCGCTCCCACAGGGACCGCGCTCGCTGTTGTGTGGGAGCGGGTCTCTGCCCGCGAACAGGTCAACCCGCTTCCACAGGGACCGCGTTCGCTCTGGTGTGGGAGCGGGTCTCTGCCCGCGAACAGGTTACCCTGCTCCCACAGGGACCGCGCTCGCTCTTGTGTGGGAGCGGGTCTCTGCCCGCGAACAGGCTACCCCGATCACTCTATAATTCTGGATACCCCATGCTCATAGTCGCCGACGAAAACATCCCGCTGCTCGACGCTTTCTTCGAAGGCTTTGGAGAAATCCGTCGCTATCCCGGCCGGTCGATCGATCGCGCGGCGGTTGCCGAGGCCGACGTTCTGCTGGTGCGCTCGGTGACCCAGGTCGACCGTGCCTTGCTTGAAGGCAGCCCGGTGCGCTTCGTCGGCACCTGCACCATCGGCACCGACCATCTGGATCTCGACCACTTCGCCGAGGCCGGCATCCGCTGGGCCAGCGCGCCGGGCTGCAATGCCCGTGGTGTGGTCGACTACGTGCTGGGCAGCCTGCTGACCCTGGCCGAGGTCGAAGGTCTGCCGCTGAGCGGGCGTTGCTACGGCATCGTCGGTGCCGGGCAGGTTGGCGGGCGACTGGTCCAGGTGCTGCGCGGGCTGGGCTGGGACGTGCGGGTGTGTGATCCCTTGCGCGAGGCCAGCGAGGGCGGTGACTTCGTCAGCCTGGAGCACATCGTCGAACACTGCGACGTGATCAGCCTGCACACGCCGCTGACCCGCAGCGGCCTTCATCCGACCTGGCACTTGTTCGACGATGCGCGTCTGCGCACCCTCAAGCCGGGCACCTGGCTAATCAATGCCGCGCGCGGCCCGGTGATCGACAACGCCGCGCTGCGTCACGTTCTGCTGGCGCGTGAAGACCTGCAAGCGGTACTCGACGTCTGGGAGCGGGAGCCTGCGGTCGATCGCGAACTGGCCGACTGCTGCATGATCGGCACGCCGCACATTGCCGGCTACAGCCTTGACGGTCGCCGCCGTGGCACGGCGCAGATCTATCAGGCCTTGTGCGAGTTCCTCGGGCGCACTGCCGACGTGCAATTACAAGACCTGCTGCCCAAACCTTGGCTGGGAGAGGTGAACCTGAGCGCCGACACCGATCCGGACTGGGCGCTGGCCATGCTGTGCCGCGGTGTCTACGACCCTCGTCGTGACGACGCCGATTTCCGCCGCAGCCTGGACGCGGACACCGATCGGCAGCGACTCGCCTTCGACCAGTTGCGCAAGCATTACCCACCACGCCGCGAGATCGAAGGCCTGCGCGTGCGTATCGACGGCCCGGCACCTGTGCTCGAGCGCATCGTCGCCGCCCTGGGTGCGATCCTGGTCTAGCCGAGCGCGAGAAACACGAACCCGGCCGTCTGTCATTTCTGTCAGGGCCGGGTTTGGAAGGCAGTGAAGCGGGTGGTTCGATCAGACGTTGCCAGCGGGTTTGACCACGTGCTCTTCCAGCTCGCGACAGGCTTCCTGCACCATGTCTTCGGTAATGGGCACTTCGCGGCCCTGCTCATCGATGATCGAACCACCGACGGGCTCATGGGGGTGCACCCGTACCACTTCGATGCTTTTCTGCGTGTCGTCATGCGAGCTCATGGCCTGTCTCCTCTTCAGGTGTTTGCGCCGTTTGCTACGGCCTGCTTTCTAGCTGACTTTGTGCGTTTCATGGAGTTCCACTGTAGTCGATCCCGCGTCTGGGTGTAGGCTTGTGGACCCTCTGAATACGGATCATCCCCCTTGCAGCTATTGTCTTCCAGTCAACGTCGCGGCCTGCGCCTGGCGTGGCGCTTCGTGCGCCCCTATCGATGGCAGGCCATCGGCGCGCTGCTGGCGTTGCTGGTCACCGCTGGTATCACCCTGTCCATGGGGCAGGGCATTCGGATGCTGGTCGACCAAGGCTTCATGACCCAGTCCACGCACCTGCTCAACCGCTCGATCGCGGTGTTCATGGTCTTGGTACTAGCCCTGGCGACGGGGACCTTTGCGCGTTTCTACCTGGTGTCCTGGATCGGCGAGCGCTGCGTCGCCGACATCCGCAAGCAGGTCTTCGATCACCTGGTCCACCTGCACCCGGCGTTCTACGAGAACAACCGCAGCTCCGAAATCCAGTCGCGGCTGACCACTGACACGGCCTTGCTGCAATCGGTCATCGGCTCGTCGCTGTCGATGTTCCTGCGCAACCTGCTGATGGTGATCGGCGGTGTGGTGCTGCTGTTCATCACCAACCCCAAGCTCACCAGCATCGTGGTGGTTGCCTTGCCGCTGGTGCTCGCGCCGATCCTGATGTTCGGTCGTCAGGTGCGGCGTCTGTCGCGACAGAGCCAGGACCGCATCGCCAACGTCGGCAGCTACGTCGCCGAAACCCTGACCCAGATCAAGACGGTGCAGGCCTACAACCACCAGGCCGAGGACCAGCGACGTTTTGCCGTGACCGTGGAGCAGGCGTTCGATACGGCCAGACGGCGCATCGTCCAGCGTGCCTGGCTGATCTCGCTAGTGATCGTGCTGGTGCTGGGCGCCGTGGCGGTGATGCTGTGGGTGGGTGGCATGGACGTGATCGGCGGGCGCATTTCGGCCGGCGAGTTGGCTGCGTTCGTGTTCTATAGCCTGATCGTCGGCAGCGCCTTCGGCACCCTCAGTGAGGTGGTCGGTGAACTGCAACGCGCTGCTGGCGCTGCGCAACGGATCGCCGAACTGCTGCAGGCGCGCAGTGCGATTCAGTCGCCCGCCGAGGGCTTGCAGCAGTTGCCGTCGCGAGTGACCGGCGCGTTGGCGCTCGAGGGGGTGGTCTTTGCCTACCCGACGCGGGAGGATGCACCGGCCATCCGGGGCATGAGCCTGACGGTTCGGCCGGGTGAAACCCTGGCCCTGGTCGGGCCCTCCGGCGCCGGCAAGTCGACGCTGTTCGAACTGTTGCTGCGGTTCTACGATCCGCAGCAGGGCCGCCTGCTCATCGACGGTATCGACCTGCGCCAGCTTGACCCGCAGGACCTGCGTCGACATTTCGCCATCGTCTCGCAAACACCGGCGCTGTTCTTCGGCAGCGTCGAGGACAATATCCGCTATGGTCGCGCCGACGCCACCGCCGAGCAGGTCGAGACGGCTGCGCGCATCGCCCATGCCCATGATTTCATCGTGCAGTTACCGCAGGACTATCAGACGCCGCTGGGCGATGCCGGCATGGGACTTTCAGGCGGACAGCGCCAACGCCTGGCGATTGCACGAGCGCTGCTGGTCGATGCACCGATCCTGTTGCTGGACGAAGCCACCAGCGCCCTGGATGCGCAGAGTGAACACCTGATCCAGCAGGCCTTGCCTACGTTGATGCAGGGCCGCACGACGCTGGTCATCGCCCACCGTCTGGCCACGGTGCAGAACGCCGACCGCATTGCAGTGATCGATCAAGGGTGTCTGGTGGCGCTGGGAACCCACGCCGAGCTGGTGGCCAGCAATGCCCTGTACGCGCGCCTGGCGCACCTGCAGTTCGGGCACTAGAGCGGACGGCCCCCAGGGCTGGGGGCCGGCATCATCAACGGTACTGGCAGAGGTAGGCGGTTTCCACTTCCACGGTCAGCTGAAACTTGCTGTTGGCCGGTACATCGAACTGGCTGCCGGCGGCGAAGGTTTGCCAGTCGCTGGCATCGGGCAGCTTGACCGTCAGGGCGCCGGATACCACGTGCATGACTTCGCTCTGGGCCGTACCGAATTCATACTCGCCTGGCGCCATGACGCCAATGGTGGCGGGGCCGTCAGCTTCGGTGAAAGCGATGGACTTGACGGTGCCGTCGAAGTATTCGTTGACCTTGAACATGAGTCGGTTCCTTGCGAAGGGGTGGAAAGGGCTGGCCAGTATGCCCAAGCCCTGGCAGGCCGTCATCCGCTTTACGGCGCCAGCACCATGGGCAGCAGGCGCGCGGTGTTGCGCGCGTCTTCCAGGGCCCGGTGCTGTTGACCGCTGAACTGCAGGCCAGCCAGTTGCAGGGCGCCGGTCAGTCCCAGCGGGCGCGGTAGTTGGCGGGCCTTGGCGAAGCGCTGCTTGAGATTGATGTGCGGCACGCGCGCCAACACGCTCTCCAGGTTGTGCTGCTGCCAGTCCTGCAGTAATTGAAGACGGTCGTAGTCGCCCCAGCTAACCCAACCCTGCAACTGCCCCCGGTGAGGCGCCAGCCACTGTTCGAAGCTTCTCCAGACCTGGGTCAGGACCGCTGCAGCGTCGACGTCGGCCTGGCCGATGTGCGTCAGCTCGCGGCAGAACGGCGTCAGACTGGGGCGGCGCACCGGTTTGACGAAGCGCTGGAAGTGGTCGACCTCACTGCCATCGCGGTTGACCAGGCTCGCACCGATCTCGATGATTTCCATTTCAGTGACCGGCCAACCACCTTCGTCGGTGGTGGCTTCCAGGTCGATGACCAGCCAATGCGGCATACCAGGCTCCCAGGCACATGCGCTTAGAGGCTAGAGCCCAAGTCGATGCAAAGAGTTCCGAGATCCGGGAACAGGAGAGCGGGTCAGGCCACCGCAGGAGCGGGCGAGGGTGTCGAACGCACGTACAGGGTTTAGCAGTTGTCAGCCCGACGTAAAACCCCTAGCGTACGTGCTTCGCAAAACGGCTGGTGAGGGTTCTCTGTCTTGAAGTACGGTTATGTTAAGGCGGCCCTGCCACGTCTGTTGCTGGCCGGATGGGCCTTTTGGGTTCTGAGCGCGCAGGCGGCCCAGGAAGTGCGTGTCGGCGCCGCCCATTTTCCACCCTATGTCGTGCATCCCGAACAAGGGAGCGACGAAGGCCTGCTGCCCCTGCTCATCGATCAGTTGAACCAGGTGCAGACCAACTGGCACTTCGTTCTGGTGCCGACCTCGATCGCTCGACGTTATCAGGACTTCGAGAAAGGCCGGGTCGACATGGCGATGTTCGAGAACCCACTGTGGGGCTGGCAGCGCATCAAGCACAGCGCGGTCGATCTGGGGCTGGAGGATGCCGAGGTCTTCGTGGCGCTCAAGGACGGCAATGATCAGGAGGTCTTCGACGACCTGAATGGCAAGCGCATGGCGCTGTTCTATGGCTATCACTACGCGTTCGCGGATTTCGATGCCAACCCGCAGTACTTGTTGCGCCGCTTCAACGCCGTACTGACCTACTCACATGAAAGCAACCTGATGATGATCGTGCGCAAGCGTGCCGACATCGCCTTGGTAACGCGGTCGTTCCTGGCGGATTTCATCGCTCACAATCCGGAGGTCGGCTCGCAGTTGCTGGTCTCCCAGCGAGTTGATCAGATCTATCGGCACTATGCACTGTTGCGCCCCGGTGCGCCCATCACGGCTGAGGAGTTCACCGCGCTGATGCAGCAGATGCACGCCAGCGGCAGGCTGCAGCCCATCTTCACACCCGCCAAGGTGGCGGTGTTGGAGCAACCTGCCCGTCGAGTCGCAGTGCGTCAGCCGGTCGCCAAGCCCCGAGGCGGTCAACGGTAGGATTGGCGTCCCGATACGCGGATAACGTAGGCCCGGCTCTCGCGCTCCGCTTCCTCGCGAGTCGCGAACGGGCCTTCGAGGGTGTTTTCCCGCGTGCTGAAGAAGTAGAAGCCATTGACCGTGCTGAACCGCTCGGCACGAAAGTGCGTGGTTTCAACGAGGTCCTGCGCACGCTTGCCGAACATGATGGGCATCCTGTGTAGGGTTCGATCTTTGACGTGGATCAGGTCTGTCCACCGCTGGCGCCATCGAGAGGGTACGAAGGCGCTGGCGGCGAAAGCTTAAAGCATTTCTTCGGGTCGCACCCACTGATCGAACTCGGCTTCGCTCAGGTAACCCAGCGACAACGCGGATTCGCGAAGGGTCAGGCCTTCAGCGTAGGCCTTCTTGGCAATCTCGGCGGCTTTATCGTAGCCAATGTGTGGATTGAGCGCCGTGACCAGCATCAGCCCCCGTTCCAGGTGCTCGCCCATCTGCTGCGCATCCGGTACCAGGCCCGCCACGCAGTGTTCCTGGAAGTTGCGGCAGCCATCGGCAAGCAGCTTGATCGATTGCAGCAGGTTATGGATGATCACCGGCTTGTAGACGTTGAGCTGCAGGTGACCCTGGCTTGCGGCGATGCCGATCACCACGTCATTGCCCATGACCTGGCAGGCCAGCATGGACAGCGCCTCGCACTGTGTCGGATTGACCTTGCCGGGCATGATGGAACTGCCTGGTTCATTGGCAGGCAACTTGATCTCGGCCAGTCCTGCACGGGGTCCGGAGCCCAGCAGGCGGAAGTCATTGGCCAGTTTCATCAAGGCCACGGCGAGGGTCTTGAGTGCGCCCGACAAGCTGGTCAGGGCCTCATGGCCAGCCAATGCCGCGAACTTGTTCGGCGCCGTGACGAAGGGCAGCCCGGAGAGCGCCGCCAACTCGGCAGCGATCGCTTCGCCGAAACCTTTGGGTGCATTGAGCCCGGTACCCACCGCAGTGCCGCCCTGAGCCAGCTCGCATACCGCAGGCAGAGCATTGCGAATGGCTTTCTGTGCGTACTCCAGCTGTGCCACGTAGGCCGAGACTTCCTGGCCGAAGGTGATCGGCGTGGCGTCCATCATGTGCGTGCGACCGGTCTTGACCAGTTGCATATGTCGCGCGGCCAGTTCGGCCAGGCCCTCACCCAGCACGGCGATTGCCGGCAATAGATCGGCGTGCACGGCCTGGGCGGCAGCGATGTGCATGGCGGTCGGGAAGCAGTCGTTGGAACTTTGCGAGCGGTTGACGTGGTCGTTGGGGTGCACTGGCGACTTGCCGCCACGCCCCTTGCCGGCCAGTTCGTTGGCCCGCCCGGCGATCACTTCGTTGACGTTCATGTTGCTCTGGGTGCCGCTGCCCGTCTGCCAGACCACCAGAGGAAACTGATCGTCATGCTCGCCGGCGAGCACTTCGTTGGCGGCCTGCTCGATCAATCGGGCGATATCGGCCGGCAGGTCGCCGTTGCGATCGTTGACCCGCGCGGCGGCCTTCTTGACCAGCGCCAGGGCGTGCGAAACCGGCAGCGGCATGCGTTCCTCGCCGATGGCGAAATTCACCAGCGAACGCTGGGTCTGGGCGCCCCAGTAGGCCTCTTCAGGAACTTCGACCTGTCCCAGGCTGTCTGTTTCGATACGACTCATGCTGTTCATGCTCCTTGTTGTCGATCTCGCGTCACACCCCGACGATGCACGGGCGGGTCTCGCTGCGGTTCACCGGCAGCCTTGGCTGTTAGGGTACGCACCCCGCTTCAGGTTCCATGAAACTGTAAGTGCCGTTCGTAGCCCGGGGTTGAGTGACGCACGAACATGAGCGCAGAATGATCGTTTCTGGGGTTCTACCTCGCCTGCTAGATAAGGAAACTCGATGACTCGTTTTCGCGCCATCTGCACCGCGGCTGTTCTCGTCTGTGCCAGTGGCCAGGTCCTTGCCGACACCGCCAGCCATAACGCCAGCGCCGAAGCCTTCCTGATGATGGCTCATGCGGACAAGCTGGGCACCCCGGTGTACATGCAAGTACAACAAATGTTCGCCCAGCGCTTCGAGCAGACCAAGGCACCGGCCAGCAAGCAGGCCACCCTGGAAACCTACCAGGCCAAGGCCAACGCCGCGCTGGATCAAGCCATCGGCTGGCCGAAGCTCAAGCCCGACATGGTCAAGCTGTACACCAGCAACTTCTCCGAGCAGGAACTCAAGGACCTGGTCAAGTTCTACCAGTCCCCGCTGGGCAAGAAGGTCCTGGAAAAAATGCCGGCCGTGACCCAACAGTCTGCCCAGCTGACCCAACAGAAACTGGAAAGCGCGGTACCCGTGGTCAACAACCTGCTGGCTGACATGACCAAGGAACTGGACCCGCAGGGCGCTGCCAAGGCTGCTGCCGGTGCGGCCAAGCCTGCGAAGCCATAACGGAGTCGCTGGCGATGTCGATGAAGGAACGCATCGTGTCCACGCTGCAGATGCTGCAACCCGAGCATCTTGACGTGCTCGACGAGAGCCATATGCACAGCCGTGGCACCGAGACGCACTACAAGGCGGTTCTGGTCAGCGAACGTTTCGCCGGTCTGAACAGTGTCAAGCGCCACCAATTGGTGTATGGCACGCTCGGCGAGCTGATGGGCGAGTTCCATGCCCTGGCGCTGCATACTTACACGCCGCAGGAATGGGCGCAGGTCGGTGCTGCACCGGCGTCGCCCACCTGCGCCGGCGGTGGCCACTGAGCCCTGAGCACTGGGCTTCGAAACTTGCTAGAATCCAGAACCCGTCAGCGGCATGCCGCTGGCGGGTTTTTTCATTCAGGCACCTTGAAAACCCGTTCCCCGACCTGTCTCGTGACTTGTCCCCTGAAAACATACCGGTCCGGCCCTTGCGCGGTCGACCACCTGGAGCGTTTCACCCATGACCCAAGCTATCGTCGTGGCGGCACTGTACAAGTTCGTCACCCTGGAAAACTACGTCGAGATGCGTGAGCCGCTGCTGCAGGCCATGCTCGACAACGGAATCAAGGGCACCCTGTTGATTGCCGAAGAAGGCATCAACGGCACGGTGTCCGGCACCCGCGAGGGTATCGACGGGCTGCTGGCCTGGCTCAAGCTCGACCCGCGCATGGACGACATCGACCACAAGGAGTCCTACTGCGACGAACAGCCGTTCTATCGCACCAAGGTCAAGTTGAAGAAAGAAATCGTCACCCTTGGCGTACCCGGTGTGGACCCCAATCGTACGGTCGGTACCTACGTCGAGCCACAGGACTGGAATGCGTTGCTCGACGATCCTGAAGTCCTGCTGATCGATACCCGCAACGACTACGAGGTCGCCATCGGCACCTTTCAGGGCGCCGTGGACCCCAGGACCGCGTCGTTCCGTGAGTTCCCCGACTACATCAAGGCCCACTTCGACCCCGCCGTGCACAAGAAAGTCGCAATGTTCTGCACTGGCGGCATCCGCTGCGAAAAAGCCTCCAGCTACATGCTGGGCGAAGGGTTCGAAGAGGTCTACCACCTCAAGGGCGGCATTCTCAAATACCTGGAAGAGGTGCCCCAGCAGGAAAGCAAGTGGGAAGGCGACTGCTTCGTCTTCGACAATCGCGTCACCGTACGTCACGACCTCAGCGAAGGCGACTACGACCAATGCCACGCCTGCCGCACACCGATCAGTGTCGAAGACCGTGCCAGCGAGCACTACGTCCCCGGCGTCAGTTGTCCGCATTGCTGGAACAGCCTGAGCGAGAAGACGCGCAAGAGCGCCATCGATCGTCAGAAACAGATCGAACTGGCTCGCGCGCGCAATCTGCCGCACCCTATCGGGCACAATTATCGCAAAGCCGCTCAGGACTGAGTCATGTCGCGCAACCGCCTGATCTACGTGATGGACCCGATGTGCTCCTGGTGCTGGGGCTTCGCCCCCGTGGCTCAGGCCCTGATCGATCAGGCCGAGGCCGCAGGGGTCAAGACCCACATCGTGGTGGGCGGGCTGCGCAGCAGTGGTGCGGCGTTGGAGCCCACCACTCGCAATTACATCCTCGAGCACTGGCACGCCGTGCACGAGGCCACCGGTCAACCCTTTGCGTTCGAAGGGGCCTTGCCGGCAGGCTTCGTCTACGATACTGAACCAGCGTGCCGGGCGATCGTGGCGGTCCGCGAGTTGGCGCCCGACCTGGTGTGGCCGCTGGTCCAGCTGATCCAGCAGGCGTTCTACACCGAGCGCCTTGACGTAACCCAGCCAGCGCAACTGGCCAGCCTGGCCGAGCGGGCAGGGGTGCCGCGCATCGAATTCGTCGAGGCATTCGACAGCGATCAGCGGGTGCAGACCACCCAGGCGGATGTCGCCTGGGCGCAGGGGTTGGGCATTGCAGGTTTCCCGACGCTGCTCGCCGAGCGGGAGGGTCAGCTGGCCTTGCTGACCAATGGTTATCGACCGCTGGCCGAGCTGTCGCCGCTGTTGGCCCGCTGGCTGGAACGTGCTGCCCATGCATGACCGCCCCGGCCCCGTCGGGGAGACAGTTTTGCACGGGGCGGCAGACCGCCTGAGCTGGGGTGAAATCCGCCGTCTGGCCCTGCAACACAAGCGGGCACTATGGACCGCCAATGGGGTGGCCGTGCTGGCCACCCTGTGCAGCGTGCCGATTCCGCTGCTGTTGCCGTTGCTGGTCGATGAAGTGCTGCTTGGTCATGCTGGCAGTGCCACTCGGTGGATGAGCCATGTGCTGCCCAGCGCCTGGCATATCCCCGTTGGCTTCATCGGCCTCATGCTGGTGGTCAGTTTCACCCTGCGCTGCGGCGCGTTGCTGTTCAACGTAGCGCAGGCGCGGCTGTTCGCCGGATTGGCGAAGGACGTGGTCTATCGCTTGCGATTGCGCCTGATCGAGCGGCTCAAGCGTATCTCGCTCAGCGAATACGAAAGCCTGGGCAGCGGGACCGTCACCACGCACTTGGTCACCGACCTGGACACCCTCGACAAATTCGTCGGCGAAACCTTGAGTCGCTTTCTGGTCGCCATGCTGACCCTGGCAGGCACTGCGGGCATCCTGATGTGGATGCATTGGAAACTGGCCCTGCTGATCCTGCTGTTCAACCCCTTGGTGGTGTACGCCACGGTAGTACTGGGCAAGCGCGTCAAGCACCTGAAAAAACTCGAGAACGACAGCACGGCGCGCTTTACCCAGGCACTCAGCGAAACCCTTGACGCCATCCAGGAAGTGCGGGCCAGCAATCGCCAGGGTTATTTCCTGGGGCGGTTGGGCCTGCGGGCTCGCGAGGTCCGCGACTTTGCCGTCGCGTCCATGTGGAAAAGCGACGCATCGGGCCGCGCCAGTGCGTTGTTGTTCCAGTTCGGCATCGACATCTTCCGCGCCGCTGCGATGCTCACGGTGCTGTTCTCCGACCTGAGCATTGGTCAGATGCTGGCGGTGTTCAGCTACCTCTGGTTCATGATCACGCCAGTCGAACAACTGCTCAACCTGCAATACGCCTACTACGCGGCAGGCGGGGCACTGAACCGGATTAATGAATTGCTCGCCCGTGCCGATGAACCCAGGTATGAGGGCGGCAGCGATCCGTTCCGCGACCGCGAGACAGTGGGCATCGACATTCGTGGCCTGAGCTTCGCCTATGCCGAAGACAAGGTGCTGGACCGCCTGGACCTGTCCATCGTGGCCGGCGAAAAAGTTGCCATCGTCGGCGCCAGCGGAGGCGGCAAGAGTACCCTGGTGCAGTTGCTGCTCGGGCTCTATACGCCACAGGCGGGAGAAGTGCGCTTCGGTGGCGCGCTGCAGCAGGCCATTGGCCTTGAGACCCTGCGCGATAATGTCGCGGTGGTGCTGCAGCATCCGGCACTGTTCAACGACACCATTCGCGCCAACCTGACCATGGGGCGCGACGCCGGTGACCAGGCGTGTTGGGACGCCTTGCGGATCGCCCAGTTGGACGGCACGGTACGGGACATGCCGCAGGGGCTGGACAGCGTCGTCGGCCGCTCGGGCGTGCGTCTTTCCGGAGGTCAGCGACAGCGTCTTGCGATTGCGCGGATGGTGCTCGCCGAGCCCAAGGTGGTCATCCTCGACGAGGCCACTTCGGCACTCGATGCGGCCACCGAGTACAACGTGCACCAGGCCCTCGGGCGCTTCCTGCGAGGACGCACTACAGTGATCATTGCCCACCGGTTGTCTGCGGTGAAACAGGCCGACCGCGTGCTGGTGTTCGACGGCGGTCGGATCGCCGAAGATGGCGACCACCAGCAACTCATCGCGGAGGGCGGGTTGTATGCGCGTCTGTACGGTTATCTGCAGCAGGTTTAGTTCGCCCCTGGCGTCACGACGAGCTATGGAAAAAAACATTCGACGCCGAAGAAACGGTGCCGGTCCTTTCCGAAACTAGCCTAAAGTGTGCCAGCGGTGATTGAAGTTCTGACTTGGACGTTGCCTGGATTGCTGAAGCAAGGAACCTCATGAAGCACACGCAGACTCTCGATACGCCGAGATTACTGGGGATCGTCTGGCCATTCATCGCCGTTGTGGGATTGATGGCAATGCTGGGTTGCATCAGCCTTTACGCACTGTCCGCAGTGCGTAGCTATGTTGCGGGCGAAAGTTTCTGGTCCAAGGGTCAGAAAGACGCAATCTACTACCTGAACCTGTATGCCGACAGCCGTGACGAGGACGTATTCCAGAAATACCTGCGCGCCATCGCCATTCCCCAGGGCGGTCATCAGCTGCGCCTGGCTCTCGACCAGCCCGAGCCTGATCTTGCGGCGGCGCGGGCCGGCATTCTGAAGGGCAACAACCACCCCGACGACATGCAGAACATCATCTGGCTGTATCGTCACTTCAGCGATGTCAGCTACATGTCCAGGGCCATTGCGCACTGGAAGACCGGTGACACCTACCTGGTCCAGCTCGACGAACTGGCGCAGCGCATGCACGCCGCGCAGCAGGCCGGCACCGCAACCGAAGCGGACATGGCGCGCTGGAAGCACCAGATCATGACGATCAATGACGCGGTCACGCCCGCCGCCATGGCTTTCAGTGTGGCGCTGGGCGAAGGTTCGCGTGCGGTGCAATATCTGCTGGTGGTGAGCAATCTGCTGGTCGCCTTGCTGTTGATCGTGCTGGCCCTGTGGCGCACGCACAAGCTGCTCAATCAGCGCCATGCCTTTGCCTATGCGCTCCAGCTGGAGAAGGACCGCGCTCAGGTGACCCTGGCGTCCATCGGCGATGGGGTGATCACCACCGATGTCGAAGGCGCAATTCTCTACATGAACCCGGCCGCCGAGCGTCTCACCCATTGGAACGCCGATCAGGCCGTGGGGCTGCCGCTGGCGGCGCTCTTCAACTTGCTCGACGAGAATGCCGAGAAGGACAACTTCACCCTCATCGACCACATCGTCAGCGGCGACCTACGCGGCGGCAGCGAGCACGCGAAGCTGATCCAGCGCCTGGACGGCAGCACGGTTTCGGTGACGCTGGTGGGTGCCCCCATCCAGACTGACCAGCACATCAGCGGGACCGTGCTGGTGCTGCACGACATGACCCAGGAACGTCAGTACATCGCCAACCTTTCCTGGCAGGCCACCCACGATGCACTGACCGGATTGGCCAATCGCCGCGAATTCGAGTTCCGCCTCGAACAGGCCCTTACCGCGCTGCAACGCTATCCGGGTTGTCACTCCCTGATGTTCCTGGACCTGGATCAGTTCAAGCTGGTCAACGACACCTGCGGCCATGCTGCCGGCGACGAACTGCTTCGCCACATCTGCGCACTGCTGCAATCAGGGCTGCGCGAAGGCGATACCCTGGCGCGTCTGGGCGGGGACGAATTCGGCATTCTCATCGAGAACTGCTCCGCCGGCGAATCGGAGGAGCTCGCCGAAACCCTCCGCCAGACCGTGCAAAACCTGCATTTCGTGTGGAAAGGTCGGCCTTTCGTGACCACCGTAAGCGTCGGCATGGTGCACCTGACCCAGGCACCGATCACCCTCGAAGCTTCGATGCGCGCCGCCGACATGGCCTGCTACCTGGCCAAGGAACGGGGCCGTAACCGGGTCCAGGTCTACCATGCCGCCGATAGCGAGCTGACCGTGCGGGTAGACGAAATGGCCTGGGTCCAGCGCCTGCACATGGCCTTGGAAGAAAACCGCTTCTGTCTCTATGCACAGGAAATCGCCGCGCTGGGCATACAGGACGGCCCACCGGGTGGACAC
Organism: Pseudomonas coleopterorum; assembly: GCF_900105555.1. NCBI lineage: Bacteria > Pseudomonadati > Pseudomonadota > Gammaproteobacteria > Pseudomonadales > Pseudomonadaceae > Pseudomonas > Pseudomonas coleopterorum. The sequence continues at coordinate 1,430,058 of NZ_FNTZ01000001.1, forward strand.
ATCGAGATTCTCCTGCGCCTGAGCGATGAAACCGGCCGCATCATCATGCCCGACGTGTTCATTCCAGCCGCCGAGCGCTACGGCTTGATGACCGCCCTCGACCGCTGGGTGGTGCAGAATGTATTCAAGGTGGTACGCCAGACCCTGGATCAGCCCGATCAGGGCCCCTTGGCGGTCTGCGCCATCAACTTGTCGGGGATCAGCATAGGCGACGAGGAGTTTCTCGAGTTCCTGCGAGAACAATTTAGCCTGTACGCGATTCCAGCCGAATTAATATGTTTCGAGATCACCGAGACCAGCGCGATCGCAAATCTTGGTAGCGCGATCCGATTTATCAATGAATTGAAGAGCTTAGGATGTCATTTTGCCCTCGATGACTTCTGTGCCGGCATGTCCTCTTTTGCCTATTTGAAACATTTACCTGTCGATTATTTGAAAATCGATGGCAGCTTCGTTAAAGATATGTTGGACGACCCGATCAATCGGGCGATGGTGGAAGTGATCAACCATATTGGCCACGTCATGGGCAAGCGCACCATTGCCGAGTTTGTCGAGACGCCTCTGATAGAACAGGCCTTGCTGGAAATTGGTGTGGACTACGCACAGGGATACTTGATCGAGCGACCGCAGGTCTTTACCTGTGACAGTCTGCGCCGGCATCCGGGCAGACTGCGGCCGTCGCGATTCGGGGTTCCCGACACTTTCCGATAAGGGCAATTTGCCGCTGTTCTTCACTTAATTAAATGGAGGTTTGCCAGTGAACGATCCTTTTATTCGACTGGGTCCGCTGATGGACGCAAAGAGTTATCCCGAATGGGCACAGAAACTCATCGAAGACTGTGCGCCGAACAAGCGGCGGGTTGTCGAGCATGAAGTCTATGCACGAATGCGCGACAACCAGCTGAGCTCGCGCACCATGCGCCACTACCTGATCGGCGGCTGGCCGGTGGTGGAGCAATTCTCGCTGTACATGGCGCAGAACCTGACCAAGACCCGCTTCGCCCGGCATCCGGGCGAGGACATGGCGCGTCGCTGGCTGATGCGCAATATTCGTGTCGAGCTCAACCATGCCGATTACTGGGTACACTGGAGCCAGGCCCATGGCGTCAGCCTGCAGGACCTCATCGCCCAGGATGTGCCGGCCGAGCTGCATGCGCTGAGCCATTGGTGCTGGCAGAGCTGTGCCACCGATTCGCTGGCGGTTGCCATGGCGGCGACCAACTATGCCATCGAGGGTGCAACCGGCGAGTGGTCGGCCGTGGTCTGCGCCGACGATACCTACGCCCAGGCGTTCCCCGAGCAGAACCGCAAGCGTGCCATGCGCTGGTTGAGCCTGCACGCCCAGTACGACGATGAGCATCCATGGGAAGCCCTGGAAATCATCTGCACGCTGGTCGGCAACCACGCCACCGAGGCGCAGCAGACCGAACTGCGCAACGCCATCTGCAAGAGCTACGACTTCATGTTCCTGTTCCTGGAACGCTGCATGGCGCTCGAGCAGCAGCGCACCACGACGCTGGACAACAGGGTCGTGGCGTGAAGGCCGTAGCGGCTTGATGACGGTCTAGCAGGATCACCTCAGGCGGCGCCATGGTTGCGCGACAGGCTGGCTGGCCGGTCGCACGGAATGGCGCCTGTCCTGAGGACACTTCTCACTGGGCATCGAACGCCTGCCCGTTGATCCCGGCACTGTCGGGTCCCATCAGATAGAGGTACACCGGCATGATCTGTTCGGGTAGCGGATTGCGGCCCGGGTCCTCGGCTGGGTAGGCCTGCGCGCGCATCGCCGTGCGCGTTCCGCCAGGGTTGATACTGTTGGAGCGTGCGGCGCAGACCCCTTCCAGTTCGTCGGCCAGGGTCTGCATCAGGCCCTCGGTGGCGAATTTCGACACGCCATAGGCGCCCCAGTGCGCACGTCCCTTGCGACCGACGCTGCTCGAGGTGAACACCACCGAGCCATCTTCGGCCTGCTTGAGCAGGGGCAGCAGCGCGCGAGTGAGCATGAAGGTCGCATTCACGTTGACCTGCATCACCTGGATGAATTCATCGTCGGGTAGCACATCGAGAGGCGTTCGCGGGCCGATGATCGAGGCGTTGTGCAGCAGCCCGTCGAGGCGGCCGAATGTTGTCTCGATCATCTGCGCCAGTTCGGCGTACTGCGCGGTGTGTGCGCTGTGCAGATCGAACGGGATAACCACCGGCTGGGGATGCCCGGCCGCTGCGATCTCGTCATACACGGCCGTCAGGTTGGACTCGGTCTTGCCCAGCAACAGCACGGTAGCGCCGTGGGCGGCATAGGTTTGCGCGGCGGCGGCGCCGATGCCGCGGCCGGCACCGGTGACCAGGATGACGCGCCCGGCCAGCAGGTCGGGGCGGGCTGAGTAATCGAACATGGGATCTCCTGAAAAAAGGTGGCTCAGCAGCCGCAGAGGGCCTGGTCCAGCACGCGGCGCAGATCGGACGGGTGGTCCACCACCACATCGGCGCCCCAGTGATCGGGGTTGTCGTCGGGGTGGATGTAGCCGTAGCGCACCGCTGCGGTCCTGGTCCCGGCATCGCGGCCTGATTCGATATCGCGCAGATCGTCACCGACGAACAGCACGCTGGCTGGGTCCAGCTCGAGCTTGCTGCAGGCCAGCAGCAGCGGTTCGGGGTCCGGCTTGCTGCGGGTCACATGGTCGGGGCAGATGAGTATTGCCGAACGTTGTGCCAGGCCCAGTTGCTGCATGATGGGCTCGGCGAAGCGCAGCGGCTTGTTGGTCACTACGCCCCAGATCAGCCTGGCCTGCTCGATGTCGGCGAGCAGTTGCGCCATGCCGTCGTACAGGTGGCTGTGCACCGCGCAGCCGTCCTGATAGCGTTCGAGGAACTCCAGGCGCAGCGCTTCGAACTCCGGCGCCTGCGGCGACAGGTCGAACGCGGCCTGGACCATGGCCTTGGCGCCGCCAGAAATCACGTCGCGTACCCGTTGCTCGTCGATGGGCGGCAGCTGGCGCGCAGCGCGCATGGCCTGGCAGATGGCGATGAAGTCCGGCGCGGTGTCGAGCAACGTGCCGTCCATGTCGAAGAGTACCGCTCGAAGGCGCATGCTCATTCCTCGCGAAGGGTCTGGATCATGTAATTGACGTCGACATCGGTGGCCAGCTTGTAGTGCTTGGTCAGCGGGTTGTAGGTCAGGCCGATGATGTCCTTGACGGTCAGTCCGGCCTCGCGGCTCCAGGCACCGAGCTCGGAAGGGCGGATGAATTTCTTGAAGTCATGGGTGCCGCGCGGCAGCAGCTTCATGATGTATTCGGCGCCGATGATCGCGAACAGGTACGCCTTGGGGTTGCGGTTGATGGTCGAGAAGAACACCTGGCCACCGGGCTTGACCATGCGGAAACAGGCACGGATGACCGACGAAGGGTCCGGCACGTGCTCGAGCATTTCCAGGCAGGTGACCACGTCGAATTTTTGCGGGCATTCGGCTGACAGGGCTTCGGCAGTGATCTGGCGGTATTCCACTTCCACGCCCGATTCCAGCTGATGCAGGCGAGCGACCGCCAGCGGCGCCTCGCCCATGTCAATACCGGTCACCTTGGCGCCGCGCAGGGCCATGGCCTCGCTGAGGATGCCGCCGCCGCAACCGACGTCCAGCACCTGCTTGCCCGCCAGGTTGACGCGCTCGTCGATCCAGTTGACGCGCAACGGATTGATGTCGTGCAGCGGCTTGAACTCGCTGTTGCGATCCCACCAGCGGTGCGCCAGGGCTTCGAACTTGGCGATTTCAGCGTGGTCGACGTTGCTCATTGGGTGTCCTCTAAACGTTGTGATTCCAGAATTCGAGAGTGCCGGGGTCTTCAGCCTTCATTGCCCTGCGGCAATGCGCTCGCCCCAGGTGCCGGCCATGTCGCGCAGCCTGGTTTCGTCCAGGCGCGTCAGACGGCCATTGTCAAGCAGGTGCTTGCCCGCCACCCACACATGGCGGACGCAATTGCGGCCGCTGGCATAGATCAGTTGCGACACCGGGTCGTACACCGGTTGCTGGGCCAGTCCGGACAGGTCGAAGGACGTCAGGTCCGCCGCCTTGCCCACTTCCAGCGAACCGATGTTCGCTTCCATGCCCAACGCACGGGCACCGTTGAGGGTGACCATGCGCAGCGCGCGGTGGGCATCCAGCGCAGTTGCCGAACCCGCCACGGCCTTGGCCAGCAGCGCTGCGGTACGTGTGTCGCCGAGCAGGTCGAGGCTGTTGTTGCTGGCGGCACCATCGGTGCCCACCGCCACATTGACCCCGGCCTGCCAGAGTTTTTCCACCGGGCAGAAGCCACTGGCCAACTTGAGGTTGGACAGCGGGCAATGCACGACGTTGCTGTTGCTTTCCACCAGCAGGGCGAGGTCGCCGTCATCCACCTGGGTCATGTGCACCGCCTGGAACCGCGGGCCGAGCAAGCCGAGCCGGGCCAGTCTGGCCAGCGGACGCTCGCCGGTCTGCTGTAGGGCATCGTGCACTTCGCCGGCGGTTTCGTGGACGTGCATCTGGATCGCGGCGTCCAGCTCATCGGCCAGCACGCGGATCTTCTCCAGGTTCTCGTCGCTCACCGTGTAGGGCGCATGGGGGCCGAAGGCAATGCTCACGCGGGAATGGTGCTTGAGGTCATTGAACAGCTCGACGCCCTTGTGCAGCGCCTCATCGGCATCCCGCGCGCCGGGGATGGGGAAATTCAGCACCGGCACGCTGATCTGGGCGCGCATGCCGCTGGCGTGCACACGCTCGGCGGCCACTTCGGGAAAGAAGTACATGTCCGAAAAACAGGTGATGCCGCCCTGCAGCTGCTCGGCTATGGCCAGGTCGGTGCCGTCGCGCACGAATGCCTCGCTGACCCAGCGAGCCTCGGCGGGCCAGATGTGGCGTTCGAGCCAGGTCATCAGTGGCAGGTCGTCGGCCAGGCCGCGGAACAAGGTCATGGCCGCGTGACCATGGGCATTGACCAGACCCGGCGCGAGCAACTGCCCAGGCAACTCGCGGATTTCCCGTGCCTGCAGCCGGGCAGCCGAGCTGCGCGGGCCAATGAAGACGATCTGCCCATCACGGATGCCCAAGGCATGCTCCTGAAGCACGACACCGGCGGGCTCGACCGGTACCAGCCAGGTTGGCAGCAACAGCAGGTCCAGGGCGGTATCGACGTCGAGCATGGCAAGTTCCGGGCTTGTGCAGGTGGTGGCGAAGTATACCCGAGCGTCTTGGACGGGGGCTCGCTATAATCGAGCGCTTTTGGCGTCTGAGTACGGAGTTGGGGCATGCGTGATCGATTGTTGGCGGCGGAACGGGTCAAAGCCGTTGATTGGCGAGGTGACGCGTTGCACCTGATCGACCAGCGTGCACTGCCCGCCGAAGAAGTCTGGCGCACGTTCGTCGATGCGCCCGGCGTGGCTGGCGCAATCCGCACAGGCGTGGTGTCCGGGGCTTCGGCGGTCGCCATCTGCGCTGCCTATGCCGTTGTACTCGCCGCGCGCCTGCATCGCACCGCCGCAGACGATTGGCGTGCCGCGCTGGAACAGGACCTGCGCCTGCTGGCGGCGATCCGTCCGGCCACGGCCCATCTGTTCTGGGCGCTGGAGCGCATGCGCGAACGTCTGGGCCGAGTGCGCACCGACGAAGACCCAGTGCCTGCCCTGGAAGCCGAAGCCCTGGCCATTCACCAGAGCGATCGCGAAGCCAATTTGACCATGGCCCAGTTGGGCGTCGAGGTGATCCGTCGGCACCAGGGCAATCTGCAGACCGTGCTGACCCACGGCAGTGCCGGCGCGCTGGCCAGCGGCGGCTTCGGTACCGCGCTCGGGGTCGTGCGTGGGGCCTTCCATGAAGGCATGCTCGAACGTGTCTATGCCGATGAAACCCGGCCTGGGCTGCAAGGCTCGCGCCTGTCGGCCTGGGAGTTGTCCAGCGAGGACATCCCGGTGACCGTGACGGCCGATTCGGCGGCGGCGCACCTGATGAAGAGCAAGGGCATCACCTGGGTGATCGTCGGCGCCGAGCGGATTGCCGCCAATGGCGATATCGCCGGCCCGATCGGCACCTATCAGCTGGCGGTCTGCGCCATGCATCACGGTGTTCGGTTCATGGTCGTGGCCAGCAGCGCAGCGATCGACCTGGCCCTGGAAAGCGGCGACGACATTCCCTTGCTCGAACGCGATGGTCGCGAATTGCTGGAAGTGGCCGGAACGCGGGTCGGCGCGGACGTCGATGCATTCAATCCGATCCACGACGTGACACCGGCCGATCTGATCGACGTGATCGTCACCGAAAAAGGCATCGTCGAACGACCCGATGCGGCGAAGCTGGCGCAATTGATGTGCCGTCGACGCCTGCATTGAATTCGCCGCAGTGGCAAAACGCTCACTTTTTTCCTCCACAAAGGTCTGCAAGCGCCGCAGCGCCATGCCAGAGGCTCGATGCGACTCGATCAAGGGTCCTGTCAGGGTTTAAGGGGATAGGTGTCTGACGGCGATTGTGCTAACATCCGGCGGTTTTCGGGGGTGCATCGAGGTGCTCCCCCAGCGCCGTCGGTCCAAGGCGTAACTCGTTGATTTGTCGTAAGTCGCCGTTGGCATCGGCCAGCGGTGGCAAGCTTCGTTCTTCTCACAGGGAGGCAACGGAGTTTCACCAGAAAAAGGAATCAGGCTTCTCATGGGCGAACTGGCCAAAGAAATCCTCCCGGTCAATATCGAAGACGAGCTGAGACAGTCCTACCTCGACTACGCCATGAGCGTGATCGTGGGTCGTGCACTGCCTGATGCACGTGATGGCTTGAAGCCCGTGCATCGCCGCGTTCTGTTTGCGATGAGTGAACTGGGCAACGATTGGAACAAACCCTACAAGAAGTCGGCTCGTGTGGTCGGTGACGTGATCGGTAAGTACCACCCGCACGGTGATACCGCGGTCTACGACACCATCGTGCGCATGGCCCAGCCATTCTCCCTGCGCTATCTGCTGGTCGATGGCCAGGGCAACTTCGGTTCCGTGGACGGCGACAACGCCGCGGCCATGCGATACACCGAAGTGCGCATGACCAAGCTGGCCCACGAGCTGCTGGCCGACCTGCACAAAGAGACCGTCGACTGGGTGCCCAACTACGACGGCACCGAGCTGATCCCGGCGGTCATGCCGACGCGTATCCCCAACCTGCTGGTCAACGGCTCCAGCGGTATCGCCGTGGGCATGGCGACCAACATTCCGCCGCACAACCTGGGCGAAGTGCTCGACGGGTGCCTGGCGGTCATCGACAACCCGGACGTCACCATCGATGAGCTGATGCAGTTCATCCCCGGCCCCGACTTCCCGACCGCCGCCATCATCAACGGTCGCCAGGGCATCATCGAGGCCTACCGCACCGGTCGCGGCCGCATCTACATGCGTGCCCGATCGCACGTCGAGGACATCGACAAGGTCGGTGGTCGTCAGCAGATCGTCGTCACCGAGCTGCCGTACCAGCTGAACAAGGCCCGCCTGATCGAGAAGATCGCCGAACTGGTGAAAGAGAAGAAGCTCGAAGGCATCTCCGAGCTGCGCGACGAGTCCGACAAGGACGGCATGCGTATCGTCATCGAACTGCGCCGCGGTGAAGTGCCGGAGGTGATCCTCAACAACCTCTATGCACAGACCCAGCTGCAGGCTGTGTTCGGTATCAACATCGTCGCCCTGATCGACAACCGTCCACGCATTCTCAACCTCAAGGACCTGCTCGAAGCCTTCGTGCGCCACCGTCGCGAAGTCGTCACCCGTCGCACCGTGTTCGAGCTGCGCAAGGCGCGCGAGCGCGGGCACATTCTCGAAGGCCAGGCGGTCGCGCTGTCCAACATCGATCCGGTCATCGCCCTGATCAAGGCCTCGCCGACCCCATCCGAAGCCAAGGAAGCGCTGGTCAGCACGCCATGGGAATCCAGTGCCGTGGTGGCCATGGTCGAGCGTGCCGGCGCCGAGTCCTCGCGTCCGGAAAACCTCGATCCACAGTACGGTCTGCGCGACGGCAAGTATTTCCTCTCGCCGGAACAGGCCCAGGCCATCCTCGAGCTGCGCCTGCATCGCCTGACCGGTCTGGAGCACGAGAAGCTGCTGGCCGAGTACCAGGAGATCCTCAACCAGATCGCCGAGCTGATCCGCATCCTCAACAGCGCCGAGCGCCTGATGGAAGTGATCCGCGAGGAGCTGGAGCTGATCCGCGCCGAATACGGCGACGTGCGCCGTACCGAGATCCTCGACTCGCGTCTGGACCTGACCCTGGGTGACATGATCCCAGAAGAAGAGCGCGTGGTGACCATTTCCCACAGCGGCTACGCCAAGACCCAGCCCCTGTCCGCCTACCAGGCCCAGCGCCGTGGCGGCAAGGGCAAGTCGGCCACCGGCGTCAAGGACGAGGACTACATCTCGCACCTGCTGGTCGCCAACAGCCACGCCACGCTGCTGCTGTTCTCCAGCAAGGGCAAGGTGTACTGGCTCAAGACCTACGAAATTCCCGAGGCCTCCCGCGCCGCCCGTGGCCGTCCACTGGTCAACCTGCTGCCGCTGGATGATGGCGAGTACATCACCACTATGCTGCAGATCGATCTGGAGGCCCTGCAGGCCACCGCCGGTGCCGACGAAGAGCTGGACGACGCCGACGACACCGTGCTCGAAGGCGAGATCGTCGAGCCGGAGGAGGTCGTCGAGGCCGCCGAAGGCGAAGACGGCGATACGCCCGAGCTGGTGGCCGAGCCGACCGGTGCCTACATCTTCATGGCGACCGCATTCGGTACCGTCAAGAAGACCCCATTGGCCCAGTTCGCCCGTCCGCGCTCCAGCGGTCTGATCGCGCTCAAGCTCAAGGAAGGCGACACCCTGATCGCCGCTGCCATCACCGACGGTGCCAAGGAAGTCATGCTGTTCTCCGATGCCGGCAAGGTGATCCGCTTCGCCGAAGGCGTCGTGCGTCAGATGGGCCGTGGCGCTCGTGGTATTCGCGGCATGCGTCTGGGCAAGGGTCAGCAACTGATCTCCATGCTGATCCCCGAGTCCGGTGCACAGATCCTCACCGCTTCGGAGCGCGGCTTCGGCAAGCGCACGCCGCTGAGCAAGTTCCCTCGTCGCGGTCGCGGCGGTCAGGGCGTGATCGCCATGGTCACCAAGGAACGCAACGGCAAGCTGATCGGCGCGATCCAGTCCCAGGAAGGCGAAGAGATCATGCTCATTTCCGACCAGGGCACACTGGTGCGTACCCGAGTCGGTGAAGTGTCGAGCCTCGGCCGAAACACCCAGGGCGTGACCCTGATCAAGCTGATCACCGACGAGAAGCTGGTGGGCCTGGAGCGGGTTCAGGAGCCATCGGAAGTCGAGGAAGACGAGCTGGAAGAAGGTGTCGAAGGCGTTGAAGGTGTCGAAGCTATAGAGCCGGACGGTTCCGAATTGGCTCAGGGTGACGTTGAAGCCGATGCCGCGGACGAAACGCCCGAGGAGTAAGCTGTAGGGCAGTAGATCGGCGGTGCGGCCTTCGCGGGCAGAGCCCGCTCCCACAAAGGCGCGTGAATGCCTGTGGGAGCGGGGCGGGCGGCGAGCCCTCTGCCCGCGAAGGCCTCACCGCCGATCTTCCGACAGACACACCCGGGTCAGCCCCGAATTCAAGCAGAGCGAGAGTGGATGTGAGCAATCGAGCCTTTAACTTCTGCGCAGGCCCCGCTGCGCTTCCCGAAGCCGTACTGCAGCGCGCCCAGGCTGAGATGCTGAACTGGCGTGGCAAGGGTCTCTCGGTGATGGAAATGAGCCATCGCAGCGAGGACTACACCGCCATCGCCGAAAAGGCCGAACAGGACCTGCGCGATCTGCTTGGCGTCCCGTCCAATTACAAGGTGCTGTTCCTGCAGGGCGGTGCCAGCCAGCAGTTCGCCGAGATCCCCCTGAATCTGCTCCCCGAAGGCGGCACGGCGGACTACGTCGAAACCGGCATCTGGTCGAAGAAGGCCATCGAGGAAGCCCGTCGCTACGGCCACATCAACGTCGCGGCCAGTGCCAAACCCTACGACTACCAGGCCATTCCCGGCCAGAACGAGTGGACACTGACGCCCGGCGCGGCCTACGTGCACTACGCGTCGAACGAAACCATCGGCGGCCTGCAGTTCGACTGGATTCCGCAGACCGGCGACACCCCGCTGGTGGTCGACATGTCCTCGGACATTCTCTCGCGGCCCATCGACGTCTCCCAGTTCGGTCTGATCTACGCCGGTGCGCAGAAGAACATCGGTCCCAGCGGCCTGGTCGTGGTCATCGTGCGCGACGACCTGCTGGGCAAGGCCCGCAGCGCCTGTCCAACCATGCTCGACTACAAGATCGCGGCTGTTAACGGCTCGATGTACAACACGCCGGCGACCTACTCCTGGTACCTCTCCGGCCTGGTGTTCGAGTGGCTCAAGGAGCAGGGCGGCGTTGCCGCCATGGAAGCGCGCAACCGGGCCAAGAAAGACCGTCTGTACGGCTTCATCGACGCCAGCGCGTTCTACAGCAACCCGATCTCGGTCAACGCCCGGTCGTGGATGAACGTACCGTTCCGTCTGGCCGACGAGCGCCTGGACAAGGCGTTCCTGGCCGGCGCCGACGCGCGTGGCCTGCTCAACCTCAAGGGTCACCGTTCGGTCGGTGGCATGCGCGCCTCCATCTACAACGCCCTGGGCCTTGCCGCCATCGAAGCGCTGGTCGACTACATGGCGGAGTTCGAAAAGGAAAACGGCTGATGTCCGAACATGAACTCAAGGCCCTGCGGGTCCGCATCGACAGCCTCGACGAAAAGATCCTCGAGCTGATCAGCGATCGCGCCCGCTGTGCCGAAGAAGTCGCACGGGTCAAGATGGCGGCGCTGGCCGAAGGCGAGGTGCCGGTGTTCTACCGGCCCGAGCGCGAGGCGCAGGTGCTCAAGCGCGTGATGGAACGCAACAAGGGGCCGCTGAGCAACGAGGAAATGGCGCGTCTGTTCCGCGAAGTCATGTCCTCCTGCCTGGCCCTGGAAAACCCGTTGAAGGTGGCCTACCTGGGTCCGGAGGGCACCTTCACCCAGGCCGCTGCGATGAAGCATTTCGGCCATGCGGTGATCAGCAAGCCGATGGCCGCGATCGACGAGGTGTTCCGCGAAGTGGTCGCCGGCGCCGTGAATTTCGGCGTGGTGCCGGTGGAGAATTCCACCGAAGGCGCGGTGAACCACACCCTCGACAGCTTCCTCGAGCACGACATGGTGATCTGCGGCGAGGTCGAGTTGCGCATCCACCATCACCTGCTGATCGGCGACAACACCAAGACCGACAGCATCACTCGCATCTACTCCCATGCACAGTCCCTGGCGCAATGCCGCAAATGGCTGGACGCACACTACCCGAATGTGGAGCGGATCGCGGTGGCCAGCAACGCCGAGGCGGCCAAGCGGGTCAAGGGCGAATGGAATTCGGCGGCCATCGCCGGCGACATGGCGGCCGGCCTGTATGGCCTGGAGCGCCTGGCCGAAAAGATCGAGGACCGCCCGGACAACGCCACGCGGTTCCTGATCATCGGCAACCAGGAAGTGCCGCCGACCGGCGACGACAAGACCTCGGTCATCGTGTCCATGAGCAACCGCCCCGGTGCCCTGCACGAGCTGCTGGTGCCGTTCCATGACAACGGCATCGACCTGACACGGATCGAGACGCGTCCGTCGCGCAGCGGCAAGTGGACCTACGTGTTTTTCATCGACTTCATCGGCCACCATCGCGACCCGTTGATCAAGGGCGTGCTGGAACAGATCAGTCAGGAAGCCGTGGCACTCAAGGTGCTCGGCTCGTACCCCAAAGCGGTTCTCTAACAGAAGGGTTAGCACGCATGACCGATTTCCTTGCCCTGGCCCAGACCGGTGTTCAGCAGCTGTCCCCGTACGTTCCCGGCAAGCCGGTGGACGAACTGGCCCGAGAGCTGGACATGGACCCGGCCAGCATCATCAAGCTGGCCAGCAACGAGAACCCGTTGGGCGCAAGCCCCAAGACCCGTGCCGCGATCGAGCGCGAGCTGGCCGAACTCACGCGCTACCCCGATGGCAACGGTTTCGACCTCAAGACCCTGCTGGCTCGGCAGTGCCGCGTGCAGATCGACCAGGTGACCCTGGGCAACGGCTCCAACGACATTCTCGAACTGGTTGCCCGCGCCTACCTGGCGCCCGGCCTGAACGCCGTGTTCAGCGAGCATGCATTCGCCGTCTATCCGCTGGTCGTGCAGGCCGTGAACGCCGGCGCGCGGGTCGTCCCGGCCAAGCAGTTCGGCCATGACCTGCCCGCGATGCTGGCAGCGATCGACGACAAGACCCGCATCGTGTTTCTGGCCAACCCGAACAACCCGACCGGGACCTGGTTCGGACCGCAGGCGCTGGAAGACTTCCTGGCGGCGGTTCCGCCCGGCGTGCTGGTGGTGCTCGACGAGGCCTATATCGAATACGCCGTGGGCGGCGACCTGCCTGACGGCCTGGATTACCTGGCGCGCTATCCCAACCTGCTGGTGTCGCGCACGTTCTCCAAGGCTTATGGCCTGGCTGCGCTGCGGGTGGGCTACGGTCTGTCGTCGCCGACCATCGCCGACGTGCTCAATCGTGTGCGCCAGCCATTCAACGTGAACAGCCTGGCGCTGGCCGCCGCGTGCGCCGCGCTGACCGACACCGAATATCTGCAGCGCAGCCGCGAACTCAACAGCGCCGGCATGCAGCAGTTGGAAGCCGGTTTCACCGAGCTGGGTCTGCAGTGGATCCCGTCCAAGGGCAACTTCATTGCCGTGGACGTGGGTCGCGACGCCGGTCCGGTGTTTCAGGGGCTGCTGCGCGAGGGCGTGATCGTGCGCCCGGTGGCCGGTTATGGCATGCCCAATCACCTGCGCGTGACCATCGGCCTGGCCGAAGAAAACAGCCGCTTCCTGGAGGCACTGCGCCAGGTGCTGGCTCGTGTCTGATTTCACGCAATTGCAACCGGGCGCTGCCAGAATAGGCCGCCTGGTGGTAGTGGGATTGGGGTTGATCGGCGGCTCCTTCGCCAAAGGCATCAAGCAAAGCGGCTTGGCCGACGAAGTGGTCGGGGTCGATCTCGATCCACGTTCCTGCCAGCGCGCCGTCGAGCTGGGTGTGGTGGACCGCTGCGAAGTTGAGCTCGCCAGCGCCTGTGTCGGCGCCGATGTGATCCAGCTGGCGGTGCCGATCCTGGGCATGGAGAAACTGCTGGCGGCGCTGGCTCGACTCGATCTGGGTCGGGCGGTGATCACCGATGTCGGCAGCGCCAAGGGCAACGTGGTTCGGGCCTATCGCGACGCCTTTGGCGGCGATCTGTCACGCTTCGTGCCGGGCCATCCGATCGCCGGTTCCGAGCAGAGCGGGGTGGAGGCAGCCAATGCCGAGCTGTTCAAGCGGCACAAGGTGATCCTCACCCCGCTGGCCGAAACCTCGCCTCAGGCGCTGGCCCGGGTCGACGGCCTGTGGCGCACCCTGGGGGCGGACGTGGAGCACATGCAGGTCGAGCGCCACGACGAGGTGCTTGCCGCCACCAGCCACCTGCCGCACCTGCTGGCGTTCGGTCTGGTCGACTCGTTGGCCAAGCGCAGTGAAAACCTGGAAATCTTCCGCTACGCTGCTGGCGGTTTCCGCGATTTTACCCGAATCGCCGGCAGCGATCCGGTCATGTGGCACGACATCTTCCTCGCCAACCGCGAGGCGGTGCTGCGCACACTCGATACATTTCGCAGCGATCTCGACGCCTTGCGCGACGCGGTCGATGCAGGGGATGGGCATCACCTGCTGGGCGTGTTCACGCGCGCCAGGGTGGCCCGCGAGCATTTCAGTAAAATCCTGGCCCGTCGGGCCTATGTGGACGCTATGAACTCCAATGACGACCTGATCTTCCTGGGCAAACCCGGCGGCAGCCTCAATGGCCGCATCCGCGTACCGGGCGACAAATCCATCTCGCACCGTTCGATCATGCTCGGCTCGCTGGCCGAAGGCACCACCGAAGTCGAAGGCTTCCTGGAAGGCGAGGACGCTCTGGCGACCTTGCAGGCCTTCCGCGACATGGGCGTGGTCATCGAAGGCCCGAACCAGGGCCGCGTGACCATCCACGGCGTCGGTCTGCACGGGTTGCAGGCGCCGCCAGGGCCGATCTACCTGGGCAACTCCGGGACCTCGATGCGCCTGCTCGCCGGCATCCTGGCAGCGCAGAGCTTCGACACCACGCTGACCGGCGATGCCTCGCTGTCCAAGCGCCCCATGAACCGCGTGGCCAACCCCCTGCGGGAAATGGGCGCGGTCATCGAGACCGCTGCCGAGGGTCGTCCGCCGATGGTCATTCGCGGCGGACAGCGCCTCAAGGCGCTGAACTACACCCTGCCGATGGCCTCTGCCCAGGTCAAATCCTGCCTGTTGCTGGCTGGATTGTGGGCCGAAGGCAAGACCACCACCACCGAGCCTGCACCGACCCGCGACCACACCGAGCGCATGTTGCGTGGTTTCGGCTACCCCGTGCACGTCGACGGCCCGCAGGCATCGGTCGAGTCCGGGCACACGTTGACCGCGACCCATATCGAAGTGCCGGGCGACATCTCTTCGTCCGCCTTCTTCCTGGTGGCCGCTTCGATCGCCGAAGGTTCGGACCTGACCCTGGAGCACGTCGGCATAAACCCCACGCGTACGGGCGTCATCGATATCCTGCGCCTGATGGGCGCCGACATCACCTTGGAAAACCAGCGTGAAGTCGGTGGCGAACCGGTTGCCGACCTGCACGTGCGGGCTGCCCGGCTCAAGGGCATCGAGATTCCCGAAGCGCTGGTGCCGCTGGCGATCGACGAATTCCCCGTCCTGTTCGTGGCAGCCGCCTGCGCCGAAGGGCGTACCGTATTGCGCGGTGCCGAAGAGCTGCGGGTCAAGGAATCCGACCGTATCCAGGTCATGGCTGATGGCTTGCAAGCCCTGGGCGTCAAATGCGAGCCGACGGCGGATGGCATCATCATCGACGGCGTCGGCCACGGGGTGCCAGCCATGGGCGGTGGCGAAGTTCACGGCCACGGTGATCACCGCATCGCCATGGCTTTCAGCGTCGCCTCCCTGCGCGCCAGCGCGCCGATCCGCATCCACGACTGTGCCAACGTCGCCACGTCGTTCCCCAACTTCCTCGGTCTGTGCGCCCAAGTGGGTATCAACGTAGCCGAAGAGGGCAAGTCGTGAACGTGGCGCCAGTCATCACCATCGACGGGCCCAGCGGTTCGGGCAAAGGTACCGTCGCCGGTATCCTGGCCAAGCGTCTGGGCTGGAAGCTGCTCGATTCGGGCGCTTTGTATCGGCTGCTGGCCTACGCCGCACGCAACCACGGCGTGGATTTGAGCAACGAAGCTTCACTGATGGTCATGGCTGCGCACCTGGACGTGCAGTTCATTGCCGCCGCCGATGGCCAGCCACAGCGCATCGTCCTGGAAGGCGACGATGTCACACGGGACATTCGCAACGAGCAGATCGGCGCCTGCGCTTCCCAGGTCGCTGCCCTGCCAGCGGTACGCGATGCCTTGCTGCAGCGCCAGCGGGCGTTTCAGGAACTGCCTGGCCTGGTCGCCGATGGTCGCGACATGGGCACGGTGGTGTTCCCCGATGCGCCGCTCAAGGTGTTCCTGACCGCGAGTGCAGAGGAACGTGCGCGCAGACGTTACTTGCAGTTGAAGACAGCCGGCAACGATGTTAGTCTGTCGAGTCTGCTAGATGAGATACGTGCACGCGATGAGCGTGACACCCAGCGCGCAGTGGCCCCGCTCAAGCCGGCGACCGATGCCATACAGCTGGATTCCACGGAGTTGTCCATCGAGCAGGTGTTGGAACGCATCATGAGCGAGATCGCACTTCGCGATATCGCCGGGTGACGAAGAAGCCATACGGGAACCCAGTCAACATCCCGGTGGCTTTCTTTTACTTGAACGAAACCCACGTTGTCTGGAGCGTGGCTGATGGGCGTATGTTTCGCCCAAATCTACAGGAATTAAAATGAGCGAAAGCTTTGCAGAACTCTTTGAAGAAAGCCTAAAAACTCTCAATCTTCAGCCAGGCGCAATCATCACCGGTATCGTCGTCGATATCGACGGTGACTGGGTTACTGTCCACGCCGGCCTGAAGTCCGAGGGTGTCATCCCGCTCGAGCAGTTCTACAACGACGCTGGCGAACTGACCATCAAGGTCGGTGACGAAGTCCACGTTGCGCTGGACGCGGTAGAAGACGGCTTTGGCGAAACCAAGCTGTCCCGCGAAAAAGCCAAGCGCGCCGAGTGCTGGATCGTTCTGGAAGCAGCTTTCGCCGCCGAGGAAGTGGTCAAGGGCGTTATCAACGGTAAGGTTAAAGGCGGCTTCACTGTCGACGTTAACGGCATCCGTGCGTTCCTGCCTGGTTCCCTGGTCGATGTCCGCCCTGTGCGCGACACCACCCACCTGGAAGGTAAAGAGCTCGAATTCAAGGTCATCAAGCTGGACCAGAAGCGCAACAACGTTGTCGTTTCCCGTCGCAGTGTCCTGGAAGCCGAGAACTCCGCCGAGCGCGAAGCTCTGCTGGAATCCCTGCAGGAAGGTCAGCAAGTCAAGGGTATCGTCAAGAACCTCACCGATTACGGCGCATTCGTCGATCTGGGTGGCGTCGATGGCCTGCTGCACATCACCGACATGGCCTGGAAGCGTATCAAGCACCCATCGGAGATCGTCAACGTTGGCGACGAGATCGATGTCAAGGTTCTGAAGTACGATCGCGAGCGTAACCGTGTATCCCTGGGCCTGAAGCAGCTGGGCGAAGACCCATGGGTTGCTATCAAGGCACGTTACCCAGAAGGCACTCGTGTCATGGCACGCGTGACCAACCTGACCGACTACGGCTGCTTCGCAGAGCTGGAAGAAGGCGTGGAAGGCCTGGTACACGTTTCCGAAATGGACTGGACCAACAAGAACATCCACCCTTCGAAAGTCGTACAAGTCGGCGACGAAGTGGAAGTCATGGTTCTGGACATCGACGAAGAGCGTCGTCGTATCTCCCTGGGCATCAAGCAGTGCAAGTCGAACCCATGGGAAGACTTCTCTGGCCAGTTCAACAAGGGCGACAAGATCTCCGGCACCATCAAGTCGATCACCGATTTCGGTATCTTCATTGGTCTGGACGGCGGCATCGACGGCCTGGTTCACCTGTCCGACATCTCCTGGAACGAAGTGGGCGAAGAAGCCGTACGTCGTTTCAAGAAGGGCGACGAGCTTGACACCGTCATCCTGTCGGTAGATCCAGAGCGCGAGCGCATCTCCCTGGGCATCAAGCAACTGGAAGACGATCCGTTCTCCAACTACGTTGCTGTCAACGACAAAGGCGCTATCGTTCGCGGTACCGTTAAAGAAGTTGACGCCAAGGGCGCTGTGATCACCCTCGCCGACGACATCGAAGCCACTTTGAAAGCTTCTGAAATCAGCCGTGACCGCGTTGAAGACGCGCGCAACGTCCTGAAAGAAGGCGAAGAAGTCGAAGCCAAGATCATCAGCGTCGACCGCAAGTCCCGCGTCATCCAGCTGTCGATCAAGTCGAAAGACGTTGAAGACGAGAAAGAAGCTATCCAAAGCCTGCGCGACAAGCCAGCCACTTCGGATATCGCTGCCGGTCCGACCACTCTGGGCGACCTGCTGCGTGCTCAGATGGAAAAGCAGAACTAAGTTCTGTTTGACCTGTAGAAAAAGGGCGACTTCGGTCGCCCTTTTTTGTGCCTGCGATTTGTGTTTCGTACCGTTCGGCAGAAACGGATGCCGAACTTAAAAGTGCCTGGGAGGCTCAAAGGCATAAGTGAATACCCAAGGACCTCCAGGGATGAAAACCGTAGTAACCGCGATGCTGTTCGTAGTAGTTGGTCTGACGTCCGGGTGCTCCACCACATCGGTGGTCAAACGAGATTATCGGGGCATGCAGGCGTTGCAAATCAACTGCAGTGGCTTGGGTTCGTCATGGGGCAAGTGCTATGACAAGGCCCATCAATCGTGCCGCTCGGCAGGCTACAAGGTCTTGGCAAAGACATCGGATATCAAGGAGGACCCGGAGGATGGTTTCCTGGGCTGGAATCCCGGCATGGCCAGTCGGACCATGTTCGTGCGCTGCAACAGCCAGGGATGACAGGTCAGGGCGGTGTTGTACGAATAGTTACAATCTTCCGAGTCATCGCACTGAAACCCGCCTGAAGTAAATTAGCAATCGGCCAGCTACTTGGATAGGGTAGATGGCCTGTGGTTGTTGATCGATTTCGCTGTTACTCCTGAACCCGTGTCCATCCTGAAGTAGACAAGGCCCGAGTCATGAAATTTACCTTGCTCATCGCAGCATTGCTGCTGGTGACCGCCTGCGCCGCCACCTCCACCTCCCACGGCAAGCGTGGCAACCGCGGGTTGCACATCAACTGTTCCGGGCTCACTTCGTCCTGGGCACAGTGCGAGAAAGAGGCGGAGTCCGCCTGTGGGCCTGCGGGCTACCGCACCCTGGCCAAGTCCAGTGACGCCAAGGAAGACCCTGATGACTACGTCTTCGGTCTTAACCCTGCCGGTTATTCCACGCGCAGCATGATCGTCAAATGCCGCAAGAGCAGTGCGTTCAAATAGTGCACCGACAACTGATTGCGAAGAAGTCAAGAGTCGGGCTGTTCAAATCTGTCAAGCCATGCTAAAACCTTCTGAGCGCTGATCTAGCTGCTTGATAAAGAAGGGAAAAATATGACGAAGTCGGAATTGATCGAACGTATTGTCACCCATCAAGGTCTACTTTCATCCAAGGATGTGGAACTGGCCATCAAGACCATGCTTGAACAAATGTCCCAGTGCCTTGCCACGGGTGACAGGATCGAGATACGCGGTTTCGGCAGCTTTTCCTTGCACTATCGCGCGCCGCGTGTCGGGCGTAACCCGAAGACTGGTCAGTCAGTGAGCCTGGACGGCAAGTTCGTTCCGCATTTCAAGCCCGGCAAGGAATTGCGCGACCGGGTGAACGAGGATGAAGAACTCGTTTGATCGACGTTGAAGGAGAAGGCTTTGCGTAATCTCAAGAAATTGCTGCTGGTGCTGATCTTCCTGGCAGTCGCCGCCGCTGTGCTGATATTCGTGCTCGAGAACCAGCAGGCCGTGGCGTTGAGCGTTCTTGGGTGGTCCAGCCCGTCGTTGCCGGTTTCGGTCTTCATACTGGCAGGTGTGCTTGCCGGCATGTTGTTGGGGCCGTTGTTCGGTTGGTACATTGCCGCCAGCAGCAAGCGGCGCTGGCGCAAGCAGTTGCGAGCCAAGGCTCGCGCCGAGCGACGCGCCGCACTTGCGACCGTGCCCCTCGATTCTGCATCTGCTGCCGGCGCGCCTGCGCAGCCTGTGACTCAGCCGCCCGCAGTCAAGTAAGCACGCAGTCCGTGGAAACCGCCCATGGAAACATCGCGTATCACCGCACGTCCTGATTGAACGGTATTTCATGCGCCGCATGCGCATGTTCTGTTGCACAATAGCCGCAGACTGTTTTCCAGGACTTCAAATGTCACTCCCATTTCCTTTCGGACGTCGCCTCCCAGGCGCCTTGCTGGCAATTGCATGGCTTGGCCTGGCAGGGTGTTCCTCACCCAAGACCGCCATCTACGAACACGAAAACTTTGCCGACTCGGGTACGTTCTCGCGCAACTACCCCGTCAGTGACGTGGCCTCCTGCGAGGCTGCGCGCCGCGGGTTGCTCAGTCAGGGCTACATCATCACCAGCAATGATCCGCGCCAGGTCAGCGGGCACAAGAGCTTCCAGCAAACCGGCGAGAGTCATCTGGAAATCAGCTTCAACGTGGTCTGCGTAGCCGATGCCAGCAGTGATCACAGTTCCACCGTGTTCGCCAACGCCCTGCAGGATCGCTACGCGCTGAAGAAGGTCAACAACTCCGCCAGTGTGGGCGTGGGGGTGTTGGGTTCGGTGTCGATGCCGATCGGGTCCACCGACGACTCCATGGTCAAGGTGGCCAGTGAAACGGTGGCGTCGGATACGTTCTACGACCGCTATTTCGCCCTGGTCGAGAGCTTCATGCCGGTCAAAGCCAAGAAAGCGCCAGCGCCGCAGCCAACCCAGGATGAGCTGGGTGTGCCCGACACCGCACCCGCTGCTTCCCTGGCGCCTGCAGTAGCGGCGCCAGCGGCCATCCAGGCGCCTGGGGTAGACGCGGTGTCTGAACAGGAGGCATCGCAACCGGTGGCACCTCCGGCGCAACCGGCACCGATCGAAATCATTACACAGCCCGAAACGCCGCAGGCAGTCCCCGACGCCGCCCCTGAAACGCCTGCCGCCGACACGCCTGTCTCGCAGCCTTGAAGACCATGTACGTATGGGCCATCAACGGTTCGTGCGGCGGTACTCTCCGGGCGTGACTGCGCACCAGCGCTTGAACGCACGCTGGAAGGCTTCGGCCGAGGTGAATCCCAGTAGATAGGCAATTTCGCCGAAGGCCAGCTCGGTGTCACGGATGTAGGTCTGTGCCAGGTCCCGGCGGGTGTCGTTGAGAATCGAGCGAAATTGGGTGCCTTCCTGGGTCAGCTTGCGGCGCAGGGTCCAGGCCGGCATTTTCAGGCAGGCGGCGACTTCGTCCAGCGTGGGTTCGCGTCCGCCATTGAGCAAGGGGCCGAGCAGCTGGCTGACCCGTTCGGCCAGGGTCCGGATACGGGTCAGCCGTTCCAGTTCCTGCTCGCACAGTTGCAACAGATGCTGCCAGGTGCTGGGACAGTGCTCGGGGTTGCGCAGGCTGAGGCTGGCGTGGGTGAGACGCAGTTGATTGTGTACGCAGCCGAAGCTGGTGTTGGCAGGGTAGTGGTCGGCGTACTCCGGCGCGGCGAACTCGATCTCCAGCCGCTGCGCAAGAATGTCTTGCCCCGCCAGGACGTTCAGTTGCCGCAGCCAGCCGGTCAGCAGCGAATCCACCACGAACCGGTTATAGGCGTTGTAGGGGCTGATCGAATAGAACCGTAGCCAGGCGCCTTCGCGGTCTTCATGAAAGCTCGACTGCCCACGGTAGTTGGCTGCATACAGTGCTTCGAAGCGAATCAGCGTACGAGCGGCTTCGCGCACCGTTGGCGCCTGTGCGGCCGTGATACCTGCCAACCCCGCCTGGCTCAAGCGACTGGCCTTACCGATGCGCAGGCCCAGGGCAGGGTCGCCGGTGAGTGCGATGGCCGCATGCCCCAGGCGCATATAGCGGGCGATGGTCAACCGTGCACCGGCCACGTTGAGCCGACTGGGCTCCAGTCCGTATTGGGCCAACAGGGGCGAGGGGTCATGACCGTGGCTGCGTACGGCTTCGGCCAGGCTTTGAGTAAAGCCGACCGACAGGTCGCCGAGTTTGATGCGCTGGCCGGTCACGCGCCTAGAGCCACAAGTTGATCAGGCGCGCGCCGCGCCCATCGCCGACTTGCCCGAACCGTTCACGCTGGCGCGCGAAACTTTGCCCTTCGTAGAACTGATTCCAGAAATGCCCGCCCATGAACACGGTCATGCTGGCCAAGGGCGCGCTGGCTTCGCTCAGACGTTGCCAGGCGTGTGCCTCGCTGACTTCGCGAGGTGACACGGCGACATCGGTGGGCGCCGGGCTGATGCGGAAGCCACGCCATGGGCTGGACCAGCGACCCCGGCCCAGCACCGATGCTGGCACCGCCAGCAGTTGCACGTCCTGCTGGCGTAGTTGGGCGTGACTGGCCGGGTGCCAGCTGTCGGTGCCGATCAGTACGGCGAGTTTTCCCGCCGGGGTGTCGAAAACGTTGAATGGCGCATCGCCCAGGGATTGCACAAAGCGCCGGGTAGGGTGACTGGTGAAATGCTGGAGCTGCGGCTGACCGAGGATGGAGCCATCGGTGGCGAACACGACGCTGGCGTTGTACAACGGCCCGCTGTCGGTCCGCAGCCGGCCGTCGGCAACCGAAGGCTTGGGCAGAATGATGGAGCCCGCGACCAGCGTCACACCGAACTGCCTGGCGAGGCCGCCAAACAGTTGCTGGTATTGATCGGCCATGCGCGCCGCCTTCATGCGCAGATAGGCGTCGGCGAAGCGGTCGTCGCCATGGGCTTGGACCAATCCGGCGAGCAGGTCCAGCGGGTTGCTGGCGGCGAGCCATTGTTCGGCATCGCGGCGTTGCGCGGCCTGGTAGAACTCGTTCTTCTCGCCCACGGCCCACAACCAGGTGCCGATGTGCTCGGGCAGCACGACGATGGTCTTGCCGTTGAGCAGGCCGGCGTCCTGGGCGTGTTGCAGATAACCGGCCAGTTTCAGGCGCAGGCGTTCGACACTCTGGTAGTCCGCCGGGAACAGTTCGGGCTGAACGCCCAGTAGATTGCCCCGCCCGGCCGGCATGCCGTCGATCCCCTCGAACGTGACGCGCAGGTCCGACAGGTAGTGGCCCACGGGCCGCTGGGTCGTCCACAGCGCATAGGTGGTCAACGCCGCCAGGCAAAGCAGGGCGACCACGGACATCAGGATTTTGCGCATGAGGGACAACAATCAGCTCCTGTTGGTGAATCCGCACTAGGGTAGACGTCGCGTGCGGCATGATCAATGACTTGTCATTTCTGGTCATTGAGGCAGACGGCTCGGGTCTTTACTGTCAGACACTCGTCGTGACCGAGCCCGCTGAAAGAGGCTCCGCACCTATCCGTAATCCTGCCTGTGGAGATCCCATGGCCGCTGCTCCCTATCCTCATCTGCTGGCACCTCTGGACCTGGGTTTCACCACCTTGCGCAACCGGAGTCTGATGGGTTCCATGCACACCGGTCTTGAGGAAAAACCGGGCGGGTTCGAACGCATGGCCGCGTATTTCGCCGAACGTGCGCGGGGTGGAGTGGGCCTGATCGTCACTGGCGGCATTGCACCGAACGAAGAAGGCGGGGTGTATGCCGGGGCGGCCAAGCTGAGCACGCCTGAGGAGGCGGAAAAGCATCGGATCGTGACCCAGGCGGTGCACGCGGCCGGCGGCAAGATCTGCCTGCAGATTCTGCATGCCGGGCGTTATGCATACAGCCCCAAGCTGGTGGCGCCGAGCGCCATTCAGGCGCCGATCAACCCGTTCAAGCCACACGAGCTGGATGAACAAGGCATTCAGCAGCAGATCGCCGACTTCGTCGCCTGTGCTCGGCTGGCCCAGTCGGCGGGCTACGACGGTGTCGAGATCATGGGCTCGGAAGGCTACTTCATCAATCAGTTCCTGGCGGCTCACAGCAACCAGCGCACCGATCGCTGGGGCGGCAGCTACGCCAATCGGATGCGCCTGGCGGTCGAGATCGTCAGTCAGGTAAGGCAAGCGGTCGGTCGCGAGTTCATCATCATCTTCCGCCTGTCCATGCTCGACCTGATCGAAGGCGGCAGCATCTGGGAGGAAGTGGTCGAATTGGCCCAGGCCATCGAGGCGGCGGGCGCCACGCTGATCAACACCGGCATCGGCTGGCACGAAGCACGCATTCCGACCATCGCCACCAAGGTGCCCCGCGCGGCGTTCAGCAAAGTCACGGCGAAGTTGCGCACGGCGGTGCGGTTGCCGCTGATCACCACCAATCGCATCAACACTCCGGAGGTGGCCGAGCGCATCCTGGCCGATGGCGACGCGGACATGGTATCGATGGCGCGGCCATTCCTGGCCGACCCCGAGTTCATCAACAAGGCCGCTGCCGACCGGGGCGACGAGATCAACACCTGCATCGCCTGTAACCAGGCCTGCCTGGATCACACCTTCGCCGGCAAGTTGACCAGTTGCCTGGTCAACCCGCGCGCCTGTCATGAAACCGAGCTCAATTATCTGCCCGTGACCCAGGTACGCAGGATTGCCATCGTGGGAGCCGGGCCAGCCGGGTTGGCGGCGGCCACGGTGGCGGCCGAGCGCGGCCATACGGTGACGCTGTTCGACTCGCGCGACGAGATCGGCGGTCAGTTCAACGTGGCCAAGCGCATTCCCGGCAAGGAAGAATTCAACGAAACCCTGCGCTATTTCGATCGCAGGCTGACGCGGCTCGGCGTGGACGTGCGCCTCGGCGCGCGGGTCGACGTAGCCGCGCTGACAGCCGGAGGTTTCGACGAGATCGTGCTGGCCACCGGCATCGCCCCGCGGCTGCCGGACATCGAGGGTATCGACCATCCCATGGTGCTGGGTTACCTGGACGTGCTGCTGGCACGGCGCCCGGTGGGGCAGCGGGTGGCGGTGATCGGCGCCGGTGGTATCGGCTTCGACGTCAGCGAGTTCCTGGTGCATCAAGGGCCGTTTACCAGCCTTGATCGTGAGGCATTCTGGAAGGAGTGGGGCATCGACCTTACCTTGCACGCCCGCGGCGGCGTGGCTGGGGTTGCGGCGCAGACCCACGCGCCGGCGCGCGAGGTCTACCTGTTGCAGCGCAAGGCCGGCAAGGTGGGTGAAGGCCTGGGCAAGACCACCGGCTGGATCCATCGCGCCGGGCTGAAGAGCAAGGGCGTGCGCATGGTCAACAGCGTCGAGTACCTGAAGATCGATGACGCCGGCCTGCATGTACGCGTGGCCGGGGGCGAGCCGCGGGTGCTGGCGGTGGACAACGTGGTGATCTGTGCCGGGCAGGATCCATTGCGCGAGCTGGAGCAGGGGCTGATCGAGGCCGGGCAGCGAGTGCACCTGATCGGCGGTGCGGACGTGGCCGCTGAACTGGACGCCAAACGCGCCATCGACCAGGGCTCGCGCCTGGCAGCCGTGCTGTAGAATGAGCAGCGCGCCGGGTCGGTCCCGGCGCCGCTGCATTCCCACGTCCAGCTTGTCAGGCCCCCATGCTTCTTGATCTACCACGCGCTCCGTTGCAACCCTTGCGATTGTCCTGGCTCGCCGAGGCCGGCATCGAGGCGGCCATACTCCGGCTGGATCTCATCGATCCGCTGATCAGCGGCAACAAGTCGTTCAAGCTGCAGTATCACCTACTGGCTGCTCGGGCCGCTGGCTGCAGGGGGCTCATCAGTCTGGGCGGTGCCCATTCCAATCACCTGCATGCCCTGGCGGCGGCCGGTGAGCGCCTGGGTCTGCGCACGGTCGGCTTGCTGCGCGGCCACGCCCAGGTGACGCCGACCGTGACTGACCTGCAGCGGTGGGGAATGGAGCTGCACTGGTTGGGTTACGAGGGGTATCGACAGCGCCACCGGGAGGATTTCTGGGCACCCTGGCAGGCACGCTACCCCGATCTGCTGCCGGTGCCCGAGGGTGGCGGAGGGTTGCTGGGGGCCAAGGGGTGTGCAGCTCTGAGGGCTCAAGTGCAGGCGCAACTGGCAGATATCGGCTGGGACGATTTCGAGGCATGGTGGCTGGCGGTAGGGACTGGTACGACGCTGGCTGGCCTGGTCCTGGCCGAAGGCGGGCAGCGCCGGGTTTACGGAGCGCTGGCTGTCGGACCGGGGCATGGTGTGATAGAGCAGGTGAATGCGCTGTGCGGCGAACGGGGTCATACCCTGCTCGATGCCAGCCGTGGCGGCTTTGCCAAAACGGACAGCGCGCTGCTGGCGTTCATGCGCGACTGCGAGGCCGAGGCGGGTGCTCCTCTGGAGCCTGTGTACACGGCCAAGGCGTTGTGGGCCTTGCGCGAGGCGGCAACGGCGGGCGTGCTCGCCGCAGGCAGCCGCGTGGTGTTCGTGCATACCGGCGGCCTGCAGGGTTGGCGGGCCGCGCCGTGACGTTTCAGTCGCGCTGCGGCAGCATGCGGCGAAGGGTATTGTCGCCGCGCAGGTAATGATGGCCCAGGCCCAGCAGGCCGTGCAGGCCGATCAGCCAATAGCCCCAGCTGGCGATGCGCATGTGCCATTCCTGCAGGCGCCCACCGAGGTCACGGTCCTCCCCGATCAGGTGAGGCAACTCGATGCCCCAGAACGAGACGGGCCGGTTCTGCGCGCTGAGGATCAGCCAGCCGAGCAACGGCAGGCCGATCATCAAGGCGTAGAGTGCAAGGTGCATCAGGCTGGCCAGGCGGGTCTGCCAGGCGGGGAGGGGCGGAACGATGCTCGGGGTGACGCCCAGGCTTCGTGCCAGCAGACGCAGCCACACCAGCAAACCCACGCTCAGGCCCAGCATGAAGTGAAACTGCACGATCAGTACGCGCGCGCCGCTGCCTCGTGCGAATTGTCCGCGCAACTCGATACACGCATAGGTGGCGGCCAGCAGGACCAGCAT